>CANLRI010000027.1 GCA_947493585.1 uncultured Planococcus sp. | reverse complement strand
CATGAAGCTGGCGGACGGATTACGTTTGCGGATCTGCAGCCGGTGAAAGAACGCTGGGCCGGACGCGAAGAAAAACTTCCGGACTGGTTCACCTCCAAAGATGAACCGGTTGAACCATCGGAATCAAATCCGGAACTCGATAAAGAAAAAGAGAAGCTGCTGAAAAAGTTGGCCGAAAAAAAGAAACGCACAACGAAAGATGC
>CANLRI010000026.1 GCA_947493585.1 uncultured Planococcus sp. | reverse complement strand
TGATCGCCAACGCGATCACGCTACTTGATGCTTGTTTCTTAATCAATGTCGATCTATCCAGTTTTCAAAGAACAAGTTTGAAAGTGCTCCGTAAGGAGTGAACCTTCAAAACTGAACGCAAAACGTCAACCCGATTCCGAAAAATCGGTTCCGATATATTCCTTAGAAAGGAGGTGATCCAGCCGCACCTTCCGATACGGCTACCTTGTTACGACTTCACCCCAATCATCTGTCC
>CANLRI010000025.1 GCA_947493585.1 uncultured Planococcus sp. | reverse complement strand
GGCGCACAAAACCATAGATTGCTCTTCTGTAAGGTTTTGAATTACTGATCGCACTTTATCGTTTTGCATCTTAATGCGTTTTCTTAGCTTAAATCGCTTATATCTGGCGCTGGCAATAGCTGATAATCGATGCACATTAATTGCTAGCGAAAATGCAAGAGCAAAGACGAAAACATGCCACACATGAGGAATACCGATTCTCTCATTAACATATTCAGGCCAGTTATCTGGGCTTAAAAGCAGAAGTCCAA
>CANLRI010000024.1 GCA_947493585.1 uncultured Planococcus sp. | reverse complement strand
ATTCCGAAGTAGCTCAGTGGTAGAGCACCGCACTGTTAATGCGATGGTCGTAGGTTCGAGTCCTACCTTCGGAGCCAATTATGGAGAGCTGTCCGAGTGGCCGAAGGAGCATGATTGGAAATCATGTAGGCGGGCAACCGTCTCAAGGGTTCGAATCCCTTGCTCTCCGCCAGTATCTTAAGTTCAAAATAAAGGCCCCTTGGTCAAGCGGTTAAGACACCGCCCTTTCACGGCGGTAACACGGGTTCGAATCCCGTAGGGGTCACCA
>CANLRI010000023.1 GCA_947493585.1 uncultured Planococcus sp. | reverse complement strand
GATTGCTCAATAGTTGCTGGCGTATCGCCGTCTCGAAAGACGCTCGATTCGCTTGATCTGCCGAAGCTGATCAGTAATTAAGTCACGAACACCGAAGTTCGGAATGGCTGCTTGCTCCGATCGCCCAAGGGCGACAATCGCAAAAGCCGTTCGCGCGCTAAGGCGCTCGTGACGTCTTTCGTTGACGTTTTGCTGTTCAGTTTTCAAGGTTCAAAATAATGATGGAGCGGGTGAAGGGAATCGAACCCTCATCATCAGCTTGGAAGGCTGAGGTTTTACCACTAAACTACACCCGCATATTATATAATAGAATATAAATGGCGCGCCCGAGAGGACTCGAACCTCTAACCGCTTGATTCGTAGTCAAGTACTCTATCCAATTGAGCTACGGGCG
>CANLRI010000022.1 GCA_947493585.1 uncultured Planococcus sp. | reverse complement strand
TCAGTAGCTCAGTCGGTAGAGCATTAGATTGAAGCTCTAAGTGTCGGCGGTTCGATTCCGTCCTGACCCACCATATTTTTTCTCCATGCCGGAGTAGCTCAACTGGTAGAGCAACTGACTTGTAATCAGTAGGTTGAGGGTTCAAGTCCTTTCTCCGGCACCATTAGGTGGGGTAGCGAAGTGGCTAAACGCGGCGGACTGTAAATCCGCTCCTTCGGGTTCGGCAGTTCGAATCTGCCCCCCACCACCAGTTTTTAGGGGCATAGTTTAACGGTAGAACAGAGGTCTCCAAAACCTCCGATGTGGGTTCGATTCCTACTGCCCCTGCCATTTTTTTAAAAATATTATGATGGCGGTCGTGGCGAAGTGGTTAACGCACCGGATTGTGATTCCGGCACTCGGGGGTTCAATTCCCCTCGTCCGCCCCATGTTTTTCTTGAAAATTTAATACCATACATAAATAATAGCGTGGCGGTCGTGGCGAAGTGGTTAACGCACCGGATTGTGATTCCGGCACTCGGGGGTTCAATTCCCCTCGTCCGCCCC
>CANLRI010000021.1 GCA_947493585.1 uncultured Planococcus sp. | reverse complement strand
ACCTGGGCGGCTGAAGACCAGCTTCGCGGGAACTGG
This sequence comes from uncultured Planococcus sp., assembly GCA_947493585.1. Classification (GTDB taxonomy): domain Bacteria; phylum Bacillota; class Bacilli; order Bacillales_A; family Planococcaceae; genus Planococcus. The sequence goes on along the minus strand of CANLRI010000021.1, from coordinate 714 downwards.
ATGGCAGGCCTGAAGTCCGGCTGGAGTGAGTGGGAAGAGAGCGCCACGGACAGTATGTCGCAGGTAAAAAGTGCAGCCACGCAGACCTTTGATGGTATTGCACAGAATATGGCGGCGATGCTGACCGGCAGTGAGCAGAACTGGCGCAGCTTCACCCGTTCCGTGCTGTCCATGATGACAGAAATTCTGCTTAAGCAGGCAATGGTGGGGATTGTCGGGAGTATCGGCAGCGCCATTGGCGGGGCTGTTGGTGGCGGCGCATCCGCGTCAGGCGGTACAGCCATTCAGGCCGCTGCGGCGAAATTCCATTTTGCAACCGGAGGATTTACGGGAACCGGCGGCAAATATGAGCCAGCGGGGATTGTTCACCGTGGTGAGTTTGTCTTCACGAAGGAGGCAACCAGCCGGATTGGCGTGGGGAATCTTTACCGGCTGATGCGCGGCTATGCCACCGGCGGTTATGTCGGTACACCGGGCAGCATGGCAGACAGCCGGTCGCAGGCGTCCGGGACGTTTGAGCAGAATAACCATGTGGTGATTAACAACGACGGCACGAACGGGCAGATAGGTCCGGCTGCTCTGAAGGCGGTGTATGACATGGCCCGCAAGGGTGCCCGTGATGAAATTCAGACACAGATGCGTGATGGTGGCCTGTTCTCCGGAGGTGGACGATGAAGACCTTCCGCTGGAAAGTGAAACCCGGTATGGATGTGG
>CANLRI010000020.1 GCA_947493585.1 uncultured Planococcus sp. | reverse complement strand
TAAAGCTAGGAGCAAATGTTATGAAAAGAATCGTAATTATACTTTTTTCATCCCTTTTGATGGTCGGAATCATTGTTGGCGCAACAGCTTATTTATGCAGTGAGCACAAAGAAAATGAAATGGCTGTCTTCCATTATGCAGCTGTAGAAGTATTAAAATCTTATGATGAAAATGAGCCTCTATTCCACGGAGGTACTAAGTATAATTACGGTCAAGGAAGATATATAGTCATCGTAAAGAATCAGCAAGGAAAAGAATACACTTACGAAGTCTTATTAAATGATGATCGCTCTTTGTTTGAAATACATGATCTCACTTCTTATTTTCCAAGTTCTTAAGTACTCTCTTTTGCCAGCCAACTCTGCTCATTTATTTAACTCATACTGAAAATAGTTTAGAGAGAACTAATTGAGTTCTCTCTTTTTGTTATAGAATAAGCTTTCGATCCAGATTAGAACTGGACTGTTCAATCTTTCTAATTGGATTTCAATAGCTGATAAATGAAAACTCATTCTATTTTAACTGATAGTCGAAATGATTTTATGCACGTTATACAAAGTGACTGTAGCCCCTCATTTTGTATGCTGTTGCGCTTGTGCTGTCGTCAATGTAAAACTAGGTTCGATTAGATAAATTTATATAAAAAATAGATTGTCGATTGAGAGGTTCTCGCATATGATGAAGATGTAAATAACTTACAGGAAAGAAGGAGATGTGTTGAAAAGGATCCTCAGCATGCTTATGTCGGTTACACTATTGGCTGGATTCGTTTTTATGCCTTCCGTTTCATCCGCAGCCACCCCAACCATGAAAGTCCATTTTATTAACGTGGGCCAAGGAGATGCCACCTACATTAAAATGCCAGGCGGCGAAGATATTCTCATCGATGGTGGACGCCAAGGACAAGGCGATAAGATCATTGCCTACCTCAA
>CANLRI010000018.1 GCA_947493585.1 uncultured Planococcus sp. | reverse complement strand
GACCATCAAAAAACGTCGCCCCGGTGTCATGCTTCTCCAGTGCATCCAGTACGGCTGCACGGAGTTCAGTATGTTTCATCGCTTTATTACCATCCTCAGTTGATGCTGCAGCGCATAGCCCAGCTCTTTCGGAAGACGTTCACGCCGTATCCGCTCAATATTTTGTTTAAACGCCGTGGTCAGCGGCACCGCCATCGGGATTTTCACCACATCAATGGGGTAACGGTTTTTCCCAGCCACACGCTGCATGACATGCCACCGGCCATTTTTCAGTTGCTGAATAAACGCGCCGGGAATACGACGGTTACCCACCACAAGCACGCTGCCGCCACCTTTCAGGGATGAACGCTGCCCCTTTTTACGACGCCTGCGGCGCGAAAGGACAACCCGCGCATTACCCAGCTTGATTACGGGCAAATCCCCCCGGTTAACTTTGATTCTGGCCTGCGGATTTTTGACCGTGGCCCTTTTCAGCCTGGCCCTTTCCTTTACCAGTTTCCGGCGTACCTTTGTCTCACGGGCAACCTGTGACGCCGACTGCGATATCGCGGATGAAGCAACGCGGTTAATGGCCATTGCGGCGGCACCAGGCACCGCCGTTTTGCTGATACGGCTGAGGTTTTCAACGGCCTGCTCAAGACCTTTTATGGCCATACATCCCCCTTTCAGCGGCGACGGTTAACGGCAGGCGGTACGCCCCGTCCAAGCCAGAGATGACAACTTCCGCCATCATCCGGCGAAACCCGATCTACCCAGAAATTTTCCTCACCGATGGTCAGCGTGTCTCCACGCCGCAGCTGCCGCACCTCATCAGTCCGGACAAACAGGGACGGGCTGGAGCCTTCAACGCGCACGCCCTGTCCGGCATAGCTGATATTTTCAGGGTCATCAAAAACACCACGTATCACCGCACCTGACTGCTCACCGGATGTAATGGTGGCTGACGTTCCCATGTACCCGCGTATCGTTTCATCGGCGCGGGCAATGGCAGCATCGAACAGGTTATCGAAATCAGCCACAGCGCCTCCCGTTATTGCATTCTGGCCAGGCCGCGCTCTGTCATTTCGGCTGCCACACCGGCAGAGACACGAAACGCCGTTCCCGGCAGCACAAATGCCACAGGTTCATCCCGCGTGGCGTGAAGTGCATCAGTATGCAGCTTCACCAGTGCCACGACCGTGACCAGTTCAGACGTATCCAGAATCACGGTATCCGGCTGCGCTGATCCCACCTCATTTTCATGTCCGGTCAGCACATTTTCCCGGCTGAGAGGGGTGTCCTGACCGGCAGTTTCATCCGTGTCATCAAGCTCCTCTTTCAGCTCTGCCACACGGAGCGCCAGTTCTTCTTTCGTCCCCGTCAGGCTGACATCACGGTTCAGTTGTTCACCCAGCGAGCGGAGACGGGCAATCAGTTCATCTTTCGTCATGGACTCCTCCACAGAGAAACAATGGCCCCGAAGGGCCATGATTACGCCAGTTGTACGGACACGAACTCATCATGGCGTACCTTTGTCTCACGGGCAATGAGTTGTACGGACACGAACTCATCATGGCGTACCTTTGTCTCACGGGC
>CANLRI010000017.1 GCA_947493585.1 uncultured Planococcus sp. | reverse complement strand
AACAATGATTCCGACCATCAAAAGGGATGAAAAAAGTATAATTACGATTCTTTTCATAACATTTGCTCCTAGCTTTAATTTTGCGACAGATTATTTAGTAATTCAATTGCTTATATTGATATTGGAGGAATGTCAGAACCTAATTTATTCGATTTCACTTACTCCCCATATAATCTGCATTCATCCCAAGTTTAAAATTAAGATAAAATTAAAAGAAAGAGTAGCAAGACCACTCTTTTCTAAAAATATTTATTCAACAACTGCGTCATTTAATTGTAGAGCACTAATTTCTTACTTTTGTATTGCTTTTAATCCCTCATCTATAATTTTTTTGCCGGCTTCTTTATTTTTGATACTAATAGCAATTCCGCCAAGAACTATAGTTGTGCCCATCGCGCCGAATGCCAATTTCCCTAGCCAATCTCTTTGTTTGTCCGCCTCTTTTTCTATTCTGTCGTATACCTCAGATAGTTCTTCCCGAATCTTTTCGATTAATTCTGGATTATTTTCAATTTCATATTTTTTATTCAGTGCATCAATTCTTTTTTCTAAGGATCTTATAACATCTTTCCCTAAACTTTGAGCTGCTAAGTCACTCAATGTCTTCATTATGTTGGGTAGCGCTCCTGTAAGGTATTTGTAGTACTCTTTAATCAAAGTTTCATCTAGTGCATTATCAGCTGTAATTGCTGAAGAGGATAGAAGTGCCAGTATTTTTTTTATATCGGATTTAGTTGGATTTTCCGGATTGCTAATCCCTTCTTTTTGTAGATATTCTTTGAATCTATCTTCCATCAAAACACACTCCATTCTTAAATTTATCATCTCTTTTAGCAACTTCGATGAACTTTATCTTTTCTGATCATGTATTTATTGAAATCGATCTGCAAGCAAATCATAAATTAAAAACTACATTAGAAACATCAAGAGAGATGCTTACCGTTTTAATGATTTTCCATGTAATATTTGCAAGCCTCAATCATTTCTGTCAATGGGTTCGTGCTTTTTAATTCTCTCCAAGGAAGATTAATTTTCCTACTATCCACTACAGCTTTTCCTTTATAGGTTTCTTCATGGTTAGCCATTGTAATTTCCCAATTCCATGTTTCAGACCATGTCCCACTACCGAAAGGTTTATTTTTTTCAATTTCTACTAATATAACATCTGTGTTAAAAATTTTATGTTCCACTTTTTTGCCCCCTATAGATTCATTCTTCAGAAATGAAATGAACGTCTTTTTCTTTTAAATCCATTATACATTAATCAAAAATCGTCATTTCAAGATTGATAAACGGGGATAGATAGAAATAACAGAGGATTGTCTTTACTTGAAAATTTTAGGTGGTACATAAGGAGTTAAAGGGGGAAGCTAGACAGACTAATTGAATCAATCGGCTGGGTCGGATTGTGATTCTAAATAAAATCCTTGAAAGCTTCCAACTAAAAGAAGGCGATTTGGTCGATATCACACATAACGATCGACAAATTATCGTCGAGCCTCATCGACAACGCTATGTCTGTGCCGTGACAGGTAAAGTGACGGAAGGAGCCATTCGGATTGGCGAAGCCTGGATCAGCAAAGAGGGCCTAAAGCAAATTGTGAAATACATGAGTGACGAATAAA
>CANLRI010000016.1 GCA_947493585.1 uncultured Planococcus sp. | reverse complement strand
GGATAAATCGACATTGGGGGAAACTTGCGTTTCAGTTTGTTGGTTAAGTCCTCGATCGATTAGTATTCGTCAGCTGCACGTGTCGCCACGCTTCCACCCCGAACCTATCTACCTCATCGTCTTTGAGGGATCTTACTTGCTTGCGCAATGGGAAATCTCATCTTGAGGGGGGCTTCGTGCTTAGATGCTTTCAGCACTTATCCCGGCCACACATAGCTACCCAGCGATGCTCTTGGCAGAACAACTGGTACACCAGCGGTGTGTCCATCCCGGTCCTCTCGTACTAAGGACAGCTCCTCTCAAATTTCCTGCGCCCGCGACGGATAGGGACCGAACTGTCTCACGACGTTCTGAACCCAGCTCGCGTACCGCTTTAATGGGCGAACAGCCCAACCCTTGGGACCGACTACAGCCCCAGGATGCGATGAGCCGACATCGAGGTGCCAAACCTCCCCGTCGATGTGGACTCTTGGGGGAGATAAGCCTGTTATCCCCGGGGTAGCTTTTATCCGTTGAGCGATGGCCCTTCCATGCGGAACCACCGGATCACTAAGTCCGTCTTTCGACCCTGCTCGACCTGTCCGTCTCGCAGTCAAGCTCCCTTGTGCCTTTACACTCTGCGAATGATTTCCAACCATTCTGAGGGAACCTTTGAGCGCCTCCGTTACTCTTTAGGAGGCGACCGCCCCAGTCAAACTGCCCGCCTGACACTGTCTCCCAAGCCGCTAAGGCTTGTGGGTTAGAAGTTCAATACAACCAGGGTAGTATCCCACCGACGCCTCCCCCGAAGCTGGCGCTCCGGGTTCTCTGGCTCCTACCTATCCTGTACAAGTTGCACCAAAATTCAATATCAGGCTACAGTAAAGCTCCACGGGGTCTTTCCGTCCTGTCGCGGGTAACCTGCATCTTCACAGGTACTATAATTTCACCGAGTCTCTCGTTGAGACAGTGCCCAGATCGTTACGCCTTTCGTGCGGGTCGGAACTTACCCGACAAGGAATTTCGCTACCTTAGGACCGTTATAGTTACGGCCGCCGTTTACTGGGGCTTCGGTTCGCACCTTCGCTTGCGCTAAGCACTCCCCTTAACCTTCCAGCACCGGGCAGGCGTCAGCCCCTATACGTCACCTTACGGTTTTGCAGAGACCTGTGTTTTTGCTAAACAGTCGCCTGGGCCTATTCACTGCGGCTCTCTCGGGCTATTCACCCTACCAGAGCACCCCTTCTCCCGAAGTTACGGGGTCATTTTGCCGAGTTCCTTAACGAGAGTTCACTCGCTCACCTTAGAATTCTCTTCTCGCCTACCTGTGTCGGTTTGCGGTACGGGCACCTCCCGCCTCGCTAGAGGCTTTTCTTGGCAGTGTGAAATCAGGGACTCTGAGGTAAACCTCTTGCCATCACTGCTTGATGTATCTAGAAACGGGATTTGCCTCGTTTCTCATCTCACAACTTGGACGTGCACAACCAACGGCACGCTCACCCTATCCTTCTGCGTCCCCCCATTGCTCAAACGGCGGGGAGGTGGTACAGGAATATCAACCTGTTGTCCATCGTCTACGCCTATCGGCCTCGACTTAGGTCCCGACTAACCCTGAGCGGACGAGCCTTCCTCAGGAAACCTTAGGCATTCGGTGGACGGGATTCTCACCCGTCTTTCGTTACTCATACCGGCATTCTCACTTCTAAGCGCTCCACCAGTCCTTCCGGTCTGACTTCAACGCCCTTAGAACGCTCTCCTACCACGGACATCTACGATGTCCATCCACAGCTTCGGTAATCCGTTTAGCCCCGGTACATTTTCGGCGCAGTGTCACTCGACCAGTGAGCTATTACGCACTCTTTAAATGATGGCTGCTTCTAAGCCAACATCCTGGTTGTCTAAGCAACGCCACATCCTTTTCCACTTAACGGATATTTGGGGACCTTAGCTGGTGGTCTGGGCTGTTTCCCTCTTGACTACGGATCTTATCACTCGCAGTCTGACTCCCAAGCATAAATCACTGGCATTCGGAGTTTGTCTGAATTCGGTAACCCGGGATGGGCCCCTAGTCCAAACAGTGCTCTACCTCCAGGATTCTCTATCTTGAGGCTAGCCCTAAAGCTATTTCGGAGAGAACCAGCTATCTCCAGGTTCGATTGGAATTTCTCCGCTACCCACACCTCATCCCCGCACTTTTCAACGTGCGTGGGTTCGGGCCTCCAGTAAGTGTTACCTTACCTTCACCCTGGACATGGGTAGATCACCTGGTTTCGGGTCTACAACTACATACTCACTCGCCCTATTCAGACTCGCTTTCGCTGCGGCTCCGGCTTCTCACCTTAACCTTGCATGCAATCGTAACTCGCCGGTTCATTCTACAAAAGGCACGCTATCACCCATTAACGGGCTCTAACTACTTGTAGGCACACGGTTTCAGGATCTATTTCACTCCCCTTCCGGGGTGCTTTTCACCTTTCCCTCACGGTACTGGTTCACTATCGGTCACTAGGGAGTATTTAGCCTTGGGAGATGGTCCTCCCGGATTCCGACGGAATTTCTCGTGTTCCGCCGTACTCAGGATCCACTCTGGAGGGAACGAACTTTCAGCTACGGGGCTATTACCCTATCTTGCGGACCGTTCCAGGTCGCTTCGCTTAATCCGTTCCTTTGTAACTCCGTATAGAGTGTCCTACAACCCCAGAAGGCAAGCCTTCTGGTTTGGGCTGATCCCGTTTCGCTCGCCGCTACTTGGGGAATCGCATTTGCTTTCTCTTCCTTCAGGTACTTAGATGTTTCAGTTCCCTGAGTCTGCCTTCTCATGTGCTATGTATTCACACATGGATACTGCTCCATTACGAACAGTGGGTTTCCCCATTCGGAAATCCCCGGATCACAGCTCACTTACAGCTCCCCGAGGCATATCGGTGTTAGTGCCGTCCTTCTTCGGCTCCTAGTGCCAAGGCATCCACCGTGCGCCCTTATTAACTTAACCACTGAATGG
>CANLRI010000015.1 GCA_947493585.1 uncultured Planococcus sp. | reverse complement strand
AAAAAAATAAAAAAGCCCTCGCTCATCCCTGAGTGGGCTTTTTCTAAAAAAATTAATGAATGATATGTACCTGGCCATTCTCAAAAATTTCGATGACAAGAAAATTAAAATGATCGGCTTGTCGAAACCTTAAAATATAAAGCATGGACATCAGCATATTCTTTTTCCCAACCTTCATTTTTAATCATGGGAATTTGAAATGCTCTTTCTAAGTCCATCATAAGGCTCGACAACATTTTATCTCTTTCAATGGGACTAACAGGCAGACTCATAATAGTTTCATAACGCTGGTAATATTCTTTTAAAGTCATTTTCTCGACCCCTCGCCTTCACATTTATCTTTCTTCAAAGCGAATCATTCTTATCAATCCCTTTCTTCAAGCCAGTTATAAAACTCTACTTTCTTTCTAGACTCAGGTGATATAGGTTTATGATTTTTTTCAAGTAACCGATTCAATTCTCTGAAATTCCAAACAGCTTTTTGAATTAAACTATTCGCTTTTTCACTTGTAATACCAATGGATTCGTCTGTAAATTCTCGCATTTGTTCAACTTCTTGCATTAAATTGATTGCACGCTGCCGATCATTTTCGTCATTAATGTTAACGTACTGGAACATGTCCTCAAAAACAATGTCTACAATGCCCTGAAGCTCTTTTATTTGCTTCTTTGTAGCTCCTGTTATCTTTATGCCACTAGACCATTCTAGTCTGAATCCACTAATTGAACGCCCTTCTTTTTCGACTTTATAACTTATCTCTAATTCTGTGTGTTCATTAATTTCACTGATAGCTACATCAAGAACACGTTTTTTAAACAGTCCCGAATTATCCTGATAACTTTTTACATTTTTCACTCCAAATAACTCCATCAAATCATCTTTAGAAATAACTTTGTACCAGAGACCATAATAGGCTTTCAAGTAATCGTATAGTGTCCAAGAAAAACTACTTTTAAAATGCGAAGCTATAGCCAAATCAGTGGTGATGTAATAAGAATCTTTAAGCTCTAAAATGTGAGGAAGCATTTTAGGATTCCATTCAAATGTAAAATGTCCTTTGTCATATCCCATTCCTATAAACGCATTCCAAAATTTGAATTTCTCGTTTTCCATGTCGATCGTGCTGAATTTAATGCTCGTGATTTTATCTGAATCTTTTATAGCATCTTCAGTTTTGTATTTAACCATATTGAATTTCTTTTCAAAATCAGCTTTCCGAAATTCAGTTACTCCATTTTGTTGAGTGCAGAAAATTGAATACGCTAGTAATTGCATCTGATTGAGCGTCAAACCTTGGTATAGTTTAGCTTTTGATAACTCTTTACTTTTTTTAATCGTGTTTTCATAAGAAATAATTTTGGATTTTCCGTTTACTCTTCCCATCTTTCTCCCCCTGTCTGTTATGTATCAAATGTCTCCTTTTTTATATAACTTAACATAAAATTTGATTCTACAAAACAATTAAATGTAACTCAAATTTTGTATGTTTCATTTGAAAGGAGAGAATTGTTTCAGTAAAGGGAGGGATTTGTTTCAATAAAAGGAGGGATTTGTTTCATTTAAAATTTCAAACCCTTGTGGCTCTAAGGCTCAAGGGCACTCATAAATATAAAGAAGTTAATAAATCTTTTAAAAGATAATATATATAAGCACCATTTCATGGCGAAAATTATAAAAACAAAAAAATTGATCAAAACCATTGCTAGAAAAAAAGAACCGGAGATTAGCGCTCCAGTTCCTGGTCTCTTTTTCTAGCAATGGTTTTTTGTTTTTCTTGCTCACGCTCTTTTTGCCATTCCTTGAATTTATCTAATTGCGTTTTTGCAAACTCCATCAAAAGATTCAACTGGCTTTTCAGGGTCTTGTTTTCTTTTTGCAAATCGACATTTTCTTTTTTCAGCTGATTATTTTCTTTCTGCAGCCGTTCTGTTTTCATTCTTTCTTGATCCAGTTTCCGATCGCTGTCAATAACGTTATCAACCATAGCGTCAAATCGCTTCTCATGAGCCTCTATGGTGCTTTCGATGGCTTCTGTGGCCTTTGCCTTTGTCTTAAGCGATTCAAAGTCCTCTAGAGGCAATTTCACATGTTTTCGGTCAAATACAGTTGGTTTGCTGACTTGAAGCTCATCGACCTTCTTAGACGCCTTCAGAGCGTTTCTAAGGGCTTCTGCATCCTTTTCTAGGGTTTTAACTTCCTCGTTGAGCGTAAGTGCCTTAAAACGGCTTATTTCGATGTGTTTCCGGTCGGAGGAAATACCCCGGTCAACTTCAAATCCCAAACTTTGCATATGTTTCGGGAATTCTTCTTGCATCCACTGCAATTCCTGCCGATTAAAGACATTCTTGCCCTGGAGCTTGCCGTCACGCATCGGAACAACTCCTAAATGCATGTGAGGCGTTTTCTCGTCGTTGTGAACCGTCGCATAAGCGATATTTTGTTTGCCGTAGCGTTCGGAGAACAAGTTATAGCTTTCCTCGAAAAACCGTTTCTGTTCAGCCGGATCCAACCCATCAAAAAATTTCCGGTCCGAAGTCACCAGCAGTTCATTGACGAGCACCGCATCTTTTCGGGTTTTCCGTTCGCTCACTTTTTGGCTCTCGATGATGGCTTTTACCTGTTTGTTGTAATCAATTTTTTCTTGATGGAGCAAATCATAATTCAAGTGCGCACGGCCCGGATCGATGTCGGGATTCGTCCGGCTTTCCCGTTCTCGCTGGTTGTGAAATTGCATGCCCTTTAAATCCGGGCTTTTCATTTTCTGCATTCGTACCACAGCAAAACTCACAAAAACACGCCCCCTCATTTCGGTCAGCTTCCATGTAAAGTATAGCACACTATACTTTACGTCCATAAAGGTGTGCTCTCCGAGGGTAAAAAGCAAGTGGCTGCCTCCATATGGAGGCGCCCCCTAAATTCAAAAGCATGGGGTCGATCGTCCTCGATGGACGGTCATTCCCCAGTAGTTCAAGAGCAAAAAAATCCATCCGGCTTCGGCTGTCTTTTCCGGAATTCAAGAGCAAAAAAATAAAAAAGCCCTCGCTCATCCCTGAGTGGGCTTTTTCTAAAAAAATTAATGAATGATATGTACCTGGCCA
>CANLRI010000014.1 GCA_947493585.1 uncultured Planococcus sp. | reverse complement strand
CCACCACCAGCTCGCGCGCGTACGCGTGTTGTTGGTGTTTTTAATTACTTTGTTTTAATTGTTTTAACTGTTTTAGGACGTCTGAAACCCTTGGTATGACTGGGTTCAAAGCATCTAAAGGTAACAGTTTTGATTCAAAAGGTAACGGTTTTGATTCAAAAGGTAACAGTTTTGATTCCTTAAGGTAACAGTTTTGATTCAAAGAGTAACAGTTTTGATTCAAAATATAACTTTTGTAAAAAGGTGTTACATATTTCATTTGACAAGTATTAAATACTAATTTAAGTTTTATAAAATAACAATAAATAAATAAAGTTACCGAAAGGGGATTTTATGCAAGAACATTACTTAGTTACACAGGGAAATAATTTGATAGAAGCGCGTCAAAAAAAACCTTTAACAACGAGAGAACAAAAAATCATTCTTACAATGGTTAGCTTAATTGAACCCACGGACGAAGACTTTAAAGACTATGTAATTTCAGTCAAAGAATTCCATGAAATGCTTGGTCTAGAAGGACGTGAACACTATACTCAGCTTAAAAAAATCGTAGAGGATTTGATGTCTAAAGTGGTTGAGATCCCTTCTGACAATGGTGGATGGATTATGACTCACTGGGTTTCTAGGGCAGAGTATGTAGATGGCTCAGGTAGAATTCAATTAAGGTTTGCTCCAGAACTTAAACCGTACCTCCTTCAATTGAAAACAGCCTTTACTTCTTACAAACTAAGCAATATCTTATCCTTAAAAAGTAGCTATTCAATCCGTTTATATGAATTAATGAAGAAGTGGCAGCATCTTGGTGAATGGACTTGTTCAGTTAAAAACTTACGTGAGAAGCTCGGGGTAGAGAAAGACAAATACCCAAGGTATGGGAACTTCAATGCTAGAGTTCTAAAAACAGCTATCGCTGAATTGAATAAAAAAACCGACTTAAGTATCGAGATGAAAGAAATAAAAAAAGGTCGTAGCGTAGAAAAGATAAGCTTCTCGATAAAATATTCGCCTGAAAAAGAAATTCAAGTGCCTCATCTGGAAAAAAAGTCTGAATCAGTTAAGGAACCTAGTACAATAGACAATCTTCGGGAAAAAATGAACGAACTCGCAGAGGGCTATCAATTCGATACCGCCTTTTTTGCGCAGCTGCATCAAGGCGCATCCCTAATCTGGCAAGACGATGCCGAACAGGAACTGGAATTCTTGATTCGCTACGTCAACGAAGAAAAGAGCGTGAAAAATCCCCTCGGGTTTATCAAATCCAAAATTACTTCCGCGTGGGAGATCCATGAAGCTGGCGGACGGATTACATTTGCAGATCTGCAGCCGGTGAAAGAACGCTGGGCCGGACGCGAAGAAAAACTGCCAGACTGGTTCACCTCCAAAGATGAACCGGCGGAACCATCGGAATCGAATCCGGAACTCGATAAAGAAAAAGAGAAGCTGCTGAAAAAGTTGGCCGAAAAAAAGAAACGCACAACGAAAGATGCCTCCACTTCTTAAACAGAAAAGCCAAAAGCCCGGTCCGATTTCCTCTCGTTGGAATATCAGAACGGGCTTTTTTGGGCTTATCTTTTATTCTTTTTTTCTCTCTCTTTTGGATATCCGAAGGCGACAAGTAAAACCCCGTCACCACACCGATTTTGGGGTGGTGTATAACTGGGCACTGTCGGATTTTTTACGCAGCAATCTTCTGGATCTGCCGTCTATTTATTTGTATTACGTTTATGTGTTGAAAAATGAAAAGGCTATTCTCTTATTAGAGTGGCTCTGTTACTGGCTAACGGATCTTGTAACAAGAAGGGATCTTCGTCTGTGAGAGCTTTAAAAGGGGTGGGAATCATAATGAATTGATACGCATTCTTTTCCTGAGTGAGAGAATGAGAACTTATATCGAAAGACAGTGCTTTTTCCTCCTCAGAATCTAGGGCATCGTATAGATAAGGGGCATCGTTAATGGGAACTTGTTCAAAGTTCAGCAAGCTTACCAGATAGAAATCCATGGCATCAGAATTGCCATTTCCGTAATTCAAGGTAAAGGGAACTGTTTGATTTGCTCCTAACTGCTCGTTGAATACCACTTTGTACTTTTCTTGTATGTCGCTTAATAAAAGACCGTGAATATTTCTTGTGTCACTCTTGATGGCGTCAGTAACTAATTCTGGTCGTTCATCTGGAATGGCATTTGTATTTTTAAATAGATTTACTCGCAAAGAGAATATATCGGAAAGGTCCATGGAGACTTCGTAATCTTGTGGAAATGCTTCAGGATCATCAAAAAGCATATAAGTTATGGAATGAAAACCATCCTCTATATCTAGCAAAGAGATGTCCATTTTATGGTAGTCGTCCGGTTCAATATCAAAACTGTATTTGCTGGTAATTTCATTCCCAACTTGAAATTCCAGCTGTTTTCCATGGTTGAAAATCACGAGTACAAACGAACCTTTTTCTGAAGTTTTATTTCCTAGCACCAGATCTTTTCGAAAAACATCGCTAGCAACTTCAAAAGTGCGGTCGTATTCAAAATCCTGTCCATCATACAATCCTAAGGAAAAAACTTCTTCAACTTTTGTAATCGGTTGTTCAAATGATTCATAGATAGCTTTATCATCCGTTTCGGATACTTGAGAGCAACCCGTTAATAGAAAAAGAAAGATGAGTATGAATAGTCCCTGAATTTTTCTCAAAATATCCTCCTTAAGTTTGGCAATGAAAGCAGCGCGTAAGAACTTTCATACCTAACAAGTTACTTGAAAACACCTACCAAATTTATCTAAATATATACATTTTTTTCTAATTAATCAACAGTTTTTTTGAGAAGTCAGTTTCCTCAAAAAGCTGTCGATTTATTCACTTTTAGTTCTAAGGAATATTCGCTTGCGCTATCATCACTTTTTTGTTGATCTACGGAAAAGACAGCCGAAGCCGGCTGTCTTTTCTTGCTCTTGAACTACTGGGGAATGATCGTCCATCGAGGACGAGCGACCCCATGCTTTTGAATTTAGGTGGTGCATCCAAAAGGATGCTGCCACTTGCTTTTGACCTTCGCTCTTACCCTCGGAGAGCACACCTTTATGTAATAAAGTATAGTGTGCTATACTTTACATGGAAGTTGACCGGAATAAGGGGGCGTGTTTTTGTGAGTTTTGCTGTGGTACGGATGCAGAAAATGAAGAGTCCAGACTTAAAGGGCATGCAATTTCACAACCAGCGAGAACGGGAAAGTCGGACGAATCCAGACATCGATCCGGACCGTGAGCACTTGAATTATGATTTGCTGCATCAAGAAAAAATTGACTACAACAAACAAGTAAAAGGCATCATCGAGAGCCAAAAAGTAAGCGAGCGAAAAACCCGAAAAGATGCCGTGCTCGTGAATGAGCTGCTGGTGACTTCGGACCGGAAGTTTTTTGAGGGATTAGATCCGGCGGAACAGAAACGATTTTTCGAGGAAAGCTATAACTTATTCTCCGAACGCTACGGGAAACAAAATATCGCGTATGCGACCATTCACAATGACGAGAAAACGCCTCACATGCATTTAGGGGTCGTTCCGATGCGGGACGGCAAACTCCAGGGCAAGAACGTCTTTAATCGCCAGGAATTGCAGTGGATGCAAGAGGAGTTTCCGAAACACATGCAAACCTTGGGCTTTGATGTGGAACGGGGCATTGCTTCGGACCGGAAACACATCGAAATGAGCCGTTTTAAAGCGTTGACGCTCAATGAGGAGATTAAAACCCTGGAGAAGGAAACCGAAGCCCTGAGAAACGCCCTGACGGCTTCTAAGAAGGTCGATGAGCTGCAAGTCAGCAAACCCACGCTATTTGATCGGAACCACGTGAAATTGCCGGTAGAGGATTTTGAAGCCCTTAAAGCAAGGGCCAAAGCGACCGAAGCCATTGAAAGCACCATAGCGACGCATGAGAAGCAATTTGATGACATGTTCGATGCGGTTGTCTCCAGTGATCGGAAACTGGATCAAGAGAAATCCAAGACCGAACGGCTGCAGAAAGAAAATAGCCAGTTGAAACAAGAAAATCAGGAGTTGCGAAAAGAAAATAAAACCTTGAGAAGCAAGTTGAATCTCTTAGTGGAGTTTGCAAAAACACACCTGGATAAATTCAAGGAATGGCAAAAAGAGCGTGAGCAAGAAAAACAAAAAATCTTGGCTAGAAAAAGAGACCAAGAACTGGAGCGCTAATTTTCAGTGTCTAGTCTTTTTTTTTAGTTAATAAACATGGTAACTACCGAAGAAATTAAATTTGTACAGAATTGGAACTATCCTGCAAGCTAGAAAAGTCGTACGATTGCTAAACTTAGTTTGGAATGGTCTATTACACCAGAATAACAAAGCTACTCGATTGGAAAAATGAGTTAAAGAAGATTAAAAAATGCCTCGCTTGAAAAAAAAGTGAATGAATGATTAGCTAAGATTGGATGGGGGCATTTGATGGGAAAATATTATATTGTTTTTTTAACAGTCATTACTATGACAGTGGTTGGTTATTTTTCATTCGATAATTGGAGTGCAATTCTTATTTTTGGAGTAGTAGTCGGAGGAATATTTGGAGTTATTATTGACTCAATCGCAAAAAAATAAAATAAGGATGGTTTTACCTACCCATATTTTATTTAATAGCTTGAAAGAAAAATAATGACGAGCGACTGTGAACAGTAAAACAAATTGAATGAATCGTAGCGTAGTGAGAGAATTTAAAGAGGCGACGATTTGATTGCAGCGGAATCCTCTTAGCGAAAAAAGTGAAGGGGACTTTCCGATAGCTTTTAAGAAGTCGATAAGCTTCCAGTAAGTAAACTTTGATAAATTCAAAGAACGGCAGAAACAGCGTAAGTAAGAAAAACAAAAAACCATGGCTAGAAAAAGAGATCAGGAGTTGGAACGCTGAACCGGCTTCCATCTCTTTTTTATTTTCATTCTGTAGAATATTCATTAAGAAAATTAAGCTGTCCAAATTCGAGTAGGTCATTTACGATGAAAGAAAAAGGAGGCGATTAAAGATGGCCTTTCACGCACCAGAAGATATTGCAATGGTTCTCAATATCAAACCATCAACGCTTCGCAAGTATTCGTTATTGCTGGAACAAAGTGGCTACAGCTTCAAAAAGAATGCTCAAGGTCATCGGTGGTACAGCGATACGGATCTCATGGCGTTACGAAAGTTCATAACGCTCAAGGATAGCGGTGGAATGACTTTAGAAGACAGTGCTGAAGCGGTTTTCTTGTGGTCTAAAACGGAAAGCATAGCGCGCCAAGCTACGCTATCTACAGCGATACAAGACGACACGAAACGCCATGAAGCTACCGTAAATGAACTGACGATTGAGGAACGGCTGCTGCGACTGATTCAGCATCAGCAACAAACCATTGATCAGATGGCGCAAAGTATTCAAAAGCAAGAAGAGCAAAATGGGCAGATTTTAAAGGAAGTGAAAATGCTGAAAGGGAGTTTGCAGCCACTGGATGCCCCTTCGTCCGATCAACCAAAGATAGAGAGCGTAGAATCGTCCTCACAGCAGCCAGAAAGCGAACCAAAAACGGTCGCACCAAAAAAAGACACCCGAGGTTTATGGGCAAGGATTTGGAACAAATAGAAGGCGCTAATTTAGGGGGAACCGAATGTAACTCAGTTAAGTTACATTCGGTTCCCCCTAAAGGTTTTATTTCTCAAAATAAAAATTCCAAATATTTGAATAAAATTTATGTTAAATTTAAAAAATAATAAAAGAGACGGAATAATTGAGTGGGGTGATGAAATGAAAGGCTTAGTTTTAGCAATATTAGGGGCAGTGGCAGCTTGGTTTGCAATTAGTTTCTTTACAAATGATTGGGATACCACTGGACTAATTTATTTGATCCTTGGGATTATAGTGGGATATCAAGTTCGAAAGCAAAATACAGAGAAATCAGCTAATGACGCTCTCTAGTTATGGTGTTTGATAACTAAATTAATAAAGGATTTAGAATTTTGTTCTTAGAGATGTGAATGTAACTTAAGTGCAGTTAAGTTACATTCAAATTGCTATAAAAAATAAGGAGGAAGAAAATGAAAAACAGTTCATCATTAATTATTGGTCTTGCAATTATAATAGGATTTGCAATTTTAGGATTTTCTTTAGTAACGGCATTAGGAGAAAAAGATTCCGAAGCAGTTAGCACTAATACTGAACATAGGTATGAGTTAATCCCTGCAAATGAAAATAATCTCATCATTTTTGATAGAGAATCAGGTCAGTATTGGAATAAATTCATACCAGTTGATGAAGGACCAACAACATGGGAAAAAGGAGATTCTCCAATAAAAAATAATGAGTAGTAACCAATGATAGTAAGATCAGCAAATACAATCTGAATGTAACTTATTGTGAATTAAGTTACATTCAAAACATTAGAAAATGAGTATTCACACGGTAATTAATCATGCTGCTAAAAAGGATGGGATGTAGTGAATTGGAATAAGATTAATAGCTCTACAGACATTGAAGATTTCATGGATCTCTTCGGAGGATTTCACGATAGCTGTTTGAAAGAACTTTATATGTCGACGGAGACTTTCGTTGATGAAGACCTCTCCATGAGTATGTCGGTCAATCTAGATACATGCGTCCGTATTTTATTCCAAAGACAAGACCGAGATCCCTCGGCCATCGAATTGCTCTTTAAAGGGGTCACTCACTTTCATATACAACCACGTTCAGAAGACCAGGACTCAATCATCTATGGAGCAAAACTAGTACTAGAAGAAGGACAATTCTATTGGGCAGAGGATGAAGAATGGCAAATTAATCACCCGTTTCTTCATCCTGTAAGCTGGATTTCCGCTAAAGAGCTCCACTGGCGAGATGTTAGCCAATGGATGGGCAAAGAGCAACGATATGGCGTAATTAGCAATGAAGAAAATCTGTAAGTAATGTGAATTCCGAATGTAACTTATTAGCAATTAAGTTACATTCAAAACCCCCATTTCATTGACTTCCCAAGAAAAACGAGCGAAACTGAAATTCCAAGAAAAAATGATACATTCAAATCCTTGCGTTTCCTGCGTTCGCTTTTCCTTGGCGGCGCTCTTTTTTCTTTTGATCGACATGCCTTGAGTAGTTCGCTACATACGGCAATGAGCCACTAAAAACACAGCAATCAACTGAAAGGAGCTTTCCATGACCAAACAAACGGAAATCAAAGACGTCCAGCCGATCCGATCACTCGAAAAGATCGAGGACATGAAATGGAGCTTGAAAAAGTGGTGTGGGGAACGGGACTATATCCTGTTTCTCCTGGGCATCAATTCTGGTTTGCGTGTCGGGGATTTATTAGCCATCAAAACGAGCGAGATCCAGGGCAAGAAAGTGGTGGCGTTGCGTGAAGGAAAGACCGGAAAACGCCGGACGATTCACCTGGGCAACATTTACGAGGAACTGGATGCTTATATTCGGACGTTAGAAGGCGCTGAGTGGCTTTTTTCCAGTCGAAAGGGAAATGGACCGATTACACGCGTTCAAGCGTACAGACAGCTTCAGAAGGCCGCACAGATGGTCGATATCTCGGTAGGCATTGGGACGCACACCTTACGCAAGACCTTTGGGTATTGGCACTACAAGCAATTCAAAGATATTGCCGAGCTGCAGAATATCCTCAACCATGCGCATCCGCAGATTACCTTGCGCTATATCGGCATCACCGATGAGCAAATTGAGAGCAACTTAAAAGCGTTTCGTCTGTAAAACTCCCAGCATTTTTCTGCGGAGTTTTTTTGTTTGTCAAAAAACGGCTTATAAGAGGGTTTAAATCGATTTTAAGGATGCACCCCTAGTTCTATTCGTTTTTGATCTTAAAATCGTTTTAAAGGGGGTTCTGTGCGCTCTATAGATGCATCAGGAGGGCGATTCACTTTGTCTTTTGTAAAACCAATGATTTTATAGAAAAAGTCATGGCGATCTGAGAAGAGTTTTTGAAATGCCACACTTTCGGTCCCTA
>CANLRI010000013.1 GCA_947493585.1 uncultured Planococcus sp. | reverse complement strand
TGCTGAAAAAGTTGGCCGAAAAAAAGAAACGCACAACGAAAGATGCCTCCACTTCTTAAACAGAAAAGCCAAAAGCCTGGTCCGATTTCCTCTCGTGGGAATATCAGAACGGGCTTTTTTGGGGGTTCATCTTTTATTCTTTTTTCTCCCTCTTTTGGATATCCGAAGGCGACAAGTAAAACCCCGTCACCACCCCGATTTTGGGGTGGTGTATAACTGGGCACTGTCGGATTTTTTTACGCAGCAATCTCTTGGATCTGCCGTTCGTTTTTTCTAGCCAATTGTTTTTCGAGATCCCCTTCAGCAATCAAAACGAAAAAGTTCAGTGAGAGTGCCCATTTATACGCACCAATTTTTTCTGCAAAAAAGTCACTGCCTTCTTTTGGGTTTCCTGCTGGGGCAAATGAACAGCCAAACAGTCGCAAAGGTGAAAAAAGAGAGAAAGAGCATAAGGGAAACGTGTCCCCATTTTCAATGTAGAACTAGGCAGAGCCTAGTGTTTAGTTGGGTACATCAAATTTCGGTTTTGACACAGTTTTGTACCACTTTTTTTACGGTTTGGTACAGTTTTGTACCACCTTTTTTTCATCGATTTTACCTGTTGCCGTTCTTTTTTGAAGTCCATTTGAATTTGAAAAAGCAGTTGAATTCGAGAGTGTTTTTAGAAAAAAACAACCGATCCTTTTTTCAAAACGCACTTTTTTTACTGGCACAAACTGTGTCAGTGGAGCAAAAAAGATGGCACAGTTTGTGCCAAACCTCTATTTTGCTGCAAGCAAGTAAACCCCTGGCTCTGCCAGGGCTGGCAATGGAATTGCAAGCATGTTTTCCTTATGCTCTTTCTCTGTTTTTGATGGGTCCGTGAATTTTTCTGCATGATTTGAGCCCCTGCAGGAAACCCAAGACGGCGCCGCTATTTTTGGAAAAAATCACTGCGTGTAAATGGGCACTCGCTTTAAATCTTTTTTGCTTTGTATTTCGTTTTTGAACTGGACCGAACATTTCTAGAAAAAAGAATGGGATTTCCGAACCGATCATCAGCAGCAAAAATTTCGGAGTGCCCAGTTATACACCACTTCAAAATCGGGGTGGTGAAAGAGAGTCACTTGTCGCCTTCGGATGTAAAAAATACATAGATAAAAATGAAAAACAGCAATCATTCGTTCGGAAATTTAGCTTGAAATGGAAGAACGTTCGCAAAGTTTATAGGCACATTTGCGAACGTTCATTTTCTGTTTTTCAGATACTTTCGAGGTGTTCGAAAAGGTGTACTTTTACGAACGCTAATTAATTAGAAATGCATTTATATTCCTTAGTCAATTTATGTGTGGAAATAATTGGTGCATCAAGTAGAACTTTAAACTCCTATGAAATTATTAATTTCTATAAATGAATTCCAGGAAGATGGAACAAGCCAACTCTTTTGACTAACTTTATTTAGTAATTTACAATGATGAATGTACGCTTATTCGATAAGGAGGATTATTAAAAAATGACACACTCAATGAAACTTCGTTTCCCGACTTTGAATCAGTAATTGAATACGTTCAAAGGCTCTGTTTGTGAAATCAGAGTAAACGGGATAAGTCTGTCCTTTTTTATTAATCTTCACTCTATAAAATTAAAATAGTTAAAGAAGAGGTACAACTCTACCTTTTATAATTCTGTAGTTTTCTTTCTTCAACAAGGATTTTAAAGGAGTTTGTATGAAATCTATCTTTATTTACCTGATATTAATTGATTAGTAATATCCCTTTTACTCACAGACAAGCCGTCTGTGAGTTTTTTTATTTTCTGGAATCACCATGAGTTTGTCAAATGTGCGGCAGATCATGGAGAGAATATAAGAAAATAGAATCAAACAAATTTATTAGAATAAACAATTGGAGGAAATAAACTTGAATACACTTAAACTTAAACAATTAGCAGCGGATAGAGGATTGGATATTGTAGAAAGCAGCATCAAAATCAATGAGTCGGGTGTTGACTTTCAAGTAGTCCACGCCAAAGATCAACATGGAGATAAATGGATTTTAAGAATTCCACGTAGACCTGAGTCAATGAGACATGCAGGCCAAGAGAAAAAAGCGTTAGATATCCTTCACCAACAAGCGAGCTTTCAAGTTCCGAATTGGTCTATCTTCTCTGAAGATTTAATTGCTTATAAGCAACTAAAGGGCATTCCTGCAGCGACGATTGATGTGGAGCAACAGAACTATGTTTGGAGTTTTGATGAAACCAATGTTCCACCTGCGTATTATCAATCATTAGGCAAAGTCCTAGCAGATTTACACGCATTGCCTCAGGAAGAATTTAAACATATCGGGGTTGAAACCCTTCGTGCCGATGAGTTAAGAACTTCCTTGAAACAGCGAATGGAACGGGTAAAGAAACAATACGAAATCAATCCAGCTTTATGGGACCGTTGGCAAGCATGGCTTGCCGAAGACTCTTTTTGGCCCTCCCATGTAGGAGTGAAACACGGGGACATACATCCGGGTCATATCCTTATTAATAAAAACTATCAAGTAACGGGCTTAATTGACTGGACAGAAGTAGGGATTGCTGATGTATCTGCCGATTTCCTGTCCCATCACCTTCTTTTTGGGAATGATGGACTAACAAAGTTAATCAATGCTTATGAAAATGCCGGTGGAAAAACGTGGTCAAGAATGGATGAGCATATTGTAGAACTTCTTACAACCAGCGCCATCACTATAGCTGAATTTGCAGAAATCTCAGGCCTTCAAGAGATGCACGAAACAGCTGTACACATGCTCGCTAGCGAAATGTAATGAAATGGACTGGTCGTTTAGCTGTGCTTAACGATGAGTTTAACGCAAAGGGTGTAGTTGCGAGTGCAGGAATTGTTGCAGAAGCAACAACTATAGCTGCTTTATTTGCTGTTACAGGATGTTCGATTGTTGTTAATGCCATCACCTGTAAATGGTAACTTGAAATTTGAATTAGGAGGGTAACGTAATGCAATTTTTATTGTTTTATTGATTGATGCGGGCTTGAAGCAGAAGCTCGTATCGATCTTGGCTATCGGTACGAAATTAAAAATTTCGGAGGTAGCAAAATGGAAAAACTTTGTTTTGAATTAAAAAATATTGAAGTGTCCTATTTAGATAAAGAAATCTTGCGAATTGAAGATCTAGCTATCCACCAGTTTGACCGCATTGGCATTGTGGGGAAAAACGGTGCAGGAAAAAGCACATTACTGAAATTATTAGCGAAAGAAATTCAGCCAACAGTGGGGCAAGTGAAGAGTTACGTTGAGCCAGGATACTTTAAACAGCTGGAGACTCCTAAAAAAGAAGAGGCCGGTATTGATCCAGCATTGCTTAGGCAATTAGCGGTACCACGAAATCTAGAGTCACTGAGTGGTGGAGAACAGACGAAATTAAAGCTCGCTCAGCTAATGAGTCATTATTATGAAGCGTTATTGCTGGATGAGCCAACCACTCATATGGATAAGCAGGGCATTTCGTATTTGCTCGAAGAACTTCGCTATTACTATGGTGCTTTGGTGATCATCAGCCATGACCGGGCCGTGTTGGATGAACTTGTGACAAAGATCTGGGAAGTCCAGGATGGGCAAGTGCATGTGTATTCGGGAAATTATAGCGACTACATGAATCAAAAAAGGTTGGAATGGGAACAACAAAATCAAGCTCACGAACAGTTCTTAAAAGAAAAGAACCGACTGGAAAAAGCTGCAAAAGAAAAGATGAAGAAAGCAGAGAAGGTTGCCCAAGCCGGAAAATATTCGAAGAAGGAATCAAAGGCCATGGCAAATCGAATGTTTGAGACAAAATCCAAAGGCACAAGCCAGAAAGCGGTACATCGTGCGGCCAAGGCAATCGAGCAGCGAATGGAGAAGCTTGAGGAAGTGAGTGCGGTTCAAGTTGAGAAGCCGATTGTTTTTCCACATCAGAAAGCACTGGAGCTGCACAATAAATTTCCAATCATGGCCACTCGTTTCACTTTATATGCCGGAGATAATATATTATTGGAAGAAGTGAACTTCCAACTTCCACTTGGTAAAAAGATTGCGATTTCAGGTGTGAATGGGAGTGGTAAAAGTACATTGCTTCAACGAATTGCGAGAAAGGATGAGCAATTGACCATTTCTCCTAAAGCAAAGATCGGGTATTTTCAGCAAATGAGTTATCAGTTCAGCGGTGATGAGACTGTCTTCCATTACATCAAAAATCGTTCGGAACATGAGGATAGCTTTTTAAGGAGTGTCCTTCACTCGATGCAGTTTGTGGATACAGACTTGCTAAAACAGGTGAAAGATTTAAGCGGGGGAGAAGCCATCCGGCTGCAGCTTTGTTTACTCTTTCTAGGTTCTTATAATATCCTGTTATTGGACGAACCAACTAACTTTTTAGATATTAAAGCGATTGAAGCACTAGAGCAGTTCGTAAAGGCATATCAAGGCACCATCGTATTTGTTTCCCATGATGAGTTCTTTATCCGAAATACAGCGGATATTCAGTATGTCATGAGAAATAAAAACCTGGAATTGGTATAAGGAACTTAAAATAGTCATCGATATTAGTCGATGACTATTTTTTGTTTCTTCAATTACTTGAAAGATTTATATTTCTAGAAGATTTCTAGAGCTATTTAGGTTTACATATCATGAGATTATCGGAAGTCACATAAGAAAAACTTTGAGAAGGTGCTAGCAATCAGCACCTTCTTTTTTATTTTTCTAGAAATGCTATTAAATCAGTATCCTTCAGACTAAAAGAAGCATAAAATAAAGCTATATTTAACTTCAATTAAAGCTAAATTTAAGGAGGAAAAACATGCGGATCCCAATCAGTCGATTGGCAAAAGAGCTAAATCTGGAAGCTTATCAGCTCCGGGAATGGGAGAAACGGGGCTGGCTTGGCGAGGTGGTGAAAGACCCGCGCCAGAATCAGCAACGAGTCTATACGGAGGAACAAGTGGAACGAATCCAGTTGATTGCCGAAACTATTCAAGCCCAGCGAGCAATCGGGATTAAGAGGACAGATTTCGAGGAAGTTGAAGCTAGATTATTGGAACAGTTCGGGGGAGAAATTAAACGGATCGATACTGATTTGGTGGTTGCTCCGCAGTCCCTCAACCAGATTGTCGAATTGCTCATGGGACAAAACCAGAAAATCAACGACCTGCAGCAGCTGATGCAACAGCAGCCGAAACAGCAATTGCCAGATCCGGTGGATCATACGGAAGTGCTTGCTGACATGAAAAACGAATTGAAAAAGAGCCAGGAACGGGAAGAACAGCTTTTGGCCATCGTTCAGCAGCTACAAAGTGACCTGGACGAATTGAAAAAATCCCCAATAAAATCCAAGTGGAAGTTTTGGGGCAAAGACTAGGATTTGAATACTGATTTTAGAAAGTCCTGAGGAGGAAGAAAGATGGTCAATGAATTGGTAGGGAATGATTATAGATTACTAGCTGTACAAGCTATTTTTTCAAATGATGATTTAATGGAAATTGTGACATTAAAGGGAGGAAATGCGATGCAGCTACTGGATTTAACCAGTCGTGCTTCTCTGGATATAGATTTCTCCATAAAACAAGGCAGGAGGATTTCGGAAGAAGTTGAAGGAGAATTGTTTAAAAAAAGCCTTCAAAAAATATTTAAAGAACATCAACTGACTGTAATTGATTTTAAATTTGACAGTAAGCCTAAAAAATCCAAACAGGTATCGCCTCCATATTGGGGCGGATATGCCATTGAATTTAAGGTCATTCAAGACGAACATTACGAAAAGCATAAAGATAATGCTCAAAAATTGTCTACTATGGCTGTTTCGATGGAAGGCAACAAGAAGAAAATTGAAATTGATATTAGTTTAGAAGAGTATACAGAGCCAAGAATTGCTATGGAAATAGAAGAGTACACTATTTATCTCTACAGTCCTTTGATGATAGTGTATGAAAAAATTAGGGCCCTATGTCAGCAGCTTCCAGACTATCCTTTAGCCTCGAAAGAAAAGACAAGAGCCCGTGACCTATATGATATTTACTCAGCTATTTCAGTTATGTCAAAGAAAAATGATGAAGATCTTCGTCAAGAAATTTTAAATCCGAAAAATCTCTATATCCTTCAAGAAATGTTCGCTGCTAAAGATGTATCTTATGATTTGATGAAAAAAATCAGAGATTATAAAGAAGAATTAAAGAGAGACTACGAAGATCGGGTAGTACCTCAAATTCCTAACGATGAATCAGTCCCGGACTTCGAATTTCTCTTTGAATACAACCTGGAAATCATTGAGGAACTCCATCAGTTAGTACTAGGATAAATCATAATTTTGAAGTTTCTTTGGGTAATAGATGCCAATATTTTCATCTAGAACTTTTCCAGGAATTTGATAGTCTAAGTAAAAAAATAGACTCGCTTCGTCACTCTTATTTATAGATTCCGAAACCATTTTTAACTGACTGGAAGAATAACCGGTTCTGCTTAGATAAAAATAAATTGATTTCTCGTATAAATAAACATAGTCAAGCTTTTTCAATATCCCTAGAAGCCGATTCACAGATAAATCATCCTTGGCTCGTTCAAAACCATTCAGAATTTCCTCAACACCACCAGCATATTTTGGTCGAACAACACAATCTATTAAAGTTCTTTCTAGATTAGTTACTCGAACTGGCCTATGTGTGTGTGGTGTTTTTAATTCTATGACTCCTAGTTGTCCAGTATGTTTTCCGTTAAGCAAAAAAACTTGGTACTTCTTTTTTTTATAAGAGAATTTAGCTATTTGATTGGTTTGTCTCATCGGTCTATTAAACGCATAGTCTAGTTTTTGCTGAGTCACTTTATTTTCAGAATCTCTAGGTTTAGGAGTTTGCTCTCGATTGATATAAATATTTTTCGGGATGTTATGGGTTAAATCGTGTAAAAAAAGAGCGCTGTAATGAGAAACATAGGCACCTGGATTGAGACTCAAAGCAATTTCAAAAGGATGAACAGTAAAATCGATTAGTACGTATCTTTCTGTTTTAACATCATTAGGAAGGTCAACTTTGACTGTTTCCAATATCGGGAGATCGGTTGTTATCAAATCAACAAACCGTCCATATTTAAAAGATCGTCCTAAAACCTTTTGTTCTTTTAAGTCTTCTAAAATTTTAATGAGATCTATCCTAGAAAAAACAGATTTGATCTCTAAAAAATACGATCTTAACCACTTCACATCAATATCGGGAATTTTCCTAGCATTCATAAAACCCCTTCTTCCTATACTACTAGTATATATACTAGTAGTATACTTAAATGAAAGAGTAAAAGCTACCTCTTATGTAGTGTTAGTAGTATATATACTACTAACACAGGCATCTGCTTGTGTTGACTGTTTGCTCACACTACTAGTATATATACTAGTAGTGTGTCTATGCTGAAAAACTATGCAGCAAGTAAGAATACAAGAATTACGACAGGTTACTAGTATATATACTAGTAACCTGTCCAAAAAACTATTGTTAGTTATGTTAAAGGCAAGATATTGTTAATGATAGAATAATCAATCCTTAAAAATACTTTGAGCAATTTGAACAGCATCTGAATGTAACTTATTATAAATTAAGTTACATTCAAATCCCCCATTCCATTGACTTCACCGAAAAATCGAGCGAAACTGAAATTACGAAAAAAAATGATACATTCAGATCCTTGCGTTTCCTGCGTTCGCTTTTCCTTGGCGGCGCTCTTTTTCTTTTGATCTCGCTCACCTTAAATAGTGCGCTACATAAGTATTTCAGTAAAATTAAACCACGCTCAGCAATCTATCGCCCTTATTAAAATCCCAAAAAGAGGGAAAAGAAATCTATAACCGCTATATAAGGGGAGGAGAAAACATGAAAGAAACTGTAATTTATCGGGGAATCTACGTGCTTGTGGGCGTTATTTTTGCCTTGTTAATTACACAATCCGATCTCACAGAACGAACGCAAATGTGGGTACTCGTTGCGTATATTGTGGGTGGGATTATTGTGACGGAACTTTTGAGAAAGAAAACCTATAAAAGACGAGATGAAGCAACGAACCAAAAGGAGAACGCTCAGCCATGATTAAACAAAATGAACTGAAAGATGTGCAGCCGATCCGGTCGCTCGAAAAGATTGAAGACATGAAATGGAGTTTGAAGAAATGGTGTGGGGAACGGGATTATATCTTGTTTCTCCTGGGCATCAATTCTGGCTTGCGTGTCGGGGATCTGTTAAAGATTAAAATCAGCGAGATTCAGGGCAAGCAAGTGGTGTCGTTGCGTGAAGGAAAGACCGGAAAACGGCGTACGATCCACCTTGGCAACATTTACGAGGAACTGGATGCTTATATTCGCACGTTAGAGGGCGCTGAGTGGCTGTTTCCGAGTCGAAAGGGAAATGGACCGATTACGCGCGTTCAAGCGTACAGACAGCTTCAGAAGGCCGCACAGATGGTCGATATCTCGGTGGGCATTGGGACGCACACCTTGCGCAAAACGTTTGGTTATTGGCATTACAAGCAGTTTAAAGACATTGCCGAGCTGCAGAACATCCTCAATCATGCGCACCCGCAGATTACCTTGCGCTATATCGGCATCACCGATGAGCAAATTGAGAGCAACTTAAAAGCGTTTCGCCTGTAAAACTCCCAGCTTTTTTCTGCGGAGTTTTTTTTGTTTGTCAAAAAACAGCTTCTAAGGGGGTTAGAAGCGATTTTAGCAACACGCCCTTAGTTCTCATAGTTTTTGATCTTAGAAACGTTTTAAAGGGTACTCTATGCGTTTTGAGGGCGTATTGAAAAGGTATCTCCTTTCTGTTTTGTAAAACATGCCAATTTAAATAAAAGACTTGGAGATCTAGAACTTGTTTTGAACTATTACCTTTTCGGTCCCATGTGTTTACCCACCACCACCAGTTCGCGCGCGTACGCGTGTTGTTGGTGTTTTTAATTACTTTGTTTTAATTGTTTTAACTGTTTTCAGGGGGTCTCAAGCCCTTGGTATGACTGGTTTTGCGAGGTCGAAATGCCACACTTTCGGTCCCAAATGCCACACTTTCGGTCCCAAATGCCACACTTTCGGTCCCTAAATGCCACACTTTCGGTCCCAAATGCCACACTTTCGGTCCCAAATGCCACAAAAATAAAAAACGAGGGCATTGTAAAGGTGCCAAGGGTTTGATAACATTAATTAATACTTAAAGCCACAAAATAAAAAAAGGTGGGCATTTAATGAATAAAAAGCATATAGTCACTCAGGCTCATAACTTGATCGAAGCCAGACATAATAATCCTTTAACTGTAAGAGAACAAAAAATCGTTCTCACTATGGCAAGCATGATTGAACCTAATGACGAGGATTTTAAAGACTATCGAATTTCTATTAGAGAATTTAGTGAAATGCTAGGATTAGAGGGGAAAACGAAGTACACAGAAGTCAAAGAAATATCTAAGGAATTAATGTCTAAAACTATTGAAATCCCTCAAGAAGATGGTGGTTGGCTATTAGTACATTGGATATCAAGCGCTAAATACATCAAAGGTGAAGGAGTACTGGAATTATCTTTTTCGCCTAAATTAAGACCTTATATGCTGCAGTTAAAAGATCACTTTACGTCGTATCGATTGAGCAATGTTTTGTCATTAAACAGTACCTATTCCATACGCCTTTATGAACTTATGAAAAAGTGGCAAAAAACTGGGAAATGGGAAAAATCGGTTGAGGACTTAAAACTTCAGTTTGGGGTTCCAGAAGATTCCTATAAGCGATATAACCATTTTAAAACAAGAGTTCTTTTAAGAGCTGTTGAGGAAGTAAATGAAAAAACAGACCTTTTCATAAAGATTAGAGAAATTAAAAAAGGACGCAGTGTAGAAAAAATAGAATTCATTATCCGTTATTCACCTAAAAAAGAAATTCGAGTCCCTCGTCTTGAAAATAACTCCGAATCAGTTGAAGGACTCAGCTGGCTGGACGAGTCTAAAGCAAGAATGAACGAACTTGCAGAGGGTTATCAATTCGATACCGCCTTTTTTGCGCAGCTGCATCAAGGAGCGTCCTTGATTTGGCGAGACGATGCCGAACAGGAATTGGAATTCTTGATTCGCTACGTCAACGAAGAAAAGAGCGTGAAAAATCCACTCGGCTTTATCAAATCCAAAATTACTTCCGCCTGGGAGATCCATGAAGCTGGCGGACGGATTACGTTTGCGGATCTGCAGCCGGTGAAAGAACGCTGGGC
>CANLRI010000012.1 GCA_947493585.1 uncultured Planococcus sp. | reverse complement strand
GAATGTAACTTAATGTGAATTAAGTTACATTCGCCACTGTATTAAAATCGAAAAGAAAGAACTGCCATAATAGCAGGGTTGTTTTGCTTGTAGAAAATCATCTGTAATTACTTCTTCATCATTTTGCTGCTAATTAAAAGGACTACCCCTGTAATAAATAACAAGAAAGCAGCAGGCAAATCTATAAATTTGGTTGAAAGCAGAAATGCTGCAAGTGCCATAAATAATATGCTTACTAAATTTATGAATTTCAACATAAACAATATCTCCCTTAAAATCATAGTCTTGCCTAAGAATATCACTAATCACCCTTTTCTAATTATGTTAATTTTTTCGGAAGAAGAATCTGAATGTAACTTAATCCTAATTAAGTTACATTCAAAACCCCCATTCCATTGACTTTGCGAGAAAACTGAGCAAAAATGAAATTACGAGAAAAAATGATACATTCAAATCCTTGATTCTACTGGGCTCGCTTTTCCTTGGCGGCGCTCTTTTTTCTTTTCTCGAAACACCTTGAATAGATCATTACATCCGTTTTTTCTAGCCATAATTCTTTAGCAGCTAACCGAAAGGAGCTTTCCATGACCAAACAAAGCGAAATCAAAGACGTCCAGCCGATCCGATCACTCGAAAAAATCGAGGACATGAAATGGAGTTTGAAGAAGTGGTGCGGCGAACGGGATTATATTTTGTTTCTTCTCGGCATCAATTCGGGGCTGCGGGTCGGAGACCTGTTAAAGATCAAAGTGAGTGAGATCCAGGGCAAGCAAGTGGTGTCGTTGCGCGAGGGGAAGACCGGCAAACGGCGGACCATCCACCTCGGCAACATCTACGATGAGCTGAACGCCTATATCGGCACATTAAATGGCACAGAATGGCTGTTTCCGAGCCGGAAGGGGCAAAACCCGATTACAAGGGTCCAAGCGTACCGCCAGCTCAACAAGGCGGCCCAGATGGTCGATATGCCGGACGGCATCGGCACGCATACCCTCCGGAAAACATTCGGCTACTGGCATTACAAGCAGTTCCGGGACATTGCCGAGCTGCAGAACATCCTCAACCATGCGCATCCGCAGATCACGTTGCGTTACATCGGCATCACCGATGAGCAAATTGAGAGCAATTTAAAAGCATTTCGCCTGTAAAACTCCCAGCATTTTTCTGCGGAGTTTTTTTGTTTGTCAAAAAACGGCTTCTAAGAGGGGTTAAATCAATTTTAAGGATGCACCCCTAGTTCTATTCATTTTCGGTCTTAAAATCGTTTTAAAGGGGGTTCTGTGCGTTCTATAGATGTATCAGGAGGGCGATTCACTTTGTCTTATGTAAAACCAATGATTTTATAGAAAAAGTCATGGCGATCTGAGAAGAGTTTTTGAAATGCCACACTTTCGGTCCCTATTATTTGCCCACCACCACCACCAGCTCGCGCGCGTACGCGTGTTGTTGGTGTTTTTAATTACTTTGTTTTAATTGTTTTAACTGTTTTAGGGAGGCTGAAACCCTTGGTATAACTGCATTGAAAGAGATGAACTATCACACTTTCGGTCCCAACTATCACACTTTCGGTCCCAACTATCACACTTTCGGTCTCTGAACTATCACACTTTCGGTCTCAACTATCACAAATAGATATATTATGTGATAAGTGTTGACTTTGAAGTTTTTAAAAAATATAATTTAATTACTATTGATCACAAATAAAATAAAATGTGAGTGTAGGTGAGATTGAATGGATAATAGTTATTTAGTGACTCAATCAAATGATTTAATTGAAGCTCGTCATAACAACCCTCTAACTGCAAGGGAACAAAAAATTGTGCTTACAATGGTGAGCATGATTGAACCTTCGGATAGTGATTTCAAACATTATCGAATATCAATACGGGAATTCACAGAAATGCTAGGTCTTGAAGGTAGTACGAAATATACCGAAATCAAGAAAATAGCTAAACAATTAATGTCAAAGACTATTGAAATTCCTTTGGGAGACGGTGATTGGCTATTGGCCAATTGGGTTTCCAGTGCTAAATATCTTAAAGGGGCAGGGGTCATCGATCTGTCTTTTTCTCCGGATTTAAAACCATATATGCTACAGCTAAAAAATCAATTTACGTCATATCGTTTGAGTAATGTTTTGTCTCTAAATAGTACCTATTCAATCCGTTTGTATGAGCTAATGAAAAAGTGGCAGCATTTGGGGCGTTGGGAATGTTCTATTGCAGAGTTGAAAGGGAAACTTGGTGTAGAAGAGGGGCAGTACAAGCAGTATGGGCATTTTAAATCTCGTGTTTTAAAAACTTCAGTAGACGAAGTGAATGATAAGACCGATCTCCATATAATTTATAAGGAAATTAAGAAGGGGCGTGGGGTCAATAAAATTGAATTCACTATTCGTCATGCTCCTGAAAGAGAAATTCAAGTACCCCGTTTGGAAAAGAAGTCTGAACTAGTTAAAGAACCTAGTGCAATAGATAATCTTCGGGAGAGAATGAACGAACTCGCAGAGGGCTATCAATTTGATACCGCCTTTTTTGCGCAGCTGCATCAAGGCGCATCCCTAATTTGGCAAGGCGATGCTGAACAGGAATTGGAATTCTTGATTCGCTACGTCAACGAAGAAAAGAGCGTGAAAAATCCACTCGGGTTCATCAAATCCAAAATCACTTCCGCCTGGGAGATCCATGAAGCTGGCGGACGGATTACGTTTGCGGATCTGCAGCCGGTGAAAGAACGCTGGGCCGGACGCGAAGAAAAACTGCCAGACTGGTTCACCTCCAAAGATGAACCGGCGGAACCATCGGAATCGAATCCGGAACTCGATAAAGAAAAAGAGAAGCTGCTGAAAAAGTTGGCCGAAAAAAAGAAACGCACAACGAAAGATGCCTCCACTTCTTAAACAGAAAAGCCAAAAGCCCGGTCCGATTTCCTCTCGTTGGAATATCAGAACGGGCTTTTTTAGGCTTATCTTTTATTCTTTTTTCTCTCTCTTTTGGATATCCGAAGGCGACAAGTAAAACTCAGTCACCACCCCGATTTGGGGGTGGTGTATAACTGGGCACTGTCGGATTTTTTTACGCAGCAATCTCCTGGATCTGCCGTTCTTTTTTTCTAGCCAATCGGTTTTCGAAATCCTCTTCAGCAATCAAAAAGAGAAAGTTCAGTGAGAGTGCCCATTTATACGCACCGATTTTTTCTGCAAAAAAGTCTCTGCCTTTCTCTGGGTTTCCTGCTGGGGCTAATGAACAGCAAAATAGTCGTAAAGGTGAAAAAAGTGAGAAAGAGCATAAGGGAAACGTGTCCCCATTTTCAATGTGGAACTAGGCAGAGCCTAGTGTTTAGTTGGGTACATCAAATTTCGGTTTTGACACAGTTTTGTTCCACTTTTTTTACGGTTTGGCACAGGTTTGTGCCAGCTTTTTTTGCGTTTGGTACAGTTTTGTACCAACTTTTTTTCATCGATTTCACCTGTTTTCGTTCTTTTTTGAGGTCCATTTGAATTTAAAAAAGCAATTGAACTCGGGAGTGTTTTTAGAAAAAAACAATCGATCATTTTTTCGAAACGCACTTTTTTTACTGGCACAAACTATGTCAGTAGGACAAAAAAGATGGCACAGTTTGTGCCAAACCTCTATTTTGCTGCAAGCAAGTAAACCCCTGGCTCTGCCAGGGCTGGCAATGGAATTGCAAGCATGTTTTCCTTATGCTCTTTCTCTCTTTTTTATTTGTGATGGGTTAATTTATGAACGATTGGTATGATTTTTTATATCAAAAGAAGAGGTGAGACTTGATGGAGACGTTAGTTTTGATGGGGTTGGTTCTGAATCCAATTTTGGCCGTTGTTTTTGTTTAAACTTGATTTCCATTATCAAGAAAGCCAATCAAGAGAAAAAAGTAAATACACAAAAGAACACGGTATGGGTCACGATCTCATTTGCTTATATTATTTTTTCTTTAACCTGGAGCTTCGCTATGATTCCGTATTAGGGATTAGGAACATCACAAGTGCCCATCTATACACCCTGTAGAAATCAGGTGTATTATGGGCAGCTTCCAGCTGTAAATAATGCTGCGCATTGGACGAGCAGCGGCTAAATAAAATCAAAAAAGAGCAAAGAAGATCCGAGAGCGAAAAGCGAGAGTGCCCAGTTATACACCACCCCAAATTCGGGGTGGTGAAAGGGATTCACTTGTCGCCTTCGGATATGAGAACAAATAGAGAAAAATGAAAAAAGCAGCAATCATTCGTTCAGAAATTTAGCTTGAAATAGAAGACTGTTCGCAAAGTGCATGGCCACATTTGCGAACGGTTTTTAAACAGAATGTTTTAATAGACCACCGGAACTTTTTTGATCGTAAGCAGATGACCTTCTGGCAATAACAATTCTTCCGAAGACTTTATTTTATGTAATAATACTTGGTTTTTCTCAAGGACTTTGAAGGGCACTCTATTCGAATTAACCAGTTTGGCAATTTGAAATGTACATCTTTTATGATTGTCAGCTTTTTCATAAATGTATTTCAGCAGAACTTCTACGTCTTTTTTTGTATTGATCCCATTATCAATTTCAATTTGAACAGGAAAATCGAACCCTTTAATTCGTTCATTGGATCTTTCAAAATATAATTGATGTTCTTTATAGGTTTCTGGAGTCAATTCGATATCGGATGCAATGTAATAAAAATAAGTCATACATAAATCTCCTTCCAGTGGTTGTAGTTAGCAAAAGCTAGTTTTTTAAAATTGTTAAAACATATATAACATATGTTGAATAGATTTGAGTTTACATATCCCGAATTATCGGAAGTTCAATAACAGAAAACTGGAGAAGGTGCTGGCCTGCAGCATCTTCTTTCTTAATTTCTAGGAACCTTTATTGAAAAAGAAGATGCAAGGCAGATCGAACTCTTATAACATGAAACAAAAGAGGTGGTGAGCGACTGATGATGACCCCCAGCGAAGTATGTAAGCAATTAAATATTTCTCCTTCAACGTTACGAAAATACAGCCTTCGCTTTGAATCGGAAGGTATTCTCTTCAAAAGAAACAAAAGTAATAGCCGGATTTACACCGTCACAGAGGTTGCGGCGCTACGGGATTCTATGACGGTCACAAAAAGCGGTGACATAACGTTCGAGAATGCTGTCAGAGAAGCTGCTGAAGGTTTAAAAGGCGCATCTACAATAACGCCAGAAAACGGCGTCACAAGCACACCGCCACGGCGTCATGACGACGTCGCGACAGCCGTTATCTTGAAGAAACTGGAAGACCTTGAAGAAGAGAACCGAAGTCTGAAAGAAGAGATGCGAAAACGTGACTCTTTGTTTGTGGAAGTCTTGGAAGAGATGAAACATAAACTGGATCGGATAGAAGAGAATCAGAAGCAACTAGCTGCACCAATGCCCGAAGAACCAGAGCTAGATTCGCCAGAATCGCCCTCACAGCAACCAGAAAGCGAATCTGAAACGGTAACACCTAAAAAAGACACCCGAGGTTTATGGGCAAGGATCTGGAACAAATAAAACTAGTAGCCCTAATATGCTAGAATTTAGAAAATAAGGAGAGGATTAGGATGAAGGTTATTTCAAAATCTCTACTAGGAGCAACTGCTATCCATGGCATTTATTTCATGACGACTATGGCGGTAGGATACGTAAGAATGGTGAATTATGAACCAGATTGGGAAGCCGCATGGGCTAATGTAGAAAATCTGCCCAGCGAAGTTGCTTTCGGCTCTGCACCTTCTCCTTTTCTATACGTAGGTTCGTTTTTAGCAACAGTGTTAGCATGTGGAATCATTTTAAAAACGCATGATAAATTCTCTTCTAATTCTTCGGAAACAGGGGTATCGTAAACCTTTTGATTTTAGCGAATGTGAATGTAACTTATGTGCAGATAAGTTACATTCAGATCAAGCAAGAAAGGCACACGGTAAAATAAATTTTCATACTGGAGATGAAAATGCGATGAGTCGATGCAAAGAAGATGAAATCATATTCGATACGATGCGTGAAGCTGATGTATGGGCTGATTCAATTGCAAATGAAATGTACGGAAGGCTTTATGATAGTTATAGTACTCCTGACTATAAAATAGCTTATGCTCTAGCTTTTAGATTAGCTGCCATCGAAAACTGCAGAGTTTATACCAAGGATGAAAATGCGGAAAATAAATATAAAGTATATGCTGTATTTGATGATTCAAACTCATAAATTCCTTGAAATACAATTTTTTAATAATCTTCAAACCATCTAAAAATAACGAATTTGAATGTAACTTAATGTGAATTAAGTTACATTCGCCACTGTATTAAAATCGAAAAGAAAGAACTGCCATAATAGCAGGGTTGTTTTGC
This sequence comes from uncultured Planococcus sp., assembly GCA_947493585.1. Classification (GTDB taxonomy): domain Bacteria; phylum Bacillota; class Bacilli; order Bacillales_A; family Planococcaceae; genus Planococcus. The sequence goes on along the minus strand of CANLRI010000012.1, from coordinate 7,233 downwards.
TTGTAGAAAATCATCTGTAATTACTTCTTCATCATTTTGCTGCTAATTAAAAGGACTACCCCTGTAATAAATAACAAGAAAGCAGCAGGCAAATCTATAAATTTGGTTGAAAGCAGAAATGCTGCAAGTGCCATAAATAATATGCTTACTAAATTTATGAATTTCAACATAAACAATATCTCCCTTAAAATCATAGTCTTGCCTAAGAATATCACTAATCACCCTTTTCTAATTATGTTAATTTTTTCGGAAGAAGAATCTGAATGTAACTTAATCCTAATTAAGTTACATTCACTTCCTTGATTTCATTGACTTCTTGCAAGAAACAGAAGAAAATAAAATTACTAGAAAAAATGATACGTTCAAATCATTGATTCTACTGGTCTCGTCTTTCGTTGGCGGTGCTCTTTTTCTTTGGGGCGAATTCCCTTGAGTAGTTGGTTACATCTGTTTTTCTAGCAATCACACAATCAGCAGCCAACTGAAAGGAGCTATCCATGAACAAACAACACGAAATCAAAGATGTCCAGCCGATCCGGTCGCTGGAAAAGATCGAGGACATGAAATGGAGTTTGAAGAAGTGGTGCGGTGAACGGGATTATATTCTGTTTCTTCTCGGCATCAATTCGGGTCTGCGCGTCGGGGACCTGTTAAACATCAAAACGAGCGAGATCCAGGGCAAGAAAATCGTGTCGCTTCGGGAAGGCAAGACCGGCAAACGCCGGATGATCCACCTCGGCAACATCTACGATGAGCTGAATGCCTATATCAGCACGTTAAACGGCACAGAATGGCTTTTTCCAAGCCGCAAGGGGCAAAACCCGATTACAAGGGTCCAAGCGTACCGACAGCTCAACAAGGCGGCCCAGATGGTCGATATGCCGGATGGCATCGGCACGCACACTCTCCGGAAGACATTCGGCTACTGGCATTACAAGCAGTTCAAGGATATTGCCGAGCTGCAGAACATCCTCAACCATGCGCATCCGCAGATCACGTTGCGCTATATCGGCATCACGGACGAGCAGATTGAAAGCAATCTGAAGGCGTTTCGGCTCTAAGAACCCCAAAAAGGGTTCTTTTTTGTAGATTAGTCCTTCCTTAAATACAACAATTGTTGTAATATGTAGTAAATACTACCGTTGTTGTATTTAAGAAAGAGGTGCAGAACATGACCATGTACGAACTGGATGAACTGTTTGCGGTTCTGGAACAGAACAAAATCACCAAGAACAAAGAGAGTGTCCGGCGTTGGCTGCGGCAAGGGAAGATTCAAGGTACAAAAGGTGCCGGACCGAAGCGGAACGGCTGGCAGGTATCCGAGGAAGCGCTGCAGCGCTTCTTGAATGAACGGCTGCCTCACCAATTCCGGGAAGAAACGGAAGATGCCCCGGCAGCCCTGTCGGAAGAAGAACAAGAACGACTCCGGGAAGAGGGACGACAGGACGTTTTGGACCAGCTTGCCGCCAAAAACATCTGGGAAGGGCGCTTCGTGTTCCGGAAAAAGGGCATCAACGATTGTCTGGATCATCGCCGGATGGAAAATCCGGATACCCGGCAGTATATCCTGACCCGGATTCTGGGGCATAAACGGGGCTATGCGACGCCCGGTGTGGTCTATCTGCTGGATACGTTCAACTTTGAAGGGAATCGGCTGATGTTTGATACGGACTTTGGCTCGTTGGAAGAACAAATCACGTTTCCCCTGATTGAATACCTGCGCCAGGAATATCGAGATCCGGCCAGACGGATCGACCTGTAAAAATCCCGAAGCTCCTGGATTATTATCGGGAGCTTTTTCTTTTTCCTTCGCTGTCAAAAAAAAAGCACAGAAAGGACGCTTTTAGCTGTTTTAGCTATTTTGTTTAATAAAGGGCGTTTTTTCTCAAACAAAAGCTTCTAAGGTGTTTTTTGGGCTTTTAAAGGATATATCGGCTTTTCAATCGATTGTCATGTGTCTTTTCTGTTTCATATCCAACCATTTTTTAAAAAACTTGGAGAAGAAAAAGAGTTCTGTTTTTAGGAATAAGCTCTCTTGTTTGTCATTCTTATTTCTAGCAATGAACTTGATCTGTATTTTGTTCTTTTCTTGATTCTTTTCATTTTTTCAAAATGAAATTTTGCTTATATATATTATCTTTTAAAAGATTAATTACATTAGTTATATTTATGAGTGCCCTTGCGCCTTAGAGCACCAATGGTTTGAAAGTTTAAATGAACTTTTTTTCCCCCTTTACTGAACTTTTTTTCCCCCTTTACTGAACTTTTTTTCCCTTTCACATTGAACTTTTCTATTTTTAAAGTACAATGTCTTTATATAAAAGAACTTTATTACAGTTATAAGTTCAAAAGAATAAGGAAAAAAAGTTTAATTGGGAGTGAAGTATTTGGCCAGAATAAATAGCAAAGAAACTTTATTGAATTACGAGAACAGTATATTGAAAAGTAATGAAATTTCCATGTCTAAACTGAGTCATGGTCTTAGCTTAAATCAGATGCAGTTGTTGGCATATGCAATCTACTCTACTCAAAAAGATGGAAATACTGCATTTCGAAAAGCTGACTTTGAAAAGAAGTTTGATCTCGAATATAAAACAGAACACGCTAGACAAGATGCTCAAAAAATATCTCAACTACAATTCAGCATCATTGATTTAGAAAATGATTATTTTGAGTTCTGGAACGTGTTCAACGGAATTAAATATGAACATGGCAAATTTACTTTTCGTTGGAGTACAGATTTTATTCCCCATATACTCGAATTAAAAGAAAAATTTATTACGACAGATTTAACAATTGCTTCTCAATTTAACAGCAGTTTTAGTTGGACACTTTATGATTATTTACAAGCACATTATGGGTACTGGCACAAACCAATCTCGAAAGAAGCAATTATGCGATTATTTGGTGTTGAAAATAAAAAAACTTATAAAGAGAATACTGGACGGTTCAAAAAAACTGTTCTTGATGTGGCTATTAAAGAAATAAACGCCCTAACAGATTTGGAAGTCCGTTATAACGAAGAACGAGAAGGACGAACCATAATTGGGTTTGATTTAATCTGGTCAAACGGCAAGAAGGTGACCAGTGCCACGAAGAAGCAGATCAAGGAGATCCAAAGCATTCTGGATATTGTTTTTGAGGACATGTTCCAGTACATCAATATCAACGATGAAGACGATCGGCAGCGAGCCATTAAGTTGATTCGTGAAATTGAAAACATGCGTGAATTTACCGGCGAACCGATCTGCATTACTAAAGAAAAAGCTGATGACTTGATCAAAAAAGCCGTTTGGAATTTCCGGGAAATGAATCGCTTATTAGAAAAAAACAATCGTCCAGTTTCGGAAAAATCTGTGAAGAAAGTAAAGTTTTATAATTGGTTAGAGGACAGAAGTTAATTCGTTTTTATGAATCAAGAAGGTGTCTATTTTGTTAGGCAGCTTCTTTTTTATGAGCAACAAAGTAAAGCGAAAAAAACGCAGTAGAAAAACAAAAAAATGAGGGAACAAAGAAAAAACAGAGAAAGAGCATAAGAGAAACATGCCCCCATTTTCAATGTGGGACTAGGCAGAGCCTAGTGTTTAAATGGGTACATCATTTTTTCACTTTGGTACAATTTTGTACCACTTTATTTTGTGTTTGGTACAGTTTTGTACCAACTTTTTTAGAGCCGATCCCTTCACTTTTTTCATTTTTTCTTGCTCGATCTTGGAATTTAAAATTTCATTTTTGAACTAAAAAATCTCTAAAAAAACATCAACTATTGTCTTCAACTTCTCATTTTTTCCTGTCACAAACTTGTGCCAAAGCAGAAAAAGTAGTGTCACAGAGTTGTGACACTGGCGCTTTTTCACTGTCACAAACCTGTGCCAAAACGACTTTTTCATGTCACCACCTCAACCCCAGGCTCTGCCTGTGCCCACACTCTCAGTGGGGGCACGTTTTCCTTATGCTCTTTCTCCTCTTTTTGCTTGATCCGTAAAATTTCCGGTTGGATTTGAGCCCCTGCAGGAGATCCAGAACGGCGCCGGTATTTTTGAAAAAGATCGATGCGTATAAATGGGCACTCGCATTGAATCCAGTTGTTTTGAATTTCGTTTTTGAACTGAACCGAATATTTTTAGAAAAAAAGAATGGGATTTCCGCGCCGATCGACAGCAGCAAAAATTCCGGAGTGCCCAGTTATACACCACCCCAAAATCGGGGTGGTGAAAGGGATTCACTTGTCGCCTTCGGATGTAAAAAGTACATAGATAAAAATGAAAAAACAGCAATAATTCGTTCGTAAATTTAGCTTGAAATAGAAGAACGTTCGCAAAGTGTATGACCACATTTACGAACGTTCTTTTTCTGTTTTTCGGTTGCTTTTGAGGTGTTCGAAAACGTGTACTTTTACGAACGGTTCGACTATTGTATCGTTCTTGGATTTGCTAAGTGATTGATATGAAATTTTAGGAAGGACTTTTTGGATTTAAAAGCGAATGGTGAAGTAAGCGGAGTTTATTAAAAAGGTGGGTTTCAAGTGATAGTGACTTTTATTGTGGCAATGGACAGAAACCGGGTCATTGGCAAAGAGAATGACATCCCTTGGAGAATTCCAAGAGATTGGGAGTATGTGAAGGAAACCACCAAAGGATATCCATTAATTATAGGCAGAAGAAATTTCGAATCCATCGGAAGGGTTTTGCCTGAGAGAAGAAATATTATTTTGACAAGAGATCCCGATTTCTTTTTTAAAGGGTGTGAAGTGACACATTCCATTCAAGAGGTCTTTAAGCTATGTAAAGATGAAAAAGAAATCTTCATCTTTGGGGGAGAAGAGGTCTATAAATCATTTCTGCCCTATGCAGAAAAAATGCACATCACCAAAATCCATCACGAGTTCCAAGGCGATACCTACTTTCCGGAAGTAGACTTTTCAGAATGGGTTGAAGTTTCGGTTGAAGAAGGCATTCAAGACGAGAAAAATCCGTATTCTTACTCTTTTCATGTATATGTGAAGGAGGTTTCCTGATGGCTGATGCACAAACGCAATCGCAATTAGAAGTGTTGTCCGAAATTTGCCTATTGACGGAACAATTGGAAATGGAATTTTGGTTGCGTGGTGGCTGGGCAATTGACTTTCTACTCGGAAAAATCACCAGGCCACACGACGACTTCGATTTGATAACGTGGATTCAAAATCGGGACGGTTTAGAAAAAGAACTTTCCAAAGCAGGATATGAACGGTTACCCGTCAAATCCCATTTCGAGAATAGACAGTCTGATTTTCGTAAAAACGAGGTAGATGTCACAGTCGGCTATGTCACCCGATCCATTGAAGGCAATCTGATCCTGAACGGTTTGCCGGAATGGGTATGGCAACCTGACTCTCTGCTGCCTAATCGCTATACATTATGCGGACTATCAGTAAAGGTCTTAAGTCCCCAACAACTTCTGGAAGAAAAGGAAGTCTATGAACAAATTGGCCGAACACCCCGAACAAAAGATATCGAAAGTAAAAAGTTACTTCGCCAACTAATAAGGAATACCAAATAGAATAAATATTTCAGTTTTGAATGGTTTCTCAATGGATGAAAGTTTACATATCATGAGTTATCGGAAGTCGCATAAGGAAAAGTTGAGAAGGTGCTGGCAATCAGCAGCTTCTTTTTTATTTTTCTAGAAATGCTGTTAAATCAGTATCTTTCAGACTAAAAGAAGCATAAAATAAAGCTATATTTAAATTCAATTAAAGCTAAATTTAAGGAGGGAAAATATGCGGATTCCAATCAGTCGATTGGTAAAAGAGCTAAATCTGGAAGCTTATCAGCTGCGGGAATGGGAGAAACGGGGCTGGCTTGGCGAGGTGGTGAAAGACCCGCGGCAGAATCAGCAACGAGTCTATACGGAGGAACAAGTGGAACGGATCCAGTTGATTGCCGAAACTATTCAAGCCCAGCGAGCAATAGGGATTAAGAGGACAGATTTCGAGGAAGTTGAAGCTAGATTATTGGAACGGTTCGGGGGCGAAGTGAAACGGATCGATACTGATTTGGTGGTTGCTCCGCAATCCCTCAACCAGATTGTCGAATTGCTCATGGGGCAGAACCAGAAAATCAACGACCTGCAGCAACTGATGCAACAGCAGCCGAAACAGCAATTGCCGGATCCGGTGGATCATACGGAAGTGCTGGCTGACATGAAAAACGAATTGAAAAAGAGCCAGGAACGAGAAGAACAGCTTTTGGCCATCGTCCAGCAGCTGCAAACCGATCTGGATGAATTGAAAAAAGCCCCAGCAAAATCCAAGTGGAAGTTTTGGGGCAAAGACTAGGATGTGAATGTAACTTATGTGCAGTTAAGTTACATTCACACTGAAAAATTCCAGTAGAAACGTACTGAAGGAGTGATTGAATGGAGAATCTGGCTATTGATTTTGAATTGGATCCGTTATTGAAATTGGATAAAAAGCTAATTCGACAGAAAAACGGAAAATTATTGATTGATGTGCAAGGGGAATTAACCATTCATATCGGTCATTCGTGTTTCTTTCATGAACCGTCCTTAGCGTTGCTTGAACTGGGTGTTGCTTTAAAAGAGTGGAGAGTGAAAGATTCCGAAGGAGAAAATGATTTTTATTACTTCACGATGGAACATGATGAAAGGGAAGGACCTATTTTATCTTTTATTAGAAAAAGCGAAAATGAATGGCAGCTCTTTTCAATTTGGCAAGAATTTGAACACGAAAGCACGATAGCTTCTGAGGTGTTGTTAAAAGCAGTAGACCAGTATTTAACTAAACTAGAAGATATTTTGTTGAGGAAGTTCAATATCAAGTATTCATACTTCACTCGATTCTGATAAACCGAATGTAACTTAATGTGAATTAAGTTACATTCGCCACTGTATTAAAATCGAAAAGAAAGAACTGCCATAATAGCAGGGTTGTTTTGCTTGTAGAAAATCATCTGTAATTACTTCTTCATCATTTTGCTGCTAATTAAAAGGACTACCCCTGTAATAAATAACAAGAAAGCAGCAGGCAAATCTATAAATTTGGTTGAAAGCAGAAATGCTGCAAGTGCCATAAATAATATGCTTACTAAATTTATGAATTTCAACATAAACAATATCTCCCTTAAAATCATAGTCTTGCCTAAGAATATCACTAATCACCCTTTTCTAATTATGTTAATTTTTTCGGAAGAAGAATCTGAATGTAACTTAATCCTAATTAAGTTACATTCA
>CANLRI010000011.1 GCA_947493585.1 uncultured Planococcus sp. | reverse complement strand
CCGCTCGACTTGCATGTATTAGGCACGCCGCCAGCGTTCGTCCTGAGCCAGGATCAAACTCTCCATTATAGAGTAGTTGATTGCTCAATACTGCTGGCGCATCGCCGTCTAAAAGACGCGCGATTCGCTTGATCTGCCGAAGCTGATCAGTACGTTTGCCGCGATCACTCGCGGCTGTATTATTGACGTTTTGCTGTTCAGTTTTCAAGGTTCATGTTTGCTGTCGTTCCTGACGACTCTTACTATATTAAAGCACACCCTTTAGAAAGTCAACACTTTTGGTAAATTAAATTATATTTAAAAACCTTTCTTGATTCCCGCCACTCTTTTCATACAAAAAAAGAAGTTGTTCACCCCTCTGAAACAGATGGATCAAACAACTTTCTTCTATAATAAGCTTCCATTAAAATCAAACGGAATAATTATACAAATATCATTATTTGTCAGAATATTTACCATTTATCAAGAGCTTAGGAAAGTTCGCGACGGCCTTCGAGAGCTTTGGATAATGTGACTTCATCCGCATACTCCAAGTCGCCTCCAACTGGAAGCCCGTGTGCAATACGCGTGGTCCGGATGCCGGATGGCCTTACTAGCCGTGAGATATACATAGCGGTCGCTTCCCCTTCGATCGTCGGGTTCGTCGCCAAAATCAGTTCTTTTACTTGCTCGTCTTGAAGACGGGTCAAAAGTGATGGTACGTTGATATCTTCCGGCCCGATGCCATCCATTGGTGAAATGGCACCTTGCAGTACGTGATAAAGACCTGTGTAATCGCGCATCTTTTCCATCGCGATGACGTCTTTCGGATCCTGGACGACACAGATCATCGAACGGTCGCGGCTTGTATCCTGGCAAATCTGGCACGGGTCGACATCCGTGATGTGGCCGCAGACTGAGCAAAAGCTCAAATTGCGTTTGGCGTCGACTAATGCTTTCGCAAAATCAAGCACGGTGTCTTCTTTCATGCCGAGCACAAAAAATGCCAGCCGGGCCGCTGTTTTCGGCCCGATCCCTGGCAACTTCATAAAACTCTCCATCAATTTGGAAATAGGTTCCGGGTAGTGCATTATCGCTTACCTCCTAGAACATGCCTGGGATATTCAAGCCTTTCGTGAATTTCCCCATTGTGGAATTCGCATGCTCGTCCGCTTTTTTAAACGCTTCGTTTGTTGCAACGATCAATGTATCTTGCAGCATTTCAACATCTTCCGGGTCTACGACTGCCGGATCCAATGCGATATCAAGAACTTCTTTATGGCCGGAAACGGTTACTTTGACCATTCCGCCGCCTGCTGTTCCTTCAAATTTCAATGTGCCGAGCTCTTCTTGAGCCTCCGCCATTTGTTTTTGCATTTTTTGCATTTGCTTCATCATGCCTTGCATATTTCCTCCACCACGCATAATTGGTTCCTCCTCAAATTTTGTATTCGTTAATCATCATGGACTTCAACGAAATCCTTGCCGAAGAGCCGCTCCGCCTCAGAGACGAATGGATCTTCTTCAGGGCTTGCGCCGTCACCGGAAAACGGATTCTCTTCCTGTCCTTCCGGTTCCTGCGCGTCGCCTTCATTTTTCAAGCCGCCGTTGCGGATAAACTCTTCACGGATTTTCAGCCAATTGGCGTCCGGCACATAAACCGGCGTGTAAGCCTTGCCCGTATACTGCTCGAGCAATTGGCTGAACGCTGCAGCAAAAGTCTGATTTTCAGAAGCCATCTGGCAATGAATATCATACTTGAATTTTAACACAAAAGCATCCGGGGATGCCGCTACTGGCTCGGCATCGTTAAGCAATGCCGAATGCGAGCGCTGCAGTTGCCCCATCACGGTGGCCCAATTGGTTTTGATCGCCTGGATATCTGGTTTCGTCGCATTTTTCAGCACTTCCTGAATGCGGCCAGTTGGAATTTTAAAGGCGCTTTGCGAACGCTGCCGCTTTTTCTGCTCGGCTTGAGGCGGCGCATTATTCGAGCCGCCTTCCTTCATCTGTTGCTGAAGTTCGCGTACCAATTGCTCGAGGCTCGCGACTTTCGCTTCGAGTTCAGGAGATGGCGCCCCTGCACCTATGGTTTGGACGGGTGCGTCTGCCTGCACCATCTTCAAGAGAGCCGTTTCCATATAGATTTTCGTATGGTTCGAGAAGCGCATCTCTTGCTGGGTCTTTGTTAAAATATCAATCCAGTTATAGAGTGTCGACGCTTCAAACTGTTCCGCCAGCTCTTCAAAACGCGGTTCGAAAGCGGCAAGCTCCAGCATATCGCGCAGCCCCGGCGCTGTTTGGATCAGCAATAGATCGCGGAAGAAGGTAATGAAATCCTCCACTAAGCGGACCGGATCTTTGCCGTCGCGCACCAATTGCTCAAGTAAGGTCAACGCTTGGCCGACGTCTTTCTTCAACAACGCTTCGGCAATGCCGTAAAACATATCCTGGCTGATGGAACCCGTAACCAGAAGCGCATCTTCAATGGTCATTTCATCTCCGCTGAACGATACAACTTGGTCGAGCAGGCTGAGCGCATCACGCATGCCACCCGCTGCTGCCTGGGCGATGATTTTCAACACTTGCTCATTATAAGGAATCTTAGCATCTTCCAAGACGGTGATCATTCGCGCGACGATGTCCGCTTGTGTATGCGATTTGAAATCGAACCGCTGGCAACGGGAAATGATCGTCAGCGGCAATTTATGCGGCTCGGTCGTCGCCAAAATGAAGACGACGTGTTCCGGCGGTTCTTCCAATGTTTTCAACAATGCGTTGAAGGCGCTGTTCGACAACATATGCACTTCATCAATGATATAAACTTTGAACCGGGAGTTAGCTGGAGAAAAACGAACTTTCTCGATAATTTCCCGCATTTCCTCAACCCGTGAATTGGAAGCCGCATCGAATTCGATGACGTCTGTATTCGAGCCTTCGTCGATGCTCCGGCAAGAAGAACATTCATTGCACGGTTCCGCTGCTGGGGCTTGTTCGCAATTCAGCGCTTTAGCGAAAATCTTCGCCGCACTCGTCTTCCCGGTACCCCGAGGGCCTGAGAATAAATACGCGTGGGTCGTTTTATCATAAAGGAGAGCATTCTGAAGGGTTTGTTTGACATGCGTCTGGCCGGTCATTTCTGAGAAAGTCCGCGGTCTGTACACACGGTAAAAAGCTTGATACGCCACCTTGTTCTCCCCTTTTAAAAAGTCTTTGTTCCGTCCTTTCATTATACCATAAAAGGGCCTTGTTCCCGAATCATTTCACCGGGCGCCACACATTCTGGACAGAAAAAAACCTGCCCGCAAGCTGCGGACAGGTTTGGATCATTTAGGTTAAGCCGTGCACCTTTCTTCGACTGCTGTACACAAGCGTTACTCATGTCGTTGGCTCGATCTAGGCAACCCCGCGGCACATAGAAAGTACCACTTAATGCTGCTTCCTTCCGGACCTGACATGGTTCATGGGTTTCCATTGCGCAGGACCCAGATGTCAACACTACGTGCATGAGGCAGACCTTGCATACAAACAGCCTCAGAAAGGAATTCAGTCCTGCTAGAGCGGATTGCAGGTTACAGGACACCGCTACCTTCCCACCTAGCACGGCATTTACTAGTATACGGAGTGCTGGAGGAAAAATCAAACATAAAGTTAATAGCGCGTAAAACAGGCGGGGATTGTCTCCATAAACCGGTCTATTTATCACTCTCCATAAAAAAACGCATTTTTTCTTTCAAAACTGTTGACGGGTTTTTAAATCCGTGATAAATTATATCTTGTCCAACACGGAGGAATACCCAAGTTTGGCTGAAGGGATCGGTCTTGAAAACCGACAGGGGAGTCAAATCCCGCGGGGGTTCGAATCCCTCTTCCTCCTCCATTTTTGAATACTACGCGCATGTAGATAGAGATTGATTCGTTGCTTCGGTAACGAATTTTTCTTAACAATCGTGTGTCTGAATATTATAAAAAACTCACAGATCAATTCTGTGAGTTTTTTTGTTGTCCTTATTTCCTGGGAAATAAAAAAAGCGGAGACAATTGTCTCCGCTTTTTTAGCGTTTCAACACAGCAGTCTGCTGCATGAATTTGCCGATGCGTTCCACGATTTGTTCCGAGCAATCCGGATTGTTCATCAAATCATAATCATTGATATTGAGACGCAACACCGGGCAGGCGTTAAACGAATCGATCCAACGTTCATAGCGTTCGTGCATTTCTAGCCAATATTCAACAGGCGTCTGCTGTTCCATTGCGCGGCCGCGCTCTTGAATGCGCCCGAGGATGTCTTCAATCGACCCTTCCAAGTAAATCAATAAATCCGGATGCGGGAAATAAGGCGTCATGACCATTGCATCGAATAGGTTGGTATAGGTCTCGTAATCGACTTCATTCATTGTGCCTTTTTCCTGGTGCATTTTCGCAAAAATGCCCGTGTCTTCATAAATCGAGCGGTCTTGGATAAAGCCGCCGCCGTATTCGAACATGCGCTTTTGCTCCTTGAAGCGCTCTGCCAGGAAATAGATCTGCAAGTGAAAACTCCACTTCTCGAAATCATCATAAAATAAATCCAGGTACGGGTTGCCATCCACGTTTTCAAAAGAGGTGCGGAATTGCAAAGAATCCGCGAGTGCTTTGGTCATTGTCGATTTTCCGACGCCAACCGTTCCGGCTATAGTGATAACGGCGTCTTTTGGAATGCCGTACTTGTCTCGTAAATTTTCATTCATATTGATAAGCTCCTTTTTTCAAGCGTACCTTCCACATGAGTGAGAATCACTTCGAGGTCGGAACGGTTTTGCACAAAATCAAGTTCGTCTCCGTTAAAGCGCAAGACCGGAATTTCCGGATGCTCGCGCTCGAAACGTTCGATAAATTCGTGGTAATCCGCAGACAATTGCTCCATATAATCCGGCGTGATCATCTGCTCGAATTCACGGCCACGCAATTTAATGCGCTTCATCAAAGTGTCGAGGCTCGCATGCAAATAAATGACCATGTTCGGCTTTGGCATATCGGCTGTCAGGATCTTATAGATGGCTTCGTATTTTGCGTATTCTTCTTCAGGCAGCGTCCGTTTGGCGAAGATCAAGTTTTTGAAGATGTGATAATCCGCAACGACCGGCTCCTGATTGGAGATGAATTTCTTTTGGATATCGCTCAATTGCTTATAGCGATTGCATAGGAAGAACATTTCCGTTTGGAAGCTCCATTCCTCGATATCTTCGTAAAATTTATTCAAAAACGGATTTTCATCCACGATTTCCTTCAGCAATTGAAATTGATGTTGTTCTGAAAGTGCTTTCGTCAGCGAGGTTTTCCCCACTCCGATCGGACCTTCTACGGTGATAAATGGCACCGGCACAAGAAGTCCCCCTTCTTCGATTCAAGTAAAATGCAATGCCATTTATTTTACCATATCTCCAAAAGTAAAAGTAGAGCCAAATGGCGTTCCAAATTGTATATGGCTTTAGTGCTTTGTCAGGATAAAAAGATGATACACTAAAAGGCGAGGAGCGATGAATCATGAACGGAATGGAAAAAGACCATTATTTTATGGGGCTGGCCATTGAAGAAGCCCAAAAAGCCGCGGCTAAAGGCGAAGTACCAATCGGTGCGATTATTGTCCAAGGCGACCGTGTCATTGCGCGTGCCCATAATTTGCGTGAAACAACGCGCAATGCGGTGACACATGCCGAATTGCTGGCCATTCAGCAAGCCTGCGAAACACTCGATAATTGGCGCCTTGAAAACACAAAGATTTACGTTACGTTAGAGCCTTGCCCGATGTGCGCCGGCGCCATTTTGCAGTCGCGCATCCCGCATATCGTCTATGGCGCGCGTGATAGCAAGGCAGGCTGCGTCGATTCGCTGTATAGACTACTGAACGACGAGCGCTTCAACCATCAATGCGAAGTGACAGAAAACGTCATGGCTGATGAATGTGGCGGCTTGCTCACCCAGTTCTTTCGCGATTTGCGCAAGCGCAATAAAGAGAAACGGAAAACCCAGGCTTAGGGTTTTCCGTTTTTCTATGCCAAAAATTCTTTAATCAATTGATTAACGATAACTGGCTGCTCATGATGCACCCAATGTGTCGCCTCGCCAATCCATACAAGTTCTGCATTCTCACAAAACTCCAGGCTTTCTTTGGCGAGCATCGGAGATAAAAACTGGTCTCCTATCCCCCATAAAATACGCACCGGGATTTCGATCGGTCTTTTTGGAACTTGATTGAGGCTTCCTTTGCGGAGTGCCCGGTACCAATTAAGCATTCCTGTCAAAGCACCTGGCTGGCTCCAGGCTTCCCGGTATCGATCCAACTCTTGCTCCGTAAAGGCAGATGATCTTGCCGTCCCTTTCACCGCCTGTTTCATCGATTCGAAATCATTTTCCGCCATCAGCTTTTCCGGCACTTCCGGTAGCTGGAAAAATGCCATATACGAGCTCTTCACCCATTGCAGCGGATTTTTCATCATGACGCGCGGCATCGCTGCAGGATGGGGAATATTAATGGCGATAAGTTTTTTGACACATTCAGGCTTGCTTGCAGCCAAATGCCACGCCACTGCCCCTCCCCAGTCATGGCCGACGATAAATGCCGAAGTTTCCCCAAATGCTTCAATCAAGCCCACAATATCATCGCGCAGTTTATCGATTGTGTAGTCTTCAATACGTTCAGGCTTATCGCTTAAATTATATCCACGTTGATCCGGGGCCACTACGCGATAACCCGATGCAGCTAGCTCTTCCATTTGGTGATGGAATCCGTAGGAGAATTCCGGAAACCCATGCAATAATATGACCAGCTCGCCCTCTTCCGGCCCGGCTGCCGCTACGTGAAGCCGGATGCCATTCGTTTCTACAAAGTGAAAATCCACTTCCTGCATATCCAACGCTCCCTTTCCCTGTTTTTAATTGTCTACCCTTTCTCCACAAAAAAAAGACCCGAAATCCATTCGGGTCTTCTCGTTTAGCGGATCGTTGTTTTGCCGCCCATATAAGGCTGCAATACTTCAGGGATGGCAACAGAACCATCTTCCTGCTGGAAATTTTCAAGCAATGCGGCCACTGTCCGTCCGATAGCAAGCCCACTGCCGTTCAAAGTGTGGACGAATTCGGGCTTGCCTTTTGCTTCGCGGCGGAATTTGATATTCGCACGGCGAGCCTGGAAATCCTCAAAGTTTGAACAAGAAGAGATCTCACGGTACGTTTCCTGGCTCGGAATCCATACTTCGATATCGTATTTCTTCGCTGCCGTAAAGCCAAGGTCAGCCGTGCACATCTTCAAAACGCGGTAAGGAAGCCCTAGCAATTGCAAAACTTTCTCTGCATGGCCCGTCAGCTTCTCGAGTTCATCATAAGAATCTTCCGGCTTCACAAAGCGCACAAGTTCAACTTTATTGAATTGGTGCTGTCGGATCAAGCCACGTGTGTCGCGTCCCGCAGAACCCGCTTCAGAGCGGAAATTCGCGCTATAAGAAGCAAAGGCTTGCGGAAGCATGTCGGCAGTCAAGATGTCGTCGCGGTAGAAGTTCGTTACCGGCACTTCAGAGGTCGGGATGAGGAAATAATCCTCTTTCTCGATCAAGAACGCATCTTCTTCGAATTTCGGCAATTGCCCTGTGCCGGTCAAGCTTTCGCGGTTGACCAGATACGGCGGCAACATTTCCTCATAGCCATGCTCCTCCTGGTGAAGGTCCATCATGAAATTGATGAGTGCGCGCTCAAGACGTGCGCCAAGCCCGCGGTAGAACACAAAACGGCTGCCAGTAACTTTGGCGGCGCGTTCGAAATCGACGATGTTCAACTCCGTCGCGATGTCCCAATGCGGCTTCGCTTCAAAACCGAACTGCGGTTGTTCACCCCATGTACGGATTTCTTCGTTATCGTCTTCAGAGTCGCCGAACGGCACGCTGTCGTGAGGGATGTTCGGCACACGCATCATGATAAAGTCGAGCTTTTCTTCGACTTCGCGCAGCTCGTCGTCGATCGCTTTAATTTGGTCGCCGACTTCACGTGTTTTCGCGATCGCCTCGTCCGCATTTTCCTTATTGCGCTTCATGACAGCGATCTGCTGGGACGCCTCGTTGCGCTCCGCTTTCAATTTCTCGGTCTGGACAATTAATTCACGGCGTTTCTGGTCGAGCGATTCAAAATCATCGAGTACGGAAATATCTTCTCCGCGCTTTCCGAGCTTGGTTTTCACTTGGTCAAAATTTTCCCGTACAAAACGGATATCCAACATAGAAATTCCTCCTTAAGTCTTCGTCAAAAAAGAAAAAACAACGCAAAAATAGCCCTCATCCCCTGGTAAAGGGACGAGAGCTACCCGCGTTGCCACCCTGATTGATCGACAAAAAAGCCAATCCTCTTCATCACATAACGGCATTAAAACCGGCACTGGCTCATCGCCATGCAACTCCGGGGTGGATTCAAACGCGTTTGACACCGGTTCGCACCAACCACCGGCTCTCTTACAGAAAAACTACGCTTTACTATTCCCATCAACGTTTCTTCTTTGAAATTATTCATATTTTACTATAGTGCGCTTCGGTTGGCAAGAGTTCCCTGTTTTCGACCATGTTCAGAAACAATTGCATCAGCCGGTGATCGCCGGTCAGTTCGGGATGGAATGAACAGCCAAGGAACGGCCCGCTCCGCGCCAACACGATGCGCCCGTCGTATTCACATAAGACTTCTACATCCTCACCGGCACTGACGATATGTGGCGCACGGATAAATACTGCCGGAAATGGTTCCTCGATTCCCACAATCTCCAGATCTGCTTCAAAGCTGTCCACTTGCCTGCCGAATGAATTACGCGCGACGGTTATGTCCATGACACCGATATGCGCAGCATCCTGTCCTTCGATTTCCTTAGCGAGCAGTACCAGCCCCGCACAAGTTCCGAACATCGGCTTGCCGGCATCCGCAAACTGTCTTAATGGCTCCAGCAAATTCGCACGGTCAATCAACCGCCGCATCGCTGTGCTTTCACCGCCTGGCAGCACCAAACCATCGAGTTCTGCCAATTGACCAGCATTTTTCACCACGACAGCTTCCGCGCCACATGCCTGAATCGCCTGTACATGCTCACGCACCGCTCCTTGCAGCGCCAATACACCGATTTTCATCCTTACCAGCTTCTTTCCTGCATGCGATCCGCCGCACCGATTGTTGCCATTTCTAAGCCTTTCATTGCCGGTCCAAGATCTTTCGACAGTTTCGCGATCAATGCGTAATCCTGGTAATGAGCTGTCGCTTCAACGATGGCACGCGCAAAACGTTCCGGCTGATCTGATTTGAAAATGCCAGATCCGACAAAGACGCCATCCGCCCCAAGTTCCATCATAAGCGCTGCATCCGCTGGCGTCGCGATGCCACCCGCCGCAAAATTAACGACCGGTAAACGTCCAAGCAATTTCACTTCTTTCAAGAATTCATATGATGCACCAAGATCTCTCGCGGCTGTCATCAATTCATCTTCGCCCATCGCGACGATCTTGCGCACTTCGCCATTCACTTGACGTAAATGACGCACTGCTTCCACGATATTCCCTGTGCCAGGTTCACCTTTAGTACGCAGCATCGATGCCCCTTCTCCGATGCGTCGTGCCGCTTCCCCAATATTGCGGCATCCGCAGACAAACGGAACGGTATAATCATTTTTCAGCAAGTGGAATTCCTCATCCGCCGGCGTCAACACTTCGCTTTCGTCAATATAATCGACGCCCATCGCTTCTAGCACGCGCGCTTCTGTAATATGTCCGATTCGCGCTTTTGCCATAACCGGAATCGATACGGCGTTCATCACTTCTTCGGTGATGCGCGGGTCCGCCATACGGGCAACCCCACCTTCTTTACGGATATCGGACGGGACGCGTTCAAGCGCCATGACAGCCGTCGCTCCTGCCGCTTCTGCGATCTTCGCCTGTTCTGCATTGACCACATCCATAATGACGCCGCCTTTTTGCATTTCTGCCATGCCACGCTTCACTCGATCTGTACCTTTTTCACTCATCTGAAAATTCCTCCCTTTTGTTGGTTGTTTCCAGTATAATAAACTGTGACCATATAAAAAGACTCAGTTTACATTAAATTAAAAGGTCAGTTGGAGGAACCCTAATGGATATGCTCATGTTCCAATTGCAAAAACAATCAAGCGTACCACTATATAAGCAGCTTTATAGAGAAATCCGTACTGCCATCACAGCTGGTAAAATCGCAGTTGGCACCAAGCTTCCGAGTAAGCGGAAATTGGCGGATTATCTGCAGATCAGCCAGACAACCGTCGAACTCGCCTATTCCCAATTAGTCGCAGAAGGCTTTATCGAACCACGTCCGAGAAAAGGATTTTTCACGATGCCTGTGGAAGAACTGGCTTATTTGGATCTCCCTCAAGAAGAACCGGCTATTCGTGATGTACCGAAACCTACGTACGGATATGATTTTAACCCGGCACGCATCGATACCCGTTCATTCCCATTCCCGACATGGCGCAAAACCGCACGCGAAGTAATCGATGAGGAAAACCATGAACTTCTTCTTGCTGGCCACCCGCAAGGAGACGAATCGCTGCGCGCTGAAATCGCACGCTATTTGTATCAATCTCGCGGTGTCGTGTGTGAACCCGAACAAATCATTGTCGGCTCTGGAACCGAACAATTAATGCCACTATTGATCAGGCTATTCGACAAAAACTTGAGCTTCGGCTTTGAAAACCCGGGTTACGCACTGACTCATAGCATTTTCGAACATGATGACAGGCAAGCTTTCCCAATTGCAGTCGACGAAGACGGCATCGATGTGCAGGAACTCGACAAAACCGGCGTCGACATCGCTTACGTTACCCCATCCCACCAATTTCCGACTGGCTCGATTTTAAGCGCCACACGCCGTGCACAGCTATTGAACTGGGCAGCCGCAAGTCCTGAACGCTATATCATTGAAGACGATTACGATAGCGAATTCCGCTATACCCGCCAGCCGATCCCTGCCCTGCAAAGCATGGACGTCGGCGGGCGGGTCATCTATATCAGTACTTTCTCCAAATCGATCATGCCGTCATTACGCATTGCCTATCTCGTGTTACCTCCAAGGCTGCTGAACGCCTACCGTAAAACCTTTTTGCATTACACATCAACTGTGCCGCGCATAGACCAACAAATCGTCGCGACATTCATGCAAAAAGGGCATTTCTCAAGACATTTAAACCGCATGCGTAAACTGTACCGCAAAAAGCTCGACTGCCTGACGCAAGCACTTACCCCTTATCAACCAATAGTCACGGTTTCCGGCGAGCAAGCAGGCATGCACGTCGTTTTGACCATCGATACGGAACGCACAGAACAAAACTTAGTTTCCTTGGCAAGCGAAGCCGGAATTCGTGTATTCGCGATGCAGAATTACGATCTGCTCAAGCAAAAATCCACTTTGCCAAAAATTGTCCTTGGTTTTGGCGGCTTGAATGAAGTTGAAATCCAGCAAGGCATCGAACAATTAATGCATAGTTGGAACATACAAAAAACCAGCTCATCCACTAAGAGATGAGCTGGTTTTTCTTAGAACAAACCTTTAATAAAATCCGCTGCGCCTTTCATGGACAGTGTAAACCAATTGGCACGAGCCACCGGTTCTATCGCTGCAACGTCCGCCGCCGATTTTTCGTCTTTCAAATATTCTACTTCATTACCTTCAGCATCTAAAACCCTAACCATACCTACAAGTTGGCCTTCCTCAATAGTTGCCTCAAGTGGGGCACCTTCTGTCAATTCAAGTTCAGCCTGATACGTACTAGAAGACGGGACCAACAAACGGACCGGTTCTTTAACCGCTATCGCGACTTGCTCTTTTTCACCTTTTGCAACAGGAATGGATTCCTGCCCCATAAATTGCTGTCCGGCTTTCATGATCTCCGTTTCTTGAAATTCAAAGCCGTAATCTAGTAATGCACGCGTTGCATCAAAACGAGCATCATAGGAACCTTCCCCTTCAGCATCGACTGCTTTCATGACTATCGCAATCAAGCGGACTCCATCACGTTTGGCAGTCCCTGCAAAAGAATGGCCCGCAAAATCCGTCGTTCCGGTTTTCAGACCGTCCATGCCTTCATATTCATGGTCCATTCCAGGCAGCATGGTATTCCAATTGACCATACGGATCTGATCAGACGTACCTTCTCGGAACACCAATTCCGGAATTTTAGCAGTATCTAGAATTTCAGGGTAATCATCCAACAAAGCTTTCGTCAACACTGCAACGGAACGGGCAGACATCGTATTTTCTTCATCTTCTCCCGTCCCTTCCGGATGCATGCCAAATAGAAATGAATTATTAAGACCTGTCGAATTGACAAAGTGTGCGTCTTCAATGCCCATTTCCTTCGCTTTGTCATTCATCATCTGGACAAACTCTTTCTCAGTACCCGCAATCGTTTCTGCAATACCAATCGTCGCCGCATTTGCCGAGTAAATGGCCATTGCTTCATATAATTCCTTCATTGTATAGGAACCATCCCGGCGAAGTGGAACATTGCTCAAGCGCAAATCTTGAGAAACCCGGTGGCTGTAATCCGTCACTTCGTATTCATCATCCCAGCTGACAACACCTTCTTCGATCGCTTCGAACAAAAGGTATTCACTCATCATTTTACTCATCGAAGCGATCCCAAGGACAGCTTCGTCGTTTTGTCCGTATAAAATCTGACCAGTTTCTGCATCTACAACAATGGCAGCATCCGCCAATACAGGAACAGTTTCTTCTGCCTGTATGCGATTCGGCATGATGATCATGAAAGCTACAGCTGTCACCGTCAATATCTGAACCCATTTCACTAAACTATTCACTCGATTGTCCTCCATCATTTCATTCCTTTTGCTATTTTATCATATTCTCTACAAGCAAAACGAAAAAACGCCTTCCTAGGAATCCCCAGGAAGGCGTCTCATCTTACATTGAATAATTCGGTGATTCTTTTGTAATTTGTACGTCATGCGGATGGCTCTCGATCAATCCTGCACCAGTCATGCGGATAAATTGTGCATCCTCACGAAGTGACCGCAAGTCTTTTGTTCCACAATAGCCCATACCTGCACGAATGCCTCCAAGCAATTGGTGAATTGTATCCGTAAGAGGCCCTTTATAAGGCAAGCGCCCTTCAATTCCTTCCGGCACTAACTTTTTAGCTTCATCCTGGAAATAACGGTCTTTCGATCCTTTTTCCATAGAAGCGATTGATCCCATGCCGCGGTAAGTTTTAAAGCGGCGTCCTTGGAAGATTTCTGTATCTCCTGGGCTTTCTGTTGTTCCTGCAAGCAAGCTACCTAGCATAACCACATGTCCGCCTGCAGCCAGTGCTTTGATAATATCGCCAGAGAACTTAATGCCGCCATCTGCGATGATTGATTTGCCGTGTTTACGGGCTTCAGTAGCGCAATCGTAAACAGCCGTAATTTGTGGAACTCCTACGCCGGCAACAACGCGTGTTGTACAAATGGAACCTGGTCCGATACCAACTTTAACGACGTCAGCCCCTGCTTCAATCAAAGCTTTCGTTCCACTCGCAGTGGCCACGTTCCCTGCCACAATCGTCAGTTCAGGATACGTCTCTCGGATTTGGCTGACCATGTTCAATACGCCTGCTGAATGGCCGTGAGCTGTATCAATAACAATGACATCTACATGAGCTTTTACTAGCTGTTCGACACGCTTCATTGTATCTGAGGTTACCCCAACAGCAGCGCCAGCTAGCAAGCGGCCTTGTTCATCTTTTGCGGCAATCGGGAACTCAATCACTTTCTCAATGTCTTTAATGGTAATGAGACCTTTTAACATGCCACTCTGGTCCACAATTGGCAATTTCTCGATTTTGTACTGTTGGAGAATTTTCTCTGCATCTTCTAAAGTCGTTCCAACAGGAGCCGTTACTAATTTCTCTTTTGTCATTACGTCTTTGATCGCCAAAGAGTAGTCCTGGATAAAGCGAAGATCGCGATTTGTAATGATACCGACCAAAGTCAGATCTTCTTCGCTTTGGACAATTGGGACACCTGAAATGCGGTATTTACCCATCAAATGCTCAGCATCGTAAACCTGGTGCTGAGGAGTCAGATAAAAAGGATCTGTAATGACACCATTTTCCGAACGTTTGACAGTCACTACTTGCTCAGCCTGCTCTTCGATACTCATATTTTTGTGAATGATTCCAAGACCGCCTTGACGTGCCATTGAAATAGCCATTTTTGCTTCCGTCACGGTGTCCATTCCGGCACTGATAATTGGAATGTTCAGCTTGATTTTTGGCGTCAGTTCCACTGACAAATCAATATCCTTTGGCAACACTTCTGAATGAGCTGGCACTAGCAATACATCATCGAAGGTTAACCCTTCTTTAAGAAATTTCGATTCCCACATAATTGACACGCCTCCTGCTTCCTTTTGAATATTATTGTAAGGTTATCAGCGGTTTCAGGGGGTGTCAAGAAACTGACAAAAGTAAAACTATTCCGACTAATGGGTCATAAAATTTTTTGTATATCTTCCTCCATTTGCTCCGGCTCAACCTGTGGTTCATAGCGTTGTACAATATTCCCCTGACGATCAATAAGAAATTTAGTAAAGTTCCATTTGATCTCTCCGCTTATGTCACTTGTACCCCAAGAAGTCAAATACTTGAAAAGTGGATCAGCAAATTCTCCATTTACGTCTATTTTAGAAAAAACCGGAAAACTTACTCCGTAGTTTTTACGACAAAATTCCAATATTTCCTTTTGCGCATGAAATTCCTGATCATTGAATTGCCCGCTGGGGAACCCAAGAATTTCTAAGCCTTCATCTTTATATTTTTCATACAAATGCTGTAAGCCTTCAAATTGTGGAGTTAGTCCGCATTTACTTGCTGTGTTGACTATAATCATTGGTTTCCCTTTAAAACTTTCTAGCTGTTCTGTGTTGCCATCTGCTTGCTTTACTTTGTAAGTATATAAGTTGCTCATCCTTATTCCGCCTTTCCTTTTCTCCAGCCTACCTTTGAAAAACCGTCTTCACAAGCAATAAGAAAAATTTCCATACAAAAAGGCCGCTACCGGGATGAACCGGTAACGGCCTTTCTATTTGCCCAGCGACGTCCTACTCTCACAGGGGGAAACCCCCAACTACCATCGGCGCAAAAGAGCTTAACTTCCGTGTTC
>CANLRI010000010.1 GCA_947493585.1 uncultured Planococcus sp. | reverse complement strand
GAAGCTGATCAGTAAGTTTGCCGCGATCACTCGCGGCTATATTGTTGACGTTTTGCTGTTCAGTTTTCAAGGTTCATATATCGCTTCGCTTAATGTGACAGCGACTTTTAAATACTACCAAACTTCTCTGCGAGAGTCAATAGTTATTTATTTATTTTCTTTTCATCTCGCTTTTTACTAAAAACGCGACAAGAAATATCTTATCACCTTCTTGCAGTGAGCGCAATAGTTTTTTTAAAAAAACTTGGGTAAGCTAAAAAGCTTACCCAAGTTTCACTTCCATTCTATTCTTTCGGTCGCATCTGAGGGAACAATAACACGTCTCGAATTGATGCTGAGTTAGTTAATAACATAACTAAACGGTCGATCCCGATTCCCAGCCCGCCTGTTGGAGGAAGACCGTATTCCAAAGCTTCGATAAAGTCATCATCCATTTCATGAGCTTCATCGTTTCCTTCTTCTTTTTCTATAAGTTGTGCTTCAAAACGTTCACGCTGGTCGATCGGATCGTTTAATTCTGTAAAGGCATTTGCATGCTCCCTACGTACGATGAATAGTTCAAAGCGATCTGTGAAACGCTCATCTTCCGGATTTTTCTTAGCAAGTGGAGAAATTTCAACCGGATGCCCATAAATGAATGTAGGCTGAACCAATTGTTCTTCAACTTTTTGTTCGAAGAATTCATTTAGAATATGCCCAACTTCCATAGTTGGTTTGATTTCGATTCCATGTTCGTTAGCAAGCGCTTGCGCTTCTTCCTTCGACATATGTTGCCAGAAATCTATACCCGTGTACTCTTTAACTGCATCTGCCATGTGCAGACGTTTCCAGCCCGGGGCCAGATTGATATCTTCTTCTCCATACCGGACAGTAGTTGTGCCGAGAACTTCTTGTGCAGTGTGTGCAATTAAATTCTCTGTCAAAGACATGATGTCATTGTAATCAGCATATGCTTCATAAAGTTCGAGCATCGTGAATTCTGGATTATGGCGGGTGGAAATTCCTTCGTTACGGAAGACGCGCCCGATTTCATAAACTTTTTCTAATCCACCTACAATGAGGCGTTTCAAATGAAGTTCGATAGCAATACGGATATATAATTGCATGTCTAGCGCATTATGATGAGTAATGAACGGACGTGCGGTGGCTCCTCCGGCGATTGAATGGAGCATTGGTGTTTCAACTTCTAAAAAGCCTTGGTTATCCAGATAGCGACGCATCGCTTGAATGATCCGGCTACGCAAAATAAATGTCTCTTTGCTATTTTCACTAACAATCAAGTCCAGATAGCGCTGGCGATAGCGTTGCTCAACGTCTTTCAAACCATGGAATTTTTCCGGCAACGGACGTAGGGCTTTCGTTAAGTATTCTACTTCTTGTGCTTTTACAGAAAGTTCGCCGACATTTGTTTTGAAAATAGTGCCGCGGACACCGATGATGTCTCCCAAGTCTGCGGTTTTGAAGAATTCATAGGAATCATCTCCAATTGCATCTTTGCGGACGTAGATTTGGATCTGCCCTTTCAAATCCTGCAGGTGTGCGAATCCGGCTTTACCTTTTCCGCGCTTCGTCATAATGCGGCCTGCAATAATGACTTCAGCAGATTTTTCTTCTAGTTCTTCTTTCGAGAATTGATCGTATTGTTCAACAATTTCTTGTGAAAGGTGCGTACGCTCGAAACGTTTCCCGAATGGGTCGAGTCCATGCTCTCGGAAGTTTTGCATTTTCTGGCGGCGCACTACTAATTGGTCATTCAACTCTTCTGACATATCCTACACTCCTTTTTCTGTTAAAACCACGTGCTTTCGTGTATTTATCCATTGTACACAATTTTTCGTGCCGTTACATAAGAAAAGCTGCCGTTTTCTTGGCAACTTCTAATTGTATTCTTTTCAGTTCTTTACATCGTAAATAATCTAGTTAATTAACTTGCATCAAGCAAAAATGTTTTTATGTCGCTATACGTTTTCCATAATTCTACTTCTTGCGTGTCTAGACCTTCCGGAAGACTGAGTGTGGGCATCAGTTCTCGCAAAGGCACGAGCACAAATGCCCGTTCGTACATATGCGGATGAGGAATGATCAGCCGCTCTGTTGTCAGCTGCTCTTGGCCGTACAGCAATACATCAAGGTCTACTGTGCGCGGGCCCCATCGAATCAGCCGCTCCCTTTGCAGAATTTGTTCAATTTCCTGACATGTATCTAATAAACTTAAAGGAGAGAGGCTGGTTTCCAGTCGAATGACCAAATTCAAAAATGCATCCTGGTTGAGATAGCCGACTGGAGCTGTTTCGTAGATGGAGGACATTTTCATATTAGAAATGGAGGGATTCGATTGAAGTAAGCGAACCGCTTCTTGAAGCTGGGCTTTCCTGTCTCCTAAATTCGAGCCCAAGGATAGGTAGACTTCATTCATCGGAAGCTGCCTCGGGTGATGTCGATTGCTACCGATTTGTAATGGCCAGGAATTGGGGGATCCGGCTTGATCAACTGAACGCGGACTCCCTGGACCAGCGGGAATTGATTCAGTAATTCAGCAGCTACTGTTTCGGCCACTGCTTCGACCAGTTTTTTCGGTTTTCCTTCAATAACTCGGCGGCACGTTTCGTACGCTTCGCCATAATGAACCGTATGTTCCAGCTCGTCAGTTTCCCCGGCACGTTGTAATTCGACCGCTAGCGTCACGGTTGCCCGGAAGCGCTGCCCGAGTTTTTGTTCTTCTGCGAATACGCCATGATAGCCGTAAAACTCCATTTCGTTTAAATGAATATAATCCATGTTTATCCCTCCACCTTTATCTTGCCTGTTAAAAAATCCATCATCTTGACTGTTTGTACCGTTTCTTTCACATCGTGGACACGCACGATTTGGCAGCCTTTCATGACACCGAACGCTGCCGTTGCGAGAGAGCCTTCCAAACGCTCGTCGACTTGTGCATCGAGTAACTTGCCGATGAATGATTTGCGGGAAGTGCCAAGGAGTACAGGATAGCCCATCGCTACGAGCTGATCGAGCCGCTGCATCATTTCGACATTTTGGGCGAGCGTCTTGGCAAATCCGATGCCAGGATCGAGCCAGATGTATTTGTCCGAAACGCCGGCGTTTTGGGCGATGCGGATGCTTTCGTCGAGATCTTCTTTGGCATCTTGCCAAAAATCATCGTAAACCGCTTCGGCACGGTTGTGCATAAGAATGATCGGCACTTGTTTATCTGCCGCCACTTGGGCAATTTGGGGGTCGTATTTAGCACCCCAAATATCATTGATGATATGCGCACCGGCCTCGACAGCTGAACGCGCGACAGCAGATTTGTATGTATCGATGGAGATAATCGCGTCTGTTTGTTCTCTGAGCGCCTGAATGACCGGCACTACCCGAGCAATTTCTTCTTCATCAGAAATTTGCGTGTGGCCGGGACGCGTTGACTCGCCACCTACATCTATGACTGCAGCGCCGTCCTGAAGCATTTGCTTAGCGCGGGCCACCGCTTTTTCAACATTATTGAATTGCCCGCCGTCGGAAAACGAATCCGGGGTCACATTCAATATGCCCATTACTTGTGTGTTTTTATTTGCATCTAAGTTCATCTTTGTCCACCGTCCATGTATGAATTGTAGGAACCGATCATTTCCTGGGAAATACTATTATTCAAACTGCCCTTATCTTATCGTGAATCTGCAATTTCTGCACAAATAAAAGAGCCTCCTTTTCAGAAGGCTCTTCGGATCATGCGTTATTTTCATCAAATTGGTAAAGCGGAGTGCTCAAATAACGTTCGCCGTTCGATGGCAAGATCGCCAATACTTTTTTGCCTTTGCCGAGTCTTTTTGCCAGTTCAAGCGCTGCGTAGATTGCGGCTCCTGAGGATACACCGCCGAGGATGCCTTCTTCACGGGCCGTTCTGCGGGCAAATTCATAGGATTGCTCGTTGCTGACTTGCATGATTTCGTCATAGATTTCCGTGTTCAGTACAGCCGGAACAAAGCCGGCGCCGATACCTTGGATTTTATGCGGCCCCGGTTTTCCGCCAGACAAAACAGGAGAGTCGGTTGGTTCAACGGCCACGATATGAATGTTCGGGAAATGTTCTTTCAACACTTGCCCAGCGCCTGTGATCGTTCCGCCTGTGCCGATGCCGGAAATGAAACCATCCAATTGATCCATCGCTTCAACGATTTCAGGCCCTGTGGTCAGGCGGTGCACTTCCGGATTTGCTTCGTTATTGAATTGCTGGGGCATGAACCAGGAGTTTTCAGCCGCCAGTTTTTCTGCTGTTTTGATGGCGCCGTTCGGGCCGTTCATGCCATCGGGTCCAGGTGTCAAGACGAGTTCCGCACCGTATGCGCGCAACAAGTTGCGGCGTTCCATGCTCATTGTTTCAGGCATGACGAGAACGCTGCGGTAGCCTTTTGCTGCAGCAATCATGGCAAGGCCGATCCCTGTATTGCCGCTTGTCGGCTCGATTAACGTATCACCTTCTTTTAAGTCGCCGGCTTTTTCTGCTGCTTCGATCATCGCAAGCGCAATCCGGTCTTTTACGCTGGAGCCTGGGTTGAAGTATTCCAATTTAACGTAAACTTCCGCATCTTCAGGTCCTGTCAACCGGTTTAATTTAACAATTGGCGTTTGCCCAATCAATTCGGTAATTGAATTTCCTACTCGTGCCATGTTTACCACTCCTAATCCCTACTATTTTTGTCGACATTATTTGTTTCATCCTATCAATTGCGGCGCGAACTGTCAATCTTTGGAGACCGCCAAAAGCTTATTCCCCTTCACCGTAAAACCATTCGGCGTCGAACTCTTGCCAGAAGGCTTCAGGAGAGACCGATTGAGGCAATTGCTCAAGTGCCAGCTCCCGGCTGATGTGTTCTTTCACTTCGTCGTAGCTGAACGTACGGCCTTCAATTTTTTCTTTCACCATAATGACGGCGGTTCGGCCATCTTCAAGTGCTAGTGGAGCCGACCACGAGCCCGGTTCGATGGTTTCGACCGTTTTTGCGATTTGCGGATCGATTGATGCTTGGCCAGGGGAGACGAAACCGATGTCTCCTCCGAGGTTGCCGGTGGCGTTATCGATGGAGCGTTCGCGTGCAAGTGCTTCGAAACTTGACCCGTTATCAAGTTCTTTGATCGCTTCTTCTGCTTCCACTTTGGAATTCAAAACAATCATGCTTGTGCGATATGAATCTTTGACGTCATAGATGGCCCGGTTGTCTTCATAGAAGCCTTCAATGGCCTGGTCATCGATGAGGACATCTTTCGTTAACACTTTCTCCAAGATCAATTGCGCTTTCACTTTTTCGCGCTGGCGTTCGGTGTCATTGGCATACAATAATTCTTCGGTGCCGTCTTGAGCGGTTCGCATCATGGCCAGTTCCAGGTCGATTTCCTTATCGGATACTTCGATGCCGTAATCGTTTGCCGCTGCGGCCATGACTTTTTCATTGACCAATTCGAGAAGGGCGCTTCGGCCGTGCTGCTGTTCCATCGATGCCATCCATTCAGCACGCGTGATTTTTTCGCCATCGACTGCTGCGACTTCTTCGTTTGCTGCACTGCTGCCGTTGGGGATGAGCCAGGCGATAAACCATAGCACATTGGCCAGCAGCAATATGCCGATGACCATTAACACCGGTTTCGTTTTTAAGTGGCGTTTCTGTTTCGGTGGTGTCGGGTTAGTTCGATTCGAGTTCATTGAGCAGCGCTTCCAATTCTTCTTTGTTGTAATGATATTTTTCGTGGCAGAAATGGCATTCTGCTTCCGCTTGGCCATCTGTGTCGATCATTTGGCGGATTTCTTCTTTTCCAAGCCCTATAAGGCCCTCAGCAAACTTCTCTTTTGAGCAAGTGCACTTGAACTGGACAGGTATTTTTTCAAGAATCTGCACATTGTCAGCGCCCAGTACCTCTTCTAGGATGCCTTCAGGGGTGAGCCCACGCTTGATCATGGACGAGACGGCTTCGATATTGGCCAAGCGTTTTTCGATCAATGTAATGGTTTCGTCATCGGTATCTGGCATCAATTGGATGATAAAGCCCCCTGCTGCTAGCACCGAATTATCGGTATCAACAAGAACACCGAGGCCAACAGAGGAAGGGACTTGTTCGGACACAACGAAATAATAGGTCAAATCTTCTGCGATTTCCCCGGAGACAATCGGCGTCTGTCCGGTGAAATAATCGCGCATGCCTTGGTCCTTGACGACAGACAGCATGCCGTCTGTGCCGACGACACCTTTGACGTCCAACTTTCCGCTTTTGCTGTCGACATGGGTTTGCGGGTTAGCGACATAGCCGCGCACATTGCCTTTGGCGTCGCTATCGACCAATAGATATCCAATCGGCCCGCCTGCTTCGATTTTCAATGTGACGCGGTCTTCTCCTTTTAACATGGCGCCGAACATGACGCCGCCCGTCATTAAACGCCCAAGGGCCGCTGTTGCTGCGGGCCATGTCTGGTGGCGGCGCTGCGCTTCCCCGACCGTTTCTGTCGTATTGACTGCAAATGCACGCACGTTGCCATTAAAACCAAGTCCGCGTACTAAATAATCTGCCATAGTGATTCTTCCTCTCCTTACGCTTGATTGCGTTTATAAATGAAATGCAGGCCTTTTAATGTCAAAAACGGGTCGACATGGTCGATCATATCCGACTCTGCGGCAATCAACTGCGCAAGTCCGCCTGTCGCGATAACGGTCGGATGTTGCTTGCTTTGTTTTTTCATGCGGGTGATGATGCCTTCCGCTTGGCCGACATAGCCATAGACAATTCCTGCTTGCATCGCTGAAATGGTGTTTTTGCCGACAACCGAATCGGGACGCGCGATTTCAATGCGCGGCAGTTTCGATGCCCTAGTGTATAATGCTTCGGTCGAGCTTTGAATCCCCGGGGCGATGGCGCCGCCTTGGTATTGATTGTTTTCATCGATATAACAGAAGGTATTAGCAGTGCCGAAGTCGACGATGATCAAGGGTCCCCCGTATTCCTGTATCGCTGCGACGGCATTAACGATGCGGTCCGCGCCGACTTCACGCGGATTTTCGTATTTGATGTTGAGGCCGGTCTTGACGCCTGGCCCGACGACTAGCGCTTTGGTGCGGAAATATTTTTGTGCCATGCGCTCTAGCGCGAACATGATCGGCGGGACGACAGAGGACATGATGACGCCGTCAATTGATTCAAAGCCCAGGCCGACGTGATTCAAAAACGCTTTGATCTGCATGGCGTATTCATCTTCGGTTTTGTGGCGGTCGGTTTCCATCCGCCAATGGTGCAGCAGTGTATCGTTATCGTATACGCCAAGGACGATATTGGTATTGCCTGTATCCATCACTAAGATCATAAATTCTCCCCATTTGTCTGCTGAATTTCCAACACATCATACCATAATTCTACAAAAGCAAAAAGCCGGCGCCAAGCCCTTTTCAGGGGTGGCACCGGCTTTTCTTTATTTACGGTCTTCTCGTATCGGCCCTTTGGAATCAGTCGATGAACCTTCATCTGGTAAATCTGCCGATGACGGATCATTTGGCGCACCCGTGACATCCGGATTTACCTCGTCTGGCTCCGTTTCGCTTTCTTCTTTTTCGTAATTGCCGTTCAAGGCTTCATACGAACGTTCCGGCAATGTGCCGTGTTCTTTCAAGTGCTGGATTTGAGCAGCATCGAGTGTTTCCACTTCGAGCAATGTGTTGGCGAGTAGTTCAAGAAGCTCACGTTTTTCCGTGAGAATCTCTTTCGTCCGGACGTATTGCTCTTTGATGATGCGCTGAATTTCCTGGTCAATCTCGAATGCAATCGCATCGGAATAGTTTTGGTCTGAATTGAAGTCGCGCCCAAGGAAGACGTTTCCGCCTTGAGATTGGCCAAATTGGATCGGGCCAATCTTGTCGCTCATCCCGTATTCAGTGACCATGCTGCGGGCGATTGCTGTTGCACGCTGGAAGTCATTGTGAGCGCCAGTGGATACTTCGCCAAAAACGATATCCTCTGCAACACGACCGCCGAGCAATCCGGCAATCTTATCGAGAAGTTCTGGTTTGGTCATGAAGTAACGGTCTTCACGCGGCAGCATGACGGCATATCCGCCAGCCTGGCCACGTGGGACGATCGTTACTTTATGGACGATGTCCGCATCATCCAGGGTCAAGCCGATAACAGTATGCCCTGATTCGTGGTATGCGACGATATTGCGTTCTTTTTTCGAGATAACGCGATTCTTTTTAGCTGGACCTGCAATGACGCGGTCTGTCGCTTCGTCAATATCGGCCATGTCGATTTTTTTCTTATTGCGGCGAGCGGCAACAAGCGCTGCTTCGTTCAATAAGTTTTCAAGGTCTGCACCGGAGAAGCCAGGCGTACGCTGGGCGATCGCCTTCATGTCGACAGTATCATCAAGCGGCTTGTTGCGCGCATGGACTTTCAACACTTCTTCACGTCCTTTGACATCCGGGCGGCCTACTGTGATCTGGCGGTCAAAACGGCCAGGGCGCAGAAGTGCCGGGTCCAGGATATCCGGACGGTTGGTAGCAGCGATGATGATAATGCCTTCGTTCGCGCCGAAGCCATCCATTTCAACGAGCAATTGGTTGAGCGTTTGTTCGCGCTCATCGTGCCCGCCGCCTAGACCGGCGCCGCGCTGACGTCCAACTGCATCGATTTCATCGATAAAGATAATACACGGTGCGTTTTTCTTCGCGTTCTCAAACAAATCACGGACACGCGAAGCCCCGACACCAACGAACATTTCGACAAAGTCCGAACCACTGATGGAGAAGAACGGCACGCCTGCTTCGCCGGCTACTGCACGGGCAAGCAAGGTTTTACCGGTACCCGGAGGCCCGACAAGCAAGATCCCTTTTGGAATCCGCGCACCAATTTCGCCGAAGCGTTTCGGGTCTTTCAGGAAGTCCACTACTTCGACAAGTTCTTGCTTTTCTTCATCCGCGCCGGCTACATCGTCGAAGCGAACTTTTTGTTTCTGGTCATCATACAATTTCGCCTTGCTTTTCCCGAAGTTCATCACTCGGCCGCCACCGCCGCCTTGTGATTGGTTGAGCAAGAAGAAGAACAGGATGAAGATGATGATGAATGGAATGATGCCGGTGAAGAATGAAACCCATCCGCTAGTTTGCGGCGCTTTCAAAAACTCGACTTCCACTCCTTCTTGTGCTGTTGCCAGCTCATCGATTTGCGCTACCAATGCTTCGTTCTCGATCGGCACATTGGTGACAAATGATTCGCCTTCATCGTAATCTGTCATGCGGCCGGTCACTTCGTACACTTGTGCGTCCGGCTGGATAGTCACTTCTGTAATTTCGCCAGCGTTCAGCGCATCCAGAAAGTCGCCATATCCAATATTTTGCGTCGGTTGGTTGCTATTATTGAAAGTTCCTAGAATACCGATGATGACTAGGAATATCAGTAGATAAAATATGGTGTATCGGAATATTCGATTCATCCCGCGCCTCCTCACAAAGTTTCCCAAAACTATACTAAATACTAACACAGGGACAAAAATGCATACAATGAAAAGCCTTCATGGCCTAGTTAAATCATCGGCTCTTTGAACGTTCTTTGACTATTCCTCTTCACCGTTGTAAACAGCGGGTTTCAATATTCCAATATATGGAAGATTGCGGTACTTTTCCGCGTAGTCTAAGCCGTAGCCAACAACGAATGCATCTGGCACTTCAAAGCCGATATAATCCGCTTTCAAGTCCACTTTACGGCCGGTTGGTTTGTCGAGAAGTGTGACAATCTTGATGGAGTTCGCTTTGCGGTATTTGAACAAGTCCACCAAATAGCTTAATGTCAGCCCGCTGTCGATAATGTCTTCGATAATCAGCAAGTCACGGCCTTCGACGCTTGCATTCAAATCCTTGACGATTTTGACTTCGCCTGAAGAAACCGTTGCGTTTCCGTAACTTGAAACATCCATGAAATCCATTTCCACGTATCCGTCAAAACGTTTCATGAGGTCGCCCATGAATGGCATGGCGCCTTTCAATACGCCGATGGCAAGTGGATACTTCCCTTCATAATCACGCGTTAAAATGTCACCGAGTTCGCGTGCTTTTTCCTGAAGTTGTTCTTCGCTGATCAATACTTCTTTAATGTCCTTTTGTAGCATGGTGGGCCTCCTAGTTTCTTCCTCATTTTGCATAGTCTATGCATTGTTCAACTAATACACGGTTATCTTCCGGACGCTTGGTCCGGCTCAGACAAGCGGCGGTGCGCAAACCGGGCACCAGTAATACTCGATGTTTTCCGGCCACGATGATTGGCCAATTGTCCCGTTGAAGTGAGGGGACCTTCTCGTCAATCATCAGCCGCGCCAGTTTTTTCGCCTGGTTCATGCCTGCAAGCAAGATCCGGTCGCCCGGCTTCCTTCCGCGAAGCGTGAAATCCGTTTCTTCGGATTGAAAATACCAAAACTTAGTATTTTCTGCTTCCGGCTCTTCGCCGGCTGGCACAACCCGATAACGCAAACCCAGGACAGGCGGCGACCAACCATGGCCGATATCCGCCTGCTCGCGTTGCTGGCATTCTTTCGGTTTTTCAAAGAATACCCGGTCGTATTGGCGTGTCATCATATAATTTTGCGGCAAATGTAAAAAAACAGTGCCCGAGGAACTTTGGAGCAGCTCGCGCACTTGTTCCGCCAAATGGCTCGTTATTAACACTCGCTTGTCATCATATAGATAGTTTAATAGTAGTAGAACCATCCTTTTTTGTAAAGCAGAGGGATGCCTTCTGAAACTTTCGGCAGAAATAAGTAATTCCTTATCTGAAGACAGCAATTCTTTTAGCGTTTGTTCGGCGAGTTGCTGAAGGAATGCTAAATCTTCGTTGATCTGTTCAGCGAGTTCCGAAAAGTGTAACGAAGCGCGAGGGTTTTCCTGTGCCATCGCCGGCACGATGGTCTTGCGGATGCGATTGCGCGTGTAAGTATCACTGGCATTGCTCGGATCTTCGCGGTATGGCACTTTGTTCAGTTGCGCATAATGAGCGATTTCCGCTTTGGTGACCGCAAGTTGTGGCCGTACGAGCATGCCGCCGCCAAATGGCCGCTTAATGCGCATGCCAAAAGCCCCGTTCCGCAGGCTACCGCGCATGCCTTCCATCAAAATGGTCTCCAGTTGGTCGTCTGCGTGATGGGCCGTAATGAGGACTGTGGATTCGGTTTTCTCCATTACTTGCTCGAATACCCGGTAACGTTCTTGCCGGCAGACACTTTGTGCGTTCCCGCCGTTCTCAGCTAAAATCGCAGGGATCGGGACTGAAAAGCTTTCACACGGTACTTCCCATAACTTGCAATGCTGTTCGACAAAGCGGCGGTCTTCTGCAGATTGTGCGCCTCTTAGCATATGATCGATATGCACCGCTGTAACATCTACCCCTAATTGATGCCGCTTTTTTGAAAGAAACTGCAAGAGAACCATCGAATCGATGCCGCCCGAAACGCCGATGACGAGTCGATCGCCTTTTTCGAACAGCTCGTGCTTTTTATGATATGCAAGCAGTGTTTGTTCGTAATGATCCACGGCATGCCCTCCTATTCTGGTTGTTTTCCAATTTAAATAAAATAAATATCGTAAAAACATAAAATGCTAATTGACACATATGTATTAAGGATAGTATGATATAAACTGTTCGTTTGAACAAGGCGGCGTAGCTCAGCTGGCTAGAGCGTACGGTTCATACCCGTAAGGTCGGGGGTTCGATCCCCTCTGCCGCCATCCTATCATAAGCAGCGCCCTCCATGATGGAGGGCGCTGCTTTTTTATGTTAAAAAAGTATCGATCTGTTTGAAATGATGAGCATCGTGTTTGGTGAGATCCCCGAAATAACGGCCCATCGTCATTGGTTGATCGCCGACGTAGAACACTGCATCCCATTGGCTAAGGGTGACAGCTGCCAGCCGATCTTTCAATAAACGGCGTTCTTCGATTGCGCTTGTGGCGATGGCTGGAAAATCCATCGTTTCCGCTTTCCCGATGGCGCGCCGGTTGAATTCATCGACTTCTGGCAAGGGCTCCAGATGCGCCCCTTCTGTCATATGCGGCAAGCGCTCAATTCGTATGAAGCGGTCCCATTCTGCTAGATGCATAATCATCTGCGCGATTGACCACTTGCCGTCTGCGACTGGCTTATGTGCATCATCGGATTCGGATAAAGTCTTTTGGAGCGATTCCAGGTAGACTTCGTAGTCGCCAAATGCCTCAAGGACTTGCTGTTGTTCCATCCTTTCCACACCTTTCCGCTGTATCGTGCAGGACCCACGCCCGCTGAGCTGTCTACTTATTTAGATAAATGCACCTTATTCTCCTACCGCTTCGCCTTTTTTTGGCCGATAAAAAAAACGCCCTCCCCGAAAGGACAAGCGTTCAATCTACATAGTTCAACTAAGTTGAAGCATTTTCTCTATGCTATTAAAACAGCTAGCAAGTTAGCCTCTTTTCGCTCCACGACCGCCACGCTTGGATTCTGTGGCACGCTTTAGCGTCGACAGGTTGTCTTCGCTGTCTTTCAGGAATTTTGCCATCTTCGTTTCGAAGGTTTCCTTAGGGGCGCGGTCAAAAGAACGATTGTTCGGACGCGGACGGCTTGGTCGGCTAGGAGCGCCTTCCGGTTGAGGCTTCGCTTTGCGGATCGACAAACCGATTTTCCCGTCTGCTTCTACATTCATCACTTTCACTTCTACCATTTCGCCAACTTTCAAGTGATCATTGATATCTTTCACATAGTTGTCGGCGACTTCACTAATATGCACGAGGCCTGTTGCACCAGTTGGAAGCTGTACGAACGCTCCAAAGTTTGTAATACCTGTGACTTTTCCTTCTAACTTGCTGCCTACTTCAATCGACATAAAAAAAATGCTCCTCCTTAAAATTTAAGATGACTCCAAATTCGGGCCAAATTGACAGTTTGCGGGACTAATCCCACCTTTAATTATAGCAATGAAAGGGAGAGTGTCAACCGACTACTCTTTTTCTTCGCCATCTTCTTGTGGTTTCCCAGCATCATTCGGCAAGGTGAAAATAATCTCGCCTTCATCCGATAGGAAATAATCTTTGCGCGCAAGCTTCGATACATAATCATCGTCGTTCAACAGGCGGATCTGTTCTTCGAGCTTGGCTTGCTGCTTCTGCACATCTTCAAGCTCGGCCAGCTTTTCCTGCTGAAGCTGTTCTTTGCCGGCAATGGTCTGGGATTGTGCATAAATGGTCGAGCCCAGCCAAATGCT
Source organism: uncultured Planococcus sp. (assembly GCA_947493585.1). Classification (GTDB taxonomy): domain Bacteria; phylum Bacillota; class Bacilli; order Bacillales_A; family Planococcaceae; genus Planococcus. Next base: position 37,811 of record CANLRI010000010.1, on the reverse strand, counting down.
TGTCAACAATACTACTAAGCCGAATACCGCCAAGCGTCTGTACAATACCACTTTATGGCGCTTTTTTCGTGTCTCTTCAATTTCTGCAGCCCGCGTGTAGTCATTTTGCAGCGGGGTCACTCCCTGATTTTCATGCATTTTCTCTCTCTTCACCTATGGACGCCCCTTCCCAACTGATTTTGTGATTATTATACATGAAAAACATTCCATTTAAAAAGATTTTCTGTAAGCCCTTTCTCCTTTTTTCCTGCATTTTACCGGAATTTAACCAATCGGCCTGACAATTAATAAAAATGCTGTTGACTTAATTTTTATGCAACATTATAATATAGGACACCTCATTTATTATAAAAATTACTTATGTTGCATATATATTCAAAAGGAGTGTGGGGTATGGCAGGAAAATTGATTTTGGCGAACGGAGCGGCATTTACGGGATCTTGGCACGGCACACAAGCAGCGGTACAAGGAGAAGTTGTCTTTTTTACCGGCATGACCGGCTATGAGGAAGTTATTACCGACCCGTCCTATAAAGGGCAAGTCATCGTTTTTTCGTATCCGTTGATTGGCCAATACGGCATCGAATCACTTTATGCACAATCCGAAAAAATCCAAGCCTCTGGCATCATCGTGGCAGAGCTGTATGCGGGCCCGTTACCGAAACAAGCAATTTCGCTGGCACAATTCGCCGAAGCGCAAGGCGTTCCGCTCCTGAGCGGCATCGATACACGCTCAGTCATTCAACAGGTCCGCGAGACGGGGACGATGCCGGCGCAGATGCTTCACGAAAATGCGGCTGAACAAGCGTGGCAAATGATCAAGACCGATTTTTTCCCGGCGTGCGCAGCGGCAGAGACGAAACAGCTCGGCGAAGGCCCCTTGCATATCGGCCTGGTCGATTTCCATTACAAAGCATCCATTTTAAAAGAATTGCTCGCTCTCGGCTGCACGGTCAGCATCATCCCCTATAACGGGGCAGCCGACCTTCCTGAAACGCTCGGCATAGACGGCCTGTTGTTCTCGAACGGCCCAGGAGACCCGCAAGCATTGAACAGCCGCTTGCCGGTCTACCGCGCTTGGGCGGAACGCTATCCTTCATTTGGCATTTGCCTTGGCCATCAGGTGCTCGCTGCCGCTTTCGGCGCGAAAACCACGAAGCTTGCTTATGGGCACCGGGGCGCCAACCATCCCGTCAAAAACAATAAGACCGGCCGCGTCAGCATGAGTTCCCAGAACCATAGCTATGTTGTCGAAGCGGAGAGCTTGTCAGACACGCCTTTTGAAGTGCTGTACGAAAATGTCAACGATGGCAGCATTGAAGGCTTGATCCATCCGCAACTTCCGATCACGACGGTTCAATTCCACCCGGAAGCAGCTCCAGGACCTGCGGATCATCTCGAATTGTTCCACCAGTTCCTAGAGACCGCAAATGAAATGAAGAAGGTGAAAATGCATGCCTAAATTAGACTCTATTGAAAAAGTGCTCGTTATCGGATCCGGCGCCATCGTCATCGGCCAGGCGGCAGAGTTCGATTATTCCGGCACCCAGGCGTGCTTGGCTTTAAAAGATGAGGGCATCGAAGTGGTGCTCATCAATAACAATCCGGCGACGATCATGACCGATGAAAGTGTCTCGGATAAAGTATATTTTGAGCCGATGACGCTCGAATCCGCCACCCGGATCATTGAGAAAGAACGCCCGGACGGCCTGCTCGCGACAGTCGGCGGCCAGACCGGCTTGAATTTGGCAATGGCGCTGGCGGATGCCGGCATCTTAGAGCGATACGGCGTCACACTACTCGGCACCGATATGAAAGCCATCAAAAAAGCGGAAGACCGCGACCAGTTCCGCTCCTTGATGAAGCAACTCGGTGAGCCGGTGCCGGATTCCGACATCATCTACTCGCTCGACGGCGCGCTCGCTTTCGCAGAACGTACGGGTTATCCCGTTATCGTCCGTCCCGCTTATACGCTCGGCGGTTTCGGCGGCGGCATCGCAAGCGACGAAGCGGCTTATACCAAGCTTGTCACGCAAGGCTTATCGGCAAGCCCGATCAAGCAATGCCTCGTCGAGACGAGCATCGCCGGCTATAAGGAAATCGAATACGAAGTGATGCGCGATGCTTCGGGCACTTGCATCACGGTTTGCAATATGGAGAACTTGGATCCGGTCGGTGTCCATACCGGCGATTCGATCGTCGTCGCCCCGAGCCAGACTTTGAACGACCCGGATTTCCATATGCTGCGCACGTCTTGCATCAACATCATCGAAGCGCTCGGCATCATTGGCGCCTGCAATGTGCAGTTCGCCCTCCATCCGGAAACCTCCGAATATTTTTTGATTGAAGTCAACCCGCGCGTCAGCCGCTCATCCGCGCTTGCTTCCAAAGCGACCGGCTACCCGATCGCGAAAATCGCGGCAAAGCTCGCACTCGGCTATACGCTCGACGAGTTAAAGAACCCGGTGACCGGCACGACCTTTGCCAGCTTCGAGCCCGCACTCGATTATGTGGCCTTGAAAATCCCGCGCTGGCCGTTCGACCAATTTCCTTTAGCCGATCGCACGCTTGGCACGCAGATGAAGGCGACTGGAGAAGTGATGGCGATCGAACGCCGCATGGAAGCCGCCATGCAAAAAGCGCTGCGCTCGCTTGAACTGCCGCTCGACGGGTTCCGTCTTCCCGCCCTATCCGCATTGCCGACGGGCGAGTTGCTGGAACTCGCAATGAAGCCGGACGACCGCCGTTTGTTCGTGCTGTTCGAATTGCTCATCCGCAGGAAAACCACTGACGAGTTGCATGCCATCACCGGCATCACGCCGTACTTCTTATACGTGCTATCGAATATCGTTGCAGAATGGCAAGACCTTAAATCGATCAGCTGGAACACCGTAACCGCTGAACGCTTATTGCAGGCAAAAAAACTCGGCTTCAGCGACCAGCAAATGGCCGATATTTGGGGAGTGGCGGCTGCTGAAATTTGGGGGCAGCGCAGAAGCTATAAAATTGCGCCAGCTTACCGGATGATCGACACATGCGCAGCGGAATTCCGTTCGAATACTAATTATTTCTATTCCACATGGGACAATGCCGCAGATGTCGACCGCTCAAATGATGCAAAAAAAGTCGCGGTCATAGGATCCGGCCCAATCCGCATCGGGCAAGGCATCGAATTCGATTATTGCTGCGTGCATAGCGTCATGGCCGCACAGAAACTGGGCTATGAAGCGGTCATGATCAACAACAATCCCGAAACCGTCAGCACCGATTACGAAGTGGCGGATGCGCTTTATTTCGAACCGATCACGGCGGAAGATGTTTTGAATGTGCTGGAATTCGAAGGCATCCATCAAGTCATTTTGCAATTCGGCGGACAGACTTCGCTCAATTTGGCGAAAGCACTGGAACAAGCGGGCATTACCGTGCTCGGCTCGTCAGTCGATTTGCTCGACCAAATGGAAGACCGCGACCGCTTTTATGCGTTTCTCGAGTCGATCGGCTTGCCGACCATCCCCGGGACGACGGCGAATGCGCCGGAAGACGTACAGCCGGCAGCAGAGAAGCTTGGCTTCCCGGTCTTGCTCCGCCCTTCTTATGTCATCGGCGGACGCGGCATGATCGTCCTTCACGACCAAGCGGAGCTGGATGCTTGGCTTGCGGGCGCGGACAAAGCGTTTCCGGTATTGGTCGACCATTTCGTCACCGGCAAAGAAGCCGAAGCCGATATTCTAACGGACGGCGACAATGTCTGGGTGTCGGCGATCTTCGAGCATCTTGAAGGCACCGGCGTCCATTCCGGCGACAGCATCGCGAGCACGCCGCCTGTGACATTGACCGATGCCCAGCAGCAAAAACTGGTGGATACCGCGAAGCATATTGCGAAACAACTCGATTATACCGGGCTGTTCAATATCCAATTCGTCTACGAAGAAGATCAATTATTCATTATGGAAATCAACCCTCGGGCATCGCGCACGGCGCCGATCAGCTCAAAAGTGACGGATGTGCCGCTCGTTCAGCACGCAACCGCCCTATTGCTCGGCGTGCCGTACGATGAGCTCGGCATCGAAGACATGTATAACGGACAACCGGATTTTACTGTTAAAGCCCCGGTGTTCTCCCATATTAAACTGCCAGGCCTATCCCCGGTCCTGTCGCCCGAGATGATGTCGACCGGCGAAGTGATCGGAACAGCCAAGCGGTTTGAAGATGCGCTCGAAAAAGCATTGACCGGCGCTTCTGTACAGCTGGCGAAACTTGCATCAGGTTCAACGCTATTCGCTGCTAAAGACAGCGCCGATTACGAGCAACTCGATTCTTGGCGCGCACAAGGCTTGACGATTGTCACCGAAGACCAACTTTCTTTTAACGACTGGTTAGTATCGAAAGACGCTGCCGCCTATGTCGACTTTTCCGAAACACCTGACGCCGGGCGCATGGCGCAAGCGGCCATCCACCGCTTCCATGCCTGGTCGCGCCCGGAAACTGCAGCCGCTTACGCCGCAATCATAAAAACCCAATCTGAACGCTTGAAAGGAGTGCTTGCCCAATGACGATGATCATGCCGCTTGCCCCAACGGTTGCCCAGGAAGATTTTCTTTCATTGAAAGACTATAGCACCGAGGAGATCCTCGATTTGCTTAATTTAGCGATTGAATTGAAAAAACCGGAAAATAAACATTTGCCGCTCTTGAAAGGAAAAGTGCTCGGCATGATCTTCGAGAAATCATCGACCCGCACGCGCGTGTCGTTTGAAGCCGGCATGCTGCAGCTTGGCGGCCACGCGATGTTCTTGAGTTCTCAAGATACCCAACTTGGCCGTGGTGAAACGATTGCCGATACAGCGCGTGTATTGTCGGGTTATTTGGACGGCTTGATGATCCGCACATTCCACCAATCCGCCGTTGAAGAACTCGCCGAGTTCAGCTCGATTCCCGTGATTAATGGCTTAACGGACGATTACCACCCGTGCCAAGTGCTTGCTGATCTGATGACGCTGATCGAACATTTCGGCGAGTTGAAAGGCCGCAAGCTGGCGTATATCGGAGATGGCAATAATATGGCCAATTCCTTGATGATCGGTGCCGCCAAAGTCGGGCTCGATATCGCAATCGCCGCTCCGAAAGGCTACGAGCCGCAAGCGGAGATGGTCGAACTCGCGAAAGCCATTGCGAAAGATACAGGTTCTGTGGTGACGGTGACGAATGATCCCGTCGAAGCCGTGAAAAACAGCGACGCTATCTATACGGATGTCTGGGCGAGCATGGGCCAGGAAGCGGAAGCCATCAAGCGCCTGAATGATTTTGCAGGGTTCCAAGTGAACGCGGAACTGGTTCAGCATGCGAAAGCTGATTACATCTTTATGCATTGCCTTCCTGCACACCGCGAGGAAGAAGTGACGACCGCTATTTTGGAAGGGCCGCATTCGGTCATTTTCCAGGAAGCCGAAAACCGCCTGCATGCCCAAAAAGCGGTGCTCGTGACGTTGATGGGCGATTGAACTTATGGATATGAATGAAGAGCCTTGCCTGTAGATGGCGAGGCTCTTTTTCGGGTTGGCGAATTTTTAGCGGAGTGGAGTTCTCATGTATGAAGGAATAAGCTTTTTTTCATCACTTTGGCAGCCGCCGCCTCGCTTGGGGTTGAGCTCCCGCCATAAGCCAGCAAGAACGCCTGTCTCATGGCTTCGCTTCACCCTTAAGCGCGAGGGGCTTAGATGTTTCATTGAAACGAATGAGTCAGATGGTTCCGGTTCTGTATAGTTAGTCCGCTTTTGAATAGGTCGCTTAGTTGACAATGCATGTGCTGAACCAAATCAGTAAACTGCTCTACCGAGAAAAAGTGCACTTTATTTCTTCATTTGCTGAGTGGAGAGGATGACACACCTAATTACCATTTAAACCTAGAGATGAAGCGGAAACTGCTGACTCCTGGGTGACCGAGCGGGACTGGCGAGACAGATGTGTCGCGCTTTTTTGCGGCACATTGGCTCGACGCCCGCCCCCGGAAAGCAGCAGTTGAAGCGCAATCTTCACTCATCATTATTCCACTCCAACTGTTCCCAACATCGAATTTTCAACATACAAAAAGAGCCCAACCGTTAACCGGCTGGGCTCTTTTTCATTCTTTATGACTCGTCATCTACAAAGCTAGGGTCCACTTTATCGAGTTTTTCTTCGTTCAAGATCGTGTACATTTCCGCGGTTTGTTCTTTGCGGACGTTTTCACGCAATTGGTCGATGCGTGCGGTGACCACTTTCTGGCCGAAGCGGATCTGCAGTTCGTCGCCTTCTTTGACGACACTGCTCGCTTTCGCTTTATTGCCATTGACCAAAATGCGCCCTTGGTCGGCTACTTCTTTCGCCAACGTGCGGCGTTTGATCAAGCGGGATACTTTCAGGAATTTATCGAGTCTCATGATCTTCGTCCTCTCCGTGTCCAGCCTTCGCTTCGTTCCAGAAGCCATCTAGCTGGTCTAATGTGTAATCCGAAAATGTGCGGCCGCCTTCTTGCGCGCGCCGCTCCACATGCGAAAAGCGCGTGCGGAATTTGCGATTGGCCTGGACCATCGCTTGTTCTGGGGACAAACCATAAAAACGCGCGATGTTAACGAGTGTGAACAATAGATCGCCGAATTCATCGAGCTGCTGGTCTTTGGAACCTTTCGCCACTTCATCTTTGAACTCCTGCAATTCCTCTTCGAACTTCGCCCATGCGCCGTCTGCGTCTTTCCACGTAAAGCCTGATTTCGCAGCTTTCTTCTGGTAATTATACGAGGTCAAAAGCGATGAACTAAAGCGGTCCTGGCCATCGAGCAGCGATTCTCCTGCCGGTTTTTCCTGGCGTTTGATCGCTTGCCAATTATCCACGACTTCATCCGCTGACGCTACATTCACGTCGCCGAATACATGCGGATGGCGGCGGATCATTTTATCGCTGATGTTGTGCAAAATGTCTTCGAGTTGGAAATAGCCGCTATCCTGGCCGATTTGCGCGTGCAGAAACACTTGGAGCAGCACGTCACCCAACTCTTCAGCAATCGCTTCGTCATCCTCCTCTTCAATCGCCTGCAATAGTTCATGCGCTTCTTCCAGTAAATAAGGGCGCAAGGATTCATGCGTCTGCTCGCGGTCCCACGGGCAGCCTTCCGGACTGCGCAATTTCCCGATAATATCACGGAAAGTCTGCCATTCCTTCAAACGCTGCGTCTGCTCCGTTGCAGGAGGGACATAGACAGTCGTCAAATTATCGATCTCTGCCGAACGGTCGAGTTCGTGGAGCGGCACCGTGCGCAGGCGCTCAGAAGCGGCCCCTGCAGCTGTGACAATCGTTACCGGATAATCGTCCGGATATTTCTCCATCAACGATAGCTTCACTTCGGATGCGCTGAACTGGTCATACACTTGCGCGATCAATATGTGTTCGGTCATATTCAAGCGGTCGCTGTCGAGGCCAGTGCCATCGACCAGCTGGAAGCCTTCGATCGGATCGATGCGCAATGCGCCGAATATGGCGTCAAGAAAGCTCTGTCCCCCGGCAATCGACAGTTCGCAGCGCCCTTGTTGTTCTGCCTCGATCAAAAACTGCACTGTCTGCTCCGCAACGAGCGGATGTCCTGGAACCGCGTAATAAATCGGGTCAGTCTCCGCGTGCGCAATGAGCGTTTCAGCAATTTCCCGATACACCGGTGCAAAATCATCGTGTTTTTCGTAAATTGCATCAAAACTCTCGTAACGTAAGCCTTCTGTTTCGAGCTCTTCCACGACCGGATGATCCGCAGTCCGCAAATACAGCGGGTCTGCCCCTTTCAACGTACGGTATACGCCGAGCGGCAATTGCAGAAGATCTCCGGCGCCAAGGCCGAGTATATGAATGGTATGCATCGTCTAACTCCTTTTCTTTTGTGGATTGAGCGCTAATTGCAACGCGGCCAGTCGGCGGCCGAACGGGATAATATACCATTCCCTTTCGGTGATGATCCGTGATTTCGCCACCACCAATAAAAACACCGCCGCGCCGAGCGGAACAGCTGTCAACGTGATGAATACGGCTTCAACCCGGCCGGACCATGACAATAACGGGACGATAACCATTACATAGGCGTACACCGCGATAGCCATCGCCACTGACGCCGTCAAGAGCCAGCCGTAAAAACGGGACTGTGCAAACTGCAGCGGCCAAACCTTTTTAAAATACCAGATGAGCGCTGCCGCAATAAAAGCCAAACCAATATTGCCTGCAAACGCCGCCCCGGTGATGCCGTACAGTGGCACCAGTAATAAGTTGCCTGCCAATTTTAAAATCAAGCCGCCAAACATTAACAACGCCGGCACGCGGATTTTTCCGAAACCGTATAGCATTGCCGTCAACACAAGCACAAGCGACATCGAAACGATTTGCCAATTAAAAACAATCAGTGCAAAAGATCCGTCCGGTGTCTGGAATAAAGCTTCATTGACATAAGGCATGACCAGTGTCAAACCAGCAGCTGCGGCAACCGCAAACAGGACAGACACGCGAAATGCGAGGCTTGCGTAAAGCTCCGGACTACGGCCGCTTTTTTGCTGCATCGTCCGGGCAATAAGCGGCACAAGCGACAGCGTCAAAGATGTCGCCAGCAAAATGCCGAATTGCACGAGCGGTTGTGCGCGGTCGTAGATGCCTTTTTGCTCCATGGCGGCCGATGCGCCCAGCGGCTGTTCAAGCAGGCGATAGATGGTAAACGAATCGACCAGCTGGAACAGCACCAATAACAGCGAACTCATGCTGACGCTGAGGCTTGTAAATAGCAGTTTTTTCATCGTCCCGCTGCTAAAAGAAGCCCCGGGACGCTCTCTTTGACTCCGATAAGTACGCCATAATAACAGCACAGCAGCGAATGCGCCGGCACCGGCAGCTGCAATCGCCACTTGTCCCGCTGCATACAGCGACACCCCTGAGCTGACGGCAGCGAACGCGCCGATCAGAATGACCGAAACACGCACTGCCTGTTCTGCGACTTGCGCCGTTGCGACCGGCGCCATATTGCCAGTTGCTTGGAGACGGCCTTTCATAATGGCAAGCGGCGCCATGAAGACGACCGCAAACGCCCCTGCCCGCAGCAATCCGGCAAGCAAGGGGTCGCCCATCCAGCCAGCGAGCACACCGGCACCCAGGTAAAGCACGGCAAACGCTGAAGCGGAAATGATGGCGATCAACCAAAACGCAGCGCGCAAAATGCCAGCGTGCTCCACGCCCTGATGCTCCGCCAATAATTTCGACACTGCGACCGCAAAACCGTAGGACGTCCAAATTCCGAAAATCGCAACGAATGGATAGACTTGCTGATAAATATAAAAGCCCTCGTCGCCGACTAGGTTCTGAAATGGCACTCGGTAAACCGCGCTCAGCAGTTTGACGACAAACCCTGCGAGCGTAAGCAATGCAGCGCCTTTCAGGAAACTGGCCATCGAATGTTGCGCCGTCATTTATCTACACCTCGCATCACCCGACAGACGCCTCTTCTCTGACAGAGTCAGCTAGAATTTCCATCATACCTTCTAGTACATCAAACGGATGGTGCTTGCCGGTCTTCTTGCCGTCGATGTTCAATACGAGCGCCTGGCCGTTCATTGTGAAACCTACTGCGCGGCCATAGCTGCCAGAAGCTTCAACAACTTTTCCACCATCGATCGCTTCGGTTCCGGCATCGCTCAATTTGATGGTGACGCGGTCGCCTTGCTGCTTGATTGAGTCGACACCGGCCGCACGCGCCCAGACTTTCATGCGGGCGATGCGCAGCAATTGCTCAGCTTCGATCGGCAAATCGCCGAAGCGGTCGATCAATTCATCCTGCAAATCAATCATTTCTTCGGCCGTCTCCATGTTTTTGACGCGCTTATACATTTGGATCTTCTGGTAGCCGTCCGCAATATAGCTATCCGGAATATAGGCATCTTCAGCCAGTGAAATTTCCACTTCTGGCACTACTTCTTTCTTCATGCCGGTGCGGCGCTCTTCAATCGCTTCTTCGAGCATTTGCGAATACAAATCGAAACCGACCGAATCGATAAAGCCATGCTGCTGGGAACCGAGCAAATTGCCCGCTCCGCGAATCGACAAATCGCGCATGGCAATCTTGAACCCTGAGCCGAGTTCAGTAAATTCCTTGATCGCCATCAAGCGTTTTTCTGCGACATCGGTCAGCACTTTATCGCGCTGGTACATAAAATAGGCATACGCCACGCGGCTCGAGCGCCCGACGCGCCCGCGTAATTGATACAGCTGCGACAAGCCCATGCGATCGGCGTCATAAACGATCAATGTATTGACGTTCGGAATGTCGATGCCGGTCTCGATGATCGTCGTCGTCACGAGGACATCGTATTCGCCGTCAAGAAAGCCGAGAATGATCGATTCGAGTTCGGTCTCGGACATCTGCCCATGGGCATAGCCGACGCGCGCTTCCGGGACGAGCTGCTGGATCTCGTCCACTTTGCGGGTCATGTCGCTTACCCGGTTGTATAAATAAAACACTTGGCCGCCGCGCGCCATCTCGCGTTCGATCGCTTCACGTACGAGCCCGCCGTTATGTTCCATGACATAGCTCTGCACCGGGAACCGGTTGGCAGGCGGCGTCTCGATGACGGACAGGTCGCGCACGCCAATCATCGACATATGCAAAGTGCGCGGGATCGGCGTCGCCGTAAGCGTCAATACATCGACGGTCGATTTCAATTGCTTGATTTTCTCTTTATGGGTTACACCAAAACGCTGCTCTTCATCAATGATCAATAAGCCGAGATCTTTGTACACAATATCTTTCGATAAGATGCGGTGCGTGCCGACAACGACGTCGACCGATCCGTTCTTCAAGCCTTTGACCGTTTCGGTTTGCTGTTTTTTCGAACGGAAGCGGCTCATCAGGCCGACTTCCATCGGGTAATCCTTGAAGCGCTCGCTCATCGTTTCAAAATGCTGCTGAGCGAGAATGGTTGTCGGTACGAGGAATGCCACTTGCTTGCCGTCAAGCACTGCTTTGAACGCCGCACGGATGGCGACTTCCGTTTTGCCGTAGCCGACGTCGCCGCAGATCAAGCGGTCCATCGGGCGTTTTCTCTCCATGTCTTTTTTCACTTCGTCGATGGAGCGCAGTTGGTCAGGCGTCTCCTCGTAAGGGAATTCCGTTTCGAATTGGCGCTGCATGTCCTGGTCTTCACTGAACGTAAAGCCTTCGAGCGCTTCACGTTCCGCATACAGCTTGATTAAATCGTCGGCGATATCCTGTACAGCCGCAGATACTTTCGTGCGCGTCTTCTTCCATTCGACGCCGCCCATTTTGTGGAGCTTTGGCTCTTTTTCTTCTGAAGCGATGTATTTTTGGACAAGGTCGATTTTGTCGACCGGCACGAATAATTTATCATCGCCTTTATAGACGATGTGGAGATAATCTTTATGAACACCGCCGCTTTCCAATGTCTCAATGCCGACAAAACGACCGATGCCGTGGTGGATGTGGACGATATAATCGCCCGGTTTAATCTCCGAATAGCTCTTGATGCGCTCAGCATTGGTCAATTTCTGGGCACGAGTCTTTTTCTTTGGCTGCTTTTTGAACAATTCCGCATCCGTAATGACGGCCATGCGCTGCAGCGGCATTTCAAAGCCGCCCGACAATTCGCCGTCAACAAGATAGGTTTTTCCATCTTGCACGATGGTCTTTTCGGTAATGATTTCCGCTTCCATTTCGTAATCTTCCAGCACGGAACGCACTTTTTGCATGCGCTCCTCGCCGCTTGCCACGACAAAGACACGGAATTTGCCAAGCGTCCAGCGTTCCATTTCAGCTTGCAATAAATTCATCTGTCCATGGAACGATTGCATCGGCTTGCAGGAATAGGCGAGCGATTTCTTGATCGTGACGAGCGGGAAAGTCCGCGTAAAGAGCGACAAGAAATTGGCCGGCTGCTTGAGTTTCGACAAAACGTCCCGGAACGGGTACGCCAATGGCACATCGTGGAGGAACTTTCCTTCTTCGAGGAGCGACACCGTCCACTCCGCTTCTTCGCGCTCCAGCGTTTCGGTCATTTCTTGTATGCGTCCGAGCTCATCAAAAAACACAACGCCGTCTTCAGGGAAATAATCCCCGAGAAAAGCGGATTGCGAGTCGACCAAAGCGGCATACTTCGCCAGCTGTTCCGGTTCGTCGCCGCTCCGGAGCGTGTCGATATCATGCTGCACGTATTGCAACATCAACTCTTTCGTATCGTCATCCTTGAGCTTTTTCAAGCTAGCCGCCAATTGATCTTCGATGCGGTCTGCCAATACACGCTTCTGTCCAGCCGACAACACCAATTCAACAGCCGGCAAAATGCACAGTGACTCGATTTTCTCTAGCGAGCGCTGGTCTTCTGCTGAGAACAGGCGGATGGAATCGACTTCCGTATCGAATAGCTCAATGCGCACCGGATGTTCGAAATGCAGCGGGTAAACATCAAGGATACCGCCGCGCAAAGCGAATTCCCCCGGGGAAGTGACCATCGTCGTACGGGAGTAACCCATCGCAACAAGCTTTAATAGCCAGTCTCCGGTATCGAGTTCATCTCCGTCCGCAACGCGCAAAGTCGCTCCGTCCCATTGCGTTGGGGACGGCAATAATTTGCGTAAGCCGGAAACCGGCGTGACGTAAATGCCTTTGCCGGTCGATTTCATATGGTCGAGCGTATCGATGCGGTGGGCCCGCAGTTCCGGACCGGAAAATGCGATATCGGCGGCGATCGTTTCTTCCGCCGGGTACAAACGCACGCGCTGCTCCCCCATCAGCCTAACCAAATCATCATAGACCCTTTGGGCATGCAGCAAATTCGGCGTCACGACGAGCAACGGCTTGTCCAGTTCTTCGTGGACCGTCTGGTAAAAAATCGGCCGGGCGCTGCCGGATAAGCCGGAGATCAACTGGTGGTCCTGGCCTTTTTTCAGTTCGTTGATAAACGATTGAGTATGGGAATCCCCTAAAAATGTCTGCAAAATGTGCTTCATGAAGATTCCTCCTTCCTGTCCAAAATAAAGCCGTTTGATGGCTATATTACCCTTTTAAAAACGATAGGAAACGGGAAAAAGCCTTGGACGCACGCATGCGCCAAAGCGATTACCTGTTGTATTCATTCATGACTTCAATAAATGGTTTCGACAGCCAGTAATTGCACGCATCCGCACTTTTCTTGACCGCCTCTTGCATCAATGGCTTTTCATCATCGCGGAACCGGGCGAGTACGTAATCCGGCACTTTCATCCCTGCAGGCGGGCGGCTGATGCCGATGCGCATGCGGTTGAACTGCTGCGTGCCGAGATGCTGGATGAGCGATTTGATACCGTTATGGCCACCCGCGCTGCCTTTTTGGCGCAAGCGGAGCTGGCCTGCCGGCAAATCCAGATCGTCGTAGATGACAACGATGTCTTCCATATCGACATTGTAATAATCCATCAAGGGGCCGATGCATTCGCCGGATAAATTCATATAGGTCAGCGGCTTGACGAGCATCACTTTGCCTTCTGGACGGTGGACGACGGAATACATTCCCTTGAACTTGGACTGCGTGAGCGGGGCGTTCCACTCGCTCGCCAACCGGTCGATCACATGAAAGCCGATATTGTGGCGAGTTTCTTCATATGCTTTTCCTGGATTCCCCAGGCCGATGATCATTTTCATAGCAAACTCCTTTTATCTCTTCACTGCCTTTTATTTTACCATAATCCGCGCGCGTACAATAAAAACAGGGACTGCCTATCGGCAGTCCCTGTTTGGACATTACAGGAATTATTCTTTTTCTTCGCCGGCTGCTTCTTCTTCGTTGTCGCCGATCACTTCAGGCTCTTCGCCTTCATCCGTTGTTTCAAGCTCTTCTAGCTCTTCTTCTGTACGTGGTGCTGTAACAGAGATCAACAGGAAGTCATCGTCGTTCAAGATTTCAAAGCTGAACTTATCGCGGATGTCGCTGACCGACACAGAGTCGCCGATTGCGAGCTCGCTAACGTCGATATCGACAGAATCCGGAATATCGCTCGGCTTGACGCGAATGTGTACTTCGCGGTTAGGCTGCGTGACGACGCCGCCTTCTTTTTCGCCTGCTGATTCGCCGATCACGTGAACAGTTGCATCCACATCGATTTCTTCAGACATGTTGATTGCCAAGAAGTCGACGTGCTTGAAGCTGCCTTTCAATGAATCCATTTGGTAATCGCTCAATACGACGTTCGTGCTCTTGCCGCCGATTTCCAAGCTGATGACGCCGTTGCGTCCAGATTCACGCAAAGTTTTGATCAAGTCGATTTCGGATACGGCAATTGGTGTCGTTTCCATTTTGTAGCCATATACGACGCCAGGCACATGGCCTTCGCCGCGCAAGTCGGTCAATGCCGAATGTGGCTTTCCTGTTTCTCGTTTCGCTGCTGTCATTTTGATAGCCATATAATTTCAACCTCCAGTTATATTAAACGCATAGTTTATAACTACCCTGCTCATATAAAGTTGAAACCTGGAAGACTCTGGGATATCCCAGCGTTATCAATCAAACAAAGTGCTGACTGATTTCTGTTCGTGTACACGGATGATCGTTTCAGCAAGAAGCGGTGCAACCGTCAATTGTTTGATCTTGTCGATTTTCTTCTCGTCTGCAAGAGCGATCGAGTTAGTCACGACCAATTCCTTGATAACGGAATCCTGGATGCGCTGGACGGCAGGGCCCGAAAGCACTGGATGCGTACAGCAAGCGTAAACTTCTTTCGCTCCGCTTTCGATCAATGCGCTAGCTGCAATCGAAATCGTTCCAGCCGTGTCGATGATGTCATCGATGATGATCGCTGTTTTGCCTTCGACGTTCCCGACGATGTTCATCACTTCGGCAACGTTCGGGCGCGGGCGGCGCTTATCGATGATCGCTATCGGCGCTTTCAGGCGATCCGCCATTTTACGGGCACGCGTAACGCCGCCGTGGTCAGGCGACACGATGATCGCGTTCTCAAGATCGATGTTTGGATCGTTCAGGAAATGATCGGATAGGAGTGGCACTGCTACCAGATGGTCAATCAAAATATCAAAGAACCCTTGGATTTGCGGAGCGTGAAGATCCAAGACAACGACACGCGTCGCGCCCGCTGTTTCGAGCAGGTTGGCAACGAGTTTGGCCGTGATCGGCTCACGTGAACGTGCTTTACGGTCCTGGCGTGCATAGCCGTAGTATGGGATGACTACGTTTACGGTACGCGCAGATGCACGCTTGACGGCATCGATCATGATCAATAGCTCCATCAAGTTTTCGTTGACTGGCTGTGAAGTTGATTGAACGATGAACACATCGCAGCCACGGATGCTTTCTTCGATGTTAATCTGGATTTCTCCGTCGCTAAAATGTGTTACCGAGCTTTTGCCAAGCGGCAAGCCCACTTGCTCAGCAATTTGCTCAGCCAGTTCTTTGTTCGAGTTCAACGAAAAGATTTTCAACTTCGAGTTAGTATTTTGAATGCCCATTGGGGGGAACCCTCCTATTATTTGCGGTTTAGTTTGCTTGCGTAGCCTTCTTTATTTTCCTGACGCGCTCTGCCAATCGCCAAGGCGTCACTAGGCACATCTTTCGAAATGGTCGACCCTGCTGCGACATAAGAACCTTTGCCAATCGTGACCGGTGCAATCAAATTCGAGTTGCAGCCGATGAACGAATCATCTTCAATGGTCGTGAGGTGCTTGTTCTTGCCATCGTAATTGACTGTGATCGTGCCACAGCCGATATTGACGCCGCTGCCGACCACAGCATCTCCAATATAGCTCAAATGGGACACTTTGCTTCCCGTGCCAAGTTCAGCTTTTTTCACTTCCACGAAATTGCCGATTTTCACTTCATTTCCAAGCGCGGATTGCGGGCGGATATGCGCGAATGGCCCGACAGCCGTATCGTTGCCGATGGTGCTGTCATACACTTCGGAGCTGCGGATTTCCGTGCGGTCGCCGATCGTGCTCGAGACGATGCGTGTATTTGACGTGATAACGCAGTCTTCCCCGATGACCGTGTTCCCTTCGATGGTAACATTTGGATGGATAATGGTATCGGCACCGATTTTCGCCTGTGCACTGATGTAGGCAGTCGCTGGATCGATGATCGATACACCAGCGCGCATATGCTGTTCAGCGATGCGGCGGCGAAGGAAAGTCTCCGCTTGGCTTAATGCGACACGGTCATTGACGCCGAGTGTCTCCTCAAAGCTGTCGGTTGCATAAGCTGCAACGATCTCGCCTTGCTTTTGAAGAATTTCAATGACGTCTGGCAAATAATACTCGCCTTGCACATTATCATTGGAAACGTTTTTCAACGCGTCGAACAAAGCTTCGTTATCAAAGCAATAGGTTCCGGTGTTGATTTCTTTCACGGCTTGCTCTGCAGTCGATGCGTCTTTTTGCTCGACGATCTTCTCGACGCTTTCAGAAGCGTCCCGGATGATGCGGCCGTAACCTGTCGGATCTTCTGCAAGAGCAGTTAGGATGGTCGCTTTAGCTCCGGTTTCTTTGTGGTGATCGATAAGTGATTGCATGGTTT
The DNA here is from genome assembly GCA_947493585.1 of uncultured Planococcus sp. Classification (GTDB taxonomy): domain Bacteria; phylum Bacillota; class Bacilli; order Bacillales_A; family Planococcaceae; genus Planococcus. The sequence continues at coordinate 21,247 of CANLRI010000010.1, read as the reverse complement.
CTGCACGGATCAATGGCGTATCGCCGCATACGACGATCGTCGTGCCGGCTTTTCCTTCGATCAGCGGCGCCGCTTGCTGCACAGCGTGGGCTGTGCCGAGCTGCTCTTCCTGGAGTGCATATTCGCTCATGTCCCCTAGCTGGTCTTTTACTTTCTCCGCTCCGTGCCCGACGATCGTAACGATCTTCTCGACGCCAAGCTGGTGGATATTCCCCGTGACGTGCTCTACCATTGGCATGCCGCACACCGGGTGAAGTACTTTATACAATTTCGATTTCATGCGCGTACCCTGTCCGGCCGCCAAAATTACCGCATATGTATGGTCCATCGGTCGAATCCCTCCATTTCCTGTATTTAAATTGATTAACTGAAAAATAATTGTCTGGCGAAAGCGCTGTCCGTTCTAGACAAAAAAATGCCACTTTCACGTTTCCTTATTGACTATAGCTGAAAAACCCTTGATTTTCAAGGTTACAGGACATGACAATCACATGACAAAGCCCGAAGCGAGCGCAATTGCGCGCTTTTCTACCTTCTAAGCCAGACTGGTAAGAGAGGCATTTCTTACCGATGGAATTTTACCCATAAAAAAGAACCTTCTCTAGAAGTGGAAGGTTCTTCGGCGAATCAGATGCCGGCATTCTCAAGTACTGCCTGCTCTTCACTTTGTCCATATGCTTCGAGCACGGCTTCTTGCAATTTATTGCGCGTGCCGGAATTGATCGGATGTGCAATGTCGCGGAACTCCCCGTCCGGCGTCCGCTTACTCGGCATGGCGACAAATAATCCATCGTTGCCGTCGATAACGCGGATGTCGTGTACCACGAATTCATTGTCGAGCGTGATTGAAGCGATTGCCCGCATGCGTCCGTCAGTTTGAACGCGGCGCAATCTTACATCAGTTACTTCCATTCTCAAATCTCCCCTTCTCTTGCTGTAATTTTTTGGCGCTTTTGTTTGTATTCGGGGAAGAGGACTAAATTCCTTCAAAAATTACATAATTTATTAGAAAATTTACTTAATAAATGAAAATAAAACAAAAACCACCCAAAAGGTGGTTTTATTGTGCAACTTTCGCAATGACTTCAATTTCTACTTTCACATCTTTTGGCAGGCGTGCCACTTCGACTGTGGAGCGTGCCGGCTTATGATCGCCAAAATAAGAAGCATAGATTGAGTTCAGTTCCGCAAAATCGTTCATGTCTTTGATGAACACCGTCGTTTTGATGACATGCTGAAGCGACGATCCCGCTTCTTCTAAGACGGCCTCAAGATTAGCGAACACTTGATGCGTTTGTTCCGCAATGCCGCCTTGTACAAGCTCTCCATCTGCTTTCAATGGGATCTGCCCTGAGCTATAGAACATGTCTCCTGAAATGACGCCTTGTGAATACGGCCCAATCGCCGCTGCTGCTTTGTCTGTGGCTACATATTTCATCTCAATCCGCTCCTTCGAAATAATTTCCGGCCCTTAATGTAATGGTCCGGTCTTTTTCACTTACCTCGTCCAATTTGACAAGCGATAGGTATTTTTCCACGAGGCGCTCGTCCGCATGCTCCGCTTCTACGAGCACCGCAACGCCAGCTAGTGTGCAATCAAATTCTTCCAATAAATTCTTCATGCCGTTCATCGTGCCCCCGACTTTCATGAAATCGTCGGTGATAAGAACACGTTGACCGCTTTTCATGCTGCGTTTTGACAGCACCATTGTCTGAATGCGCCGCGTTGAACCTGAGACATAATTGATGCTCACCGTGGAACCTTCTGTCACTTTGCTGTCGCGGCGGACGATGACAACCGGCACGTTCAAGTGGCGCGCGATCGCCTGGGCTATCGGGATGCCTTTTGTCGCGACTGTCATGATGGCATCAATTTTCTCGCCCGCGAACGCGCTGGCGAACACTTTGCCGACGCGATTCATCATTTGGGGGTTGCCGAGCACATCGGTCATATACAAATAACCGCCCGGCAACAGCCGGTCCGATTGGCTCAATTCAGTAATCAGTTCATCCATCACTTGGCGAATCTCAGGACCCTTCATCTTCGGAACATATTTGACACCGCCGGAAGCTCCCGGCACGGTCATCAATAGGCCGATTCCTTTTTCTTCAAAGGTTTCCTTGACGATGCCCAAGTCTTCACTGATCGAAGATTTCGCTGACTGATACAAATCCGAGAAATATGTCAACGGAATCAATTGATGCGGATGTTCCAATAGATAATGCGTCATGTCGACCAAGCGTTCACTGCGCTTCCATTTCACTACTACCCTCTCCTAAACACGAATATTCTAATGAAAACTTACCATAAATATACGTATTTAAGCAAGAGTCTCCCGGTCGCCTAGCAACCGTACCGCATATACTTCCGAACAGAAGCCGCGTAAACCATTGTAAATTCGCGGGATCCGCGCTTCTTGGTTGACCAAGCCGAAGACGGTCGGGCCGCTGCCGCTCATCAGTACCGCATCGGCACCGAATTTAATCATATGCTCTTTGATCTGGCCAACTTCTGGATGAAGGTTCATCGTTACGCTTTCAAGCGCATTGCCAAGATTGTCGCACATCGCTTCGTAATCGCCTTCACGAAGTGCTGTAATCATCGCTTGCGTATCCGGATGATTCGCTTTGTCCGGATTGAATGCCCCGTAAACATCTGCTGTCGAAACGCCGAGCGATGGTTTGGCAAGAATGACCCAGCAATGTGGAGGCGCCGGCAGTTCTTCGATGACCTCGCCGCGCCCTGTCGCAAGTGCCGTGCCGCCGTATACACAAAACGACACGTCTGAGCCGATTTTTGCACCGAGCTCTGCCAACTCGTCGAGCGACAGATTCAATTGCCATAGTTGGTTGAGGCCTTTCAATGTAGCCGCTGCGTCACTGCTGCCGCCGGCTAGTCCCGCCGCTACGGGAATCTGTTTATCGAGCGAAATGATGACCCCTGTTTTAATATTGAATGTATCTTTGATCAATTGCGCAGCCTGGTACGCCAAGTTGCGCGAGTCGTTCGGCACAAAACGGTCCGCCGACTGGATATGTATGCCTTTCGCTGTCCCTTGCAAGCCGATTCGGTCGGCCAAGTCGACGGTGGTCATGATCATTTCGATTTCGTGGTAATTGTCCGGACGCTTATACAAGACATCAAGCGTCAAATTGATTTTGGCAGGCGCTTTTATATAGAGCATTCCACTGCCTCCTTTTCTGTTCTGATGAAAACTATTTTAACACAGACGCATCGCTTCCGAAGAACCGGAACAATAGAAAAAACCCACTTCCGGCGAAATCACCGAAGCGGGTTGTAAAGTAAGAATGAAATAGAGTTCAATTATTTAACGACAAGCGCGTCTTCTGTTCCTTCAAACACAGTGATTTCCACTGCTTCAGTTAAGATGTCCGCGTAGCTATAAGATACACGTTCAAATGCATGTTCATCTTGATCCAATTCAATCACGAACACGGAGTGATAGGTTTCACGCAGAATTCCGGCACGTTCTACCGTCTTTTTGCGACCTCCGTTTGCTTTTAACAGCAACCTTTTCCCTAAATGCAGGTCTAATGACTTTTTAATCTCCGCCAAAGTTTTGGGCATTTTGTCTACACCTCACTATAGTCTAAAGTCTAGCATAAAATGACCGCGGAGTCAAATAAATTTTTAATTTTACCAATGCTTTTCAGGAATTGCAACAGTTATTTATCCGAAATATTCTACTTCCGAAAAAAACTGTGCCAAAACTGTTACAGTTTCACGGTTTAATGAAAATGCGGATATAATTTATCGGACAACAATCCAAATTCCTTGATGCTGAGCGTTTCACCGCGCCGTGTAGGGTCGATGTCGGCTTCTCCGAGCGCCTGCAAAATCAAGTCTTTTTTCGCTTTTCCGTTCGGCATGGCGCTTTGCAGGTTGTTGAGAATCGTCTTGCGGCGCTGGACAAATGACCCGCGTGTCACCGAGAAGAAAAAATCTTCATCAATGACGGTGACGATTGGTTCCGGCCGTTTGATCATGCGGATGACCGCGGAGTCGACATTTGGCTGGGGCATGAATACCGATTTGGGAACGGTCATGGCATAATCAGCTTCCGTATAGTATTGGATGGCGATTGACAAGGAGCCGTATGCTTTCGTGCCGGGCTTCGCTGTAATGCGCTCAGCTACTTCTTTTTGCAGCATGACGACCATGCCGCGGATCGGCAACTTCTCGAGCAATAATTTAAGGATGATCGGCGTCGTCACGTAATAAGGCAAGTTGGCAACAACCATGATATCGTCAAAACCAGCCAATTCTTCTTGTATGGCTCTTTCAACGTCCGCTTTCAAAATATCGGAATGGATCACTTTGACGTTGTCGTAAGGCGATAAAGTGTCTGCGAGCACGGGTAATAGCCGCTGGTCGATTTCAAACGCCAATACTTTTCCGGCGTCTCTTGCCAAATGCTCGGTTAACGCGCCGATCCCAGGACCGATCTCAATGGCAGCCGAGTCTTTTGTGAGGCCTGCCTGCGAGACAATTTTGCGTAAAATATTCGGGTCGATCAAAAAGTTCTGGCCGAGGCTTTTCTTGAATGTCAGGCCATGTTTGGCCATAATCTCTTGCGTACGTATCGGTGTTGCTATATCTTTGGTCATGTTCTGTCCTCCTGGATTAACGCTTGCACTGCGTCGATAAACTGCTGTTTGGTAATGCCGAACACATGCAGGCGCTTATGCAGCTGCTTGCCGTTCGTATAGCCGATGTTGAGCGCTTCCCCGAGCTCGGTCCTGCGCGCTTTTGCTGACGGATGGGCGATGAGCCGGGCGTCGATCAAATCCTCTAAGGTGATCTCCACTGGCCGCTCTGCTGTCAGCGGAGTGTAGACCGCTTCAAGCGCTTGCCGGATATCTTCATCACTGGCATGTTCGATGCCCAGCCCTTTGCCGTTTTTAGCGATGGTCTTTTCTTTCGCCAAAAAGGCGTGCTTGGCTTGCGGCACGTGTTCTTCAATAATAGCACGAATCCGCCTGCCCGGATAATCGGGGTCGGTAAAGACGATGACGCCTCGCTTCTCCTGGGCATGTATAATGCGGCGCAAAGTCTCGGCCGAAATCGCGGAACCGTTCGTTTCGATCGTATCGGCGCCTACAGCCCGCTTGATCGCCACGGTATCATCTTTTCCTTCAACAACGATCACTTCTTGTATATTCATGGTCCATCCCTCGTTTCTGCAGATCTCATTCATTTTACCGCGCTGCCGGTAAATATGTAAAAAGCTTTCCCGACATTCCGGGAAAGCTTTTCCTTCTATATAATACCGTATTCGATTAGTTAAGGATTTTCACTTTCACTTGCTTGCGCCCGAATGCGATGGCATCGGAACGGTTCGGCATGAACAAATCGATCTTGTTGCCTTTGATCGCTCCGCCTGTATCGCCTGCGATGGCATTGCCGTAGCCTTCCACCCATACTTTTGAACCGAGTGGAATGATGCTTGGATCAACTGCGATCACTTTAAGGCCCGGGTTTGCTTTTAAATTGATGCCCGTTGCCGTGATACCGGAGCAGCCTGTGCAGCTAGCTGTGTATGCTGTTGCAGAGACATAGAATTCCTTGCCGCCTGCAGGTTCAGAAGCAGACTCTTTTTTCGCTGGCTGTGGTGCCGCCTTCGCTTTTTCTGGCGCCTTTTCAGGAGCTTTTGCTACCGCTTTTGGAGCTGCAGCTTTCTCAACTTTTGCCGAAGCTTTTTGCACTGGCGCAGCTTCTTTTTTCACTGATGCCTGTTTAGGGGCGGCTGTTTCTTTTTTCGCTGTGCCACGCGATACGCTAGCTACGACGGTTTTCGTTCCGACAGCCAAGATCTGCTGTTTCGGTTCTTTGACGACTTTTTCTTTTTTCAATTCACGTTTTACTTCTTTGCCGTTTTCTTTCACGACTTCGTACGTTTTCTTAACCAATCCGTTCTGCCCTTTTTGGACCAGCTTTTCGCTGCCTTTCAAGAGGGATGAATCTTTTCTCGTTTCCACTGCATACTTCACAGCGTCTTCCACTACATCGGTGACTTTTTCTACACGCACGACCTCGACTTTGGAGTTTGGAAGAACAAGTTCATCCATATCCTGCTCTACGCGGTCAAGTTTGCTTAGCTCCACACTATGCTGTTTTAAAAAGTCAGCGACCGTAGTCGAAGTGGACCAGACTTTTTTGTCTTTTCCGCCATCCACGATAGTTACTTCATATGCTTTTTCTACATCAATCACTGTATCTTCATCGACGGTTTCATCGAGTGCAGGGCTTACTTTGTCATGCTTCGTCACTTCGATTTCCGCTTTTTCCAAAATGGCAGAGACTGTGTTTTCTGTCGTCCATGCTGAACGGGTTTCTCCGTCAACGGTTACTGCGTATTGTTCCGCTTCATCCCATTCGATCGCGGTCTCGCCTTCGATCTTGGTATCGGCTGAATGGCTGAGGAAATCGTCTTTTCCGACTTCAATCGCCTTTTCGTTCAATACATCGCCAACTGTTTCAGCATGCGTACGGATTTCTTCTGTTTCCCCGTTCGCTGTAATTGTCACTGTATTTTTCGTGCCTTCAAAAATCGCAAAGGCCAATACGGCTGCGAACAAGAGAACCGTCGCGATGCTGATCGCTGCCGACTTTCCTTTGAATGATTTATTGTTATTGGTATTATTTGCTTCTTTTGTCAAAAATAACTCCTCCTTCATACACCTGAGTGATTATAGGTGCGTCTCACTTGCGTGTCAACGCATATGTTTTTTTAATTAACCTGCATTTATGAAAGTTTATAGAACCGCTCTGCGTTTTTTGTCGTTGCCTCGGCTACCGTTTCGACCGGCAGCTCTTTTAAGCGGGCGATCTCTTCCGCCACGAGTGGCACGTAGGAAGGTTCATTGCGCTTGCCGCGGTAAGGATGCGGTGCGAGATAAGGGGCGTCGGTTTCGATCATCAAATGTTCCAGTGGAATTTCAGCAGCCACTTCTTTCGGCTTTTTGGCGTTTTTGAATGTTACCGGCCCACCGAGTGAAATCATGAAATTCATTTTGATACTCTCTTGCGCCGTTTCGACGCTGCCGCCGAAGCAATGCATGACACCGCCGACTTCTTGTGCATCTTCCTCGCGCAAGATTGTCAGCACGTCTTCTGTCGCTTCCCGGTTATGGATGATGATTGGCAACTTGACGCGTTTCGCGAGTTGGATCTGCTTGCGGAATATTTGTTGTTGGATATCTCTCGGTGATTTATCCCAATGGTAATCGAGGCCGGTTTCGCCAATGCCGACTACTTTTTCGTGTGCGGCCAATTGTTCGATCCATTCGAGGTCTTCGTCCGTGCAATCGATCGCATCGACAGGATGCCAGCCGACGACGGCATAGATAAAGTCATATTGCTCAACCAATTCAATGGCGCGTTTGATCGTTTTCCGGTCAAAACCGATGACAACCATTTTCTCCACCTTGCTGTTTAGCGCGCGATCAATGACTTCCTGCAAATCTTCGTCGTATTGATCGGCGTTTAAATGAACATGGGTATCGATATACATCTTCATCAGTCTCCTTCACATAGGTTACATTGTACGGGTTGAGGCCATTTCTTTCTTCACAGCCATATTACATTTGGATTACAAAACATGATGTTTTGAAGTCATTTCGTCATTTTCAGCTATTTTCATAGTCATTAAGTCACGAAGCACACAAAAACAGCCTACTCAACTGAGCAGGCTGTCACATGAATATTTACTTAACTTGTGTGCCATTCGGTAACTTTTGGTCTACAGAAGCAATGGTCAAGTAGCCATTTTGCTGTCCGGCGAGAATCATGCCTTGCGATAATTCACCGCGCAGCTTGACTGGTTTCAAGTTGGCGACAATGATCACTTTTTGGCCGACAAGTTCATCCGGCTTGTAATGCTCAGCGATGCCGGAGACGACTTGGCGTGTTTCATAGCCCATGTCCACTTGCAGCTTCAAAAGCTTATCGGTCTTTTTCACCGGTTCGCATGCCGTAACCGTCGCTACGCGCAAATCCACTTTCATGAAATCATCGATCGTAATCTCAGGGGTGTCCGGCTTTTCAGGAACGGTTTGGGCAGGCTCTTCTTTCGGCGCTGCCCCTCCGCGCATTTGATCGCGAATATACGCCACTTCCGGTTCCACTTCGAGACGCGGGAAAATCGGCGTGCCTTTTTTCACGACGGTCGTACCTGCAGGAATCGCGCCGAATGACTCTAATGTCTGCCATTCGAGGAATTCTGGCATAAGGCCGAGCTGTTCGATGATCTGCTTTGGTGCATTTGGCAAGAACGGCTGCAGCATAACTGCTGTCATGCGCAAGCTTTCCGCGAGATGCGCCATGACTGAAGCCAATTGCGCTCGATCGCTTTCGTCTTTCGCCAATACCCATGGCTGCGTTTCATCGATGTATTTATTCGTGCGGGAAATCAATGTCCATACTTCGCTCAACACCAGGCTGAACTGCATTTTTTCCATATGCTCTTCGTAAACAGCGACGGTGTTTTTTGCAACCGTCTGCAAAGTCTCGTCGAAGTCGGTCTTGAAACCGTCGACTTGCGGCACTTTGCCGTCGAAATATTTATTGATCATTGAGACGGTGCGGTTCAGCAAGTTGCCGAGATCGTTCGCCAAGTCGTAATTGGTACGCTCGACAAAAGATTCCGGCGAGAACACGCCGTCAGATCCAAATGGCAGTTCGCGCAATAGGAAATAACGCGCCGCATCGAGCCCGTAGCGCTCCACGAGCATTTCCGGATAGACGACATTGCCTTTCGATTTCGACATTTTGCCGTCTTTCATCATGATGAAGCCGTGTGCGAAGACTTTCTTCGGCAATGGCAAGTCAAGCGCCATCAGGAAGATCGGCCAATAGATGGTATGGAAGCGCACGATGTCTTTTCCGACGACGTGGACGTCCGCCGGCCAGTATTTATTGAAATCGGCATCGTCATTCGAACCGTAGCCGAGTGACGTGATGTAGTTCGACAACGCGTCGACCCATACATAGATGACATGTTTCGGATCTCCAGGAACCGGGATGCCCCAGTCGAATGAAGTCCGCGAAACCGACAAATCTTCAAGGCCCGGCTTAATGAAATTATTGACCATTTCATTTTTGCGCGATTCCGGTTCGATAAATTCGACATGCTTGTCGTAATAATCAAGCAAGCGGTCTGCGTACTTTTTCATATTGAAGAAATACGATTCTTCCTTCACTTTATGCACCGGGCGTCCACAATCCGGGCAATTGCCGTCTTCGAGCTGCGATTCCGTGAAGAAGGATTCGCAAGGCGTGCAATACCAGCCTTCGTATTCCCCTTTGTAGATATCGCCATTGTCGAGGAAGGTTTGGAAGATTTTCTCCACCCCTTCCTTATGGCGGCCTTCTGTCGTACGGATAAAATCGTCACAGCTAATGTCCATGACTTCCCATACTTTTTTCGCCGCCTCAGCCATCTCATCGACAAAGACTTGTGGTTCTTTGCCGGCTTCGCGGGCTTTTTCTTCGATTTTCTGGCCGTGCTCGTCCATGCCCGTCAAAAAACGGACATCGAAGCCGCGCAGGCGTTTATAACGCGCCATAGCGTCGGATGCAACGGTCGTGTAAGCCGTCCCGATATGGAATTTTCCGCTCGGATAGTAAATGGGAGTCGTCAGGTAAAATGTCTTGTTCTTGGCAGTCACGAAAAATTCCTCCAGTTTTTTTGTATATCCTTTATTTTAACGAAGTCACGAATTTTGTACAATGTTTCCTCCCGCTCGAAAAATCCCAGCTTCAAAATTGGAATTTCTCCCCAAAACAGGGTGACAGGAAAATAATTGGCAAAAAAATAACGAAATAATGGGTATTTGCCTCAATAACCCAAAATTTATTATGAAATCCATAGTTTTTTATTGACCTAATTGACATTACTTGGTATGATTTATGACAAGAAGTGGTAAATGTCGAATTTTGACGAATTCTGCCGCTAAAATTGAAAGGGGCTAATGATTATGAAATCGACTGGTATTGTACGTAAAGTGGATGAACTGGGCCGCGTAGTTATTCCGATTGAATTGCGCCGTACGCTAGGAATCGCAGAGAAAGATGCGTTGGAGATTTATGTCGACGACGACAAAATTATCTTGAAAAAATATATGCCAAATATGACATGTGCGGTAACTGGTGAAGTTTCCGATGAGAACATGCAATTGGTTGGCGGCAAATTGATCCTCAGCCCAGAAGGCGCGGAGCAGCTTGTCAAAGAAATCCAAAGCAATTTGAAGAAATAAAAAACCGGCGTGCCTATGCACACCGGCTTTTTTTTATGGGCTCGATTCAGTCTTTATGGAATGCTTCGTATACATCACGCTTTGGAAGGCCTCGCGCTTTCGCTGCTTCCTTGATCGCTTCTTTTGAAGAAATTTGTTTTTGTTCCATTAACTGAGTGACGTGCTGCACGTATGTCAGTTCTTTCCACCACTCATCCACTTCCAGCACGTCGGGCTCCAAATTGCCTTCAACCACTAAGCAGAATTCGCCGCGGATTTCATTAGACTCCACCCAAGCGACGGCTTCTTCTAAGTTTCCGCGTAGAAATTCCTCGAATTTTTTGGTCACTTCCCTGGCCAATACAATCCGGCGCTCGCCGCCGAACACCGCCATCAGGTTTTTCAAACTATCTTTCAAACGATGCGGTGCTTCGTAAAACAGCAGCGTTTCTTCTTTCTGGCTCAATTTTTCGAGTTCCGCCTGACGCGCTTTCTTATTGCGCGATAGGAACCCGTAAAACAAGAACGGCTGCGGAGTGATGCCAGAAGCGATCAATGCGCTGAGTGCTGCATTTGCACCCGGCACCGGGACGACCGGATAGCCTGACTCGACCGCTTTTTTCACGATGTCCTCCCCTGGATCGGAAATGCACGGCATGCCGGCATCGCTGACCAGTGCAACCGACTTGCCTTCCGCCAAATAGCGGAGGATTTTCTCTCCCCCGCTGTCCTGGTTGTGTTCATGATAGCTGACTAGCGGGGTGTCAATGGAAAAATAATTGCAAAGCTTCTTGGTGTTGCGCGTATCTTCCGCTGCAATGACGTCCACTTCTTTTAACAGCCGCAGCGCACGCACCGTCATGTCTTCCAAATTTCCGATCGGTGTCGCCACTAAATAAAGCGTCGTTTGTTCGCCGCTGAAACTCTTCTGTGATTTCATGTCCGCTCCGCCTTTCCATTTCGAATATAAGCGATTTTTTCCGCCTTGCTCAATTGTTTGAAGGCGTATTCCGCTTTCATCGCTTCCGGCTTTGTTTCGTACATTTCGTGGTAAAGGAGCGTCAACGGGCCGCGGGAGCGCGTATATTTCGCGCCTTTCCCGCTTTCATGCTTGGCCAAGCGTTTCTCTAAATCATTTGTATATCCCGCATAATACGAACCATCTCCGCATTCAAGCACGTAGAAATAATGGTCATTGTTCACTTCCATACAGCAAACCTCGCACTTCTTCCGTGTATTCGCCGTCGTCTCCGTAAACGATCAAAGGCGGCAATACTTTCAAATCCGGTTTGCCGTCCTTGATGCCTTCAATCAATAAAGTATTCGCTTCTTTGCCCGCTTTCGGGTAGACAAGCCGGATCCGTTTTGGCTCCAAGCGATTGTTGCGCATCGCCGCCATGATATCGATCAATCTTCCCGCACGATGCACAAACGCCGCTTTGCCGCCTTGCTTCAATAACTGGCTCGCCGACCGTACCGCTTCGTCCAATGTCAGGTGCAGTTCGTGGCGCGCAATCGCCATATGCTCACTCAGATTTTTATCGCTCATGTCATGCGCCGGGAAATACGGCGGATTGCATGTCACCGTGTCGAATTTCTCGTAGCCGAGCTGCGCAGGGATTTCTTTCACGTCCCCTTCGATAATGTCGATCTGTCCGTCGAGGCCGTTGAATTCGATGCTGCGGCGCGCCATGCCAGCCAGGCGGGGCTGAAGTTCAACTCCCGTGATCGTTGATTCGGTACGAGCGCTCAAAAACAACGGAATCGCCCCATTGCCCGTGCATAAATCGACAATGCGGCCGCGCTTTTTCGGCACATAGGCAAAACGCGCCAACAGCACCGCGTCCAAAGAAAAGGAAAATACCGATGGGCTTTGGATGATGCGCAAGTTCTCCGCCAGCAAATAATCCAGCCGTTCGTCATCTGTTAACATATCGTTCACTCCTGCCATAATAAAAGGCTGCCGCCACACGGAGTGTCGGAAGCCTGTTGGTTCTATTTCTGTGTTGTGCTTGTCTTGCCAGTACGGGCGTTTCGGCTTTTCTTAATGTCTAGCTCGAACGCCTAGCTCCTCGGGTCATAAGCCCATTTCCCTGTGCGGCAAAAAGCGCCGCTTCGGGAACTTGTCTTATGCCTGTCAGAGCTGAACAGGCGGCCTCGCTTTTCTTTGTTAGTTTTGCTTATTCAGGAAAGATAAACAAAACAGGCAGTCGTCGCCTTTTCTGGAGCTGCCGAAATGGACATTGCAGACGTGGTAGCCTTCATGGTACAGGCGTGCCAAGTTGTCGTAGCCTTCGCCGATATCCATGACGGCTTTTTTCAATTTGACCGGGTCGACTTTTTCCGGTTCCGGCACCTTTTCGTTCAGTTCATCGAGGCGGGCACGCAAATGATGATTTTCCAATTGCAGCGCATGATGCTCTTCCATCGTCCGCGCTACTACTGTTTTCAAATCACGGAACTGCTCTTGCATCGATTCCAATTGCTGTTCAAAATCCATGACCGTATCCAAAAAGTTCTTTTCTTTCACTGATACCACCACCTCACGCTCTCGTCCCTTGGTTCATGATTTCATCCAATGTATATTCCAGCGTCTGGTCTTGTTCAGCCAGGCGGATTTTCAATACTCTTTCAAGCAAGTTCAAGCTGACGACGCGGCCGTTGCCATCTGGCGTCTCGACGCGTGCGCCGATATCCGGCATTTCCTTTTTCGCCTGTTCGTATTCATCGTTCTCGTATTTCAGGCAGCACATCAAACGGCCGCACAGCCCTGAAATCTTCGACGGATTCAACGACAGGTTCTGGTCTTTCGCCATCTTGATCGATACTGGCTCGAAATCGCCAAGGAAAGTCGAACAGCACAGCATGCGTCCGCATGGACCGATGCCACCGAGCATTTTCGCCTCATCGCGCACACCAATTTGGCGCAATTCAATGCGCGTGCGGAAAATCGCCGCCAAGTCTTTCACCAAATTACGGAAATCGACACGGCCTTCTGCGGTGAAGTAGAAAATGACTTTATTGCGGTCGAATGTGTATTCCACATCGACTAGCTTCATGTCCAAACGATGCGACTCGATTTTTTCCGTCCCAACTTCAAATGCACGCTCCGCTTCTGAGCGGTTTTCATCCACTTGCAAGCGGTCGCGTTCAGTAGCGACGCGCACCACTTGCTTAAGCGGCAGGACGACATCGTTCTCCCCTACTTCTTTCACGGGAACGACCACTTTGCCGTATTCGATGCCCCGCGCTGTTTCCACAATGACATAATCGTCTTTTTCGATCAGCGCTTCGCCTGGATCGAAATAATATATTTTACCCGCTTTCTTGAAGCGGACTCCTATTACTTTATACAATTGTTTACCCCTCCTGCAGATTCAGCATTAATTGCTCCATCAACAGTGTCCGGTTCATATTGCGCGGCAATTGCTGTTTGGCTTGTAGCACTGCCTGCAGCTGCCTAGACAATACATCGAACGAACGTTGAAGCGCCATCTGCTTCCAAGTTTCTTCCATGTCCGGATATGTGCGTGCAGTCTCAAGACCCGCTTTCACTGTCGCGATGTCCCGATATGCAAATAATAACATGTCGAGCCCTCTTTCGGCATCTTCTTTCTCCCTGAATAATGGAAGCCAATCAGATTGGATCAAAAGTAATGCCTCGTGGACATTGCTCCCCACCGTCTCAACTAGCTTCAACACCAGTTTCCGCTCATCAGCAAACTGTTCTTCTTCGCTCAATCGCTTTGCTTCCTGCTCACTTTGCGTCAGCATGCTCACCGTTGCCGCCATCGAGCCGGTCATGCCATCCGCCATCAAGCGCTCCATCAGCTTCGGCCGTGACAGCGGCTGGAATGATACTAGTTGGCAACGGGAACGGATCGTACTCATGATGGCATTCAAGCGCTCTGTCAGTAATAGCGCTGTCACATTCGCTTCCGGTTCTTCCAAAAACTTCAGCAAGGCATTGGCAGATGAATTATTCATGCGGTCCGCCTGCTCAATCACGTAGATTTTGCGCCCGCTGTTGAGCGCCGTCTTGTTCATTGTATAAATCAAATCGCGGATCTGGTCGATTTTAATGTTTTGGCCATCCGGTTCTATGAATAAAATATTCGGGTGATTACCGCTTTCATACAGTTTGCAACTGCGGCATGTTTCACATGGAACATTATCGATTGGTGTTTCGCATAATAATAATTTGACAAAAAAATGCGTCAGTTCTTTTTTTCCGGATCCCGAAGGTCCTTCCAATAAGTATGCATGAGCCAGACGGTCATTGGCGTATGCCCCTTGCAACCGCTTTACGACAACCGGCTGCATATCCTGCAATTCTTCTATGGTCTTGTGCATGATTCCACCTTCAAACTTTGTAAAAAATCCCGTGTTCCAGATGGATCACGGGTAGTGCGGACGACACAGCAGCTGCTGCTTAAAATTGCTGGAACTGTTCGATCGGCAAGACGAAAATCGTTGCCCCGCCCACTTCCACTTCGACCGGATACGGTATATAGGAATCCGCATTTCCGCCCATCGGGGAAACCGGCGCCACCATCTGTTCGCGCGCACGGCAATTGTCGCGGATCAAATCCATCAATTTCGGGACACGGCTATCGTCGACCCCGATTAAAAAGGTGGTATTTCCTGAGCGCAAGAACCCTCCAGTACTGGCAAGCTTGGTAGCCCGGAAATCATTTTTCGTCAACGCATTGGATAAGCGGTTACTGTCTTGATCCTGTACCACTGCTACAACGAGTTTCATCAGCACTCACTCCTTTTTTGGTTACTTCTCTATGTATTAGTATAACACGAACGGCGAACGTGCCGTCACATCTTTCCTTTAGGCAATGCGAAAAATTCATGACTATATGCACAAAGCCGTTGATTCAGTCCATGAAAAAACAGCCCTTAACGAACAGGGCTGCCGGCAATCCATTATTGTTTTTCAGCCAAGAAGCGCTGCAATGCTTCATACGCATCCGCAACCACTTCATCCAGTTCATTTTCCGCATTGATCAGCTGCATGCGTTCCGGGTAGCGGCCAAGCAATAGCAAATAGCCTTCCCTCACTTTGTAATGAAACGCCAGCGACTCCTCGTCTAGGCGATTGAATTCACGTCCTTGATCGAGGTCGATGCGCGCAAGCCCCGTTTTCGGATTGACATCAAAATATAGCGTCAATTCAGGCATATGCCCTTCGATAGCGAATTCATTGATCGCCAGCACATTGTCCAGGCCAAGCCCGCGTGCGTGGCCCTGGTAAGCGAGGCTGCTGTCGACAAAACGGTCGCAAAGAACGATTTTCCCTGCCTGAAGCGCCGGCAGCACACGCTCCACCAAATGCTGGCGCCGTGCCGCTGCATATAATAGCGCTTCGGTACGGGCGTCCATCGCCGTATGCGTCCGGTCCAGGATGACTTCGCGGATTTTCTCCGCGATTTCAATGCCCCCCGGTTCACGCGTCGTCACTACTTCAAACCCATCAGCTGTCAAACGTTCTGCCAGCTTCGCCAGTGCCGTCGTCTTACCCGATCCTTCGCCGCCTTCTAGCGTAATAAAATAACTCATATTTTCACCTGTTCCCTTATCTTTTAACTAAAACACTACCCACTATAACGCAAAAACGGGCTGTTCCACAACTTCCTTTAGACCTTATTCCTCGTCTTCCGCCACTTGGTATGCGCGCTCGAACAGTTCCATTTGGCTATCGATCACCGCTTGCCCTTCCATTCTCCGGACATAACCGTAATTGCCTTCCTCGTCCTGTTCACGGGCTTTGACATTATCCCTCAGCCCAAGCTCGAGAATGTCCCACACTTGCCCTTTCACCCGCTTATCGAGAATCGGGAAAAGGATTTCAATGCGGTTGTTCAGGTTTCTCGTCATCATATCCGCAGAAGATAAAAAGGTCTTCTCTTTTCCATTCTGGTGGAAATAATACACACGGCTATGTTCGAGCAGGCGCCCGACAATGCTGCGCACGCGAATATTATCGCTCACCTCCGGAATTCCAGGCCGCAAGCAGCAGATGCCGCGGACGATCAAATCGATCTTCACCCCCGCACGCGACGCTTCATACAGCTTCATTATGATGATCTTATCCGTCAAAGAGTTCATTTTAGCCACAATATGGCCATTGCCATACTTCTTCTCGTAACGGATTTCGGAATCGATCAAATGAAGAATGTCTTTCCTGATCGAAAACGGCGCCACCGATAGATAATGGAATTCTGGCTTTTCCGTGTAGCCGCTCAAGTAATTAAAGAAATTCGTCGCATCGATGCCGATTTCTTTTTTCGAGGTAAATAAGCTCATATCGGTATAGATTTTTGCCGTCTGGTCGTTGTAATTGCCGGTCCCAAGATGGACAAAGCGCTCAATGCGCCCTTGTTTTTTCCGCACCACAAGAGTGATCTTGCTATGGGTCTTTAAATGGGTCATCCCGTAAATAACGTGGCAGCCCGCTTTTTCAAGTTCTTTCGCCCAGTGCACGTTGTTTTCCTCATCAAAACGTGCCTTCAATTCGACAAGCACCGTTACTTGCTTGCCGTTTTCTGCTGCCCGCTTCAAGGCATTGATCACCGGGGAATCCCCGCTGACACGGTACAAGGTCTGTTTGATGGCGAGCACATCAGGGTCATCCGCCGCTTCCGAAATAAACTCGACGACCGGCTCGAACGATTCATAAGGATGATGCAAAAAAACATCTTCATCGGCGATTTTCGCAAAAATCGCCTTGCCGTTCTCCATCCCTACCGGCAATTGCGAAATCTTGCCCTCATATACCAAATGCTCCCATATTGGGGCCATCTTTTTGTAAAAACCGAAAAACACGGTCAAGTCCAGAAATCCATCAATTTCATAGACGTCTTTCGGATGCACTTCCAACTCATCCATCAAATAGTCCAAAATAACGGGATCCAAGCCATCTTTTTGCACTTCGAGCCGAACGGCAGCGCCCCATTTGCGCTTTCTCAACTCTTCTTCGATTTCTTTGAGCAAATCGCGCGCGCCTTCTTCGTGTATTGTCATATCCGCATTGCGGGTGATACGGAACACAGTCGTCGATTTGACTTCATAGCCGTGAAACAGCTTGCCGATAAAGAAACCGATGACGTCTTCGAGCATCAATAACTTGCGCAATCCGCCGTTTTCCGGCAATTGGACAAAGCGCTCAAGCATCGCAGGCAATTGCACGATGGCTGTTCGCGTCCGTTGTTCAGAATCCGCTTCTTTTGCCGTGTCTTCCAAGACCACCGCCAAATTGATACTTTTATTCAACAGCATCGGAAACGGGCGGTAGGCATCGATCGCCATCGGGGTCAGCACAGGAAAAATATGCTCATCAAAATAAACCTCTAAAGCCTCTTGCTGCGAATCGCTCAATTCCCTTACTTTCAGGAAATGGACATGCTCTCTCTGAAGCTTGGGATACAATATTTTACGCAGGGTGTCGTATTGCAAATTCACCAATTGATGGTTTTTCAAGGCAATTTCATGCAATTGCTGCTTTGGCGTCATCCCGGCTTTGTTCTCAGGCTTATTAAAGCCCACCTTCACCTGGTCTTGCAATCCCGCTACACGGACCATGAAAAACTCATCCAAGTTGGAACTGAAAATCGCCAGGAACTTAAGCTTTTCGAGTAGCGGATTGCGCGGGTCAAGCGCTTCTTGCAATACCCGTTCATTGAACGCCAGCCAACTCAGTTCGCGGTTATTATAATAAGAAGGATTGTTCAACTGGATCATGTCTTCCTTTTTCTTTCCCACGACAAAACTCCCCCTCAGGTTTCATTCATTCATGAAAGTGGACGGTGATTGTTTTCTTTAATAGCTTCTCCAAATGCTTTTTCTGCTTCTCGACCTGGTATTGCTCCGGTTTCCAGTCTTCTCGGCATTGGATAGAAAAAATGAGTTCTTCTTTTTGGGATTCCAATTGGATGTCTTTGACAATATCGCGTTTTGTCGCATTCAAACTATAGGCGAATTTGATGACCGCGCCGATGATATTGAATTTATCCAGCTCTTCTTCCGTAAACCAGTCTTCATAGAGCGCTGCGTTGCGTTTGAACAGGTTCTTGTTTTTATAAGAAGCAAGCAAGGCTACAATGATGCGCTCTTTGTGCAGAAGCCCATCGATGGTCCGGTTCGCCAGTAGATAGAAGGTATGCTGATTGCTCGATTCAGAGTCGATATACGAACCGAGATTATACATGGAACTGCCCAGACGGATCCAATGATAGTCCCTCTCTGTCAATTCAAGAAGCCCTTGCTCTTCCAATTCCCGCACAATCATCAGCGAGCTATTGGTCACATGGATGGCATGCGTCAAATTGATGTCGTAGTCGATCGCCAAATCGTAGAAACTCTCCTCAATGACGTTCGGAAACACCGGCATCTCGAAATCTTTGGTCATTTCCTCATAAAATACGCCATCCCGGAGCCCTTTTCGACTCAAAGCAAACAGTTCCGCATCAATCAATTCCATCAGGCAATTAAACACTTCCACCGCCGGAATGATAATATCCGCCCGGTCGCGTGACAAGCCTTCCACCCGCTGCAAATCGTCAAACGCCATCGATCCCAGCCACTTATTCGTTTCTTCCACTTCTTTCCGCTTCATGGTGTACTCATGGACACCTGAAAGCGGATAATCGATTTTTTCCTGGTGAATCTGCGCCAAGTTCCGTGCACTGCCCCCGATTCCGATCAACGGCAAGTTCTTCCCCTCAATCCAATCGAGTGTCAAAAACTGATTTTCGAGAAACTCCCGCAGCGCCTTCAATTCACTGTTTTTCGGTGTATCCCCTTCGATAAACTGCTTCTTCAGCGATAAAGCACCGAACGGAAAACTGTGGAAATGAATGAGTTCACGGTCTTCAAATAAAGTCAGTTCCGTACTGCCACCGCCGATATCGACCGTAATGCCGCTTTTATACGACATTGAATTGACCACAGCCAAATAACCATAATGCGCTTCTTCGTATTCCGATAGGATGCGCATCGTAAAATCCGTTTCTTCCCCGACGCGCTGGATTATGGCTTCCTGGTTCTTGGCCTGACGCACAGCAGCCGTCGCAACACATTTAATCGCTTCGAGCTGATGGTGGCGTGTGACTTCCTGAAAGCTCTTCAAAGTATCAATCAATACTTGTATGCCTTCTTCGGAAAGCGTATTATCGTCCGTTAAATAATTGCGCAGACGGGCAACCGCCTTAACGTTCTCACTTTCCGAGAAACGCCCGCTCTTATCCCGCGTATAAATAACCAACCGGATAGTATTCGAACCAATATCAATAATTGCGTACTTTTCCTGTTCCATACTATTACCCCCACATTCGCTTTCGCATATGCTATTGTATACCACCCAAGCATTCGTTCTACTCACCATGGGATAACGGAAACCAGCTTTTCCGACAAACGGTGTTCCCCTTGTATCTCCGCACCAGCCCCTAGATAATCCGACAACTCCTCCACTTTTTCGACAGTCCACTTCTCCCCTGCAGTTACCAGCGGAATGCCCGGCGGATAAGGCGTTACCATAGCCGACGAAATCCTCCCGATCGCCCTCGTGTAAGGTACCCATTCCTGCACCGATAAATCCACTTCCTCAAACGACAGCTCGGGAATTGTCACAGCTTTTGGATAGCCAGGGCGAAAGCCTGGAGCACGCTTCTCCAATAACCGCATACTTTGCACAGCTTCTTTGATGCGGCTGCGTATTTCGGCATACGGATAAGCATGCCAAGGTTTTGACAGCGGCAAGATTAACAGCACCTGAAAAAGGTCCGCCAATTCCACATAAACACCCGTCTGTTCCAAGGCCTCTTTCAGCTGAAAGCCCCCTCTATTTTCGACCCGCAGCAATAATTTCAGCGGGTCATCCGTCTCCACTACATCAAGAGAAGGAATCCGCCTGATGCTGGAAATGAAATAAAGGCGTTTTTCGAGAAAATCGCGCTTATCGTGAACAGAGTAATTTTGGATATATGCCCTCGCGTCATCCAGAGACGCCATAATGGGATAGGAAGGACTGCTCGATTGAAAAATCCGCAAATACTTCCCGATCATTCTTTCCTCTACCAGCTCTCCTGCTATATGAAGATACGAGCCCATTGTCATAGCCGGTAAAGTTTTATGTGCGGACTGAACCACCACATCGGCTCCATATGCCAATGCACTCACCGGGAACGGCTCGCCCGCTGCTAAATGCGCCCCATGCGCTTCATCGACGAGTACGGGGATATTCCGTTCATGGCAAAATTCAATAATTGCCTCTAACTCAGCAGAAGCTACACCGTAATAACTAGGGTATGTCAAAACGACCGCTTTCGCTTCCGGATATTCATCTATGGCAGCCACTATTGAAGAAAGGGCGACAGCTGCAGCGCTTTTGGACGCCTCATCCCATTCAGGCGCAACGTAAACGGGTTTTACATGGGTAAGTTCAAGCGCATGGAAGATTGATTTATGCGAATTGCGCTGCACAATCACCAGGTCTCCTTCTCCGCAAACCGCATGGATCATCGCAAGATTTCCTGCAGTTGAACCGTTCACCAGAAAGTAGCTTTTTTTTGAACCATACGCCTCTGCCAGCAAATCTTCCGCTTCCTTGATCGCCGCATGAGGGGCGTGTAAATCGTCTAGGCCCTCCAACTCTGTCATATCGTACGCAAGTGCCGCTTTTAATTCTTTCGGCAAACCCGATAGCAGGCCGTTTTTATGGCCAGGGACATGAAAAGAAATCGGCCGTCTTCTCTGAAATTCCAATAATGCATCCACTACTGGACGTCTTTGAGTCATAATCTTTGCATCCTCACGTTTTCATTCATAGTTTATTCCATTATACCGGACGCCACATCTTTTCGAAAAGCAGGGCTGTGTTTTTACAAAAACAATATAAAAAAGACCGCTACCGGAATGAACCGGTAACGGCCTTTCTACTTGCCCAGCGACGTCCTACTCTCACAGGGGGAAACCCCCAACTACC
>CANLRI010000009.1 GCA_947493585.1 uncultured Planococcus sp. | reverse complement strand
AAAATGCCAGGCGGCGAAGATATTCTCATCGATGGTGGACGCCAAGGACAAGGCGATAAGATCATTGCCTACCTCAAGAAACAGAAAGTCGATGACATCGAAATCATGATTGCTACACACCCTGATGCCGATCACATTGGTGCGCTGGATGAAGTGTTAAAAGCATATAAAGTAGAGTCTGTGTATGCTCCAAAAGTGTCGCATACGACCGACGCTTACAAAAACTTCTTGAAAGCTGTGAAAGCAGAGAAGTTGACCATCAAAACGGCCAAAGCTGGCGTCAAGTTGCCATTGAAAACCGGTACGGCTAAGTTTGTGGGACCGGTCCGCGATTATGGGAAAACCGATTTAAACAACTGGAGCGCCGTTCTTCACATCACGTATAATAAGAACAAGTTCTTGTTTACAGGTGACGCAGAAAAAACTGCAGAAACCGATATGGTAAAGGCAAAGCAGACGCTTCAGGCAGATGTACTAAAGGTTGGGCACCACGGGGCTAAAACGTCTTCTAACAAAAACTTTTTAGACGTTGTAAAACCTAAATATGCCGTCATTAGCGTGGGAAAAAACTCGTATGGCCATCCATCCACTGAAGTGATTAACCGATTCAAACCGTATAAGACCAGCATCTACCGGACAGATCAAAAAGGAAACATTATTTTCACGTCGACTGGCACAAAAATCACAGTCGCCACGGTCAAATGATCATGAAGCCCTTAAAAGGCATCATCGACCGTTTTGAAGAAGACATTGTCGTGGTAGAAATTGATGGGGTTACGCAAGACTTCCAAAAGCACCTCTTCCCAGAAGCTGCTAAACCAGGTGACTTTATTGAAATCAAGGACAATCAGGTAATCATTCTCGAAGCTGAAACCGAAAAACGAAGAAAAGAAATTGAAGAATTAATGGACGAACTCTGGGAAGACTAACGGGTCTTTTCTAAGTATTCATTCTAAAAGGAGATATCAGATGAAAAGCACAGGAATTGTTCGGAAAGTTGATCAACTAGGACGTATTGTCACACCGATTGAATTAAGAAGAGCGCTTGGTGTCTCGGTTGGGGATGCCATGGAGATATTTGTGGAAGACGATCGAATTATTTTGCGGAAATATCAGACAGAAAAAGCATGTGCGATTACGGGTGAAATTCTAAACGAAAATTTTGAATCAACTTATGCGAAGGGACTTCACTTGAGTCCGAAAGGCGCAGCCCTCCTCTTGGAGGAATTGCAGAACTTCAGAAAGTAATCGATTAGTTAATTAACCCCTCATATTAAAAAACGATAGAACCCACCACTCCTCTTAGCAATGCGGATCATGGTGGGTTTTTTATTGGTCCTGAACGAGTATAGTTTAGTTGATATACCCTATTGAATAGGGTATATTTAAGAGAGTAAATGTCACCCGTTGAGAGGTATGTATGAAAAGAACCTTTGTATATGTAGAAAACTTTGATCAAAATTGGAAAAAGCAAGGACTAGGGGCTGCTGAACAGCGCGAACTCGAACTTCAACTGCTGACCGATCCCGGACAAGGGGACGTCATCACGGGGACCGGTGGCCTTCGGAAAATGCGGTTTTCACCGGAAAGCGAACATCAAGGCAAAAGTGGCGCGTATCGCATCATTTACTTGGATATCCAGACGTCCTCCCATACGATTTTGCTGCTGATTTACGCGAAGAACCAACAAGGCAATTTGAAACCAGACCAAAAGAGAGCGCTCAAGCAATTGGTAGACCAATTAAAGAGCTTTTATAGTTCTGAAAGGATGGATGACCAATGAATGAAGACCAATTGTTTCACGAACTAAAAACGAGTCTAGGGCAAGCGATTGAATACGCAGAAGGCAATTCGACCAAAGCCCGCAAGAAAACGGTCGCGATCAAAGAACTCGCCACTTTTTCTGCGCAAGAAATCAAGGACTTGCGTCTACAGATGAACTTAACACAGAAGTCATTTGCGGCCTTGATGGGCGTTTCCACTAAAACAGTAGAAGCATGGGAACGAGGAACAAACCATCCAAGTGGTACGGCTCGCCGGCTGTTGGAAATTCTGAAAAACGAACCTCATGTTGCGGAAGACCAACAAATCGTCTCTGTCTAATCCAGTCCAACCAAAAAGCGTACCCGGCTATTCGATTATGGCCGGGTACGCTTTTATTCGTCACTCATGTATTTCACAATTTGCTTTAGGCCCTCTTTGCTGATCCAGGCTTCGCCAATCCGAATGGCTTCTTCCGTCACTTTACCTGTCACGGCACAGACATAGCGTTGTCGATGAGGCTCGACGATAATTTGCCGATCGTTATGCGTAATATCAACTAAGTCACCTTCGTGCAGCTCAAACATCTCTAAAATCTCTTTTGGAATCACAATACGTCCTAAATTGTTAATCCTTTTTGTATGCACACTCTTCCCCCTTACTCTCGCTCAGCAATCTCTTCAATTTCTTGATTGATCTCTTTCAAGCGCTCTTCGGCTTTCTTCGATACTTTTTTATCGTTCTCTTTTTCAATCGTTTCTTTTAGTTTCTGTTTCTCTACCTGCAATTCCTCTAACTGAAGCGCCTCTTTTTCAGCTTCTAACACTGAGCTCATGAACTTTTTATCAGTTAAATTGTGTTTTTCGAGAAACCCTTTCGCGCCTTGGAAATCCTTCTCTGCAGCAAATGCTGCTAAAACGGTTTTAACACGCCAGTCAGTTAGTTCGACTTGGTTTCGCAATTCGATAATGCGCTTCCATTCTTCTTCCACAGCAGCTAGTTCAAACTCAATCACTTCGGAAGGTTCGTCAGTCATCTCTTGAAGGTTCTCAAGCCCTTTCGCGTCTCCATCACGACTCAGTTGCTCTGCAATGGTTCCAAGTAACTCGGGTTGATGATGAAGGGCTTTTTCATACTCGCCTTGCTCGATGTATAAGCGATTGAGCACGTTCTGATCAGCAGGCTGCAACTCACTGTAGTCTACAGATTCTAAGCTTTCCAAGACACTCTCTGTATCTCCCAAAAGCCCATCTCGATAAACGTCTGTCAGATTTAGTTCGCCATCGGTCCCTTCCTCTAATTCCGTTTCCTGAGCATTCTCTGTGGCTTGCGTAAGGACAACGTTCAGTCCGAATGCTGCCAGAAGGACTGCAGCTACACCGACGAACAACTTTCTATTCCCACCAGCTGCCGGTTTTGTAAGGTTTTCTTTAGTCCGTCTGTTGAAGGCAGGGAGTCGTTGAAGACTCTTACGAAGCGATACCATCGTGACGGACCACTTCGTTTGATTTTGCTTGGCCAACTCCAGTTCTTGTTGCTTCGCTTTTTGCTTTTCTTCTACTTGATTGAACACATCTGAAATATAGGATTCCATTTCTTCCAACGACTGCAGGCGCAAATAAATCGTTTCGGCAAATCGGATCACTTCATCGCTTTGCTCTAAAAAGTCGGTTCTTCTTGGTCTGCCGTACACTTGATTTAATCGTGTCAGAGAAATGATGATGAGCTCTTTGACAGCTGTCAGTCGGTCTTTCTCATGGCTTAGTGGCATCACGTCATTTTCAGCGACCATGACATGAAGGAGAGATTCCTCTTTATTGAGCACGAAATTCTCTTTTTGCCACAAGACATTGACTTCAGACTGCCGGGCCAGTTGGACGAGCGATAAGTAATACGTCAGCTTGTCTTCGAATGCCATCGCTTTCAATACATGAAAACTATGCAAATCCGTTAAGTCGTATTCGAACCGGACCTGACCGGATTGAAAAGAAATCTCCTGAGCTGATAAGAAGGTCGGATCTCCTGTGACCTGTTGCATCTGTTTCTCGTAAGCCCGTTCGATTTGTTCCATTTCCTCTGTTTTAAATGCGGTTAGTGGCTGCAAGAAATAAAACGCGTTCTGATCAATTTCGATGGTTCCGACTCGATTGGCGATTGTGCGAATAACCATGTAACATTCACCACCTTTATATGACTATTGAAGCTCTGGATAATGAGCTAAGATTTCTTCCACATCGTTTCGATAGGATTCTTGTTCAGCCTCTACTTCACTTTCAGGCACACTTGATTGAATTTCGTCGTATTCTTTATCAATCTCTTTTAGATTGATTGATTGAATATCTAACACAGGA
Source organism: uncultured Planococcus sp. (assembly GCA_947493585.1). Lineage (GTDB taxonomy): Bacteria > Bacillota > Bacilli > Bacillales_A > Planococcaceae > Planococcus. The sequence goes on along the minus strand of CANLRI010000009.1, from coordinate 47,581 downwards.
TGTTGAGCTAAAACCAGCTTATCTTCTTTGCTTTTTACGAAATGAATTTCAGATGATTGTTCTTCCTCGTCACTCTCGTAGCTGTATTTAGCTTCCTCAAATATGAGTTCTGTCATTGAAAAGTGAGATGACTTGTACTCTTCAGTTCCACCAGCATTGACATCTACCTGCATAGTCTCAATACCATCGTATTCACAGTGACCTAGACTACATGGTTCACTACTCGTTTTATTAAAATAAATATTTTCGTTTTCTCCAGCTGCACCTTCAAATGCAATTACTCCATCAAATTCTTCAGCTAACTTCTTGAAAACGATCTCGTCAGCCAACTCTTGGACTTGTGTATTGAAGAATGCTTCATCTTCAATAACTATTTCTTCATTCTGAATACTTTTGTTCACTTTTTCTTCAAGCTCAGCCATTCTTTCGTTTAGAAAAATGAGTACTTCTTCAGCTCGTGTGATATCTTCCTCATTGAATACTTTATTATTTTCAGAACTTTGTTCTGTATCCCCCTTATTTTCAGCTTCTGAATTACATGCTCCAAGTACCAGAATAGCTATGAACAAGGTGAGTAAATACAAATATTTCTTCATCATTCCACTCCTTTATCTTCTTGCATATCTAGCAACATACTTCACTGAGGATCCAACTGCTTTAGCAGACCCTGTAGAAGCTCCAAATTGGTTTAACAATGTTGGTATCGATAATCCTACAATAAAGAAAATCATTCCCAAAATCATGTTTCCTCCATCAGTAAGGTCTACTAACGTTTTTATTCCTAAAACAAAACATAATAACTGGATCGTCAGAGTTAATATGTTGCTCACGACCGTTTTCAGCCATAAATTGAAAAAGTTATACTGATCATTGACTATCGTGGGGATAGCTAAGACCCCTGTGATATAAAGGATGACAAACAGGACTGTTCGATACAGAATTGATAAGAAAAAAACAAAGAGGATGGCTGAAACCACAATCATTAAAATCAATCCATATCCTACTGAATTAACAGCCATGACTTGCATGATGTCGTAATGGGTAACAGGAGATGTGAGCATGGTTTCTGTAAGTAAATGAGTTAATTCTAAAATCCAATCGAACAATTGAGCGTAGATACCCAGCAGAATACCACCCGTCACAACAGCAATTAGCTTGTCATGAAGTGAATTCATCCCTTCTTCTCCATTCCCAGTGTATAGGATTACAATTTTAGTCGTTTGCCATAAAATAAAAATGGCAGTGATTGTCCATGCCAAAGATTTAAAATTTAGCATATAGCCTTCATAAACAGGATTTCCTGTAATAAAATCTGCATCAATTTGAAACTTGCTAAAACTATCTACTGCGCCATATACAAATCCACTTACTGTTGTGTACAAAAAGCTATTGGTATGACAACCGATTTCATGCCATTTGCAGCTAAATTGATTGGTATTATAATCGTATTTTTCGAGGTAAAGTACGTTTTTCATATAAGATTCGACACTATCCACTTTTTCACTATTTGATTGTGTAGTCTTATACTCTTCAATTGTTTCATCCATAAACTCGCCTTCTTCAGCAGATACGACTGTAAATGGAACAAGGATGAATAAAAGAAAGAGAGAGATTGATATCAAAGTTTTTTTCACATCATTACCTCCCTATTCAGCAACGTTAAGATAAGAAAAAGAAGAGGTACAAGTAAAAGAATCGCCCACTTCATAATAATGTGTTTCTTTATCTCGATTTTTTCCTTTTCACTTAAAGGCTTGTCATACATCAATTCAAACTTACGTTCTTCCTGGTCAATGGCTGTTCGAGAAAGCCGATCAATCAATCCATCCATCTGTTTTTGGACACGTTGCTGGAAGACGAGCACCTGGTGGAGTTTTGCCTTCATCTCGATCATCCTTTCCTTCCATTATCCGTTGTTTATCGCTTCCTCGAACTCTTCTCCGGACGTTAACGGTTCCAAATCGTGCGCATCGACTTTCCATTCACCTTGTTCCTCGACCCAATTCATTTGAGACATCAGATACATCACACGCTGTCTGCCAAGGGACTCCAACTCTCCTTCAACGCCCGTTAAGGTAATTCGGTAAATGGCATAGACTTGAAATCCTTCTTCTCTTGGACGAACGGAGATATTGAAGATCTCTAAATCCGCTGTGTTGCTTCGGCTATGCCCGTGCATCGTTTCAGCTTCTGTGACTTCGTCCTCCACTTCCGAACGGTAAGATTCGGTGAAATAACGAAGAGCATCGCCTTCAAAGATCGCTTCGATAAACGTTTCCGTCTGTGTGTAGAGTGCCTCGCTTTGCTTTTCTTTTGCTGATAGATGTTCGACTTGTTCGGTGAGGCGTTGGTTCTCCTGTTCAACGTCTTGCTTGTCAAAGTAGAGATTAAAGCTGACAAGAACTAAGACCAAGACGAGCGCCCCCAGTAGAATCGTCTGCCCATTCATCTGTTTCATTCGTCCGTCCCCTTCTCTCCTTCAAGATACGGCATCGGATTGACCCGATTGCCAAACATGCGATCCGTATGAATTTCAAAATGCAGATGGTCTCCGGTCGAGCGTCCGGTCGTGCCACACTGACCGAGTTGCTCCATCTGGCTAATCTGATCGCCCACTTCGACGTCAATCTTGCTGAGATGGGCATATAAACTATAGAGTTGATTCGCGTGTTCAATGACAACGACATTGCCGTATGTCTCTAAAACACCAGATGGATATTGAGCAAAGACCACTTTCCCTTCTTTCGCTGCGAAGATTGGATCGGGCCGGCTGCAATTCAAGTCCACGCCTTCATGTGGTGTGACAATGCCAGTAACGGGATGGACCCGGATGCCAAAATTCGAATTGATGACGACATCCGGAATCGGTTGAACAAACTCTCCGGTTGGCGTTTCGCAGTTCATCGTTAATCCACCTAACGAGCTAACCACTTTCGTGACATTCGGAACCCAATGACTGTTCAGGTTGGTCGGGTCATTACTAGCTCCTATCGGTGCATAAACGGAACCGAGGTCGGCAATCGTGCCGAGCCCGTCCTGGATGATGCGGTTGTGCAAGGTCTTGCCCATCGAGGCAATCCCTTCTTCCAACGTATCAAAGACAAACAGTCCGCCTGACCCCATCAAACCTCCGGGATTGTTCTTTTCCACCACAGCCGACGAGGTCCCGTGCCCGGTTTCGTGAAGCGCAATCGCAGCCATGAGAACCGGATCGATTCCCTTTTCTTCTGCTACGTCCAAGAACACGTCCCCCATCCCTTCAAAAACGCCTGCAGAGGCGAATCCAGCTTCCCACAACTCTTTATCCAATTCGCCTTCCGGAGCGCAATATGCGCCGCCTGAGGAGCCTGAGAGAGCTTCTAAATTGCTGTCGGGGTCATCTAAGTTGAAATCTTCCCCTTTACTCGCCATCGACATGAACACCGGCATGATGATGAGCAAAATCGTGACCCCAACGGCGATCAATCCGAGTGGACTGAATAAGACCTTTGTCAGCAAGATCGACCCTATCGTTTTGGCTGCGTCTTTTGGATTCATGCCCTCATCCCTTTTCACATCGTCAGTTCGTTAATGCTCTTCTGTTCAAACCACAGCTTCTCAGTCACTTCGTTCAGCTGCACTTCGAGTTTGATCTTTTTGGAACCAGTATAGAAAATGCCTTTGCCGGCTTGTTCTTTCTTCTTGCCATCTTTGAGAATCAACGTCGATCGTTCTTCTTTGGAGAACTGATTGCCTAGCTCTTCTTCCAAGTACTTCAGCTCTTCTTCGCTCATTGGCAAATACAGCCGTTGAACCGATTGCGTGATAATCGCTTTTCCGTAGTTTCGGTTCTCATCCCGTGCCGACAAGAAGTCTTCTACCGACTGAGACGCTGTGGTAATGCCACAGTTGAACGACCGAAGAACTTTCATCATGAAGTAGATGAATTCCATCGCTTTCGGCACTTTCGGATCGGCGATGACGTGTGCTTCATCAATGAAGATTTCGCTCGGCTGCCGGTCGCCACTCATGATTTCGTATGTCGTATGCGAGAGGATGTTATAGAAAAGGATCCGTTGAATCTTTTCGTTGTTGCTCATTTCCTTCAAGTCGTAACAAACCAAGTCATTGTCGATGTTGACGTTCGTCGGTCCGTTGAACAGTTCCGAATAAATGCCATACACATAAGTTTCTAAGGTCGTATGGAAATCCCGGATCCGTTCATACAACGGAGGGTCGTTCTGTTTGTCGCGTTCAATGAGCTTGTACAGGTCTTCCAAGATGGGATAATCATCGGCCGTCAATTGGTTCACATCGGTCGTCTCGTCGATTCCCTTCTCTTCGTAGACCTTCTGGATGTACCGGCTCAGGATGTCTTCCTGCAGATCGCTCATGGAGTTGTACATCAATTGGAACATGACCAACAGGTTCGAGATTTTCGTCAGCAAAATGTTCCCGAGTTCGGTTTCTTCCATTTGAATCTTCTCGCTGATTTTCGGCAGGTCCATCGGGTTAATCCGGTTTCCGCCTTTCAACTGAAACTTGACCCACGCCCCACCAAGATCCGAGTAGTTCCGTCCAAATTCCCCTTTTGGATCCACGGTAATGATTTTCCGTCCGAGCATGTGCTTGTTCGTCATGTTGGCGAATAAGTACGTTGATTTTCCGATACCGGAAATCCCGATGACAAACTCATGCCGATTCAACAGGTTCGTATCGTCAACAATCACGACATTTCCCGTCGTCATGTTCCGTCCTTTAATCAACCCCGTTTCCGAGAACATTTCGTTTTCGTGAAACGGGAAGAAATAGGAGATCGCTTCCGAGTTCGTCATCTTGTAGGTGAGCTCGTCCACTTTGTTGTCATTTAACGGAAGGAACGACCGGAACGCATCCACAGCTCGATCCGTCGGATTATGAATGATGCCGATTTTTGAGAACTTGCTCTTCACGGTCGTCGTCAGTTGATCCAGTTCTTCTTGTGAACTCGCCACCAAATGGATGAGCGTATGAAAGAGATAAATCTTATCGTTCCGGTACGACAGGTTCCGCAGCATTTCTGACGCGCTTTCAATCTGACCTTCGGATTCAATGATGGTCTGTTCATCAGCGAACCGTGTGTTCATCTTCATTCGGTTCTGCTTGATGCTTTTGACGAGCTGTGTCCGTACTTCGCCCATGTTGTATTCCTGCAGGTAATGAACCAGCGATACGTTTTCCGGTATTTCGGTTACTTGCTGGATCTTATTCTGGTCTTGAATCGGATCGTAATCCACGATGAGAAGCGTCCGGGTGTAATTCGCCCCGACCCGGACGGAGGAATCGTATTCCGTCAGGTTGTCTGGGGCAATGGCCGTGAGAAGCGTTTCGTTCATGCCACTGACCGTGTCTTCAAAGGTTGTTTCATCAGGTTGTTTGGGCTGCAGCCACTTCGGTTTCCACACCATGTCTCCACCTCCTACTCAAATCGATCGTTCAGCAAGGTCTTGTATTGCTCGACCAAGGCTTTGGCCGTATTCTTCCCAACGACCACATCGAGCTTGGCGTTGGTTTTATGGACGATGTTCTGTCCTTGCGCCTGGGCATTCTCGAAATCGATGCAGGCATAATAGAATTTCAACAGTTCGTCGTTCTCGAGAATCTTCACGTCCAGCTTCTCGTACCCCGACAGCATCTGTTCGAGTTTGGCTTGCAGGATGTTCGCCGTCGTTTCGAGCTTCAGGTAATCCTTCGGCGAATTCGTCATCGGTTTGGAAATGACCAAATACCGTTTCCGGGTCACCATGTTCTTCGACTTTTGGATCCGTTCAATCTGATCTGCGTAACCCTGCTTGAGCATGCGCTTCGCATACGACGAATTCTGATCAACTTGTTCGTTAAACCACATCAAGTAGTTCGTTAAATTAATCGGCTGCGCGACTTGCATCAACTGGATCTGTTTCTCGCCGGTATCGTTAATAAACGACTGATACGCCGACAAGACGTTTTCTTTCGCCAGCTCGTTCATCAGCGACAAGTTGACCGAAGACACTTCCAACACCTTAATCAAGCGCCGGTCCGAGGACTCCAAACACCCATTGGCGATATTCGCGAGTCCTAATTCAGTTCGGGTGTCCCGTTCGTTCCGGCTCATCGGTAAAGCTCCTTTCGCGTAATGAAAATCTTTCTTTCGGTGTTTCGCTTTTAGCTTCCAAATGACTTTGTATTGCAAGAGCGACAAGTTCTTTCGCACCGGATGCTTGTTTAGCTGAAACACCGTCACAATCATCGCTGGCACAAACGCCACCAGTAGGAGTTGCTGATTGAAAGTTCCTGCCCGGTACAGCAAGTACGAGATGAACGCCCCTAAGATCAGAAACGGAGAAACGATGAACACGTCCTGGAACGAGATATTGCCGTACAGGTACTTCTTCGTGTCGATGTTCAACGGCAATTCGACTTTGCCACGGTCACGCAACCGTTCCTGGCGCTCCACATAGGAATCTGTTCGCATGGGTATCACATACTTTCTCACATTTTCTTACAGGTTGATTTTGATGTAGTCAACAATTGGTTTGGCTAGAATAAATACAACTAAGCCGATTAGACAAACCTTTATACCATTTTTAAATTTTGGAGTTGATTGTTCATCTCCAGCCCAAACTGCAACAGCACAAATTAACAAACCAATCATAAAAATCGTAATGAATGTACCTTGCATATCCGTAAACAAGGTATTCAAAAACGTACTAATTCGATCAAACATATTTGCCACCACCTTTCTCCTCTGTCTTAACCGTAACAAATTGCCATTTATTCGGCAATCAAAATTGCCAGATTTACGGCAGTACTTAAAGACCTTTTTCAAATGGCTTTAAATAAGGTTTCTTAAGCACTCTAATACTTTTTTCCTCAACTACTACTAAGAAAGGGCTAATTTATCAGAACTTTTATTGACATATAAATAAAAAAAGAAGTCACTTGGACTTCCTTTTCGCTAGTTTGAGAAGCAATTTCGCTTTTTCAGCTTCCAATTCTTCTGGAGAAACTGTTTCTTCCAATGCTTCCTTCGTATTCTGTTCGTGAAGCCAATCAGGGACCAACTCGGTTCTAACAGGCTTTTGAATGGGCTGTGTTTGAATCCCGAGCCATTTCTTTTTATCTTCGACGGCTTTTGTGAGTCGTGCGGTAATGCTTTTGATTCGTCCAGGTGTGCGTTCGAGAGAATATTGCAAGGCATCGGCGTATTGATGCAGCGTCAATACTTCCTGATGAGCGAAGTAATGATTCGCCACATCTTGAACCTCAATAGCGTCATCCATCAATCGTTCTTTGTTTTTGATTAAGACCTGCACAATCACTTCCGGAATATCGGTTTTCTCTCGCAGTTGATTGATCTTTATTTCAGTCTCACTAAGATCAGTCTTGTTAAGGTCAGTATCATTAGTGTTAAAAGTTTTAACTTCTTGAAGTAAAGAATGTTGATTTCTTGAAGTTAAAGATTTTAACTTCTGTTGGGCCCCAAGGGTTTCGGCCTCTTTATCAGGTTCTCCCATCTGCTTCGCATCGGAGATCTCCGCCACGGGTTTGATTAAATACAGCCGATTCGATTGCGATAACCCCATGCGTTTCTCTTCTAGCAATTCAGCTTGATGCAGCTCTTTTTTGATTTTGATCACGGTCGGTTTACTGCAATTCAAGATATCGGATAACTGCTGATTCCCATACAAGAAGTAAATGTTCCCTTCCTCATCAAACCAATCGTTCTTAATCGACAAATCCAAGCGATCTTGTAGAATTGCAAAAGCAATCTTCGCGTCATTGCTCAGTTTCTTGTAACGCTCGTTGGTGAAGAACACCTTTGGCAATCGGTAGAAGCGCTGCGCAGCCTCTTCTCGTATGTTGTACTTTCCAGTCATCTTACATACCCCTTCCATTCTCTTAAATTCAGTCAGAGAAATTTCAAAGGAGTCTCAGCAAAATCAAGCGCCAGCAAGAGAAAACAGGCTATTCGTTAGGCTTGAATTTATGCTATAATCAAGACAACAAAACATTCTTTGAAATTTCTCTACTTGGGAACTCTTTTATTGACGGTCGCCAAACTACCAATAAAAGAGTTTGTAGAGATTTTTTTATATATATATAAATTATTTGTATCAGTTTAGCATACTTTTCTCAAACAGATACGTCTAATTTTGAAAGGATCATCCAATGCCCCCTAAAAACGAAAAAGACCTTTACATAAAAATCGGTGAAGCCTTAAAAAGCATTCGCAAAGAGAAAAACTTAACCATCACCGACATTCATGCCATGAGTGAGTTTCACAGTTCCACCATCTCACTGATTGAACGTGGAAAACAGAATGTATCGATTGGATGGCTCATTCATTACGCCAACATCCTGGAAATCGATCCCACGGAGATCTTTTTGCGTGCCTTTAAAGACGATTTTCAAGAAATGCAGCTTCAAAAGATGTATGAACGCTTCGGAACCTATAATCCTGAATCCGATAACGATGAAAATTCCTAACACTCGGCTCATGCTGGGTGTTTTTTGATGCGATCAAAAGAGTGATGGATAGATAACCAATACCTAACTCGGATAAAAACACCACGTATACAGATATGTATTGGCAGACTGGACCATTAAGAAGAATTGAAATTTTTACCAGTTATCGGTTCAGACAAACGCTTTTCAAGGACCCACTCCACATCTTCGATCAGATCTTGAACGATACGCTCATTCAGACGTTCAGACGCAATGATTTGCAGGGCTTCCTTGTACCGAACCCGATGGGTTTGCTGATAACTGAGCGCACACTGAAGAAGCACAGCCACGGAAGTAATTCCGGTTTGGGCTGTACGTCCTTTGCCAGCTCGCTTGATGAGGATTTTTTTCGACTGTTGGATTAATACATTGAATGAGCTCCTTGGAATGCCGACGGATTCGCAGAGTTCTCGCTGCGTCGTCCAATTAATCGGTTGATCCAGTGAGGTCTTTTCTTGAATAAACTGCAACAGGTCTTCTTCCCACTCGTCGTAATGGCTCCGTTTCCGGTCTTCGCGTTCTTTTTTAAACTTGTACCAGCCACCCATCGGGTTTTCGATGGCGATCTCCTTGTGACTCCCCCACTCGTTCAAGAGCTCTTGAATGTAATCCTGATGAGCGCCTTTAAAACGCCCCTTGTAGGCGCTTCTGACGATTTTCTCAACTTCGCTATGCCGAAGGGGTAAAGCAAGCCCTGAATTGTACTCATCGAGCAAATCCAGCGTCTCTCCTTTCCCCTTTCCGGCACTATAGCAAGCAAGCGCAAGCGTGAACATCAGGTTATCGCGGCCAAGCTGTCCCGATTGTCCTTTCACGTGACGCGTCTTCAGCAGTTCCTGGAACCAGGCCGTCTGTGTTGGGTCATGCTCCGATGATTCATCGGCTACAACAAACAGTCCCCTCCCCCGGTCGTCGTCCTGGCGCTTCGACCAAGCAATCAACGAGCCAAAGTCATAGACCATCTCTTCAGAAAACCACCGAATATTGTCTTCGTTCGGCATGCGGAAAAAACCAAAGTCATTACAGGAGATGTCGACTCCTTGTAAGACCTTGGCCAAGCTCTGTTTAATGTTTTCGGAAATACGTTTTGCGACCTTCAGTCCGCGAAAATCGTTTTGGTTGCTGATGAACAACGGTTTTTCCAAGACGAAATAGACCTGAAATCCCTTCGGGGTTTCCAAGACAAGTGTGGGAACGCCGACACTATGATCGAGTGCAGCCGTCAGGATTTCCGTATACGGCTGTTTTTTGGTATCGATATCGACGACAAAGGTATTGATCTGTTGAAGATTCTTCTCTTCGTGTCCCTTGAGGAACCGTCTTTTTTCATCTGAATACCTTATGTAGTTGAATACGTTGGGATTCCAATGCGAAACCAAAAAAGCGTCCTCCAAGAGAGTTTCTAAGGACGTAACAACATAGCCTTTAACACCGGAAGGTGTAGAAAGATCTTCTTTAGATCGAACCACACCAATTGCTCCAGTCTTTCTTTTATTGGCCTTTTTGGCAGCCTCAACTCGAAGTGGAAGGCTTAATTTAGAATTCTTAATTTTATAAGAATAGATTCCATTTTTTAAAATAGTATCTATTACTTTATCCAATTTATTCATCTAACCCTTCCCCTTCATTGACTTACCATGCTTCTTTTCCTAACCGTATAGGAATGAAAACATCGTGTAAATAGCGTCAAATCAAGGTTTTCAAGGTCGCAGAAGTAGATATTTCCACTTTTCTACTTTTGTTAGAATGAGTGTCATTCTCGCAAAAGTAGATATTTCTACTTTTCTACCTTTGTTAGAATAAACGACATTCTCGCAGAAGTAGATATTTCTACTTTTCTACTTTTGTTAGAATGAGCATCATTATCGCAGAAGTAGATATTTCTACTTTTCTACTTTTGTTAGAATGAATAACATTCTCGCAGAAGTAGATATTTCTACTTTTCTACTTTTGTTAGAATGAATGTCATTCTCACAGAAGTAGATATTTCTACTTTTCTACTTTTGTTAGAATGAGCGTCATTCTCACAGAAGTAGATATTTCTACTTTTCTACTTTTGTTAGAATCATGAAATTAAGAAAGATCACTTCTCTTCTCAGAAACCTTGATAATACAGGGAAGAAAAATAATGAAAACTCCTTTTTTTCTAACAGAAGTAGATATTTCTACCTTTGTTAGAATGATCATCATTCTCACAGAAGTAGATATTTCTACTTTTCTACTTTTGTTAGAATGAGCGTTATTCTCGCAGAAGTAGATATTTCTACTTTTCTACCTTTGTTAGAATGAACATCATTCTCGCAGAAGTAGATATTTCTACTTTTCTACCTTTGTTGGAATGAATATCATTCTCGCAGAAGTAGATATTTCTACTTTTCTACCTTTGTTGGAATGAATCTTATTCTCACAGAAGTAGATATTTCTACTTTTCTACCTTTGTTGGAATGAATGTCATTCTCGCAGAAGTAGATATTTCTACTTTTCTACTTTTGTTGGAATTGATGAGCTTATATTACAAATTTATTACAAATTAATTCTCATATACACAAACTTCTACTTATGTTATTATCAGAAATATACAGAAGTAGAAGTTTGTTAGGTAGAAGTTTGTTAGGAAGGGTAGGAGAAAATAAAAATGACGGCTAAAACTATTGTGGTTGGGAATTTCAAAGGTGGCGTAGGAAAAACTAAAGTATCTGTAATGACTAGTTGGGAATATGCAAATGTTCACAATAAGAAAGTTCTTTTAGTGGATATGGACCCGCAAGGGAATGCAAGTACTTTAATTGCTCGCTCTGCAGGTATTACCGAAATCAATAAAACCATATTTGATGGATTTCAAGAAGGTAGTCTAGAAAATGTAATTTTAAAAGTTAATGAAAATCTTGATTTAATACCAGCTGCAGTATCTTTTAAAAACTTCTCAAAATTCTTGTACCAAAACTTCAAAACAGATCTCGAACAAATAACACTATTAAAGAGACTATTAGATCCACTTAAAGAAAACTATGATTATATTTTTATTGATGTACCTCCAACGATCAGTGACTACTCAGATAATGCAATGATGGCTTCAGATTATGTATTAATTATTCTTCAGGCCCAAGAACTTTCTTTAGAGGGTGCAGAAACCTATGTTTCTTATCTCCAGTTTATGCATGACGAATATGAAGCTGAGATACAAGTACTTGGCGTTCTTCCAGTTCTTTTAAGAGCCGGAGGTAGAGTCGATCAAACTACTGTTGAAAGAGCAACGGAGTTATTTGGCGAAGACAACGTATTTTCAAATGTTATAAAACACTTAGAACGTTTAAAAGCCTGGGACGTTACAGGTATTAAAAATGATGACCATCATGACCGTAAGGCACATCAAACATTTTTAGATGTAGTCGACGAAATGGAAGAGAAGCTTGCTCGATTTGAGGAGGAAGAAACAAATGTCTGAAAGCCCTAAAAAAGGTCCGTTAATTAAAAGGAAAACCAAATCTATGGAAAGACCATCGCCTGTGGTAGTCACCAGTAACAATGATTTTAAGTTTTCGAATCCGTCTGTGCCCACATCTCCAACTGAAGAAATTGAAGTTGCACCGAAAAATACAGATGTTCTAATAGAAAAAACAGAAACAGACATCAAGCCCGTTGAAAACAAACCTAAGAAGAAAGCCACTAGAAGAAAAGGCGTTGTTGGCAAAAATAATAATGTGAAATCCATTAAACTTCCTAATGATCTTCACACCAAAATAGGAATCTTAGGTAAGTTCATGGATGAGAACAAAACCTATGCAATTATTTCTAAGCTTGTAGACTACTATGAAGAGAATGAATTAACAGATCGACAGAAAAAACAAATTGAATATATGACAGAGTTCCTAAATGAGGATTCAACAAATTCAAATATACAAAAGTAGAAATATCTACCTAACAAAGGTAGATATTTCTACTTTTTTGAGATTAAAAATCTTTATTATTCACGAAAGGAGAATTTTCCATGTACATTATTCGATCTGAAAATGGAACGACTCTTACAAAAGAGGGACAAGAACTTACTTTTGAAAATTTAGAGGATGCTGAAAAACAAAAGCGTGAGTTACAAAATTTCGACTTCGACAATTGGACTGTAATTGAACTCAATAATAATTGAAGACAAGTTTTCAAACCCTATAAAAAATACAATTCGGGTGACTGCACTAGAGCGCCTAGTAACTTACGTTACAAAGCGCTCTACGTGTCGCTTCACCCTAAAAAAGCCTCTAGATTCCTGTCTTTTTCTTCACGGCTGAACGAGTCGAAAAGCAAAAACCATATGACTAAAAACACCGAAACTTGAAGAAGTCTGTTTTGCACAGAGCTTCCTAGTTCCGGTGTTTTTTTTGGTTTCTCACATAAAATGCAGTTCAAATCTCAAAGAGTGTACACTTAACGCTTTTGAATTTTGCTTTTCACGAACTCAGAGAATGTTTGGAAGATCTTTTCTCGTTGTTCGATTGTGAAGTCATCCAATTCAAAGTACTTTTCAGCCAGCGCTCCTGTCTCGATTAATCGTTTCGTTCTCGCTTTTCGTTGTTCCCAGCTCGCTCTTCGCTGCGTTTCGTTTTGAAGCTGATTTTTTCTCTTTTGGAGATCGGTGATTTGCTTCTTAAGCTCCTGAGACTTGGCCAGGTTATCGGATTTCGGATTCATGGCCATCCCACGCCTCAGGGTGTTCTTCGCTGCCATTTACTTGAACAGCCATCTTTTGAATCCACTCGATGGCTTCCTGTTCTGATTCTACGTTCCACATCTTCAGCACTTCAGCCCCGATGTTTTGCTGCATTTGCTTCTCCAAGTTCTTTCGCTTTTCCTTTAATCTCTCGATTTGCTCTTCGATGCTCGTAATCTTTTCAATGTTGTTTGCCATTGTTCTGCACTCCTTTTTATTTATATATAAATAATTTAACATATATATAAATAAAATCCACGAAAAAGGGAAAAATTATGATATAATGAATCCGAGCTTCCAAGCGAGTGCCCAGTTATACACCACCCGAAATTCGGGGTGGTGACCTGGTCCAAAGCCCTTCCGGGTTTGGGTTGTCGCCTTCGGATATTTAAAAAGAAAAAGAGGTGAGAGAACGTGAGCTATTTCCGTCTGCAAGCCAATATCATCAGCAAGAAAACCCAATCCGCCGTGGCGAGTGCCAGTTACCGAAGTGGGGAAGAGTTGTATTCCGAACGTGATGAAGAAATGAAAAGCTATCAGCAGCGCGAAGTGGCTCCGGTCTCGTTCATCCTCAAACCGGATCATGCGCCCGAGTGGACCTTAGAACGCGAAAAACTTTGGAACGAAGTAGAAAAGATTGAGAAAGCCTGGAACGCACAACTCGCTCGTGAAGTCTTGATTGCGTTGCCGGTCGAGTTACCGGAAGACGCTCAACAAGAACTCGTCCAATCATTCGTTCAAGAAGAATTTGTGGAAGAGGGGATGGTCGCAGATGTGGCCATTCACCGAGACAAAGAACACAATCCGCATGCGCACATCATGCTGACGGTTCGTCCGTTCAATGAAGACGGCTCGTGGGGGCAAAAGAAAACACGTCAATACGAATTCGACCAAAACGGCGATATCCTTCGCGATAAAAAAGGAGAGAAAGTCTATCAAACCGTTCCGTCTACCGATTGGAACGAACGCGAAACCTTGGTGAAATGGCGCACGCATTATGCGGATGCTATCAATGAATCGTTTAAAGAACATGGCATCGATCAAACCGTTTCGGCGCTTTCGTTTGAAGCCCAAGGACTCGACCAAATCGCTGAGGTTCGCTTAGAACGAAATGAATATCAATACGTGAAACGTTTAGAAGAAAAAGGGATCGAAGCGCAGACGTTCTATCATCAATTGAATCAAGAAATCCGAGAAAAAAACGCCGAAATCGCTCAGCTAAATGATAAAATTGCCTTTCTGTCTGCTAAGCATAAACAGAGAGATGTTCAGACTGTTTTGCATCGTCACACAAGCGAAGTTACTGCCCAATTGAACGAGGATTACGAAAAGAGCTGGCACTTCATGCAAGGCCGTCTGAAAGACAACTTCTCATTCGATTCAGTTCAAGATCAGCTGCAAGGATTGTATCGCTGGGAAGAACGCAAAGTGGAACCGAAACAAGTCGAAGCCCAGGTCACGCATGCCATTTTGAACGCCTCTCACAAGGCGTATCAAGAGCGTAACTTCTCTGTCGTGAAGCAACAAGGATTCACTTCGTCTGACTTCCGTTCGCTCTTTACCGAGCGTTTGGATGCGTTTGAAGCGTTAACGGATTCCGTCGAGAAAGACCAACAAACGGTTGATCAAGTCGTGGCACATGCCGAACGAACATACCGGGCAAAAAGCTTAATCGTCCATAATGCCTTTGCTGAATTATTCCCAGAAACCGATGAACGGTTTGCGCATAATGACCGGACCGTGGCGTACAAGTCGAATGTCCTCACCGCAATCCAGATGAACGACCTGGCAGCCATTCCATCCCCTCACGAAGTGAATCATCATTTGCAGCTGCAGGAATTGAAAAAAGCGTGTGAACAAGGCGAGAAAGCCAGTGAGCAAATCCGGATCCAAGCATTGATTCGCAATAAGCTCGGCAGTGAAAAAGAACAGCTAGTGAAAGATGGCACAGACCTCAAAGCGATTTATGAAACGTCCGTCAAACTGAACACCACGCAGCAATTGATTGAACGCTACGAGGCGAAAGCGAAACACATCGATCAGGAACTCAATGCCTTGATTCGAGAGACGTTCCCACAAGCGAAAGAGAAGCTGTTAAAAGACGTCGAGCAACTCCCATTAGAGATGAAAACGAATTTACTGAAGCACTACACGCAACAGAACAAGCTGACAAAAGCGCCGACCTTGAAAGCGTGCTTGCAAGTGGCGAAGAAAGACCAAAGCAAACAAGCGATGGCGCATCATGCTTATCAAGCAAAACCGGAGGCTCGGTTTGCTGAACGCTTAGGCAGCCAGCAAAAATCCCTTTCTCACTTCCCGACAGGGCGAGCTAGTACCGAGCTGATTGAACAGTTGATTGACCAAGCCGAACGGGATCAGCATCAACAGCAACACGAGACGCCTGCCCCGACGAAGCTCCGTCGAAAGAGCAAAGACAAACAACTTCGCCGTGAACTCGGCTTGGAGTTTGAACTGTAAAAGCGAACTATTGAAAGGCGTGAACTGCATGATGAAAAAAACCTTACAAAAAGGCGCCGGTAAGAAAATCGCCGTTACGTTTCTTCTATCCTTGTTGATTGGATATGCCCTAACAGGACTCTTACGCTTCTTGAAAGAAGGGGGAGGGCTGAATGCCCTTCTTCTGGACGTACAAGGAACGCTGACCTTTCTCACCGAAACCGATCAGCAATCCCAACTGTTGGTGGCGATCCTCACGGTCGTCTTCTTCGGCTGGTTCCTCTCCAAAATGCGTTTGGTGGAACATACGTATGAAGATGCGCATGATTTCGGCGTTCACGGATCGGCCCGATTCACGAAGCCATCGGAAGTCCTGAACGGCAAGTATTTCTCCAAACACAACACATACCAATCGAAACAACCCGAAAAGACCGTAGAACGTTTGGAGAACGGATTGATTGTCGGCCGGGTGCCAAATAAGAAACAAGTGCTTATCATTCCTCGGTCCACGGAGATTGATAACCGAAACGTTTACATCGTCGGATCCAGCGGGAGTGGTAAAGGACAGTCATACGTCATCCCGAACCTCGTCAATAACCATGAGGAAACCTTGATTGTCACCGATCCAAAGGGTGAGCTCTTCGAACAAACCGCGGAAATCAAGCGCAACCAAGGCTACAAGGTGTATCAAATCGACTTCATCAACTTCAATCAAGACCACTACAACTTGCTCGATTACGTCTTTGATGATCAGGATGCGCAAAGCGTTTCCGTCACGATCGCCAAAAACTCGACCAAGGACGGCAAAGAAGACTTCTTTATGGAACGAGCGCAGAAAATGCTGGCGGGCTTAATTGTCTACTGCAAAACCGAAATTCCGAACGCCAGTATGCAAGACGTGCTGAATGTCTTTAATGAACGGGTCGCTCCGGACGAGGAATCGTTCCGCCAGTGGGTGGATGAAGAAATTGGTCCTCATCATCCGGCTTATCAGCTGTTGAAGGGCTTAACGACGCTCGGTGGGAACACCCGAACGAGTGTTACGTCGTCCTTCGCTTCGCAAGTCAGTATTTTCACATTGAAGAAAATCAGCGAAATGACTCGCACGAGCGATTTCAACTTCCGTGAGTTTCAGGAACAGAAAAGCATTCTGTATGTGAAGCTTCCAATGGACGAAAACCCGTTCACGGCATTAACATCCGTGTTCTTCGATCAATTGATTTCGCAGTTCTATAAACTGGCTGATGAAAATCGCGGACAATTGAAGATTCCGACCATCTTCTTATTGGATGAATTTGCGAATATCGGAAAAATCGAGAAATACGCACGAGTCTTGGCAACATGCCGGGGACTCGGGTTATCGATGAACACCATCGTCCAGGACAATGGACAGATTGAATCGCTGTACGGCAGAGAAATGGCTCGTTCCATCTTATCCAACCACGACACACTGTTGTTCCTGCGAAGTAAGGATATGGAGACGATTAAGTACTTCTCCCAACTCGCCGGTGAAACGACCGCGAAGATCCAGACAGGCTCTTCCAGTCAAAGTGGCGGCTTCATGAGTGGGAAATCAAGTGCCAGCCAGAGCCAGTCTGAACAGTACGTGAAGCGCTCCTTGATACCGGAAGGGGACTTAGCGAGCATTGCGAAGAACGATTGCTACTTGTTTGTCAGTGGCTTACATCCGATGAAGCTACAGAAAGCATGGCAATCCGAAGTGTTCGGCTCCTACGTTCAACAGCACACGTCCGTCGCTTCAGAACCGGCTGTGAAGAAAGAATCAGCTTTCACGGTTCCGACATCTCCCGAACCAACGAAGGAATCTCCTTTTACCTCAGGGGGCACGAGAACGCATGTGATTGAAGAAGAGATTGATCAATCGGATCTGTTTGATTTAACGGATGACGGACTGGAAGAAGAATGGGCAGCCATGCAAGAAGAAGAAACGGAAGAACGGTCGATTGAGGACCGATTAAAGGAAAAGGAAGCGACGGATTTACGTACGCTCTTATAAGCGAAAGGGGAGAAACAGATGCTTGTCACGATTAGCGAAATCCTCGCGAGTGATAAACGGATCTTGAGCTTTTACGATCCTGTGCCGTTTGAGGCACTTACATATGAAGGTCTGATTGACCTTGAAGAAGACGTGCAAGAGTATGCGATTACCTGTTATAGCCCTGTTCGGATTCCAGGACGAGCCGAACCCCTCTATGAAGCTTGGTATGTCAGAAAGGACGTGATGAACTATGTCGACTAAGGTGGATTTGACCGAAATTAATGATCGGCTGGAACGAAACCTCGAAGAGATGTTTCAAAACAACCGATTCCAGGACATGCTCAATGTCATGGCCAGTGGCCACCAATATTCATTCAACAACGTGCTGATGATTGCCGGGCAAAATCCTGAAGCGACGATGGTTCGTGGATTCAGGCAATGGCAAGCCCTAGGTCGTCACGTCAACAAAGGGGAAAAGAGCATTGATATCTTGGTGCCTTCATTTAAGAAAGTCGAAGTGCAGAAAGTGAACGAACAGACAGGTGAAGTGCTGCGTGACAAGAACGGGGATCCTCAATCCGAAGTTCGACAAAGCATCACCGGCTTTCGAATCGGCAAAGTCTTCGACGTCTCACAAACCGATGGAAAAGAGATTCCGAACGTCCGCGACTTTATCCAAAAAGACTTAACCTCATCGGAATCTTTGAAGGAACTGTATGACCGGTTCATCCATCAAACAAATGAGAATTCCCAGCCGTTAACCATTCGGGAAGAAGCACATGAAGGTCAGACATATGGCGGTTATTTCAGTCCTCAAAAAGAGGAGATTGTCATCAACACGGCTGTTTCCAAGAGCCCTGAGCAAAAATTCCGTGTCTTGATTCACGAATATGCGCACAGTCAGCTCCATCATAAGGAAAGCGACATCAAAGACCTGCCGAGAGGACATAAAGAAGCGCAGGCCGAATGCGCAGCTTACATCGTTTCCCAATACTATGGTTTCGATACGGACCTTTCTTCCACCGGCTACATCGCCACATGGGCGCAAGACCTGAACTTGGCTAAACAAGCGATCAAAGAAGTACAAGATGTCTCCCGTGCGACGATTGAACACGTGAACTCGCTGCAGAATGAAAAGATTCAAGATTTTTATCAATCCATCAATCCGGAACAGGTGAAGGAATCAGTCGAAACCAAGTTAAAACTATCGCTTGAAGATAAACCGACCTTGCAGCTGTTGGATGCTAAAAATGGACTCGTCGTTTTCGCGACCGTGGAACAGAACGAACGGGATCAGCACTTCACCCTTCGTACCAATACAAATCGGATTCTTCCGTTAAGTGAATTGGACGATCGTTATGCGGTATTAAATGTATTAGAAAACAAAGGGCAGTTGATCCAGGAGTATCAAAAGGTCGAAGATGTCCTGGAAGTGACGAAACTGGACGAGGGGAAATACGCCGTGACCATAGAAGGCGGCGAAAGTTCGCAGCGTACCTTCCATAAAAAAGCTGAAGGGGAACGATTCATCGGAAAAGCTGCCCTTGCTCAATCGTTGAATACCGACCGATACTTGAGCCGTTCTCAACACAAAGAAGCCCCTCGCCTTCAGCAACTCAATGAAAAGCATCTAAATGAACGACTGAGCCGAGTGCTGAAGCAACCGAATTTACAAGCAGAAGCAAAGCATGGCGTCACCATCGGATGGCAATTGGTGAAAAACCCACAGATCCTGTCCAAGGATGATCTACAAAAACACCTAAACGAATTGAATCCAAATCAAGGAAAAACTTCTGAACTAAAAGAAGCCTTCGCTCAATTGAACAAAGACGAAAAAATGAATGAAAAAGAAAATGAATTAGAGCGCTGAACGGGTGAACGAGTCGAACAACGAAAGATCGAGCAAGTGGGAAGGCAGCCGAAACGGCTGCCTTTTGTCGTTATTTTTTGCTTTTGGCCACCGGAGCGTACACAGCACCAGACTGTCTAAGCTCGAAATACGGACAGATTCCTTGGCTTCGCCCTATCCCTATTTCGAGCCAAGACAGGAGCCGACAAAGCCTGTGTTCAGTCAAGGGGCACCAAACTTTTTTAGATCGGCTTCGCTAAAAAACTTTGGCGCTGGGACCCTTGACTGGTCGGCTATGGGGTGTGGCCGTCCTCCTTACCAAAAGGCAAAAAATAATCCCTTTTGGGACCATTCCCGCCCGGCGGACAAAATCAAAAAGGAGCGATACCCCATGAAACTCGAAAAAATCATTGAAATCACACGCATTAAACAAGAAGTGAAAGAAGTCGAAGAAACCTATAAAAGCGTCCTTCCTGAACGCATTCAGAGTTCCACAGATGCCATCAATTTTGCGAAAGCTCTCATCGGAGATGAGGACCGGGAGGTTTTCTTGGTCATCTGCTTAAACATCAAAAATGAAATCTCGGTGGTTCATCGTTGCCACACCGGAAGCTTGAATGCCAGTGTCGTTCATCCACGCGAAGTGTTCAAAGCCGCCATTTTGAATAACTCCGGAAGTATTCTAGTAGCTCATAACCATCCCTCCGGCGACTGCCAATATTCTAATGAAGACGTAGCTGTTAGCAAGCGATTGATGGATGCTGGCGAACTGATTGGCATTGAAGTGTTGGATTCACTGATTGTCAGCCAAAAAGATGGCGTTTCCTTGAGGGAACTTGGGGTAATCTAAAAACCCCGTCCCTACAGGCTTCCTCAGACGAATTGAACTGCATAATTCATCGTCTAAGAAAAGAAAAATCCCTCAGAAGGCAAATCTCAGACACGGGATTTGCCCTTTGTAAGGGAAATTCCTGGAACCTCATGACTGCGCTGAAAAGATGGCAAGGAAAAAAGGAAATAACCGATGCCATCTACCTTCCATCGGTCATTTCCTTTTGATGATTTCAGTCAATCCACTAACTGAATGCCCACCAAGCTCTCAACCGGAAATCGCTGTCGTCCGGATCCATCTTCATAAACCAACTGGCCATTCCTCAAGTCAACCTCTTGAATCACTCCTGTATGTGTGAAAAATTCGCCGTTTTTCCACGTTTTCATTTGCACCTCACATCTCCGACTCATAGCGATTTCCACTTCTTCCTGGATGGCTTGTAAATCAAACTCGGTCAATTCATGTTTCGCCACCTGATCCTGTTCCTCGTAGAATGCTTTGATTAACCGGACGTGTTCCGTCAGCAGCATCCCTTGCCATTTAATTAACCCTCGATCGCTGACAGCCCCTACTTGTTTCGTGTGTTTTGTTGTTTTCATGCTATCGCCTCCTTTTTAAAATAAAGAACATACGTTCTTATAATACCACTCAATAATCGTTCTGAATCCTTACTTTTATAAATAAGCACACAAAAAACCCATTCTCTTGAAGACCAAGAAAATGGGTTCTCGCTATTTTTCAGATTAAATCATTAAGTTTATTGCTGTTGTTGCAGAAAGAGTCGCTTATATTATCGACATCTTGCTTGTAGACCCTCCAAAGGTTGTTTGATACCTACCGCAAAGTAATCCTCACCGTCATGCTCAATTCGTGTTCGTTCGTATATTTCTTTTGATTCATCCCAGATTTCAAGGGGACTGCCCGATGTAAAGTAATCTTCAGCGCCTTCGATTTCATAGCGTCCATCCGATCGTTTAATAATTCTTCCACTAGCTTGAATCGGTTTTTGAAGGTACTCAACCGAATAAATTAAGCTATACAAATGGTCTGCCACTTTTCGAATTTCTCGCTCTTCAAAGCGTTGTTCCGGATCTTCTCGATCATGCTCAAATTCTTCTTCTTTTGATATCCCTTTTAAAGCAGGCAATGTAGCCGCCAACTTTTTCTTGGCCTCTTCTAATCTCAAGTAAATGCCCCCTCAATGTTTGCTGCCATTTCTTGAATGAATAAGTTCTATACATAGTATATCTCATTACCCTAGGATACTTTACGCTCTTTGAGGTTTTTTCGAGAATAAATTTTATCGAACTTTGAAAAATTTCACTTCATAATTTTTCTCTTCAGTTTATTCTTCTAAAATTAATATTAATCCAAGAGACTTATCAGTAAGTTAACAGTTAGTTATGTACGAAATTTACTTTTACATATCACTTTTATCTTTTAAAAAGAGAATCTCTTTTCAGTTTCTAGTTTTGTTATTTTTTCTTTGCAACATAAAATGAGCAGCAACAAAAGCTTCTTGTCTCCTGAAAATTTTTCGGGCTCATGCCAGAGTTGTTGGAAAACTTCAGTTACTAGACGTTCAGAAACTAGAGGGTCATTTTTTACCTTTTAGCAGATTTTCCACAGCAACAGGTAATGCTTTTCCACCACTAATTCCAAGGCTTGCTTATCCTTAGATTTTATTCTTTTCAATATCTGTTCTTCAGTAGCCATGCGATGCCCTCCTTAAATCCAAATACCCATTAGAAAATAAGGTAAACTCCTCCACCGTAATAATTATTTATTTAAAATAATATTTTACCCACTGAATTTAATTTTTCCTGTCTAAATTAACCTTTCTTTCATTACTTAATATTTGCTCTACTATTTTTTATATACTTCAATCTATGTTTCAATAAAGCAAGTTTTTGTATATCCGTAACTTATGAATAATTAACTGAGAGATGAGATTCTTTTTTTGGGATAGGTTAGAAGCGAAAAGATAATGCCTTTGCCATGGCCATTCTTAATCTCTTACTTCATCATTAAGTGACATTTTATATCAAAGGCAATTCCTGCTATCTGTATGAAAAGAGAAGGCTGAAATTTATCCGGCTATCCCACCTGCAAATTAGCTCAAGTGGGGAATTTTATTCCGGCTATAATGGGGAAAATTAAAAACCGGCCTTGACATAATCAATAGATATGTGCTAAAAATCGAAACTAATGACAATTATATGATTAAACATACTAGTTACGGGTAACACAATGAAGTAGCTTATCTTTAGTTTTAGTGATCAACAACCAAGTCAAAAATCGGAAGTACGGAATATCATGCAATTAGAAACCATTCAAAACCTTTTACAGATTTCCTGTCATTTCAACACTTCTTCTATCACGCACTCCTTTGTCGTCAATCAAGGAGAGAGCTTAACTGTTCGCTGTTTGAAAGACACCTTTGTTTTAGAAATAACGTCTAGCAAAACGCAACAGAAAAAGCAGTATCTTTCAGTGGAACAAGCGTCGACCGAAATTTTTGAGCAAACTCAAGCCAGCTAACTTCAAATCATGGCTAAATCACTTGTCTTGTCTATTCGCCAACCTTTTAAACTTCCTTTTCTTATTGAGCGACGTGCATGAATTGATTTGCGTGATGAAAGACAGATTCATAAAATTAAAAGAACGGTTGCCACGTCTCAAGCATGGCAACCGTTCTTATGTATGTTTTATGAAACGAAATTCAAAAAGAATCCGTTGGTCTTAAAAAGACTTCTGAGTTTCCATTTTTATGACTTGTTCTAATGTGTTATATACGTTAATATCATTGAAATTTAATCCCAATTGAATGGCGGTCTGTGCAATTTGGGGACTGATTCCAGATAAAGCTGTTTCGACTCCAATAAGTTTGAGTCCGCTAATTACCTGGAAGATTTGATGCGCCACCATCGTATCGATGATGGGTACTCCTGACAAATCAATAAATAACTTTTCCAATCGTTTTTGTGCGCACTGGTCCAGCGTTTTTTCAAAAATGACTTGTGCCCGGTAGGTACTGATTTCCCCTACCAGTGGCAAAAAGCCGATTTCATTCGTTAAGGTGATCACTGGGGCACTCATTTCCACGATCATTTCTTGTTGAGCATTTAACCTACTGACGGAGGCTTTTGCATGTTGTTTTGTGAACTCCAGAATGATGGAATGGATTGCATCCACCACGCCTTGGTTCCAAGCACTCAACTGCTGAAACGTAGCATCCGTAGCATGATGAATGACAAACTCCTCAATCAATGCAGCATACTGTTTTTGTGTTCGGAAAAACTCTTCAATGATTTCTTCAATGGGCGTCCGCTGATGCCCTTCATCAACCGCCAAACTCCGAATAAACTGTTGAAAATCCTCGGATAATTCTTCAGTTTCCGGATCGAATATCATACAGAACTGTTTATGGAAGGCTAAGTTCTGACTTTTAAATCGTTGAATCATCACCGGATCGGTTGAAGCATACATCCCTTCCCGGGTTTTATCTACTGATGCGTACCACTCTTCCGTCAAGCGCTCGACGTTATCACAAAAAAAGACATGAAGTTCTTGATTTTTTAGCATATTGTTTATTTCTCCCATCGTATGATTAAAATTGGCTGCCTTCTGGTTCAATTCGTCAAACGAGGAGAATGAAACAAGAGGCTAAAAACTGGCGGTCTCTTGTTATCATACATTTATTATTTCAAAAGAGGAAATAATTACGAATTATCTCCCCCCAATTACATACTTGCTGCATATAAATTGATTCTAATCAATATCGCCCTACAATACACTGGTTCTTTAGCTATCCTATTATATTTGAGTAAAATTAATCTTGTTGATTATAGATATAATAAAAGAACCCCTGACACAATTCGCGAGAATACACAGGTCAGGAGAAAACTGCATATCTATTTTTTAAAAGTCAATAAAGCGGAGCCTTTGTCATCTTCAAAATCCCAATCGACGTAAGCGCCGGTCAAGGGGCGATTGACGATAGCAGGTAAGTTCGATTCTATAAATAGTATATATTCCAATTGCCTTTTCGCTAGTTTCAACGTTTTAGAAAAACCACTCGTGATCAGTTCTTTCTCCAGTAAAATGAAGATATCCAGCCGTTCAATCAGCAGCATCCGATCACTCAATCAATAAAAATTAGTTTCTCCCGGTTCTTTCTGCCCGACAATGCTCAAACGAATAACTCCTTTCCGAAGCTCTGGTTCATCCACTTTCTCCGGCCATTTATATTTATGCGATTTTGGTTCTTCCAAGACAGCCAGTAGCATGCCGGAACCATCCTCCAAATTCCAATCTGCATACAATTCCAGCACATCCAGGTCGGCTTCTTTCCAGAAATTCTTCTTAAGATCCCCTGCCAATTCTAACATTAGTAAATTCCTTGTTTTCAACACGCGGTTCTTTTCGTTCTGATCCAAGAGAATTCTCTCCATAGATTACAGAAGAGTGCATACATCTACTAAATCAGATAGTATAGACATGAGTCATTTCAGAGGCAATCTGTCAATGGTTTCTATCTTGTATCTACATTGGCTAAGAAATATAAAAGATACTTAATAATGAAGGGAAAGAACACAATGTTACGCAATAAAGAACTTCATGATTTTCTCTGCGAGAAAAACACGGGACTGACCGAGCAGTGGTATCAGGCATTGGATAAAAAGCAAGGGGGCATCTACAGCTCCATGAACCCAAACGTAATTGAAAAGCTGAAGCAGCAAAATGCTGAATTTCATGATCGTTTCTGTTCGATGTTCAGCAAGGAGTACGAGGAATTCCTAGAAGATTTTCAAGGGTGGATTGTCCGTACCGCAAGAGATGAAGACCGCTTGTCCACACCGACGACTGCCATGTTGCAAGACTTTTTCCAAACCCAGAAACAGTACCTTCAGCTGATCGAGGAATTTGCTTCCATTCAAGGAGAACGGGTCTCCAAGGAACAGCTCATTGCCTGGAGTCAGGGAATTACGGCGACCATCAATGACCTTCTTCTGGAATTCACAACCCAGACGGCCATCGCAGCTGAAAAAAGATTGAACGCCCAACAAGAATTGATTGTCGAAATGAGCGCTCCGATTATCCTACTCACTAAAGATACCGGTCTGCTGCCATTGGTCGGGGAAATTAATACGTATCGGGCGCAAATTCTTTTTGAAAAAGCATTGGAACAAAGTGCCGGCTACCGTCTCGAACGATTGTTCATTGACTTATCGGGAGTCCCCATCATCGACACGATGGTGGCTCACCAAATCTTCCAACTTATTGATGGGCTACGACTAATCGGTGTCAAAACAGCCTTGGCCGGCGTCAGTCCGGATATTGCACAGACAGCCATTCAATTAGGCATCAACTTTGGAAAAATTGAAGTCTACAGCACCTTGGTGCAAGCAATGAAACTGCAGAACCTGGAATTCATTAAGAATTGATCAGAACTGCTACATGTCTTGAATCATTTAAAACTGTAGAAGCCATATGCAGCCTCTTTTATTTTTCTTCAACCTTCTAAGTGTTGATGCCTGATGAAAGATGGAACGAAAAAGGAAGACAACCAGCTAGTCCCTAGCTGGTTGTCTTCCTTTTTTGAGTACACGCTATTTAGAGAAAGTAATTCTGACTGTTACCATTATATTCATCAATCCAATGGAACAAGGAAAAGACGTAGCTTAAAGTCGTGCTTCATCTTTATCTTATAATATGTCGTAACGATCCATTTCTATATTCTTAGAATCCATTAATGGAATGGGGATACCCGATTCAATTCTTGATAAGACAAGAAGTTTTGTCGGCTAGACTTATGATGATAAGGTGTGATAAAAAAAAGATCTTTTGGAGATTCTTTAGATAAATGATACAAACCGCGAAAGACATGTTCAGTTAGTTCATACCGCTGCATACAATTGGGCAAGCTTTTCACTTTTTCAGATGCATGTTCCAACTGAAATTCTTCTATCTCCGCCCACGCCGTCTCTATATGGATTCGTTTTTTTCCTTCGTGAATTAAAGTGTTTTCCCGAGTCAAACGAGCAAATAAAGTAATAAAGGCTAATCCGTTTTCAATATGTACATCTTTGGATTTAAGAAAAAAATAGCTAGTTGACTTTAGAGGAATTGTTAGATGGGTGTGTCTCATTTTCATTTCTCCCTTCTTTATTCACTTTATCTTCGTTTGTAAAAATAACGTTGTTTTTTGCTTGTGTATATATTCGAATAGAAGATCAAATGAAAATTTAAGCTTTTCACACCAAATATTCCTATTAGTGAAAGCGAATTATATACTCATTATAGCCTAATTATTTCTAAAACACTTCGAAAGACATAACTTTCTAAACATTTTATCTTTTTAGGTCTTAAATAAAGCAATTGCCTCTATTTCTTCAGGAAGAAGAAATCACCAGCCAAAGCGTGAAAGCGAGAAAGATACCCCCGCCAAGAAGTCCCGACAGAAAAAGAATTGCTTATTCTTTGCCCCTCTTTTGGTTCGTATTTGAGAAGAGTTCGATGGCAATAAATAGAGAAAGAATAATCAAGGTCGTGCGCATTCTATCGCTTTCCGAATTTACAAATACGTAAAGTACTGCAGATACAGGCAGCACGAGAATAAAAGAGTTTTTCACCCCTGCATAAAATCCCCTTTTCTCCTTTGGTGTTTTCTCCATCGTTTTCCTCCCTGCTGACTTTTGACAAAAATGGTCTTTTCGTGCTGACAATGAACCTGTCTTGAGACACAAAAGATGGCATGTCTTTTTATTTTAGCTTCATTCATCTCCCTCTTTTCATTTAACAGATTAAGTTCATGCATTATTCTTCTCTTAGCTTTAGTACCGCGTTCTTTTCTCTACTTAAATTCTTAAATTATTCTATGTATAGATGTAGTAAAACTACAGCAGTGTATCCTTTTTAATGTATCCTTGAGAAGGACGGTTTAAAGAGAAAAGGGAGAGCAGCCGCTGGTCGAAGCCCGTCCTCCCTCCTTTTATATTTAATTCACTTCTGATAATGGATCATATGTAAACTAGATTTGTTTTGGATTTACGATTCAGATTCAACTTGTCCAGGGACTCTACATGACTTTTCACCTTTCATATTTCCACATATCGGAGTAATACTGAACGTATATACATGACAGAAATAAACTTTTTTACATTTGGTAATAATATCACCCTGTTTATTGAAGCAGATTTCCCATGAGTGATCACTTGGTAAAATTCCAAGCATTTGATGACAGATTTATTTTCATTTCGCAAACCAGTACCGAGTATTGTGATTGACGAACGTCTGTTACAAAGAGCCGAAAAAGTGGTACTGTTCGATTATCACCGCCGAGGTGTAGAATTTATCGACAATACGCTACTTGTCTATTTGGAGCCATATGCTTCTTCTACAGCAGAACTCATGACTGAATTGATCGAATATCAGCCGAAACACGACAAAATGACGATGCTCGAAGCAACATCGATGCTTGGTGCACGTTATAGAAGAGTAAGGAGCGAACAAGACAAGCGTCCGATGATTTCCGGTCTTCATGAATCGGGTTCGATTGAGCAAGATGCCGATAGTGTGTTCTTCTTATACCGTGAAGATTACTATGATAATGAAACAGAAAATCAAAACAGAAAATCAAAACATGCTTGAAATCACCATTGCCATGCAGTGTAACGGTCCAACGGATGCCGTGACCTTGACCTTTGTGAAAGAGTTCAATAAGTTTGTCAAAATTGATTGGAGCCAGCATACGGCTCCGCCGGCCCCCTAAAAGAGTCCGGTTTTTTTGTAACTTTTTCAGTGTTTGTACGTATTTATTGGGAACGAAAGGAGTGGAATTAACATGAAATGGTTGATCGGCTGTTTAGGCGTCATTGTATTAGCTATATTCGGATACTTTGGCTATTTTGCGTTTACGACAGAAGAGTCTAGTGAATCATCAGATCCGAGGAAGGAATTGATCAGTGTCTCTCCAAATGAAGAATGGCGAATTGAACTAGTTGAAGCGGAAATAGACGGGAAAGCGCATAAAGCCTACTACGGAAAAAATGAGGATCAATCAAGAAATAGAATGAGCAGTATCAATATTGATCCGGAAGGCAAAGAGAACACGACCATGGATATTGAATGGATTTCTGATGAATCAGCCGACATCTTGCTCCTCGAAGAAGGGGTTGAAATCAGACGAATAAACTTAACGTTAGAATAAGTGTGTTTTCTGAAAAAAGTAGTAGTTTCAAGCTGGTATATTAAACAATTTAATTAAACACGAACATCTAATTCGCAATAAAATTAGATGTTCGTGTTTAAATGGGGATTAGTTCCCTAACAGTCTACTAATAATCTCCAGAGGGAAATTTGTTAATCCATGAACAATGATGAGAACCCAAAAGTTTCGATATTTTGACCATAAAAGTCCTAAAAACAAGCCCATGAGTCCATGGTTCGCCATGGAATTTGCTAATGTCACATCAAAACTGCCTGCGCTCTGTATAGTAACGTGCCAAACAGCCCATAACAAAGCAGTTACACAAATGGCCGGCCATGTTCCTAAAAAAATCTCCAATCGAGTTTGTAACCAAACACGATAAAATAATTCTTCCAGAACACTGTTAAGCAAAAAAGAAACTAAAGCACCGGTCAATAAAATAAGAAAATTCATTTCGTATGTATTCGACTCTGAAGAACTCCATGGACTGAAAAAATACATAAATATCCATACGACAACGGGTATGAGGGCAAATTTCCACTGTTTTTTTGCAGAATGTCTGTGAAGTTTTATTTTTGGTTTCCATTTGAAAATTATAAGAGGAACAAAAAGCAGAAAAACAAGTTTGTAAATATAAAAAAAGTCAAAAACATGTTCAGCAGGCGTTATAATTAGAGCGAGAAAATAAAAAAGAGCAGCAATCAATAGATAATGCGTTTGTGATTTTAGAGTCTGTTTTTCCTCCTCTTGTAAGGAGAGGATTTCTGGGTTTTTATATGGTAACAAATATAAAATAACAAAAGGTAACCCGACTATTAACCAGTGATGCCACAGTAAAAGCGAATCATCAAAGTCTGCACTGACGATGATACGCCCGTTATTCGATAGAATAATCCATATAGAGGATACTACAAGAATGACCATGGTTATATAAATTAAGTAAGAGTTCTTCGATGTATTTATCATGTCTTTCCTCCTTTGTTTGCCTGCCGATATAAAAATTTCTTCCGACTTTTTCCTCTCAGCCCTCAGGGCTTCCGCTCGTTGCCTTTGTTCAATTCACTCCTCATTCTTAAACTCATTTACTTCGTAAAAATCGATAATTTTATCAATATATTCAATTACGTTTTCTTCCACCAAAATTAATCCGCCTTTTTCTGGTGCTTCCTTTTGTAGCCTCCAATACTTTTCGATTAGTTCTTTATCACCGTTAAACGCCTCATCAAGAAACAAAACAAGTTTTCTAGCCAAGGTCTGAGATTTCATCGAGCTTGGATTTTCATATTTCTGTTCCCTGGCTATTCTCAATAGGTAAATTATTTCCATAGATTCCTTCTCACCCATATGAAATAGGGGATTGTTAAAAACCTCCCTCTCTTTTTCACTAAAGAATTCTTTCAAATAAGCCATTTGCTTAACTTGATCTTCTTCCGTTTGTCCTATGTAATGGAATAGGTTGGTCCAATTTATGTCTTGTTCAATAAAAGATAGTTGCTGGGTTAACCTAAGCATTTTTTCCAAATAATCAAGGTGTGCTTTTTCTTTTGCAATAATAATCAATTGCTCTTCAAAAATATCCTCCCAGTCATTTTCATTCAAAATAGATTTAACCTGTTCCAATTGAAATCCTAGTTTCTTTAAGGCAATAACTCGCTGCAGAACTAGAATATCTTCTTTTGAATAATAACGATAACCTGAATCTGCAATTCGGGAAGGTGTCAATAAATCGATTTCATCGTAATAGCGCAATGTCCGAACAGTCAGGTTAAATTCTTTTGCTACTTTTCCAATACTATACATAAGACACCTCCGATAGTTCTTTCCTTTTCAGTATAACTCTACCGTAAACGGAAGAGTCAACAGGCGCCATACACTATTCTGTGAATTTTACAAACATATGAATCCTTGGTCTAGAAAGCGTTCGTAAAAGTACACTTATCCAAACGTGAAGAAAGAGAAGAAGTTGTTTAACTTCTTCCCTTCGGATAACTATTGCATGTTTGGTGATCCGTTTATAAAGAATCCCTCACTATCTTAGTTATTCTTCTCTACAGGAACCCATATCTGCATTTGATACTCTTTAGAATCAACAACTTTTTGAGGATAGAATTCTAAATCAACTTTTCCTGAATAAATATATCCGCTTTCTGGAAAGAATTGCTTCCACATATAATTCCAAGCATTATGTAATGATTCCGGAATTTTTCCGATACAAGGGATAATGGCAAATGTAGAGGATTCTATCAGAACGACTTCAACAGGAAGCTGTTTAACTTTATCTGGATTTGCAACTTCCCAGCCTGCCATATACTTAACCTGTCCATTGTCCTTCATGTCGTAGCAAACTCCAAAGCTTTTACCACTACTAAAACTTATTAAATCGTCCACTAATTCAGACTCGGATAACTGCTTCCAAAGTATTGGGATGTCTGGACTGTTTACTTTTGTGTCTATGGAAATACCAGCGACATAAAAAGCGGGAAGTGTTTTTATTTCTATTGGGAGGTCGTTTCCTCCTTCGATAGATAAATTTAATTTTAAAGCATTAAAAAGGTTCATGGGAGCACCTTTGCGGACACCTGACGGTGTAGCTCCATGTTGTTTCTTAAAAGCAATCGCAAAAGCGTCTGGCGACTCATAACCGTATCTTAATGCAATATCGAGAATGCTATGTTGTGTCTGCTTTAATTCAAAAGCGGCCTTCGTTAAGCGACGTTTTCGAATGTATTCAGATAGTGTAACGTTAAATAAAACCGGAAAAATCCGTTGTAAAGAACTGCCACTGATATTTAGCCCCTTATAGAGTTGAGTGTAATCTACCTCTTGTTCAATATTTTCTTCGATACGCTTTAATATCTCTACTAAATCATCCACTCTGCACACTTCCTTTTATAAGCATCATATCATTATTGAAATACTTGTATTTACCTTCATTTCTTGTACAGAAAATGACGGGAAAGAACTGATAAAGGAGACTAAAATGAAATGTGGAGGTGTTCTAATGGATTTATTTATTGGAGATGTACCGTTATGCTACACGAATTCAGTTGCGATGGTATTGAAATCACAGGGGTATCATTATCAACCTGAATATCTAGAAGCAATAATGGTGATGGGAAATGGAGCAAGTTTTGTAGATACGAATTCAAAACATCCATTAGTCTTCTTTGATAATGGATTGCCGGATTTATCAATTAGTAACTGTTTAAGCATTCTGGGATTTAATTACGAAGAATTCTACTTACCGAATTTTGATGAAAATGCCATTGTCCATACTAGGAAGAAATTAGAACAACTTTTGAACAATGGTTCAGTTGTTGTGGGTCCATTGGATATGGGACACTTAAGTTACAATCCGAACTCTCTAAATCTAAGCGGGGTAGATCATTTTGTTTTGGTTACAAAATTAGAAAAAGATTTTGTCTATTTACATGACCCTGCAGGATATCCTTGTATGAAAATGAGATTTGGAGAGTTTGTAAAAGCTTGGAAAGCAGAAGCTATTCATTATAAAAGAGGCTCATTTTCAATGTGGGGGAACTTAAAACGTATTAAAGAACCAACTTCACAAGAAATATTTCATGATGTATCTATTATTATGAAAAAGCGTTATGAGCAAGGATCCACAAAAGTAATAGAGTACTACGCAAACTCTGTTAAAACAAATGGATTAAATCAACAGCAACAACAAATACATCAGTATTTTAGTTTTCGGCTAGCTTCTGCCAGAAACTTATACATGAGTGAGTTTCTTAAAGGCTTTGACTTAACTAAAGCTGAAATTAAAAAACAACTGTCTATTTTGTTCGGACAAGCGCACTTGGATAGCATGGAAGAGGATTATACTCACTTAGCAACTACACTTATGGATATTGCTAAACTAGATCAACAATTTAGAACGTTATGTCTTGAATATAAAGGAGTATGATATTGATGGATAAAATCATTGAAACCGAATTGGGAACTATACAAAAGGTTGTTGTAGAAAAAATGCAATTTCTTTATATAGAAGTTTCGAATGATATAGAAAGCCAAAAGAAAATTTGGCCAGAATTTGAAGCACGTTTTCCCTCTTTAACAGGCAGAAAAATATACGGACTAGATTACGGCGAAAGTAACTTATACCGAGTTTGTTCACTTGTTCGTGAAAGTGATAATGGAGAAACTTTTGGACTGAATCAATTCGAATTTGAGGAAGGAACTTATATGCGATTACGACTCAAATTTGAGCCGCCAAAACTATATGAAAAAATCGGTCCAGCTTATACGTTATTGATTGGTCAATATGAAGAATCTATAAATTGGAGTCTTCCGCTTATAGAACACTACAAGGCGAAAAATATTTTAGATATTATGGTGCCAGTTGCCAAACAATAACTACAATCTCATTAGTCGTACTGCACTAATAAAGACAATGAGTCGGGATATGACAGAGTTATTTAACAGAAAGATTTATAGGTTTATAACAGAAAAGCGTTCGTAAAAGTACACTTTTACGAACGAATATCAAAAGTCTCATGCACTTAAAACATGTTAGGTTTTCTAATATAAATTAAAAAGACTTTTAAAAGTCTTTTAAAAAGTATATAATGAAACTAACCTAAAGGAGTGGATGGAAATGGCGATGAGAATACTGGATATCCCTACAACTTCGATTTCGAATGTCAAACGGTCACCCATGGAAGCTTTTCAGAAGGCCGATCAAGAAGCTGCTGGCGTGTATGTCTTCAACCGTGAAAAGGTTGCCGGTGTGATGCTTACCCAAAAACAATACGAGTCCTTGAACAGAGAAATAGAAGAACTTTACGATCAGCTGGCTGATTTGATGGCTGAAAAACGGCTGCTGACAGAAAATGTCTCTACTTTTTCAGACGTGGAAGTTCGCGGTGCAACCGCAACTGAATCCCCTGTCATTGATGAAGAAGACGGGTGGGAATAACCGTTGTATCAACTTGAATGGACACAGTATTCAAAGGAAGATTATGAACAGCTTGATGGCAGCCAAAAGATCTTTGTCAATAAAGCGCTGGACCGAATCAAATTGAGAGGCATGGAAGCCGGCCAATCCCTTCATGGCAATTTGGCGCAATGCAACAAGCTGAAAAACAAGAAGATGGGCCTGCGGATTATTTTCAGAGAAGCCGAGGGAACCATCCAAGTGATTCAGATTGTGGCCATCGGTAAACGCGACAAAGAAAAGATTTATAAGATGGCTGAAGAGCGACTAGACTAACTAAAAGGAAGAAAAGGTTCCTCCTATTAATAAGAGCCCGGCATACCGGCACTTCTAAAGTGCTCGCTATGCCGGACTCTTTTTTATTCAACCAGGTTATTCTCTTATTTAATGCCGCAACTTCTGATAATCCTTCATATGTAAACAAACAAAGCAGTCTCTTTTTTGAATCCCTCAATCAGAAATTTTAAATTTCGTTCACTCTTTTTCTCAATAGATTTCAGTAGATTTGGGATTAGTATGAAACATAATTAAGCTTAAGATTATGTGTGAAAAAGGTTGCATTTCTTAAACTCAACCTATATATTTATATATTAATATATTATCATATATAAATATATTTTAAACCAATTTGGAGGTGTCATGCAATAATGAAACATGATGTAGAAAAGGAAGAGGATTTCGCTGAGGGTGAACATCCGCTAGATGAGGAAACACTCTTTGTTGTGTCCCAAACATTCAAGGCATTGAGCGATCCGACCCGTATTCGCATCTTAAATCTACTCTGTTCAGCTGAACATTCTGTCAATGACTTGGCAGAGCAATTGGACTTGGGCCAATCCACTGTGTCGCATCAATTGCGCTTCTTGAAGCAACTGCGCCTGGTGAAATACAGAAGAGCCGGCACGACTTTGTATTATTCGAAAGACGACGATCATATCATGAACCTGTTGAAACAGGCGATTGAGCATGCAACGCATCATTAAAAAACGCTTTTCCACGCTAAAGCATGCACTGATTTATAAAGAGAAATTGAAGGAGGAATCGGAATGTCACATGATCACAGCCATGACCATACACACGGAGCAAATAAAAAAGTGCTGCTCATTTCATTTATTATCATCACCAGTTACATGATTGTCGAGGCCGCCGGGGGCTTCTTAACGAACAGCCTGGCACTTCTGGCTGATGCCGGACATATGCTGAGTGACTCCATTTCGCTCGCGATTGCCCTGATCGCGTTCAAGCTGGCTGAAAAAGCTGCAAATCACAGCAAAACCTTTGGATACAAACGTTTTGAAATCCTCGCCGCAACCATCAATGGCGCGACGCTGATTGGTGTAGCGCTCTACATTTTTTACGAAGCCATCGGTCGGTTCGCTAACCCGCCGGAAGTCGCCACGACCGGTATGCTCATCATCAGTGTATTCGGCTTATTGGTCAATATTCTGGTCGCTTGGATCATGGTGCGCGGCGGAGATACACATGATAACTTGAATATGCGGGGGGCGTACCTGCACGTATTAAGTGACATGCTGGGTTCTGTCGGCGCCATTGCGGCGGCCCTGCTCATAATGTTCTTCGGCTGGGGCTGGGCTGACCCCGCGGCCAGCGTCATCGTCGCAGCCCTTGTCCTGCGAAGCGGATATTTCGTCACTAAATCTTCTCTGCATGTGCTGATGGAAGGCACGCCACAGAATGTAAAGATTGAAGATATCATTCAAACCATCAAAGAGAGCAAAGGCGTTCACGGCGTCCACGATTTACACGTCTGGTCCATTACCAGCGGGCTGAATGCCTTGTCCTGCCACGTAGTAGTCGGCAACCATCTCACGCTTGCCGATAGTGAAAGCATGTTGCACAGCATCGAACATGACCTGGAGCATCAAGGCATCAACCACGTGACGATTCAGATGGAAACAGATGCTCACAAGCACAATGATTCCATTCTCTGCACAGTGAAAAGCGAACCGTCCCATGATCATCATCACCATTAATCTCTAAGAGTGAAAAAATGCCGATAATTTTGAAACAAATCATCTTGGAAAAGAAAGCTCCTAAAAATAATTGGAAGAGGAACTGTCCTATTTAATCTGACAGTTCCTCTTCTTTTGGCTCAATCAAGCTTTTAACTTCTTAGTAAGGAGTAATCTACTCCATACTATATCGATGAAAAAACATCATCGTTCTGAATGTCCCAATACCCCCTTACAATGTTTCCTCTTCATCCTTTAGCATAAAGCACTGTTTTCTTCTTCGTTATAGACTGCTTTTGCTTTATTATGTCTTACTAACCTAGATCGATTAATCTCTGCCTCTTCTTCATTGTATCCTGAATGCATGCTAATGTTAGCCATAAACAATTCACTTCATCTTTAAGATGGGCAATCTGAAAGGGAATATTCGACTTAACTCAGCAATAAGTCGGTTAAACAGGTTGGATCTCCGGCAAATGTTGAAAAATTAATTTCTCCAGTCTTTCCTTTTGCTTCAATTTCAACCACGTAAGTTCGATTCCGAGGCAGCCACAGGTCGATGAACCCATTCGCTGGAGTCTTCATCATCTTATCTACATAAACTTTCCCTTCGTTGTCGGTAATGGTTACCTTCATTTCCTTTTCTGCTAATTCACCTTGGCATCCTGTTAAGCTATGGATTTCACAAGGGTGCGTATACGTCTCATATGGGGCAATTGAGACAAAGAACTCTTCTTCCGGCAACGGATAGACCGATTTATCTCCCTTTTCTTCAACTGTTACTTGTTGGTCATCAATTGAAGCTGCACTAACTTCGTCACTTCCACTCAAGTCAGCCACCAACTCCTTTACTTCTATTTGGGCCGATGAAGGTTCGTCATTGCAGCCCCCTAGTAAGCCAAGTAAAGCTAACATGAGTACTAAAAATGGAATTTTCATATTATCCCTCCTCTTCCCCCTACTATAGCAAAGTCGATTCTTCTATCAAGTGCTGAATTCTTACGACTTTATGAACTCCTGCACTCTTGCTAAATAAATCCATGCATTTTATATAGAAGATTACTAAGTCGGCAGGAATTGAAGCCGCGCAATCGTGTCCTAAACTCTTCGATTGGCAAAGAAGCGTTTATATAATATTTAATTACATGGTCAATAGACTTTAATTTGTCCCATCATTCCATTGTCTTCGTGTTCAAGAATATGACAATGAAACATATAAACTCCTTCATATTTAAACTTGATTGCAATTTCCACCTTTTCACCAGGCGCGATTGAAAGCGTATCTTTCCAGCCTTGTTCGTTTTCGGACGGACTTTCCCCGTCTCTTGAAATGATTTTAAATTGGGTTCCGTGAACATGGAATGGATGAATCATACCTCCCATTTCATCTGGTTTGTTGTAAATCTCCCAAACCTCTGTCACTCCCTTTTCTTGCTTTAAATCGATTCGCTCGGCATCAAATTTCTTTCCATTGATTGTGACATTCTCCATCATACCGAACAACTCGATTTTTTTAGTCACGGGTAGTGCCATTTCTTCATCAGTGATTTCAAAGTCATTCATTTTTTCAGGAATTTCTCTCGAAGATGTTGTTGGTTCTGACACTTGGAAATCGAGAATATTGATACCTTCTTCATTAATCAGCGCGATTTCATTTTCCTCTATCTTCGAAAAATCAACAATAATCTCCGCCCTTTCTGAAGGAGTCAAAGTCAGCTCATTCGTTTTCACAGGCGCATTTAATAAACCACCATCCGTTCCAATCTGAACGAAAGAATCTCCGTTGCTCAGTTTGAATGTGAAATTGCGGGCGTTTGATCCGTTCAACAGTCGCAGCCTTACTTTCTCTTTTGCTACTGTCAGTTTCGGATCTACAGTGCCGTTTATAAGTACTGTATCGCCCACTGTACCGTCTGAATTTTTTGCAGCTTGGTAATCTAGGCGCTTATCTTCAAACATTCTATCTTGAATAACTAAAGGAATATCATTAATGCCATATTGATCAGGTAGCTGCCTTTCGCCCAATTTATCATCTTCAATATAAATCAAGCCTGCTAGTCCGTTATAGACTTGCTCGGCCGTCTTTCCTTCAGGATGCGGATGAAACCATAAAGTAGCTGCATCCTGCTTAACTTCAAAGGAAATAATGCGTTCTTCCCCGGGTTTTAATTTATTATGGGGACCTCCATCTACATCCCCGGGTATTTCAAGACCATGCCAATGAAAAGTCGTGTCTTCACCGAGTTCATTGATCAATCGGATTGTTACCTTTTCACCGGATTTGAACTTGAGCATAGGACCCAATAATGAGCCATTGTATCCTAAGGTATCAGAGCTGATGCCTTTATAAAATTCCGTTTTACCCTTTTGGGCACGAATTGTATAAGCCGTCTCTTTATCACTTTCACTCTTTAAGGCGACTGGAATGGAAATTTCATTCTCTCCCTTTGAATCTTTCAATTTTTTTAATTCGCCATGTTTCATTTCATTATCCATCTCATCCATATTGCTATGGTCTTCCATATTCATATCTATTTCATTGTCCATCTCGTCCATATTGCTATGGTCTTCCATGTTCATATCTGAATGATTCATGGTATTTGAGTCGGAGCAAGCGATAAGCGTTCCAATTACCATGAGAAGTAATAATAATACAACTAAATATTTCTTCATATTCTGTTGACCTCCTGTTTTAATAGTCATTTACGCATCTGGATTTTTCATGTTTGGTCTGTGGGTGACAGGGACTTTGGGGTTCTGATTTTAGAACAATCCAACGGTCTTTACTAAACTGGAACCAGAGAACGATTGCCTTAAAAACAATATCGAGTCCGATTGCAATCCATACACCTGCTATGCCCATCTCAAGCTGGATAGCCAGCAAGTAGACGGCTCCTGTTCGGATAACCCACATTCCCACCGTTGTCAGATACATTGGGAATTTCGTATTGTTCGCTCCTTGAAATCCTCCTGTAAGGACAAGGACGACAGCTAAAAACGGTTGGAAGATGGCCGCAATTTTTAGTGCAATATCAATATCGTTGATCACCTGTTGATCATCAGTAAAGAGCGACCCTGCCCATCCTCCGAAGAAGAAAAGCAAAATACCGAAGAGTGACATGAAACCCATTGCCAAGTAAGTACTTAATTTTGCATATTCTTTTGCACTTTCATAATCACCAGCGCCCATGTTTCGCCCAACGAGAATCGTGGCAGCAGTTGCAAACCCATAAGCAAGCATGTATGAGAATATTTCAAGATTTCCTGCTATTTGGTGTGCGGCAAATGTATTAGTTCCGAGGACGACAATGAACCCAAAATAAACGATCTGTCCAGCTCTCATTACCAGTCTTTCAATAGCCGCTGGGCTACCTAAGTTCATCAATTCTATTTGATGTTCCAAATCAGGTTTCCAAAAATCTTTTCTAAACGCGATGACATCCGTTTTGCGGATGTAATTCATCAATAAAATAGTCCCAACAACGCGCGCAATAACGGTAGCAAGTGCAGCTCCGACGATTCCAAGCTCCGGGATCATCCAGAAACCAAAAATCATTAGATAATCAAGCACAATGTTGACAATATTGACAACAATACTGACTTTCATTGGAGACTTGGTATCGCCAGTACCGCGTAAGATACTGCTCAATGTAAACATAAGGGCCATAACTACCGAAGGGATACCTACTATTTTGAAATAGATACTGCCTGCCTGTAGTACTTCATTATCAATGCCCATCAATAAGAGAAGAGGCTTAGCAAAAAACAAAGTTACTATACCAAAGAGCACGCCTATCAGTACAGACAAGATAATTGCTTGTTGTGCAATATGTCTTGCTCTTTCGATTTTTCCAGCCCCTAAATTATTTGCCACGTATACGTTTACCGCCACACCGATTGCCATAAATACTGCAAAGTAAATAGCTAAAATCGCGTTAGTGACCCCTACAGCTGAAACTTCAGCAAGGCCGATTCTTGAGACAAATAGCGTATCAACAAAACCAAGCAGTGTTTGAAAGAAGTTCTCGGCAACTGCTGGTAAAGCCAGGATGAAAATTAGTTTTATTTTAGTTCGTTTATCATCCGTATTTAATAACACCTCCCCCTTGTTCATTTGGGGTCCCTCCTTTCAGTGAATCCAATTATTTAAAAACGGCCCATATATGATATATGGGCCGCTGTTTTTACTCTGTTACATTTATCACAAACGGATAGACATATACATTTCCTTCAAACTTAAATTCACTCCATACTTTGTAGTGACCAGGCTGGTGAAAAATGGTTTCAAACACAGTATTGTCATCGAATGACGGGTGAACGTGTATAAACTGCTCTCCTTTTTCATCTAAAATTACAACATGTCCCAGGGGCCCTAAGTAAGGTTCAGGTGTACTATCCTTCGTATCGTACGTGAATACTGTAGGATGGTGAGCTTTCAGTGAGTCGACAGATAGCTCTACTGTATGACCATCAATGGTTTTTCTGAATTCTGTGTCTACTTCAAGGGCTGGCAGCTCAGATGTGACTTGATGATGACCTACATGAAGATGAACAGGAGTGGCTTGATATGCCAATCCTTTTGGTTGGATGTCCACAAAAAGCTTATACATGCCTGATGCTAATTGAATATCATATTCAAATTTACCTTTGTCTGTTTGAACAGGATGGAGGTGTTTGTATTCACTCAAGTCCTCACTTACCACAATCAGATGCAAGTCTTTTTCATGACTGACTTCTAATTCGGGTGCTTTTTGATTTTTATCTTGTAACTCTATAAAGAGTTTTCCATTCTCATATGCAGCATTTACAAACACTTCGTTTTCGGTCGATTTTGAATGGTTGTGATGGTGTTCATGATTTTTCAATTTCAACATTCCTTTTTTTAGATTTTTGTTAATTAGACTTATCATTCAATGTGTTTTCATCTTATTCTCGATTAAATTTTGTCTCGATCTAAAAACGCTAAACCTGCTTATTTGCAGCAGGAACAACCTATTTCGTTCTTTGTATCAGCAACTTTATATCCAGTTTCTTGAATAGCCGCTTTAATTTCGTCCAAAGTAACTTGTTCTTCTTGAAAAGATACATCCACTTGGCCGTCAGAAAGTTTAACTTTTACAGTATCTACACCAGTGAGTTTTCCTACTTGACCTTCAATCTTATTTATACATGAACTACATGACATACCGACTACATTTAATGTTGTTTCTTTCATCGCTTATTCCTCCTAATTTTCATTACTATACCCGAGTATTGTATATTTCGTGCAAAAATTAAAATCTTCACCTCCTTAACTAATCGATCTGCAATCAGAGGTAATTGTTAACGGACAAAATTCTTTAACTAGGCAGTACTAGGCTTTATCAATCGAATTCAAGAGTTTAAGAATAACTTTTTTATTGGCCTCAAATCCAATGAAAGATTCGACTAGTTTCTTTTTGCCTAATATCCCTTTTTTATAAAATGCGAACAAAGGGACAATTCTATTCCCGGAGATTTCAATCATCTCCTGTTCAAGACTCAAATCCTTTGCAACATCTTTTCCGTGATAGGAAATTGCGTGGGACGCTAAATAGGTTTTAGCATCTTGGCAATCTGAACACGTGGGACGTGTATATAATACAAGTTCCAAATTGTTTGTCATGTCAAGCTCTCCTTTACTATGCTAACGAAGGTTTAAAACGTTTCAATCGCAGCGCATTTACTAAGACAGAAACAGAGCTTAGACTCATTGCAGCCCCCGCAAGCATTGGATTTAATAACGGTCCTCCCACCAAGTAGATAACACCCATTGCGAATGGAATCCCCATTACGTTATAAGCGAAAGCCCAGAAAAGATTTTGTTTAATGTTTCGGATTGTCGATTTACTCAATTCTACTGCGGTCGGTACATCCATCAAATCACTTCTCATCAGAACAATGTCTGCTGACTCGATAGCGACGTCTGTTCCCGATCCGATTGCAATTCCAATATCCGCTTGTGCTAAGGCAGGGGCATCGTTGATTCCGTCTCCAACCATCGCCACTTTCTTGCCTTCTGCTTGTAGTTTTTTCACTTCATTCGCTTTATCTTCCGGCAACACTTCACTGAGGACACGGTCAATTCCAACCTGTTTTGCAATTGCCATGGCTGTTCCTTTGTTGTCCCCCGTTATCATAGCTACCTCAATGCCCATTTTCTGAAGCTTTTCAATTGCTTTCCTGCTGTTTTCTTTCACTGTATCTGCCACAGCGATAATCCCAGCAATCTGATTATCGATTGCTACATACATAGGTGTCTTACCTTGTTGCGCCAGTTTATCAGATACTTCTTCCAGCGCAGTTAGAGAGATGTTCTGTTTCACCATCAGTTTCCGGTTCCCCGCAAGCAATCTCTTTCCATCAACCATGACTTCAATTCCGTGTCCAGGAATGGCTTCGAAATTACCGAGGCTCATCATCTTCATTTTCTTCTCTTCCGCAGCCCTTACAATCGCTTCGCCTAGTGGATGCTCAGAACCTTTTTCAGCAGATGCTGTTAACTGAAGAAGGGTTTCTTCGTTGTTGCCATTGACAGTGATAATATCTGTGACTTTTGGCTTTCCTTCGGTAATCGTGCCTGTCTTGTCAAAAACGATGGTTTGAATTTTATGAGTGGTTTCCAGTGCTCCTCCACTCTTGATCAGTACACCGTTCTCAGCACCTTTTCCTGTTCCTACCATGATTGCAGTAGGCGTAGCAAGCCCCAATGCACATGGGCACGCAATCACAAGGACCGAGATGGTAATTGTCAATGCGAATAGTCCTGTTTGTCCACCGAAGTACCAAGCCAATCCAGAAAGTATGGCAATGACGATGACGATGGGTACGAAATAGCCGGAAATAATATCCGCTAATTTGGCAATAGGAGCCCTTGAACCTTGTGCATCCTCGACTAATTTAATGATTTGGGATAATGCAGTATCCTTCCCTACTTTTGTCGCGCGGTATTGAATAGTTCCATTCTTATTGAAACTTGCTCCGATGATATTTGACCCTACATTTTTTTCAACCGGAATACTTTCCCCGGTCAACATCGATTCATCAACAGAAGTGAGACCTTGAACGACAACTCCATCTACAGGAATCTTTTCTCCTGGTTTTACAATAATCGTATCACCAACGACTACTTCATCTATAGAGATTTCAACTTCTTGTCCGCTTCGAATGACTCTTGCCGTTTTTGGGGCTAAGCCCATAAGCTTTTCAATAGCTTCTGAAGTTTTCCCCATTGAGCTAACTTCCAGATATTTACCTAATGTGATTAGCGTCAATATGACCGCAGCTGACTCATAATAAAGATTATTCACATATCCGCTAGAGCCCATCGAGATAGCGGCTGTAGCACCTAAACTATAAAGGAACGCAGCACTAGTTCCCAAAGCCACTAAGGAATCCATGTTCGGATGTCCTCTAAATAATGTTTTAAATCCGACAGAGTAGAACTTCCATCCGAATAGTATGACTGGAATGGTTAGAATCAATTGCAACAGAGAAAACGTCAGCGGATTCATCATCGGGTCTATAAACATTGGCAAGGGCAGGTTTATCATATGCCCCATTGAAATGTACAACAACGGTACTGTGAAGATTGCCGATCCAATGAAACGGTTCCACATCGATCGGACTTTTTTTAACTTCTTCTCTTTTTCGGATTCTTGGCTGTCGGCCGGTCCACTGTCTTCTTTTGCTTCATACCCAGCGTTGGCTACTGCCTGTGTAATATCAGAGACAGTTACAAGAACGGGGTCATATTTGACCACCAGCTTTTCTGTCGCTAAATTCACATTCGACTCCAGTACACCTGCTAGCTTCCTTGTAGCTTTCTCTATCGTCTGTACACACGATGCACAAGTCATACCAGTGACTGCAAATGTTTTCTGTTCCGTGTCTGTAGAAGCTTTGTAACCTACTTTTTCAACTGTGTTCTGAATATCTTGGGGCGAAACCATGTTTTCATCGTAGCTGATTGTCAACTTGTTGGTTGCAAG
This sequence comes from uncultured Planococcus sp., assembly GCA_947493585.1. Lineage (GTDB taxonomy): Bacteria > Bacillota > Bacilli > Bacillales_A > Planococcaceae > Planococcus. Next base: position 4,089 of record CANLRI010000009.1, on the reverse strand, counting down.
ATTAACTGTTGACTCGACAATTCCTGGCAACTTCTTAGTCGCCTTTTCGATCGTCTGTACACACGATGCACAAGTCATGCCTTCCACTGCAAACGTCTTACTTTCCATTTCCACAAACCTCCATCCTATTTGGCTGATTCAAGCTCATAGCCAGCATCCTCCACAGCTTTTGAAAAATCATCATAATTTCGTATCGCTTCATCATATTTCACTTTAGCAGTACCTTTTTGCAAATTGACCTTTGCACTCTTGACCCCTTCAAGATTTTGAAGTGCCCCCTCAATCTTATTAACACAGTGAGCGCAGGTCATCCCTTTAATAGTTAAAATGGTTTTTTTCATTACTTACACCTCCCGTTTCCAGTTTATTTATGAACAATGTTGCGATGAACAATAATGATCTTGACACTTACATTGTCCAGGTACACAGTTGCATGGAATATCTTCCACTGCTTCAGATTCTTTCTGGAGTAAGATTTCCTTAAGATTTTCAATGTCGCGGACACTCAATGTGGCCTGCGCAATCATATTACCAATTGTATTTCCAACATCTCTATTGCAGATATGATCAAGTAAATTGTAAAAAGTTTCTCTAATCATGTCCCCTTCTTCGACGGCAGCGGAATAGATAAATTTTTTACCTTCGGCTTCAGTAGTTAGCATTCCTTTCTTTACTAGTCTTCCGATGAAGGTCTTGGTCGTAGCGGGCTTCCAACTTTTTTTCTTTTCAAGGACGTCAATAATATATTTACTAGTCGCATTGTCCTGTGCCCAGACTACCCGCATTACTTCCCACTCGGCATCTGTGATATTTGTTTCTATTTGTTCGTTCATTCCAATACGCCTCCTTAAGTTCTAATTTGCAAAACCATAAAGTTGTGATGAAAGGCGGTAACCGGATTTGAACCGATGATCGAGGTGTTGCAGACCTCTGCCTTACCCCTTGGCTATACCGCCATATATATTATGTTTACAAATGTAATCTTAAATTTAGTTTACATTTGTAAACACATTTTGTCAACCATTATGTTTTCGCTGTCGTTACTTACAGATTTTTATGGATGAACTCCAAAATTGCCTTCTCAGAAGGTTCCGGCGCTGTCACTCTATCCACTTCTTTTCCTTTTTTTAATAAAATCAAAGTGGGTATACTCATAACTCCATAAGTTTGTTGAGCAAAATCCAGGTTTCTATCTACATCAACATCGTAAAAAATAACCTCTCGATTTTCGTCAGCCAAATGTTCGATGACTGGAGCAAGCTGTTTGCACCCTGGACACCAGTCAGCCGTGAACTTCAATATCACTGGTTTCTCTTCATTTTTAATTTCTTCTAATTGAGCTATTTGAAAATTATTTATCATACTTTGTCACCTCCTGAAATTATCGTCTACAACTGTAGATAAAAATAGATTACAAACGTAAACGTTATTTGTCAACCTTTTTATATTTCCTTTCGAAAAAAATACATTAGAAAATCGGAAACCCATCTGTTTACATACAAATAAACTAAATTGTGCATTTTTCGTGGAGTTTCGGAGATTAAGTTTAATTACAAAACAAACGGGAAGAAGAAGAACTGAACCACTACATTAAAAAATGGAGGTTTTACACATGGCACATAATCAGTACCCAGAGTTAATTCAGGCTTTACATGATTGCGCAGCAGAATGTAATCATTGTTTTGACGCTTGTCTTCAAGAAGAAGACGTAAAAATGATGGTCGATTGCATCCGACTAGACCGTGAATGCGCGGAGATTTGCGCATTTTTAGAACATGCGATTACACGGAATTCTCCTTTTATTGCTGAGCTGGCTGCGGTTTGTGCAAAAATTTGTGAAGCATGCGGAGATGAATGCGCGAAGCATGCTGAACACCATGAACACTGCAAACGCTGTGCGGAAGCTTGTCGCAAATGCGCAGAAGCTTGCCGAAGCATCGCATAATTTCACGAAAAAACCCACCGGAAACCTATTTTGAACTGAACCCCAAATGGTAGACACTTTAAAAGTGCCCCCCATTTGGGGTTTTTTCTGTTTTCAGACCCCGGTATACTGAACATATCTATTGGAACGGGAGAGGTTATTATGAGTAAAATCATCTTTAACGAATATCAACGGCGCACATTGGAAGCGAATCCGAATGTCAAAACGGTTTCGGATCGAACGATTCAATACACACCTGAATTTAAGGTGAAAGCCGTTAACGAAAACTTGCAAGGCAAAGGACCGGCGCAAATTTTTGCCGAAAACGGTTTTGACCTGACGGTAATTGGATCGGACAAACCGAAAGAGACATTAAAACGTTGGCGGAAAACGTTCCGACTTTACGGCGAAGAAGGGTTTTGGGAAGAACGTCGTGGAAAAGGCAGTACCGGCCGCCCTTCTACTCAAGAGCTCTCTGCCGAGAAAAAGTTGGAGAAGGCGGAAGCGCGCATTAAATACCTGGAAGCCGAAAACGAGTTGCTAAAAAAGCTCGAGGCACTCGAGAGGCAGGCGAAGAAACGCAGCTGACCCCAGCGGAAAAGTTCGAAGCGATCAATGCGGTGGTCCGGAAATGCCAACTGAAGAATTTGGTGGAGGCCCTATGCCAGACAGCGGGCGTCAGTCGAAGTGGCTACTACGCTTGGTTGGAGAAAGTGGAACAGCACGCCATTCGCGAAGAACAGGACTATGAAGATTACCTGTTGCTCAAAAGCATCTACGATGCGCATCGTGGGAAAGTCGGGTATCGCACCTTTTATATGGCACTCGCTGAACTGCTTGAGACGCCGATGAACCACAAGAAGATTCTGCGCCTTATGCGCAAATTCAATCTCTTCGCCAAAATCCGACGAGCGAATCCTTACAAGCAAATCGCCAAAGCCACACAGGAGCACGCGGTCTGTCCAAACCTCTTAAACCGCGAGTTTGAACAAGACGAACCCGGGAAGGTGTTCGTGACCGATATTACGTACCTGCCCAACCGTTCGGGGCAAATGGCATATCTTTCTGCCGTGAAAGACGTCGCGACCCGAGAAATCGTCGCCTATGAAGTGACAACGACGCTCACAATGGAAATTGTGTACCACACCTTACAAAAGCTGAAGGAAGCGCTGGATGAAAATGTCCATCCAGAAGCGATGATTCATTCCGATCAAGGCTTCCACTATACCCACCCTGAATGCCAACGACGCGTGAAGAAAATGAAATTGACCCAGTCGATGTCCCGCAGGGGCAACTGTCTCGACAATGCCCCCATCGAATCGTTTTTCGGTCACTTTAAAGATGAAGTCGAGTTTAAACAGGCGACCAGCCTAGCCGAATTAAAGGGGCTGGTGGATGAATACATGGCGCATTACAACGGAACGCGCAAGCAATGGAACCTAAAAAAGATGACTCCGGCACAATACCGAAGTCATCTGATCGCAGCCTAGCTGCCGGGTGCTTTTATTAAATTGTCCACTAAATGGGGCTCAGTTCATTCCTTAAAATCGGGAGTCTATTCTTTAGGATTTTGTTGTTTTCCCATTTAACCATAAGAGCATCTATCTTCTGGTCCTCATAAATATGAAAATATAGATCATCTATGTATTCCTTTACTTCTTCAATTCCTTCGACTTCATAATTCCCTGCCACCCCACTAATAAGATCTGCCGGAATATCTCCGTGCGGAGGATAGCCTAACTCAATCACAAGCTTGTTAAATGTGATGGCATCTTCTCCAATTTCTTCTAGCGTTAGTTTCAGATGCTGATAAGAATCCTTCATATAAGAATCAAAAGAATTTTGCATAAGGTTCTGTAAGCGCAAGCTTAATCTTACTAAATCCTGATTATTATTCATTGCTACGAATTTAGACGGGAGTTTGCCTTCTCTTATAAGACTATTTTGAACGCGAGTTATAGAATTCAAAAATTTTAACACTTCTCTGTTCATAAAAACTCTCCTTTCCACTTGATAAATCATTTTGAAGATGAAATATATTTCAGATATACAAATCTTAACATCAAAATGAAATTTTCAATGTTTTTAAACCGTTCGTAAAAGTACACTTTTACGAACGCTTTGAAAATAGCCGAAAATCGCTCAAAAGAGCGTTCGCAAACGTG
>CANLRI010000008.1 GCA_947493585.1 uncultured Planococcus sp. | reverse complement strand
AAAATGCCAGGCGGCGAAGATATTCTCATCGATGGTGGACGCCAAGGACAAGGCGATAAGATCATTGCCTACCTCAAAAAGCAGAAAGTCGATGACATCGAAATCATGATTGCGACCCATCCAGATGCCGATCATATTGGCGCGCTGGATGAAGTGTTAAAAGCATATAAAGTAGAGGCAGTGTATGCTCCAAAAGTGTCGCATACGACGGATGCTTATAAAAACTTCTTGAAAGCTGTGAAAGCAGAGAAGTTGACCATTAAAACGGCCAAGGCCGGCGTCAAGTTGCCATTGAAATCCGGTACGGCTAAGTTTGTGGGACCGGTGCGAGATTATGGAAAAACTGACTTAAACAACTGGAGCGCAGTTCTTCACGTCACGTATAATAAGAACAAGTTCTTGTTTGCAGGCGATGCAGAGAAAACTGCAGAAACCGACATGGTAAAGGCAAAGCAAACGCTTCAGGCAGATGTACTAAAGGTCGGGCACCACGGGGCTAAAACGTCTTCTAACAAAAACTTTTTAGAAGTGGTAAAACCTAAATATGGTGTCATTAGCGTGGGAAAAAACTCGTATGGCCACCCATCCACTGAAGTGATTAACCGATTCAAACCATATAAGACCAGCATCTACCGGACAGATCAAAAAGGAAACATTATTTTCACGTCGACTGGCACAAAAATCACAGTCGCAACGGTGAAATAATCATGAAGCCACTAAAAGGCATCATCGACCGTTTTGAAGAAGACATTGTCGTGGTAGAAATTGATGGGGTGACACAAGACTTCCAAAAGAACCTCTTCCCAGAAGCTGCTAAACCAGGTGACTTTATCGAAATCAAGGACAATCAGGTAACCATTCTCGAAGCCGAAACTGAAAAACGAAGAAAAGAAATTGAAGAATTAATGGACGAACTCTGGGAAGACTAACGGGTCCTTTCTAAGTATTCATTCTATAAGGAGATATCACATGAAAAGTACAGGAATCGTTCGGAAAATAGATCAATTAGGACGAATTGTCACACCGATTGAATTAAGAAGAGCGCTTGGTGTCTCCGTTGGGGATGCCATGGAAATATTTGTAGAAGACGATCGAATCATTTTGCGTAAATATCAGACGGAAAAAGCATGTTCGATTACGGGTGAAATTTTAGACGAAAACTTTGAATCAACGTATGCGAAAGGACTTCATCTAAGTCCGAAAGGTGCAGCCCTCCTCTTGGAGGAATTGCAGAATCTCAGAAAGTAGTGAACTTTCGGTAATCCCTAAAGTAATCGAGCCTGTCACGCCTCTTTACAATGTGAACTGAGCCACATTTAGTGGACAATTTAATAAAAGCACCCGGCAGCTAGGCTGCGAGCAGATGACTCGGGTACCGAAGTCATCTTTTTTAGATTCCATTGCTTACGTGTCTCTTTGTAATATTCCATGCAATCATCCACCAACTTCTTCAATTCAGCGGGCAGACTGGTTGATTGTTCAAACTTGCCCTCATCTTTAAAGTGGCCCAAAAATGATTAGATGGGGCGTTGTCGAGACAGTTCCCCCTGGGGGACATCGAGTGTCCACTTCATTTTCTACACGCGTCGTTGGTATTCAGGGTGCACATAGTGGAAGTCTCAGTCCAAATAAATCATCCTTCTAGGGGGATATTACCACTCCCCTCCAATGCCTCCTTTAGTTTTTAACGAGCGGTAAACAATTCCCTCGTGAGCATCGCCGTGACTTCATAGCGGCATTGGTGGCCGCGGAAAGATACTTTATTTCCCCGAACGATTGGACATGCTGATTAAATACTAAAAGAAAGTTCTCCAATACCGCGCGGGAAAAGAGAAATAGCTTGGGCAAAATGATTTACAAACGCCTCAAAATGTAATACAATGTATCACAAAGAACTAGAGGAGGTTTTGACCATGACTACCATATCCTTGCGTGTCGATGAACGTGATGGCAAACTCATTCGCGATTACGCCAAACTAAAAAACAGCTCTGTCTCTGAGTTGATGCGAAATGCCATCATAGAAAAAATTGAAGATGAATTTGACGTCGAGAACTTCGACCAGGTCCTAGCCAGTATGGAAACCACACATTCTTTGGACGATGTAAAAAACGAATTGGGTTTATAAGTCATTATGTATGAAGTTCGTTTCTCAGATGTAGCCTTAAAGAAATTAAAGAAAATGGACCGGTATCAAGCCTCCCTATTGATTGGTTGGATCGAGAAAAACTTACAGAATTCAACTGACCCCCGTACACAGGGCAAAGCCTTGATCGCAAATCACAAAGGAAAATGGCGTTATCGCGTTGGAGATTATCGTATACTGGCGTTAATCGAAGATGACAAAATTATTATCACTATCATTGATGTCGGACATCGAAAAGATATCTATGCATAAAAAACAGGTACTATCTCTGAGAAGAGACAGTATCTGTTTTTTGGTGACATTCAGACTTAAAAGTGAGCCTATACAATGCAAAGTGTTTCGTTTCTAGTCCTGTATTACTGAATTCTTTAAAGCGCGAGATATTTCTTAAATTGTAGAAAATATGGTTTGAGATCTGCTGGTAGTCTAACTTGAACCACTTCGGAGTCTTCTATATATCTAACACTCACTATCCAGTGAGTCATCACCTTCCCTACGTTTTCGCGTGAAATCTCCACTAGTTTAGATAGTAATTCATCTATAATTTCTTCAAACTGCAAATTGCTGTCCAATCCTTGTATCCCGAGTAAGTCATAAAATTCTTGAATATAAAGCTCATAAACTTTATTCTCTTCGTCAGCCGATTTGACCATCCTCATCATTGGGAGAACAGTCTTCTTTTCTATTTCAGTTAATAGATTTTCTTGGTGAATGCAAATCGAGTTACCCTCATTGTTAATGGGCTTGTATTCCAAAATTAAAGCCTTCATTCGCTTACTTACATTCTTGCTGCTCTTTTTTCTCCGCTTAGTATCTCGACATTGAATGAAACAGTTTTTAACGATTGGATTGCATTTTAAAAATTAAAACATTCAGCACAGATTGCTGAGGAGACTAGCTACAGAATAATATATTTCACTTAAAAGTTCGGGTAATCATTACCCTTTATTTATAACGCTCAAAAACTAGCTTTAAGGCCGATGTAAGGGACGATGGCGTGATGCCTAATAATCCCACCATTTCATCAAACGACTTCTCCTGAACTTTATACAAGTCGTAAATATAGGCAATCCGCACCTCTTCTGTCTTAAATGGCTTCGGCAACAAGGCCGTTAAATTTGAATAGATATCCTTCATGTTGTTACGTACATAATCCGATCCATGTTTCTTATCCGACGCGACCAAGTAATCATGCTCTCGAAAAACTGCTCGCTCCATCGCCTGCACAAGTAAAGCTACTTCTGTCGGATCCTCAAAAACCAACCGCCAAAACACATCTTGTGATGTCACAAAGTTCATTTCCACTCGGTCTCCTAGATCACGAAAATGCCTACTGCGTATCCTTTCAATCTCCTTCATTCTGAACCCGAGCATTGCGAACAGGAAATAAAGCTTCGCGTTCAACATCAAAGTCGGATGCTGCAGCACCTTTTTCTTTTCCTGCATAAATTCCACATACATAAGCTGCGCCACTGGTTTCTCTATAACCAACTGATATTCAAATTTCGGCATGAAATCAACCGGTACCTTCCCTATCTTCCACAAATAATGGAAATACTGACGGATGTGGGACAACTTCCGTTTGATTGTGGTAGCTTTCAGTCCTTTTTCCTTCTCCTGATCCAAGAACGCACGAACATCCGCGGGACGAAGTTCATACGGTTCCAGCTGCTTGTTGTTACGTATGTTCACATAACGCAAAAATGACTTCAAGAACTCCATTTCAGTCACCAAAGTTCCAGGAGAAATACCTGCATTTAATCGATACTTCTCATAGCCATACAACATGTTCATTCCCCTGCCTTTTTTAATTAGTTTAACAGGTTAGTATCTAATTTTCTCTGAATACTGATCACCTTTAGCTCACGAAAATTGAGAATAAAATTTAATTCAACCATAAAGTTTTAAAGTATAAACAAAAAAGATTAAGTAATAATTTCTAGCCCTTTTTAAACGTTTTTCACTATATTCTATTTACACTTTGATTTACATGGCTAAGAGAAGAAAATCACTCTAATAAGATAATGATTCCTCTCTTTTTTATATAGCTCTACAATTCACCGCAGGAAACTTAAAGATACTTTAGTAAGTTTAGTGAAGATTAATTAAAAATTTTTATCTTGTTGTTCTAATAACTTCATAAGTAAATCAAACTCCTTCTTTTCTTTTTTAGTCAAACCAGTGCATATATAATGTTCAATTAAATTATCTACAATATGATCCAATGTACTTCCCTCACGCAAAATAGATAGAGCATTCAATTTACGCCGAGTATGTTTTTTCACGGTAACAGAAGATTTATCGTTTCCTTGCATTTTAATCACCCCTGATTTTTAATCACTCCTATTATAATTTAATATTACTAAAATATCCAATTATTCCCAATAAAGCTGAACATCCAGCGTTTTGTTATATGTTTTACTAATACTTCAAGGGACATGACCAAATACTCTTTGAATCTCTCTATGCATATCATTAATTCTTATTCTTACCAAAGTAAAACTTGGTACCTCCATCAAAAGGGTTTGCAAAACTGTCTGACTAATATCATTTTCCTTCTCTTTGACCTAGTCAAAAAACTAAACTTATTAAACTTTTTATCTTCATGTGTATCCACTCTGGACATAATGACTTGTTAACCTTCAAGAATCACATTTAATATCTCCAAACACACGGATCTATCTATAGGGACTATAAGGACTTTAAATCGAATTCAACAGGAATTATTTTCTCGATAACTAATTTAAACAAGCCCACTTACCTCAACAAAAATCATACTAGGATATACAAAACAACTAAAAAACAGAGCGAATAAACCACGTATACAGATATGTAATGGCAGACTGGACAATTAAGAAGAATTGAATTTTTTTCCAGATGCGAATGGTATTTCAGAGAAGGGATTCAGCAGCTCCAACTCATATTCAAACTCTCGCAGTGCGTTTTTATTCTGATTGACTCCACTCATCAAAGCAACGGCGTCGTAGTATAAGGCTCGGTGTTTCTGGTTGAATTCGAGTGCACACTGAAGAAGCACAGCGACAGAAGTCAATCCCGTCTGGGCGCTGCGGCCTTTTCCAATTCGTTTGATCAGAATTTTCTTCGACTTGCGGATCAGTTCATTGAACGTACTGCGTGGAATTCCGATTGCTTCGCATAATGCGCTCTGCGTTGTCCATTTTATCGGTTGGATTGTACTGGTCTCTGCTTGGATATAGACCAGTAAATCTTCTTCCCACTCATCGTAATGACTACGAACGCGATCTTTCCGTTCTTTCTTAAATTTATACCAGCCTCCTATATGGGGCGTTACCGGTACATTCTTCCCTGGAAGCCAAGTGTCTAGCAGTGCTTGGATGTATATTTGGCTTGCACCTTTAAAACGGCCCTTGTAAGCGCTCTTGACCACTTTCTGAACCTCGCTGTGCCGCAGAGGAATATCCAAATAAGAATTGTATTCATCCAACAGGTCTAGTGTCTCTCCCTGTCCTTTTCCAGCGCTGTAACAGGCCAGCGCAAGCGTATACATGAGATTGTCACGTCCGATCTGTCCGTGGCTTCCTTTCACATGACGTGCAGCCAGCAATTCCTGGAACCATTCAGCCTGGGTAGGGTCAATTCCCTCCCCTTTCGGTTCCACCAAAAACAAACCTCGGTTCTGATCATCGTCTTGTCGTTTTGACCAGGCGATAAGGTCGTGCATAGAAAAGACCATCTCTTCCGAGAACCAGCGGACATTTTGTTCATTTGGCATGCGGAAAAAACCAAAGTCGTTGCAGGACAGGTCGACACCCTGCAGGACGTTGGCCAAACTGCGCCGGATATTCTCAGAAATGCGTTTAGCCACTTTTAATCCACGAAAATCATTTAGGTTACTGATGAACAGCGGGGTTTCCAACACAAAATAGACCTGAAACCCGTTCGGCGTCTCCAGGATAAGTGTAGGAATTCCCACGCTATGATCAAGCGCAGCAGTGAGGATTTCGGTATACGGCTGTTTTTTTGTATCGATGTCGACGACGAATGTATTTATTTGCTGTAGGTTCTTTTCAGTGTGTCCCTTGAGATGCCGTCTTTCTTCGTCAGAGTACCCTAAGTAGTTGTATACATTGGGAGTCCAATGAGAAAGAATAAAAGAATCCTCCAAAAGGGTTTCATTCGAGGTTATTACATAACCTTTTACGCCTAAGGGCGTAGATAGATCTTCTTTCGAACGTGTAACACAAATGGCGCCTTTTTTATGCTCAGTGGTTTTCTTTAGCGTCTTGGTACGTTGTATAAGAGAGGCAGAGGAACCTATCTTCTTATATGTATTCAATCCTTCATGCAGTACTGCTTGAAGGATTTTTGGATTCCACTTCATGACTCCCCTACCCCTTCCAACATTTAGCTAAAAAGCATTTGCTTTGTTAGTTTCAAATTATAGAAGAGCGAAAACCCTTATACAATAGGGTTTTGAGGGGTTTAACAAAACTGTAGATTGATCTACAAATCTACAAATCTACTTGTAAACCAATCTACAAATCTACTTGTAGATGCGCATACTAATCTACAGATCTACTTGTAGACCAATCTACTTGTAGATTTAAAATTTGTTCTGCAGCTTTTCAAATCTACAAATCTACTTGTAGATTTGTAGATTTGTAGATTGAACAACTATAGTTATTTCCTTATTTAATAAGGTTTTGAACCTGAAGAAACAGTATAAATCTACAAATCTACTTGTAGACCAATCTACAAATCTACTTTAATGACATAAGACCGAAGTGAAAATCTACAAATCTACTTGTAGACCAATCTACAAATCTACTTTTAACTTTTAAAATTAAAAGTTTAATCTACAAATCTACTTGTAGATTAATCTACAAGTCTACAAATCTACTTGTAGACGAGTTTTAATTTTCTCGAAAATAAAAGTAAGAGCGAAAATATAATTTTCGCTCTTACTTTTTATTCAACTTACTTTTATAGAGATCCAGAATAATTTCTAATTGTTTCTTTTCATCTTTGGATAAAATATTGGTGACATATTCGTCTATCAAGACATCGGTCAGCTGGTCCACGGTATCAGCGATTCCCATTGTAACCAGCGCATTCAGTTTATTTTTCATCGACACGCTTACACGGACAGTTGTTGTTTTTTCTGTCACGCCTAGTTTAGAGGGCGCTGCTTTTTTCTCTACTATAACTTCTTCTTTACTCTGTTGTGGAAGATCATTCACTGAAAAAGTGGTTTTTGGTGTTACTGTTGGACTTCTTTCAATCTTTTTCGGCTTTTTTCTCAGTAAATCAGACATCTATATTCGCCTCCCGTGGAACAGGGAAATCTACAGGATCTGTCACTGCTCTTAACCTTTCCAAGAACTCATTGGCTACATCTGCATAATTCGAAATCACTTTACGATCATGCATATCGTCCTCAGTAATACCGGTCATGTCAAATCGTTTTAACCGCTCCATATTCTTTACGATACCTTTGAAGAGGTTGTGTTCCCCAAACATCTCTCTCGCATTTTCTAAAGTTAAGGTATCTACAGGCGCTTGATTCTTCAAGAGTACTGGCAATATTCCTAAAATGTCCAAATCTGCATCATAGTCATCGATTAAAGTTTGAAGGTATTTGGTAAATGCTTCTGCTCCTTGCAAGCTCCGTTCTTGAGTCTGCAAAACAACCACCACATATTGAGAGGCGTATAACGCCGAGTCCGTAATGATGGAGAAGGTAGGGGGAACATCGATAAAAATAAAATCAAAGTCTTTTTTTAATGGTTCCATTAAGGAAGAAAAGAATTGAACGCGATCAACTTCCGAGGCGAACTTTTTCTCCAAAAACTTTGGATACAAGGCAAAATCACTGAAGCTAGGCAGCAAATATAAATTCTCTTTAATTGGTGTGACGATCGTACTTAAGTCTTCACTTTGAATTGCAGACATCAGTGTCTTTTCAAAGCTCGTGATTTCGTCCTCCAGATGAGTTTTCGTTCTTAGGTAAAGACTCGTTGCATTTGCTTGCGGGTCCTGATCACTCAATAACACTTTGTAACCCATATTCGCTAAACAATAAGCGATCATCGTACTATTTGTGGTTTTCCCGGTTCCACCTTTAAAATTTCCAAATGTAACTACTGTGCAAGATTTACTCATTCTGTTGCCTCCTTATTTTAGAACTGGTAACTACTGTTATACAGGCTTGTAGATTTGTAGATAACCCAATAAAACTAATAATTTAAATTTAACATTCTTAATCCTTAGATACAATGTAACTCCCAGAAAAAAACGGACTTTTTCTCAATTCGTCTACAAGTAGATTAATCTACTTGTAGACCAGTCTACTTATTGTGTAAGTTAAAAATACTTATCATATTTATAGATATTCAGAAAAACATTACAGAACAAGAATCCCTCTACAAATTTGAAACAAGAAGCGTACTCTTAGTTTTTCCTAAGATAAAGATTCCGTGTAAATAGAGTGAGTTGTAGGAAAAGCGAATAGGGTTCAATTAGTGATTTTGCATTTAAATAGGCTGCTCGGAAAGGTCTCGGATAAAATAATATGTACTCATCACTTCAAAACTTGCAGAGTATTATAAAAATTGAATTAGCCACGTAAAAAAGGGGTTACTACGCGGCGTATATACGTTTTAGTTTACAGCACTAGACAATTTTCAAAGAGTTGTCCCAGTTCCTATTCTAAGATTTGTCTTTCCGCAGTGTTCATATTAGTGCAAAAATTAAAGCTTCAGTCGTTTATGACATAGGCGTCAAATCGCAGATACGCATTCAATGATGTCCCATTAAACGGCTAAAAATCCATAAAAGACATTGGATTTGGTTCGTTTTGTACTGGATGCGTGACCGGTGGAATCACGTCTGACGGATTCGTCAAGCGGGACGAAAAGGCAAATCGGTTCGGTGTTCCGGTTCTTGGAGAAGATTCTCACAACTCACTAAGTGAACGATCGATAGCTCATGGTGGTAAGCACGCTCGTATGACCATCCCAGCTGAAGACCTATGCGAAGAAGTTCGGGCATGATCCTTGGCTTCTTTTTTTTTTGCCTATTTTTTGCCTTGTGTAATTTTTTGTAACGAACTTCGTGGTCTATCCAAATTTCACGCGTATTTGTACGATAAAGGGCGTTTAATCGGCTTTTTCCTACATGAATTTGGATCTCCAAAATGTTCCTGGTTGTGTTCCTAATTAGGCCATAAATGTTCCTATTTATTGAAATGTTCCTATTTTGACGTCGAAATATCGTGTTTTTTGAGTGCAATAAAAACACGACATTATATAGGTATAGCGACAACGTTTTTTTGAGCTTCCAGCGAGTGTTCTAAATCACATCAAATATAGCCAATGTTCCTGCTTTGAGCCATTTGTTCCTGGTTTAAACAGCAAAAAGGAACGCATTAGGAACATAGAAAGTCAATCACAGTAAGGGCTCAAAAGCCCACGTTCCTTTGTTCCTCCTTTAATAAAGAAAAGAGATATATACAGAAATATTGTTTTATACATATAATGTGTTGCCCGTATAAAGAGTTTCTTGGAAAAAAGCAGGAACAAAGGAACATTTCAGAAAGTTACCTGATTTGAGGCGTCGAATTTTTTCTCTGACGGACTCGTTATCGTATGCAATAGGACGCCGTACCGAGTATCTGATGTGATGCCTATGAGTGAGCGCTTGATTGCCTACGGCGATAAGAACGCCCGCGCGTTTATCACAATTGTAAAACTGCGAGAAGAGGTGGAGGAGTGATCTCCATCTTTTTTATCGTCTGTTACTCACCCTATGCAATTGTTTCGGAATGGGTGATAGCTCTCGCTATTCTTCACAAGTCTTTATACATACATTGATTAACTGTGAGGTACTAACGCAGTCATCCAATAAGTTTCCCCTCGAATTTATGTTGTTGGATTTGTACCTAGTTTGACCCTGATTGTACCTGGTTTAATAGCATCAAAGGTACATAGTAGGTACATAAGAAATCAGTTACATCAAGGGCTCACGAAGCAATGCACCTCTGTACCTCCTTCAAAATAGAAAAGAGATATATACAGAAATATTATTTTTTACATATAACATGTTTTACGTATAAAGAGATTCTCGAAATAAACGAGGTACAAAGGTACATTTCGAAAATAACCGCATTCGAGGCAGGTCAAATAGATTCTGTGATGTGCATTGCAGTACTTGCACAGGGACGTTGAATCCAGACAAAAAGCAACGACCTAGAAAGGCTCTCCCGAATCGATGCTTTAAATATGAATTTTTGTGGCATGTACTTGTCGAGGCTAATCAGCAATATGTCTTTATTGTATTCAGAGAATTCGAGTATAGCTTCTTCTGCTTCGTAAAGGTCACGGCTGAGTTGATACAAACGCTCCATTGACTGGCTGGTCTACTTCAATTATCTAAACTGAATTTGAAACGTGGCTATCGCCAATGTTGCATCAATTTTTGTTACATTTAGTCTGAGTCGTTTTGGACTTTTGGTGCATTCACACTTAAGATTTCAATCGATTCTAAAGCAGACGTTGCGAATTTAGATAAGCGTGTCCTGAATGAACGTGGCTGGATAGAACGAATAATTGGGATATCGCTGAGACTCTCGTTGTCTTTAAAATAAGCTTCCCTAGGGGGGACTGCCCTTAGTAACAGACCTCCAGGATTGTCCATTTTAGGAAGTGCATGACGAGCAGGGAATATAGTTTCTTTGAAGTAGCTGTTGAATACGTGTATCGGTTTGAATATAGTTATTGTCATGTTTCATTACTTTTAGTAGATGGAAAGTGGTTTTCGCTTTTAGGGATGCGCAAAGACAAGTAATAAGAAGTTTACTGTATTAGGCACCTTTAGAATGACGGCGTAAGCGAACCAATCATTGGGACCTGACGCCAGTTGCGTCTGAACGTCCACTCTAAGGCTCTGACACTTATTTTGTGGTTCTTTTTCTTGCAACAAGTGTTTCGGTTACTCGTGAAGCTCCTGAGTGCTTTATTTCATGTGTGTTAACTGATTTCCTAGGTGAGTATCTCGTTGAGGCTAACTGTTATCCATTCACCGCCAAGTTCTTTCGTAAAATGTAGATCGGATCGTCGTTTTCTCTCCAAAATCCCTTGCGAAAAGCCGTATTTGGTCTGGACGGCACAGACCTCGGTGACGTTTCGGTATTAAAGAGCTTTATACGGATCATCTCCACTACACTTTGGTATCGGGTAAATTCTCCAAACATTTCACTAGGCATTCTCAGTAATCATTTATTGACTCTACATTAGAGAGAGCTAGAGGAAATGGAGCATCAGTGATTAAATTTACAAACTTCTCCAATGCCACCGAGGTTTTAGGGTCTTTAAACTGGAATTCGAAGATTTTTCCGACAGTTACGAGCTTTTGGGTTTCGAACAGCATGTACAGTTCTCGTGTAAGTCGCGCGGTAGACTTGTGGGGTTACAGTCTTTTTGGGACAACAGACGCCCTCATAAAGTGTAAGGGACATCATGTTTGCACGTTGTGTTAACTTAAGTTGCACTAGATGGTGCGGCCGACGCACTGAATGACATGTTCACCATGTATCTTATTGAGTGCTTATTTTAATGAAGCCCAAATCGTGTGAATGTCACCCGTGTTTTTCGCGCACGTTGTGTCACACCTAATAATTGAATGGTGAAAAGAGGTCGCGTGCGAAGCATGTCGGTTAAGATGCGCATAACGTGTGTATGTTCGATGCAGGTTGTCTCGTCTCGAGTGCGTATGCGATGTGCAGCTTATGCTACATGGTACACCGATTGTTAAGGAGTGAAGAGCGTGTGCATGCCGTGCACGTTTTCTGTGTATGAGGTGTCGTCTCTCGTTAACATGCCATGACGTTTTAAGATCGATCTTCGCGCAAAACGCCCGCTCGGGAAGTCGCGTGTATAGCATGTCGTCTGTCATATACATGCTGTGCACATTTTTCGCGCACGCGGTGTCGTTCCGGTAGAAATTCCATGGCGTATGCACAGTATGTCGTCTGTATGTGACTTGGTGCGTCAACTTTATGGCGAATACCGTGTTGATTCCTGAGCTAGTTGCGCAGCGTGCATGATGTGTCGTCTCTACACGACATAGCGTGCGCATTTGGTGTGCAGTTTATTCTCAATTCAGTGTGACGCTCAGGGATTTCGAAAACGTGTGCATACCGTGTGTGTGGTCTGTCTACCGCAAGAGAAATAGGATATGAATAGGCGAGATGCACCTTGCGGCCTATCGTTTTTTGTCTTTTGATGTGCGTCTGGCGGACAGCCCGAGCACACAATCAACCAGGCCACAGGCCAAGTGAGCACCCTGTAGGGGCCAGGAGCACCGCGATGCAGTAAGGCCGCGGTCAGCTCTGCTGACTGACAAAACGAGCCGCAGGGGAGTGTGTCATACGCGGCCCTTATGCTCTTTCCCCAGTATGTCGGCCGAATATGTGTGGGGAGATTGTTTTGATTCTATCCCTTGGCGCTGTAAGTTTCGTGCGACGTGACCGCGGTATCTTTAGTGCATAGGCCCGAATACGTCACCATTTCGCCCTCTCACGAAGACCGGTACGAAAGGATTCTTCGACCACGGTGTGGGTATCTTTGATGCATAGCATGTATGACAGTCATTGTCGGGGTATCTTTAGGGCATAGGCCGTTATGTGAGCATTTTCGATGTGTTTTTGCTCCGTTTTCGGGACAACTGCGGAGCGGACCCGAAATGGTAGCGGTGTACTATGCTTACTATATGAGCATTCTGTGCAACACGTCGTGCGCATTCCATGGGCATGCCGTGTGCGTTTCGTGTGCACGATATGTCGTACATCGTGTCGTCTTCCGTGTGCATGACATGTCGTCCCGTCCGTTCGTAGATCGCACGGATAATCGTTTCGGTGTAGGCTCCCAAATCGTTTCGGCAGGTCATTTAATACAGAAAAATTAATTTCTTAAAAGAATTCAATTATTTGTAATATATTGAATTTTAGGTTATTATTAGGTTATTAAAAAAGAGATGGGGTTGCTCAATATGACGGGTGATGAATGCAGGAATATTCGATACAAATTGAAACTATCGCAGCGAGTTTTCGCCAAGATTGTTGGAATCGGGATCTCCTCCGTCATCAAGTATGAGACTGGAAAGGCTGTCCCAGAGAAAACCCCACGTATGATTTACGAATTGCTCAAAGATGATCCGAAGTTAGTCATCAAAATGTGGAAAATCAACGAGCACAAACTGACGGACAATGAACGCGAGTCTTACGTTTACTTGTACCAGCGGAAATGGGAACAGCCAACACCAAGACCCAATGCTCCACGATTCAAGGCATACTGAACCATGCAGATGAGGTATATTCAAAACAATCAAATGCAACAAGGGAGACGCACCTCATTGGTACGTCTTTTTATTTTGTCCACGTATACAAATACATACGATCGGAATCTACCATATCCTCCGGTATGGCGGATTAAAATTTAGTACCCACTGAATCAGAAGAGCAACCGAGGTTCATTCTATTTGTGCGCCGCGAAATGCCAACGATTTTACAGAAAGTATGCTTGATACCCACACGATTGATTGTATTGTGCCCAAGCATAGCTTTTTTCACTCGAGATCTAGAGTCCTCGCAAAATATGAGAACAAAATAAATTCAAATATACACTTAAAGTGTACAAAAAGGGAAAAATATGCTATAATTAGTTAAAGGTTAGGAAATAGCACCTTACACGTAGAGAAAGGGAGATGAACATGGCCACACTAGCTTCTTTGCGAAAGGTTCGTGGGTTGAGCGTATCCCAAGTAGCAGAACATATGGGAGTTGCAGAACGCACCGTTTATTCTTGGGAGCGAGGGGAGCGAGCACTCTCCACGTACGACTTATACAGACTTATGGCTTATTATCAAACGGATATACTAATATCCGAGATTCCATCGCTTACACCGACGAAAGATAAAAATTAATAAAATTTCAAAACAAGGAGTGAGCCACTTATGAGCATAACGGCTATTGATTACCAAGACATCACAAATTCCACAACCACTGTAAGAACAGCAAACGCGTACATCCCCCCATTGCAGCCGCCCACCAACATCAGCATCCCCGAATTCCTCAAAAATTATTTGATGACAACAGCCGAACCATTAATTGTGGACGAGAGTTATCTAATTGCTCTAGGTAAAAGTGCACTTGCTGCGAAAGTGGCGGATACAGAAAGTTTCAACACATCCGTCAAATTCGGTAAGAAAAGCCTGCCCGACCAATTATCGTTTGAAGATACAGCCATTTTGATGATGTCGCTGTACACATTCCGAAATATCCAAATGACAGAGAATGCGGACGACGTTATCTTGGCTATGTACGATCCAACAGAAGGCATTTATAAGCTCGGTACCGGGATAGCTTTTGAACGGATGGATCGTATATCTCCTAAGTTTAAGAAACGGGATATGGAAGATGTACTGGACAAAATCAGGCGAAGCGTACCGTCGGTTGAGTTATCGAACGATCGTAATCTTTTCGTGGTCAAAAACGGCATCTATGACAATCTGTCGGGTAAACTGCACAAGTTCGATCCGAGATTCGTGTCGCTTGCGAAGATTCCGATTGACTACAAGGTGAACCCGATAAATCCCGTAATCATTGCTCCTGATGGTTTTGAATGGGACGTCGAGAGCTGGATTACAGACATATCAGACGACGACGCAGATACAGCCACGTTAATTTGGCAGGTCATAGCTGATTGCTTACAACCGAACCATTCGAGAGGCAAAAGTATTTGGTTTCACTCGGGAGAAGGGAACAACGGTAAAGGGACCGTCGGACAGCTAATTAAGAACGTGCTCGGTAAAGGAAATTACTCGTCGTTGAGCGTTAAGGACTACAATCACGAATACTTGAAATCGACCCTTATAGGCACCGCAGCGAACATTGCCGATGAAAATGACGTGGATGAGTTTATCGATTCGGTCAAGGACTATAAGGCCAGCGTTACGGGCGATAATATTAATATCAATATTAAGTACGAAAAGCCGCGTTCGGTTCAGCTCAAAACGGCAAACTTGCAAATGATGAACGGATTTCCGAAGTCGAAGGACAAATCTGATTCTTGGTACAGACGCCTGATCCTGGTGCCGTTCACAAAATCCTTCACGAATAATGGGGAGCGCAAGTACATCAAGGACGATTACATCGCTCGTAGAGAGGTTCTGGAGTATGTGCTACACAAAGGATTGAATATGGACTTTGACGAATACATTATGCCAGCCCGTTCGGCCAAATTAATGGACGAATACAAAGAGAACAATAACCCAGTGCTGGAATTCTGGAACCAATTAAAAGATGAATTCGTTTGGGACTTACTGCCAACGAGATTCCTACATGATCTATACGTGAAATGGTACGCTCAGAACAACCCAAGCGGGAAGCCGTTATCGCAAATCAAGTTCACAGCTCAACTGGCAGCTGTCATAGCGTCATTAGGTAACGAGTGGACGATTCAGCCTAATAAGGACACCAAAGTCCGGTCTACCACTTCCAATATGGGTGCCGATGAGCCACTCATTACAGAATACGGACTGGATATACCAGACCGTGGTGGAAAGTCGACCGAATGGATGAAAGTAAATTCAGCTGGGACAAACCCCTTAACACGAAGAGCATTTACACGAAAGCAAATGTATCGAGGATTCGAACGGAAATAAAATAAGAGTATACGAATAAAACGACCTCGAGATGACCTCTCTAGGTCTTTGCTTTTGTCGTTTTTTGTTGAAAAAACTTATACCTGCGGTGGTTATACAGTAATCAATCGAGCACTTGAATATGTACCGTTCGTTCCAAATATTAACGGTACAAGGGCGGTACAAATAAGAAATAAAGCGGTACAACTGTATGCTGCATCCTTCACAGACAAACGATCAGAGGTTCAATGTACCGTACTTTACCTGTTTGTACCGCCCTTGTACCGCTCTTCACACCAAAAGGCGGTACGAAAAAATCGCAATCATATCAGTAGTTTGCAGTGTCTATTTGTAACTCGTACCGTTTGTACCGCTCTTTTTTATAAAATTTTATAAAAATACACATAACAGGTGATTATATATGTAGAATAGATCCGAAAAAAAGACGGTACAAGCGGTACAAACCAAAAAGTGTAGCTGGAACTGTGGAAAATTCCTCTATTTAAAATGCTTTTTGACGCTGCTTAACTCTCGACGCGTCGGAACATAGGACTCTACCGTACGTTTAATCTACATCCATACAAGTCATCAGTGGTGCTCCGCTGTGACTCCTTTCGTCGGTCGACTGGTAAACAGAACGTCATTCCTCTGAATAGTTTTGCTTGTTTTCACATGAGTAAGTGCAACGAGCTGAATTTTTAATACTGGCAGTGAAACAGATTTTATGTAAAGACGTTCGTTGCCAGGACAGCCTTTATTCCAAACTATTTATATAGACAAACTATTCAGATAGGGTGTATAATAAAATCCTTCAAAGGCGATTGCATATCATTGCAGAAGTTAAAGAACCTTATGTCAGCAGACACAGGCGATTTACTTGTGAAAATGTATGTGAATCAAAAAGAAAGACCTTCCCGATTTATATTAGGGAGGTCTTTCTTTTCGTTTAATTTACATATCATTAGCCGAAGGAGAAACGTATTATGCTTGTCACCATTAGCGAAATTCTCGCGACTGATAATAAACGGATCTTGAGCTTTTAAGCTTCTGTCCCGTTTGAGGTCCTTACATAGAAATGAATTGGATGATTGTTATGCCTTGTTAAATGTATTGGAAACCAACGGCCAGTTGGTAAATGAATATCAAAAAGTCGAAGCCGTCCTGGGAGTGACGAAATTGGACAAGGGGAAATACGCCGTGACCGTAGAAGCTGGCGAAATTTCATAGCGTACCTTCCACAAAAAAGCTGAAGGGGAACGATTTATCGGAAAAGCTGCCCTTGCTCCATCGTTGAATGCAGACTGGTACTTGAGCCGTTCTCAACACAAAGATGCCCTTCGCCTTCAGCAACTTAAGGAAAAGCGTCTAAACGAGCGATTTAGCCGCGTGCTAAAGCAACCGAATTTATAAGGAGAGGCAAGGTATGGCGTCACCATCGGATGACAATTAGTGAAAAACTGACAGATACAATCCAAGGATGATCTACAAAAACATTTAGAAGAATTGAATCCGAGTCGTTAGGAAACCTCTGAACTAAAAAAGCCTTTGCTCGATTGAACAAAATTGAACGAACGAAAGAAAAGGAATTAGATTGCTAATTTGATTTAAAAAGTATTGGAAGAGAGCTTATTCTTCAAACTGCCACGTATTTAGAAGACGGTATATGATTTATTTTAGCTAGGCTGTTAGAAGTAAGGTGATTTTGGTATTGTACCTGAGTCATCTTTTTTTATTTTGTTGCTTACGTATTTATTAGTCTGCTCTAGATGGTCATCTACTTTTGTTTACAATTCAACAAAAATTCTTTTTATTTAAAAATCAAGTTTATCTCGGAAACGACTCAAAAAAATTCTATTAGGACGGTGTATATGCAATTGCCAATCCAGGACGACTGAGTTAATCCACGTTCCTTTAAGCACCACTGATACGGATTTTGTACGGTGAAAACCTTGTTGAAATAGCTTATGGCTTCTGTATAAATATTTCCATAAAATAATTTCAGCAGAATCTTCTACTTTTGATAAATAATATCTACAGTGAGACTATTTGCATTTTCGCAGACAATAATTTTGATGTAAGGGATATCTTTCACCACTAAAGACGTATTATTTGTCCTAGCAAGCAAGTAAATAGTTTATGACATTGACTAATATGCTAACGTTACTCTCAACCATAATTTAGCCCATCAATCTCTACACCACTTCGAATTTTATAGAGTCCACTCTTAATTTTTCTATTATTTTATTCTTCAGAATCATTTCTCCATTCTTTTTACACATTTCACATTTATAGTAGATAAATAAATCGACAGAATGGAGGAAGGAACATGAAACTTGAAATCTTTCAGCCGACTATCGAACAAAAGCATGTATTGCAAAACTTGATGGAACTGTATCAATACGACTTCTCCGAGTTCGAATCCGAAGATGTGGATGAAAACGGTTTGTTTGGCTACAAGTACCTGGATTACTATTGGACAATTCCTACGCATTTCCCGTTCCTAATCAAGGTGGATGGAAACCTTGCCGGATTTGCATTGGTGCGCGAGATAGCGTCTGAGGATTCAAGTTGTTCTTCCTATTTAAAGATATGCGAATTTTTCATCATGAAAAAATACCGGAAGGAAGGTATCGGCAAGCAAGCCGCATTTCAACTTTTTGACCTGTTTCAAGGGGTCTGGGAAGTGGCTGAGCTCGAAACCAACCTTCCCGCACAGAAGTTTTGGCGAAAAACCATATCTGAATATACAAATAACGAGTACGTGGAAATCAAACGCGATCATTGGCCTGGGCCAATTCAGCGGTTTGTTTCAGCGAAATATTTGCCTCTTCAATCACTAACTCTTTTACTATAAAGAAGAATAAACTTTGGTTTATATTCCTCTCAGTCTGTATTCGGCCTCGACTAAAATGACTGCCAGTTACCTTTATACCGCGTTGTAAAGATTTATTTGTGTAAGCTGATGCAGAAGGTCCCGAGACGTATGAAGAAAATTACGAGGAACTGATTATCGAGCTGCAGCAAGTGGCTGAATCCGATCAAGCACTAGGCAGCAACACAGAAAACATGACATTTTTCGTTTCCTATGATGCTTTTGGCTATATAACGGACACATACGGATTTGAACACGTTCCGGTTGCCGGGTTGAATAGCCAAGATGAGCATTCGCAGAAAGATTTGACGGCCATCGTGGACTTGGCAAAAGAGAAGAACATCGAACACATTGCGTTTGAGTAAAACGTGTCTTCCAAGCTGCCTGAAGTGGTTCAGAATGAAGTCGGAGCTGTGGAGCTTCATAACCTAAGCGTTCTCATTCCGGAAAATGAAGACAATAACAAAACTTACTTCACTTTGATGCAAAAGAACCTGAAAACTTTAGAAACGATGCTAAAATAACAAAAACACCGCGATAATGAATCGTGGTGTTTTTTGATGTCCAAACTAATTTTGATTGGAAGACCAATGAAAGTTGTTTCCTGCACATTTGAAGTTTCATTTACTGTCCTTGCAAGACTGGGTGCTTATTTTGGTTCTTGGCTTCCTGTCTATTTGATTCGTCCAAGAAATACTGCTCGTACCAAATGCAGAAACTGTAGATTGTCCAAATATACCGCGCATAATTTTCCCCATTGTTATAATGCCGTTCGAGGTACTCCAACAGTTTCTCCTGATCGAAAAACTCTTGAACATACCCTTGCTGGAAAGTCGAGTGAATCATTTTATAGAACTTTTCTTCTCTCATCCAATGGCGGATCGGTACCGGAAACCCTAATTTTTTTCGCTTAGCCCAATCTTCCGGAAGATTTTTCAGGGCTGCTTCCCGCAAAGCAACTTTCGACTTGCCATAATCGACCCGCATGCTTTCCGGCAATTGCCTTGCCGTTTCAAATACCTTCTTGTCCAAGAACGGCACACGCAACTCAATCGAATGGGCCATACTCATCTTATCTGCTTTCAGAAGGATAGCTCGAGGCAACCACAACTCCAAATCAAGCGCCTGCATTTTATCCGTTTCATTGTAATAATTCATTTTCGAATACTGCGGGTCCACCACTTCCTGTACAGAAGGGCCAGCTTGATAGTCGGTTTTCAAAATTCCAAGCGCATCTTTCTCACTCCACACAAGCGCATGGCCAATGAAACGCTCTTCAATCGGCTGGATGGCTTTTTGGAAAAACTTTCGATACGGGTTTGATTGCGGCAAGGCATTCGATACTTGTGCAAGCGTATGTTGGACAGCTTTCGGCAATCGCCGGTACGAATTCAGCTTTTTAGAAGGCTGATACCATTCGTATCCCCCGAATAATTCATCCGCCCCTTCACCAGATAAAATAACGGTCACGTCTTTGCTGGCCATTTCATTCAAAAAGTACAATGGAATAATCGACGGATCGGAATGCGGCTCGTCCATATGCCATTGGATTTGGGGAAAGACGTCAAAACTTTCCTGCGCACTTACATATCGCTGTTCGATTTCGACTCCCAGCTGCCCTGCTAAATCCACAGCCAGTTTGGTCTCATCAAACATATCTTCATAATCCTCAAATCCCACGGTAAAGGATTTTTGTGGCTTCAGCAAAGAGGTGATGTAGCTCGAGTCGATCCCACCTGATAAAAAAGATCCTACCGGAACATCGCTTACTCTATGCGCGTCGACAGATTCGGCGACAGCTTGCTGGATGTCTTCGATGTATTCCCCGTAACTTTTACGTTGTTCCTTAAATTCACGGGAGAAATAAGCGACCGTACGGGTCTCTTCACCTTTTTCCATCACGAGATAAGTTCCTGGCTGCACACGGTATACGCCTTCAAAAAATGTCTCTTCCATCACCGAGTACTGGAAAGTTAAATAGGGTTTTAACGCCCGTTTGTTCAGCTTTTTCACAAATCCTGGATGCTCCATGAACGATTTGATCTCAGAAGCGAACAAGAATGAGCCATCGGAGGTTTTTGTGTAATATAAAGGCTTAATCCCAAATGGGTCCCTTGCGGCAATGAACTTTCCGCTCGGTTTATCCCAAATTAGAATCGCGAACATACCGCGTAATTTCCCGATAATGTTCTCCCCGAAATGCAGATATCCCTTCAACAGCACCTCAGTATCGGAAGTCGTTGAAAATTCAAATCCCAGTTCCATCAATTCTGTCCGGATTTCACGGAAATTGTAAATTTCCCCGTTAAATACAAGGACCACCTCTTCAGCTTCCAATGGCTGATTGGCAGCACTTCGTAAATCCAATATGCTCAATCTGGCGAATCCTAGCCCAACTTGACCATCACTGTACACTGATTGGTTATCCGGCCCACGATGGACAATCGGGTCCAACATAGCATTCAGCACAGTTTCGTCATTAGCCCCCGGAGAACCAGGAATAACCCCTATAAATCCACACATACTACATCTCCCCATTTCCATTTCGTTACACATGAGTATAGAAATGAATTATGGAGAAGATATGGAGAGTAATTGCTGATTTATGACCACCAAGAGCTTAGTTCTCCATATCCTGATTTTCGATGCTGTATGGAAGCTTCACAATAAACCTTGTTCCTTTGTTTTCTTCACTTTCCATTTGAATGGTACCTGAAATTTGTTTGGCCAGTTCAGAGGCTATAGCCAGGCCAAGCCCAGTCCCGCCGGTCGCACGGGATCGAGATTTGTCCACGCGGTAAAACCGGTCGAATATTAGAGACTGATCGCTTTCCGGTATTCCTGCCCCCGTATCTTCGACAATGAATTCAATTTGTTCCTCCTTCATCTCGACTTGCAGGTTGACCCATCCCTGTTCTGTATAATTGATTGCGTTCTCCAGCAGATTCAACAAAATCTGTTCGAGCTTCATTCCATCCGTAAAGAATGCATGGTCGTTCCCATTCAACTGTACAGTTGCAGCCAGCCCTTTCTCGGTGGCTTTCAATTTCATTTTTGCATACAAGGTTTGGACGAAGTCTTCCATATCCACTTCTTGGATTTGAAGCGAGTATTCCCCTTCTTCCATTTTTGATAAAGCGAATAACTCCTGGATCAATTTCGCAAGTCTTGATGCTTCCCCCTCAATGACCGATGCATAACGGCCCAGCTCTTCGGGGGTTTCGTACTTTCCTTGTTTAATAAGGTTCGCATAGCCAATCAGATAGGACGTCGGGGTTCTCAATTCATGAGAAATATTTGCTAAAAATTCACTTCGGGTTTTCCGGTAATTATTCAGCTCCACACTTAAATCATTGATGGCACTGCCCAAAGAGCCAAGTTCATCTCGGCTGTTCACTTCTACACGTGTAGTTAAATTACCTTTTGCAATTTCGCGTGTCGCTTTCTCCATCTTAACCAAGGGCCTGGATAAATACCAAACGATAAAAAACGTATAACCTATTGCGATCAAGATAGTCACAACTATCGTCCGAAACAACCAATCTCTTACGTTGTGCATTTTATTGTGTAATTCATCAATGGAAGAAAAAATCATGACCCCGCCTTCAAATGACTCGGCGTCGAAAATGGGTTCAACAAAATAATAAAAATTTTCTTCGATATCTGAGTTATAACGTTCGCCTTCTACCGTATCACTGTTTTGCAACTGTGCGAGCCACTCATCTGGAAGATGGTTTCCTTCATTGAACTCCATAATATTGCCATGCGTGATGTGGCCGTTCTCGTTAAAAAAAAGCACTTCGTGTTCGAAGAAAAGATCCAAATGGTGATAAATTTCTTCAGGGGATTGATTTTTTTCTATCCATTCGACTTCCAGGCTTTGGGCGAGAGACCTGACGTTATCGTTCAGGTAGATGGAATAGATATTCAAGAATATCTGATCAATCAAGAACGCAAACGGAATCAGTATGCTCAAGAATAGGACCATGATCAGTAAACCCAGCTTCACTACAATTCCTTTACGCCTCATCTGCTGTTTCTTTCAAATCGACTTGATAGCCTAAACCCCAGACTGTCTTAATGACGGCTAGATTTGGCTGAAGCTTCCTGAATTTCAGCCGAACATTCTTGATGTGCGAATCAATAGCCCTCACATCCCTGATTTCTGAATAATCCCATACCAAATCGAGAATTTCTTCGCGTGTGAATATTTTGTTCGGCGAACCTGCGAGTAACTCAATGATGGCATGCTCTTTCGCCGTAAGCTCCATTTTCTTTCCACAGAAAAGTACTTGTTTATCCTGTTTATTGACAATTAACTTTTTACCTTTTAACACAATGATCGAATCAACGGCTACATTTTTTTCAACTTGAGCACTTCTTCTTAACAAGGCATAGATGCGGGCTTTTAATTCTTCGAAATCGAAAGGCTTTACTAAATAATCATCCGCCCCTAACTGAAGTCCCTTAACCCGATCTTCAATAGCAGACCGTGCCGTCAACATAAGGATAGGCATAATGGAGTTGCGCCTGATTTCTTTACAAACTTCAAATCCGTCCATGA
Organism: uncultured Planococcus sp.; assembly: GCA_947493585.1. Taxonomy (GTDB): domain Bacteria; phylum Bacillota; class Bacilli; order Bacillales_A; family Planococcaceae; genus Planococcus. Next base: position 40,774 of record CANLRI010000008.1, on the reverse strand, counting down.
AGGGAATCATAATATCCAGTACCAATAAATCAAAAGACTGGTCTTTTTTTATCTGCAGCGCCTGAGCGCCATCGTAGGCAAACACCAGATCGAACTCGCTTTCAAGATGAATACGGATAAGGTCACACATCAATTTTTCATCTTCCACTACCAGAATGCGCTTCATTCGCTTCTTCCTTTCCCACTAACACGGGGCCTTAACACGTTTGCCGCGAAAACCGCCTGATCATGATAAATCCCGTGTTTCAAGTGAAGTACGTAATTTTACTCAGAATAACATATTACTTAAAATACATTGCGATTTGTAATAGAGCTGATTACAAATTAGTTGAAGATATTCTCGTCACGATCCTGTTCTAGTTTTATCTTTTGCATTGTTTGTGACTTGAACCTGAAGAATAAGTAGACCGCACGCAAAGCAATGTCCGCCGCAATCGCCAGCCAAATTCCTGCAATCCCCATTTCTAGATATATGCCGAGAAAATAAATACCCACTATCCGGACTGCCCACATGCCGATTGCCGTGCTGTACATCGGCGACTTCGTATCTCCCAATCCTTGCAACGCCCCTGTTAAAATCAATCCTATAGCTAGCGCAGGCTGAGCAAAAGCATCAATGCGAAGAGCAATAGCAACCATTTCTATCGCTTCGGAATCTTTTGTAAACCACGAGGCATACCACGGAGCCCAGATGAACATCGCAAGACCGATAAAACTCATAAAAACCACTCCGATTGCAGCTGTCAAAATACCATAGCGATAAGCTTCACGCCAATTTTCCGCACCCCAACTATATCCGACCAAAGTTGTCGCGGCCAGCGCCAGCCCATACCCTGGCATATAAGAAAACATCTCAATATTTCCTGCGATGGTGTGGGCAGCAAATGTCTTTGTCCCAATCACTACAATCAAGCCAAAATAAACAACTTGGCCAAGCCGCATAATCATTCTTTCCACAGCAGCCGGAATGGCTAAATAAATCATTTCCTTTGTATTCTTGTCCCATGAAAATAAGGTGCCGAGTGAAATAGCCAAAACAGATTTCTTCAAATAACGCCACAGCAGCCACGTTCCGACTGCTCGGACGAGAAGTGTAGACCATGCAGCCCCTTCAACACCCCATCCATTCCACGCCCCCATACCGAAAATCAATACGTAATTTAGTGGGATATGGATGATGTTGATTATCCACGCAACTTTCATTGGGCTTTTGGTATCGCCACCTGCCCTAAGTATGCTGCTAAGTAGAGTCATCCAAGCAAGGAACAACGCGCCGCCCCCGACTATTTTTAAATAAACGGCGCCTATTTGGACCACATTTTCTTCAGCGCCGAACAAAGACATAAAAAACTCTGAACCGAACCAGGTCAGAATACTTAATATTATTGCTACTACCGTGGAAAACCCGAGCGATTCCTGTGCAACTTTCCTGGCACCGTCAAGATTACCGGCTCCCAATTTCCGGGCAACGAGCGAAGAAGTTCCTACGCCTAAAGCCATAAAGAGTGCCAAATAGATGGCCAGCACAGCACCAGCTATTCCTACCGCTGTAACTTCCTGCAGCCCGATCCGCGCAATGAACAATGTGTCGATAAAGCCAACCACCGTCTGCAAAAAATATTCCACCATCGCCGGCACTGCCAGCAACAAGATGATTTTGATTTTCTCGCTATTCGATTTAGGTTCACTCAATTCGTCCATAGGTTTCACCACTTCATCTTCCCTTCGAGCTACTAATACCATTATGGACTCGAACAAAGTAAAGTGAAAATTCTTTTTATTCAAATTGTACTTTTTTCTATTAATACGCTGGTTATTATCAAAAGTCACAGTCTCAGAGTGTTCACAAAGGTTAACTTCATAAACGAAAAAGAAAAGGAACTTCAAATGAAGTTCCTTCTTCCGATAATTTCTCATATGTTAACTATAAAAATATATTTAATTATCCAAAGTCTTCAAACCTCCGTTTGACTTTAACCTAATACAAAACTGTGCCCCCAAGGTTAAAGAAAATTCAACTTTTGGGAGGCAGCACTTTTCGTGTACGACAATTAAACACGGTGTTAAACAGCTCTATTTCTTAGTTTCAATGTCATCGCATTGATAGCCACGATAACCGTGGACACGGACATCAGAACTGCTCCTGCGGCAGGAGCCAACGTAATCCCAATGGAGGCTAGAACACCCGCCGCTATGGGAATGGCAATAAAGTTATAACCGGCTCCCCACACGAGGTTCTGTTTCATTTTACTGGTTGTTTTATTGGCCAATTCGATAAAGGATTCAATATCGCCTGGATCCGACTGAGTCAAAATCACATCAGCGGAATCGATGGCGACTTGAGTTCCGGCACCGACTGCTATCCCAACGTCTGCTATTGCAAGGGATGGTGCATCGTTGACGCCATCGCCGACCATGATAACCGTTTGTCCATTATTTTTCAGTGATTCCACTAAATCATATTTATCTTGCGGTGATTGATTGGCTCTGTATTCAATGCCCAGTTCCTCTGCTACTCCTTGGGCAGCCGTTTCATTGTCACCTGTAGCCATAATCGGTTTTATATTGTAATGCTTCAATGCCTGTATCAGCGTTCTGCTCGTTTCTTTCAATTCATCGCCTAATGCGACCGTACCGATCGGATTCCCGTCCTCAACTAGTATACTTAATGTTGCCCCTTTGGGAACATCCACCGCTACATCTCTTCCAAGTGCCTTTTGGCTGATCAATTCGTATTTGCGGCCATTGGCGTTTCCTTCTATACCCGCACCCGACACAACATCAATCGAATCAAAGTGGACAGGCTGAATCCCTTGTTTCTCAGCGTATTGGACGATTGACTGGGCGATTGGGTGGCTGGACCCGCCTTCAATCCCTGCCATTAACGCCGCGATTTCGGCTTCGGTATGTTGACCATCCAGTGTTTCCATGTTCAAAACTTTAAATTCGCCAGTAGTCAATGTACCCGTTTTATCCAGTATCATTACATCAGCCTTAGTTGCCAGCTCCAATGCTTCACGGTCTTTCACCAACAGCCCGCGGCTTGCACCTAAACTGGTGCTTCGTGCAATAACCAGCGGAATGGCAAGGCCGAGAGCGTGTGGACATGCAATGACTAATGTCGTAACCGTAAAAAGAACAGCGGTTTGAATGTCAGCAATGTACAGCCAAACGACAAAAGCGAGGAAAGCCGCCGCAATGGCGATATAAAACAGCCAGCCGGCTACTTTTTGAGCCAGATTTTCAGCTCTTGAAGGTTGATCCTGCGCCTGGCTTATCAGGGTTTGTACTTGGGAAATGAACGATTGGTCGCCGGTTTCCTGTACTTCAAGATATAAGATGCCTGCACCGTTCGTGGAACCGCCGATCACTTTGTCTCCGGCTCCTTTTTCAATGGGTTTAGATTCCCCCGTCAGCAAAGCTTCATTGATCCGCGAGGTGCCTCTTTTGATGATGCCATCGGCAGGGACGTTTTCTCCGGCCTGAACCCGTACAAGGTCTCCGACTTTCAGCTCATTTACGGGACGCGTCTCGATCGAATCATCTTCCAATACCACATGTGCATCTTTCGGCACCAATTCGGCGAGCGATTTTTGCGCGTCTCCTGCTTCTCCGACAGCCTTCATTTCGATCCAGTGTCCAAGGAGCATGATCAACAGCAAGGACGCGAATTCAAAGAAGAAATCCATGATGTGATCGCCGGTTACGTAGCGTGCCACCACGGCGTAAATGCTGTACAAATAGGAAACGGATATCCCTAATGAAATAAGGGCCATCATGCCCGGTGCTTTTTCCTTAAATTCAGCGATTGCACCTTGATAGAAGGGTTTTCCGCCATAAACCAATAAGATAGTTGCTAATACAGCGACCACAATATCCGAGTATGGAAAAGTAAATTGGAAAGGAAGCCGAACGTCCATCATCGGCGACAATAATAGAATGACAATGCCCAAGGGCAGCGACTTCAGGAAAATTTCTTTGAAATTCCCATGATGGTGATGTCCATGGTCACTATGATCGTGGCCACCATGATTGTGATGGGCATGATCATCATGAATTTTGGCAGGATTGCTGTCGTCTTGAATGCCTTCTTTCACTTGGTCTTCATGGTACGAATGCCCAACATGTTTGGAATGATCCATTTTACTGTGATCTACCTGTTCGTCTTGATGGTGGTGATGGTCTTTATCATTTTTAGCCATTCAGTGCGCCTCCTCCAAACTAGTGGTTCTTATCCTATTTAACCCTATTTACACTCTTAACATTCACAAAGTTCTTGCCGAATATACCACGCGGGGGTATATTTCATTTAAAAGTAAAGAGTGCTGTGAAAGCACCCTTATACGACGTCATACCCTTGTTCTTCAATCGCTTTCTGAATTTCGTTTAATGATGTCTTGGCAGTATCATAGTCTACTGCCACTTCGCCTTTTTTAAGATCAACTGTCACAGATGAAATCCCTTCGAGTTCACCGACGCCCGTTTCAACCGAGTTTGCACAGTGGCCGCAGGACATACCTTGTACTTTTAATGTTTCAATCATTATTATTCCTCCTAAAGTAATATTTCCTTAAACTTAACATACCCCTATAGGGTATATCAAGTGTTTAGTATCATTTTACTTTATCGCTGTTTCCATGACTCTAATTTAGAAGTTCACAATGACCCCCCAAAAAAACCGCACCATTGATTTTAATATTTGATTACTTGTCTATAAAATGTGCAGTTTCTATGGAGTTTCGGTATTTCTGTTTAGTTTGGAAAGGAGAGGGAAATCCAGTAAATGAAGCAAAAATAAGAAATGGAGGTTTTAACATGGCTCATGAACAACATCAGGAATTGATTCGGGCATTACATGATTGTGCAGCGGAATGTAACCATTGTTTTGACGCTTGTCTGCAGGAAGAAGATGTGAAGATGATGGCCCAATGTATTCGATTAGACCGTGAATGTGCAGACATTTGCGCATTTCTGGAACATGCAATTACCCGCAATTCGCCGTTCGTTTCCGAACTGGCAGCCGTTTGCGCAACTATTTGTGAAGCATGCGCAGATGAATGCGAGAAGCACGCCGACCATCACGACCATTGCAAACGCTGTGCGGAAGCTTGCCGCAGATGTGCAGAAGCTTGCCGTAACGTTGCGTAATTTACCCGAAAAGGCTCATTGGAGATATTTTCCGATGAGCCTTTTATCTTTATCTAGTATTATTCCATTTCATTGATCCATTTGTAGCCGATTCCCCAAACGGTGAGGAAATGTTCATCGACTGGAAAACCGGACTGGCGGATTTTTTCCCGGACATTTCGCACATGGGAATCGATGGTCCGCCCTTCCGTCTCTGAGTCAAATCCCCAAATCAACTGAATCAATTGTTCTCTCGTGAACACTTTGTCGGCATTTTTCATCAAGTGGCCAACCATCAGGAATTCTTTCGGCGTCAATTTGATGGAATGTTTATCGTACGTTAATTCGAACCGGTCTTCATCCCATAACAGTCCCTCTACTTCAATTGTGTTTTTCGGGGTTCTTCTGCGCAGCAATGCTTTCATCCGGGCTAGCAATTCTTCTTCATTAAACGGTTTTGTGATGTAATCATCTGCACCTAGATTTAAACCTTTTATGATGTCCTCCTGCTGTTCCCGGGCTGTCAGCATAATGATTGGTACATCCGAAAATTTCCGAATTTCGCGGCACAATTCCCAGCCATCCATATCAGGCATCATGATATCGAGTAAAATGATATCAAACACTTCCTTTTCTAGATAGGCGAGCGCTTCGTGTGCACCTAATGCTTTTTTACAGAGGTACCGATGCGGCTGTAAATATAAAGACACTAAATCCAGCATTCGTTTTTCATCATCCACCAACAGTACTTTCTGCAAGCGAATCCCCCCTTTTCAATTCGATTTGGACAGTTGTCCCTTTTCCATGCTCACTACGGAGCGTGATATGGCCGTCATGCGCCTCGACAATTTCTTTGGCAATCGCTAACCCCAGACCACTTCCCCCGTATTGTCTGGATCTGGATTTGTCTACCCGGTACAATCGTTCAAACACAAACGGAAGATCTTGTTCCGGTATGCCTTCCCCTTGATCGCTAATACTGATCGTAATCGTTTTTTCGTCCTGGGTTCCCCTCAGTGTTACTTGTGTTCCTTCAAGGGAGTGTTTTCGGGCATTGTCCAATACATTCAGCAATACTTGCTGAAAACGCTCGGGATCAATGGAAGCAACGATTTCTCGTTCGCAGTGAATAGATACCGAGATTCTTTTCTCGTCAAAAGCTGGACGGACCAAAGCAACGACTGATTGAAAGAGGACTTCTAAAGAAAATTCCTCTTTTCTGATTGAAAACTGATTGTGATCCATCTGTGCCAGTTCAAACAACTGACGAATCAATTCGGTCAAATGTGCCGTCTCTTCCCGAATAATGGAGATGTATTCCCGTTTCTCTTCCTCAGATGCAGCTGGGCGGCTCGCAATATCAGCATATCCTTTGATATAGGTCAGCGGTGTCCGCAACTCGTGGGAAATGCTGGCTAAAAACTCATTCCGGGCATTTTTTAAACGGTCCAAATCATTGGAAAGTGTAGTGATGGCATTCGCCAGCTCGCCCAGTTCATCATTTCGGTCGATATTCAATTTGACCTCGTTGTTTCCATTGCTCAACTGCTCTGTCGCTTTCTTCATCCGAATCAGCGGCAACGTAATCAGTCGTGATAACAAAAAAATCGTGACCACGGTTAACCCGATCGCAATCAACCCCACGACCAGAAATTGATTTCTCAGATGACTTACCATCTGTTTGATATGGCTCGTTTCCGCAAACATGAACACATGGCCTTGATGTTCTCCGGCAACCGTAATCGGACTGTCGGTCGCAATAAATTCTTTTTCGTTCCATCTCTCTTCAACTATTTGCCCTTCTTGTGGCACTTCACCAAAGTCGGTGTGTTCCAAAACTTCCTGCATCTCCGGTTCAATTGAATCGGAGTGAATCAGTTCGTTGCCATCTGCATCGGTTATGATAACGATGAAATCGGAAGCGGATTCCATGAGGGCAACATGATCCAACGTTGCCGGTTCAAAGCTGCCGGCCAATACTTCACTGTGTGTATTGCCTCGTGCGAGTAGATTCGTCATCACTTCATCCACCCGTTCATTGACAAACGTCACGTATAAAGTCAAAAACAGAACCGACTCAATGATGATGATAAAAACAAAAAAAGTAATCCAATTTTTAACGCAAGTTTATTCAGCATGGCGTCCCTCTTTAAGACCATTCGGTTTAGCGCATCTTGCAGCCGGCTACCCCAAAAGTCGTTGAATTGAATTCGTTAAACCGCTTTTTCAGTTTTCGTTAATCGGTTTTTCCCTCTTGCAGCAATGCTTCCCAGGTCTGTGATCCGTCTTCCGATAAGTAGGCCTGCCCTTGCAATGTATAGATGGCCAGTTCCGACACGTCATTCGGGTTTTGTGCGATAAAAGCGATGGCATCTTCCGGTAGATCCGGTATATTGACCGTCTCCTGTTCTTCATTCTCAAAACTATACTTCACCAAAGCCGCCGTTGTCCCGTAGCTTCCGAAATACAACTCGTCTTCAGTGAAATGCACCGCTGTGCCGACTTCACTTGCGTCTGTAATCGCCTCAAAAGTTTCTCCGGCATCAGTCGAGAAATAGATACCGGTAGATGTAGCCGCAGCGACGAAGTTCGAATCTGCCGGGTGCATGGCGAGCGCAGAAACTTCGCCGGTTATCCCTGATGCGCTGACCGGTTCCCACGATTTTCCTTCATCGCTGCTCTTGTAAAAACCTGCTTCCAGCAAGGAATTCGGTGCCGGATTGAGCAGGAAGATATCATGGCTGTTGTATCCAACCGCCATGGCATGAAAATCTGTTTCCCCTTGGAATGCAATCTCTTCCAGGGTTTCTCCGCCATCTACACTTCGCTGGATTCCAAGTGGATTGGGCAAATCTGAATCGGCAGTTGGGTGGCCTGAAGAAATGAATCCTTCATCTGTTGCGTTAAAGCCCATATAATCGTAAAAATTATCCGCTGTTTCAAACCACTCGCCATCGCGGTATATTTTTGGCCCGATATGCGAGGCAAAATACAATCCGTTGTCATTCCCTGCATAGCCCATTCCATGGACATGAGTCATTTCTCCTTCAAACGGCACTTCAAATGAATCCGCTGTGTCGTTGCTGCAAGCCGTTAGCAAAAGAAAAGCCGACAATACCGCTATTCCTACTCCTTGTTTCTTCATTTTGATTTCTCCTCCACATTTTCCGATTTTCTGAAGTTTTTTGTATAAGTACCTACTCTAATAGTGTAGCGAAAAAGTTTCAATTTTTTGTGCAGTTAGAGCTTTCGCAGAACTATTTTCACCGATACTCATAAAATAACCACCCTTGTCTTGTAAGAACGTCAAGCGTGGCTGTTTTATAGCTGTTGAGCTTATTTTAGGATTAACGCTTCTCAGACCTCGGCGAGCCGCGGTGTAAAAGTTGATTCTTCAGTTAAACTTATAAAATTCACTTCTTATTGAATTGTTCTTCATATTTATTGTAATAGAATAACACGTCTTTCACATACTCCTCACTATGATTGTAAGTAGAAATGGCCTGCTCTAATTCTCCCTGTGAAGCACCGCTTTCAGATAAATAGTTTGCCGCACTGTATAAGGCATCTTCTAAATTGTATGGATCGGCAACGCCGTCTTTATTGCCATCCACGCCGTAACCTCCATATTTTTGAATCACAGCGGGATCTGTTTTTTCACTCTCTTCCATATCGCCTTGCCCAAGACCGGTGCAGGTCGGATGGCTCCACCCTACAAATGTGCACGGCATAAACTGTAAATGCCCCTCTGCTCCTGCAGGAGAAAGAAGAGGATTCATGGTAGAGAATTTGGTCTCAATGCGATGGTGCGCAGCCAGCAAAGTCCACGGAATATCATATGCTTCCGCTGCTTCTTGATAGAGAGGGATGTAGTCCTCGGGCACTTCTGGTTCGAAAAACTGTTGAGTAATCTTCTTTACAGAGCTTTCATTTGCCACCCCGAAGAATAGAAGTAATGCAAATACGGTAATTACAAATAAGACAGCACTAATTGACCCAAAAGCAACAACCGGTCTAGTCAATCCGTTTTCCGATCTTTTTCTGCTCTTTTTTTTTCATATTTTCCACACCTGACATTGCTTTTTCTTTTAATTTAACTCGCTTCCAAATGAGCATTTCCCTCATTTTTCGCATCAATTTATCTAAAGGACAAGAATCACAGTGGTCTTAGAAAACTCAGACCGATCAGCCGGGCCTAATTTGTTCCATATAGCTCTGAATGTCCTTCTCCGACATTTCACCCGTAATAATCTTCTCGATTATCCCCTCTGGATTTACCAATAGAGTGGTCGGTAATGGGCGAATATTGTAGGCCTCCATCACACTTTTGTCCTTGTCTATGACAATTGGGAACGTTAAATTCCGCTGTTCGGCATAGTTTCTCACTTCGTAATCTGATTGGGCAATATTTACAGCCAAGATTTGTACGCCCTCGTCTTTATATACTTGATACTGTCTTTCCATCAGTGGAAATTCTCTCTCGCATGGTTTACACCATGTTCCCCAGAAGTTCACAAACACCCCTTGTCCTTTGTAATCAGACAGTTGATGCCGTTCCCCGTTCAAATCGGTCAACGCAAAATCGGGTGCTGCATCGCCAACCTGCAGCAAATCATTTTTCTCTTTTGTTAGTCCGTTGTAGATGGTGAAAGCAATAGCGCCAGCCAGAACGAGCAAAATGCTTGTCCTCATCATTAAGCGATTCTTCTTTTTATCCTTTTTAGCAGCCATCCAATACTACGCCCTTTCTAAATATCGTGTTTAGTTTATTAGAACCCTGTAAATCCGCCCGTAAATTGTGATAAGAAAGCAATGATTTCTGTCAGCATGTCAAAGTAAAGCAACACACCCATCAGAATCATCAATGCGCCCCCTATTGACATGAAAAGAGCGCTCTTCTTCTTCAAGAAAGTCATTTTCTCAATAAAAAACGACATCAAGAGAAAAGGAATGGAAAATCCCAGGACATAAAACAGCATGTAGAGTAGACCTCGATCCGGATCCGCTACTCCGAGCGCAATTACGCCTGCGAGTATGGGCCCGGTACACGGTGTCCATCCAGCGGCGAAACCGATGCCAATCAGAACAGAACCGGCATATCCGGAAGGCCTTTTTTGGAACTGAAGTTTCTTATCCGACAGCAAAAAATCGAATTTCAGGATACCGGTTAAGACTAAACCGAAAAACACCATCAAAATAGCTCCCAATTGCCGTAAAAGAACTTGATATTCCAAGAAAAAGTTTCCGATAAGCGAAGTCGACAAGCCCAGCGCTAAAAAAATGATGGAGAAACCAACTAAAAACAAAATGGTGTGAATCAAAGCGGTGCTTCTCATCATTCCCTTGCCTGCTTTTAACTCATTGACCGATACTCCGGTAATGTAGGATAAAAAAGCCGGATATAATGGAAGGGAGCAAGGAGAAATAAATGATAAAAGTCCTGCACCAAATGCAAGATAAAAACTAATCTCCGCCAATTGTATACCTCCTATTGCATACGTTACGTACTTTTTATTTAAATAGAATGACTGAAAAATAAGCAGAATGATCATGCATCTGCCTATGATTTTTTCTTTTACGCTAAGTTTTGCTTGTTTGATCTGTTGATGATTATTTCATGACTGAAGTTTTTCACCAACAAAATCGAGAAAAACTTTAGAAAGAAAAAATCCAGAAAAGAGACGAAATAGCTGTAGTACTTTGATTGCCCTATCCATTTTAATGATAATCATCTTCCAATTAATTGATTTATCACCTGTGTAACTAAAAGGATTTGTATTAACGTGCTCTGGCGTTTCAAGATGAGGTGGGACATGACGTTTTGTTCATTGCTTCTGCTAGTGTTTCTATTTATTCTTCTAGGTAATGTGCTAATTTCTTTTGGGTGACGCGCCGGTAAATTGTCAATCCAATCACCAATACAATTGCACAAACAGACACCAGTTGAGCTGTGCGGAGTTCACCGATTACATATAGGCTATCCGTACGCATACCTTCGATAAAGAAGCGGCCGAAGGAATACCAGGTAATATAGAAGAAAAATAATTCACCCCGAATCAGATTTTTCCTGCGCAAGAGCAGCAAAAGGATAACTCCCGCAAAACTCCATAGCGATTCATACAAAAAAGTCGGATGGTAATAGGCGCCGTCTATATACATCTGGTTAATGATCCAGTCCGGAATAAACATATTTTCTAAAAATGTTCGCGATACTTCTCCGCCATGTGCTTCCTGATTAATGAAATTACCCCAACGTCCAATTGCCTGGCCGATTAAAATACTTGGGGCTAATATATCCGCCACTTTCAGGAAAGAAGACTCTCGCTTTTTCGTAAAGAGATACGCTACGAGTACCGCTGTAATCAAAGCACCATGAATCGCAATTCCACCGTTCCAAATTTGAATTATTTGTTCCGGATTTTCTTGATAATGGCTCCATTCGAACGCGACATAATAGAAACGGGCGCCCAGGATGGATAGTGGCAACACCCAAATCAGGAGATCTGCAAGAAAATCAGCGGAAAATCCCCGTTTGATCATTTCCCGCTGAGCGATTAAGTAGCCGATCACAATCCCCATCGCTATTATCACCCCATACCAGCGAACCTCAAGTGGCCCGAGTGAAAAAGCAATGGGGTCTATCGAAGCAAAAACGCTGTTCATCGTTTACACCTTCTTATTTTCCTAAATTGGACTTTCTTGTTTCTGTTTCCCCAGCTTACTTAACCGTTCCAGAAAACGTTAACCACTTCAGCTTATCGATTATGTCTTGATTTTCTGTGCAGTTTCTTCTATTAATTTGTGAACTTCTCCTATCGGTTCACGAACTTGCCACAATCCCGCGATTAAAAACGTTAAAAACAAAAATGTCATGGTTCCTGCACAGAATATGCAAAATTAACGGGTATGGTACTTACAGACAACTGTAGAAAGAAGGAGATTTACATGCCGAAAAACAAATGGATGATGGGGACGCTGTCGCTTGTGGCAGCCGTCACGCTAAGTGCCTGCAATACAGGCGATGATATGAGCGACGGATCGATGGACATGGATAATGCCAATGAAGAAAGTATGAGTGAAGATTCCGGCGATATGATGAACATGGACCATTCCGGTTCAGGAGAAGTTCCGGATGGTTTGCAGGAAGCTGAAAATCCAACTTTTGAAGTCGGAAGCCAGGCAATTATTGAAACGGATCACATGGAAGGGATGAAAGGAGCCGAAGCGACAATTGTCGGAGCCTTTGATACAACCGCTTATGCCTTGACCTACACGCCGACTGATGGAGGCGAGCCGGTTGAAAACCACAAATGGGTCATTCACGAAGAACTGGAAAATCCAGGTGATGCACCATTAGAACCGGGAGCAGAAGCGACCATTTCCGCTGATCATATGGAAGGAATGGACGGCGCAACGGCTACCATTGATTCTGCAGAAGAAACGACCGTCTATATGGTTGATTTCGTCCCGACTACCGGAGGCGAGGAAGTCACCAATCATAAATGGGTCACTGAAAGTGAACTGTCACCTGAATAACAACGGCAAAACCCGGAATCTTGTCAACAAGATTCCGGGTTTTTATTTGTGCTGGCTCCTGCAAGATTCGACTTGTTTTATGTTACAAAAAGATTAAGTTTTTCCAATCAGGCTCTCCGTCTCATTTCTGCATATATTTTCAACATTTTTGTAATAGAATAAACCAAATTTAAATAGTTTTAGAGAGGTCACCGAATCTATGAAAATAAATCAACTTTTAAACGAATCCGGTCTGATCTCGCGATTAGATTCCAACATAGTAGAAATAGACATCAAAGGCATCGCCGACAACTCCAGGGATGTGGAAAAAGGATTTGTATTTGTTGCCATCAAAGGATTTGAAACTGATGGTCACGGGTTTATTGACCAAGCGATTGAAAAAGGGGCAGTGCTTGTCATCGGAGAACAAGAAACCACTCAGTTAAATGTGCCTTATTTACAGGTGGAAAATAGCCAGAAAACGCTTGGTATCATGGCCAGCAACTTTTATGGCCACCTGTCTGATCAGAAAATAATGATCGGCATTACGGGCACCAACGGAAAAACGACGACGAGCTATATGCTCCAGCACTTTCTGGAAAGCAACGGAATGACTTGTTCCGTCATCGGTACCATCCAAAATATCATCAATGGCGAAAAAATGAAAAGCTGCAACACTACTCCAAGTTCACTCGCTCTTCATAAACTGTTAACCCTCAGTCGGGATGATGTCATCATTATGGAGGTTTCTTCTCATGGGTTGGCTCAAAACCGGCTAGAAGGCATTGAATTTGATTACGGCTTATTTCTCAACCTTCATCATGAACACCTGGATTATCATGGGTCCATGGAAGAATATTTTCAGGCGAAGCTTTTGATGTTCAATCAACTGAAAGAACATGGGACTGCTGTAGTGAATTTAGATAACGAGTGGGGTCGAAAGCTCTGTGACATTCTGCAAACAAAAGGGGAAACGGTCTATACAATCGGAAAATCCAATGAAAGCAATTTACGCATTGCCGAATTCAATTCGCTGTCCTCCACTATGAACGTGATTGAAAGGAACGAAACCTATCAACTGGGCTCTGCGATGAACGGGATACACAATATGTACAATACCTTGATGGCCTATGGGACATCAAAATTGCTGGGTGTTTCAAAAGAGAAGCTCTTCGACTCCGTTCAGCATTTCAAAGGAGTCGATGGACGCTTTGAGATGACGAAACTGGCCAATGGGGCGACCGTTATTGTGGATTATGCCCATACGCCGGACGCCATCGCTTACTGCCTGGAAACAGCAAAAGTACAAGGCGCCGAGCGCATAACCCATATTTTCGGCTTCCGTGGAAACCGGGACTCCAGCAAAAGAAAGGCCATGTTATCGATAACGGCTGAAATGAGTGACCGCTACATTTTAACGCTCGATGACTTAAACAAAGTTTCGCAGGATGAGATGCTGGAAGTTTTAAACCAGTTGAATAACACATATGGCAACTCAAAAGGCAGCATTATACCGGACCGTACACTCGCCATCAAACAAGCAATTCATGACAGCAAAGAAGGCGACTGGATTGTAATCACCGGCAAAGGGCATGAAAAGTATCAGCAAACCTTCCATTTACCGACTGATTCGGACCGGGAAACCGTCCATTTTATAACGAAACAGAACTAAAATAAGCACACAGGAAGGAGCCGTTATGAAAAAACTAAGTGTTGTTTCAGCAATCTTCATCATGATCAACACCTTTATCGGATCGTCCGTTTTTGGTAAAATGGACGACCCGACCCTGCCAATCCTATCCAGTGAAGCAGCTATTGTGATGGAAGCCACTACAGGCGAAGTCCTCTATGAAAAGAACGCACAGTCACAAATGTATCCCGCCAGCCTTACAAAAATTGCCACAGCCATTTACGCCATCGAAAACGGAAATTTAAACGATAGTGTAACCATCAATGAAAAAGCACGAAATACCGAAGGCACCCGTGTTTATTTGGAAGTGGGAGAACAAGTGACATTAGAAAAGCTGTTACAGGGACTCCTGATAAACTCCGGAAATGATGCCGGCGTGGCCATTGCTGAACACATCAGCGGCAGTGTCGAGTTATTTGCTTCTGATCTGAATTCATATTTGAAAGATGTAATTGGCCTGCAGAATACGAACTTCGAAAATCCCCATGGTCTTTTTGATCCCCAGCATATGACTACAGCCGAAGACTTAGCGGAATTAACCCGGTATGCGATGAAGAACGAAGAATTCAAGGAAATATTCGGCACAAAAGAGCTGCCGTGGAAGGGTGAATCCTGGGACACCACGCTTTATACCCACCATAAACTCTTAAGGGAAAAACCTTATGAGGATGTTACCGGTGGTAAAACCGGGTATGTGCCAGAAGCAGGCGTCACGCTGGCCACAACAGCCAAAAGAGAAAATTTGAATTTAATTGTCGTCACTTTAAAAAGCGAAACAGAGGCAGAAGCTTATGCTGACACGGTTCAATTATTGGATTTTGGATTTGCAAATTTTGAGACAGTGAGCATTCCGAAAGAAAGCAGCTTTTTTGCCGGTGATGTGGAATACATTACGCCAGGCGATTTCTTTTATACACACCAAACAGATGAGCAAGTGACGATAGCTGTAAAAGAAGATGGACTATTAAGGATTACTGATCAGGATGGCACTCTTTTGTCTTCTTATCAGTTTCACGTTGTCAGTGCTTCTGAGACAAACCGTCCTTCTAATCCTGAAGACGTTCGCTCATTTTTCCCACCTGGGATTTTAAGTTCAATCTATTTGTTAATCCTCGTCGTTGGCTTATCAGGATTAGTGTATTACCGAGTTCGAAAAAAACGGATATAGAACGCACTTCTCTATCGTAAATTTTCATTCAACTGAACTTTTATATACCACCATTTTTTAAACAGCACAGGAGGCGGATCATACCATAAATACTCAATTCCCCGTTTTAGAATTTCTGCTGCTTCTCATTTTCAACATAAGTATGGGTGCAGTTGGCTTTTTCCCAAGCTTTTTGCTCACGTCTCTCAATATCAGTTCTTTAGGGTTAACCATTGGCGTCATCCTTTCTTTGTCGGGGGAGATTTTTGGCGCTATCGTCGGATTTTACCTATATCGATATGGGTTTTCAAAAGTTAATCCAAAGTGGTTAAAGCGGCCGTTCTGGAGGTACATCCAGAGTTCTTCAATAAGCCGCGTCTTCTGGGCAATCATCTTGCTGCGCTTAATTCCTTTTGTTCCATCAGGTTTGGTGACAGCAGGGGCGGCCTTGACGCCCATTCCAGGTGGCTTATTCATCATTGCCAGCACCATCGGTAAAATTCCGGCCGTTTCTCTTGAAGTGGCTGTTGTTTATGGCCTTGTAGAATCCATACCTCCCGGTTATCAGTACGGCTTATTTATTTTGATCTTTCTATCGTTTCTGCTGATCTGGGCAAAGAACAAAAGAAAAAAATCTTTGTAATTTTACCCACTGTTTGAGAAAACTACGATAAACACTTCCTCTTTTTCATAAATGAAAATCAATGAAATGAAAGTACACCCCCATAAATTGTTTTAAAATTACATTTTTATTTATGCATAAAATCTGCACATAAAAACTTTATAATACGGAGGTTCGAAAAAATTAAACACTGAATGGAGCAACAAATTATGTGTGGATTTACTGGATTTATCGGCGAAACGAGTAATTCGTCAGCCGTTTTGGAACAAATGATGAACACCATCATACACCGTGGACCTGATTCCTCTGGTATGTTTATTGATAACAAAACTGCTTTAGGCTTTCGCCGCCTCAGCATTATCGATTTAGAGGCAGACAGTCAGCCCCTTTACAATGAAGATGAATCATAGCTGGTCAGTCAAAAGCAAATGTGCATTTTCTATGGAGTTTGCGAAGAGAACGGATGGGTAGAAGTTTGTATAGCATCAAATAAATACCAGATGAATGGATATTCCATTGTGTTATTGCTGACTACAGATTCAGGGGTACACCCTTCTAATCTAAGTTTGGTGGACAGGCGCATTTTTAATAATAAGATGCTCTTAATTCAAGTAAAAAACCGTCTTTTTATCAATCACTTAATGCGAAACGTAAGACTATGCAAGGTCACGCATTCCTCTTAACGTGCGCTTTTGTTTTATAGGGGCGAGATCCGGAAAGGAGAAATCCATGAACGAGCAGTTGCTGGCCCACCAACCTCTCCAACCTAAGACAGATCGAGAACGGCTGAAGATTATCGCCATTTTAGCTATACCTGCTGTAATAGAGAATTTCTTTCAAACATTGCTGGGTTTTGTGGATACGTACTTTGTTTCACACATCAGTTTGGCAGCCGTTTCAGCAGTCGGGATCACGAATGCGGTCCTTGCGATTTACTTTGCCGTCTTTATGGCAATCGGTGTCGCTGCCAATGTTCGAATTGCTAACTTCCTGGGTGCAAACCAACCCGAAAAAGCCAGGCACATTTCCCAGCAGTCCATTATTCTGGCAATCCTTTTTGGGATTCTCACCGGCTTGGCTACGTGGTTCTTTGCAGAACCGCTGCTTCGGCTGATGGGCATCGAAGATGAAGTCCTGGAGTTGGGTTCGCAATATTTTCGGATTGTCGGAATTCCTTCTGTCATCATGTCTTTGATGTTTGTAATGAGTGCAATTCTGCGTGGAGCCGGTGATACCAAAACGCCTATGAAGATCAGTATAGTCATTAACGGCATCAATGCTTTGCTTGATTATGTGTTGATATTCGGTTTCCTGTTCATTCCGGAACTTGGAATTGCCGGTGCTGCCATAGCCACGGTCATTTCCCGTTTAATCGGCACTCTAGCCCTTTTCTATTACATCAACAAAGAAAAAGTGCTGGCATTCAGAAAAGAATATTGGAAGCCAGACAAACAACATCTAATGGAACTCTCTACTCTTGGCGCTCCTGCAGCAGGAGAACGATTGGTCATGCGGGCCGGACAGATTGTCTATTTCGGTTTCGTCGTCGCACTTGGAACCAATGCCTTTGCGGCTCATCAAATTGCTGGAAATGTTGAAGTGTTCTCTTATATGATCGGATATGGCTTTGCTACCGCGGCAACGATTTTGGTTGGCCAGCAGATCGGTGCCGGCAATCTGGAAGAAGCCAAAAAGTATGCGAAGCTTTCCACTCAGTTCACGGTAGTATGTATGACGTTATTGGGGGGAGTCTTGTTCTTCTTTGGAGAATGGGCCGCCACTTTCTTTACGGAAGACCCCGAGGTGATCAGAGATATCGGAACCGCTTTAAAAATATCGGGCCTTTTCCAGCCTTTCCTTGCCGTGCTCATGGTTTTGACCGGAGCGTTTCAAGGCGCGAACAATACGAAATTCCCTATGTACTTGACCGCTTTTGGGATGTGGGCCATCCGCACACTGCTCGTGTATTTGTTAGGAATACAGTTAGGCTGGGGTTTGGCTGGCGTGTGGCTGGCGATAGGCATTGATATTGCTTTTCGTGCAGTAGTATTAGTAATTCAATTCAGTCGCGGAAGATGGATGGCACTTGAGAAAGCACCAGAACCTGAGGCACAATGCCATCCACAAACAACTAAAGAAAACATGTCTACAAATGCAAACAACTACTAATGGAGAAAAAAGGAGGAGTTTCTTTTGGAACATGAACATCACAAAAATCATAAACATCATGATATGGATGAAAAACTTCTTGAAGTCCAAGTAAATACCACTTATAACTCCGGGATAGTGACGATTAAAGTCCGTGATAAAGAAAACAATGCTGTAGCTTTAACTGAAACTCACGAAAAAAGAATGCACCTGGTTATTACCAGTGCAGGTTTAGAAACTTTTTTACATGTCCATCCCATCGAAAATGCTTCTGGAGATTTCGAAGTGGAGGTAGAACTGCCTCCGGGTCGTTACCTTGCTTTCGCGGATATCACCCCGGTAGGAATGACTTACGTTATCGAGCCAATTACGATAACAGTTGGCAAAGTCACTGAAACTCCTAGCATCGATTGGGAGATGCTTGCGGAAAGGGATAGTGCTACAAAAGAAGTCGAGGGTAAAACCGTTACGTTTCACCATCCAAAGCTGACTGCCGGAAAATCAGCTGCTCTATCTTTTGATTTAAACGGCGAAACTCCTTTGCCTTACTTAGGGGCATTAGGCCATGTAGTTGTGCTGGATGAACAAGGAGAAAAATTTATCCATGTCCATCCAGTATCAGAAGATAAACCCGTATTTGAAGCTCAGTTCCCTTCACCTGGTTTTTATAAACTATGGGTTGAATTCAAATTCTCAGACGCGGGCGTTCTCGCTTTTCCATTTGTCATGAAAGTCGCTGATAGAAATTAACTTGCAAGAAAGAGCATAAATTAATTCGGTATCACTTTGGACATTAACCTAAAAACATAAAACTAAAAAACGCAATGCATTGAAAAAAGGTATGAAAATACCAAAATTCTATGCAAGGCGTTTTTCTGTATAGCTTCAAAAAAGGGTCAAAAAAGGGTACTGAAACAACTCTATCCTGAGAAAGAAATCCAATGTCATCCAGATGAAGCGCAACGGCAACTATACAAGTGCGGAAATTATGGAAATTTACCAAATCACAAATAGATTGCAAATCGAAACCTAAATGTCACGGAACTAGGCAGGCAAAACGTACCGGTTGGTGAGGTCTCTTTTGCTAACCGGCATCCCAGATGGTGATGTTTGGATGGCGTCCACCTCAAATAAGCAAATTTCAAAAAAAGCGAGCTTCCAATATAGGGAACTCACTTATATCATCTATTTTTATGCTACGTCATAGCCTTGTTCCTCAACAGCTTCTTTCATATTCTCTGAGGAAACTTTTGATTCGTCATAGGTAACTTTCACTTTACCAGAGTTTAGATCTACCTCTGCAGCAGATACTCCTTCTAAACCTTTTAGCGCGCCTTCTACTGATATTTTGCAGTGGCCACAAGTCATTCCCCTAACATCTAAAGTTTTGGTTTGCATGTTTTCTCACCTCCTTTTTGAAGATTTAAAACCGGCTATTTCAATTGACATTTATTTAATGACTTGAGCAAAATGTTCAGTCAAACGAACCAGATTAGATACAAATCCATATTCGCTGTCGTACCAAGAAACAGTTTTAACAAGCTGCTTATCCCCATTTTCAACGATATCAGTTAATGTGGCATCAAAAATACCTCCGGCTGAAGTTCCAACAACGTCTGAGGACACAATTAACTTTTCAGAGTATTCAAACGAGGGACTCGCAGCTTCTTTCATGGCTTCATTCACTTCTTCAATTGTTACTTTTCTTTCTAAGTTTGTATAAAACTCCACTATTGCCCCACCTAAAAGTGGTACTCTCACTGCCGTTCCGTCAATAATTCCGGTTAATTCAGGAATGACTCTTCCGACAGCTTTTGCTGCTCCAGTAGAAGTCGGAATTGCATTCATCGCTCCTGCCCGTCCGCGTCTCATATCCGTATTAGGGCTATCATGTAATTTTTGCGAAGGTGTATAGGCTTTAATTGTAGTCATATAACCAGTTATAATTCCAAAGTTATCATGTAATACTTTCGCAACTGGAGCTAAATCATTAGTTGTACAAGAAGCTGAAGAAATGATCATGTCGTCTTTTGTAACAATGCTCTCATTAACACCGTAAACAATCATCTTCGTTTCCTGATCTGCTGGAGCAGTTATAATTACTCTTTTAGCACCTGCGTCAAGATGTGCCTGAGCCTTATCAGCCGTTTTATAAATACCGGTTGCTTCTAACACGATATCAATTTGCAACTCATTCCACGGGAGATCTTTTGCATCAGCTTCTTGGTAGAATTTAATTTCCTTCTCACCAACAACCAAGACATTTTCATGTACCTGAACATCATGCTTTAATCGCCCATAAGTTGTATCAAATTCTAATAAATAAGCTAAGTTTTCAATATTAGCTAAATCATTAACAGCAACCAGTTCCAGTTCCGAATTTGTATCTACTAATCTTCTTAATGTTGTTCTTCCTACACGTCCAAACCCATTAATAGCTAATCTAGTGGTCATTTATTTTCCTCCTCTAATATAGATTCAGACATCTTTTAGCTCGAATAAACAGGCAGCCCGATTCTACTAAGTTATTACAAGTATTGCACGACTTTCATTTCATATCTTTCTATTCCTACTTAGAAAACTCCTTCATTCCGTAAATTAATTCTTTAATTGTTTTATTTCCTGCTTTTCACTGAATAACGTTACTTATCCAGCGAATGATAAGTCGTTCTGCTGGGGTGAATCCTACATTTGAATTGCAGCTTAAATTGATATATCCACACAATTGCGAAACTGTATTTTAAAGTACAACAATAGAGAAAAGGGAGAGTAGATGCTATTCCAAGCGCATCTTCCGTCCCTTCCTCTTTGTGCAGCTTCCGATAAATTCATGATATGTAAACTGATTTTGAAGAGAAAATCTCTTTATAAATTTTCCGGTACAAAATCACAAATCCAAATATCAGTAAGGTTCCATCTGCCTGGAAATCAGTGCTGGATTAATTCTAAGTGGCATATCTAAATAAACCGGTTTCCTGTACTGAGTACAGTATTTCATCGCATCCATGGTATTTTCTAAAGTTCTACCTTGAAAACTTCCATTGATTCGACACGTCAATCCAATATTTAATGAAGTGTCAATAAAAATTGTTATATAAGAAACTCCATTTAAAAAAAACGGATTTCATTTTAATTTTAATGAAATCCGCTTTATTTTATTCAGCTATTTTTAAATACTAACTAACTTAGTTGTTTTCTATTTGCTGATCCAAGTTTTGCTCGATGTATTCTTTGCCCCATTCGTACATGGAATCAAGAATTGGAATAAGGCTTCTTCCTTGTTCGGTAAGTGAGTACTCCACTTTCGGCGGAACCACAGGGTATACTTCCCGGTGGACAATCAAATGATCTTCCAGTTCACGCAATTGATTCACGAGCATCCGTTGCGTGATGCCTGGCATAAGACTTTTTAATTCCCCAAAACGTTTAGTTCCTTCTTTTCCTAAATGCCATAGCACTAGCATTTTCCACTTTCCTCCGATGATGGAAAGTGTCAGCTCTTTTTCACAATTAAAAACTTTCTCTCCTAAATTAGGCATCTATTTTCTTTCCTTCCTTGTTATATTTCTATCGTATACTTTTCGATACTATGTGATAAAAAAGTCAGTACTATAATTAATGTAACTTACTAATTATACTAGATATAGAATGGTTAGTAAATTTTTTTAGCATTGGAATAATGTCTTTGCAATTGTGGGCGATAATGCAATAAAGACAGAAAAGAGGATAAAAAATGATACGAATTGGCATAGTGGGTACTAATTGGATTACAGAAAGATTGCTTGAAGCGGCAAAAGGGATTGAGAATTTTAAATTAGCAGCCGTTTATTCCCGAACGTTGGAAAGAGCAGAGGAATTTGCCAGTCAATATGGAATAACTAAAATTTTTACCGACTTAGAAGAAATGGCAGTCAGCGATGAAATCGATGCGGTTTATATTGCCACACCCAACTCATTCCATGCTGACCAAGCCGTCTTGTTTTTAAAAAACTCCAAACATGTATTATGTGAAAAACCGATGGCTGCCAATGCAGCAGAAGCAGCGAAAATGATTCAAGAAGCGAAAGATCATAATGTGCTGCTTATGGAAGCGATGAAATCTACGTTGCTTCCAAACTTTAAGGCCATTCAAAATAATCTGCACAAAATCGGCCCTATCCGCAGATACTTTGCTAGCTATTGCCAGTACTCATCGCGTTATGATGCATACAAAAAAGGAACAGTATTAAATGCATTTAATCCAAATTTTGCGAACGGTTCATTGATGGATCTGGGCACCTACTGTTTATACCCTCTCATTTTACTGTTCGGCGAGCCAAAAGAAATAAAGGCCACAGGTCTTACCCTGGATTCCGGTATAGATGGCGAAGGAAGTGTCCTATTGAAATATGATGACAAAGATGCGGTTATCATTTATTCAAAAATCACAAATTCCACTTTACCAAGCGAAATCCAAGGGGAAAAAGGAATTATGGTGATTGATAAAATACATTCAGCCGAAAAAGTGGACATTCATTACAACGATGGCACTGTTGAATCAGTGACAGTAGAACAACCTCAGCCCGCTATGTATTATGAAGTGAAAGAGTTTATCGATTTAATCAGCCAAAAGAAAACGGAGTCACTTGTTAATTCGTTTGAAAACTCCTATACCACCATGTGCGTAATGGATAAAGTCCGCCAAGAAATCGGCCTGTCCTATCCAAGTGATTCCAAGTAAACGGTCTTCAATTGATCAGGCCGTCGGAAGCGAATCAGAATTTTTTTCTTCTATATAATTGGAAGTATTCACTGGCTCTAAAATAAACTTTTCTAATACGTGAAGCACCCCTTCTTCATTGTTCGTAAAGGTCGTATAATCAGCCATAGCTTTCACTTCCTTTACGGCATTTCCCATTGCTATACCGAGACCGGCTGTCTCAATAAGTTCGATGTCATTATAGTTGTCACCAATACCGATTATTTCTGAACGGTCTATACCAAGTTTTTTCGCTAAGCATAATAGGGCACTACCTTTGTTTGCCTCGGGATGGGTGATTTCAAGGTAGTGTTTTTTTGATTTTGCGATGTGAGCATACTTGCCGAATAAGGTTTGCAATTCATTTTGTAAGTAATCGAGGACGATTGGTTCTTCGATAAAAAGTAGTTTTGTCACGCCTTTTTGGGCAAGCTTGATGAGATTGGGCTCTATCCTATAGGGCACTTTAACTGCTTCAGAATAAGCAATCAGCTTGTCATTTTCTACGGCACTGTAGAGAATATCATCTTGGTATATTTGTAGATGTAATTTTTTCTCACGAGAAATTTCGATTAACTTTTGTGCAATATCGGGAGGAACAGTGCGCTCATATATTACTTCTTTTTCATTAACATCCTTGATCAATGCACCTTGATAAGTGATGAGCGGTACATTTATACCCAACTGCAGGGCAATGAGTTTCGCAGAGGAAAACATGCGGCCCGTAGCAATCGTAACAATTGTCCCCGCTTCCACCGCTTTTTTAATAGCGGTTACTGTATTTGGTGAAATCATTAAATCGTCTGTGAGCAATGTCCCATCGAGATCGATCGCGACCAATTTATACATAGGCTCTCTCCTTACAATTATGTTTTATCTTTCATGGAAAAATAATTGAAACAGAAAAATTCAACTTAATCCTTCAAACAACAATACTCGCGCAGGTGAAGCCTCCGTACCTACTAATTTCAAAGGCGCGGCAACCATAAAGTATTGTCCCTGCTCCACTTCCTTCAATCTCAGGCCCTCTATGATGATGATGTCATTTGCAAATAAGGTTTTATGCGTCGGATGCCCTTCTTGGCTTCTTTCAATTCCAAGCGCATCTATTCCAACCCCGCGAATCCCTAACTCAGCAAGATAGCTTGCTCCATCTTTTGCCAGATAGACAAAATCAAAATTAAACTTTTCCTCAAACGAGTTTTTCGTTTTTAATAAAATAAAATCTCCTTTTTGAAGCTTGAATCCTTCTAAGTCCGTTTTTGAAATTCCGTTCTTTACTGCCGTCAAATCGAGAACTTGACAAGGCCCTACAAGACTGTCCAGCGAAAGCGATTCGAATGTCTCTCCATTCACATTCATATGAAGCGGCGCATCGATATGCGTTCCGGTGTGCACATCCAGATCCAGTCGCGTTTCCGTAACATAGCCGTTTGTCTGCTGATTAATTTTTGGCTGTTTTTCCGGTTTGTCCTTGTAAACGGTCATGCCTTCATAGATCGCCCCTGTTACATCATACATTTTCATGTAATCCAACCTTCCATTACTAATATTGTCTTCAATGATACCTTCACCTTCGCATGCCATTTATACAGTTGTCCAATGAAAATACTTTGGTGCAAAAAAGTTCAAGCTTGATAAACAATTAAAAATAAGCTTGAGCTTAAAAAATCTTAAACTCAAGCTTATTCGTTGTTCTATTCTAAATTCGCATGTCTGCCATACATGACATTGGATTTGAGTCCCTTTTTATCCATGAATCTCAAAATCACCGCGTCATAAAACACAAGAAGCGACTGTTCAAACAATGATCCCATCGGTTGAATCGATTTGCCACTAGTGCCCTCCCCTTTTGCTTGTGCCGGTATTTCAATTCGAATATCCGCCAGTTTGCCTATTGTAGACTCAGGGTTTGTAGTAACAGCCACTATGGTTGCACCGATGCTTTTGGCTTTCTTCGTCATGGCTGCGAGGCTTTGGGTCTCCCCGGAACCAGAACCGACAATGAAAATATCATCGACTTCCAGGTTAGGTGTCACCGTTTCTCCAACCACATACGCATCCAGGCCTACGTGCATCATACGCATCACAAATGCCTTAGCCATAAAGCCGGATCGGCCCCCGCCTGCCACAAATATTTTCTTTGCACGCAGGATGCCGTCCACTGCCTTTTCGGCTTCCTCATCATCAATGAGAGCAGTGGTCCGCTTCAATTCAGCCAGTATTTCGTCTGTATAGCCCGCCGTGTTCATATTACGCCGTCACACTTTCTTTCATCATCTTTTGAATTTTTTCCGCTTCCGCGCCCTTGTTCTCTTTGCTTGTAATTCCACCGCCGACAATGATTAAATCCGGTTGTGCTTTAATGACTTCCGGCAATGTCTCCAGTTTGATGCCGCCTGCAATAGCAGTTTTGGCATTTTTTACGACGCTTTTGATTGTACGAAGATCTTCGAACGAATCTTTCCCTTCCGCTTGCAGATCGTAGCCTGTGTGGACACAGATATAATCCGCGCCAAGTTCATCAAGCTCTGCGGCCCGTGTTTTGATATCTTTTACGGCGATCATATCCACCAGGATTTTCTTGCCTTGTTTTTTCGCTTCTTCAACTGCGCCCTTGATGGATGAGTCTTCTGCCTGAGCAAGAATCGTAACAATATCTGCTCCTGCAGCAGCAGCATTTGATACTTCATAAGCTGCAGCGTCCATAATTTTCACATCTGCAAGAACTTCCAGGTTAGGGAAAGCTGCTTTTATTTCTGCGACAGCTTTAAGACCTTCTTTATTGATGACTGGCGTTCCGATTTCAACGATGTCGATAAACGCCTCTACTTCTTTAACCACTTCGATTGCTTGTGGAATGTTTACTAAGTCTAAAGCTAATTGTAATTTCATACGTCATTCTCCTTGTTGTCGTATTTTTGATTCTAACTTAGTGTAAAACCTACAAGCATTGTTGTGAAGTACGCACTTTAATTTCACATACTGACAAAAAGTATACTGTCGGCGCCTATCACAATGGTAATCTGTTTAATTTCATATATATGCATTTATTTCCTAATGTATCTGATTAACTTTATAGTTCTATTAAGACCGCTTTAAGATAATCCAATTACTTTTTCCTTTTCACTAAACACTCAACACGACTTATCCAGTTTGAAAATCAATTACTTGTTTCTTATCCGAATGAGCTATTGTAACTTTTTTGCAATAGATTACTTTCGATAATGGGATTTAACCTTTGTTATTTCTCCCTCAAAAAATCCTAAATTCCTTAACTTCTAAAAAATATTTCATGATAGAGATATTTTGTATATCAGATAAGTTTTTAAGAACCGGATCCCTGGTGAATTTCCTCCTCTTTCCCTTGCGACAGTATACTTTTTGTAAGTATATGTTTATAAAGTGCGTACTTACATAAAAAACTTTGAGTCATTATACTAAAACCTGTTGCGATTATCAGTCATGCCAGAGACACATGATTTTAAAAGTAGGAGGTTTTAACATATGCACACCGAGAATCTGCTTGAAGAATTTAATTTTCAAAATGATTTATTTGAATTTAAACAAGAACGGCCCCTGCAAAACATGACATTTGTCTTGTTCGGAGCAACAGGAGATTTAGCACAACGCAAGTTATTTCCCGCTCTGTACAATCTATACCTGGACGGGAAGTTACCTGAAACCATCTCCGTTGTCAGTACCGGCAGAGACTATTGTTCGGATGAAACCTTTCAGTATAAAGTGGAAAAAGCACTTCGCAGCTATTCGAGAAGACCCATTCACGCTTCATCTTTGCCGGATTTCTTAGAGAAATTCCGGTACTGCAGCTTTGATGCAACAGAAAAAGAGTCTTACCACAAGTTGCGCGAACTTATAGAAAACAGGGAGAAAGAATTGGGCATTCCACAAAACCGGCTGTTTTATTTGTCTGTGGCCCCCTGTTTAATTGATATTATTACGTCCAACCTTAGTAAAAGCGGAATCAGTCAAAACAACGGGTGGAAACGCCTCATTGTTGAAAAACCGTTTGGAAACAGCCTAAAAACAGCCAGAAAATTAAATGAACATTTGAGCCACGTGTTCCGTGAAGAGGAAATCTACAGAATTGATCATTACCTCGGGAAGCCTATGGTACAAAATCTAAGAACTTTATTCTTAGCGAATCCGATCTTGGAATCTTTGTTGAATCATAAACAAATTTCAAATGTCCAAATTACAGCAAGTGAGACTGTAGGTGTAGAAAACCGGGCTGATTATTATGATAAGGCAGGAGCCATCAGGGATATGGTTCAAAACCACCTTCTTCAGTTGGTCACGATGACAGCCGTTTATCTATCGGATAACTTCATGGAAAATGAGGGCCGGGTGAAAAAGACAGACATTATTGCCTCTCTCCAACCCATCCGGAAAGAAAAAGCATACCAATGCGTTGTCCGCGGCCAGTATGGTCCGGGAGAGGTTCAGGGCAACCCTGTCATTGGCTACAAAGAGGAGCCGGGGGTTAATGATTCCTCAACGAATGATACTTTTTTTGCGGCACGCCTATCTATCAATCATCCATCCTGGCAGGGGATTCCCTTTTATATACGAACAGGCAAACGGATGAAACTGAAGTCGACACAGATTGTCATTGAATTCGAGAACAAGGTGATGGATTTAAATACACAGTTAGGAAGCTCTCCAAATTTAATGATTCTTGAAATTAGTCCAAATGAAAGCATTTCGTTGCGCGTAAATTTAAAAGATCCATCCAGCACTCGATACAAACCTGTTTGGATTGATTTCTCAACCAGCTCAGAAAATCAGCCGGAAGCATATGAACTTCTGCTCTATGATGCACTGCGCGGCGATTCAACGTTCTTTGCCGATTGGAGAGAAGTGGAACTATCATGGAAGTGGATTCAACCACTATTAGAAGCTTACCAAGAGGAGTTATTGCCTTTATATTCTTATCCAGCCGGTTCAACAGGTCCAGAAATGGCAAATGAGTTATTGCTGACGGATCAATCGAATTGGTGGTAAAAAATAGTTCATTCAAAAGGAGAGAGATTACATGACCGTTTCATTTGATTTCACCAATGTATTATCGTTTATGACGAATAGCGAGTTTGAAAATATTAGCGAATTTGTCAAACAAGCGCATAACCAACTTCACCAGCAGACAGGACCGGGTTCTGACTACTTGGGGTGGATCGACTGGCCGATTAACTATGATAAAGAAGAGTTTCTCCAGGTGAAACTGGCTGCCGAAAGAATTCAGCAACAATCAGATGCGCTGATTGTGATTGGCATCGGCGGCTCTTATCTAGGTTCCAAGGCAGCAATAGAAGCCTTATCGCATACGTTCCATAACCAAGTTAAAGGAAATACGGAAGTTTATTTTGCCGGACATAACATTAGCCCAGCTTATATCACACATTTGCTTCAGATACTGGAAGGGAAAGACATTTCAATCAATGTGATCTCCAAGTCAGGCACAACTACTGAACCCGCTTTAGCCTTCCGGATCTTCCGTACCCTTTTGGAAAAAAAGTATGGAAAAGAAGAAGCTAGAAATCGAATTTATGTCACAACCGACCGGAGCAAAGGCGCGCTTCGGAATCTTGCAGTTGAAGAAGGATACGAAACATTTGTCATTCCTGATAATATCGGAGGACGATACTCCGTTTTGACTCCAGTCGGTTTACTTCCGATGGCTGTAGCCGGGCTTAATATCGACCAAGTGATGCAGGGGGCAAAAGCTGCTTACCACAAATACAACAATCCCGTACTCGCTACAAACGAAAGCTACCAATATGCTGCAGTAAGGAATATTTTTTATAATAAAGGAAAATCGATTGAACTGTTTGTAAGCTACGAGCCTGGCCTGCTATCTACAGCAGAATGGTGGAAACAACTTTTCGGGGAAAGTGAAGGGAAAGATGAAAAAGGACTCTTCCCCGCTTCTGTCAATTTCTCCACTGATTTACATTCAATGGGGCAGTATGTGCAGGAAGGGCGCCGTCTATTCTTTGAAACAGTTTTGCAAGTGAAGAAACCTTCCCTCGATCTTGTCATACAAGAAGATCCAGCCAATATGGATGGGTTGAACTTCTTAGCAGGAAAAACGATGGATGAAGTGAACAAAAAAGCGGCACTTGGAACTTCCCTTGCTCATGTCGATGGAGGTGTGCCGAATCTGGTCATTGAGCTAGACGAACTCAATGAATTCACCTTTGGCGAAATGATTTATTTCTTCGAAAAGGCCTGCGCGATCAGCGGCACTTTACTCGGTGTCAATCCATTTGACCAACCAGGAGTTGAGGCATATAAAACCAATATGTTTGCATTGCTTGGCAAAGAAGGATTTGAAAAAGAAAGAGAAAAGCTGGAAAATCGGCTGTTGCCGTCTGGCAACTCACAAAACGATGAGGTGAAAATACAATGAAGCAGCAAATTGGAGTCATCGGTTTAGGGGTAATGGGAAAAAACTTAGCCCTGAACATGGAGAGTAAAGGTTATTCTGTATCTGTCTATGATTATTGGACAGACCGAATCGACGAATTAGCTGAAAAAGAAGCACAAGGAAAAAAGATTTTGGGAGCATACAGTGTTGAAGAGTTTGTCCTTTCATTGGAAACCCCCCGCAAAATCTTGTTGATGGTGAAATCTGGAGACACGACGGATTCGGTCAT
Organism: uncultured Planococcus sp.; assembly: GCA_947493585.1. Classification (GTDB taxonomy): domain Bacteria; phylum Bacillota; class Bacilli; order Bacillales_A; family Planococcaceae; genus Planococcus. The sequence continues at coordinate 11,110 of CANLRI010000008.1, read as the reverse complement.
TGAATCCCTCCTTCCCCACCTTCAATCAGGGGACATTCTAATAGACGGAGGAAATTCGTTTTTTGAAGACACAAATAGGCGAACAGCAAAATTACAAGAAGCAGGCTTGCACTTTCTAGGCGCCGGAATTTCCGGCGGAGAAGAAGGTGCCCGCAACGGTCCTTCCATCATGCCCGGTGGACCGAAAGAAGCATATGAACAAGTCAAACCTATTCTGGAAGCAATTTCGGCAAAAGTAGATGACACTCCTTGCAGTGCCTATATGGGTCCTGATGGAGCTGGCCATTATGTAAAAATGGTTCATAATGGCATTGAATACGGCGATATGCAATTGATATCCGAAGCCTATTTCATCATGAAACACGCGCTTGGCCTTTCTGTCCTAGAAATGTCCACTATATTCTCGGATTGGAACAAAGGGGAGCTTGACAGTTACCTTGTCGAAATTACCGCCGATATTTTGAACAAGCGGGATGAAGATACCGGGAAGCCGCTTGTTGATCAGATTTTGGATGTGGCCGGACAGAAAGGGACTGGGAAATGGACAAGCCAAAACGCGTTGGATTTAGGTGTTTCCCTTCCAATCGTCACAGAGTCCGTTTTCGCAAGGTTTATTTCCTCGGTCAAGGAAGAACGGGTCGCGGCAAGCAAAATTCTGCAAGGCCCTGAACCGAAAAAACAGGCAGGCGACTCCCAAGAAATGATTGAAGCCATCCGCAAAGCCTTATACATGAGTAAGATTTGCTCGTATGCCCAAGGTTTTGCCCAAATGCGTGCGGCATCTGAAGAGTATGGCTGGAATATTCCTTACGGGGACGTTGCCATGATCTTCCGTGGAGGATGCATCATCCGGGCGCAATTCCTGCAAAAGATCAAAGAAGCATTTGACGGCAATCCCGAACTGCCTAACTTATTAATTGATCCATATTTCCAGGAGATTATAGGGGAGTATCAGCATTCTCTACGAAAAGTGCTGACGCTGGCCATTCAGCAAGGAATTCCGGCGCCCGCTTTTTCAAGCGCATTGGCTTACTATGACAGCTATCGCTCTGAGACATTGCCAGCCAATTTAATCCAGGCACAGCGGGATTACTTTGGTGCCCATACGTACCAGCGTGTAGACAAAGAAGGTTTCTTCCACACCGAGTGGCAAGTAAAATAACCAGAAACAATAAGTATGTAGAAGCTTGTTAGAACATCACGTAATCAGACTGAAAGGCCTGTTGGAAAAAGAAAGTTTTCCAGCGGGCTTTTTTGAATACATTACAGCCTCCATGCTCATTGACGCCTTCTCCAATAGATTTTAATTGTCGATAAACAATTATCTGGAATCTGGAACCTTCAGGAAAATCATCTTTTTATGTTTGAAACTTTAACTCTATGAAAAAATTCTACCGTTAAAAGGGGCGGAATCCCTAAAAGAACCAATCTGCTAAAGGGTATGCTATTTTGATTATTTTTAAGTTGATAAACTACCGCAGATCTAAAATGATAGCACTCGCTCGATGCATTCCTACAGGAGCAAGCGAACCGGTAAATTCGGCAAAAAAACAAACGCCCCTAAACATTTGGGGCGTTTGTTCGTATAAAATCTCCATTTATTTATGGGGTTACGGTTTTAGGATGACTTTCGTGCAATCATCCGTATGGTCATTGAAAATCTTATAAGCATCGCTTGCTTTTTCAAGCGGCATTATATGGGAAATGATTTCACGCGGATCAAATTCACCGTTTTCAATTTTTTCGTACAGCATCGGCATCAAATGAATAACCGGTGCCTGTCCCATCTTCATCGTCACGTTGCGTTCGAACATATTGCCGAGTGGGAACATATTGTACGTAAGACCGTAGATACCGGTCAGCTGGATAACGCCGAATTTGCTGACGGCATCTTTGGCAATATCGATGGCACTAAGTGTTCCGCCTTGCAGCTTCAGTTTCTGCTGGACTGCTTCAGCCGTGGATTTTTTGCCGTCCATCCCTACACAGTCAATAACGACACGCGCACCACCGCTTGTAATTTCATGAATGTATGCACCCATATTGTCATATTGGTTGAAATCGAATACCTCTACGTTATTCATCTTTTTCGCCAGATTCATGCGATATGGAACTTCGTCAACTGCAATCACGCGTTTGGCGCCTTTCATCCAGGCAAATTTCTGTGTCATTAAGCCAATCGGTCCACAACCGAGTACCACGACCGTATCGCCCTGTTTTACTCCTGCATTCTCCACGCTCCACCAAGCGGTTGGCAGAACATCCGACAAGAAAAGCAACGACTCGTCTTCAAGTTCTGAGGATTCCGGAATGACGTACGGCATGAAGTTGCCATAAGGAACCCGCAAGTACTCTGCCTGACCGCCCGAGTAACTACCGTAGCGTTCAGTAAATCCGAAGTAGCCACCCGTATCAAAATGAGGGTTGCCGTTTGAGTTGTCGCACTGGCTTTCCAGATCATGGTTGCAATAGAAGCATTGCCCACAGCTGACATTGAACGGCAGTACAATCCGGTCGCCTTTTTTCACCTTGGTGACTTCTGGTCCTACCTCTTCTACGATTCCCATCGGTTCATGGCCGATGACATAATCTTTTCTGGCAGGTAAAGCTCCTTGATAAATATGTAAATCGGATCCACAAATCGCGGTTGAAGTAATTTTTACAATGATATCGTCCTTTTTTTCAAGTTCAGGATCTTTCACGTTTTTCACTTTCATGTCCTTCACGCCTTGGAAAGTTACGGCTTTCATCTTTATCCCTCCATTTCATCTTAACTACAGTCTCCTTTCCCTTTCTCTATTTAAATAAACTTATTAATCAGGATACAGTGATTTACTCTCGGCTTCTCACAACACCATGCGTACCCTTCGGCACACGGTGGTTCATTTAAGACGCATAATCAGTTTCTATCAATTTCTTCTGCATTTTCAAAAGTTTTTTTATATGGGGCATTTAACTTCCTATATACATTTCAATGCGTTTCTCCTAATTATAATCAATCCAGAATTAGTTAACTATACAACAACGAAAATAGAACCGTTCGTAAAAGTACACTTTTACGAACGCTTTGAAAATAGCCGAAAATCGCTCAAAAGAGCGTTCGCAAACGTGTCAAATGACTTTACGAACGTTCGCGAATTTGCACATACTTTTACGAACGCTTTTCAGGTATAATGAGAGGAAACAATCGTTTATAGAGGTGAATTATGGAACATCGCAAATTTGGTTACATACGCGTCAGCAGCAAAGATCAAAATGAAGGCCGCCAATTGGAAGCCATGCGAAAAATGGGCATCAATGAACGGGACATATATTTGGACAAGCAAAGTGGGAAAAACTTTGAACGCGCAAACTATCAACTACTGAAACGGGTTATTCGAAAAGGAGACATTTTATATATCCACTCACTGGATCGGTTTGGCCGGAACAAAGAAGAGATTCTCCAGGAATGGAATGACCTGACGAAAAATATTGAAGCAGATATTGTCGTCTTGGATATGCCGTTATTGGATACGACACAATATAAAGATAGTATGGGGACATTTATTGCAGACTTGGTTTTGCAGATTCTTTCGTGGATGGCAGAAGAGGAACGGGAACGCATCCGGAAACGGCAGCGTGAAGGAATCGACTTGGCGTTACAAAATGGCATCCAGTTTGGCAGACCGACCGTTTTTGTTTCAGAGGAGTTCAAAGAGGTTTATAGAAAATGGAAAGCTAGGGAGCTAACGGCTGTACAAGCTATGCAAGAAGCCGGTGTTAAAAAGACCAGTTTTTATAAATTGGTGAAAGCACTCGAAGAAGAAACAGCCAACACACTATATATAGAAGAAACTCGTCAATTTTAAAATACAAAAACAGCCATTCTCTTGGGATAACTACCTCGAGAATGGCTGTTTCTTTAGTTAAATTATTATAATTTATTAAATGCGACTCCTTCTTCATAAAAAGCAAGAAGGCGTCGCATTGGTATTTTAGTTAAAAGTATTCTTAGTTGATGTAGTCTAAAGCAAATACAAAGAGGCAAGAACAATGACTACTTTGTTAGTAACAGTAAACTTAAAAATGAAGCTTTTAAATGAAATCTCAAGATTAAAGATTTTACCTCCTTACTTACCCAGAGGCGACTATATTCATTGTATTAGAAATAATAGCACCTGGAAATAAGAAAGTACTGGCTTCTCAAACTCTTTATAAATTTATAAATTGCGTTCCAAAACTTATAATTTACTAATTAAAGATTACTTCGCACTTTCTTTATCACTTTTATTAAATTGTACAAGGCTTTAATAAAAAATAGTAATCCTCCAAAAAGAAAAATCTGTTCAAAAGTGTAAATAGAGATATTGGTTGTAAAAGCCTTAAAGAATACCGCTAGAATACCGAAAAATGCTGAAGCGATAAAAAAGAAAAGACCGAAATAAATCGTATAATAATATTCATCTAAATATCCAGATCGATCCATATTAGAAATCTTAGTGTTGCCAAGGAATCCCACCATCACTCCTAAAGTCGTATAAAGAAAACCAATAAAGATTGTATTAATCGTTAATATTTCAACATGATGACTTCTATCTACTACCTCGATTGAAAGCCAACTGTATGTTAAAGCAGAATAAACGAAAATACTAAACACTATTAGTAAGAGCAGGTTCGGTATATTTCTTCGCATGAATTTTTTCATACACTATTTACTCCCTCTTTTACTTCTACACCTTACAGTACTTTAATACTTCCTCTTTGTTTTGCAGATAGACTTTCTTCATTTGTTCAAAAATATCCGTTTGAACGGCTTTATGATTTTGTAGATTTTGATTAAAATCGAAGCTAACTTTCTTAGTAAGCGGATTGTTTTCAAGTAAGTGCTCTTGAGAAAGTTCACCTTCATTTTTGGCCATGACTTTTATTTTTTTCCCTGTTGCAGATATCTTTTCCATAACCTTACTAAACAATCCTTTAGTAGGGAAAATACTTTTATTCCTTTCTGCCACTAACTTTACGGTTATTTCTACGTTCTTTAGATTTTCTATGCTTTCATATGTAGCACGATCTAGACCTGTAATATCTTCATTCCATAATCTTGAGTCTGAGGGAGGTAACGTGGTCTTATAAGTAATATTACCAATCACGTCCTTTCCGCCGAGAAAAGGAATTGCATCTTCTACGCTTACTGAAGAGACTTCACCAAATAACTCCTCAGTTCTGTATGTATTTGAAATAAGTTCGCCTAATTTTAAAATTGATGGGGCGGATGTTTCTTGCAAATAACACACAATATAAGTTTTTCTGTCGATTAGAAGATAAGTAAACACCTCAAAAATCTGGTTTTCCTTTTTCGCAATTTGTTCAGATTTATATGTTTCCCTTTCTCTTAGATGGAAAGCACGCATGTCTCTTTCTTTTCCCATTCTGCCAAAGATAAAGTCAGCATTAGAATCCAAGATTTCTAATGTAGTATGATCAGGATCAAATTCCTTTTGAATTTTTAAACACCCGTTAATTAAATGGTTTTGAAGAATATCTTGGAACCTTAAATCAATTTGTTCAATTGTCTTGTAATCATTGATCTGTTCATCAGCTTGATCTTTACTTTTTACAAATCTTCTTTCATACATAGATAATTGGTGGAAATGAAGCGATTTATACGTTCTAGCCATAATTACAATCCCCTTTTTTCTTTGTGTTTCTAAGTTTATCAGATTCGCCACTATATATGTATGAAAATTCCATCTATTTATCTCGGTCAATACTCAATTTTCTCAAAAGAATAGCCTTGCAGTAAAAGCCGATAAAATTTTAAACATGAAGAAAGATGAATCCTTTTTATTCTTATAGACTTTATTTTCAAGGCTTTTAACTATATTCATATAACTGTTATTTTATTAAATAAATTGCGCCCTATTTACCACCTGCTGTAAATAAGGTAACGTTATTAAAAGATCAAATTTTTTGAACGCTTTCACGGAAAATTCGATACTATACTGGAGGACTTAATTTGACTGAAACTGTAGATGTTTTTAAAGTGGTAAGAAAAACTATCGAAGAAGAATTAAAAAAAGCCGAACTTACTGTTAAAACCTGTGGGACTAAAAAAGCTGAACTTTCTAGTCCAGTAAGTGAAGCAACAGGGTTTTGGGAAAATCCTGCTGCTATTATTTCAAAACCAACCCGATGGATTATTCATTTTGAAAAATCAGAAAGAGGAATAAAAGCGGATTTTGCAAAAAAAAGTGACGGATCTATTTTTCCAGGAGCTCAAACTGTTGGTTACCTAAATAACAGAGAAGGTAATTGCTCAGCATTTATATTCAAGACCCATGCGGCTATAAAACAAAATGACGGTACATTCAAATTTCCCAACTGGGAATGGTTAATTGCAATGATATTTAGTAGCCCTTTACCTGCAGGTACTTCTAGTCAAACACTGTCAAATTTCACTCCTTCAGAAGGCACCGTCGTCTATTCAGATAAGAACTATCCAATTGAAACGCTCGCTGTTTTCCGTATCCACCCTGAGAACGCAGATTTAGAAATAGAGGAAATTGGAAGTGTTACATATGACGAAGCTACTATAGCTCTAAAAGAATTTCTTAGTGAACACAATAAGGAGGAAATTTAAATGCAAGTTATAGAGTTCGATTTAACAGATCCCTCATTGACAGAATTAAAAGATGGAATTCGTGAAACTATTCTTTCAGCAGTAGAAGAGGAAGTACAAATTCCGGAACTTCCACCTCTTCCAGACCTTTACGATGTTCCAGAGGTAATTTACAAACAAATCACTGCAGCATTACGCTCTGGTAAACGCCACATAATATTTTATGGACCCCCTGGGACAGGAAAAACTACATTAGCACAGTATGTCGCACAAGAGTTATCAAATTCTGGAGAATTCGAGATGCTTACTGCATCTTCATCTTGGACTAGTCAAGAACTAATAGGTGGTTATCAGCCTTTAGGCGGTGGAAGAATCGGATTTGTTCCTGGTGCGATACTTCGTAACTTTGACCGTCCAATCGTCATTGATGAATTAAACCGCTGTCCTATAGACAAAGTAATCGGTCCTTTATTCTCTGTTTTAAGTGGACAAACATCAACTTTACCTTATAAAACTAACCTAGAAGTTGACGATAGTCCATTTCATACTATATTTCCAACCAGCAAAGAAAATCCGGAATCGCATGAGTGGTTTCCAAGTAGAGACTGGAGGTTGATAACTACGCTAAATACTGTCGATAAATCTCAGCTAGGCCAATTAAGTTATGCACTTTCTAGGAGGTTTGCTTGGATAAAGATTGGAGTCCCTGAAGATTTAAACAAGTTCGTTCTTCGCGTTTTAGAAAGAGAAGATGAAACTGCTTTACCTAATCCAATTGCTGATTTATGGAGTGCCGTGAATAATGTCCGACAAATTGGTGGGGCACCAATTATTGATTTAATTAAGACTGCGAAAGAATTAGACGTAGAAATCGACTTACTTACAATTCCAAATGAAGAACTTCAAGAAATATTATTCACTGTTACAAGCATGTATATCTTACCTTTGTTAGACGGTATTCGGAGAAAAGAAGCAGAGATTTTAGTAGAACATATAGCTGAGAGTTGGAGGTTAAGTGCCAATAGGAAGGATCTTTTCTTAAAAGAAATGGAAGATATTATAGCATGATAGAAAATGTTAGAAGTGACGTCTCTGAACTTTGCTTGAATGGAATATTGAATTGCTTAAAGTCCAAAACTACTTTAGGTTCTACGTATCCTCTCTCAATAAAAAATCAAATTAATGATATAGATATTATTAAATTTTATTGGGCCATATCAATGTCCTTGGAGGAACTTTCTACAGCAATTGTAGAAAACCCCAGAAGGTTGACTACCACTATTACATATGAGGAGAGAGAAAAAATAGGAGAAATAACAGGGTCGATTAATGCTGGCGCGACTGTACTCGCACAAAGCAGAACTCTAAATCCAACTATCTTCATTGTGAATGAACCTAATGTCACTTATCAATCTGAACCAAACTTTTTAGTTGCATGGACGTTAAAAGAAGCTTTAGATATTTTGTTAGCTACCAGGCGGTTAAACAAAAAAATTGAGAAATTAGACTGGCTAAACGACAAAATTTATTTATTAGAAAGTGCTCTTAGAAATAATGTTTTAGTTGAGGTTATGCAGTCTCAGCCTCGTAATAAGAGACCTAACAGTTCTGCAATAAGAACAGCAACTAAATCCAAAAATATAATCTATCAGTTGGCCGTTCAATTATATGATTTGCTGAGGGATATTGAAATGGGGGATGAATCTGCAATAGTAAATTGTTTAGCAGATTCTCTCTTAGCTGACCTTGAGTACTGGCAAAGACTTGAATTAGGTACTGCGTTGAAGGCAGCTGAAGCTTTGAGTGATTCAACTAAACAACCTCTCACTCTGACTTTTCCTTTTCAGACTGGAGAGCCAGTAGCGAGAGTTGGAAGTTATTCAGTTTATTGGCAATACACCGTCCCACAGCGCTCTCTCGATAACTTACACATTAATGAAAAATGGACAAGAGAACTTGCTGAAAGTATTGGCGTTAGAAAATCTGATAGCAGAGCTGATGTTGCAGTAACTTACAATGAAACTGTCGTATCTCTATACGAATGTAAATACTTTGAATATGAAAGTTCTGCACCGCAAGCTATTGTTGATGCTAGTGCACAACTAGTCAGATATTCTTTGGATTTAAATCCAGAAGATGAGTTATCAGCTAATAAATTGTTAAGTAGTTCTAGTGTAGTTGTTGCTAACCGTTATAAATATGACCCTGTCACATCTACTAAAAAAACCAGCTTAGCAGATGAAAGAAGCGTTTATTTCTTAGGAATAGACGATTTGCTTAAAAACTCGTTAATTTCTTGGTCTAAAGAATTAACTATTTAATTAATGTTTCTATTTTGGAGGCAGGCGTTGGTCTAGTTCTGCCACCATCTTTTACTACTTTTACCTCAGATTCATCAACCGGAAGGGAGCAAGGAGCCCAAATTTCGTACTTTACTTCTTTAGGCTTTACTTTATTTTTCTTTCTATCTTTCTCATTTTCAATATCACTTTTATCTGCTTCAGTATGGAAACGAGAAACGGCTCCTTGTAAAAACCCTGAATTTAATTCTACACATGCCCATTTTCTATCAAGATCTTCAGCAACTTTTCCTGTAACACATGAGCCTCCGAAAGGATCTAGAACGAAATCTCCTGGATCAGTTAAATACTTTATGAAGTACTCTGGCAACTGTGAAGGAAAACGCGCAGGGTGAATATCTAAACCATTTTTTCTACAATAGTCTTGATAATAACCATTTGATTCAGTATTAGCGATTGCTAATAGGTTGGGTGGAACTGATCCTCCATTGTTTTTAGAGAATTTGTCTGATATTACGTGACCTGATGGCCTTTCTTTTGCAGTATAGCCATTCAACAATAAACTGCGCATACTATCACTGTAAGGTACTAAAACCTTACGGTTATTTGCTTTTGGAAAAGGAGTTTTTGACAACCACCAAACAGTATTAACTGCATCCTTTACCCTTACTCTTCTAATATTTACCCACTCTGCAGGAGTTGGTAATTTAGATGGATTCCACCAATAATGCTCTTGGCATAAGTAAAATCCATATTCCTTACATAACATCAATAATAAATCAAAATGATAGAGTGAACGTGTCGGTGTACCAGGTTTCCAAGCTCCACCAATATCTATTACTAGACTGCCCTCATCTTTTAAGACTCGCTTGAATCCTTCCGCGAATGGACGAAACCAGTCACAATAAACATCCGCATCTTCGTTTCCATAAGTTTTCTTTCTAACTAACCCAAAAGGCGGAGAAGTCATAATTAAGTCTACGGAATTTTCTTCAGCAACGTTAAACAAATAATCTAAACTATTCCCCAGATACATTTTGCCTTTATCTGTTTCATGGAAAACGTCGATGTCACTTTCCTTAGGAATCGCATCTTCAATCAATTTTTCATTGGACTTACTTTTATTTTGTCCACTATGTAAGTGGCGTAAATAATCACTTACCGAACGGAATCCTAAATCTTTTGCGTTTTGCTCCATTTCAGCTTTTTCAGCAGAAGTTAATCTTACACTTGTAGTCGTTTCTCTTACTTCGCTATTTATGTTTATATTTCGAGCCACTGAAAACACCTTCCCTGTTTACGTTTTACTGAGTGTATTTCGTATTACATTATTATATTATATTTTTTTCGTTGTTTTTACAAGGTTATACTGAAATATCTTTTTAAATTTATTCTCTTTCACTAGAATAGAAACGATATAGCCAACCCTCTATTTCCCATAATTAAGTTGTACACTTATAAAAAGCCTTCGAATTAAGGAGTGGAACAGTGAACGATTTTTATAGAGCATTAAGCTATGTGAATGAATTAATTTACAAACCAAATAATTTAATTTTGAAATCGGTTCAAGAAGAAAAACAGAATGCTAAGTATGGTGCAGGTATATTTCAACTATCTTCTAAAACAGTTCGATTCAGAGTAGCGAATATTACACCTACGAAAACAGGACAGTTTGTTGCATTTTGGAAGAAAGATGAAAATACTAATAATCAGCCCTATTCATATGCGGAAGCACCAGATTTATTAGTTATAACTACGTTTAAAAGGGATAGTGAGTTTGGACAATTTGTTTTCCCAAAAGAAGTTCTTTTCACTCAAAATATTCTTAAATCCAATTCAACAAAGGGAAAAATGGCAATAAGAGTATATCCAAGTTGGGATATTCCGACCAGCAAGCAAGCGGTGAAAACACAAGAATGGCAGTTGCCTTACTTTGTTGATCTAAGTACTCCGGATAACGCATCCAAAGAAAAAATAGCAGAACTGTATTCTTTTTGATTCTCTAAAACATTGGTCTACATTTACATGAATTTAGTGAAATCAAATGCAATGTTAGAAGCAAAAATGACGTTAATATCGACAATCCTCTAATATCAATATAAGCAATTGAATTACTAAATAATCTGTCGCAAAACTAAAGCTAGGAGCAAATGTTATGAAAAGAATCGTAATTATACTTTTTTCATCCCTTTTGATGGTCGGAATCATTGTT
>CANLRI010000007.1 GCA_947493585.1 uncultured Planococcus sp. | reverse complement strand
ACGATGGCAAAGAGGCCACACCCGTTCCCATCCCGAACACGGAAGTTAAGCTCTTTTGCGCCGATGGTAGTTGGGGGGTTCCCCCTGTGAGAGTAGGACGTCGCTGGGCAAATAGAAAGGCCGTTACCGGTTCATTCCGGTAGCGGCCTTTTTTATATTGTTTTTATTCAAAAAAGGATTGAAAATATATTATACAGGGAAAAAAGAACTGAGGTGAAGTCTTATGAAAGCCGGATACTACAAAGTAAAAACTGTTGATAAAAGAACAGCATTACTAGTTGCATTAAAAGATCCCGCTGAACAATATACTTATCCTATTGCAGATTTTACTCATGATGTAAACAATGGAGATGTAGTTGAAGTTTGGCAAGAGGGTACACGCTGGAGAACCAAGTATGCTGAAGAAAAAACTCGCTCAGTATCTAGTCATACGAAAGATTTTATGAAACGAATGATGGACCAAGAATGACGAGTCTCGGGATATTCAACCCGAGACTTTTTCTGTCTCAAACTAAGTATTTGATATCCGCAAAACGCTTATGTATAATTAAGTCAAATATAGTCAAAGTCAATCATTAGCGCATTAAAACGCTGAAGAGGTGAGAGCGATGCGGAATATTTCAGATATAATTGAAGGTTATTTAAAAGAGATTATCGAAATAAGCGGTAAGGACCATATTGAAATTAAACGAAGTGAGGTTGCTGAGAAATTTCAATGTGTTCCATCTCAAATTAATTATGTGATAAATACTAGATTTACATTAGATCGTGGATACTTAGTTGAAAGTAAGCGTGGTGGGGGCGGATATATTCGTATAAAGAAAGTACGCCTTCATAAGAAGTCGGATTTAATTGCCCAAATTATTAATAGGCTTGAAACTGGGGCTTCGCAAACTATGGCTGAAGATATTGTATGGAGGCTTTTGAGTGAAGAAGTAATATCGAAGCGTGAAGCTAAATTAATTTTAAGTGCGATTGATCGTTCTACTCTCAGGCTGCCTCTTCCTGTTCGAGATGAAGTGCGAGCGCGGATTTTAGTGGCGATGTTGTTTACTATTCAATACGAGTCGAACGGGCAAGGAGTGATCAAGTGATTTGTGAACAATGTGGAGAACGTCCAGCTACAGTCATCGTTAAGCAAAACCAGCAAGGCCATTTAACTGAAAAACATCTCTGTCACGTTTGTGCGGCAGAAAATCATAACATCAGTTTTTCTTTTGACCAAGACCCGATGGCAATCCATAATTTATTAGCTAATTGGTTTCCAAAACAGCAAGCCGCTGTGACTCCTGTAAGAAAAGAAGTTCCGACTTGCCCATCTTGTGGATTTACTTTCCAAAAGTTCTTGAGTCTTGGTAAATTTGGCTGCGCTGAGTGTTATAGTACTTTCTCATCCCAGTTAGTTGAGATTTTAAAACGAGTGCAAAATGGAAATACAGAACATACAGGGAAGATTCCTGCATCATATGGAACAACGTTAAAAATTAAAAAAGAAATTGAAGAGTTGAGAAAGCAAATGCAGGCTGCGATACAAGATGAGAACTTTGAAGAAGCTGCAAGACTACGAGATCAAGTAAAGGTCTTGAATGAGAAGCTTGAAGGAGGTGGGGACATTGGCGATTGACCGTTTCCTTCAACCCCGAGCGAGCAGTTGGATGGCTAATAACGGTGAACATGTTGATATAGCTATGAGTACGAGAATTCGGCTGGCACGTAATCTAGACGAATTTAAATTTCCTTATGCGTTTTCTGAAGACGAAGCGTTGAAAGTTGATAAAGCCGTTTCTTCAGTCTTACTGGATAAAGGAAAGGAAGTTGGATATGGGTTTACCCACATTAATATTGAAGAATTAAATGATCTGCAGCGTGAAGTCTTAGTAGAAAAACATTTAATTAGCCCGTATTTAGCGAATAGCCAGCATTCCAGTGCGGTATTGTTATCAGACGAAGAAGAGCTTAGTGTCATGGTCAATGAAGAAGATCATATGCGGATTCAAAGTTTGCAGTCGGGCTTTCATTTGCAGGAAGCTTATGACATAGCAAACAAGATGGATTCGCTTTTGGAAGAACATCTTTCTTACGCTTTTCATGAGAAATTTGGTTATTTGACCAGTTGCCCTACAAATACTGGTACAGGAATGCGCGCTTCCGTCATGCTTCATTTGCCTGCCTTAACCATGTCCCATCAAATCAACCGGATTATCCCGGCTATATCCCGTCTGGGGATGGTTGTGAGAGGGATTTACGGTGAAGGAAGTGAAGCGCTTGGTAATGTATACCAGATTTCCAATCAAGTAACATTAGGGAAATCAGAGTATGAGATTTTGCAGGATTTGCAAAATATGACTGAGCAGATTATTGAACAGGAACGAAGAGCGAGGGAGGCGTTGAATGCGAATTCTCCGCTGCTCCTTGAAGACAGGGTATACCGGTCGTTAGGTGTACTGACCCACGCCCGTCTGTTGAATACAGAAGAAGCCGCAACTTGTTTGTCAGATGTCAGGCTCGGCATCGATCTTCATCTAATTACGGATGTGGACATGTCGATACTGAATGAATTGATGGTCTTTATGCAACCTGCGTTTTTGCAGCAGTATGCAGGACGTCCATTGGAAGCGAAGGAACGAGACCTTGCCCGAGCCGAATTGTTCCGGGAGAGGTTAGCTGATAACGGGATAAATACAAAAGGAGAGGATTTTGCATGATGTTCAACCGATTTACACAACGCGCACAAAAAGTTCTTCAATTAGCCCAAGAAGAGGCCATCCGCATGAAGCACGAATCGATCGGAACTGAGCATATTTTGCTTGGTTTGATCCGAGAAGGCGGCGGCATCGCTGCAAAAGCACTTGAAGCGATTGAAGTGAATACACAATTGATCGAAGACGGTGTGAAAGAACTAGTCGGTGTTGGAGAAAAGGATGTCGGACCGATTGTTCACTATACGCCACGAGCTAAGAAAGTGATCGAGCTATCTGTTGATGAGTCCCGTAAATTGGGCCATTCCTATATCGGAACTGAGCATCTACTGCTTGCTTTAATTCGTGAAGGCGAAGGGGTTGCTGCACGTGTACTTGGAAATGCCGGTGTCAGCTTGAATAAAGCGCGCCAGCAAGTATTGCAGCTACTCGGCAGCAACGAGCAGGCATCGACTGGCACGAGTCCTAATGCATCTGCCAATACACCGACCTTGGATGGTTTGGCACGCGACTTAACGCAAGTGGCGCGTGAAGGAAGCCTAGATCCTGTAATCGGGCGCAGCGACGAAATCACGCGTGTGATTGAAGTACTGAGCCGCAGAACGAAAAACAACCCGGTATTGATCGGGGAGCCTGGTGTCGGTAAAACGGCGATCGCAGAAGGGCTTGCCCAGCAAATCGTGAATAATGAAATCCCGGAAACACTTCGCGACAAACGCGTTATGGTGCTTGATATGGGTACGGTGGTTGCCGGAACGAAATACCGCGGTGAGTTTGAAGACCGCTTGAAAAAAGTGATGGATGAAATACGCCAAGCAGGCAATGTCATTCTTTTCATTGATGAGCTTCATACATTGATCGGTGCTGGCGGAGCTGAGGGTGCGATCGATGCTTCGAATATCTTGAAACCATCGCTTGCACGCGGTGAATTGCAGTGCATCGGTGCGACAACGCTGGATGAGTATCGTAAATATATCGAGAAAGATGCAGCGCTTGAGCGCCGTTTCCAGCCGATTCAAGTGGATGAGCCGACGGTTGAGGAATCAATCGAAATCATTAAAGGCTTGCGCGACCGTTACGAAGCGCATCACCGCGTAAAAATTACCGATGAAGCGATTGTTGCGGCAGCTAAAATGTCTGACCGTTATATTTCCGACCGTTTCTTGCCGGATAAAGCGATCGACTTGATTGATGAGGCCGGTTCGAAAGTGCGTTTGCGTTCGTATACGACTCCACCAGATTTGAAGGAGCTTGAAGCCCGTCTTGAGGCTGCGCGTTCTGAAAAGAATGAAGCGGTGCAGAGTCAGGAATTCGAAAAAGCAGCTTCTCTTCGCGATGCCGAGCAAAAGCTGAAAGATGAGCTCGACCAGACGAAGAAAGAATGGAAAGAAAAGCAAGGCAAAGAAGAGTCTGAAGTAACAGTCGAAGATATCGCGAAAGTCGTCTCTATGTGGACAGGCGTGCCAGTATCGAGATTGGCGCAGACAGAATCCGATAAATTGCTTAATTTGGAGCAGATTCTCCATAGCCGTGTAATCGGCCAGGATGAAGCGGTGACTTCGATTTCGAAAGCGATCCGCCGTGCGCGTGCCGGGTTGAAAGATCCGAAACGCCCGATTGGCTCGTTCATTTTCCTAGGGCCAACAGGCGTCGGTAAAACTGAACTGGCGAAGGCTTTGGCTGAGTCGATGTTCGGCGATGAAGATGCGATGATCCGCATCGATATGTCCGAGTACATGGAGCGCCATACGACTTCACGCCTTGTCGGTTCACCTCCAGGTTATGTCGGCTATGAAGAAGGCGGCCAACTGACAGAGAAAGTCCGCAGAAAGCCGTATTCAGTGGTCTTGCTTGATGAAATCGAGAAAGCTCACCCTGAAGTCTTTAACATCCTCTTGCAAGTGCTTGAAGACGGGCATTTGACGGATTCCAAAGGACGCCGAGTCGATTTCCGCAACACGGTAATCATCATGACGTCGAACGTCGGTGCACAGGAATTGAAATACAATAAGTATGTCGGCTTTAACTTGGAAGATTCGAAGACGGATTATAAAGACATGAAGGGCAAGATGCTCGCGGAATTGAAGAAAGCGTTCCGTCCTGAGTTCTTGAACCGTGTCGATGATATGATCGTCTTCCATTCACTTGAAAAGAACGATTTGCGCAAGATTGTCGAGCTGATGACGCAGCAATTGACGGACCGTTTGAAAGAACAGGACATCGATTTGGAGCTGACAGAAGCAGCGCTTGATAAAATTGCCAAAGAGGGGTATGATCCGGAATACGGAGCACGTCCTTTGCGCCGCTCACTTCAAAAACATGTCGAAGACCGTTTGTCTGAAGAGTTGTTGAAAGGTACAGCAATTGCCGGGCAAAAAATCATCTTCGATGTACAAGGCGAAGAATTTATCGTCCGTACGAATGAAGGGGCCGTAGAGAAATCGTAACGATATCCCGCCCGCCGGATATAGCTCCGGCGGGCTTTTTCTATTTATAGGAGGTCATTATGGCTAAGAAAAAAATAAAGTTCATCTGCCAGTCCTGCGGTTATGAATCTGCAAAATGGATGGGGAAATGTCCGGGTTGTGCGGCATGGAATACGATGACAGAAGAAACGGAAGTTGCAGCACCGAAAGGCACAAGAGGCGCATTCCAGCACAGCGCGCCTCAAATTGCCCAAAAAGCGACACCGATCAATTCGATTGAAACGAAAGAAGAGCCAAGGACGAAAACGGAAATGGAAGAATTGAACCGCGTGCTCGGCGGCGGGATTGTTTCGGGGTCGCTTGTTTTGATTGGGGGCGACCCAGGGATCGGGAAGTCCACTTTGCTGTTGCAAGTATCGGCGCTTCTTGCGAAAGCTGGCAAGAAAGTACTGTATATTTCAGGTGAGGAGTCGATTCGCCAGACGAAGATGCGGGCGGAGCGGCTGGATGCGGTTTCCGGAGACTTATTGATTTTTGCGGAAACCAATTTGGAGTTGATCCACCATACAATTGAAGAAGTAGAACCGGATTTCGTCATCGTCGATTCGATCCAGACGGTTTACCATCCGGAAGTGACATCTGCACCCGGCAGCGTGACGCAAGTGCGTGAAAGCACGGCGGAATTGATGCGGGTAGCGAAAACGAAAAACATCGCGATTTTCCTGGTCGGGCACGTGACGAAAGAAGGCCAGATTGCAGGGCCCCGTATTTTGGAACATATGGTGGATACCGTACTTTATTTCGAAGGGGAGCGCCACCATACGTACCGCATTTTGCGCAGCGTGAAAAACCGCTTCGGTTCAACAAATGAAATTGCGATTTTTGAGATGCTGCAAGGTGGATTGAAAGAAGTATTGAATCCGTCCGAGCTGTTTTTGCAGGAACGTTCAAGCGGCACAGCGGGATCGACAGTTGTCGCTTCCATGGAAGGAACGCGGCCGATCCTAGTGGAAATCCAGGCGCTGGTGACGCCGTCGAGCTTTAATTATCCGAAGCGGATGGCGACTGGAATTGACCAAAATCGGGTATCGTTATTAATGGCGGTGCTGGAGAAGCGTGTCGGTTTGATGCTTCAGTCGCAAGATGCATATATTAAAGTAGCAGGCGGCGTGAAGTTGGATGAGCCAGCGATCGATTTGGCAGTGCTCGCGAGCATTGTCTCGAGCTTCCGGGATATTGCACCCAAAGTGGATGATTGCATTATCGGTGAAGTCGGGTTGACCGGGGAAGTGCGTCGTGTGTCGCGCATAGAACAGCGCGTGCAGGAAGCGGCAAAGCTGGGCTTTAAGCGTGCCATTATCCCAAAATCGAATATGGGCGGTTGGGATTTTCCGGAAGGAATCCGCGTCGTTGGTGTTGAAACTATAAACGAGGCGTTGAAGGAATTATTCCCGCAACAATAAGGGGCAGAGATGCCTCTTTTTTTTCTATTACCGCAGGGGCAAGGCTATGCAGAGAGTTTCATAATTAAAACGTGTATAATATCAAGAGGAGGAGGTGGAATAGATGCTTCGGAAAATTATTCAGCTATTATTTCTATTAGTGGGCGCTACGGTTGGAATCTTGTTTTTGCCATATGCTTTTGAACTTATTTCTATTTCTAATAATCCATGGATCAACAACCCGTATGTCGCTGCCATTATCGGTGCTGCGATTTTTTATGTATTGTCCTTATTGTTCGTCGATTCGATTGTCCATTTCATGAAATGGATGGAGAACAAATTGCTCCATGCCCCGACAGCAGATTTATTGTTCGGCACAATCGGCCTGATTATTGGCTTGGTGGTTGCCTTTTTGGTCGGCTTTGCTTTGAATACCATTGATGTACCGTTAATTGCGACAGTGGCTCCAATCATTCTTTCCGTTGTTCTCGGTTATCTAGGATTCCAGGTCGGTTTCCAAAAACGTGATGAACTAACAGGGATGCTTACGCCTGCTAAGTTAGCAGGTGGCAAAAAGCCGGAAGATGAACCGGTGGAAAAATCAATGTATAAATTGCTCGATACGAGCGTCATCATCGATGGGCGGATTGCGGATATTTCAGAGACTGGCTTTATGGAAGGGATTTTTGTCGTACCGCAATTCGTCATTGCAGAACTTCAGCACATTGCGGATTCATCCGACACCTTGAAGCGCACGCGCGGCAGGCGGGGGCTTGATATTTTGAAGCGCCTGCAGACAGAGCGCGTCGGGGCGATCATGATTACAGAAGAGGACTTCGGCGATGCGGCTGAAGTCGATATGAAGCTCATGCGCGCAGCCCAGAAAATGGGCGGGAAAGTTGTGACGAACGATTTTAATTTGAATAAAGTGTGTGAGCTCCATAATGTGCCGGTCTTGAATATCAATGACCTCGCCAATGCGGTGAAGCCGGTTGTTATACCAGGCGAGGAAATGCATGTAGTCGTCATTAAAGATGGCAAAGAGCAAAATCAAGGAGTCGCGTATTTGGACGATGGCACAATGATTGTCATTGAAGAAGGCAAAGGTCATATCGGCGAAGCGATCGACGTCGTGGTGACGAGCGTCTTGCAGACTTCTGCAGGACGGATGATTTTTGCCAAGCCTAAAGGTCTGGCTGTGAAGAAAAATGGATCAAAAAAATAAAGGATGTCTGTCATGAAATATACAGTCGTATTGCCTGCTGCCGGCAGTGGGAAACGAATGAAAGCCGACCGCAATAAATTATTGCTTGAACTCTCCGGTAAACCGATCTTCATTTATACCTTGGAAGTGTTCGACCGGGACCCGAATTGCGAAGGCATGTGGCTTGCGGTCAAAGAAGATGAGCGCGAGTTGATTGAAGCGTATGTCGAGCGGTATAGAATCAAGAAGGTTAAAGGCTATGCGACAGGCGGTGCTGAGCGCCAGGATAGCGTGCGTGCGGGCCTTGAGATGGCTGCTGGGCAGTGTGAAGTCGTGCTTGTGCATGATGCTGCGCGGCCGTTCATCAGCCCTATTGTCATTCGTGAATTGGTGGAGCAGGCCAATGAATCCGGTGCTGCGATTGCCGGCGTGCCGGTAAAAGACACGATAAAAAAAGTTCGCGAAAGCGTCATTACGGAAACAGTGAATCGCGCGGAGCTGTGGATGATCCAGACGCCACAGGCTTTCCGTTATGAACTGTTAATGGAAGCGGCGCAACGGGCTAAAGCCGATGGGTTCCTCGGAACGGACGAAGCAATGCTTGTGGAACGTATGGGGCATCCGGTGCAGATTGTCGAAAGCACGTATGACAACGTTAAGATGACAACACCGGATGATTTAATTTATGGAAAAGCGATTCTTGCGAGTCGATTACAGGAGGAATAATGATGATACGAATTGGACAAGGGTACGATGTGCATCAATTGGTAGAAGGACGCCCGTTTATTTTAGGCGGCGTTGAAATCGAACACGACCGTGGGCTTCTCGGGCATTCGGATGCGGATGTGTTATTGCATACGATCACGGACGCAGCACTCGGCGCGATCGGCGGAGGAGATATCGGCAAACATTTCCCGGATACAGACCCGGAATTTAAAGATGCCGATTCGAAGAAATTGCTGACTCATATTTGGGAGTATGTAAAAGAACAGGGCTACGAACTTGGCAATGTCGATTGCACGGTCATTGCGCAAAAACCGAAGCTTGCCCCTTATATTGAGCAAATGCGCGCGTCGATCGCTGAGCTATTGGAAGCGGATATTTCACAGGTGAACGTCAAAGCGACGACGTCCGAACACCTGGGCTTTACCGGCCGGGAAGAGGGAATCGCGGCGCTCGCGGTCATTCTACTCAATCAGCGCCCGCTTTCGCTGGACGTCCCAGAGTGATAGAATAACTAAAGGATTAAGGCAATTTTAGGAGGAAATCAAATGACACAAGAAGTACGCGTACGCTATGCACCGAGCCCGACCGGCCATTTACATATCGGCGGAGCCCGCACAGCGCTATTTAATTATTTATATGCTCGCCATATGAATGGCAAATTCATCGTCCGCATCGAAGACACGGATACTGCCCGCAATATTGAAACGGGCGTCATGTCCCAGATTGACAACTTGAAATGGCTCGGCATCGAGCACGACGAGTCGATCGACGTGGGCGGAGAATACGGCCCATATCGCCAGATGGAGCGTTTGGATATTTACAAAAAATATGCTGATGAGCTATTGGAAAAAGGCGATATCTACAAATGCTTCTGTACGCCGGATACGCTTGAGAAAGAACGTGAAGCCCAGCGCGCCTCTGGTGTTGCGGCACCTCAGTACAGCGGGACTTGCCGCAATTTGACGGCCGAAGAAGTGGCTGAAAAAGAAGCGGCTGGCGAGACGTATTCCCTTCGCATGAAAGTGCCGGCGGATGTCACGTATAAATTCGATGACATGGTGCGCGGCGAGATTTCATTCGAATCAAAAGATGTCGGCGACTGGGTTGTCGTGAAGACGAACGGCATTCCGACGTATAACTTCGCAGTGGTCATCGATGACCATTTGATGAAGATCACCCACGTATTCCGCGGCGAAGAGCATTTGTCGAACACGCCGAAACAGCAAATGGTCTACGATTCGTTCGGCTGGGATCATCCAACTTACGGACACATGACCTTGATCGTCAACGAAGATCGCAAGAAGCTGTCGAAGCGCGACGAGTCGATTATCCAGTTCATTTCCCAGTACAAAGACCTTGGCTATATTCCGGAAGCGCTGTTTAACTTCTTTGCGCTGCTCGGCTGGTCCCCGGAAGGCGAAGAAGAGATCTTCTCGAAAGAAGAATTGATCCGCATTTTCGACACCGAGCGTTTGTCGAAATCGCCGTCGATGTTCGATAAGCAAAAATTGACATGGATGAACAACCAATACATCAAGCAAATGTCACTCGAAGAAGTCGTTGGGCTGGCGTTGCCGCATCTTCAAAAAGCCGGCAAGCTGCCGGAGGAATTATCGGAAGAGCAAGCGCAGTGGGCAGAGAAATTGATCGCCTTGTACCATGACCAATTGAGCTTTGGCGCAGAAATCGTCGAGTTGTCCGACTTGTTCTTTACGGACGATCTTCATTACGGCGAAGCCGAAAAAGAAGTCTTGAGCGGCGAACAAGTACCGGAAGTCATGGCGGCTTTCAAAGAGCAGCTAGCTTCTTTAGACGCATTCGAACCGGCAGAAATCAAATCCGCGATCAAAGCGGTACAAAAAGCGACTGGCCATAAAGGGAAAAACCTCTTCATGCCGATCCGCGTCGTAACGACAGGGCAGACACACGGCCCAGAATTGCCGGATGCGATTTCGCTTCTTGGCAAGGAAAAAGCGATTGCGCGCGTCGGCCAATACGCAGGGGCATAAAGTTTTGACTTATGCGCATAAGCGTGTACAATGAATTTACCAATTATCAAAACGTTGACGGGAAGAAGTAAGGAGAGCATGCTCCAAAGAGAGGGTCATCACCGGCTGTAAGTGACCTGTGCCGCTGTGCTCCTGAAATGCCTCCCCGAGTGCTGAGTTGAATCAAGTAGACCAGACGTTTGCCTGCGTTAAAGGCTTCGAGAGAAAAGGACACGTCCTTTTAATCAGAGTGGAACCGCGCGGGAAAGCGTCTCTGTCAAGCAATTGACAGGGGCGCTTTTTATATTGGAACAGAAAGGAGAAAGCCGAATGTGGAAATTACTGAAAGAAGATATTGATGTTATTTTTGAACAGGACCCTGCCGCTCGCAGTTATTTCGAAGTAGTGCTGACTTATGCCGGGCTGCACGCCATCTGGGCCCATCGTTTGGCGCATTTCTTCTTCAAGAAGAAGCTGTTTTTCATCGCGCGGGCGATTTCGCAAATCAGCCGCTTTTTCACAGGGATTGAAATCCATCCTGGCGCGGTCATCGGTCGTCGTTTGTTTATCGACCATGGCATGGGTGTCGTCGTCGGGGAAACCTGTGAAATCGGTAACGATGTGACGCTCTACCAAGGCGTCACTCTCGGAGGAACGGGCAAGGAGCGTGGGAAACGCCATCCGACACTCGCAGATAATGTGCTGGTCGCGACCGGTGCAAAAGTGCTCGGCTCGATTACGGTCGGTGAAAACTCCAAAGTCGGAGCGGGATCGGTCGTCTTGAAAGACGTGCCGCCGAATTCGACAGTCGTCGGCATCCCCGGAAAAGTCGTCATTCAAGACGGCGTCAAAGTGAAAAAAAGAGACTTGAACCACCAGAATATGCCGGATCCGGTAATGGATAAATGCGATGGCATGGAAATGAAAATCGCCGCTTTGCAGCGTGAAGTAGAACAATTGAAAAGAGAAAACAACCAGCAGCAGGAAGAAGGGAAGCTATTATGAGTATCCAGATTTTTAATTCATTGACGCGCCAAAAAGAAGCATTCGTGCCGCTTGAAGAAGGCAAAGTGAAAATGTATGTGTGCGGGCCGACTGTTTACAACTACATCCATATCGGAAACGCACGCCCGGTCATCGTGTATGATACGGTACGCCGTTATTTGGAATACCGTGGCTACGATGTGAAATACGTATCGAATTTCACAGATGTTGACGATAAATTGATTAAAGCGGCCAATGAACTCGGCGAAGAAGTGCCGGAAATTGCAGAACGCTTTATCAACGCGTATTTCGACAACACGAAAGCACTCGGCTGCGCAGAAGCGGATGTCCATCCGCGTGTCACGGGGCATATGCCGCAAATCGTGGCGTTTATAGAAGCGCTTATCGAAAAAGGCTATGCATATGAATCACAAGGCGATGTTTATTACCATACGCGTAAGTTCGACGGTTACGGTAAATTATCCCATCAATCAGTGGATGAACTCAAGATCGGTGCTCGCATCGAAGCAGGGGATAAAAAGCAGGATGCCTTGGATTTCGTGTTATGGAAAGCGGCAAAGCCTGGTGAAATTTCCTGGGAAAGCCCATGGGGCAAAGGACGCCCAGGTTGGCACATCGAATGCTCGGTCATGGCAAGAGAACACCTCGGCGATACAATCGACATCCATGCAGGCGGGCAGGATCTGACTTTCCCGCACCATGAAAATGAAATCGCCCAATCGGAAGCTTATACGGGCAAGCAGTTTGCGCGTTATTGGATGCATAACGGGTATATTAATATTGAAAACGAAAAAATGTCCAAGTCGTTGAATAACTTCGTGCTGGTAAATGACATTTTAAAAGAACTCGACCCGCAAGTATTGCGCCTCTTTATGCTGTCAGTTCATTACCGTCATCCGATCAATTACTCCAAAGGATTGGTAGAAGACGCACAAGCTGGGATGGAGCGGATTCGCACGGCCTATGGCAATGTCAAACACCGCTTGGAGAATTCGGCGGGCCTTGGCGACCACAACGATATTTGGTTGTCTAAAATTGACTCGATCAAAAAGGAATTCATCGAAACGATGGACGATGACTTCAACACGGCGAATGCCATCTCGAAGTTGTTCGACCTGTCGAAACTTGCGAATACGTACTTGCTTGAGAAACAGACGGCTGAGCCGGTTCTTCAAACCTTCGTGGATGTGTTTGATGAGTTGTCGGAAGTTCTTGGCTTGCCGTTCGCGCAATCTGAACTTTTGGATGCGGAAATCGAAGCATTATTGGAAGAACGCATCGAAGCGCGCAAAAACCGTGATTTCGCACGCTCGGATGAAATCCGCGACCAACTGAAAGAACAGAACATCATTTTAGAAGATACAGCGCAAGGCACGCGCTGGAAGAGAGGCTAAGTCGGATGGTGTTGAGAAAACAAGACGTTGATCAATTGAATGCCTTGGCACTCGCTTATATGGGGGATGCGGTTTACGAAACAGCGGTGCGTGCACACTTGCTCCACGCAGGCCGCGTTAAGCCGAACATTCTTCATCGGTCATCGACGGCATTCGTTTCGGCGAAGTCCCAAGCGTCCATTTTGAAGCGCTTTGTCGATGAAGGGGTGCTGAACGAAACAGAGCTTGCCATTATGCGTCGAGGACGCAACGCGAAATCTGGTTCGGTGCCGAGAAATACCGATGTCCAGACTTATAATTTCAGTACTGCTTTTGAAGCGGTGCTCGGCTGGTTGTATTTAAAAGAAGAGCAGGAGCGGCTGGATGAATTGATCAATTATGCCATCAGCATCGCCGAAGAGCCGAGAGGAGTGGTCAAATGACGGAGGAAACGCCAGAAATCATCGGAGGCAAAAATCCGGTGCTAGAAGCGCTGCGCGCCAAGCGTGATATTAATAAAATCTGGATCGCAGAAGGCGTACAGAAAAAAGGCATTGCAGAACTTCTGCAATTGGCAAAAGAACAGAAAGTACTGGTCCAGTTTGTACCGAAAAAGAAAATTGACGGGCTGACCGATACAAATCATCAAGGAATTGCCGCAGCAGTCGCGGCGTATCGCTATGCAGAACTAGAAGAATTGTTCGCGAAAGCCCAGGACAAGCAGGAAGATCCGTTCTTCCTCATCCTAGACGAGCTAGAAGACCCGCATAATCTTGGGTCGATCATGCGGACAGCGGATGCGGTTGGCGCCCATGGGTTGATCATCCCGCAGCGCCGTGCCGTCGGCTTAACCGGTGTCGTCGCCAAATCATCGACTGGGGCGATTGAACATGTGCCGGTTGTGCGGGTCAATAATTTATCGCAAACGGTCGATGAATTGAAAAAACGCGGTGTCTGGATTGCCGGCACTGACGCTAAAGAGTCGGTCGATTACCGGCGAATGGATGCCACGTTGCCACTTGCTGTCATCATCGGCAGCGAAGGCAAGGGCATGAGCCGCATCTTGCGCGACAAATGCGACTTCCTTTATCAATTGCCGATGGTCGGTCATGTAACATCCCTGAACGCGTCGGTGGCGGCGAGCTTGTTGATGTATGAAGTCTATCGCAAGCGCCATCCACTCGGGTGATGCCATGAATATTCTGCTGGTAGATGGCTATAACATCATTGGCGATTGGGCAGAACTAACAGCGTTGAAAAAAGAACGCCTGGCGGATGCGCGAGACCGGCTCATCGAACGGATGGCCGAATATCGAGGGTTCAAAGGATGGCGTGTCATCATTGTCTTCGATGCCCATCTTGTGCCGGGTATTGAAGCAAAGAATCTGCATAGTGACGTGGAAGTGATCTTTACCCGTTCTAGTGAGACAGCCGATGAGCGGATTGAAAAGCTGGCGATCAGCCTGAACAGCCGGCGTGACCAAATTTACGTTGCTACATCGGACTCGACCGAACAATGGGTGATTTTCGCTAAAGGGGCGTTGCGTATTTCTGCGCGTGAACTGGAAATTGAGATGGAGGAAATTGACAAGCGCATTGCGAAGAAAGTGCGGGAGATCCAAGAGCAGCGCTCCATTTCCAAGATTCCGCTTGAAGGAGAAGTGGCAGAAATTTTTGAAAAATGGCGACGAGGCCTTAAATGAACTGTTGACGCTCAATTTTTTCTTCCTGTATACTGGAAATATCGAGGCTCACCCAATCGGAGGGATCACCCGTGGAAAATTTTGAGCAAGTTCGCAACCGTAACTTTACTGAATTGGCAGATGAAGAACTTGTCGGTCTGGTCCATAGTGGCAACACGGAAGCCTTGGATTTTCTCATCACCAAGTTCCGTCCATTTGTGCGGATGAAAGCCCGTTCCTATTTTCTCATTGGCGCAGATAAAGAAGACATCATCCAAGAAGGAATGATCGGCTTGTATAAAGCGATCCGTGACTTCAGGAGCGATAAACTGTCTTCATTCCGTGCATTTGCGGAGTTGTGCATCGTTCGCCAGATCATCACAGCGATCAAGACGGCTACTCGCCAGAAGCACATCCCGCTGAATTCCTATGTCTCGCTTGATAAGCCGATCTACGACGAAGAGTCGGACCGCACATTGATGGATGTGCTCGCCGGAAGCGGCGCGGACGATCCGGAAGAACTGATGATCCATAATGAAGAATTCCGTTACATGGAAGGCAAAATGGACGAAGTGCTAAGTGAGTTGGAACGTGAAGTGCTGACGCTATATCTCGATGGGCAGTCTTATCAGGAAATTTCTGAAAAGCTGGAACGGCATGTGAAATCGATCGATAATGCCTTGCAGCGGGTCAAGCGGAAACTTGAGCGGCATCTGCAGGCAAGTGAAAGCCGGTCCTCGTAAGTACTATTGACAGCAAGTTTTTATGATGATACTCTTGAAAAAGCTGTAAAATAGAGCAAGGTGAGAATAATGGCTAAAAAAATCGTGTTGAGCTGCTCGAAATGTGCTTCCCGTAATTATGCGGTACCTGCGAAAGCGGATTCAAGCACACGTTTGGAACTCAAAAAATTCTGTGCTCACTGCAACGAGCATACCGTGCATAAACAAACGAAATAATATTGCTTTGAATGCCGGACGATATAGAGTGATTTTGAAATTCGGAGGTTTTTACGATAATGGGTAACATTGGCGATTTCTTTAAAAATGTCGTTTCGGAAATGAGAAAAGTTAGCTGGCCAAAACGCAAGGAATTGACGCGTTATACAATCGTCGTCCTGTCAACGGTCATCTTCATGGCTCTTTTCTTCGCATTGATCGACACTGGCATATCGGAAGTATTCCGTTGGTTCCTGGCACTGTAACACAGTCATAAGAATAACGAAAAATAGCCCGTCATTCCATGGAACGGGTTTTTTCATTTGTAAAAAAGGAGGGATGGACGCTTAGTCCGCTCGAATATGGAGAAAAATTGGTATGTAGTCCATACGTATTCCGGTTACGAAAACAAGGTGAAAGCAAACCTGGAAAAACGCGTAGAAACAATGGGAATGGAAGATTTGATCTTCCGCGTCATCATCCCTGAAGAACAGGAAACAGATTTCAAAGACGGCAAAAAACGCACAGTCATGCGCAAAACCTTCCCAGGTTACGTGCTAGTCGAATTGGTCATGACAGATGAGTCGTGGTATGTCGTCCGCAATACGCCGGGTGTGACCGGATTTATCGGTTCATCAGGCGGAGGAGCAAAACCGACACCTCTTCTAGAAGAAGAAGTCGATTTCATCCTCAAGCAAATGGGCATGACCGAACGCAAAGTGGATATCGATTTTGCAGTCGCGGATACAGTCGAAGTCATGGAAGGGCCATTCGCCAACTTCCAAGGGAAAGTCGAAGAAATCGACGATACGAAAGGCAAAGTCAAAGTATCGATCGACATCTTCGGGCGCGAAACGAAAATGGAGCTCGATTTCGAGCAGGTCCAAAAAGTATAACAACGCCTCTTGCTATTTATTTGCAATGGTGGTATCATTTCATAGGTCAGACTGCCAAAGCGCAGCATCTGTACAAACCAATTAATTCTATCAACGAAAATCAAGTTGACGGACAGATATGAGTGGGAGGGGCAACCCTATTACCACATCACGGACTTAAGGAGGTGTGTTTCGTGGCTAAAAAAGTAGTTAAAGTCGTAAAATTGCAGATCCCTGCAGCAAAAGCTAACCCAGCGCCGCCAGTAGGACCAGCACTAGGTCAAGCAGGCGTCAACATCATGGGCTTCTGTAAAGAATTTAACGCGCGTACTGCTGAACAAGCAGGACTTATTATTCCGGTTGAGATTTCGGTATTTGAAGACCGTTCATTTACTTTCATTACGAAAACTCCGCCAGCTGCAGTTCTATTGAAGAAGGCAGCAGGTATTGAATCAGGTTCAGGTGAACCGAACCGCAATAAAGTAGCGACTGTGAAACGCGACCAAGTTCGCGAAATCGCAGAAACTAAAATGCCAGATCTAAATGCTGCTTCAGTTGAAGCTGCAATGTTGATGGTTGAAGGTACTGCTCGCAGCATGGGCATTACAATCGAAGACTAATTTCAAGAAGTTGTTTTTGGATGGGTTGCGCAGTTCAACGCGAACAGCGCAGCCCTTAATCGTGGGAGGTTCAATCCGTTAGACCACAACAAGGAGGACGTTTAAAATGGCTAAAACAGGCAAAAAGCTGCAAGAAGCAGCAAAACTGATCGACCGTTCTAAGTTCTACGAAGCAAAAGAAGCGATTGAACTTGCGAAAAAAGCAAGCACTGTCAACTTCGATGCTACTGTAGAAGTCGCTTTCCGCCTAGGAATCGACACGCGTAAAAATGACCAGCAAATCCGTGGGGCAGTCGTACTTCCAAACGGTACTGGTAAAACTCAAAGCGTTTTGGTTTTCGCTAAAGGCGATAAACTGAAAGAAGCTGAAGAAGCAGGAGCTGACTTTGTCGGTGATGCTGAGTACATCCAAAAAATCCAACAAGGCTGGTTCGATTTCGACGTTATCGTCGCAACTCCGGACATGATGGGCGAAGTTGGTAAACTTGGACGCGTTCTTGGACCTAAAGGTTTGATGCCAAACCCGAAAACAGGAACTGTTACATTTGATGTAGCAAAAGCTGTTCAGGAAATCAAAGCTGGTAAAGTGGAATACCGCGCTGACAAAGCCGGAATCATCCACGCGCCAATCGGCAAAGTGTCTTTCGATGACAACAAACTTGCTGAGAACTTGCAAACAATCTATGACGTGATCCTAAAAGCTAAGCCATCTGCTGCTAAAGGCACGTACATGAAATCCCTAAACGTAACGACTACAATGGGACCTGCTGTTAAAGTAGACCCTGCAAAAGTAGTAGTTAAATAAAATATTGACATTCTTTCGCAGCTTCGTTATACTGGCGAAGTTGTGAAATAACCATTTGTACCGCAGACAGTAGGGGCGGCTTGCCGCTTAATGAATCCCTGCCGAGGACATGATGAATTCAGATACCATCTTAATTGATGCTGATTTTATGCCTCTGTGTCTGTACTGGACCAGAGGCTTTTCTTATGGACGGACGGTATGAATGACAAATCTATAGGAGGTGCCCACATGAGCAAAGCAATTGAAACGAAAAAAGTTGTTGTGCAAACAATCGCTGACAAATTCGACGCTGCACAATCGGTTGTCGTTGTTGACTACCGCGGTTTGAACGTTGCCCAACTTACAGAACTTCGTAAACAGCTTCGTGAGGAAGGCATCGAGTTTAAAGTTTACAAAAACTCCATGACTCGCCGCGCGACAGAAGTTCACGGTCTTGAAGCGATCAACGAACACTTCACAGGACCGAACGCTATCGCATTCTCGAACGAAGACGTCGTTGCTCCTGCGCGAATCATCAACAACTTCGCAAAAGAGAACGAAGCACTAGAAATTAAAGCCGGTATCATCGAAGGCAATGTTGCATCTGCAGATGAAATGAAAGCTCTTGCTGAACTTCCATCGCGCGAAGGCCTATTGTCTATGCTACTCAGCGTACTACAAGCTCCAGTCCGCAACTTCGCTGCTACAACAAAAGCAGTTGCAGACCAAAAAGAAGAACAGGGCGCTTAATCTCTTAGCATCCTGAGCACCACAAAAAATTACCTATCATAGGAGGAAATTATAATGACACAAGAACAAATTCTAGAAGCAATCAAAGAAATGACAGTTCTTCAACTTAACGACCTAGTAAAAGCAATCGAAGACGAGTTCGGCGTAACTGCTGCTGCTCCAGTTGCTGCAGCTGCTGCTGGTGGCGCTGCTGAAGCAGAGCAAACTGAATTCGACGTAATCCTTAACTCTGCTGGCGACCAAAAAATCAAAGTCATCAAAGTTGTTCGCGAAGTTACAGGCCTTGGCTTGAAAGAAGCGAAAGGTCTTGTTGACGAAGCTCCTAAAGCTCTTAAAGAAGGCGCTACTAAAGAAGAAGCTGAAGAAATCAAAGCTAAACTTGAAGAAGTTGGCGCTTCTGTAGAAGTTAAATAATTCCCTTATATTATAAGAAAGAAAGCTCGTCAGTATTTACCGACGGGCTTTTTCTTCTTTTTAAATCCAATCCCGGAAGCACTTGAGATTGTATGAAGGAAGGAGGGCTCCGTATGTCCCAACATTATTATTCTAAAAATCCCCAAACTAAAAGCAAACCCCAAGAGTGGACCTACACGTTGCGGGGCGAGGCGTTCCGGTTTCAAACGGATTCAGGCGTTTTCAGCAAAAATGATATCGACTTCGGTTCACGGCTATTGATCGAGGCGTTTGATGAACCAGCTATAGAAGGGCCGATCCTTGATGTTGGCTGTGGGTATGGACCGATCGGAATGGCTATCGCCAAAGCATTGCCACAAAGACATGTGCACATGGTGGACATCAACGCCAGGGCCATTGAACTTGCACAAAAAAACACCGTATTAAACGGTGTTGAAAATGTTTCAGTCTATGAAAGTGACGGCTTGTCAGGTGTCGAACAACAAGAGTTCGCTGCCATTCTAACCAATCCGCCAATCCGTGCGGGGAAAGAGACGATTTTTCGGTTTTATGAAGAAGCGTACGAAAAACTCGCAGCTTCCGGATCATTATGGGTAGTCATCCAGAAAAAACAAGGCGCCCCTTCGACTCAAGAGAAATTGCAGGAGTTGTTTGGCGACGTTCGAGTCGCTGATAAGAAGAAAGGTTACTTTATTTTTGAGGCCAGAAAAGTTTGACTTGACAAAATGCCTGTGATATTATAATAAAATGCAAAAAATATTATTTTGAGGTCGTTTGCCCTTTTTCGGGCAGAGCATGGCGGCCAGTTTTAACATGTGTAAACCGAAAATGAGCTCATATGCGGTCTCGTTTTCTTTTTGTCTTTTCGATATCATACACTATTTTACAGATATCGCAAAGTCCTATAATCGTTTTATTGAGGGGTGAATAAGTTGACAGGTCAACTAGTTCAGTACGGTCAGCATCGTCAACGCAGAAGTTTTTCGAGAATCAGTGAAGTTCTAGATCTCCCGAATCTGATTGAGATCCAATCGTCTTCTTACGAATGGTTCTTAGAAGAGGGGCTTCGTGAAATGTTCCGCGACATTTCACCAATCGAAGATTTCACAGGAAACCTTTCCTTGGAATTCGTCGACTACAGCCTAGCGGATCCTAAGTACCCGGTTGATGAATCGAAAGAACGGGACGTTACTTACGCAGCACCACTTCGCGTAAAAGTGCGTCTTCACAACAAAGAAACGGATGAAGTGAAAGAACAGGACGTCTTCATGGGTGATTTCCCATTGATGACAGAAACTGGTACTTTTGTCATCAACGGTGCAGAGCGCGTTATCGTTTCGCAATTAGTACGCTCACCGAGTGTTTATTTCCACGACAAGACAGATAAAAACGGCAAACGTGGTTTTGGCGCTACTGTCATTCCAAACCGTGGTGCATGGCTTGAATATGAAACTGATGCAAAAGATGTCGTATACGTACGCATCGATCGCACGCGCAAATTGCCTGTAACGGTTCTTTTGCGTGCACTAGGCTTTGGTTCCGATCAGGAAATCATTGAATTGCTCGGCGATAACGAGTACTTGCAGAACACATTGGAAAAAGACAATACCGAAAACACGGAAAAAGCGCTTCTTGAAATTTATGAGCGCCTACGTCCTGGAGAGCCACCGACTGTAGAAAGCGCTAAGAGCTTACTCTATTCGCGTTTCTTCGACCCAAAACGCTACGATTTGGCGAATGTCGGCCGCTACAAGATGAACAAAAAGCTTCATATTAAAAACCGTTTGTTCAATCAGACAATTGCAGAAACACTTGTCGATCCTGAAACGGGCGAAATTTTAGTAGAAGCTGGAACTGTTATTGACCGCCGTGTCCTTGACCGCCTGATCCCTAATTTGGAAAATGGCGTCGGTTTCCATACCGTTTCCCAAGCTGGAGGCGTGCTTGAAGACGACGTGACACTCCAATCCATTAAAATCTATGCGCCGAATGACGATGAGCAAAAAGAAATTACTGTCATCAGCAACGCATATATCGAAGACAAGATCAAAAACGTAACACCTGCAGATATCATTTCGTCTATCAGCTATTTCTTCAACTTGCTGCATGGCGTCGGCAATACAGATGATATTGACCACCTCGGTAACCGTCGTTTGCGTTCGGTTGGTGAACTTTTGCAGAATCAATTCCGTATTGGCTTGTCCCGTATGGAACGTGTTGTGCGCGAGCGTATGTCAATTAATGACACGCAATCGATCGTACCGCAGCAATTGATCAATATCCGTCCGGTTATTGCATCGATTAAAGAGTTCTTCGGCAGTTCCCAGTTGTCGCAGTTCATGGACCAAACGAACCCGCTTGCTGAATTGACGCATAAACGCCGTCTATCTGCGCTTGGGCCCGGTGGTTTGACGCGTGAGCGCGCCGGCTTTGAAGTGCGTGACGTTCACTACTCCCACTATGGCCGCATGTGTCCGATTGAAACGCCTGAGGGCCCGAACATCGGCTTGATCAACACGCTTTCAACATTTGCGAAAGTGAATAAATTCGGATTCATCGAAACACCTTATCGCCGCGTCGATCCGGAGACGAATAAAGTCACCGACCAGATCGATTATCTAACGGCTGATGAAGAAGACAACTATGTCGTCGCTCAGGCAAACTCACGCTTGAATGAAGACGGATCGTTTGTCGAAGAAGAAGTCGTTGCACGCTTCCGCGGTGAGAACACTGTTTACAGCCGCTCGAGCATCGATTATATGGACGTTTCTCCAAAACAAGTCGTGTCCGTTGCGACTGCTTGTATTCCGTTCCTTGAAAACGATGACTCCAACCGTGCGTTGATGGGAGCGAACATGCAGCGTCAAGCCGTGCCTCTATTGAATCCAGAAGCACCGTTTGTCGGAACTGGCATGGAGCATCTTGCCGCACGTGATTCAGGTGCTGCCGTTATCGCGAAGCATGGCGGAATTGTTGAATTCGTTGAAGCGAAAGAGATTCGCGTTCGCCGCATCGAAAACGTAGAAGGCAATGAAGTCAAAGGCGATGTGGATACGTACCGCCTGCAGAAATTCATCCGTTCAAACCAAGGTACCAGCTATAACCAGCGTCCAATCGTCAAAGTCGGCGACCGCGTAGAAAAACGCGATATCCTGGCTGACGGACCTTCAATGGAACGCGGTGAAATGGCGCTTGGCCGTAACGTGCTTGTCGGATTCATGACTTGGGACGGCTTTAACTATGAGGATGCGATCATCATGAGTGAGCGCCTTGTAAAAGATGACGTCTACACGTCGATCCACATTGAAGAATACGAATCAGATTCCCGTGATACAAAGCTCGGGCCTGAAGAAATCACGCGTGATATTCCAAACGTCGGCGAAGATGCTCTACGCAACTTAGACGACCGCGGCATTATCCGTGTCGGTGCTGAAGTGAAAGATGGCGACATTCTAGTCGGTAAAGTAACGCCTAAAGGGGTTACAGAACTGACAGCAGAAGAGCGTCTGCTCCATGCGATCTTTGGTGAAAAAGCGCGTGAAGTGCGTGATACTTCCTTGCGTGTGCCTCATGGTGCAGGCGGGATCGTGCTTGATGTGAAAATCTTTAACCGCGAAGATGGCGACGAATTGCCGCCGGGCGTTAACCAATTGGTACGTGCTTATATCGTTCAAAAACGGAAAATCTCCGTTGGGGACAAAATGGCCGGACGTCACGGTAACAAAGGTGTTATCTCTCGCATCTTGCCGGAAGAAGATATGCCATTCATGCCGGATGGCACACCGATCGATATCATGTTGAACCCGCTTGGTGTTCCGTCCCGTATGAATATCGGGCAGGTGCTTGAACTTCACCTTGGTATGGCTTCCCGTTCTCTAGGCCTTCATATGGCTTCATCGGTATTCGATGGTGCGAACGAAGAAGATGTTTGGGAAACGATGGAAGAAGCCGGAATGCCGCGCGATGGAAAAACCATCCTTTATGATGGCCGCTCCGGTGAGCCGTTCGACAACCGTGTATCTGTCGGGATCATGTACATGATCAAACTGGCACACATGGTTGACGATAAACTCCATGCACGTTCAACTGGACCATACTCACTCGTTACCCAGCAGCCACTCGGCGGTAAAGCGCAATTTGGCGGTCAGCGTTTCGGGGAGATGGAAGTTTGGGCACTTGAAGCATATGGTGCTGCGCATACCCTCCAGGAAATCTTGACAGTTAAGTCAGATGACGTGGTCGGCCGTGTGAAAACGTACGAGGCAATTGTCAAAGGTGAAAGTGTTCCAGAACCAAGCGTTCCAGAATCATTCAAAGTATTGATCAAAGAGCTTCAAAGTTTGGGTATGGACGTCAAAATGCTCACAATCGATGATGAAGAAATCGAATTGCGCGATTTGGATGAAGAAGACGATCTTCAACCTGCAGATTCACTTAACATCTTGCCAATCGCTGACGAAGAATCACCAGTAGGCACGATTGAATAACGTATATATAGAAGAAACCGTCCGGCACAGCGCCGGGCGGAAACTTATCGATTTATCCATAAACGAGGAAGAGCCGTACAGAAACTCGAGACAAAAGGGAGGTAGGCTCCTTGATAGATGTAAATAATTTTGAGTATATGAAAATCGGATTGGCATCACCCGATAAAATTCGCTCATGGTCCTATGGGGAAGTCAAGAAACCAGAAACAATCAACTACCGTACGTTAAAGCCTGAAAAAGATGGTTTGTTCTGCGAACGTATTTTCGGTCCTACAAAAGACTGGGAATGTCATTGCGGAAAATACAAACGCGTCCGTTATAAAGGCGTCGTCTGTGACCGCTGTGGAGTCGAAGTAACCCGTTCAAAAGTGCGCCGTGAGCGCATGGGCCATATCGAGCTTGCAGCACCGGTTTCCCATATTTGGTATTTCAAAGGAATCCCAAGCCGCATGGGCCTTATCTTGGATATGTCCCCGCGTTCTTTGGAAGAAGTCATCTACTTTGCTTCTTATGTAGTAATCGATCCGGCGGATACGCCACTCGAGAAAAAACAATTGCTTTCCGAAAAAGAATATCGCGCATACCGCGATAAATTCGGCAAGAAATTCCAAGCAGCAATGGGTGCTGAGGCAATCAAACGTTTGCTTCAGGAAATCGATTTGGAACGTGAAACAGATGCATTGAAAGAAGAACTTAAATCTGCACAAGGCCAGCGCCGCACACGTGCGATCAAACGCCTTGAAGTGGTCGAGTCTTTCCGTAACTCTGGAAACAATCCAGATTGGATGATCCTAGATGTTCTACCGGTCATCCCGCCAGAATTGCGTCCGATGGTTCAGCTTGACGGCGGTCGTTTTGCGACTTCCGATTTGAACGACCTTTACCGCCGCGTCATCAACCGGAACAACCGCCTCAAGCGCTTGCTTGACCTTGGTGCACCTAGCATCATCGTCCAGAACGAAAAACGCATGCTGCAAGAAGCAGTCGATGCGTTGATTGACAATGGCCGTCGCGGCCGTCCGGTTACAGGACCAGGTAACCGTCCGTTGAAATCTCTTTCTCACATGCTGAAAGGGAAACAAGGACGTTTCCGCCAGAACTTGCTCGGAAAACGAGTCGATTATTCTGGACGTTCTGTAATCGTCGTTGGACCGAACTTGAAAATGTACCAATGTGGTCTGCCGAAAGGCATGGCGATTGAACTGTTCAAGCCATTTGTTATGAAAGAATTGGTTGAACGTGGACTCGCACATAACATCAAGAGCGCGAAACGCAAAATCGAACGTCTCCATTCGGAAGTTTGGGATGTTCTTGAAGATGTCATCAAGGAGCATCCGGTTCTTTTGAACCGCGCACCGACACTTCACAGATTGGGTATCCAAGCATTTGAACCAACACTCGTTGAAGGTAAGGCAATCCGCCTTCACCCGCTCGTTTGTACGGCTTACAACGCCGACTTTGATGGTGACCAAATGGCCGTTCACGTGCCGCTTTCATCTGAAGCGCAAGCAGAAGCTCGCCTTCTCATGCTCGCAGCACAGAACATCTTGAACCCGAAAGACGGAAAACCGGTCGTAACGCCTTCTCAGGATATGGTTTTAGGGAACTACTACTTGACGCTTGAGCGCAAAGCCGCAACAGGCGAAGGGGCTACGTTCTCCGGGCCAGAAGAAGTGCTGATTGCATACCAAACTGGCCATGTGCACTTGCACACGCGCATCGCGGTTCAAGCTGGATCAGTAAGCAACCCAACATTTACGGAAGAACAAAATAAAATGCTTCTACTGACTACAGTCGGGAAAGTCATTTTCAATGAAATTCTTCCGAAATCGTTCCCTTATATCAATGAACCGACCGATTACAACCTGCAAGTGGAAACGCCAGCGAAATACTTCGTCCCAACAACGACGGATGTTCGTAAGCATATCCAAGAATCAGAGCTTGTAACGCCGTTCAAGAAGAAAATTCTTGGGGAAATCATTGCAGAAGTATTCAAACGTTTCCATATTACGGAAACTTCACGGATGCTTGACCGCATGAAGAGCCTTGGATTCAAATATTCTACACAAGCCGGCATCACGGTTGGTGTAGCGGATATCGTCGTCTTACCTGACAAAGGTGAAATCCTAGTTGAAGCTCAGAACAATGTAGATAAAGTGATGAAGCAATTCCGCCGTGGTTTGATTACGGAAGAAGAGCGCTACACACGCGTTATCTCATACTGGAGCAACGCAAAAGATATCATCCAGGAAAAACTGATGGCATCCCTTGATACGCTGAACCCGATTTACATGATGAGTGATTCCGGAGCCCGTGGTAACGCGTCCAACTTCACTCAGCTTGCGGGTATGCGCGGACTCATGGCCAACCCGGCTGGCCGCATCATCGAACTTCCGATCAAATCTTCATTCCGTGAAGGTTTGACGGTACTCGAATACTTCATCTCGACTCACGGTGCACGTAAAGGTCTTGCCGATACAGCATTGAAAACAGCTGACTCCGGTTACCTGACTCGCCGTCTTGTCGATGTTGCACAAGATGCTATCGTACGTGAGAATGATTGCGGAACTGACCGTGGTTTATTGGTTGGCGCACTCATGGAAGGTACGGAAGTCATCGAAGAGCTTGAAGAACGGATTGTCGGCCGTCACGCTAAGAAAACGGTCCGTCACCCGGAAACAAAAGAAGTGATTGTAGAAAGAGATGCACTTATTACACAGGATCTGGCTCGCCTCGTAATCGAAGCCGGCATCAAAGAAGTGACGATCCGTTCTGCCTTTACTTGTAATACAAAACACGGCATTTGCAAAAAATGCTACGGTACGAACCTCGCGACAGGCGACGAAGTGGAAGTTGGCGAAGCAGTCGGAATCATCGCTGCCCAGTCTATCGGTGAGCCAGGTACACAGCTTACGATGCGTACATTCCACACAGGCGGTGTAGCGGGAGACGATATCACACAAGGTTTGCCGCGTATCCAAGAGATCTTCGAATCCAGAAATCCGAAAGGGCAAGCTGTTATTTCTGAAATCACCGGTACGATTACCGAGATTGATGAAATCCGCGAAGGCCAGAAGGAAATCACGATTCAAGGCGACGTGGAAACACGCAAATACTTGGCGCCTTATAACGCGCGTTTGAAAGTTCAAGTAGATGATACGATCCAGCGCGGTGAAGTGCTGACAGACGGCTCTATTGATCCGAAGCAATTGCTTCAAGTCAAAGAAGTCCAATCTGTCCAATTGTATCTATTGAAAGAAGTTCAAAAAGTTTACCGCATGCAAGGGGTAGAAATCGGCGATAAGCACGTTGAAGTTATGGTTCGTCAAATGTTCCGTAAAGTCCGTGTCATTGAAGCTGGAGATACCGACTTGCTGCCAGGTTCCCTTCTTGATATTCACCAGTTCACAGAAGCAAATGAAAAAGCAGTGCTTGCAGGCAATATGCCGGCAACTAGCCGACCTGTCATCCTCGGGATCACGAAAGCATCCCTTGAGACAGAATCGTTCTTGTCTGCTGCGTCCTTCCAAGAAACGACTCGTGTCCTTACCGATGCGGCGATCAAAGGAAAACGCGATGAGCTACTCGGACTTAAAGAGAATGTCATCATCGGGAAACTGGTTCCAGCAGGGACTGGCATGCAACGCTACCGTCAGATCGAAATCGAGCAAAGCGAAAAAGCCCAGCAAGAAGAGATCGTCGGAAGCGAATCATAAGTTAGAAGAAAAACCCCGGAGAGCTATACGCTCCCCGGGATTTTTTTTGAAGTTTAGGTTGACAGTTGCACTTATGGAATGATAGTATATTAAGGGTTGATGATTATCGATCTTTGCATGTCAGGAACATGATCGTCAGGTACGAAACAAAAACAGTAAAAGCGTTCAGCTTTGCTGGATGTAGCCATTATGGCATTACTGGATACCGGTTTTTGTGTGAAATCACAAAGACTTTGTTTTTTACCCAAAAATGAACCACCTGGATATGTGGTATTAGAACACCTTTTGAGAGGAGGAAAAAATCGATGCCTACTATTAACCAATTGGTTAACAAGCCTCGTAAACCGAAAAGCACTAAATCAGACTCACCAGCGTTGAACAAGGGGTATAACAGCTTCAAAAAGTCACAGACTAACTTGAGCTCTCCGCAAAAACGCGGCGTCTGCACACGTGTTGGAACGATGACACCTAAAAAACCAAACTCCGCATTGCGTAAATACGCACGTGTACGTTTGACAAACCAAATTGAGGTCAATGCATATATCGGCGGCGAAGGTCACAACCTTCAAGAGCACAGTGTTGTTCTTATCCGTGGAGGACGCGTAAAAGACCTTCCGGGTGTACGTTACCACGTTGTACGTGGCGCACTTGATACTGCTGGAGTAAACGGCCGTATGCAAGGACGCTCTAAATATGGAACAAAACGCCCTAAAGTAAAAAAATAATAACAATGAATTAACGAGAGTTTTCGTTGAAAGGAGGAACATACATGCCTCGTAAAGGTCCTGTAGCTAAACGTGACGTGTTGCCAGATCCGATTTATAGTTCGAAATTGGTAACTCGTCTAATTAACAAATTGATGGTTGACGGAAAAAGAGGTACTTCACAAAAGATCCTCTACGGTGCGTTCGAACTAATTAAAGAACGCAGCGGGAAAGATCCAATCGAAGTATTCGAACAAGCGTTGGAAAACATCATGCCGGTTCTTGAAGTTCGCGCTCGCCGTGTTGGTGGAGCTAACTACCAAGTACCAGTTGAAGTTCGTCCAGAACGCCGTACGACTCTTGGACTTCGCTACCTAGTGAACTACTCACGTCTACGTGGGGAAAAAACTATGGAAGAGCGTCTAGCTAACGAAATCCTAGATGCTGCCAACAACACTGGTGCTTCCGTCAAAAAACGTGAAGATATCCACAAAATGGCAGAAGCCAACAAAGCATTTGCTCATTACCGCTGGTAAAATCTTGCGGCACTTAAAATCTTATTTCGAGACGGAAGGAGAAAGACCATATGCCTAGAGAGTTCTCCTTAGACCATACACGTAATATCGGAATCATGGCTCACATCGATGCCGGTAAAACGACTACTACGGAGCGTATTTTGTATTACACTGGCCGTATCCACAAAATCGGCGAAACGCATGAAGGTGCTTCTCAAATGGACTGGATGGAGCAGGAGCAAGAGCGTGGAATCACGATCACATCTGCTGCGACAACAGCTTCATGGGAAGGCCACCGCGTTAACATCATCGATACTCCTGGACACGTAGACTTCACGGTTGAAGTTGAACGTTCATTGCGTGTACTTGATGGTGCTGTAACGGTTCTTGATGCCCAATCAGGTGTAGAGCCGCAAACAGAAACTGTATGGCGTCAAGCGACAACATACGGAGTACCGCGTTTGGTATTCATTAACAAAATGGATAAAATCGGCGCTGACTTCCTGTATTCAGTAGGCACTCTTCACGATCGCCTGCAAGCTAACGCACACCCGATTCAATTGCCAATCGGTGCAGAAGATGAGTTCTCAGGGATCATTGACCTTGTAAACATGAACGCACGCTTCTATGCGAACGATTTGGGAACTGAAATCACTGAAGGGGACATTCCTGAAGAGTACAAAGAGCAAGCGGAAGAATACCACACGAAATTGGTAGAAGCAGTCGCTGAGCTTGATGAAGACTTGATGGAAAAATACCTTGGCGGGGAAGAAATCACTGTTGACGAACTTAAAGCTGCGATCCGTAAAGGAACGCTTGACGTTGAGTTCTACCCAGTAGTTTGCGGAACTGCTTTCAAAAACAAAGGTGTTCAATTGATGCTTGATGCAGTAATTGATTACCTACCATCTCCACTAGACGTTCCGCCAATGACAGCGGTCCGTCCGGATTCAGACGAAGAAGTATTGCGTAAAGCATCTGAAGACGAGCCTTTCTCTGCTCTGGCATTTAAAGTAATGACAGACCCGTATGTAGGGAAATTGACTTTCTTCCGTGTTTACTCCGGTACTTTGAAATCTGGTTCATACGTTCAGAACTCTTCTAAAGGCAAGCGTGAGCGCGTAGGACGTATCCTGCAAATGCACGCAAACTCCCGCGAAGAGATCGCTGAAGTATATTGCGGAGATATCGCTGCTGCGATCGGCCTGAAAGATACTTCTACAGGCGACACGCTATGCGACGAAAAAGACCAAGTAATCCTTGAGCGCATGGTCTTCCCGGAACCGGTTATCTCACTTTCAGTGGAGCCGAAATCCAAAGCAGACCAGGACAAGATGGGCCAAGCCCTTGCAAAACTGCAAGAAGAAGACCCAACTTTCCGTGCGCACACAGACCAGGAAACTGGTCAAACGATCATCGCTGGTATGGGTGAACTTCACCTTGATATCCTAGTTGACCGTATGAGACGCGAATTCAACGTTGAAGCAAACGTCGGAGCTCCTCAGGTATCTTACCGTGAGACATTCCGCCAGTCTGCTAAAGTTGAAGGTAAATTCGTACGTCAATCCGGTGGTCGCGGTCAGTTCGGACACGTTTGGATCGAATTCTCTCCAAACGAAGAAGGCGCTGGCTTTGAGTTCGAAAATGGAATTGTCGGTGGTGTTGTTCCACGTGAATACATCCCAGCAGTTGAAGCGGGTCTTCGCGACTCTCTTGATAACGGTGTAGTTGCCGGTTATCCATTGATTGACATTAAAGCACGTTTGTTCGACGGATCTTACCATGATGTTGACTCCAACGAGATGGCGTTTAAAGTAGCTGCTTCTATGGCACTGAAAAACGCTGTGTCTAAAGTTAACCCGGTACTCCTTGAGCCAATCATGAAAGTTGAAATTGTAATCCCTGAGGAATACCTTGGCGATATCATGGGTGACGTTACGTCTCGCCGTGGACGCGTAGAAGGTATGGACGCTCGCGGAAACGCGCAAGTTGTCCGTGCAATGGTTCCACTTTCTGAAATGTTCGGTTATGCAACAAACTTGCGTTCTAACACGCAAGGACGCGGTGTGTTCTCTATGCACTTCGATCACTACGAAGAAGTGCCGAAATCCATCGCTGAAGAAATTATCAAGAAAAATAAAGGCCAATAATTGAATTTTGACCTTTAATCAAGTATAAATAGTTTGTATGCCCAAAATGCAGTCCACTGCATTTTGGGTACTCAAACTACTACTATTAACTTACATTCTGAGGAGGATTTTTCTAATGGGTAAAGCTAAATTTGACCGTTCTAAAACACACGCTAACATTGGTACAATCGGACACGTTGACCATGGTAAAACAACTTTGACTGCAGCAATCGCTACAGTTCTTGCTAGAGCATCAGGCGGGGAAGCTCGTTCTTACGACCAAATCGATAACGCACCTGAAGAAAAAGAGCGCGGTATCACAATCAACACTTCTCACGTTGAGTACGAAACTGAAACACGCCACTATGCACACGTTGACTGCCCAGGTCACGCTGACTATGTTAAAAACATGATCACTGGTGCTGCACAAATGGACGGCGGGATCCTAGTAGTATCTGCTGCTGACGGCCCAATGCCACAAACTCGTGAGCACATCTTGCTTTCACGTCAAGTAGGCGTACCTTACCTTGTAGTATTCATGAACAAATGCGACATGGTAGACGACGAAGAGCTTCTTGAGCTAGTTGAAATGGAAGTTCGCGACCTATTGTCTGAATATGACTTCCCTGGCGATGACATCCCAGTCATCAAAGGTTCTGCACTTAAAGCTCTTGAAGGAGAGCCAGAGTGGGAAGAAAAAATCATGGAATTGATGAACGCAGTTGATGAGTACATCCCAACTCCAGAACGCGATACTGACAAGCCATTCATGATGCCTGTTGAGGACGTATTCTCAATCACTGGCCGTGGTACAGTTG
Source organism: uncultured Planococcus sp. (assembly GCA_947493585.1). GTDB lineage: Bacteria > Bacillota > Bacilli > Bacillales_A > Planococcaceae > Planococcus. Next base: position 33,707 of record CANLRI010000007.1, on the reverse strand, counting down.
CAACTGGCCGTGTTGAGCGTGGACAAATCAAAGTTGGCGACAACGTTGACATCATCGGTATCAACGAAGAAGCTAAATCTACAACTGTTACAGGTGTAGAAATGTTCCGCAAATTGCTTGACTATGCTGAAGCTGGCGACAACATTGGCGCACTTCTTCGCGGAGTTTCCCGTGACGACATCCAGCGTGGACAAGTTCTTGCTAAACCAGGCACAATCACTCCACATACAACTTTCAAAGCGGAAGTTTATGTTCTTTCAAAAGAAGAGGGTGGACGTCACACTCCATTCTTCACAAACTACCGTCCGCAGTTCTACTTCCGTACAACTGACGTAACTGGCGTTTGTAACCTTCCTGAAGGAGTAGAAATGGTTATGCCTGGCGACAACATCGAAATGAATGTTGAGCTTATCTCACCAATCGCTCTTGAAGAAGGTACTAAGTTCTCTATCCGTGAGGGTGGACGTACTGTAGGCGCTGGCGTTGTAGCTTCTATCCAGAAGTAATTCGCTTGTGTTTAAATCCCCCAACTCATTATGAGTTGGGGGATTTTTTTGCATTCTTTTTAAAATGAAAATGAAAATTATGTGACAGGATACAAGGTTTAAAGGCTGAGTGATCCGTATCATTGCTGGAGAAATTGTATTGTAAGGCCGCAATAAGGAGAGGTTTTTCTATTTTTATACGCAATATATCGCATTTCTATAAAATATTCAAACTTTTTTAAAAACATTTTAAACCGCGCCACTAAAGCAATGTAAACGGATACAAATGATTTCAATGTTCAGAATTAGCAAAAAAATCGCATTTTGTTTGTTGACACCCTTTGGAATAGGCGATATGATAGCAACAATTTAACAGAACAAAGCATTTGCAGCGCTAATCCTCATAAAAAATTTCGGAGAAAGAAGTGGACATCATGACTGAACAAGTAATCTATATGAATGGTGAATTTGTAAAAAAAGAAGATGCCAAGGTTTCAGTTTATGATCATGGCTTCCTATATGGCGACGGAGTCTTCGAAGGCATTCGTTCATACAACGGAAATGTCTTTCGTTTAGAAGAACACCTGGAGCGCCTTTACGATTCGGCTAAATCAGTGATGCTTGAAATTCCGCATACTTTCGAAGAAATGACGCAGCTGGTCGTGGAAACGCTCCGGCAAAACAAATTGAAGGATGCCTATATCCGCTTAGTCGTCTCACGCGGGGTTGGAAACTTGGGGCTCGATCCATTCAGCTGTGCAAAGCCGAATGTCATCGTCATCGCTGAGCCACTTTCTTTATTCCCGAAAGCCTTGTACGACAGCGGCATTGAAATCGTCTCGGTCGCTTCAAGAAGAAGCCGCTCAGACGTCCTTAGCCCGAAAGTGAAATCACTGAACTATATGAACAACATCCTGGTGAAAATCGAAGCAAGCTTAGCCGGTGTTTCTGAAGCCCTCATGCTGAATGATCAAGGCTATGTGGCTGAAGGGTCAGCCGATAATATCTTCATCGTCCGCAAAAACAAATTGCTGACGCCTCCCGGTTATGTAGGGGCGCTCGAAGGAATTACGCGCAACGCCATCATGGAAGTGGCCGCTGAAAAAGGTTACCAAATGGAAGAGGGTGTCTTCACTAGACACGATGTCTACGTGGCGGATGAAGTGTTCCTGACAGGGACGGCAGCAGAAGTCATCGCCGTCATCAAAGTGGATGGACGCGTGATCGGCGACGGCAAGCCAGGGCCTGTCACGAATGACCTGTTAGAAGCATTCCGTGAGCTGGTGCAGCAAGACGGCGTTAAGGTGTATAACGAAGAACATTTAAACGTAGTATAAATTCATAAGATCAATTCAATGACGAGGTTAAAGCAAATGGAATACAGCATTTACAGAGAGCCGGGGTGGTGGAAGCCGGCAATGCTGCCAGATGCGACATCCCCTCTGAGTGGAATGCTGAACGGCTTCGGCCTTCTAGGTGTTCCCGGTGACTGCAAGCGACGGGTTATCGTTATCAGCGGATAAGCAATTATCCAAGAGGCTGCAAATCGCAGTGAAATAGGGTGGTACCATGAAGCTTTTTCATCCCTATGCAAAGAAGATGTCTTCTTTGTGTAGGGATGGAAAAGCTTTTTCATTTGCTACTTCCGAAGACTTAAGAAAAAGGAGGCGGAAAGATTGGGAGTAAACGTAAAGGTCAGAGAAGAACTCAAACAAGGATTATCCGGCAGCGGGGCAGACGTATTAATTCAATCATTGAAACAGCAGGGTGTTGAGATCATTTTTGGCTACCCAGGAGGTGCGGTTCTGCCAATCTACGATGCTTTGCATCGAAACCCGATCCGTCACATATTAGCGAGACACGAACAAGGCGCAATCCATGCAGCAGAAGGCTACGCCAGAGTTTCCGGAAAACCAGGAGTGGTTATTGCCACATCCGGTCCTGGAGCGACGAACCTTGTCACCGGCATAGCGGATGCCATGCTCGACTCCTTGCCACTCGTCATCTTCACCGGGCAAGTTGCGACATCGGTTATCGGAACCGATGCTTTCCAGGAAGCGGATATCGTCAGCATCACACAACCGATCACGAAACATAATTACCAGGTGAAAAAAGCGGAAGACTTGCCGCGGATCATCAAAGAGGCATTCTTCATCGCTTCAACAGGGCGTCCGGGACCGGTTGTCGTCGATATCCCGAAAGACGTGTCGACGATGTTGTTTGCGGGCAGTGAAGAACAAGCGGATGCAGATGTGTACTTGCCGGGCTATCAACCGACCATCTCGCCGAACTATTTGCAAATCCAAAAGGCAGTTCAACTGCTGTCCAAGGCGAAAAAGCCGGTGATTCTAGCCGGTGCCGGAGTATTAGCAGCGAGAGCTTCCGAAGAGCTTCAAGCATTCGCGGAGCATCATCGAATCCCGATTGTGAACACATTGCTGGGACTTGGAACAATTGGCGGCGATCACGAATTGTTCCTCGGCATGGGTGGCATGCACGGAACGTATGCGGCGAATACGGCCATTTGTGAATGCGACGTGCTGTTGAACATTGGGGCGCGCTTTGATGATAGGCTCACCGGAAACTTGGCTTCATTTGCGCCGAATGCGGAAGTCATCCATATCGATATCGATCCGGCGGAAATCGGGAAGAATGTCCCGACAGCCATCCCGATCGTATCGGATGCCAAAGCTGCATTGGTCGAGCTATTGAAAAGCAATTTCGAAAGCCCGGACACAACAGAATGGCACGGCAAGCTCAATGCATACCAAAAAGCTTACCCGCTTCAGTATCACCAAAAAGAACGGGTTGGCATCATGCCTCAGCAAGCGGTCGAATTGATTCACCGGTTAACCGGTGGCGATGCGATTGTCACGACGGATGTCGGCCAACACCAAATGTGGACTGCTCAGTATTACCGCTTCAATAACCCGCATAACTGGGTGACATCTGGCGGGCTCGGGACGATGGGCTTCGGCTTCCCCGCAGCGATTGGGGCGAAGTTCGCAAGACCGGAAGAAACGGTGGTGGCTGTTGTCGGTGATGCCGGATTCCAAATGACGTTGCAGGAATTGTCGCTATTGCAGGAATATCGCTTGCCGGTGAAAATCGTCATCTTGAACAACCAAAGCCTTGGGATGGTGCGCCAGTGGCAAGAAACCTTCTACGAAGAACGCTATTCCCAGTCAATGATGCCGGTGCAGCCGGATTTCGTGAAACTAGCAGCCGCTTACGATCTCGACGGCTATAAAGTCGAAACGATGGAAGAAGCGGAAGAAGTATTCAAAAAAGCGTTTGAATCAGATGGCCCAGCGCTTATCGATTGCCGGGTAATCCAACTCGAATGTGTGTACCCGATGGTCGCGCCAGGCAAAGGGCTCAACGAAATGATCGGGGTGAAAGGCGAATGAAGCGAGTAATCACAACAACGGTCATCAACCAGAGCGGCGTCTTGAACCGCGTCACCGGTCTGTTGATGAAACGCCAATTCAATATCGAAAGCATTTCGGTCGGGCATACCGAGCAAGCAGGCATATCCAAAATGACCTTCGTCGTCAATGTGGAAGATGAAGGGAAGCTTGAGCAATTGCTCAAACAGCTGCAAAAGCAAATCGATGTGTTGAAAGTCAATGACATCACCGATAAGGCGATGGTCATGAGAGAGCTCGCCTTGATCAAAGTGGTCGCACCGCCAGCCGCGCGCAGCGAGATTTACAGCATTGTAGAACCGTTCCGTGCGACAGTGGTCGATATGAGCAAAAATGTCACCACGTTCCAAGTAACGGGTGACCCTGAAAAGATCGAAGCCTTCATCGATTTGATGAAGCCATACGGCATCAAAGAATTAACAAGAACCGGCGTATCCGCTTTTGTCAGGGAAACACAAAAAGCCCATACACCGCAATTGAACATCCTATAAACTAAAAACCCCAAAATCGAGGAGGAAATTAAAAATGGCAAAAATGTATTATAACCAAGACGTAAACGATCAGGCTCTAAAAGGACAGACAATCGCGGTGATCGGCTATGGTTCTCAAGGACATGCACACGCGCAGAACTTAAATGATTCAGGATTCAAAGTAGTGGTCGGTGTAAGACCCGGCAAATCATTCGATCAGGCAAAAGCAGACGGCCTGGAAGTGGCGACAGTTGCGGAAGCTGCGCAAGCAGGCGACGTCATCATGGTACTCGTGCCGGATGAGCGCCAGACGCAAATCTACGAAGAGTCTATCAAGCCGCATCTAACGGCTGGAAAATCACTCGTCTTCGCACACGGATTCAATGTTCATTTCAACCAAATCGTGCCACCGAAAGATGTGGATGTGTTCCTTGTCGCCCCTAAAGGCCCGGGACATCTTGTCCGCAGAACGTTCGAAGCAGGAGCAGGCGTACCGGCGTTGTTCGCAGTACATCAAGATGTATCGGGCAATGCAAAAGATACCGCTTTAGCTTACGCAAAAGGCGTCGGCGCTGCCCGTGCCGGAATCTTGGAGACGACGTTCAAGGAAGAAACAGAAACGGATCTATTCGGTGAACAAGCCGTTCTTTGCGGCGGGGTGACTTCACTCGTCAAAGCCGGATTTGAAACTTTGGTGGAAGCAGGCTATCAGCCGGAACTGGCATACTTCGAATGCTTGCACGAACTGAAATTGATTGTTGATCTCATGTATGAAGGCGGCATGTCCGGCATGCGCTACTCGATCTCCGATACAGCGCAATGGGGAGATTTTGTATCCGGCCCGCGCATTGTCGATGCTGATACAAAAGCCCGCATGAAAGATGTATTGACGGATATCCAAACCGGCAAGTTCGCCAAAGGCTGGTTGCTTGAGAACCAATTGAACCGTCCGGAATTCACGGCGATCGAAAACGCTGAAGCTGAACATCAAATCGAACAAGTCGGACGCGAGTTGCGCGCCATGATGCCATTCGTCAATGAAAACAAAAAACCAAAAGAGGTGGCTGCTAATGTCTCAAATTGATATTTTCGATACGACACTACGGGACGGAGAACAGTCGGCCGGGATCAACTTGAATACAGCTGAGAAAATCGAAATCGCCCGCCAGCTCGAACGTCTAGGCGTGACGATTATCGAATCGGGGTTCCCGGCTTCATCGCCAGGAGACTTCGACGCAGTGCAGCGGATAGCCGGTACGGTGAAGAACTCTATCGTAACTGGACTGTCCCGCTCCATGAAAGCGGATATCGACCAGACATGGGAAGCCTTGAAGGGAGCGGAACAACCGCATATCCACATCTTCTTGGCAACGTCCCCTATCCATATGGAACATAAATTGATGAAAACACCGGAACAGGTCGTCGACATCGCTGTTGAATCTGTCCGTTATGCGAAAAAATTCTTTCCGCTCGTCCAATGGTCGGCGGAAGATGCTTCTCGTTCAGACCCGGAATTCCTAGCGCATATCATCAAGAAAGTCATCGAAGCAGGCGCGACCACAATCAATTTGCCGGATACAGTCGGCTATGCGACGCCGGAAGAATACGGTGCGATGTTCCGTTATATGACGGAAAACGTACCGGGCATCGAAAACGTTAAGCTGTCAGCGCATTGCCATAACGATCTGGGCATGGCGACAGCGAATACGCTCGCTGCGATTGAAAATGGTGCGACGCAAGTCGAAGGCACAATCAATGGCATCGGTGAACGCGCAGGAAACGTCGCGTTGGAAGAAATTGCAGTAGCGCTCCATATCCGCAAGCAATTCTACGAAATCGAAACCGGTATTAATTTGAATGAAATTAAACGCTCGAGCCAATTGGTCAGCCAGTTGACGGGTAGCATCATCCAGCCGAATAAAGCGGTCGTCGGGAAGAACGCCTTCGCTCACGAATCAGGCATCCACCAGGACGGCATGCTGAAAAACCCGCTGACCTATGAAATCATCACGCCCGAATTGATCGGCGATGCGGCAACTGAACTGGTGCTGGGCAAACATTCCGGCAGGCACGCATTCCGCGACCGCGCAGTGAAGATGGGCTTCGAATTGCCTGACGCTAAATTGAATGAAGCGTTCATCGAGTTCAAGAAACTCGCCGATCGCAAAAAACAGATTACAGAAGACGACTTGTTTGTGTTGCTAACGGACCAGCAAATCAATGATACGGAAACTCCGATTTATGAGCTAGAAAGCGTGCAAGTGCAGTACGGCACGGCGAACATTCCGACAGCAACAGCATCCGCTATCGGCCCGGACGGCACCTCAATTCACGAAGCAGCAACCGGCTCCGGATCGGTCGAAGCGATATTCAATACACTTGAACGCATCGTCGAAGGCAAGGTGCACATCCTAGACTATCGTGTGACATCTATCGGCAAAGGCCGCGATGCACTCGGCGAAGCCGTCATCAATATGAGCTACGACGGAGAGACCGTTACTGGCCGAGATGTCGCGCAAGACGTTTTGGAAGCGACCGCGAAAGCTTATTTCAATGCAGTGAACCGCCAGCTTGTGAAACAGGGAAATAAAACGAAGATCCAAGCAGTTTAATCAGCAAACCCACAGAGGAGGAATTACTATGGAAAAGACAATCGCAGTATTGCCAGGAGACGGCATCGGACCAGAAGTAACAGAGGCGGCAGTAAAGGTGCTGAAATCCATTGCGATGCGCTATGGGCACACATTCCATTGGAAATTCGCGGCAATCGGGGGAGCGGCGGTCGATGAATCCGGCAGCCCGCTGCCAAAAGAAACCGTTGAAGCGTGTGAAGCGAGCGATGCCATCCTCCTCGGTGCGGTAGGCGGTCCGAAATGGGATAATAACCCCGCAGAACAGCGCCCTGAAAAAGGGCTGTTGAATATCCGCAAACACTTCGATTTGTTTGCCAACGTCCGCCCAGTCAAAGCGGTACCGGCACTTCTCGGATCGTCCCCATTAAAAGAAGAAATCGCGCGTGAAGTGGACATGGTCATCGTCCGTGAATTGACCGGCGGCTTGTATTTCGGGGAACCGAAACGCCATAACGAAAATTCAGCGGTCGATACACTGGTCTACACACGTGCAGAAATCGAACGCATCGTCGATCAGGCATTCGAAATGGCCCGTTCGCGCCGCGGTAAATTGGCGTCAGTCGACAAAGCGAACGTCTTGGAATCCAGCAAGCTTTGGAGAAAAGTCGTCGAAGAACGCAAAGCGGGTTATCCGGATGTGGAAGTTGAACACATGCTAGTCGATTCAGCTGCCATGAAATTGATCACCAACCCACGGGCATTCGACGTCGTGGTCACGGAGAACATGTTCGGCGACATCTTGAGCGACGAGGCGTCGGTCATCACCGGCTCACTTGGCATGCTGCCGTCCGCGAGCATCCGTTCAGACGGCTTCGGTTTATACGAACCGGTACACGGTTCGGCACCGGATATCGCAGGCCAAAACAAAGCGAATCCATCAGCGGCGATGTTGTCAGCAGCGATGATGCTGCGCCAGTCGTTCGGCATGGAGTCAGAAGCATCGTCGATTGAAGATGCAGTTATGAGCGTCCTTGAAGATGGCTATTGCACAGGCGATTTGTCGGCTTGCGGCAATAAAGTCATCTCAACGGAACGCTTTGTGGAAAAAGTCATCGAAGAATTGGAACGGGAATTCGTGTCGGAACACATCATGTTTTCCTACGTGTAAATGGAAGGGGCACTCTGCTATGGCAAAAACGATTATTGAAAAAATCTGGGAACAGCATATTGTATTCGAAGAGCCGGGAAAACCCGACCTGTTGTATATCGACCTTCACCTCCTGCATGAAGTCACTTCTCCGCAGGCATTTGAAGGCTTGCGCTTGAACGGCCGAAAAGTGCGGCGTCCGGATTTGTGCTTTGCGACGATGGACCATAACGTGCCGACGCGCAACCGCTCAGTGATCAAAGACCCGATTTCCCGCAAGCAAATCAAGACGCTTCAGGAAAACTGTGATGAGTTTGGGGTGCCGCTTGCAGGCATCAATCATCCCGACCAAGGCATCGTCCACGTCATCGGGCCGGAACTTGGCCTCACGCAGCCTGGCAAGACGATTGTCTGCGGCGATAGCCATACGTCCACGCACGGCGCGTTTGGCGCGTTGGCATTTGGCATCGGGACAAGTGAAGTGGAGCACGTTTTGTCGACGCAGACGCTGTGGCAGTCCAAGCCGAAAACGATGGAAATCCGCATCGACGGCGAACTGGGCTTCGGTGTTTCCGCAAAAGACGTCATCCTTGCGATCATCTCGAAATACGGCGTCGATATGGGAACCGGCCACATCATTGAATACACCGGGGAAGCGATCCGCAATTTGTCGATGGAAGAACGCATGACCATTTGCAATATGTCCATCGAAGCGGGAGCACGCGCCGGTCTTGTCAGCCCAGATGAAACAACAGTCGAATATTTGCGCGGCAGAAGAAACGTCCCAGAAGGCGAAGCGTTTGAACGTGAAGCTGAACGTTGGCTGGCGCTTGCGACAGATGAAGGCGCAAGCTATGACGTGTCGCACACTATCCACGCGGACGATATTTCCCCGTTCGTCACATGGGGCACCAACCCGTCGATGGGCTCAGGCATCGCTGAACGTGTGCCGACAGCGGCAGATTACGATAAGCAAGAAGACCGGGATGCTTTGCGCCAAGCGCTTGCTTATATGCAGTTAGAAGAAGGCGCTCCGTTATCATCCATCGACATCCAACACGTCTTTATCGGTTCATGCACAAATGCGCGCCTCAGCGATCTGCGGGCAGCGAGTGAAATCGTCAAAGGCAGAACGGTGCATCCGTCGGTCACAGCGATTGTGGTACCGGGTTCTGAGACCGTTAAACGTGCAGCTGAAGCAGAAGGGCTTGACCAGGTGTTCTTGCAGGCAGGCTTTGAATGGCGCGAAACAGGCTGCAGCATGTGCCTCGCCATGAATGAGGATGCCGTGCCGGCAGGCGAACGCTGCGCATCTACTTCCAATCGTAATTTTGAAGGGCGCCAAGGTGCAGGCTCCATGACGCATTTGGTATCACCAGTAATGGCGGCTGCTGCTGCGATTGAAGGGCATTTGACCGATGTCCGGAAATTTATGAACGAACCTGTGCCCTCGGCATAACGGAAGGAGGAACTGAGTTTGAAACCCATCAATGAAATTTCGAGCGTCTTGACGCCGCTTGACCGCAAAAACGTCGATACCGACCAAATCATTTCAAAGGAATTCCTCAAGCGCATCGAGCGCACAGGGTTCGGCAAGTATTTGTTCTACCATTGGCGTTTTGACGCTGACGGTAAGCCGAATCAAGACTTTGTCTTAAATGATCCGCGCTTCCAAGGTTCCGAGATCCTTGTGGCGCAGGAAAACTTCGGCTGCGGCTCTTCCCGTGAACACGCGCCGTGGGCCATCCTGGACTACGGATTCCGTGTCGTCATCTCGCCGAGCTATGCGGACATCTTCTATAATAACTGTGTGAAAAACGGCATTTTGCCGATTCGCCTGCAAGAAGCGGAAGTGGCGGCTTTATTGGAAAAAGGCAAACAAGCGCCGTATTGCCTTGACGTTGACTTGAAACAGCAAACAGTGACAGCTGAAGACGGTGCCAGCTATTCGTTTGATATCGATCCGTACTGGAAAGAAATGTTGTTGAACGGCTGGGATGAAATCGCCTTGACGATTCAATACGATTCCTATATCCAGGCATACGAAGAAAAAACCCAGCAAGTACAATAACGCAGCCGCTCCTTGTCTTTAGGCAGGGAGCGGTTTTTTTGGTGCCATTCGGGAGCGGTTTTGCTGTGTTGACATCATTGTGGAGATTTGTTACTTTAGTAAAGTACTTTAACGCTTTAGCAAACTAAAGGAGAAATGAACAATGAATGCAGTTATTATCGCCGTTTTAGTGATGCTTATATTGAGCTTGCTTCGTGTCAACGTCGTCTTTGCCTTATTGATCGGCGCACTCGCCGGTGGGCTTAGCGGGGGGCTCAGCTTCACTGAAACTTTGACTTCCTATACAGACGGTCTCGGTGCGGGGGCGACCATCGCATTGAGCTATGCCATGCTCGGTGGATTTGCCGTCGCTATTTCGCGTACTGGCATACCGGAATTGCTCGTTGCGGGCGTATTGAAACTGGTTAATAAAGAAGGGGAGGCGACGCGCGAAAATTTGGCGAAGGCGCTCATCATCTTTGCGCTGTTCGCTATGGCGATCTTTTCGCAAAACTTGATTCCGATCCATATCGCCTTTATCCCGCTTCTTGTGCCGCCGATTTTGCACATTTTAAATGAATTGCGCATCGACCGCCGCCTTATCGCGTCTGTCCTGACATTCGGGCTGACGGCGCCGTATATTTTATTGCCGTATGGCTTTGGCTTGATCTTCCACGAGATTCTCGCCACGCAGATGGAACTCGCTGGCATGCCAATCGACATGGCGGATATCCCGAAAGCGATGGCGCTGCCGGTTGCAGGGTTGTTTCTCGGCTTAGTCGTCGCGGTTTTCATTTCTTACCGCAAGCCACGCGACTACCGTGAAGTAAGAGCAGCCAGTACTATAGAAGAAACTCCAAAACGGACCGCTTCTGTCAAAGACATCATCGTGACCGTCATCGCCTTGATCGCGGCACTCTTCGCGCAGATCCAAAGCGATTCGATGATCATCGGCGCACTCGCTGGCATCCTGATCCTCTACGTCTTCGGGGCAATGAAATGGAAAGAGGCGGATGACGTCTTGACGGCGGGTATGCGCATGATGGCATTCATCGGGTTTGTCATGATCTCAGCAAACGGATTCGCTTCGGTGATCCAAGCGACCGGTGCCATCGACTCGCTTGTTGAAAACGCAGCAGCGATCTTCGGCGACAACAAAGGCTTAGCAGCTCTTGCCATGTTGATCGTTGGCTTGTTTGTCACGATGGGCATCGGCTCGTCATTCTCGACGATTCCGATCATCGCCGCGATATTCGTGCCGCTCAGTATCGAATTCGGGTTTTCGACGATGGCCATCATCGCCTTGATCGGAACAGCGGGCGCGCTAGGGGATGCGGGGTCGCCTGCTTCCGACTCGACGCTTGGGCCGACCGCGGGACTCAACGTAGACGGGCAGCACAATCACATCTGGGATACAGTCGTCCCGACATTCATCCATTACAATATCCCGCTTGTCTTGTTCGGCTGGATTGCCGTGATGTTTTTAGGATGAGTCCGAAAGATTTCGACTATTATCGTATCGGTTGAAACTGAAAAGAATCCTGCTATACTAGTAAAAGCGAATGAAAAAGAATTTCGTGCAAAGTCTTGCGGAATTCTTTTTTATTTTGTATAATGGTGAATGTTGGTCTTTGACTGCGAAGAAGCGAGAGGTTACCGACACACCCGGCCGCTTTGCCATGGCGAGTGTGAGGAAAATTTTCGTGGAGAAGTCTATCCCAAAAATAGGCGAAAAGGGAGGGAAAATAATGGCAAAACAAAAAATTCGTATCCGTTTGAAAGCATATGATCACAGAATCCTGGATCAGTCTGCTGAAAAGATTGTTGAAACTGCTAAACGTTCAGGTGCTAGCGTATCAGGTCCGATACCGTTGCCGACGGAAAAGTCAATCTACACAATCTTGCGAGCTGTCCACAAATATAAAGATGCTCGCGAACAATTCGAAATGCGCACACACAAACGTCTGATCGATATCGTTAACCCGACACCACAGACTGTTGACGCGCTAATGAAACTGGATCTACCATCCGGCGTTGATATTGAAATCAAACTATAATTGGTAAACGAAAATAAAAAACATAAAATTTTGCAGGAGGTGTGACGACATGACCAAAGGAATCTTAGGTAGAAAAATCGGTATGACGCAAGTTTTTGCTGAGAACGGTGATTTGATCCCTGTAACTGTAATCGAAGCTGCTCCAAACGTAGTGCTTCAGAAAAAAACAGTTGAAGTGGATGGCTACGAATCGGTACAACTTGGTTTTGATGACAAACGCGAAAAGCTTTCGAACAAACCAGAGAAAGGCCACGTAGCAAAAGCAAACACTGCTCCTAAGCGCTTCATTCGCGAACTTCGCAATGTAAACTTAGCTGATTACGAGATTGGTCAGGAAGTCAAAGTAGATGTATTCGCAGAAGGCGATGTAGTAGATGTAACAGGAACTACGAAAGGTAAAGGTTTCCAAGGTGTTATTAAACGCCACGGACAATCACGCGGACCAATGACTCACGGTTCACGCTACCACCGTCGTCCTGGTTCAATGGGGCCTGTTGCTCCGAACCGCGTATTCAAACAGAAGAAATTGCCTGGTCAAATGGGCGGCAACACGGTCACTATCCAAAACCTTCACATCGTGAAAGTGGATGCTGAGCGCAACTTGCTTCTTATTAAAGGGAATGTTCCTGGCGCACGCAAATCACTAATCCGTGTTAAGTCGGCTATCAAAGCTAACTAATCACACTTGAAGAAAGGAGGAAACAAGAATGCCTAAAGTAGCTTTACTAAACCAAACTGGTTCACAAGTTGGCGATATCGAATTGAACGATCTTGTCTTCGGCATTGAACCAAATGAATCTGTACTTTTTGACGCAGTCGTTGCACAACGTGCTTCATTGCGCCAAGGTAACCATAAAGTTAAAAACCGTTCTGAAGTAGCCGGTGGCGGAAGAAAGCCATGGAAGCAAAAAGGAACTGGACGTGCTCGTCAAGGTTCGATCCGTTCACCACAATGGCGCGGAGGCGGAGTCGTATTCGGCCCAACACCACGCAGCTACAGCTACAAACTTCCTAAAAAAGTCCGTCGCTTGGCTCTTCGTTCTGCATTGTCTTCGGCAGTAGCAAACGAAAACCTGATGGTTCTTGAAGGATTGGCTTTCGATGCACCGAAAACAAAGGAATTCACGAAACTCGTGACTGACTTGTCTGTCGGCAAGAAGGCATTGTTCGTAACAGCTGACCTTGATGAGAACGTGGCACTATCTGCACGCAACATCAAAGGCATGACAGTTGTTCCGGCAAACGGAATCAACGTATTGGACTTGCTTGGCCATGACAAAGTCGTCATGACTAAAGGAGCCGTAGAAAAAATCGAGGAGGTGCTTGGTTAATGGAAGCACGTGACATTCTAAAGCGTCCAGTCATTACCGAGCGTTCTTCTGAGGTAATGGCGGAGAAGAAGTACACTTTCGAAGTGGACGTTCGCGCTAACAAAACTCAAGTTAAACATGCAGTTCAGGAAGTCTTCGGCGTTCAAGTTGAGAAAGTCAACATCATGAACTACAAAGGCAAATTCAAACGCATGGGCAAACACGCAGGCTACACGAACAAACGCCGCAAAGCGATCGTGAAATTGACTGCTGCTTCAAAAGACATCGAACTATTCGAAATGTAATTGCATAAGTTCTGAACAAGAACTAATCAAAGAAGGAGGTAAACAACGTGGGGATTAGAAAATACAAACCTACCACTAACGGTCGTCGTAATATGACTAGTTCAGATTTCGCTGAAATCACAACGAACAAGCCTGAAAAGTCGCTTTTGCAACCGACGAAGCGTAAAGGCGGCCGGAACAACCAAGGTAAAATCACTGTACGCCACCACGGGGGCGGACATAAGCGCCAATACCGCGTGATTGATTTCAAACGTAACAAAGATGGCATTCCAGGACGCGTTGCTACGATCGAATACGATCCGAACCGTTCTGCGAACATCGCACTTATCCATTACGCTGACGGAGAAAAACGTTACATCCTTGCACCTAAAGGTGTTCAGGTTGGCACGCAAATCATGTCAGGACCGGAAGCAGACATCAAAGCAGGTAACGCTTTGCCATTGCTTAACATCCCAATGGGTTCTACTATCCACAACATCGAGTTGAAACCAGGCGGAGGCGGCCAATTGGTACGTTCTGCAGGAGCTTCAGCACAGGTGCTTGGTAAAGAAGGAAAATACGTAACTGTTCGCTTGCAATCAGGCGAAGTTCGCATGATCCTTGCTACTTGCCGCGCAACAATCGGAGCTGTCGGAAACGAACAGCACGAATTGATCAACATCGGTAAAGCAGGACGCAACCGCTGGAAAGGCAACCGCCCAACTGTCCGCGGATCTGTCATGAACCCGAACGATCACCCACACGGTGGTGGTGAAGGACGTTCGCCAATCGGACGTAAATCGCCAATGTCTCCATGGGGCAAACCAACTCTTGGATACAAAACACGCAAGAAAACGAACAAATCCGATAAATTCATCGTGCGTCGCCGCAAAAAATAATTTGATTTCGCTGCGGTTCGCCAAAAGAACCGTGGTGCAATCACGAAGGGAGGATCCCAAATGGGTCGCAGCTTGAAAAAAGGACCTTTTGTAGACGATCATCTTATGAAGAAAGTCGAAGCGCAAAAGGAATCTGAGAAAAAACAAGTGATCAAAACTTGGTCTCGCCGTTCTACAATTTTCCCGACATTCATCGGGCTAACAATTGCAGTATACGATGGCCACAAACACATCCCTGTATACGTGACTGAAGATATGGTAGGCCATAAACTTGGTGAATTTGCTCCAACACGCAAATACGCAAGCCATGGTGCAGACGATAAGAAAACAAGACGTTAATTGAGAGGAGGATTTCCCCATGCAAGCAAAAGCTGTTGCTAGAACAGTACGTATTGCTCCTCGTAAAGTCCGTTTAGTAGTAGATTTAATCCGAGGCAAGCAAATCGGTGAAGCGGTCGCAATTTTAAACCATACTCCTAAAGCAGCATCCATTGTTGTTGAGAAGTTATTGAAATCTGCAGCTGCTAACGCTGAACACAACTATGAAATGAACATTGAAAACCTTGTAATCAGCGAAGTATTCGTTGACGAAGGGCCGACTTTGAAGCGTTTCCGTCCACGTGCAATGGGACGCGCGAGCGCAATCAACAAACGCACTAGCCACATCACACTAGTGGTATCTGAGAAGAAGGAGGGATAATTCGTGGGACAAAAAATTCATCCAATTGGAATGCGAATCGGAATCATCCGTGACTGGGAGTCTAAATGGTACGCTGAGAAAGACTACGCGACACTCCTTCACGAAGATTTGAAGATCCGTGGATACATCGAAACACGTTTGAAAGAAGCTTCAGTTTCTAAAATTGAAATCGAGCGCGCTGCAAACCGTGTAAATGTAACAATCCACACTGCGAAACCAGGTATGGTAATCGGTAAAGGTGGCTCTGAAGTAGAAGTACTTCGTACGCAACTGAACACGATGACTGGCAAGCGTGTACACATCAACATCGTAGAAATCAAACGCGCTGACCTTGACGCGAAATTGGTCGCTGAAGGAATCGCACGTCAGCTAGAAAACCGTGCATCATTCCGCCGTGCCCAAAAACAAACGCTCCAACGCACTATGCGTGCAGGCGCTAAAGGGATCAAAACTCAAGTATCTGGACGTCTAGGCGGAGCTGACATTGCCCGTGCTGAGTCCTATAGCGAAGGAACTGTTCCGCTCCATACATTGCGCGCAGACATCGACTATGCGCACGCTGAAGCAGACACTACTTATGGTAAGCTCGGCGTGAAAGTATGGATCTACCGCGGTGAAGTCCTTCCAACCAAGAAGAATTCTGAGGAAGGAGGCAAATAATATGTTATTGCCAAAACGCGTAAAATATCGTCGTGAACACCGTGGCAAGATGCGCGGAGAAGCGAAAGGCGGCAAAGAAGTCGCATTCGGCGAATATGGCCTGCAGGCTCTTGAGTCTTCATGGATCACTAACCGCCAAATCGAATCTGCCCGTATCGCTATGACACGTTACATGAAACGTGGCGGTAAAGTCTGGATCAAGATTTTCCCTCACAAGCCATACACGAAAAAGCCTCTTGAAGTACGGATGGGTTCCGGTAAAGGTTCACCTGAAGGCTGGGTAGCGGTAGTAAAAACTGGTAAAATTATGTTCGAAATCGCTGGAGTATCTGAAGAAGTTGCACGCGAAGCATTGCGTCTTGCCTCTCACAAACTGCCAGTGAAAACGAAATTCGTAAAACGCGAAGAAATTGGTGGTGAATCGAATGAAAGCTAATGAAATCCGTGACCTAACCACTGCTGAGATCGAACAAAAAGTGAAATCACTGAAAGAAGAGCTTTTCAACCTTCGCTTCCAATTGGCTACTGGTCAATTAGAAAATACGGCTCGCATCCGCGAAGTACGTAAAGCGATTGCCCGTATGAAAACTGTGATTCATGAAAGAGAACTCAGTGGCAACAACTGATAATTCGAGAGGAGGTTGCAAGTATGTCTGAGCGTAACCAACGCAAAGTATACACAGGCCGCGTCGTGTCTGACAAAATGGACAAAACCATTACAGTAATGGTTGAAACTCAAAAAAAGCACGCGCTTTATGGCAAACGTGTAAAATACTCTAAGAAATTCAAGACTCATGATGAGAACAACGAAGCGAAAATGGGCGACATCGTTCGCATCATGGAAACTCGTCCACTATCAGCTACAAAACGTTTCCGTTTAGTGGAAGTCGTCGAAAAAGCTGTCATCATCTAATTTAAATAAGTTCGGAATCCTAAAAGTTCCGGAGGGAGGTTACCTAAGTGATCCAACAGGAAAGTCGTTTAAAAGTTGCAGACAACTCGGGTGCTCGTGAAGTACTTACGATTAAAGTGCTTGGTGGTTCTGGTCGCAAGACAGCAAACATCGGTGACGTAATCGTTTGTACCGTGAAAAAAGCAACACCAGGTGGCGTTGTTAAGAAGGGTGAAGTCGTTAAGGCTGTCATCGTTCGCACGAAAAGCGGAGCTCGCCGTAAAGACGGTACTTACATCAAATTTGATGAAAATGCATGTGTGATTATCCGCGACGATAAAGGTCCACGCGGAACACGTATCTTCGGACCAGTTGCACGTGAACTTCGTGACAACAACTTCATGAAGATCGTTTCACTTGCTCCTGAAGTTCTATAAAACATCCAACGTGCGATACCAAGGAGGTGCGACAGAATGCATGTAAAAAAAGGTGATACAGTTAAGGTCATCTCTGGTAAAGACAAAGGCAAAACAGGAGTTGTTTTGACTGCTCTACCTAAGAAAGACCGTGTGCTTGTTGAAGGTGTTAACATCGTCAAAAAGCATACAAAACCGAACCAGGCAAGCCCGCAAGGCGGAATTGTCAGCCAAGAAGCTGCGATCCACGTATCAAACGTGATGGTAGTTGACCCTAAATCCGGCGAGCCGACTCGCGTAGGATATAAAATGGAAGACGGCAAAAAAGTTCGTGTTGCAAAAAAATCCGGTGAAAAATTAGATAAATAAAATTCCTGAATGAGGGGAGGTACAAACATGAACCGCCTACAAGAAAAATATGTGAACGAAATCACTCCTGCTCTAGTGAGCAAGTTTGAATATTCCTCAGTAATGCAGGCACCAAAAGTTGACAAGATCGTTATCAACATGGGTGTCGGTGAAGCTGTACAAAACACAAAATCACTTGATTCTGCTGTTGAAGAATTGCAGACGATCACTGGTCAAAAGCCAGTCATCACAAAAGCTAAGAAATCTATCGCTGGCTTCCGCCTTCGTGAAGGTATGCCAATCGGATGTAAAGTTACACTACGCGGTGAGCGTATGTATGACTTCCTGGATAAATTGATTGCTATCTCACTACCACGTGTTCGTGACTTCCGTGGCGTATCGAAAAAATCTTTCGACGGACGCGGCAACTACACACTTGGTGTGAAAGAACAATTGATCTTCCCTGAAATCGATTATGATAAAGTTTCTAAAGTACGCGGTATGGATATCGTAATTGTGACAACTGCGAACTCTGATGAAGAAGCTCGTGAGTTATTGACACAATTCGGTATGCCGTTCCAAAAGTAAAGATGAGGGAGGCGTAAACGTGGCTAAAAAATCAATGATTGCTAAACAAAAACGCACGCCAAAGTATAAAGTACAAGAGTACACTCGCTGTGAACGATGCGGACGTCCGCATTCAGTACTGCGCAAATTCAAACTTTGCCGTATTTGTTTCCGTGAACTTGCATATGTGGGACAAATTCCTGGCGTCAAAAAAGCCAGCTGGTAATCCCCTAAATTGGGAAGGAGGTAAATGTAATGACAATGACAGATCCGATTGCAGATATGCTGACACGCATTCGTAATGCAAACATGGTTCGTCACGAGAAATTGGAGCTTCCGGCTTCCAACGTGAAAAAAGACATCGCTGAAATTCTGAAGCGCGAAGGTTTCGTACGTGACGTAGAATATGTTGAAGATGATAAACAAGGCATGATCCGCATTTTCCTTAAATACGGTGCCAACAACGAACGCGTCATCACTGGCTTGAAACGCATTTCAAAACCAGGACTACGTGTATACGCTAAAACTGACGAGGTGCCTCGTGTACTAAACGGTCTTGGAATCGCTCTAGTATCGACATCACAAGGTTTGGTAACTGATAAAGAAGCCCGCGCGAAAAAAGTCGGCGGCGAAATCATAGCTTACGTTTGGTAAGAAGCAACAAACGAATGGAGGTGCAACAGAATGTCACGTGTAGGTAAAAAACCAATCGAGGTTCCTGCTAACGTTACCGTTACTGTCGAAGACAATAATAACGTAACTGTAAAAGGACCTAAAGGCGAGCTTACTCGCTCGTTTAACTCAGATATCACAATCACGCAGGAAGACAATGTTTTGACATTGTCACGCCCATCAGATTCCAAAGACCACCGCACAATCCACGGTACAACCCGTGCATTGCTCGCGAACATGGTTACTGGAGTATCTGAAGGCTTCTCCCGCTCACTTGAACTAGTCGGTGTAGGTTACCGTGCCCAGCTACAAGGCAAGAAATTAGTCTTGAACGTTGGATACTCTCATCCGGTGGAATTCACTCCGGAAGAAGGAATCGAAATCGAAGTACAAGGCAACACGAAAGTCGTCGTTAAAGGAATTAACAAGGAATTGGTTGGAGCACTTGCTTCAAACATCCGCGCTACTCGCCCGCCAGAGCCGTATAAAGGCAAAGGGATCCGTTACGAAGACGAAAAAGTTCGCCGCAAAGAAGGTAAAACAGGTAAATAATGCTGCTTAGGCAGGCTGAAAGGAGTGACCTCAGTGATTACGAAACTCGATAAAAACGCATCCCGTAAAAAACGTCACGCTCGCGTACGTTCTAAAATCACGGGAACAGCTGAACGTCCGCGTTTGAACGTATTCCGTTCAAACAAATACATCTACGCTCAATTGATCGACGATGTAAACGGCGTAACGCTTGCTAGCGCATCATCTGCAGATAAAGATTTTTCTCTTGAAACTAAAGGCAACGTTGAAGCGGCTGCTCAAGTCGGTGAAACGATTGCAAAACGTGCAGTAGAAAACGGCTTGAAATCAGTTGTTTTTGACCGCGGTGGTTATCTATATCACGGCCGTGTGAAAGCTTTGGCTGAATCCGCACGTGAAAACGGCTTAGAATTCTAAAAGAAGGAGGGACACATATAATGCGTCGTATTGATCCAAACAAACTTGAACTTGAAGAACGCGTAGTTACGATTAACCGCGTAGCGAAAGTTGTAAAAGGTGGACGTCGTTTCCGTTTCTCCGCATTGGTTGTTGTAGGCGACAAAAATGGTAAAGTCGGTTTTGGTACTGGGAAAGCACAAGAAGTTCCAGAAGCAATCCGTAAAGCTATTGAAGATGCGAAGAAGAACTTAATCGAAGTACCTATGGTTAAAGGTACTACTCCACATCTAGTGACCGGGCGCTTCGGTGCCGGCTCGATTCTTATCAAACCTGCTTCACCAGGTACTGGTGTAATTGCTGGTGGTCCAGTTCGTGCGGTATTAGAGCTTGCAGGAGTACAAGACATCTTGTCTAAATCTCTTGGTTCTAACACACCGATCAACATGGTCCGTGCTACTATCAACGGTTTGACTCAACTGAAGAGCGCTGATGAAGTTGCAAAACTTCGCGGCAAAACTACAGAAGAGTTATTCCAATAAGGGAGGGAAATTACATGGCTACTAAACTAGAAATTACCCTCACTAAATCCGTGATCGGTGCAAAGCCGACACAACGTAAAACAGTCCAGTCACTAGGCCTGCGTAAAATGCATCAAACAGTTGAGCACCAAGACAACGCGGCAGTTCGCGGAATGCTTGATAAAGTCGCTCACTTAGTTACTATTAAAGAAGTTTAATCCCTGATTTCTATAGAAGGAGGTGCCAACCACATGAAACTTCACGAATTAAAACCAGCAGAAGGTTCACGCAGCTCACGCAAGCGTGTCGGACGCGGAATCGGTTCAGGTACTGGTAAAACAGCCGGTAAAGGTCACAAAGGTCAAAAAGCTCGTTCAGGCGGCGGTGTCCGTCCAGGATTCGAGGGTGGTCAAAACCCATTGTTCCGTCGTTTGCCGAAGCGTGGATTCACGAACATCAACCGTAAAGATTACACTGTTGTAAACCTTGACGTGTTGAACCGTTTCGAAGAAGGCACAGAAGTTACACCTGCATTGTTGATCGAAACAGGTGTTGTGAGCAAGGAGCGTTCTGGTATCAAGATCCTTGGTAACGGAAGCTTGGACAAGAAATTGTCTGTACAAGCCCACAAATTCTCTGCATCAGCTAAAGAAGCTATTGAAGCTGCCGGCGGTCAAACCGAGGTGCTTTAATGTTTCAGACAATCTCTAATCTTATGCGCGTATCTGATATTCGAAATAAAATTTTCTTTACTTTAGCAATGCTCATCATCTTCCGTATCGGGACATTCGTTCCGGTGCCGAATGTTGATGCGTCAGTACTCCAAGCTACTGATCAGATGGGTCTGATCGGTTTCTTGAATACTTTCGGTGGAGGCGCCCTTGCCAACTTCTCGATTTTGGCGATGGGAATCATGCCTTATATCACAGCATCGATCATCGTGCAGCTTCTGCAAATGGATGTTGTGCCGAAATTTGCTGAGTGGGCGAAACAAGGCGAAGTCGGAAGACGGAAACTTGCTCAATTCACTCGTTACTTTACAATCGTTCTTGCGTTTATTCAGGCGATCGGTATGTCTTATGGATTTAACCAAATGTACGGAGGTACATTGATTCAAGATGATTCGATTGCGACTTATGTGGTAATCGCCATCGTACTGACAGCAGGAACAGCATTTCTATTGTGGCTTGGTGAGCAGATCACGGCAAAAGGCGTGGGGAACGGTATTTCGATTATCATCTTCGCAGGGATTGTCGCTGCAGTACCAGGAGCAATTAACCAACTTTATGCGCAGCAGATCCAAGGAGCTGGCGATCAGCTTCCGATCAATATTGCCATCATGGCATTGCTCGCACTCGCAGTTGTTGCAATTACTGTATTGGTCATTTACGTCCAACAAGCGTTGCGTAAAATTCCGATCCAGTATGCCAAACGTGTCGCTGGCCGTGGCCAGAGCTCGAATGGGCAGCAAACGCATTTACCTTTGAAAGTAAACGCGGCCGGAGTTATCCCGGTAATCTTTGCAGTGGCGTTCATCATCACGCCGCAAACTATCGCTTCTTTCTTTGGTGCCAACGCGTTTACGGAGGCAATCCAGAATACGTTTGATTACACGCGTCCTGTCGGCATGATCATTTATGTCGCCTTGATCATTGCATTCACGTATTTCTATGCATTCATTCAGGTTAATCCTGAAAACGTGGCGGACAACTTGAAAAAGCAAGGTGCATACATTCCGGGAATCCGTCCGGGTAAAAATACGCAAGATTATTTAACAAGTGTGCTTTACCGTTTAACTTTTGTTGGAGCCATCTTCCTCTCAGTTATCGCGGTCATGCCAATTTTCTTCATTAACATCGCAAACCTGCCTCAATCTGCACAGATTGGCGGCACCAGTTTGCTGATCGTCGTAGGGGTAGCCCTTGAAACGATGAAGCAATTGGAATCGCAGCTTGTGAAACGTCATTACAAAGGCTTTATGAAATAATCAATGGAGAGGAACGTGAAAACGTTCCTTATCCACTTGTCTGAGGGGGCAAAACGTATGAACATTGTGTTGATGGGTCTACCAGGTGCCGGCAAAGGCACGCAAGCAGACGAAATTGTCAAGAAGTACGACATCCCTCATATTTCGACAGGCGATATGTTCCGTGCAGCTATCAAAGGCGGTACGGCACTGGGTCTGGAAGCAAAGTCGTTCATGGATCAAGGTGCCTTGGTGCCTGACGAAGTGACGATCGGTATCGTCCGAGAGCGACTCAGCCAAGCGGACTGTGAGAAAGGCTTCCTATTGGATGGCTTTCCACGCACAGTTCCTCAAGCTGAGGCGCTGGAATCTCTTCTGGCTGATCTTGGCAAACGAATCGAGCATGTCGTAAACATCCAAGTTGAACAAGACGAATTGATTGCACGTTTAACAGGCCGTTGGATTTGCAAAGTTTGTGGAACTGCTTACCATACTGTATTCAATCCACCTGCAACAGCAGGCGTGTGCGATAAAGATGGTGGAGAGCTCTACCAACGCGAAGACGACAAGCCTGAAACCGTCACGAAGCGTTTAGAAGTTAACATGCAACAAACTCAGCCGCTTCTCGACTTCTATGAAGACAAGAACGTGCTGACCAATATAGATGGACAGCAGGACATTGATAAAGTATTTGCTGACATTGATGCTCTTCTAAAGGGCGACCGAGGTTAAGTCCCGGCGCCGGGCGCAGTTAGTTGCCTCCATGTGGCTTTAAGGAGCACCGGAGATATGAATTTTCGAGAGCTGCAAAAGCAAACAAGGCTTGATTATATGAAACCGGTGAGGCTCGTTGCTCCGTGCAATTCCGCACCGGAGGTAGTATAATGAGTTTCGTGGAAGCATCTGTGTAACGGGTTTGGAACTCATCCAAGGCAGTCCGGGCAGTCGAGGATACGTGGGTCAGACTGGCTCAACCGGAACCCCCGAACTCCGCTGTCATAAGTGGGGAGAGGAACCCGGAGAAGGTCTTTCAAATGTCACTCATGAATTCCTGGTGAATGGATAAGAATTATTCAATCAGCAAATACTGTTTGAAGATGAGTACCTGATTTGTATACAGAAGGGAGACTGGGTCGATGGCGAAAGACGATGTAATTGAAATCGAGGGAACAGTCATTGAGACTTTGCCCAACGCGATGTTTAAAGTGGAGCTT
Organism: uncultured Planococcus sp.; assembly: GCA_947493585.1. Taxonomy (GTDB): domain Bacteria; phylum Bacillota; class Bacilli; order Bacillales_A; family Planococcaceae; genus Planococcus. Next base: position 10,121 of record CANLRI010000007.1, on the reverse strand, counting down.
GAAAATGGCCATACGATTCTTGCGCACGTATCAGGCAAGATTCGCATGCATTTCATCCGCATTCTGCCAGGAGATAAAGTAACAGTAGAACTTTCTCCTTACGATTTAACACGCGGTCGCATCACATACCGTTTTAAATAATCTTTTGCACTCCGGACTACTAAGGAGGTTGGGTTAGATGAAAGTGAGACCATCTGTTAAGCCGATCTGCGAAAAATGTAAAGTTATTCGCAGAAACGGTAAAGTAATGGTAATCTGTGAAAATCCGAAACACAAACAAAGACAAGGTTAATAAAGAAGGAGGTGCATCGCACACATGGCACGTATTTCTGGTGTTGACATTCCGCGCGACAAACGCGTTGTAATTTCATTGACTTATATCTACGGTGTTGGGAAAACAACTGCTCAGAAAGTTCTTTCTGGTGCTGGTGTTTCTGAAGAGACTCGCGTTCGCGATCTTACAGAAGACGAGTTGAACAATATCCGTGAACAATTGGATCAGTACAAAATCGAAGGTGACCTTCGCCGTGAAGTTTCCATGAACATCAAACGTTTGATGGAAATCGCTAGCTTCCGTGGTATCCGCCACCGTCGCGGTCTTCCGGTTCGTGGTCAAAATACGAAGAACAACGCGCGTACGCGTAAAGGTCCTCGTAAAACTGTAGCTAACAAGAAAAAATAATCAGTAAAGGAGGTTGTTTCTTAACATGGCACGTAAACAACAAACTCGTAAGCGTCGTGTGAAAAAGAATATCGAATCCGGTATTGCTCACATCCGCTCAACATTCAATAACACAATTGTTACGATCACTGATATGCAAGGTAACGCAGTATCATGGTCTTCGGCTGGTGCTCTAGGATTCCGTGGTTCACGTAAATCCACTCCATTCGCTGCCCAAATGGCTGCTGAAACTGCTGCAAAAACTTCCATGGAACATGGTTTGAAAACTTTGGAAGTAACTGTTAAAGGTCCTGGTTCAGGTCGCGAAGCTGCTATCCGTGCGCTTCAAGCTGCTGGATTGGAAGTTACTGCAATTAGAGACGTAACTCCAGTTCCTCACAACGGCTGCCGCCCACCAAAACGCCGTCGCGTATAATCGTTGGTCTGAGTAGGATTTTTGAACATCACGACTTACTAAATGTGTTCTGAATCGTAGCGAAAGTCTGTGACTATCGAATTCTTATGCAACGAAAATACCGACGTTTTGAAGGAGGGTAAACTGAATGCTCGAAATAGAAAAACCAAAAATTGAAACGGTTGAGATCAACAGCAATGCCAAATACGGCAAGTTCGTTGTTGAACCCCTTGAGCGTGGATATGGTACCACTTTAGGTAACTCCTTACGTCGAATCCTACTTTCATCTTTACCTGGCGCTGCGGTTACTTCGATCCAAATTGATGGCGTTTTGCATGAATTCTCCACTGTCGAAGGTGTAGAAGAAGATGTAGCCTCTATCATTTTGAACATCAAGAAGCTGGCGTTGAAAATTTACTCTGACGAAGAAAAAGTCATTGAAATTGATGTAAAAGGTGACGGAACGGTTACGGCTGCAGATATCACTCACGATAGTGACGTGGAAATTCTGAATCCGGATCTATATATTGCAACAATCGCGAAAGACGGCCACTTGCGCATGCGCATGTATGCTAACCGCGGCCGTGGGTATGCCCGTGCAGATCAGAACAAACGTGAAGATCTTCCGATTGGCGTTATCCCGATTGACTCTATTTACACGCCAGTTTCACGCGTCAATTTCCAAGTGGAAAATACCCGTGTGGGCCAACTCGCTCATTTCGATAAATTAACCCTCGATGTCTGGACAGATGGAAGCATCGGTCCCAAAGAGGCAATTGCGCTTGGCGCGAAAATTTTCACGGAACATCTGAACATCTTCGTAGGATTGACGGATGAGGCTCAAACAGCTGAAATCATGGTTGAAAAAGAAGAAGACCAAAAAGAGAAAGTGCTTGAGATGACTATCGAAGAGCTTGATCTTTCTGTTCGTTCTTATAACTGCCTGAAACGTGCCGGCATTAACACTGTCCACGAATTGGCCAACAAGTCGGAAGACGACATGATGAAAGTTCGCAACCTCGGACGCAAATCACTTGAAGAAGTGAAAGTGAAGTTGGAAGATCTAGGTCTTGGCCTTCGTAAAGAAGACTGATTGCCCGATTCTTTCTGAACTATTCAACAAAGGAGGGAAACTTCAATGAGAAAACTTCAACGTACAAGTTCTCAACGTAAAGCGCTATTGCGTGACCTTACGACTGACCTAATCGTTCACGAGCGCATTCAGACAACTGAAGCCCGTGCTAAAGAAGTCCGTTCAACTGTAGAAAAAATGATCACGCTTGGTAAGCGCGGAGACATCCACGCACGCCGTAAAGCTGCAGCATACATTCGCCGTGAACTTGTGACTTCGACTGACGAAGAAGGCAACGAAAACACAATCTTTGCTTTGCAAAAATTGTTTGATGATGTTGCACCACGTTACGCTGACCGTCAAGGCGGCTACACGCGCATCATGAAAATGGGGCCTCGTCGCGGAGATGGCGCACCAATCGTAATTATTGAATTGGTTTAATCAGTTGAAGAGGGTTCATAGCCCTCTTCTTTTAGCATCATGATTTATACGACAATATGAAAAGCTGAGTGTTATGATGAGCGAGCCTTCGGGCGGCGTCTCGTCTAGCTCTACGCACCTCATTCAACCGGCGGCTTAAGCACCCGCAGGAGCCATAGAGACAGAAAAGCGCATACTCTGAATGAGGTGCGCGCTTTTTTTATTTACTGATGAATTAATTTTCAGTGTTGATGTTCTCTTAGGAGGGAATATAAACAGTGCGAATTAAGCGAGGCTAGAGCGTTCCCGTTTTACAGCACATAAGAGCAGAGTAGAGAAAGTTTAGAGGAGGCTTCAACACATGAAAGGAAGCATTTTGTCATTTGAACAAGTGGCATTCACATACGTACCAGAAGACGAATCGATTAAGCCGGCGGTCTCGGATCTGTCGTTTTCGATTGGGGAAGGGGAATGGGTCGCGCTTGTCGGCCATAACGGTTCCGGCAAGTCGACGATCGCCAAACTGATGAACGGCTTATTGTTCCCGCAGCAAGGAACAGTCAAAGCAATGGGACTGACAATGTCTGAAGAAAGCTTATGGGACATCCGCTCGCAGATGGGGATGGTGTTCCAGAATCCAGACAATCAATTTGTCGGTGCGACGGTGCAAGATGATGTCGCATTCGCTTTGGAGAACAATGGCGTTCCTCACGAAGAAATGGTCGTGCGTGTTCGTGAGTCATTACAGCAAGTGAAGATGGCGGATTATCTCGACCATGAACCGCATCACCTCTCAGGCGGGCAAAAGCAGCGGGTGGCAATTGCCGGGGCACTGGCTTTGCGCCCGCGCCTGCTCATTTTAGATGAAGCCACATCGATGCTCGATCCGCAAGGCCGCCGAGAAGTCATCGAGACGATCCGTGAGCTGCGGGAAGCAACAGGCCTCACCGTGTTGTCGATTACTCATGACCTAGAGGAAGCGGCGCTTGCTGACCGTGTATTGGTGATGAATGCCGGCCACAAGCAAATGGAAGGCACACCCGATGAAGTGTTTTCTTCAGGTGAAGAGTTGACGGAAATGGGGCTCGATCTGCCGTTCGCAATGCGGATGGCCGGTTTATTGAAACAAGCCGGCGTGCCGATGACCGGTGAATCTATGACAGAACATGAGCTGGTGGAGGAATTATGGACATATTACTCAAGCAAGTAGGATACAGCTACGCGAAAGATACCCCTTTTGAAAAACGAGCACTGACGGATGTCACGCTGCACATACCGTCCGGCTCTTACACAGCGATCATCGGGCATACGGGTTCTGGAAAATCGACCGTGTTGCAGCATTTAAATGCCTTATTGCAGCCGACTGAGGGCAGTGTGTTGATCGGCGAACGGAAAATCGAGGCAGGAACGAAAGCAAAGAACTTGCGTGATGTGCGGAAAAAAGTCGGCATCGTCTTTCAGTTTCCGGAACAGCAGCTATTTGATGAAACCGTCCTGAAAGATATCATGTTCGGTCCATTGAATTTCGGCGTGCCGGAAGAAGAAGCACGCAGACGGGCTATTGCTTTGGTCGAACAGCTCGGGCTTCCGGATAACGTGCTGGAGAAATCTCCTTTTGATTTATCAGGCGGACAGATGCGCCGCGTCGCAATAGCGGGAGTCTTGGCGATGGAGCCGGATGTTTTAGTGCTGGATGAACCAACGGCAGGACTCGACCCGCGCGGCCGCCGGGAAATCATGGATTTGTTTTACCGTCTGCATAAAGAAAAGGGCTTAACGACTGTCCTCGTGACTCATAGCATGGAAGATGCGGCGCGCTACGCGGATACAGTAGCCATTATGCATAGCGGGAAGTGCGTCGCGACAGGCGCTGTGCGCGAAGTCTTCGCCAACGAAGAGCAGCTCGGCGATTACCGATTGGAGCCGCCGCGCACCGTGCGCATGCAGCGGGAGTTCGAAGAAAAAACCGGCTTGACGCTCGATGAACTTGCGCTGACCGAAGAGGCATTGGCGCAGTCCATTGCACGGGTGCTTCAGGAAGGGCGTGAACCGAAATGATGGAGAAAATGATTTTCGGGCGCTTTATTCCAGGAGATTCAATCGTCCACCGAATGGACCCAAGAGCCAAAATCCTGTTCGTCTTTTTGTTTATCGCGATCGTTTTTATCGCGAATAACGCCATCACGTATGCGATTTTGCTTGGATTTACCTTGTTGTCCGTGTTTTTATCGAAAATCCGGCTGTATTTCTTAATTAACGGCTTAAAACCGGTCTTCATCTTAATGGCCTTTACATTTTTCCTGCATTTATTCTTTACTGAAGGCGGGGCATTGCTGTTTAGTGTCGGTTTTGTAGATGTCTATGAAGAAGGGCTGCGACAGGGGATATTCATCTCGATTCGTTTCCTGGTCTTGGTGTTCATGACAAGCATCCTGACTTTAACGACATCGCCGATTTCAATCACGGATGGCATAGAAGTACTGCTTGGGCCATTCAAACGCGTCAAACTGCCAGTCCATGAACTGGCATTGATGATGTCCATTTCACTCCGGTTCATCCCGACCTTGATGGATGAAACCGGAAAGATCTTGAAAGCGCAGATGGCACGCGGCTCGGATATCGGCTCAGGCCCTATCAAAGAACGCATCAAAGCGGTCGTACCGCTACTCATCCCATTGTTTGTCAGTGCTTTCAAGCGAGCTGAAGATTTAGCGACTGCCATGGAAGTGAGAGGCTACCGCGGGGGAGAAGGACGTACGCGCTACCGCCAGCTCAACTGGCGCATTATAGACACATTGAGCCTATTGCTGCTCGTTGGATTTGCTGGATTGCTCTGGTATTTCCGAAGTTAACCAGCAGAGATGGTGGTTCTTTATGAAAGTTGCATTAAAAGGAGAGACCTCATGAAACGAATGAAAGCGACGATTGCCTATGACGGCAGCGGGTTTGCAGGCTACCAAATCCAGTTGAAAACCCGCACCGTTCAACTGGAGCTGTTGCGCGCGTTGAAAGAATTGCATAAAGGCGAGCCGGTCGAAGTGGTGGCGAGCGGACGGACGGATTCCGGGGTGCATGCCACGGGGCAAGTGGTCCATTTCGATACGCCGTTTTCCATGCCAAAAGAGTCCTGGGTTCGTGCGCTTAATGTACGTCTGCCACAAGACATCCAAGTTTATGATGTCGAACAAACAGATCCGGATTTCCATGCCCGCTACCACGCAAAAGGGAAAGTTTACCGCTATAAGTGGAACTGCAGCAAGCTCATCAATCCTTTCAGCCGCAACCACCTCGTCCATGTACCGCAGCAAATCGATGTGGCGCGCATGGAAAAAGCGGCCCAAGCGTTTATCGGCACGCATGATTTTTCAAGTTTTTGCGCGGCAAACACCAATGTGGTCGATAAAGTAAGAACGATCTGGCGAATTGATTTTGAAGAATATGGCGAAGAATTGCATATGGTCATTGAAGGATCCGGCTTTCTCTATAATATGGTGCGCATTATTGCAGGCACTTTACTCGAAGTCGGATTAAATAGAAGAGAACCGGAAGAACTGGCTGAAATCATTGCGGCTTGTGACCGCGACGCTGCCGGCAAAACCGCGGCAGCACACGGGTTGTACTTGGAAAAAGTGCATTACTGAGAGTGAAGCAACTTTTCCTGGTGTTTTTCTAAATATCCTTGACTTAACACGTAATCCGTTATATGATGATGTATGGTATTTTCATTACCCCCACGATATGCCCCGGAAGGTTATTTGTGTTAAGGGATAAGGAAAACACGGAACAACGGAACCAACATGGAACACTTGGAACTGAATTCTAAAAAAATGAGACGATTCATTAGGAGGACAATATACATGCGTACAACATTCATGGCTAAAGGTCACGAAGTAGAGCGTAAATGGTTGGTTGTCGATGCAGAAGGGCAAACTCTTGGACGTTTGGCTTCTGAAGTCGCTTCAATCTTGCGCGGGAAATACAAACCAACATTCACACCGAACGTCGACACTGGCGATCACGTCATCATCATCAATGCTGACAAAATCCACTTGACTGGTAAAAAACTTACCGACAAAATCTACTACCGCCACACGCAATACACAGGCGGACTTAAGCAGCGCACAGCACTTGAAATGCGCACGAAATACCCTACAAAAATGCTTGAACTAGCGATCAAAGGCATGCTTCCAAAGAACTCTTTGGGCCGCCAAACATTCAAGAAATTGCATGTATACGCTGGACCAGAGCACAACCACCAAGCACAACAACCTGAAGCTTACACGCTTCGCGGATAATAATCAGTAAATAAGAGGAGGATACACCTTTGGCACAAGTTCAATATATCGGTACAGGTCGCCGTAAAAACTCAACAGCTCGCGTACGTTTGGTACCAGGAGATGGTACAATCACAATCAACAACCGTGACGTATCTGACTACGTTCCATACGAAACGCTTGAGCAAATCATCAAACAACCACTAGTAACTACTGAAACTCTTGGTAGCTACGATGTATTGGTAAACGTAAAAGGCGGCGGGTTCACTGGACAAGCCGGCGCAATCCGTCACGGAATTGCACGCGCTCTACTTACAGTAGACCCAGAATTCCGCGGAGCTCTTAAATCTGCTGGATTCCTAACACGTGACCCACGTATGAAAGAACGTAAAAAATACGGTCTTAAAGCGGCACGTCGCGCACCTCAGTTCTCAAAACGTTAATTTTACCTTTCAAAAGCACTTTCCGGTTTTCCCGGAAGGTGCTTTTTTGTGTGTTGGCGAATTTTATAGCAAACCGAAAGGGAGTGAATGAAATGAACCGCATCAATCTAATCTGCTTGGGCGTTCGGAACATGGAAAGGTCTGTGAAGTTTTACCGAGATGAATTGGGCTTCCACACCGATGAAACGAGCGACAAACCAGACATCATTTTCTTCAATACTTCAGGTACCAAATTGGAGTTATATCCTTTAGAAGAATTGGCAAAAGACATCGACGCAGAAAATCCGCCCGTGAAAACCGGCTTCTCTGGAATCACCTTGGCCTATAATGCCAAATCACGCGAGGAAGTGGATCAAGTCATGAACCTAGCGAGAAAAGCGGGAGCGGTGATTGTGAAACAACCTGTCGAGGTCTTTTGGGGAGGGTATTCGGGTTATTTTCAAGACCCAGACGGCTATCACTGGGAAGTCGCATATGGACCTGATTTTACATTTGACGCACAAGATATGCTCGACTTAAATCGTATCGAATAGCAATTGCAAGATGCCGCACAGCGAAAAGCCGGAATGGATTTAAAAACGCTTTCACTATGTTATACTGGACTGTAGCAAAAGTGATAAGGAGTGTAGTGGAATGTTAAGTGAAACACAAGTGCGAGAAGCAGTCGGAGCTCTAGAAGATCCGTTTTTACATAGAACCCTTTCGGAAACAAACGGCATCTTGTCGGTAAAAATCAAAGAAGAGAAGAAATACGTCAGTGTCAAATTGGCAATCGCCAAAACGAACACGCCGGAACAAATGCAGCTTCAGATGAAGGTCGTGGATGCGATTAAAGGTGTCGGAGCTGATTCAGTCGGTATCCGTTTTGAAGAATTGCCGCCAGAAGCCTTAGCACAGTTCCGTGGAACCGCGAATGAGTCTGAAGCACAAGACTTATTGTCTCCATTGAACAAAGTGGAATTCATCTCCATCGCCAGCGGCAAGGGCGGCGTCGGGAAATCGACGGTCTCTGTCAACTTGGCGATCGCGCTTGCGCGTGCAGGGAAAAAAGTTGGCCTTGTGGATGCAGACATCTACGGCTTCAGCGTGCCGGACATGATGGGCATCGATAAAGCGCCAGTCGTCCGAGGCGATACGATCATCCCGGTCGAGCGCTTCGGAGTCAAAGTCATTTCCATGGGCTTCTTCGTCGAAGATAACATGCCTGTCGTATGGCGTGGCCCAATGCTCGGGAAAGTCTTGGATCAATTCTTCCGCGATGTGGAGTGGGGAGATCTTGACTATCTTCTATTGGACTTGCCACCAGGAACAGGGGACGTCGCTCTTGATATCCACCAAATGCTTCCGGCTTCCAAAGAAATCGTTGTCACCACTCCGCACCCGACAGCTGCATTCGTCGCAGCCCGAGCAGGAGCGATGGCCTTGCAAACCAATCACGAAGTATTGGGAGTCGTCGAGAACATGTCGTGGTTTGAAAGCCAAGGATCTGGCAAAAAAGAATACATCTTCGGAAAAGGCGGCGGGGCAAAGCTCGCTGAAGAATTACAATCTCCATTGCTCGGACAGATTCCGCTTGGCCAGCCGGACTGGGATGAAAATGATTTCGCTCCATCTGTCTACGCAGAAGATCACCCAACCGGAAAGATTTATGGAGAGATTGCCCAACAAGTCCTCCAGCAATTCGCGAATAAAGAGAACAAGCAATAAAACATATTATCCGGAAACCGGCTTTCGGTTTCCGGATTTTTATATAGGTGGTAAAAGACTTTCAAGGTTTGTTCACAACTCCTCCTGCAGATAGAAGGGTTTGTTGATACAATCGAAAGGAACTTTAAATTAACGGAGGCAATATACGTGACTATACGAAATTGGGTTAAGTTTGCATTGACTGCATTATTGATAGGTGGAGGGATTACCGGGTTGCTCGGAATTTTCATCCGCTGGAACGATGTCTTCGCCGAAGCTGCACAGAATGGGCAATGGGGAGAATTCATCGCGGGCTTTGTCTGGATGATTGTCGTCGGTCTCACCATGAGCTTGATTGCACAGATGGGCTTCTTCGCCTATTTGACGATTCACCAGTTCGGCCATAATATGTTTCGCTCGCTTAGGTTGTGGAATTGGGTACAGCTCTTGATCATCGCGATCGTCATCTTCGACTTGATTGTGTTCCGTTTCCTGCCGAACGTCGAGACGGGCGGGCAAGGATTCCTTTATGGAACACTGCTATTCATTTTATTGGCAGTATCGCTCACAACAGCGTACTTCAAAGCGAAATGGACAGCGAAGTCAGCATTCATTTCAGCATTGTTCTTCATGATTGTCGTTACAACACTGGAATGGCTGCCTGCTTTAATGGTAAGAGCGGGGAATGTAGACAGCTGGGTAACCTTGCTGTTGTTCCCGTTGCTTGCAGTGAACGCTTATCAACTTCTCGCCTTGCCGAAGTATAACGAGAAGTCTGAAGAGGACCGTTTGAAACTTGAAGCGCGCCGGGCTGCGAGAAAAGCGCAGGCTGCTGAAGGAAAGAAATGATTTTTCAGAAAAGTTCCGCTTTCTGCCTTTAGGGCAGGGGGCGGGAATTTTTGTTTTAAATGACTTTTTTGTCTACAGCAAGAAACGCTGTACCTATAGGGTTTAGAGGGTGTTTCGAATGAATTTCAAGAAGCTGAAAAGTTCTTTTGAAAAAAGTTTAGTAAATGCGTTGACATATATTTAAACATGCTTTAATATAATAAAAGTCGTCAGGAACGACAGCAAACATGAACCTTGAAAACTGAACAGCAAAACGTCAACAATACAGCCGCGAGTGATCGCGGCAAACTTACTGATCAGC
>CANLRI010000006.1 GCA_947493585.1 uncultured Planococcus sp. | reverse complement strand
CGAAGCTGATCAGTAAGTTTGCCGCGATCACTCGCGGCTGTATTGTTGACGTTTTGCTGTTCAGTTTTCAAGGTTCAAGTTTCACGGCTGCTCCAAGAGCAACTTCTATAATTTAGCATCACTGAACGAAAGAGTCAAGCCTTTTTTATTATTGTAAAAAACTTAATCTGTTCGAGCGACATGTAATATCATAATACATTAGTCGGTTATTTGTCAACGCTAAATTCAAAAGAATTCTCAAATTGTTTTCAGGTACATCTGTTCTTGCCCAGCGCTTTGCTATTCTTCAACTTGCTATAATGAAGAAAGCTGACGGGGTGACCTCCCTGTCAGCTTTCTGTCTGCAAAATCATTTAACGCTTGTTTGAATAATAACGATGGTAAATACCTTCACTTTTTGTCTTTACGCCATTGATTGCAACTAAATCTTTTTCGATTAAGAACTCAATTAGCACTTCAAGATTGGAAGAATAGTTTTTTAGCTCTTCCTGTTCGTGCAATTCCTGAATCGTCCAGCTACTTTGCTTCTCCATTACTTCACGAATATGCTGCGATCCATCTTGCGTGCGCGAATGAATGAAGAATTCACTAGCTAAAAACAAAAGCTCCAAACGCTTATCAATCGGCTCATCGCTCGAGATAAGCTCTTCATATAATTTATAGATTGCTGGCTCCATTTTCTTTACTTGTGACCAAACCGTTACTTCGGGCGGGAGTCCGTTCTCAAGAACTGATAATCGAGCCAAATGGTGGAGTGATTCCACCATATGATGATAGGCATCCAAATAGTTTTTTTCTTCGAAGAACATTTTGCCTTCGAGATAACGGCGGATCAGTTTAGCAAACTCCAGTCCCATTTTGATCTTTCTACCGTAGAAAGGATATTCCTTTAATTCAGTTTTGAGATTTTCCATAAATTCGTTGCGATCATATATGACTCGGCCATTAAAGAGCCAGTCTACAATTTTGCGGTTTGTTCCCAATAGAAGCCATTTGTGCAATTGCTTTTCTGTGATGATATGCATTGCTGCTTTTTTATCCATGTACGTATAATGTTTTGTGAAAACCGGTGTTTCATTTTCTTTTGTAATGATCAGAAGAATTGAATCGAATGTATCTGTAATTGGGCTGATGTCTTCTCTCTTCTCTATTAGGATGACACCGAGCGTTGTTTCCTGGCTCGCGCGCTCTTGATATAGCGGTCTCAGTATTTGTTCCATCCGTCGTCACTCCCTGCAGTCTATCTTTATGTGTTTTATAGTGCCCTCTATGCTCTAGGCATGCAAATATTCTAAGGCGTTTTTCTTTATTTCGACATATTTCTCTTATATTCCTTTAACGGAATTAGCTTAACCCTTTTTACGATAGTTTATGATATAGTATGATGGACGCAAGGAGGAACCGCTCATGAAATCTTACAAAAATAAAATCAACCGCATTCGGACCTTCGCTTTGTCATTGATTTTCATCGGCATTGTGATTATGTATGTCGGTATCTATTTCCGTAATCAACCGGTTGTAATGGTCATCTTTATGCTGCTTGGTGTTATTGCTATTATCGGAAGCACTGGTGTCTATGCTTGGATCGGCCTGCTATCAATGAAGACAGTGCCTGTGCAGTGCCCGAATTGCGAACGACATACTAAGATGCTCGGACGTGTAGATATCTGTATGCATTGCAATGAACCGTTGACTATGGACCCTTCCCTTGAAGGCAAAGAATTCGACGAAGAATATAATAAGAAAAAGCCACAACTATAAGAAAAGAATGCCCACCGGATCGGTGGGCATTCTTTTTATTGCGCTTTAGCTGATTCGCTATAACAATCGCGGCACGTTCCATAAATTTCCAATCTATGGTAATCTACTTGGAAGCCCGTTACATGGGACGCCAAGTGTTCCACTTCATCCAATCCAGGATAGTGGAAGTCGACAATTTTTCCACATTCGTTACAGATCATATGATAATGATCGTGTGTAACAAAATCAAAGCGGCTTGAAGAATCCCCATAAGTTAATTCTTTTACCAATCCCGCTTTTTTAAAAACACGTAAGTTATTGTAAACGGTGGCAACACTCATATTAGGAAAGGCTTTTTCAAGCGCACGATAAATATCATCTGCTGTTGGATGCGATGTAGAATGGATCATAAACTCCAAAATCGCATGACGTTGTGGTGTAATTCTAACACCTGTAGACTTCAACGTATCGAGTGCATCTTTCAATTGGGCTTCAGACATCGCTGGGCACCTCACTTCATATATATTCTTACATTGTAATCGTTATAATTAGTGTACCTAAAAAAACCTCAGCATGTCAAGAAATCGCTATAGGACGCTAGTTTTCTGTTTATTCCACTTGCTGTAATTATTAGCGTAAACAAAAAGCAGCAGGGCATGAAGCCCGGCTGCTTAAAATGTTCACTATTCGGCATGTAGCCCTTTTTCTTTGGAACCCAGTTGCTGATTGACGAACCGTGCGGCGACGAACAGAAAATCAGAGAGCCTGTTTAAATAAGCCAATACATTAGGTGAGACTCCTTCCCCTATCGCTATCACATTGCGCTCAGCGCGGCGCACAATTGTGCGGGCTACATGGAATGCCGCTCCTGCAGGATGGCCACCAGGCAAGATGAAATTGCTGAGCGGTTGCAGTTCTGCATCATATTCATCGATCCATTTTTCCAGTTGAGTGATATGCTCAGATTCGAGCTTCCATTTCACTTCTTTACCTGCTGGCGTAGCCAATTCGGCTCCAACGTGGAAAAGAATCGTTTGGATCTGATGGAAGATTTCACAAAGAGCTTCTTTTTGCTCAAAAAATTCGCCATTCAAATGCCCTACGCCGAGACCGATCATTGTATTTGCTTCATCGCAAGTCCCGTATGCTTCGACAAGCGGGTCATTTTTTTTAACGCGGCTGCCGTATACGAGTGAAGTGGTTCCTTTATCTCCTGTTTTCGTGTAAATCTTCATCTTTAATAACCCCTTTTCATATCCACTGGATTTGATGGTGATTTATCGCCTTCGAGCCAAGCATGTAAATTCGGAATGAAAACATCTAATGCGCGCTCGACGTATTTTCCAGAGTGGCTCGAAACGTGCGGGGAGACTATCACATTATCCATCTTCCAATATGGATGGTCTGCCGGCAGTGGCTCTTCTTCAAAAACATCCAATACAGCGTGGCCAATTTCGCCATTTTCCACCGCTTCGAGTATGACTGCATCTTCGACCAGATCTCCTCGACCTAAATTCATGAAAATCGCATCCTCTTTCATCGCACGAAAATGTTCTTTCTTCAATAGATGATAAGTTTCCTTTGTGCTCGGCAATACGGATAGGACAATATCCGCCTCCGGAAGAACGGCTAATGCATTTTCAAAAGAAACCATCTCATCCATATACTCAGCATCGTTTCCCGAACGATTACAGCCAATTGTCCGGACGCTGAATGCCTGAAGCAAGCGGCCTATTTCTGAACCGATCGCACCAGGACCGAACAGGACAGCCGTAGAACCAGCCAGTTCGGATGATTTAGTTTTGCGGTTCCATTCGCCATTGCGCTGGCTCTCATAAATAAATGGCAGTGAGCGTTTAAGTGACAGCAAATGCGCTAAGGCCGACTCTGCCATTGGCGTTTTGTGGATTCCTTTGACGTTCGAGACAATAATTTCTTTTTCAGCAATGGCTGCATGGGGCATTTTTTCGATACCTGCACTTGCCACCATGATCCACTTCAAGTTTTCGGCACTGTCGATATCTTCCTCTGTTAAATCTTCTCCGTAAGTGACAACAATGTCTGCTGTCGGCAAAAATGACTTGTTCTTATATAAGAAGCGGAAATTCACTTCAGGGAATTCGGCTAGAAGCCGTTCTTGCTGATTCTCTCTCGGCACAAATGTGAATAGGACTTCCATTAGATTCTCCCTTTCTTATTTACCGCTGATTGTTTTTATAGTTTCCAACACTACTTCAATATGTTCTTTCACTTTGACTTTACGCCATTCCTTGATGACGGTACCTGTCGGGTCGATCAAGAATGTCGAGCGCTCGATGCCCCAGAATTCTTTGCCGTACATTTTCTTCAGTTTCCAAACCCCGTAAGCCTCGGACACTTGGTGATCCTCATCAACGAGGAGTGAAAACGGTAAGCCGTGCTTGTCGATGAATTTTTGATGGCGTTCTTTGGAGTCTGCACTGACACCCAAAATCTCTGCGTTAAGATCTGAGAAATCCTTTTCGGCATCGCGGAAATCGCAGGCTTGAGTCGTACAGCCTGGTGTCATGTCTTTCGGATAAAAATAGAGCACGACATATTTTTCCCCTGCAAAGTCCGAAAGGGAAATTGTTTCGCCTTGCTCATTTTGCAATGTGAAGTCAGGTGCTGCCAATCCTTCTAGTGTAGCCAAATCCATCACTCCTTTTCTTTCTTCTATCGTACCGGACGGTTTCATTACTTTCAATTTCTTTGGCGTTTGCGGCTGATTTTGTCTACAATAGGGAATAGATTATTTTAGGAGGCATTTTATGGATCACTCGATTTCCGAACAATTGCACCAAGAAGCGCTGCAACATATAGTTGGTGGGGTCAACAGCCCTTCCCGCTCTTATAAAGCTGTAGGGGGCGGCTCGCCCATCGCGATGGATTATGGAAAAGGAGCTTACTTTTATGATGTGGATGGCAATAAATACATCGATTATCTAGCTGCTTACGGCCCTATCATCACAGGACACGGCCACCCACATATCGCCAAAGCCATTGCGCACGCGGCTAAAACCGGCGTGTTATTCGGCACCCCAACGAAGCATGAAGTGACATTCGCTAAAATGTTGAAACAAGCGATGCCTGCCATGGATAAAGTACGTTTCGTCAATAGTGGCACCGAAGCCGTCATGACGACTATCCGCGTGGCACGCGCGTACACAGGGCGCACCAAAATCATGAAATTCGCTGGATGCTACCACGGCCATTCCGACTTAGTGCTCGTTGCTGCCGGTTCTGGCCCTGCTACACTCGGTACTCCTGATTCAGCAGGCGTCCCGAAATCGATCGCTAATGAAGTAATCACGATTCCATTTAATGATCCGGAAGCATTCAAAGAAGCGATAGAGCGTTGGGGAGACGAAATCGCCTGCATCCTTGTCGAGCCGATCGTCGGCAACTTCGGCATCGTTGAACCGCAAGAAGGATTTCTTGAAGACGTCCATGCGCTGGCGAAAGAGAAAGGTGCTTTGATTGTCTATGATGAAGTCATCACGGCTTTCCGCTTCCATTACGGAGGTGCGCAGAATTTGCTTGGCCTTGAGCCGGACTTGACGGCGCTCGGAAAAATCATCGGCGGCGGTTTGCCGATCGGTGCATACGGCGGGAAGCGAGAAATCATGGAAACTGTTGCCCCGCTCGGACCCGCTTACCAGGCAGGGACGATGGCCGGCAATCCCGCTTCAATTCAAGCAGGCATCGCGTGTCTCGAAGTACTGCAAGAAAAAGGCGTTTACGAGCGAATGGACCATCTGGGTGAACGTCTAGAAGCAGGAATTTTGGCTGCTGCTGAGAAGCATGGCATCACGATCACCATCAATCGGTTAAAGGGAGCTTTGACGATTTATTTCACCGATCAAAAAGTGAAAAATTACGAACAAGCGGAAGCGACGGACGGCGAAATGTTCGGACGGTTCTTCAAACTAATGCTTGAACAAGGCATCAACCTAGCACCTTCCAAATACGAAGCTTGGTTCTTGACCACTGAACATACAGAGGAAGATATCGATACGTCGATCCGGGCAGTCGAACATGCATTTGCCCAGTTATAAAAACAGATTTCTCCCTAAAGGAGGTGTTGGCCGATGAAACTCGGCGCGCGCATATTCAAAACCGGTATCGCTATCTCACTCGCCTTGTTTCTGGCGACGCTTCTGGAACTTCCGACACCGGTATTTGCGGGAGTAGCAGCAATTTTTGCTATACAGCCTTCCATTTACCGGTCATACCTGACCTTGCTCGACCAAGTGTATGGCAATTTAATCGGGGCCTCGATTGCCGTTATCTTCGTGTTAACGCTCGGGCCGAACTATTTGACGATTGGCGTCGCCGCTATCTTAGCGATCGTCATCATGCTGAAATTAAAACTGGAAAATACAGTACCCCTGACATTGGTAACTTTGATCATCATCATGGATTCGCAGTCGGATGACTTTCTGATCTTCGCTTCTTTACGCTTTCTGACGGTTTTATTGGGCATCTTATCGGCTTTTATCGTCAATATGATTTTTTTGCCGCCCAAATACGAAACGCGCTTATTCCAGTCGATTCATTCTGTCAGCGAAGATGTCATCCGGTGGATCCGGATTTCGATTCGCCATGCATCCGATCATTCCTCGGTAAAAGAAGATATCGACAAATTGACCGAGAAACTGGTGAAAGTGGATCAATGGTATTCATTTTATAAAGAAGAACGCAGTTATACGAAAAAACAGCAGTATACAAAAGCACGCAAGCTGGTACTCTATAGACAGATGATCGCCACTTCGAAAAAAAGCCTGGAAGTTCTACGGCGCTTGAACCGGTATGAGAATGAACTACGGGATTTGCCCGAACAATTCCATATGATGGTGCAGGAACGGCTTGAGAGCTTGGCGAGCTATCACGAGCAGCTTTATATGAAATACATTGGAAAAATCCGCCCGGAACATAGCGAAAGTTCGGGTCCGGACGCGGTGTTAAAGCGCAATGAAGTGATGTCGATTTTCGTCAAGGAAATCAATTTATCGACCGAAGTCGAAGAAGACGAATTTTCGGTTTACCATTTGATGCACGTGCTTTCTGCCCTTCTCGATTACGAAGAGCATTTGGAACATTTGGATCTGTTGATCATTGCATACCATAATTACCATAGCGAAGAAGTCGACAGTGATATCGAAAACGCCATATAAAAAAACGTCCGGAAAATTTCCGGGCGTTTTTCTTATGATTTCATTCTTGGATCGAGTGCGTCACGCAGCCCGTCTCCCATTAAGTTAAAGCCAAGTACAGTCAACATGATTGCTACACCCGGGAAAATCATCGTCCAAGGGGCATTGGTCAAATAGGACCGGGAATCAGCTAACATCTTGCCCCATTCAGGGGAAGGCGCCTGCGCCCCGAGCCCGAGAAAGCCGAGTGCCGCCGCTTCAATGATCGCTGTCGCAATCGCGAGCGTGCCTTGGACGATAACCGGCGCCATGGAGTTCGGTAAAATATGCGAAACCAAGATGCGGTTATCCTTCATGCCGATCGCTTTGGCCGACATGATGTATTCATCTTCCTTGATGCTCAATACCTTCGACCGAATCAAGCGCCCGAAGTTCGGCACGTTGATGATGGCAATCGCAATCAATGCATTGCGCAGTGACGGCCCAAGAACCGATACCACCGCGATCGCAAGAAGGATACTCGGGAATGCCAACATGATATCGAACAGGCGAGAAATGATGGTGTCGACCCAGCGCCCGTAATAGCCGGCTAAAATACCGAGAATACTGCCGACAACTACCGAACCGATAACCGCCAAGAATCCAACCCAAAGCGAGATGCGGGCCCCATATACGACACGCGATAAGATATCGCGGCCAAAATCGTCTGTTCCCATCCAATGATCGCTGGAAGGAGGCAGAAGCCGCTGGGAAAGATTTTGTTCATTGATGCCTTGCGGTGTAAATAATGGTCCGAAGATCGCCAAGAGAATAAAGAAAATGACGATGCCCATGCCAACGACCGCGACTTTACTTTTGCGGAATCCGCGCCATGCCTCTTTCCACGGGCCGGCGACTTTTTGCATTTCCTGCTTGTCTGCTGCTGTTTCAGCCAAAGTGCTCCTCCCCCTTCCTAATCATATTTGATCCTTGGGTCGACTAGACCGTAGAGCAAGTCGACAAAGAGATTGATCATGACAAAGATAAATGCGACGACTAGAATGCCGGATTGGATAACCGGATAATCGCGGAATCCGATCGCTTCGTAAATATAGCGTCCGATGCCTGGCCATCCAAAAATGGTTTCGGTCAAAATGGCACCGCCGAGCAATAAGCCCATCTGTAAACCGATGATTGTAAGTACTGGAATGATCGCATTTTTCAATGCGTGCTTATAAACGACCCAGAACATTTTCACGCCTTTAGCGCGGGCTGTCCGCACATAATCTGAGCGCATGACTTCGAGCATCGACGAACGCGTCATACGTGCGATGATCGCCATCGGAATAGTGGCTAGCGCCGTACCCGGAAGTACCAAATGCTTCAATACGGTCGCCAATTGGTTGAAATCACCTTGAATGATGGTGTCCAACACATAAAAATTGGTAATGTTATTGATTGGATCCCGAACATTTTCACGGCCAGTCGTCGGTAATATGCCGAGTTCAATCGAGAAAATCCATTGGTTCATGAGGCCGAGCCAGAAAATCGGCATGGAAACACCGATAAGAGCCAAAACCATTGCTGTGTAATCGAACCATGAATTCTGGAACCATGCAGAGATGATGCCCGCATTGATTCCGATAACGACCGCAATGATAATTGCGAACAACGACAACTCAAATGTTGCTGCTAAATAGGGCCAAATTTCTTCTGAAACAGGTGAACGGGTACGCAGTGAATCCCCCATGTCTCCTGTAACTAGGCCTTTTAAGTAATCGAAATATTGGATATACCAGGGATTATCAAGCCCCAGACTGGTCCGTAATGCTTTAATTGCTTCTTCGGATGCTTGTTGCCCAAGGATGACTTGTGCGGGATCCCCCGGAATTGCCCGGATGATCATAAAGACGATAAACGTCATTCCGAGTAAAACAGGAATCAATTGCAAAAGCCGTTGCCCGATATAGTGAAGCATCTTCTTCACCTCTCCATCTCAATTGCATTATGTATTGAAAAGGGGGAGAAATCAGTACGACCTCTCCCCCAAAAGAAATGCCTACTCCATATCCACTGATGCCAGTTTGTCAGAGCCAGTTGGATGCGCTTTAAAGTCGATTACGTTCGTCCCACCGGCAAGAAGCGGTGTAGAGTGCGCAAGCGGTACCCATGGCGCGTCTTCGTGGATGATTTCCTGAGCCTGCATGTACAATTCGTTGCGGGCATCTTCATCCACTTCTGTTTGAGCTTCGATCAAGATATCGTGAAGATCCTGGTTTTCGTAGTATGTGTAGTTGTTTGAACCGATGTTGTCTTGGTCAAGCAATACATACAAGAAGTTATCAGCATCGCCGTTATCGCCTGTCCAGCCAAGAAGGAATGCATCCGCTTCTCCCGCTGCAGCTTTTTCGAGGTAGGTTGCCCACTCGTAAGAAACGATTTCAGCTGTGATGCCGACTTCTGCCAAATCACTTTGGATTGCTTCAGCTACTTTTTGTCCATCTGGCATATACGGACGTGGAACTGGCATTGCCCATAGTTCCATTGTAAAGCCATCTTCGAGTCCTGCTTCAGCCAAAAGTTCTTTCGCTTTTTCAGGATCGTACTCGTAACCTTCAATGCTGTCGTTATAACCGCTGATTACCGGAGGCATCGGGTTTTTCGCGACCTCTGCACGGCCTTCGAAGAATGAATCAACAATTGCCTGGCGATCGATCGCATGGTTCATTGCCTGGCGGACTTTCGGATCATCGAATGGCTCACGAGTAGTCGTTAATCCAAGGTAGCCAACGTTCATCGACGGGCGTTCGAACAATTGCAGGTTTTCATCGTTTTCGATCGTTTCTGAATCTGATGGCGTGATGCCGTCAGCCAAATCGATTTCGCCAGACAATAATGCGTTCAGGCGAGCTGAGTTATCCGGAATTGCACGGAACACGACTTGGTCGAGTTTCGGCTCTCCATCCACCCAGTAATCATCGAATTTCTCGATTGTTACCGTATCGTTACGTTGCCATTCAACAAATTTGAATGGGCCAGTTCCGACAGGTTGGTCGCCGAATGATTCGCCGGCTTCTTCAAATGCTGTCGGTGACGCGATGCCAAACGGGCTCATCGCCAAGTTTTTCAAGAATGGTGCTTGTGGGCGCTTCAATTTAATCACGACTTCGTAATCGCCAGTCGCTTCGACAGATTCGATGACATGTTCTTCTTCATCGCCAAATCCGCCAAACATCGATTTATAGTACGGGAACTGGTCTGCATCCCCAGCAGCCCAGCGCTCAAAGTTCGCGACAACTGCTTCTGCGTTGAAATCTGTTCCATCATGGAACGTGACGCCTTCTTGCAATTGGAACGTGTAAGTCAAACCATCTTCAGCTGCTTCCCATTCACTAGCAAGCGCTGGTTCAATTTCTGTATCCTGCTCGCCGAAATTGATCAATGTATCGAAAATGTTTTTCGTTACTTTGAAAGACTCTCCATCTGTAACCGTGATCGGATCCAATGATACCGAGTCGCCGCCACGTCCGAAGATCAGGACTTTTTCGCCGCCTGATTCTGACTCTCCGCCTTCTCCGCCTGACTCCGAATCACCGCCTGAACAGCCGTAAAGCGCTGTCGACAGCAAAAGCAGCATCAGGAAAGCAAGTGATACCAATTTCTTTTTCCCCAAAATAACCCCTCCGTTTTGTTTTTTTATTATCATTGCGGCCTGCATTCCTCATAGAGGTGGCAAGCCACAGAATGACCTGGTTCAACTTCCGCAAAACGCGGAATTTCCTGCGAGCAGATATCCATCTTGAATGGGCAGCGTGTATGGAAGCGGCAGCCAGATGGCGGGTTTGCTGGGCTCGGCACATCCCCTTTAATCACTACTTCCTCGCGGACAAAATCAGGATCCGGAACAGGCACTGCCGATAGCAGCGCTTGCGTATAAGGATGAAGCGGCTTCTCATACAGGCTTTCTGTATCCGCAAGTTCCGCCATATTGCCCAAATACATGACGCCCACGCGGTCGCTGATATGGCGAACGACGCCCAAATCATGGGCGATGAATATGTACGTCAGTTTCAAATCGCGCTGCAGATCCTGCATCAGATTGAGCACTTGTGCTTGAATCGATACATCAAGCGCAGAAACCGGCTCATCAGCGATGATCAGTTTCGGGTTGGTCATGAGCGCGCGCGCGATTCCAATACGCTGGCGCTGGCCGCCGCTGAATTGATGCGGATAGCGTTTAGCGTGGTAGCTGCTGAGCCCAACGATTTCGAGAAACTCGTAAACTTTGCGTTTACGCTCTTTCGGATCGCCGATATTATGGACATTGAGCGGCTCCATCAAGATTTTTTCAATGCTGTGGCGCGGATTGAGTGACGCATATGGATCCTGGAACACCATTTGGATGTCGCGTCTGGCCTTGCGCATTTCCGACGCTGACAAACTGGTCAATTCCTGTCCGTCAAATGTCACTTTGCCTTCTGTCGGATCGAGCAAGCGCATAAGCATACGCCCGGTCGTCGACTTGCCGCAGCCCGATTCGCCGACGATTCCAAGCGTTTCGCCTTCATTTACATAAAAAGAGATGTCATCAACCGCTTTGACCTGCCCTTTGACACGGCCGAACATGCCGCCCGTAACCGGAAAATATTTTTTTAAGCCTTCAACTTTCAACAACGGTTCTGTCATGCGACTCGGCCTCCTTTGGATCGAATAGGAAACAGCGCGTCTTGTGGTCTTCTGCCGTCTGGTATAATTCCGGGTCTTCCACACGGCAACGATCGAAAGCAAATTCACAACGTGCTGCGTATTTGCAGCCTACTTTGATCGATCCCGGTTTTGGCACGTTTCCTGGGATAGAGTATAGCCGCTCTTTCTTGAAGCGCATGTCGGGTACGCTTTCTAGAAGGCCGCGGGTATATGGATGCTGCGGATCATTGAAAATAGTATGTACTGGCCCTTCTTCGACCACTTTGCCCGCGTACATGACAACGACGCGTTCGCAAGTTTCAGCGACGACTCCAAGGTCATGGGTAATCAACAAAACGGCTGTATCGAGCCGTTCGTTTAAATTCTTGATCAGTTTTAGGATCTGCGCCTGGATGGTTACATCGAGTGCCGTGGTCGGTTCATCGGCGATCAACACTTTCGGGTCGCACAATAAAGCCATCGCGATCATCACGCGCTGGCGCATCCCCCCTGATAATTGATGAGGATAATCATTAAGCAAAGCTTCTGCACGTGGCAGGCCGACCAATTTCATCATTTCGACGGCGCGCTCCTGAATTTGGCTTTTCGACCAATCCTTTTTATGGATCTTCAATGCTTCACGCAATTGATTGCCGATGGTAAACAATGGGTTCAGCGAAGTCATTGGCTCCTGAAAAATCATTGCGATGTCATCGCCGCGGATCTGGCGCATTTCTTTATCGGATAACTTGGTTAAATCCTTATCTTGGAATAAAATTTCCCCGCTGACAATTTTTCCTGGAGGACTTGGCACCAGCCCCATTATGGACAATGAGGTAACACTTTTGCCGCAGCCTGATTCTCCTACGATGCCGAGCACTTCTCCCTGGCGGATATGGAAATCCACGTTGTCGACTGCCGGTACTTCTCCATCATCAGTGAAAAAGGAAGTGCGCAGCCCTTTCACATCCAAGATGGTTTTACGTTCGTCCATAGAGATCCTCCTTCTTCATTTTAAATTATTCAGAACATTCTCCGTGTTTCCATTATACGTAATATTAGTAGTAATGCAATAGTTTTCGGGAGATTGGCGAAAGCCTTCCTACCTATTAAAAAAGCTCCCCAGAAATTGGGGAGCGTGAAATAGTTAACCTATGTTCTGCACTTGGAATAGCTTGTAATAGACGCCGCGCTTTTTCAGCAGCTCTTCATGCGTGCCTTGTTCAGCTAACTGGCCATTGTCGATGACCAATATTTGATCGGCATGGGTAATGGTCGATAAGCGGTGCGCGACCATTAATGTCGTGCGGTCATGCGCAAGCCGTTCCAAGGAATCCTGAATCAACGCTTCGCTTTCCAGGTCGAGTGCGGATGTCGCTTCGTCCAAGATGAGGATCGCCGGGTCTTTCAGGAAAACACGGGAAATGGCAATGCGCTGTTTTTGGCCGCCGGATAATTTGACGCCGCGCTCGCCGACTTTCGTATCGTAGCCTTCCGGCAAGTTTGTGATAAATTCATGGGCATTCGCCGCTTTTGCCGCGGCGATGACTTCCTCGTCAGTCGCATCAGGCTTGCCCATCAGGATATTTTCCTTGACCGATTCGCTGAACAGGATCGAATCTTGCAAGACGAGACCGATCTGGTCGCGCAATGAATGAATCGTTACATCTTTCAAGTCATGGCCATCCATGCGGATCGTGCCTTCAGTAGCATCGTAGAATCTTGGGATAAGCGAGACGATCGTCGATTTGCCGCCGCCGCTCATGCCGACAAATGCCACTGTCTCTCCTGGTCGAACCGTGAAGTTGAGGTTCGACAACACTTCGCTTCCCCCATCGTTGTAGTGGAATGAGACATTATGGAATTCGAGCTTGCCATCGACGCGTCCGAGTTCGCGAGCGCCTTGTTTATCGGTCACGTCGTATTCTTCATCGACCATCTCGAAGACGCGGTCCATCGAAGCAAGTGATTGGACGAGCGTCGTTGACGAGTTGACGAGGCGGCGCAATGGATTATAAAGCCGTTCGATATAAGCGATAAACGCCACCATCGTTCCGAGTGTCAAATTCCCCTGGATGACCTGGTAGCCGGCGTAGCCAATGACCAATAATGGCGCTACGTCGGTGATGGTATTGACGACTGCGAATGCTTTGGCATTCCATTTCGTATGGTCGATCGCTTTTTCCAGGAATTGATCGTTCGTGTTGTTGAAAATCTTCTGTTCGTGCTTTTCAAGCGCAAAGCTTTTGATGATGCTCATGCCTTGTACACGTTCGTGCAAATAACTTTGGACATTGGCGAGTGCCTGGGACCGTTCACGCGTCAAATCGCGCAAGCGTCCGAAGAAATATTTGACGCTGAACGCATAAAACGGAAACGCCAACAGGGCAACAATCGTCAAGGAGACGTCCATGGTGAGCATAATGATGATGGCAATGAGGATGGTCGCGACATCGAGCCAGACATTCATCAAGCCGATCATGACGAAGTTTTTCGTCTGTTCGACATCATTAATGACCCGTGAAATGATTTCCCCTGCTCTTGTGTTCGCGTAATAACGCAAGCTCAGGCGCTGCAGGTGGCCGTAAAGATAGCCACGGATATCGTAGAGAATTTTATTGCTGACATATTGTGCATAATACTGGCGGAAATATTCAATCGGCGGGCGCAGCAGGAAGAACACGATCGCCGTTCCCCCGAGCCACAAGTAAAGCTGGCGGAGTTTTTCGGCATCCGACAATGCCTCTGCGCCGATGATATCATCAATGACAATCTTGATTAAAAGAGGGATAAAAAGAGGAATCGCAAACTTGAAGATCCCGATGAAGATCGTCAAGGCAATCTGCCAATAATAAGGCTTGACGAATTTCATATAGCGTTTCATACTGCTCAAACTGTTCACTCCATTCTGTTCAAAACGAAAAACCTGTTGGCAGGCAACAGGTTTTCCATGTTAATCATGAATCCGGTTATGCTTATGAAATTCATACCGGTTCGTCCATACTTCAATAAAGTCCTGGGCAAAAGGTCCTCTTCTTTGCTTGATCCAACTGATCAGCTTGTCTACATTGCGGTAGAGTATTTGATCGATGACTTCTGGGTAGCCCATTTGCCGCTTATGGTCTTCAAATTCGTCTTCATCCAACAGCGTGTAAGACATATCCGGAAACACTTTTACATCCAAGTCATAATCGATGTATTTCAACGATCCATTATTGTAGACGAACGGGGAGCTGATATTGCAATAATAATAAACGCCGTCGTCACGCAGCATGCAGATGATGTTGAACCAATGTTCAGCATGGAAATAACAGATCGACGGTTCTCGCGTCAACCATGTCCTGCCATCCGATTCCCTCACCAGCGTGCGTTCGTTCGCACCGATTACAATATTGTTCGTCCCTTTCAGTACAGTTGTTTCCTGCCAGACACGGTGGATGCGTCCGTTGTGCTTGTAACTGTGGATCTGGATTGTTTCACCCTCCGCAGGAACCGCCATGCACCATCCCACCTTTTCGTCTAACTATCACTATATGTTATCTCCCGTTCATTATATCAATCAATTCTGAAAACATACAGCAATAAGCCGAAAGTTGCGAGAATCACATGACGATAGACCGACCTCCATCAACGATAATTGTCTGCCCACGGATCATATCGGCATGGTCGGAAATGAGGAACATCGCCGTTTTGACCATGTCCTCAATTTCCACCATGCGCCCTGCTGGCGTGTTGTCACGTGCATCGCCGAGCAGTTCCTCACGGTTCGGGAAATGCTTCAAAGCTTCCGTATCGAGCGCACCGCCGGAAACAGTGTTGACCGCAATATTTTTTGGTGCGAGTTCCACCGCCAAATAACGGGTGATCGATTCGACAGCTGCTTTGGATACGCCGATCGTCGTATAGTTTTCCAAATAACGGATCGAGCCGAGCGAACTGATGCCGATGATCTTGCCGCCTTTGTCCATCAGTTTTGCCGCTTCTTGTGCGCCGAATAGCATCGCTTTGGCGTTGATATTCATCGTCCAGTCCCAATGCGATTCTTCTAGTTCCATGACCGGGCGCAAAACACCGGATGCGGCGTTTGATACGAAAACGTCCAATCGTCCGAATTCTTCTTTGATCGTCTCGAACATGCCGCGCAGTTTCTCGACGTCACCGACGTTGGCACGGACGAGCAAGGCTTTTCTTCCTCTTGCTTCGACTTCTTTAACCGTATCGAGCGCAGCTGTTTTGCTGCGTGCATAATTGACGACGATGTCATAGCCTTCTTCTGCCAAGGCAATTGCCATCGCTTTGCCTAACCCACGGCTGCTGCCGGTCACTAATGCTACTTTTTGTTCTGTCATTTTGCTACATCTCCTCTTTGCTCTAAAGCTGTCTTCATCTTTTGGCCTGGTCCGGCAATTGGCAAATTCTCCAATTGTTCCGGCGTCACCCATTTCATATTTTCAGGCGGCGTAAATTCTTCCGCTTTGGCCAAATAGCCATCCACATTCCATGTTAAATGAGAAAAGACATGTTTGAAAGCAGTAATTTTCTCGATGTCCGTAAGTGTACCATTCAACGTCTCTGCATATAATTCACCGATTTCATTCGCTTCGAGCGCTGCTGTCAGCTCAAGCATCGGGTATTGCCACATTCCTGCAAGCAAGCCCTTTCCAGGACGCTGCTCCATCAACAGCTTGTCCCCGCTCCAAATCGCCATCATGGCAAAATTGGCGGCACGGCTTTTTTTGGCTTTCGTTTTGATCGGCAGTTCTGTTTCCTTGCCGGCGTGAAACGCTTCGCAATGATCGCGGACCGGGCATAACAGGCATTTCGGTGATGTCGGCGTGCAGATGAGCGCGCCAAGTTCCATCAATCCTTGGTTGAATGAAGACGGGTCTTCGTGGCTGATCAATTCTGTCACTGCCTGTTCGAATACTTTGCGCGTCTTCGGCTTGGCAATGTCTTCTTCGATCAAAAGAATGCGGCTGAGCACACGCATGACGTTGCCGTCAACAGCATGTTCCGGCACGCCATAAGCAATACTCAAGACTGCGCCTGCCGTATAGGGACCGACGCCTTTTAATGAAGAAATCTCCTTGCGCGTTGAAGGCACGATGCCTCCGTATTGTTCGGAGACTTCGCGCACCCCAGCTTGAAGATTGCGGGCGCGCGAATAATAGCCGAGCCCTTCCCAAAGCTTCAATAAACTTTCCTCTTCGGCTTGCGCCAAAGACTCGACAGTGGGAAATTTCTCGACAAAGCGTTTATAATAAGGGATAACCGTATCGACTCTCGTCTGCTGCAGCATGACCTCGGAAATCCAGATCTGGTAAGGGTCGGCTGTGCGTCTCCATGGAAGGTCCCGCTGTTCTTTCTGGAACCAGTCGATCAAATCCCGCTGAAATTGTTGCTTGTCCATATTTATGTTTTCTGCCTCCGTTCGTGCTGAGTATTCCGGCCCTGAAGCGGGTATGTATATTTAGGGAATATGCTTATTTTATCAAATGGCGGGCACACAAGATATTATAAACGCTCGCAATAAAGGGGGATGCGTCGATGGATACAGGAACTCATATCGTCATGGGTATTGCGCTCGGCGGGCTGGCTATGGCCGATCCCGTTGTCGCTGCTCATCCAGCCACTTGGACTGCCGTCATGACCGGCACCATTATCGGCTCACAAATCCCCGATATTGATACTGTTTTAAAACTGCGCGACAACGCGGTGTATATCCGCCATCACAGGGGCATTACGCATTCCGTGCCAGCCGTACTGTCATGGCCTATTTTGCTTTCGGGCGCTATCTACCTCATTTTCCCAGAAGCTAATTTACTTCATTTATGGTTATGGACTTTTCTGGCCGTGTTCCTGCATGTATTTGTGGACATATTCAACTCATACGGTACACAGGCACTTCGGCCATTTTCCAATCATTGGGTGGCACTCGGCGTCATTAATACCTTTGACCCAATCATTTTTGGCGCGCACGTCGTGGCCCTCATGATCTGGGCGTTCGGAGCCGATCCGGTTTGGACAATGAGCATTTTGTATGTCATTTTGTTCTTTTATTACGTTTCGCGCTTTGCGCTGCAATCAGCGATTAAGCAGGCGATCCGCAATACGATCCCGGGCACGAACGATGTATTCGTCGCGCCGACGATGCGCTATTTCCAATGGCGCATTGCCGCTGATACTGACCGACACCATTATGTGGGACAGGCGTATGGCCGCTCGATCAATATTTATGACAAGTTCCTGAAAAAGCCAATGCCTGAAAACGCCTTGATCCAGACGGCAATGAAAGACAAGAATCTGGATGCCTTCGTCTCGTTTTCTCCGCTTTACCGCTGGGAAATCAATCAATACGGAGAAATCTACGAAGTACGCTTGATTGATTTGCGCTACCGCAGCAATGATTATTATCCGTTTGTCGCGGTTGCCCATCTGGACGAGGACCATAATATCCTGAACTCCTATACAGGATGGATTTTTAGCGAAGATAAATTGAGGAAAAAGCTCGATTTCAGCCATAACTGAACAGAAAAACGGCCGGGGCAATCATCCCCGGCCGTTTTTTTATCGTTTATGCATCATGCAAAAGATGTGCATATTTTGGATTGTTCCCTGCAAATTCATGGATTTTATCGCCGTAGCTTTCAATCCATTGTCGTACGACTTTCTCGACGACCGCCGTGCCTTGGTAATCATATCCCGCTTTCGCGTAAGACGATTCAAAATCAGATACTAAAAGTTCGATCCACGTCCGGGCTTTGTCTTCCGACAGCTCCGGGTTTTTTTCTCTCAATTCGATGATTAACTGCTCAATGACTTCTTTCATCGGTTCACTTCCCTTCCTTTAATGGACGGAGCATGGAAATCGGCAATGCTTCCGTGTGCTTGGCGCCGCCCATGCGGTAGCCCCAGGCAAAATTGCCTTTTAAGTAATCAATTTGAAAATAGACATTCGGGTCGCCTTCCACACGGTAGACTTCCCCTGGTTTAAAGTCTTTTGGGTCCAGCAGGAACGAGGCGGCCATGATGGCTTTGCGCTCGAGCACCGCGAATTCGTTGACGATGCCAAGTTGTTCCGCCTTGCGCGCTTTTTCTTTCAGACGGGCGATTTCATTGCGCAGCTCTGTCTCGTCCATTTGTGAATATGGTTTATGCTCACTCATCTTCAAGCTCCTTTTCTTCGATGTACTGACTGATCACATCGCCCGGGAAGCCTTTCTGATAAAGCCCTTGCTTTACTTTCCGGCTCAAGTCGTTCCCTGACAATTTGCTTTCGTGCTTGCGCCACAATTTGTCCCCCTGCTGGCGAACGCTGTCGAGCCACTGGTCGCCGTCGCGTTCAAGATCCAGCGTTTCGATTGCTTGTTTGATAATCGCGTAAGGGTAGCCTTTTCTCATCAATGAATCATTGATTTTTTGTTTGACCTGGCTCGGGGTTTTCGATTGTTCTTTCACTGCGATTTTTTCGGCAAGGCCTGTGGCGACTTCTAGCTGCTCTTCTTCACTGTAATTGGTTAAGACATCTTTTTGCATAGCCTTATCAATTCCTCTCTTTTGCATGTCCTGCTGGATTGCCCTCGGCCCTTTTTTGCCGGATTTGATTTGTGTCCGGAGCAAGGCTTCTGAAAACTGCTGATCATCGAGGAAGCTGAGTTCGTAGAGCTTCTTGACCGCTTCGTCGATGACGGCTTCTCCGAATTCCTTTTCTTTCAACTTTTTACGGACTTCGCCTTCACTGCGCATGCGGAAGCCGAGGTAATGCAACGCTTTATTGAATGCTTTGCGGACTTCATCCTCAAAGTTCATTTCTTCGATCGTCCACTGGTCGAGTTCTTTGCCTTTAGTCAATTGGTAGCGGATGATCAAGGTTTCGTCGACACTGAACGCAAATTTTTCTTCCAAATAAATATTATAGCGTTCCGGATTGTTTTTTCCGCGGGTTATTTTCGTAATGATCGGCATCAATTTCCCCTCGCTTCTCCTACCATTATACACTTTGCACGCTCTCTTGGCATATGCTTCGCTCGAATTGGGTATGGGATAGAAATGGAGGCGATGGAAATGAAAATAGCGATAACTGGCGGCACCGGGTTTCTCGGTTCTGTCCTGACGGAACTGCTGGTGGAAAAAGGCCATGAGGTGTTTATTTTAACACGTTCAGATAAACCGAAAGAACGAGGCATCACGTATGTCCGCTGGCTTTCTGAAGGAGCGCGCCCGGAAGCGCAGCTTGAAGGCATTGATGCGCTTGTCAACTTGGCTGGTACTTCGATCAACGACGGTCTTTGGACAGATAAACAAAAAAAGAAAATCTACGACAGCCGTGTATCGGCGACAAAAGAAGTGCTGCGCATTATCTCGGTGCTTGAAAAAAAACCGGAAGTGCTCGTCAATGCAAGTGCGATTGGAATCTATCCGGCTTCTGAACACAAAACCTATACGGAAGCTGACCGCGAATACGGCCATGATTTCCTTGCCGAAACGGTGCTCGCTTGGGAAAGCTTGGCCGAACAAGTACAACTTGACGGCGTCCGTGCTGCTTATGGACGCTTCGGCATCCTGCTCGGAAAAGAGCAAGGCGCACTCCCTTTAATGGCGCTGCCGTATAAACTATTCGCCGGCGGCACAGTCGGTACCGGCAGACAATGGCTTTCCTGGATCCACGTTCGCGATGCGGCGCGCGCGGTCCTTTTCGCCATCGAACAAAAAGAACTCTCAGGTGCGTTCAATGTGACGGCACCGAACCCACAGCGCATGAAAGCCTTCGGCAAGGAAATCGGGCGTGCGCTCGGCAGACCGCATTGGATCCCTGCCCCTTCATTTGCATTGAAAGCAGTGCTCGGCGATAAAAGCAGGCTGGTATTGGAAGGCCAGCGGGCGTTGCCGGCCGTTCTTCTCGACCATGGATTTAAGTTCGAGTTCCCGAATTTGCCGGAAGCACTGGCTGACATATACAAATAAGCGTATAATGAAGGGATGACCAACTGAAGGACGTGACCTGCATGACTGAAAAACCAATCATTGAAATGGGACAGAAATTTCCCTTAACCATTAAAAAGCTCGGCATCAACGGAGAAGGCGTCGGCTTTTTCAAGCGCAATGTCGTCTTTGTTCCCGGCGCATTGCCAGGTGAAGAAGTCACTGCGCAAGTGACCATTGTGAAACACAATTTCGCACAAGCGCGGATACTGAAAATACGTAAAGCTTCCCCCCACCGCCAGACACCGCCGTGCCCGATTTTCGAAACATGCGGCGGATGTCAATTGCAGCATTTAAGCTATAGCCAACAGCTCATTGAAAAGCGCGACTTGGTGCTGCAATCGCTTGACCGTTATCTGCGCGGGACGGACATCCAAGTACGCGAGACGATCGGCATGGATGACCCATGGCATTATCGCAATAAGAGCCAGTTCCAAACACGCAAGAAAGACGGCAAAGTGATGGCCGGCTTGTTTGCGGAAGGTTCCCAGCAGCTGCTCGATATCGAACAATGCCTCGTTCAGCATCCGGACACCGTGAAAATCACCAATGCCGCGAAGCGCATCATCGAAGAATTGAACTTATCCATCTACGACGGCAAATCGATGAAAGGGCTCGTCCGGACGATTGCTGTGCGTACAGCAGTCAAAACCGGTGAAATCCAGCTTGTGCTGATTACGACACGCAAGGACATCCCGAAAGAGAAAGTGCTGGTCGAACGATTGAGCGCAATCGACCCGAACTTGGTGTCTATCGTCCAAAACGTCAACGCTGAGAAAACCTCACTTGTATTCGGCGAAACGACCCGTACGCTGTTCGGCAAGCCGACTATCCACGAAGAACTCGGCGAATTATCGTTCGACTTGTCTGCCCGTGCATTTTTCCAATTAAATCCGGAACAGACCGTCAAACTCTACAACGAAATCAAGCGTGCAGCGAAACTGACCGGCAAGGAATCCGTCGTCGATGCGTATTGCGGCGTCGGCACAATCGGCTTGTGGCTCGCGGATTCGGCCCGTGAAATCCGCGGCATGGATACCATCCCGGAAAGCATTGCCGATGCAAAAGCCAATGCAAAAAAACAAGGCCATCAAGCGACTTATGTAACGGGCACAGCGGAAAAATGGCTCGACACCTGGCGCAAGGAAGGTTACGTGCCGGATGTATTGACAGTCGACCCGCCACGCACCGGACTTGCGGATTCGCTATTGAAAACCATCTTGAAAGTAAAACCGAAACGTTTTGTCTATACGTCATGCAACCCTTCGACACTTGCGAAAGACTTGCAGCAGTTGACGAAGATTTACCGCGTCGAATACATCCAACCGATTGATATGTTCCCGCAGACTTCACAAGTTGAAGCGGTGTGTTTATTGACCTTGAAATAAAAAGGTTTTCAGCTCTTTGATTTGCGCTTCACGCATGCCAAATTTCAGCCCTCGCATTTGATTTTCAGCCGGCCCTTTAACCACTGCCAGTGCCCAGGTGAAATTAGCTTTCCAGGAGGAATTGCCATGAAGCCGTTAATCATTTTTTACTCCCATTCCGGGAACAATCAAAAGCTAGCAATAGAACTGCAGAGCCGGATTGGATGCGAATTGCGCGAAATCAAAGAGAAAAAGAAACGGAAGGATATAGCGATCTTGTTGGATTTCCTCATCAAGCGCGACTCCCGATTAGCACCGATGGATGTTGACCTGAGCAACTATGGCCCCGTGATTTTGCTGGCACCGATATGGGCTGGGAAAATTGCTGCGCCGATGCGGAGCTTTATCAAAAACTCGAAAGATGATTTAAGCGATTATTCGTTTATCACCATTTGCAGCGGCGCGACTGGCCAGCGGGAAAAGATCGGCGCAGAACTGCTGGCGCTCACTTCTCGCGAACCATCGGCATTAGCCGAATTATGGATCAACGACTTGCTTCCTGAAGAACAACGCAATAAAATTAAGTACACCAATAAATTCCCGCTCAAGCGTGAGCATTTCAGCCAATTCGATCAAGAAATCAGGTTCTTCATTGAAATGGCAATGCACCCAGATCAAGATCCCAAAACGCTGACATAATTCAAGCCACAGGCCAAACCGTTGAATACGGGGCCTGTGGCTTTTTTTGTGGAACTAAAAAAGTTTAGGCAGCGCCTGCGCCTAAACTTGGACAGCACAATATTAATTTCAGCATTCAGGCCGCATGTCTGCGCGGCCCTTTGAAAGCGATGATGGTGAATAAGGTCAGTAGGATCCCGGTGATCAACAGCAGGAAACTCAGCTGTTCCGTGACTTCTAGGAACAAGCCCCCTGCCGCCGGGCCGATCAAACTGCCGACGCTAAATGCCACGCCGCACAATAAATTTCCCGTCGGCAGCAATTCTCTCGGCATCAAATCGGTCATATAGGAAATGCCAAGAGAGAATGTCGAGCCGACAAACATGCCGGCCACCACGAATAAGGCAAGCGTGAGCCAAGCATTCGATTCGAAGAACGTCGCTACCAAAAATGACATCCCCCCGCCACTTAACGCAATCATCAATACCTTTTTCCGGCCGATGCGGTCACTGAGTTCACCAAGCGGCAATTGCGTGGCGATTGCACCCACAGAAAAAGCAGCCAGAATATAGGAGACCATGCTGATGTCGAAAGATTGGCGCAAAGCATAGACTGGATAAATTGCGCTGAGCGAGGCTTCCAAAAAACCATAGCCGAGCGGAGGCAAAAAGGCAACCCAGCCGATGACGAGAGCTGTCCGAAAGCGCTGCAATGTCCCTTTGGCCCCCATGGAACTGGCGGAATGCTCCGGAAAATCATTACGCAGGAAAAACACCAATGACCAGGCAATCAAACAGAGAATGCCGGAGATGATGAACGGCAATGCTTCGAACACTTCGACGAGCGGCACGAATAGCGGACCTGCACCGAAACCGACACTGAACGACATGCCGTAGATCGCGATATTGCGGCCGAGCTTATGGTGAGGCGAAGTGCTGGTGATCCAGGTTTGCGTCGAAAAATGCAGCGCTTGGTCCCCTATACCGATCAAAATGCGCAAAACAAACCAAAACAATACGCTTTTCCATAAGGGAAACGCAAACAGTGCGAGAATCACCATTGCCCCACCGACGAGAATCAGCGGTTTAAAACCGAACTTTCTCAGCTGAGGCTCCATGAACGGAGCGACAGCGATAATGCCTATGTATAAGCCTGTTGCACTGAGGCCGTTCAGTGCAGACGATACGCCGTCTTGTTCAAATATGACGGCGATGAGCGGCAATAGCATGCCTTGTGAGAATCCTGATATTGATACAATGGCGACCAATATCCAAAAGCGGGCGCGTTCGCTTGATAAGAAATATTTCATAATGCCTCCTAGAACGAGCACGTTCTTTTCTATTTTGGGAAGTTTCCGCTACAATTTTAACATAAGGAGGAGATACAAGATGAAATTTTCCATGAATGAACACGGATTTACCGGGCATTTGCCTTTTGGCGAGCTTCACGTATCAACCAATGAAGAATACGGATTCCGCCCTTATCAATTACTGGTTTCTTCACTGGCTATCTGCAGCGCAGGCATTATCCGCAAAGTACTGGACAAACAACGGATGCCTGCAGAAGACATCGAAGTGGAAGTAAAGGAAATCGTCCGCATCGCCGAAGAAGCGGACCGCGTTTCAAAAGTCCATCTGCATTTTCGCATCAAAGGTGATATCAATGAAGCGAAAATGCCGCGCGTGATGGAACTGACACGCAAAAACTGCTCGATGGTGCGCTCTGTAGAAGAAACCATCGAAATTGTCGAGACATACGAATTGGTGTAAACGCATAAAGGCTCAGTCCGTTTCTGCATGGCAGATTGCGGGCTGAGCCTTTATGTTTTATATTCACAGTTCGTTTCCATAATCGCACTGTCGGTGAAGCCACCTAAATGCTCGAATCGCCTCCTCTTTCCTATCACGTTCTTTTGTGGTTCGGTGATCCGTTTTGTCCTCCCCTCGTAAAGGATTGATGCTACTATACCACATTAATCGAATAGTGTAAATATTCAATTAATAAAAAAATCACTTTTTGTGCATTTTTCTATACTATTGATATTCCTCTAGTTATCAGCTACTATATACAGTGGAAATGAGGTGGAATCAATGGGAAAATCCATTACTGATAAGGAACAGCAAGTAACTTACATGAAACAAAGGCTCAGCATGTTCCTCGATGTGTTAGATGCCATCGAACCGGAAAGCACAGAACTGGAAGATATCGACCGGCTGATTGCGATGGTCGACGATCTGGATAGCAAAATGCAGCAATTCAAAAACCGGCCGTCTACTGACAATGAATAATCCCCAAGCCCTGACGCTTTAATTTAAAGCGCCAGGGCTTTTTTATTCACGAAAGGATGCAGAGTAAGCAAAATCGGGCATCAAATTTCGATACCATATGGTAAACTGACAGTAATTACCGATATCTGACTATTTGATGGAGGAGTGGCTATGTGGAAGAAAGTTCGGCCTCATATCGAATTGATCGCTGCGGTGTTATCAGGCATCCTGATCATCATCGCTTATATCCTAGAACTACAGGATATTGCTCTTCCTTCCGTCGTTATCTATTTGCTGGCATTCGTAATCGGCGGCTATGCCAAGGCAAAATACGGCATCAAGAAGACCATTGAAGACAAGGAATTGAATGTCGAATTCCTGATGATTCTGGCAGCAGTCGGCGCCTCCGTCATCGGCTATTGGACAGAAGGCGCCATTTTGATCTTCATCTTCGCGTTAAGCGGCGCACTTGAAACATACACGATGAACAAAAGCCGCAAAGAATTGTCGGCGCTTATGGAGATGCAGCCGGATGAAGCTTGGCTATTGAAAGAATCCGGCGAGACGGTGCGCGTGCCAGTCGGTGAATTGAACACCGGAGACCTGGTCGCCGTCCGGCCTGGTGAGCGCATTCCCGTCGACGGTGAAGTCCATTCCGGACAAACCGCTGTCGACGAATCCGCCATCAGCGGCGAAGCGATTCCGGTGTCCAAATACCAACACGATAATTTATTTGCGGGCACCGTCAATTTGTCCGGGTCGATCACCATGGTCATGACCAAGCCGAGCTCTGAAACAATGTTCCAAAAAATCATCGAGCTCGTACAATCCGCTGAGAGCGAGAAGTCCCCTTCCCAACAATTTATTGAACGTTTTGAAGGCCGCTATGTCAAAATTGTCTTGATTGTCTTTGTGCTCATGCTGTTCCTCCCCCATTTCTTGGTGGGTTGGAGCTGGAATGAAACCTTTTACCGGGCGATGGTGCTGCTCGTAGTGGCATCGCCTTGTGCTTTGGTTGCTTCCATCATGCCTGCTACACTTGCCGCCATTTCCAACGGTGCCAAGAGCGGCGTCATTTTTAAAGGCGGAGCGCATTTGGAGAATTTAAGCGTCATTAAAGCCATCGCATTTGATAAAACCGGCACATTGACCCGAGGCAAACCCGAAGTGACTGATTTTATCATCCGCCAAGGTGCAGATCGTGAACAGGTGATGGCGCTGGTCGCAGGAATCGAATCCCAATCCAATCACCCTCTCGCAAAAGCAATGACCGATTATGTCATCCAACAAGGATTCGAACCGATGCGCAATCTGCAAGTCGTGGATGTGCCCGGTAATGGGTTGAAAACACAGTTTAACGGCGCTGAAATCCTAATCGGCAAACCTGGCTTTGTCGGCGAGCAAGAAGCTTATGCTTTTGAAAGCGGAATTCTTGAAAAGCTTGCAAACCAAGGAAAAACCGTCACTTTCGTGAGGGATGGCCAGGGGATTCTCGCTGCTATGGCGCTCAAAGACACCGTCCGCGACATTACCAAATTTACCATCGCCGAGCTGCAGGACCGCGGCATTTATTGCATCATGTTAACCGGTGACAACCGCAAAACCGCAAAAGCCATCGCGGAAGAAACCGGGGTCGACGAATACATCGGCGAGTGCCTGCCTGGCGACAAAGTGGAGCACTTGAAAAACTTATTGGCTAAATACGAATATGTCGCGATGACCGGAGACGGCATTAACGACGCACCTGCTCTTGCGACAGCGACAACCGGCATCGCCATGGGTGAAGGAACCGATATCGCTTTAGAAACCGCAGACGTTATTTTGATGAAAAACGATTTATCCCGCATATCCTACTCAATCCGGCTGGCACGGAAAATGCAGCGCATCGTCAAACAGAACATCTTCTTCTCTGTTGCCGTCATCCTGCTGCTCATCTTGTCAAATTTCTTCCAAGCGATTTCTTTACCGCTCGGCGTCATCGGCCATGAAGGGAGCACCATTTTGGTCATCTTGAACGGATTGCGCATGCTCAACCGCAATGTCTGAAATTCCACGAAAAAAGACAGTTCTCCCTCATTTACCGGGAAGAGCCGTCTTTTTTTTATGAAGCCGTTTTCTGGAATGCCGCCTTCCTTGCATGACGGCATTGATTTGGCCGCCGATGATTAACAGCATTGCGGAAAGGTAAAGCCACAGCAATAACAGGATAATCCCGCCGATACTTCCGTAAGTAGCCGAAAAATTGCCGAAATTGTTGATATAGATGGAGAACAAAAATGACAGCAATAGCCAGCCGAGCGACGCAAAAGCTGCTCCTGGGAGCACTGTCCAGAAGCTGATCCGGACGTTCGGTGCCAGCCAGTAGATCACGGCGCACACAATAAATGTAATCAAAGCCGGGATGGTGAATCGGATCATCCCCCATAATTCTAAGAATCCTTCTTCAAGACCGAGAAATGCGAAGAAGAACAGGCCGATCTGACGTCCAAAGATTGGCAGCGCCAACGCTACTACTAGCATAATGATCAGCAGAATGGTCATTAAAATCGACATGCCTCTCGCAACTAATAATGGCCTGCTCTCCTTGACTCCATATGTAGCATTCAAGGATTTGATTAGCGCATCCATCCCGAGGCTTGCTGACCAAATGGTCGCAAGTACACCGAATGACAGCAAGCCGCTGTTTTGATTGGTCAGGATCTCATTTAAAGTCTGCTCGATTAAAACGTATACCTCTCCTGGAATAACATTCTCCATAAACAGGAAAACTTCTTCTCTTGGCAAATTCAAATATGGAAGCAAATTAACAAGAAAAATTAATAAAGGAAAAATCGATAATAGGAAAAAAAACGCCAATTGCGCTCCGAGTCCCTGCACATCGACGTCTTTGATCCGTATTCCTAGTTCTTTTATAAATCCACGGCCGGTCAGTACGTCATATCTCGGTTTGCGCACTTGGGACTGGCCGCTTTTTTTGTGTGTTGCCATGAACCTAACCTTTAGTTGCGGTTCTGATTCAAAGAGTTGGTGTTGCTTGATGAAGTATTGCTCGATGAAGAATTGTTTGCAGAAGAGTCATCCGTCAGTGAAGAACTCGGTGACGGGTTGTCCTCTTTGACTGCTGATACAACATCCTCTTTGGATTCAATAACCGCATCTTTTGTTTCCATTACGGCGCCTTTTGCTTCCATTGCCACTTCTTTCACTTCAGGAACCAACTTTTTCACTTGCTCTACTTTGCCGCCGACATAAGCAGCATCTTCTGAAATGCGTGCATATAAGTTTTGCGCGCGCTCTGCTTGTTCTTTGAATGCTGATTTCAATTCATCTTTATTATTCGCATAGTATTTCGCGTTTTCGCTCGCTTTTCTTGATTTGTCCATAACATCCTCACGGGTATTTCGGTCAAGCAGCGATACAAGTACGCCGACTGCCGCCCCTATTAATAATCCTGTCATCAATTTGTTTTGGCTCATTCCAAATTCCTCCTAGTGTAAATTATAGTTTCCATCATACTTCGAATTTTTCCCTGTTCCCCCATATTCTAAACACTTCAAAAATTATTTTTTAAAAATAACTTGACTATGATATAAAACTTTCGGAATATTAACTCTACAGGAGGAATTTTTCCTAAAGAAAAAAGAAGTGAAAAGGGGGAGAAAAGATGGAGGGATTAACAGAATTTCTAGGCACGGTTAGCGGTTATGTATGGGGACCACCGCTTTTGATTCTTCTGGTAGGGACAGGGATTTTCCTAACTGTACGCTTGGGGCTCCTGCAATTGCGCCTTCTGCCGTATGCATTAAAGCTGACGTTCAGCAAAAATCCCGATACTGAATCGCAAGGCGATATTTCCCACTTCCAGGCGTTGTCCACGGCAATGGCCGCGACAGTCGGAACAGGAAACATTGTCGGCGTCGCAACCGCCGTCATTCTCGGCGGCCCGGGAGCCGTATTCTGGATGTGGTTTTCTGCATTCTTCGGGATGGCGACGAAATACGGGGAAGCCGTACTTGCCGTCAAATACCGCATCGTGGACGCTAAGGGTCAAATGGCCGGTGGGCCGATGTACTATCTGGAACACGGCTTGAAACAAAAATGGTTGGCCGTGCTATTTGCCATTTTCGGCTCCATCGCAGCATTCGGAATCGGAAACGGCACACAGTCCAACTCCGTTGCATCCGTCGTACGCGATACGTTCTCCGTGCCGACTTGGATCACGGGCATCATC
This sequence comes from uncultured Planococcus sp., assembly GCA_947493585.1. GTDB lineage: Bacteria > Bacillota > Bacilli > Bacillales_A > Planococcaceae > Planococcus. The sequence goes on along the minus strand of CANLRI010000006.1, from coordinate 60,479 downwards.
TTGACTGTCTTTGCTGCTGTCGTCATTATCGGCGGGATCAAGACAATCGGTAAAGTTACAGCATTCTTCGTTCCATTCATGGCCTTATTCTATATCATTGCGGGAATCATCATTATGATTCTCAATATGGATCTTATTCCTACAGCACTTGGAACTATTTTTAGCGCCGCTTTCACAGGCGAAGCAGCAGCCGGCGGCGCGATCGGTGCAGCCATCCGCTACGGTGTGGCGCGAGGCGTTTTCTCCAACGAAGCAGGTCTTGGTTCCGCACCGATTGCAGCAGCTGCTGCAAAAACCGACATGCCTGGTCGCCAGGCTTTAGTATCGATGACGCAAGTCCTGTTCGATACATTAATCATCTGTTCGATCACAGGCGTCACAATTGTCATGTCCGGCTTGTATTTGGATGACAGTCTTGAAGGCGCTGCTTTGACAACGGCCGCTTTCGAGCAGTTTCTCGGCGGTGTTGGCCCTTATATCGTCGCGATTGGCCTGATTTTCTTTGCTTCTTCAACAATCATCGGCTGGTCGTACTACGGCGAGAAGTGTTTCCAGTATTTGTTCAAGAATCCAAGCTTGTTGATTGTCTACCGCATCGCTTTCGTCGCGATGGTCTTTGTTGGCGCGACAGTCTCGCTTGATGTCGTCTGGACATTCTCAGATGTCATGAACGGCTTGATGGCGTTCCCGAACTTGATCGGCCTTCTCGGACTTTCTGGCGTTATCGTATACGAGACGAAAAGAATCACGGCGAAGATCAAAGAAGAGAAAGAACAGGCACGTTCTGGCAATTGACATTCCATTTGAATAATGAAATGATAAAGCATACCCACCCGAAAGGCAGGAATGGATCATGGATTTATCCAAACAATCACCTGAGAACGTCGATTTTATGATTGAGGAAATAAAAACGAAACTGCGCATGGTTAACGTTGACGCGATGAAAGCTGAGCATTTCAACACGTCCGAGTACGAAGACTTGCGTGAAATTTACGAGATGGTCAAAAATCGCGATAATTTCAGCCCGAACGAAATGCAGGCCATTGCCTCTGAACTTGGCTCATTGCGCAAATAAGAAAAGCCCTGAAGCTAATTGCTTCAGGGCTTTTTTTGTTTTGCTTCAGCAGCCAGATTCTCGGGTCATAAGTCAATTTTCCTGTGCGGCAAAGAGCGCCACTTCCGAAACTCGCCTTATGCCTGTCGGAGCTTAACGGGCGCTTTCGCTTTTCTTCTTGTCTAGCTTCGACAGCCAGACCCTCAAGGTCACAAGCCATTTTGATTACGCGGCAAGGAACGCAAACCGGCTTGTGCTTGTCGGGTCTGCATGGCTGTCTCAGCTTTTCTTTGTCCAGCTCAATCGCCCAGCTCCTCGGGTCATTAGTCAATTTTCCTGTGCGGCAAAGAGCGCCGCTTCGGAAACTCGCCTTATGCCTGTCGGAGCTTAACGGGCGCTTTCGCTTTTCTTTTCATATTGCACGATGTACCAGCCGCCCTCTTTGATAACGGTACGCAGGCTGAGGAATTCCAGGTTTGATTCTTCTCCCCATTCGATGAGTTCTTCTTTTTTGGGCAACCTGTAGAGATTGTCAAATGATGAAAAGAAGCTATTGAAAACATTGGCGAATGGCGGGCTGTCCGGGCCGCCAGCGATCGGGGTGACGACCGAGAAGATGCCGCCTGGCGCAATCCAGTTGCTGATTTCCTTGAACAAAGCTTGGCGCTTTTCGAGCGGGATGTAATGCAGCACGTTATTGAGCATCACCATATCCTGTGGGGATTCCGGCTTGTAATCCCACAAATCCGCTTGTTCGATGGAAACATTGTTTTGGTTTGCTGTCAGCTCTTTTGCCTTCTCGACGACTTCTTCACTGATTTCGATTCCCGTAAATTGCGTCGTTGGGAATCGCTGACCCAATTTCTTTATGTAGCCGCCTTCCCCACAGCCGATATCAAGCACACGGCGGCAGTCTTTTTCCTTCAATCTCTTGGCCATTTTCGGATAGGCCAATACTTCGAGCAAACGGCTCGTTTCTGCGACAGTCGATGCGTGTTCATCCTCGTCAAAGTGAAGGCGGCTTTGGTTGCGCATCATTTTTGGATATTCCAAAAGCGTGGGGATATGCAGTTCCATCATTTCCTTCAGCAATACACCCGATGAATTATTGCCTTTCGATTTCGGCAACTTCCAGCGGTTCTTTATTTGGTAGCGGTTGCGCCCAGTCTCTTTTAAGTAGCCGATCGAAACGCCGATCGCTACCCATTGAGCAAGCAGCTGCTCATCGAGCGACAATGCATCTGCCACGTCGAATTGAGTCATTGGCCGCTCAAAAGCCTTGTACAAGTCCAATTCATAGCCGACATATGCATGCCAGCTGTACAAGAAGGGCTCATTGCGTTTCATATACGTTCTTGCTTTCACCATCTTCATTATATCGATCATATAAGTCCCTCCACTTTCCACGGGTAGTCATCTTCCGGTTTGTAGTATTTCAGTTCTTTCGTGTCTTCTGGCAATTCTTTTGCGCGCACCGGCATGAACCCGCCTTGGATAAAGCGGTCCCGGACATTCTCTTTCCATAAACCCAACCCCGAAACATTCAGCATTTGTTTAAAATGAAGAATTGGATCTTCTTCCATACGCTCAAAAGTACGTTGGCGCAAATAACTGACTGGTCGGTATGGGAAAGAATAGGCGAGCGCTGCGAGATGGCTCAGCTGAATGACATGATCCGCTCGGCGGTAGCGCACTTTTTCATACCACTCGAGATTTGCTGGGTCGGTTTTCCCTGCTGACAAAATGTCAGCAGCGAGTTCACCCAACACATCTGCATCCTGTATCGCCATGTTCATGCCTTCCCCCGCCATCGGATGGACAGCATGAGCTGCATCTCCGATGATCGCTTTATTGCCCTTAACATAGGACTCAGCGTGATACATAACAGGAATCATCAGCTGGATTTTTTTCCAGTCGGTCAAGCGCTGGACATAGCCGTCTACAGCTGGGGCCAAATCGGTGTAAAGTTTATGGAAATGGCTGATCGGCTTTTCTTTCAAGGTTTTGTAATCCCCTGGCGGAATCAAATAGACGCTGCGTACTTGGTCATCAGGGAGCGGAAATAATCCGAGAAAGCGATTGTAAGTCGAAATGATCTTTCCGTCCGTAAAGTTCTCCGCTCTTGGAAACGTCACCGTCAGGAAATGATGATTGTACGTCGTCTGTTTCACTTCGATTTCCATCGCTTTTCTGGTAACTGAGGACCGCCCCTCTGCGCCGAAGAAAAACTTGGCTTCTACTTTAAACTTTTCAGTCCCTTTTTGAAGAATAGCAGTGTTTTCGGTATAACCTTTGCAAGCCGTTCCTTTCAAATAATGGAAGTTGTCGTATTCACAAGCCGCTTTCCGAATGATGGTTTTCAGCTCTTCGTGATGGATCATGTAAGCAGCGTTGTATTTTCCAGGCAACACGCTGTAATCCATAAACGATTGGTCTTTCACTTTCAACGTGCTGGAGAGTTCCAGCATGTCCAGCACTTTGATTTCATTGGACCGATCGCAAATCGAATCGTATACATCAAGGTTGTCGAATACCTGCATGCTCTTTGGCTGCAATAGCTCTCCCTTATAGGTCGGCGAACGGACAGCCATGCGCTCGGCCAGAACGACATCAAAACCGCGCCTCGCCAATTTCAATGCGAGCGTCAGCCCACCTATTCCTCCTCCGCCGATGAACACATCCGTTTTCATGAGCTTCAACTCCTTGACTTTCCTTACCCTGAAAAAGTGCTTATGAAAACAGAACTAGTCGCAAACAATAAAAAAAGACCCTCAGGGGGTCTTTTTTTCACAATTTGTCCTTAAAGTGCGTTAAAGGAAGCGGCTAGTTCCGCACCGACTTTGGCATTGTGCTTCACCAGTTCGATATTGGCGACCAAGCTTTTGCCTTCCGTCAACTCTTTTACTTTGCCAAGCAAAAATGGCGTGACTTCTTTGCCGTTGATGCCGTTTGCTTTCGCTTCCGCCATCGCCTGTTCGATGATCCCATCGATAAAGGATTTATCAAGTGCATGCTCTTCCGGGATCGGGTTGGCGATGACCGCCCCGCCTTTCAAGCCGAGCGACCATTGCGCTTTCAATATAGCTGCAAGCTCTTCTGTCGATTGCGATCCGTAGCTTAACGGAAAGCCGCTGTAGCGTGTATAGAATGCCGGCATCTCGTCCGTCTGGTAGCCGATGACCGGAACGCCTTTCGTTTCCAGGTATTCAAGTGTCAGCCCGATATCGAGAATCGACTTCGCGCCTGCACAGACTACGGCAACCCCTGTATTCGATAACTCTTCCAAGTCTGCAGAAATATCCATCGTCGTTTCCGCCCCGCGGTGGACTCCGCCGATGCCGCCGGTGGCGAAGACGCGGATGCCGGCAAGCTCTGCGCAAATCATCGTCGCGGCAACCGTCGTCGCACCGATTTTTTTCGTTGCGAGCAATTGGCCGATATCGCGGCGGGATACTTTCGCCACGTCCGGTGAATTGCCCAGAAGTTCCAACTCTTCATCGGACAATCCGATTTTGATTTCGCCGTCCATCAAGGCAATCGTTGCCGGAACGGCTCCGTTGTCGCGGACGATCTGTTCGACTTCACGGGCGGTTTCCACGTTTTGCGGATACGGCATGCCGTGGGAGATGATCGTCGACTCCAGTGCGACAATCGGTTTTTTCTGTTCGATAGCTTCTTGCACTTCTGTTGAATAGCTGATCATGTTTGTCATTTTTGTCATTTCAATTCCTCCAGTTCTTTGATTAACACCATTTCATTTAATTCGGGCCGTACTGTCTGGCTGCTTGCAAGCGTCTTGGCTGCATTCAGCATGCCCATCTTCACCGCTTTATGAAAATCATAGCCCGATAGGTGGGCGTGAAGAAGGCCGCCTGAGAAGGCATCTCCAGCTCCTGTGACATCTTCTACTTGTTGTGTTTCGATTGCCGGAAAGTGCTCTACGCCATTTTCGTCACCGGCCATGGCCCCGTCTTTCCCACCGGTCACAACGGCTGTTTTTGCGCCTTGGTCGAGAAGCAATTCGACGGCGCGTTTCCAATCCGCTTGGCCATGGATGGAAATGCCGAGCCTGAGGGCTGCTTCGTCGCGGTTCAGGATCAAAAAAGAGACACCGCTCAAGTCTTCCCCTAAGCGTTCCATTTTAGGGGCAGATACGGGAATAACAGCAAGCGGCACTGCGGATGACACTGCGAGATCCTGCAAATACTTTACGGTTTCTTTCGGGCAGTTCAAATCGACGGCCAGCAGTTTCGCGCGCATCAACTTGCTGCGGTGCGGCTCCAGGTAGCCAGGCGTCAATTCCGTGTAGATGTCCATATCCGCCAGCGCCAAAGTCATCTCGCCATCGGGTTCCAACACGGCAGTGTAGCTGCCTGTCGCACCTTGCGGCAGTGCCTTGGTCATGGCAGTATCCATATAAGGCGAAGAAACCTCTTCGATGAAACGCCATTCCGGGTCGTCTCCGGCAACCGATACCAATTGGACTTCGTGACCAAGGCGGCCCAGGTTTTCAGCGATATTGCGTGCGACGCCCCCGACGCTCCTCGTCACCGTTGCCGGATTCGAGGTGCCGTGGACGGACGGTGCTTTCAAATGGAATTTCCGGTCAACATTCGCCCCGCCGATGCACAGGATCGCATTTTCTTCGGGCAATACGTATGCGCGGCCGAGAATCTTCCCTTGCTTGATGAGCCCTGAGATCAAATTGGCTAAGGATGGCCGCGAAATCCCAAGTGCATCTGCCATTTCCTGTTGGGACATATACGGATCCCGTTCAATCAACGAAAGGATTTTCTGTTCGTTGCGGTTCATTGGATCCCCTCCTTTTCGAACTTTTGTTTATATAATAAACTTTTATAATAAAAATTGCAACTCCTACTTCCTTTCAAGCGCTCGGCTATTGCGCAACGTGTTTGAATATTGCTACTATAGAAAGGATGAGAGGAGTGTTTTTGGAAATGACTACATTTGATGAAAAGTTATCCCGCTATGCTGAATTGGCGGTAAAGGTGGGCGTCAATATCCAGCCTGACCAAAAATTGTATATTGCAGCGTCTATAGATGCAGCACCGTTTGTCCGTTTGATTGTCAAGAAAGCGTATGAAGAAGGTGCAAGACAAGTATTCGTTGACTGGAGCGACGATGTGATTTCCCGCACGCGCTTCGAGAAAGCACCAGAAGATTCTTTTGCCGAATTCCCTGAATGGAAAGTCCAGGAGCGAGAGCAATTGGCCGAACAAGGCGCAGCGTTCATCAGCGTCGTTTCGCAAAGTCCTGATTTGTTAAAAGGCATCGATTCTAAACGTATTTCAGCGTCTCAAAAAGCGACCGGCCAAGCGCTGAATAAATACCGCCAGTACGTCCAATCCGATAAGATCAGCTGGTGTGTCCTGGCTGCCCCGTCCGAGCAATGGGCAAAAAAAGTGTTCCCGGACCTTCCGGAAAACGAGCAAGTGGATGCCCTATGGGAAGCGATTTTCAAGGCTGTCCGCGCTGATACTGACAATCCGATCGAAGCTTGGCTGGAGCATGACCGCACACTCCATACAAAAGCCGATTATTTGAATGACAAGAAATACGCCAAGCTTCATTACCAGGCACCTGGTACCGACCTTGAAGTCGCGCTGCCTAAAGGCCATCTGTGGGCAGGCGCTGGTTCCGTCAACGAAAAAGGCCATACTTTCATGGCCAATATGCCGACAGAAGAAGTCTTTACTGTGCCGCATAAAGACGATGTCAACGGCTTTGTCTCGAGCACCAAGCCGCTCAGTTATGGCGGCAATATTATCGATGGCTTTAAGATCACGTTCGAAGGCGGCCGCATCACAGATGTCACGGCCGAACAAGGCGAAGAAGTGCTGAAGGAATTGGTCGCCACGGATGAAGGCTCCCACCGCCTCGGCGAAGTGGCATTAGTGCCTCATCAATCACCGATTTCGGATTCCGGCATTTTGTTCTTCAACACTTTATTCGACGAAAATGCGTCCAACCACTTCGCAATTGGCAGTGCCTATGCATTTTGCCTAGAAGGCGGCAAGACGATGTCGGCGGATGAATTGAAAGAGCACGGCTTGAACCAAAGCATCACGCATGTCGATTTCATGGTCGGTTCTGCCGATATGGACATCGACGGCATTTTGGAAGATGGCACACGTGAACCAATTTTCCGGGGCGGCAACTGGGCATTTTAAAGGTCGATAATTCGACACTTAATTTTCTATGCGTTTTCATGTATACTGAATAGGATAATTACAGTTTAGAGAGGGGTTATCACTATGCTTTACGGTATTACTGCTGTCCTCGGATTCATGGCTGTGATCTTCATGTTCTTCTTCACACTGCTTCATTTCCTTGGCAAAGAGCTTCATAGCCATGATGCAGAGCATATCGATCCGCTTCCGAAAGAGCGTCATTAAGTAAAAAAAGCTCTGTCTCGCATATGCGGGGCAGGGCTTTTTTCTGTCTCTCCTCCCTCTATCACATCTCACAGAAAAGTGATAAAATTTGAATAAGCAGTGTTTATACCGATTAGGAGGAATTCATTCATGTTTTCTGCAACGGATATCGGGATCGATCTCGGTACCGCCAATATTCTCGTCTATACAAAATCAAAAGGCGTCGTCTTAAATGAACCATCCATCGTCGCTTTGGATGCCCGCAGCGGCGCCGTCATCGCCATTGGCACTGAAGCGAAGGCGATGCTCGGCAAAGCACCCGATTCCATCCGCATCGTGCGCCCGATGAAAGAAGGCGTTATCGCCGACTTTGACGTGACCCGCGAGCTTTTGAAGCTGGTCATGCAAAAAGCGGCGAAACAGCTCGGCGGTTCTCTTAGAAAGCCGAAAGTCATGGTCTGTACCCCTTCCGGCGCAACGGCTGTTGAACGCCGGGCTATCCATGATGCCGTCAAGCAAAGTGGCGCAAAATCCGTGCACTTGATCGAAGAAACAGTCGCTGCAGCAATCGGCGCTGACTTGCCGATTACGGAACCTGTCGCTTCGGTCATCGTCGATATTGGAGGAGGCACGACAGAAGTCGCCATCATTTCATTTGGCGGTGTGGTGTCTTCCAATACGATCAAAATCGCAGGCGACCGGATGGATGAAGACATCATCCAATACGTCCGCAAGCATTATAATTTATTGATCGGCGAAAAAATGGCTGAAACGATCAAAAAAGAAATTGGCTATGCGCCGATCCCTCACGAACCGAAAAAGATTAACATCCGCGGCCGTGACGTATTGAGCGGATTGCCGAAAACGATTGAATTGAGTTCTGACGAAATGCAAAAAGCGCTCAGCGAGTCCTTGTCAGCCATCTTGGAGTGCATCCGTGCCACGTTGGAAAATTGCCCCGCTGAATTGTCGGGCGATATGGTCGACCAAGGCGTCGTCATTTCTGGCGGCGGCGCTTTATTGAAAGGCTTGCAGGAATGGCTCGCGCAAGAAATTTCCGTACCGGTCCATATCGCGCCGGACCCGTTGGAATCCGTTGCGATCGGCACCGGCCGCTCGCTCGGCATGATTGACCAGCTTGAAAAAATGTCACGTTAAATCCCAAACCACCATCAAGGAGGAAAAACGATGTCTTTATTGAATGAGATTTTGGATTACAACGAAAAATTTGTAGAAGAAAAACACTATGAGGAATTCATCACTACCAATCTCCCGGACAAGCGGATCGTCATCTTGACTTGCATGGATACCCGCCTGCTTGAACTATTGCCAAAAGCGATGAACTTCAAGAACGGCGACGTGAAAATCGTCAAAAGTGCCGGCGCTGTCATCAATCACCCGTTCGGCGGCATCATGCGCAGCTTGTTCGTCGCGGTATACGAATTGAAGGCCGATGAGATCTATATTATCGGACACCACGACTGCGGCATGGCCAAAGTGAAACCGGAAGGCATCATCGAGAAGATGAAAGAGCGTGGCATTGAAGAAAGCACGATTGAACAGATGAAATTCTCTGGCGTTAACCTCGACGAATGGCTGAAAGGCTTCGATAACGTAACGGAGAGCGTGCGCCATAGCGTCGATATGGTCCGCCATCATCCATTGATGGATAAAACTGTTCCTGTCCACGGCCTTGTCATCGACCCGAAAACCGGAAAACTCGACGTCGTCATCGACGGCAATAAAGACGAAAACCGCTGAGCAATCTCAGCGGTTTTCTTTTTGGAAATAGATATAGTCAAGCGGGATTCCGGCTTTACCAAATTGGCGCAATAACGAAGTGATCTGCCCGCGGTGGTAGCTCGCATGGTTGACGACGGTGAACAGCATTTCTTCACGGCTGTGGCGGAACTCGTCGCCTTTCATATTGCGGTAATCCAACTCTTCTTGCCAGCTTTCTTCTGACAGTGAGGCGAAATACAATTCCATCTCCGCATGAAGCAATAAGAATGCCTCTTTTGCCTTCTCTAGGCTGTCTACATCGAAATGTTCAAATTCGGGGCTCTTGACCCCATTCATCCGCTTGAACCACAGCTTTTCAACACCGATGACATGGGCGACCGTTTCACGGATCGACGGAAATGAATTCTTGCCCTCTTTCGCGTAATACTCTTCGCCCAATTCTTCAACCAATTGCAGCACCTTTTGAGTGGCCCATTGGTGATAGGCAAATAATTTCTGGGGATCCATATGCCATCCTCTCCTTTCATCAATTTTCAAACCATCTCCGCATATCCTTCCACCATCTCAGATAGGCGGCCTTGCCCTTTCAAAAATCCTGTTCGAGCAATGCGTAATAATAATGGTCTTTCCATTCCCCATTGATGAACAGGAATTGCTTGAGCAAGCCTTCTTTTTCAAATCCCGCTTTTTCGAGTACGCGCAGCGAGCCGACATTATCCGGAGCGACATACGCTTCCACACGGTGTAGGCGCAATTGCTCAAATCCAAACGTAGTGATCAAGCGGACCGCCTCGCTGGCAATTCCGCGACCGATGAACTCTTCATCCATCGAGTAGCCGACCAAGGCGCTGAGAAATGGCAAGCGTTTGATACTGTATATGGAAATATGGCCGATCAGTTGATTGCTATCGTGTGAGAAAATCCCAAAACTGTATTCCCGGTTTTCCCGCGCCTGATAGATCGACTCACGGATCTTCTCGCGCTGTACGGCGATCGTGAAATAACTATCGCGATGCCTCGGCTCATAAATCGCCCAATAATCACGGTTTTTCACCAGAATCCGCACCATGTCTTCAGCATCTTCTACAGTAAGTGTACGCAGGTAACAGGTTTTCCCTTCAAAAAGCAGATTCATCTTATCCCTCTTCTGCAGTCAATTTGATGAATTCCTCGACATCTTTTGTACATAAGGCAATGCCTTTTTCCCAAAAGGCTTTTTCGGTGATGTCTTCTCCGAGATGCTTCATCGCCAAGTCTTCCGTACTCATGACCGCCGTATCGCGGAGCAAGGCCATATATTTCTCTTCGAACCCTTGCCCTTCTTCGAGCGCTTTCGCATACACGCTGAGCGAGAACAAGTAACCGAATGTGTACGGGAAATTATAGAACGGCACATCGGTGATATAGAAATGCAATTTCGATGCCCAGAAATGCGGATGCCCTTCCGATAAACTGCCGGCAAACGCTTCCTCTTGTGCCTGTTCCATCAATTCGTTCAAGCGGCTTGCCGGAACTACGCCACTCTTGCGTTCTTCATAGAATCTGGTCTCGAACAGGAATCGGGCATGGATGTTCATGAAAAATGCCACACTGCGCTGAATTTTATCTTCCAGCAAAGAGATTTTCTCTTCTTTGGTCTCAGCATTCTTGACCGCTGCGTCTGCTACGATCATTTCCGCGAACGTCGATGCCGTTTCGGCGACGTTCATCGCATAGCTGCGGTTCAAGTCATGCATCGGTTGCAGCGCATGGGTATGGAAAGCGTGACCCAATTCATGGGCGAGTGTCGCAACATTGGACATCGATCCGCTATAGGTCATGAAGATACGCGACTCCCCGCTTTTCGGAAGCGAAGTGCAAAAGCCACCCGGCATCTTATGCGCGCGGTCTTCTGCTTCCACCCATCCGTTTTCCAGCGCATGGCGGGAGAAGTTCTCCAATTCCGGGCCGAATTTCCCGAAATGGCGGATGATGAACTCCGACCCTTGTTCGTAATCAAAAGACTGGGAATTTTCCACGACCGGTGCGTCGACATCGTACCAGGCGAGCTGGTCTTTACCAAGCAATTGCGCCTTGCGCGCCAAGTAATCCGCAAACGGCTGTTTATGTTCGCTTATGGCTTGCCACATGACATCCAAAGTATCCTTCTTCATGCGGTTCATCTGCAACGGCTCTTCTAGCACATTGTCGACGCCGCGCTTTTTATACATCTGCAGTCGGAATCCTGCAAGCGAGTTCAAAGTCTTGGCAAATAGCTCTTCTTTTTCGCTCCATGCCGCTTCCAGCTTGTCATACGCTTCCTTGCGCACCTGGCCGTCTTGATGGGAGCTTAAATTATTCGCCTGTCCTACCGACAGCGTCTTCTCTTCCCCATCTACATTCACTTGGACCGATACAGAAGCAATCAGCAAATCATATAATTCGCTCCACGCGTGATAGCCATCAATGCCGAGCGATGTGATGAGCCCTTCCTCTTGCTCTGACAGCAGGCGTTCCGCTTCTTTGCGCCATTCATCCAATACAAATGCAAATTCCTTCAACTCTTCAGTCGAAAGCAGCTCTGACCAGACGTTCGGGTCCGTCTCCATGAGCGCCTGTTTGAATTTCAAAAAAGCACTTTGGAAACGAGATCTCATAAGCCCGACTTCACTTTGCAGCAAGGCTGCTTTTTTGTCTTCAGTGTTTTGCGCCATTAAGCAGCCGATAAACGCCCCGGCTTGGCGGAGGTCTACGGATACGTCACTGGTCTGTTCCAAGAATGCTGCTAAACGCTTTGCGTCGTCCGTTTGCTTCGGGACATCAAATGCGGCGGCGGCTTGTTCGAAATCGGCCAGCTTGTTGCCTGTTGCGTTTAGATGCGTTCTCAACTCAGCTGACTCGCTTCCCCCTGAAAATAAACTATCGAGCTCCCATACTTCCGGATATGTATTGGTCATCTTTTTTCCCCCTGCGGTCACGAATTTTCAAAATACATTAATAAGTATAACATCTCACTCCACGGAACGGGAACGGCGACTACCCGGCACTTTTCACGATATCGCCATTTTTCAAAAACTTCCTGCACTTTCTTGTTGGTCGTGCGGGCTGGCGAGTTTATACTGATATTTGAGGAGGGATTTCATATGATTCGCGTACTGCTGATGACGCTGGCATTTATCGCCGTCGTCATCATGAATGCCTTGGCGAATATACTGCCGATCAACGGTCAGACTACCGGTGAAATCTCCGACCGTGTGCCGGTCCTCTTTACGCCGGCCGGTTATGCATTTTCCATCTGGTCCGTTATATATATTTTATTGGCTATCTGGATCATCGGCTTTTGGCTGCGCTTGAAAAAAGGAGTTCACCCTTCAGCAAAAGTCTCATTGTATTTCATCTTGAGCGCTGTTTTCAATATCGCCTGGCTGCTTTGCTGGCATTATGAGTTCTTTATTTGGTCGATCGCTGCAATGATAGCCTATCTATTGTCGCTGATCGCTTTGTACTTGGAATACGGAAACGACGAACGGGGCTTTACGGAACGTTTGCCGGTCTCTGTCAATCTTGGCTGGATCAGTGTCGCGACCATCGCTAATATTAGCTATGTTTTGACTTTCTACAGCTGGAGCGGCTGGGGGCTGAGCGATCAATTATGGACGGTCATCATGCTGACCGTGGCGACCGCATTGGCGCTTCATATACGCTTCCACCATTCGGACATCCCCTTGACTTTGGTATTCATCTGGGCGTTCGTCGCTATCGCCGTCCGCCACGGCATGGACGAGATGCTGGTCAGCACGGCAGCTCTATTCCTGAGCGGCGTTTTACTGACCGGTATCTTGTTGATCAAGAAAAAGCCGGCAAAAACGGGTATGACGCTATAAAAAAAACAACCATCGATTGATGGTTGTTTTTTATATTCGATGATTTTATTTTTCGAGTTTCGTCAGCAAAATCGGTTCGCCTTTTGTGACGAGTACGGTATGTTCGATCTGTGCGACGAGCGATTGGTCCGGCGTGATAAAGGTCCAGCCATCGCCTGATTCGATGATATGCTCAGCCTTTTGGGAAATAAACGGCTCGACTGCAAGCACCATGCCTTCTTTCAAGATTGTCGTTTCCCACGCATCGTAATAATTGAGGATATATTGCGGCGCCTCGTGAAGCGATTTTCCGACGCCATGCCCTGTCAGGTTCTTGATGACGAACAAGCCTTGGTCTTTCGCTTCGCGTTCGACTGCCTTACCGATCTGGTTCAGCTTGGCACCGGCTTTCACTTTCATCATGGCGCGTTCGAATGCGGATTCCGCCGCTTGGCAAAGCTTTTCTTTCGCTTCATGCCCTTCTCCAACTACGAATGAAATGCCAGTGTCCGCAAAATAATCACCGTATGATCCGGACACGTCGATATTAACAATGTCTCCGTCATTGATGACGCGCTTTCCTGGAATCCCGTGTGCCACTTCTTCGTTGACGCTGATGCATGTATAGCCGGGGAAATCATATTCCGATTTCGGAGCAGAGACGCCGCCCCATTCTTTGAATAGGCGTCCTCCCAGTTCATCAAGTTCTTTCGTCGTGATGCCAGGCTTCGTGGCCGATTTCATCGTTTCGCGGATTTCCGCCACCATCTGTCCGGCTTTTTTCAAACCTTCAATATCTTTTTCATTAGTCGCTATCATACTGACCCTTCTTTCAAACTATTCTATTTGAGCATTATAACATAGAATAAGCCAGGCTTGCCTCTCATACCTTTCAAGAATTTCCCATAAATAACCAATATTAAAAAGCTCATTATTTTCCTTATTATCAAAAAAACCACCTATCGCTAGGCGGTTTTGATCACGAATCCGGCTGTGTCAGCCGCGGCGCTGTAATGAACAGCAACGAGCATACGATGGCCGCGACAATTGCGACCGGTATCATATAGGTGGCATTGTAGACGGCTGAATAGATGAAGACATTGCCATCAGCAAACATGCCGAAGAACAGGATCCCCGTAATGACGTGAATCACATAACGGAGAAATGAACCGATCAAGACACCCAGTGCGACCATGGCAATGATTTTCCCGGTCTTTTTCGCTCGCACGGCTTCCAAGTAACGGCTGCGCATCATCGCGGCTAAGCCGACGACGCCGTATGCCAGCAAATAATCCAGAATAACTTGCATGACCACAAAGCCGAACGACAGCGGCGCAACTGAGATGAAACCCGTGACAATCTGCAGCAAGCCGACCAGGAGTCCTGTGACGACACCGGCTGCAATGCCCCTCCGAAAAGCCATCAGCACAATCGGAATCATGACCAAACTGACCGATCCCCCTTGTGGCATGCGAAAAGCGATAAAATCCAATACAAAGCCGAGAGCTGCAAAAATCGCTATTTCGACCATTAACAATACACGTTTATTTCTCATTCAAACTGCCTCCTTTTGGATTTGCACATCACCAGAAGGGCCGTTTTCAACCATATGAAAAACGGCGCCAGGACAGATCCTGGCGCCGCTCGGGCCGGTTTTCCATCCACATCCCTGCGCAAGTGTTAACTTACAGGTTCGAAGGGTAAGAACTTACTCATTCACTCTCAGCCAAAGCTCCCCTTGTGGTGTATACAATTATTCCGCTATTATGTGTATTGTACACAACGCGTACTTGGCTTGCAAGGCCGTTTCAGCCAAACGGATTAGGGTAGTTAAGAACTAGCAAACTTTGTGGAAGGTGGTGGAGGCAGTTTGAAAACTGCCGGATCAATGATTGATTTATTGAAGGATTTGATCAAAATCGAAAGCGATACGAAAGAAGGGGCGAATGAAGCGCTGATGTTCTGCTCTGAATGGCTCAAAGAGCGAGGCGAAGAAGTCGAAGTGCACGATAACGACGGCTACCTCATGCTGACAGCAGCTAAAGGGCAAGGCGCCGAAAAGATCATCTGGAACGGCCATGTCGACGTCGTGCCAGGACATAAAGAGCAGTTCTCTCCAATCGAAGAAGGCGACAAACTGTATGGCCGCGGGTCGGCCGACATGAAAGCCGGGGTCGCTGCGATGATGCAGGCATTTGTCGAACTTGATGGCGCCGCATTGCCGCGTGAAGTGCATTTGCATATCGTCACCGATGAAGAAATCGGCGGGCGCCATACATCGAAATGGCTGGTCGATCAAGGCCATTACGGCGATTTCGTCATTTGCGGCGAGCCAACCCACTTGAAGATCGGCTTGCAATCAAAAGGCATACTAAGAATGGATTTGACGTTCAAAGGCAAACCGGCACACGGATCGCGCCCATGGGAAGGCATCAACGCCATCGAATCGGCGATGAAATTCCATGCCGGCATGAAAGATTTGCCGTTCCGCAAAGAATCGACTGAATACTATAAGCAGCCTTCCGTCAACTTGCCGATCATCAATGCCGGCGACCGTTATAATGTCGTGCCGGAAATTTGCAAAATGTCCTACGATATTCGCTTCATGCCCGGGCAGGACAAAGACGAGATCGTCCGCCAGATGGAACAGCTGGCCGAAACACTCGATGTCGACATGGAATTCAAAGCGAGCGGCTCGACTCCTGCTTTGACGACAACGGACGACCATCCGTATATCCAGACCTTGATGAAGGCCGTCGAATCAACGCTTTCAGAACAGCCGGTGCTGTTCGGCCAGCACGGTGCTGCGGACACCCGTTATTATGCCGAGAAAATCGGCGGACAAGGCGCCATCGAATTCGGGCCGAGCGGAGACGACTGGCACGGCAACGCAGAATACGTCTCCATTTCAAGCGTCCATTCCTACAAGGATATTTTAATCGCGCACGCCATCGCCCCGACCGATGTTTAATAAAGGCTTAAACCGGGAATACTCTACTAAACCTCAGTACGAAAAAATGAATGGAGCGATAAATATGGCTATTGGAAGACTTGTCAGATCTGCGATTAAATACGGACCGATTGCTTACCCGATCATCCGTAAAGTGATGAACAACCGCAAAAAGAACAACGCAAACAATGAAAGCGATGCACGCAACCGCAGCGACTCTCGAAAAAACCGCTGAACGATAAAAGGCCGGAGAAAATGATCCATTTTCTCCGGCCTTTTTTATATGATTCAAATTTCTTAAATGAGCGGCAATGCCAGGCGGATCGCTAGATAATCAAGTTTCTCGCCTTCAAACGGATTAGCAGCAGAATCATCATCTGCCCCCTCTTCCGTAGCAGGCTCTTCTTCTGCTCCATCCGCTTCACCTGATGACTGTTCCTGTTCCTCTTCCTGCATTTGCTGGATTTCTTCAAAAGTAATAGGCGCCGGTTCCGGCAGTTCTGCATCTTCTACTTCAAATCCTTCGCCATAATACTCGAAGAATGCGTTTGCCATCTCCTGATAGCCACCCACATTTGGATGGACGTCACCGGAATTCGGGACGAGTTCGACCGCATCCTCACCGAAACGATCGGCTACATCGACAAATGTCGCACCGGCCTGTTGCGCTTCCTGTTTGAGAATGGCGTTTAATTGTTGCAGTTGTCCAGCCGTGCCTTGCTTTTGGCTGTCACGGGCATGCGGATAGGCAAAATAATAGCCCATAACGTAGATATCGGCTGATGGCGCAAGTTCTTCCAATTCAGCCAGAATCGTTTCGATATTCTCACGGGCCGCATTCAATGCGTAATCTGCCTGTATCTCTTCGAAACTCAAAGCGCCTTCAGCGGCATTTGCTTGCACGAGACGCAGCAAATCATTTGCGCCAGCAGACACCGTGATGATGTTCGCCTGGCTGAGTAGTTCTTTTGCTTCATCAGACTCGATGCTTTCCAAGACATCACCTGTAGTGAATCCAGGAAACGCCAAGTCTTTCGAATAAAACGCCAACGGCTGGTTACGCGTCAATTCCTGCGCAATCAAATCTGAATAACCGCTGTCGATTGACCGGTTTGGCGTTTGGCCTGCCGCCAGTGAATCGCCGATTGCTACATAAGCGGCAGGTATTTGCGGCTCTGCAGATGCCGGGTTTCCAGCCAATAACAAAAGCCCTGCTGCCACCGCACTTATCGTCTTTTTCATATGCTCACCTCGTTAGAATGCCCAATTTCCTTTTCGGAAAATCGCTTCGGCCTTGCCGTCTTGCGTAATCCCGTCGATATCCATCTCGCTCGAGCCAATCATGAAATCTTCATGGACAATCGATGTATTCAATCCGTAATCTTTTAATTGCTCGCGCGCTAAGTCTTTTCCGCCTTCGAGGCAAGTTGGGTAGGAATCGCCGATTGCCAAATGGTTCGATGCGTTTTCATCGAATAAGGTATTGTAGAACAAAATGCCGGAAGCCGAAATCGGTGATTCAACCGGCACAAGCGCCACTTCCCCGAGATACGCTGCGCCTTCGTCGGCTGAAATCAATTCATCCAAAAGTTCCTGACCGACTTCTGCTTGAGCTTTTGTGATACGGCCGTTTTCGAAGCCCAAGGTGAAGCCATCGATGATATTGCCTTGGTAGACGAGCGGCTTCGTATTGCGCACGGTGCCTTCGACTTCCAGTTTGGCCGGAACGGTATACACTTCTTCAGTCGGCATATTGGCGATGAACGGCACATGGTCCGGTGTGCGGGAAGCGCCGCTCATCCAAATATGGCCATCCGGCAAGCCGATCGTTAAATCAGTGCCTGGTGCACGGTAATGCAATTTTCGGTAGCGACGTTCGTTCAATGCCGACGCCCGGCGTTCCAGGTTGGCGATATGCTCCTGCCACAATGCGACTGCATCACCGTCTCCGATGCGCACGGTTTGGAAAATGGCTTGCCATAATGCGGCCATCTGGTCCTGTTCGTCCGGAAATACTTTTTGTGCCCATTTTTCGGAAGGAATCGCGACGATCGACCAAGCGATCTTATCGGAGCCAACCGCCTGGCGGTAACGTTCCAATGCTTTTCCTGCAGATTTTTGTGCATCGCTCAATCTCTTTGCCGGAATGCCGGTAAGCAAGTCTGGGTCTTCCGCATCGATCCACAGAAATGCACCTTTTTGGTCAATGATGGCGTCGCGCTGTTTGACGACCCACTCCGGAAATTCATGAAATGCGGCGTCTGGCGCCAATTCATAATGGGTCCGTATCACTGACGGATCCGAGAAAGCGATATGGACTTGCTTGGCTCCGGCTTCATAGGCTTTCTCGACGACTAAACGCGTGAACTCCACGGTATCCGTCGTTGTCGCAATCAATAGCTCCTGCCCTGGCTGGATGTTGACGCCGACTCGGACGGTCAATTCCGCATATTGCGCTAATTTGTCCTGAAAGCTCATTATTTTTTCCCCTTCGGTGTCATGGTTTTGCTATTGCCTTCAATCAACTCGCCGCCATGCATGATTTTTTGCACCGGCTTGTTCGGCAATTCTTTCGTCAATTTCTTGTAATGTTTTTCGTCCGCGTAAGCCAGAAGCGTCAACACTTCCCCATCAGCCCCTGCACGCCCGGTTCTGCCGGAACGGTGCAAATACTGCTCGACTGTCATCGGTGCATCAACGTGGATGACATGCGTCAATTGGTCGATATCAAGTCCACGTGCTGCCACTTCGGTAGCGATCAATACAGCCGTGTCGCCTTTACGGAAATCGTCCAACGCTTTCTTACGTTCTTCTTTTTTCATTTCGGAATGCAAAGTCGCGATTTTGGCATCGCGAAATTTCAACTTACTTTCCTTCATCAGCACTTGGTCAAGGTTGTTGACGAACGCAAGTGCCTTTACGTCTTTCATATGCGAGAGGCTGCGAAGCAAGTCGGTCTTGTCGCGCTCATCCACTTTAATGAACGAATGCGTCACTTTGCCCTGTTTTGGCAACTGCTCAGCGGATACTTGCAAGCGTGTCGGCTGCTTCATCAGGCGTTCTGCCACCAATTCGATTTCCTCGGTGATGGTCGCCGATACCAATACGAGCTGACGATCTTGCTGCGTTCTTTCAATAAGGTCCTTCATGATGCCGCGGTGTTCCCTTGCCATCAATTGGTCTCCTTCATCAAGCACCATGATGCGCACCTCGTGCATTTTGAGTTTCTTGGTCTTGACCAATTCATTTAAACGTCCCGGTGTGCCGACAACAATCGTCGGTTTTTTCTTCAGCTTATCCAATTGCCGTTGGATATTGGCGCCGCCAATCAACGGCGTGACAGTGACATCTGTACCTGTTGTCCATTCACGCAAGACGTTGACGATTTGCATCGCCAGTTCCTGTGAAGGCGCGATGATCATCGCTTGCGTATTCGGTTTTTTCGGGTCGACTCGTTCCAAGATCGGCAACAAGTAAGCCAGTGTTTTTCCCGAACCGGTCGGAGATTCCGCTACGATGTCTTTTCCTGCGAGCATTTCCGGAATCATCTGTTCCTGGATCGGCATCGCTTCGGTAAAGCCGGTTTGTTTCCATTTGTCCTGCCAGACAGGACTTAATTCTTCTATAAAATTCATGTGTCATTCCACCTTC
The DNA here is from genome assembly GCA_947493585.1 of uncultured Planococcus sp. Lineage (GTDB taxonomy): Bacteria > Bacillota > Bacilli > Bacillales_A > Planococcaceae > Planococcus. Next base: position 40,844 of record CANLRI010000006.1, on the reverse strand, counting down.
TTTTCGATGCCTTAAGTGTACCATATCCGGCACTTTGCCGCTTTTTTGGCAAATGAAAAGACGGTTCCTTTTTTATAGGGAACCGCCTCTTGTCAATCTGCATAACGTTGTTTGTACACACGCTCTTTTTGTCTTTCTGTCGCTTTCTGGTCGGGCTTTTTAATGAACAGTGCCAATAAAAACGCAGCAAGTGCGATATAAGTCGAAACTGTAAACGAAAAGTTGATGCCTTCGAGCATGGCAGGAATAGTCGCTGCCTGCGGGCTTGTCCCGGAAGCGACCAGTTCCTGCGCTGTCGATTCGGTGCGCGTATTCATCAAAGTAACAAGAAACGCTGAACCAATGGCGCCGGAAACTTGCTGCAAGGTATTGTTGATGGCGGTACCGTGCGGATAAGATTTCATCCGTAATTGGTTGAGCCCGTTCGTCATGACCGGCATCATGACCATTGATATGCCAAACATGCGCAAGGTATAGATGGCCATAATTTCATAATAGCCTGTATCCAGCGTCAGATTGCTGAACAAATAGGTAGTAATGACAACAAGAGCCAATCCAGGAAGCGCCAGCACTTTAGCCCCGAACCGGTCAAAAATGCGTCCTGTAATCGGAGACATGACTCCCATGACGAGCGCACCCGGCAGCATCATCAAGCCGGATTGGATTGGCGAAATGCCTTTAATGGTCTGGATGTAAATCGGCATGAGGATCATCGCCGAGAACATCGCCATCGACAAAGTGACTGAAATGACCGAAGACAATGCGAACATCGGATGCTTATAAACCCGCAGTTCCAATAGCGGCTCTTTAAGTTTCATTTGACGGAACGCAAAGACTGTCAAGGATAAGAGGCCGACTGCTATCGTCAAGTAGACCGCTGGATTTTCCCAGCCGAGTGAGCCTGCCGAACTGAATCCGTAAAGCAGACCGCCGAACCCAAGACTTGATAGCACAAGAGACAATGGGTCAAGTGACAGCTCGCGGTTTTGGAACGTCAGGTTTTTCAGTTTAAAGATCCCAAGCAGTAACGGAATCAAAGCGACCGGCAGTACGATAAAGAATAGAATTCTCCACGAGTAGGTTTGGACGATAAAGCCCGAAAGCGTCGGGCCGATTGCCGGCGCGACGACCATGACCATCCCGAAGACGCCCATCGCCTGCCCTCTTTTTTCGACAGGAAACGCGGCGAGCATGACATTCATCAATAAAGGCATCATGAGTGCAGCGCCTGACGCCTGGACCATACGGCCGATCAACAGGATAGCAAATGTCGGTGCGAGTGCCGCAAGCAAGGTCCCGAGTGAGAACAAGGACATGGCGACAATAAAGATGGCCCGGTTGGAATAACGCTGGATCAAATAAGCGCTTGCTGGAATCAGGATGCCGTTGACGAGCATATAGCCTGTGACGAGCCATTGGGCTGTCGCAGCGTCTACGTTCAAGTCGATCATGATTTCCGGAAGTGCAATATTCAAAAGGGTTTGGTTGAAAATCGCCACAAATGCTCCGGTGAACAAAATAGCGATGATTGCATAAGGTGGTTTCGTTGTTTCTTTCATCTTTCTTTCCTCCGTCTCGCCGATTTAATTCGGCTGATTATACTCTATCGACACATTTTATACTCATAGTATACTTTTTACAAGAAAGACGGACTGAGAAAAGACAATAAGTTTGAAACATTGATTTCATCAGCTTTTGACGGTATGCTTTTTTTATACTATCAGTCCAAAAAAGGGGATATTATGAATCCTAAAAAACAGCAAATCATCAATGCCGCTCACCACTTGTTCATTAAGAAGGGCTATAATGCGTCGTCCATACAAGACATTCTGGATGAAGCAGGTATTTCCAAAGGCACATTCTATAATTATTTCACTTCAAAATCAGAATGCCTCATCGCATTAATGGAGTCCATTGCCGAAGATATCCGGGCAGCGCGCATATCGATCGCTTTTGGGGAATCCCCAACCGATCCGGACCTTTTCGCTAAACAGCTCGCCATCCGCATCCGCATGAACCACGAAAAGAATTTATTTTCCTTATACGAAAGTATCTTCTATTCACAAGACGAGGAATTGAAAGCTTTTGGGAAAAGCCAGTATATTTTAGAGCTGCAGTGGCTGAGCAGCCGCATCATCGATTTATTCGGTGAAAAGGTGCGTCCCTATGCGCTTGAAAACGCCGCAATCGCAAACGGCGCCCTTCAGCAATTAATGCATGTATGGCGCTTTGGCACTGAACAGCAGTTGCCGCTCGATGAACTGACCGATTACGTTGTGCATCGTATGAAACAAGCCGTAGATGTTCAGTTGAAAGATGGCAAGCGATTCCTGTCTGAACGCCTGTTGACCCAGCATCAGCAGCTGCCCACTTTATCCGACAGCGCAGTGCACTTGCAAGAATTTGCCGCTGTGGCCGAAAATGATAACATCAAACAATTGCTGACATTCCTATCCAATGAACTCATTGCCGAACAGCCACGCATCGCTGTTCTCACCAGCGTGTTAACTTCTTTGGGCAAAGATACAGAGTCCGATGCCCAACTGCAGATGCTGCTTGAACAAGTGTGGCGCCAAATCAAATGAAAGATCCCCTTCCTCGGATGAAATTCCAAGGAGGGGGATTTTTTATGAGGGGCGTCTCCGACCCGCTGCTGCTTGCTCAAACGCATAAGCATATTCAATCAACTTCGGTTCATCAAATGCCTGCCCGGCAAACGTGATGCCGAACGGTTCTCCTGATTCCGTCAAGCCGGCTGGCACGGTAATCGAAGGGAAACCTGCAGCTGCCCCGATATTGCAGCCAAAATCCTGCGGCAAAAGGAGCGCATCTGCGCCGGCTTGCCCGAGGCGCGTATTCATGCCCTGTTCTGCTGCCAGGAAGCGGTTGCGTTCAAGCGCCTCGACATACTCCCTCTCCGTTAAGTTTCCGCTCATGCTATTGGCTTGCTCCAATAGATTTTGGCCGAATTTCAACATCCGCTCCGCATGCTCTTCATTATAGGAAATAATGTCACCCATCGAACGGATCCGGTGATCGGGGTTTGAGCGCGCCAAATAGGCATTCAAGTCTGCCTTGAATTCATGGAGCAGCACCTCAAAACCGAGATCTTCCTGATCGGCGCCCAGGTCGACTTCCTTAATGGCAGCTCCGCATGCCTGCAATTGCTCCATTACCCGATTGAATGCGGCAGATTGCGCTTTCGTGATATCCGCAAACAATTGGCGGTCTAGGCCAAATACTGCACCAGACAACCCATCCTTTTTCAAATGCTGTTGCCAATCATAACCTTTGAACTGTTCAGCAAACAATGTAACTTCGTCTTCAGGGTCTGTCCCAACCAAAGCTGCGAATACCGTCACTGCATCTTCCACTGTACGCGCAAGCGGCCCGGCCGTATCTTGCGTATGCGATAAGGGAATGATCCCTGTGCGGCTGATCAGGCCAATGGTCGGCTTAATACCGACAAGGCTGTTCTGTGACGCCGGGTTGATGATCGAACCGGATGTTTCTGTCCCGACCGCGGCACAAGCCAAGTTCGAAGCCACTCCAGCCGCCGAACCTGAACTCGACCCGCCGACATCGAATGCACCGTATGGATTTTTCACTTGGCCGCCGCGTGAGCTATAGCCATTGGTCATTTGATCGCTCATGAAATTCGCCCATTCAGTCATATTCGTTTTTCCGAGAATGATGGCCCCTGCCGCACGCAGCTTTTCCACCACTTTTGCATCACGCAGCGCGTAATGGTCTGCCATGGCGAACGAACCGGCACTTGTATGCATTTTATCGCCGGTGTCCATATTGTCTTTTACGAGCAGAGGGATACCGTGCAGTTTCGAGCGCGGCCCTTTATGTTTCCGTTCAAAATCCAATGCTTGGGCAATAAGCAAGGCGTCCGGATTGATCTCCAGCACGGCTCGGGTATTTTGATCGCGCAGCGAAATATTTTCTTTATACATCAGCACAAGCTCTTCCGACGTCAGCTCGCCCCTTTCCATTTCTTTTTGCAACTGGGCAATCGTCATTTCGTCGAGCTTGTTTTTGCGGTAGTCTTCCAGTTTTTGATGATGCATGCAAGTTCCTCCCACATGGTGCAAAATAAATCCTTTTCCAATGCCATAGATATCTAAAAAAGCCTGAGCTCATGAGCTTAGGCTTTTATCGGTATATTCCTTTAACAGTTCATATAAGGACAGTTCATAGAGCTGCCTGCCGTTGATCTTGAAGACATTCTTCGAAACGAGCTCATCAATGACCATCGACCGTTTGTCTTCGAATTTTGACTCGGGTATGTGTTTCATCGTGCTTCTTCTCTCCTTGCAGATAGTATCACTATTTCTATACCCGAAACGATCACAGCCTAAAACCTGCCAAAAGAAAAACTGCCGATAATTTTTTTCGTCGCCCTCGTTTCGACAAATTTCAATTCACCCTTTGTCTGGATAGCGCTCCTGCAAATACGCCGCCGCATTGTGGATCAAGTCTTTCAGCACTTCCGGATCGATATCGCTGAGCTTATTGATGTAGATGCAGGATTTTCCTGTTGTGCATTTTCCCAGGCGCTCAAGCGCATCAGGGTCTTTTTCTGCACAGCCTGTCAGATATAAGCTAATTTTCGCTTTGCGCGGGGAAAATCCAGCGAGCGGTGCATCGCCTTCATGGCCGGTCGCATAACGGTAATGATAGGAACCGAAACCGATGATGCTGTCACCCCACATTTTCGCGGGATGGCCGGTCGCTTGTTCAAAAATCTCCAGCAGCCGGTAGGCATCTTCTTTTTTTGACGGCTTTTCAACCGACTCGATAAATGCGATGACACTGCCTTCATGCTCTTTCGTTTTTTGTTCGTACATCGCTAGTCCTCCTTCTGAAAGCTCTACACCCTAATTCCACGGATAGCACCAGTTGTCCTGCTGCAACATGGCGCTAGCGCTATTATTCATCTTTCTCGAAGCTGAAATCAAAATGGAATACATCTTCCCGCGTACCGAGTGAACTGTACAGGTTCACGGCAGCTGTGTCCACAGGATCCGCTTGAACAAACACGACCCAAGCGCCTAAACTTTGCGCTTCGGCTTGAACAAAGTGAATCAGCTCGGTCGCGATTTTTCTCCTGCGGTAGTTGCTAGCCACCGCCAAATCATAGATATATACTTCCTTCCGCTGCTGCTCGAATTTATCCAGTACATATGCCACAAGACCGCCTGCAAGTTCACCGCCGGACAGTGCAACACAAACGAGGATATGCTCTTTTGCCAATAATGATTGGAGATAACCATCGGAAGGCGGGTTTCCGAGATAGGTCTTGTCTTCTTCGAATGCATCCGCAAACAAAGCATTCAAGTCCCTGAACAGCTGCAGCGACTGCGCGTCATCCGCCAGCCGTTTATATTGGATGTTCGACATGGTCTTCCACTCCCTTTCTTGCTATGTGACAAGCGCCATTGCCAGTGCCTAAGCTTTGTATTGGCTGCTGAATCGTTGTGCCAATTTCTCGATATGCTGCTGTCGTTTTTTATGGGACCAATTGATGATGGCAGTGGAATTCACTACTGCCCCTTTTGCTTCAAGCGATGTCGTCATTTTGGACATCGCCCTATTGCCGCCCATTCATTTATAGCGGAATTGTTGCGTCAAGAAACAGGATACCTGTGCTTGGCCGAGATCCTGAAGTTGTTCCACATACTTTTCGAATCCAGGGCATAGTGTAAAGCCCTGTACCATGCGCCAAAAATCAAAGCATCGTATCCCCCCGTTTCCGGCAGTGAATCCAATTGTACAGCTATTGGATTTTTCGCTTTTTCGTTCTCGAGATTTTGCATCCTCTCCAACTGGGCTTCGTGCCCATCAGCCTGCAGTTTTTCACAGATCCGTTCACCGACAAGCAAGGTATGTCCGGTCTGGGAATGTACGATTATACCGATTTTCATGCCGCATCCTCCTTCGCTGAAGCATACGCATATTCCTTTTGATGCCTCAACAATCATTGCCTGACTACTTCCCCGCCCTTCAAAATATTCCTTCCTCCTAAAGTACCCAGTTTCGTTTTCACACTCCAATTGCATAATAAAACCCCCAATGCTGTTCAAAGAACAATCATTGGGGGTCGACTATTAAATTGCATTAATTTCAAAAAAAATATTTATCTCTTCCGAAAGCCAATCAGCTTCTCGTTAGCCACGCGACACATTCGATATGGGTCGTCTGCGGGAACATATCGACGGGCTGGACTTCCTGCGTCCGGTAGCCGCCATCTTCCAAGATGCGCAGGTCGCGCGCGAGCGTTGCCGGATTGCAAGAGACGTAGACAATGCGCTCTGGCTTCTGTTCGAGCATCGTCTGAAGAAGCGCTTCGTCGCAGCCTTTGCGCGGTGGATCGACGACAAGCACATCTGCTTCCTTACCGTCTTTGTACCAGCGCGGAATGACTTCTTCGGCGGGCCCTGCTTCAAACAAGGTATTCGTAAAGCCGTTCAAATCGGCGTTGCGTTTGGCGTCTTCGATCGCCTGCGGGACGATCTCGACACCCATAACGAATTTCGCGCGCTGTGCAAGGAATAATGAGATTGTGCCAATGCCGCAATACGCATCGATCACTGTTTCACTTCCTGTCAGCCCCGCGTAGTCAAGCGCCTGCCCGTACAGCACTTCCGTCTGTTCCGGGTTGACTTGATAGAACGAACGCGCAGAGATCTCGAAGCGCACATCGCCAATGCGGTCTTCGATAATGTCTTTGCCCCAAAGGTTGATGGTGTCGTTTCCGAAAATGACATTGGTCTTTTCTGGATTGACGTTCTGCATGATCGACGTGACATCCGGCAAGGCCGCACGGATCGCTTCCACGGCGCGCTCTGCTTGCGGAAATTTCTGCTTCTTCGTCACCAACACGACCATCAACTCGCCCGTCACGCGCCCTTTGCGGAGAACGACGTGGCGCAGCATGCCGCGATGCGTCTTTTCTTCGTAAGGCTCGATGCCCATGTCCTGCAGATTGCGCTTGAGCGACGCCATCAAAATGTCCGCTTCCGGCGTTTGGATTAGGCAGATATCGGTATCCGCAATACGGTGTGAGCGTGGCTGGTAAAAGCCTGCGACCACACGGCCGTCATCAAGGCCGAACGGAATCTGCGATTTGTTGCGGTAGCGCCACGGGTTGTCCATGCCTTTGACCGGATGGACCGGCACGTCGGGTAGTTTGCCGAGACGCGCCATCGCATCACGCACGACTTTTTCTTTATACTTCAATTGCCCTTCGTAGGACAGGTGCTGCAATTGGCAGCCGCCGCAGATTTCAAACACCGGGCACGGCGCGTCGATGCGGTCTGCGGATTTCTCTTCAATCGAGACGAGTTTGGCAAATCCGTATGATTTTAAGGTTTTCAATACATGTACCGTTACGGTCTCGCCAGGCAATGCCTCTTTGATGAACAGCGGATAACCGTCCACTTTAGCGACGCCGGCGCCATCATGCGTCAAGTCTTCAACATAGACCGATAAGCGGTCATTTTTCGTTACTGGTTTCATTACGTTCACTCCATTTCACATTGACTTATTGTAACATATCCGCTTTTTAAGCAGTAAAAAACTGCGGCGGGAAATTCCCGCCACAGTTTTATTTTTTATCTTTCGTTACCGGGCCATCTTTCAGTGATATCCAGAAACCGACGGCAATCGCCAGGATGATCACCAGAAACGGCGCATAGAAAATGAAGAAATCATTCATCTTTCACAGCCTCCTTAGGCATGATAATCCGATTTCCCTTTGACATAATCTTTGTCGAATAGGAATAGGCGGAATAAGAGATAAAGCGACGGCAGCAATAGCCCAAGCCCTGCAATAAAGGCGATGATCAAGGCGATCGCCATCGATTCATTCGTAAAGCTATCGTAAATCGTCAAATGTGGATACAGCAAATACGGGTAATGCGATGCCCCGTAGGCAAAAAACGCGGTAAAGAACTGGCCAACGAGCAAGATGAACGCCAAGCCGTAATTACGTTTTTTCCAGATCAAGAATACGGTACCCAGGAAAAGCAGGAACGACAGCGCGAACATCCACCATAGATCAAGCAAGTTCGCATAATGTTCCGGGTTGTGCCCGCGCAGTTCAAAGATGATGCCGGTCGCCGTGACAATCGTCGGGCCGGCCCAAATCAGCGCATATTTGCGGACAAGTTGTGTTGCTTTCTCGTCTCCCGCTTTCCAGGCGTACCAAGTCAAGAACACAGCAGAAATATACAATACTGCGGCAATGCTCAAGACGACAATGCTCCACATCAGAGGACTTGTAAACAGCGCCCAGTAATCAAGCGACGGCTGCCCGCCCTCTAGGCGCATAAAGCCGCCTTCTGAAATAGCCAACACCGGGGACAACGCCGCCGGAAGCAATAGGCCGGATAAACCGTACATATAGATATAACCGCGGTGGTTGATCTTTGCGCCATACGTCGCAAACGCATAGTAAGAACCGCGTATTGCCAGCAAAATAAGCGCGATGCTCGCCGGAACGAGAAGTGTCGTGCCGTAGTAGAACGCTGTCTGCGGGAAGAACCCGATGATGCCGACGAAGAAGAAAACGAAAAAGACGTTCGTCACTTCCCATACTGGCGACAGATAACGCTGGATGATGCCTGTCAAAATATGCTGCTTGTCGGAAAACGCACTATAGGCGTTAAAAAATCCAGCGCCGAAGTCAATCGACGCCACGATGACGTAGAGGAACAAAAACAGCCAAAGAACGGAAATCCCAATAATCTCGAGTGTCATTATTCCTCACCGCCTTTTGCGGATTCACGCTGTGCCAGTTCCTTTTCGACCGGATTGCGTTTGTACATGCGTGACAAAACGACAACTGTCCCGATTCCGAGAATCACATAGAGGCCGGCGAACATGACGATCATTAAATCGACTTGTCCACTTGTTGTTGCCCCTTCACTCGTCTTCATGTAGCCGCGCAAGATCCACGGCTGCCTGCCGACTTCCGTGAACCACCAGCCAGCCTGTATCGCGAGCATGGCAAGCGGACCGCTCAATACGGTCAGCCAACGGAACCACGTTTTGGTAATGATTGACCACCCTCGCCATGCCCCGACCACAAAGACGAAGGAGAAGAACGCCAGCCACATGCCGAGCGTAACCATCGTATCGAAGAGGTAATGGATCCATAGCGGTGGAATTTCATCTTGCGGGAAATCATTCAAACCAATGACTTCACCGCTCGGTACACCGTGCGCCAAGATGCTTAGCGCGTATGGAATGCGGATTGCGTATTTCGGCTCTTCGCCGTCCAACACACCGAATAGCACAAGTTCAGCTTCGGATCCTGTTTCAAAATGCCATTCGGCAGCCGCCAGCTTCTCAGGCTGGTATTCGGCCAAGTATTTCCCTGAAAAGTCGCCGATGATGGCCGTCGCAACCGAGAACACCAACGCGAGCTTCATTGTCAGGAACAATGCTTTTTTGTGATAAATATGATTCGATCCACGCAGCAAACGGAAAGCAGCGATCGACGCCAAGATAAATGCACTCGTCATGAATGCGGTCGACAGGACGTGCGCGACTTTTGTCGGCACGGCCGGGCTGAACATCGCAAGCAATGGGCTCACATTGACCAGCTCACCGTTCAACACATCAAATCCTTGCGGTGCATTCATAAATGAATTGACGATGGTGATGAATACAGAGGAAGCAGCCGCTCCGAGCGCAACTGGAATCAGCAATAGGAAATGCTTGCGCTGGTCTTCAAAACGGTCCCACGTATACAAATAGATCCCGAGGAAAATCGCTTCAAAGAAAAAGGCAAAGACTTCCATGAACAGCGGAAGCGCAATGACGTTCCCTGCCATCTGCATAAAGTTTGGCCACAACAATGATAATTGCAGCCCGATTGCGGTACCGGTCACGACGCCGACCGCTACCGTGATCACAAACCCTCTCGCCCAGCGACGCGCCAGGAGGATATAATGCTCGTCATTTTTTCTGATCCCGACCCATTGGGCAATCATGATCATGAGTGGGACCCCCACACCGATCGTCGCGTAGATGATGTGGAATGATAGAGTCATCAAGGTCAGTATCCGGCTTTGTAAAGCCACATCTTCAAATCCCAAAATTCTCGTCCCCTTTACATGGGCCAAAGCACAGCCCGTTATATGTTTTATTGTACCTTAAAGGCCCTCCCATAGACTTCTGTGAGGCATCCGATTCCGCCCGATGTTTGAATAAGCTGTGACAAAATGAAAACATCCCCATTGAAATTTTGCTGAATTTTTAGTATTCTATAATGAACAAAAGAAAAGGATGATTCATATGGAAACAAGCAGAAAGGTATTTGCCTATATTACCAGAGGCGAAGAACACAACCGAGAATTGCTCGTATTCGAGTACAAAGGCGAACCCGAAGTCGGATTGCAAGTGCCAGGCGGAACGATTGGGGAAGGGGAATTATTGATCGATGCCTTGTACCGCGAAGTGAAAGAAGAAACCGGCTTGCCGCGCGATGTGCTGGAATTCGTCGGGAAAATTCATAAATACAATTACTACCCGGCGCATAAAGACAAAGCGTACGAGCGCAACATCTTCCATTTTGAATACACTGGTGAAAAAATCGACGAATTTGAACATACGATCAAAAGCGAAGGACGCGATAACGGCCTTATCGTGCAGTATCGCTGGGAACCGATTGAAGGCTTACCGAAACTAGCGGCGGATCAAGACGAAGCCATCGAGTTGTTGGAATACTGATCTATTCAAAAAAAAGCGATCCACTCATCCCTGTTCAGGGGTGAGCGGATCGCTTTTTATTTACGGTCTTTTTCCTTGATATACTCCAACGGCACAAACATCTCGATGTGACGCTCCAAGTTTTCGAAAGTAGCCGGCAAAATGCCGCCGAACTCGCCATCGAGATTCAGCAATACGCGTTCATTGGAAGTCACCGAAATCTTGCTCGCTTTCACATAAAGTACGTGCGGGTCAGATAAATGCTCTCCGCGAAGCGCAAGCGATGCCACACGAATAAATTCCGCCATGTTCAATTCCTTCAAAATAAGCAAAGTAAATTTGCCATCGTTAATGCTGGCATCTGGCGCCAGCTTTTCAAAGCCGCCAACTGAATTCGTCAAACCGATCAAAAACATCATCGCCTTGTCGTCGAATACTTGCCCGTCGTATTCAATGCGGACACGGGATGATCGAATCGAAGGAATCATCTCGATGCCTTTCAAATAATACGCCAACTGGCCGAGCACTGTCTTAAGCTTGCTCGGAACTTCATATGTCAATTCCGTGAGGCGCCCGCCCCCTGCAATATTCACAAAATAGCGGTCATCGTTCATAACCCCAATATCAACAGGGATTGATTCGCCTTTGATGATGATATCGACAGCACGGTTAATATCGCGTGGGATTCGTACGGCCCGAGCAAAATCATTCGTCGTGCCCATCGGAATCAAACCGATTTTGGGCCGATCGGGATATTTGGCGATTCCGGAGACGACTTCATTGAGCGTCCCATCGCCACCCACTGCTACCACCAAATCGAATTTGCGCTCAACTGCATATTCCGCTGCCTTTATTGCATCGCCTTCACAGGTGGTTGCATGGCAAGAAGTTTCATAGCCTGCCACTTCCATTTTTGCCAATACTTCCGGAAGGTGGCGGCGGAATAATTCCCTGCCGGATGTCGGGTTATAAATTATGCGTGCTCGTTTCATTGGATTCAGCCTTTCTGGACCATTCTATAGAAACAGGACATGACAGGGCTGCAGAAAGTTCCCGCGAGCGGGACATTCTGCAGCCGGCTGTCTATATTTAAGCCAAGCTTTTCTGCAGGCTCTTGCGGATATCTTCATACGTATCTTCCCAGAGCTCTGGATCGGATGTGAAACGGTCCGATATTTCCCCGATCACCGTTTTCCAATGCAGCTCATATTGGGAATCGTCTTTTTCCGGCAGTTTCGCTTTCTTTTCGTCGACCATCTGCTGAACTCTCGGCGAACGCGGCCCCCAAGAGCCTTTCACTTCTCCATTTTCAGCCAAGAAAATGTATTTCGGAATCGATTTTCCGCCATTTGTTAAATAGCGGTCCATCAGTTCTGGGTTGTCGTCGCGATAAACACAGCGGACTTCGAGATCTGCCGCTTCCGCCAACTTCCGGAGAATCGGATTGACCATCATCGCATCGCCGCACCAATCTTCAGTAATCGCCAGAATGTTCAATTGCTGCTGTTTCAGCATTTGGAAAAATTCCTGATCGTCCGGCAGCTCAAATTTCTCGTAGATTGCGTAAGTTTTTTCCTGATTGGATTCCATCTGCGCCATATATTTCTCCAGCGTGATGGCATGCTCAAAATATTCCAGTTCCGTCATCATTCTATCACGTCTCCTTACAAAACAGTTTACCTGTTCTTTTCCCTTTGCGGCAAACTTTTAAGCAAAAAGCTGTAGAATTGTTCCAATTCACGCTACATTTCACAATCGGTTGCTGTTTTCAATGCAGAATGCGGAGCAGTAAGTTGGACCTGAGAGCGGGATGGATAATTCATTTTACATTTTATCACGAGATAGCCGCCTCCCGCTTTGGGCTGGCCTTTCGCAATGAGCCGAGAAGAACGCTTGTCTCATTGCTTCGGCTTGCCCGTGTGCTCGGTTTGGCTTTTAGATTTCATTGGATGTTACATGTGAAGAAGCGTCACTGTTGATTGTCTTCATCCGCTGGTATCGTCGCTTAGCTGAGCTTGATAGCGAGATGAATCGCCCGTTGATTATTTCATCGTGAAGCAGTCGCCTCCCGCTTTGGACTGGCCTTTCGCAATGAGCCGAGAAAGACGCTCGTCTCATCGCTTCGGCTCGCCCGTGTGCGCGGCTTGGCTTTTAGATTTCATTGGGTGTTGTGTGCGAGTAAGTATCGCTGTTGATCGTCAGCATCCATTGGTGAAGACGCCTAGTTAGACTTAATATTAAGGATGATTCATCTTTTCCACTCATTTATAGAACATATCAAAACTGTTCATATAATTTCAATGCAGAAAACATTTTTTTCATTCTATACCTAGAGATGGAGCGGAAAGGGGCGACTCCGGGAGGATTAGCGAGACAATTGAGACCCTGCAGAGCGCGTAGCGATCGAAGCGGCTCAATGCGAGCCCTCCGGAAAGCGTCCCCTTGGAGCGGAATCTCAAGCAATAATATTCCTCATTAAACTTCGAACTTCCCGAATCCACTTCACTAAAATAATCCACAAAAAAAGGATGGCTAAGTGAGCCATCCTTTTGCTGATTAACGTTTCGCGATTTCCTCGAGGAGGATTTTGTTCAAGAGCGGCGGATTGGCCTGCCCTTTTGTCGCTTTCATGATTTGCCCGACGAGGAAGCCAATTGCGCGGTCTTTCCCGTTCTTGTAATCTTCGATCGATTGCGGGTTGGCATCCAAAGTATTGCTGACGTACTCGAGCAATACCTTTTCGTCCGAGATCTGGACCAAGCCTTGCGCTTTGACGATTTTGTTCGCGTCGCCGCCTTTTTCGATCAATTCCTTGAAGACTTTCTTGGCGATTTTTGAAGAGATCGTGCCTTCGCCGATCAATTTGATCATGCCGGCAAGTCCTTCTGGAGTCAGTTCCGTATCCTCAAGCTCCTTATTCTGGGCATTGAGGTAAGCGGACACTTCACCCATCATCCAGTTCGACGTGAGTTTCGCATCGGCTCCGGCTTTGACAGTTGCTTCGAAGAAATCGGAAATCGGCTTCTGCAAAGTCAGCACCATGGCATCGTAAGACGACAAGCCAAGTTCTGATACGTAGCGGGCTTTACGGGCATCCGGAAGTTCCGGAATTTCTGCGCGCACGCGCTCGAGCCATGCATCATCGATGACGATATCGACTAGGTCCGGTTCCGGGAAATAACGGTAATCGTCCGAGCCTTCTTTGATGCGCATAAGCAAAGTTTTGCCAGTTGACTCATCGTAGCGGCGTGTTTCCTGCTCGATGATGCCGCCTGCAAGCAATACTTGCTCTTGGCGAATTTGTTCGTGCTCCAAGCCTTTTTTAACGAAGTTGAACGAGTTCAAGTTTTTCAGCTCGGTTTTCGTGCCGAATTCATCGCGGCCGTATGGGCGCAAAGAGATATTGGCGTCGCAGCGAAGCGAGCCTTCTTCCATGCGCACATCGGAAACGCCTGTGTATTGGATGATCGATTTGATTTTCTCCAAATACGCATACGCTTCTTCCGGCGTGCGGATATCCGGCTCCGAGACGATTTCGATCAAAGGCGTGCCTTGGCGGTTAAAGTCGACAAGAGAATGGCCATTGCCCGTATGCGTCAGTTTTCCGGCATCTTCTTCCATATGAAGACGCGTAATGCCGATGCGTTTTTTCTCGCCGTTCACTTCAATTTCAAGCCAGCCATGTTCACCGATCGGTTGGTCAAATTGTGAAATCTGGTAGGCTTTCGGGTTATCCGGATAGAAATAGTTTTTGCGGTCGAATTTGGTGTGGCGTGTAATTTCGCAATTGAGTGCAAGTGCCGCTTTCATCGCCCAATCGACTGCCGTTTTATTGACGACCGGCAAAACCCCAGGGTAGCCAAGGTCGATCACGTTTGTGTTCGTATTCGGTTCCGCACCGAAATGAGCCGGGGAAGGCGAGAACATTTTGGATTCCGTCTTCAGTTCGACGTGGACTTCAAGCCCGATGATCGTTTCGAAATTCATTGTGCTGCTCCCTCCCATGTTTGCGGTGTTTCTTTATGGAACTCGGTCGCCTGCTCAAAAGCATCCGCGACGCGGTAGACGGTTTCTTCATCGAAATAATTGCCGATGATTTGAAGCCCAAGCGGCAAGCCGTTGTCGAATCCACATGGAACCGAAATCGCTGGAACGCCTGCCAAGTTGACAGGAATCGTCAAGATGTCGTTCGCGTACATTGTCAACGGGTCATCGATGATTTCGCCGATCTTGAATGCCGGTGTCGGCGTTGTCGGCCCGACGATGACATCGAAGTTTTCGAACGCTTTATCGAAATCCTGCTTAATCAAGGTACGGACTTTTTGCGCTTTTTTATAGTAAGCGTCGTAATAACCCGAGCTGAGTGCGTAAGTGCCGAGCATGATGCGGCGCTTCACTTCGTCGCCGAATCCTTCAGAGCGTGTGTTCATGTAGAACTCAAGCAGGCTGCCGGCTTTTTCCGTACGGTAGCCATAGCGGATGCCGTCGAAACGGGACAAATTCGATGATGCTTCAGATGAAGCCAAAATGTAGTAAGTGGAAAGTGCGTATTTGGAATGTGGCAAGGAAATCTCTTCCCACGTTGCGCCTTTTTCTTCCAATACTTTCAGTGCATCTTTCACAGCTTGTTTTGATGCTTCACTGACGCCTTCTGCGAAATATTCTTTCGGCACGCCGATGCGAAGGCCGTTGATATCGCCAGTCAGTGCCGCTGTGAAATCAGGCACTTCAACATTTGCGGACGTTGAATCTTTTTCATCGTGCCCTGAAATAGCGTTCAAAAGAAGCGCATTGTCTTTGACGGTACGCGTGATCGGGCCGATTTGGTCAAACGATGACGCATAGGCGATCAAACCGAAACGAGAAACGCGCCCGTAAGTCGGCTTCATGCCGACAACGCCGCAAAAAGCGGCTGGCTGGCGAATGGATCCACCTGTATCGGAACCGAGTGAAAATGGCACTTCTCCAGCAGCAACCGCTGCAGCCGAACCGCCTGAAGAACCGCCTGGAACAGTTTCCAAATTCCACGGGTTTTTCGTGTTTTTATAGTAAGAGTTTTCATTGGAAGAACCCATGGCGAATTCATCCATATTCAATTTTCCAACAATGACCATGCCCGCTTCGCGCAATTTATCCACAACTGTTGCATTGTAAATTGGGTTAAAACCTTTCAAGATTAAGCTCGATGCCGTCGTCTCGAGTCCTTCTGTGACGATGTTGTCTTTCACGCCAATCGGCAGGCCAAAAAGTGGTCCGCGTTCCGTTGCATCCGTTTGGTCCATTTCAGTCGCTTGTTTTGTTGCCTGTTCTTCGTTCAAAGCTAAAAAGGCATCGACTTTCGGGTCCAATTCCTGGATGCGCTTGAATGTCGCTTCCGTCAACTCCGCAATCGTCAATTCTTTGCTATGTAGTAATTCCTGCAATTCGCTTGCAGTTTTATCAGCTAACTTCATCTTTTTCCCTCCTCACAATCAGTCCAGAATGGTCGGCACACGCACTTGTCCGCCTTCGTGCTCTTTTACGTTTTTCATAACCATTTCACGTGGCAAGCCTTCGATCGATTTGTCTTCGCGCATCACATTAACGAGCGGCAATACATGCGTCGTCGGTTCCACATTTTCTGTGTCCAATTCATTGAGCAATTCCATTGCATTGGTGATCGCCTCCAATTGGTCCGCAAAATGCACAGCTTCCTCGTCGGTAATCGCCAAACGCGCCAAGTGAGCCACTTCGATTACTTCTTCTTTTGTTATTTTCGCCATTTTCTACACCTCCGGATTCAATAAACATACGGTCTATCATACCATTTTTCTAAAAAAATGAATAGAGACAGCCAGCTGGCTGCCCCTTTAAGTTGTAGACTTACTCGTAAATGTGGACAACCGGCTCCGTTTCCCCGGCTTTCCGCAAAATGAGTGCTTCTGCGCCGTTGGTCGACGTGACGTTCACTTCAATCTGCACATCGTCCGGGAAATGATCCAGGATCAAGCCGGTGACATATTGCGTAAAGCCGATCACTTCAGCCGAGCCATAAAACTGAATTGGGATTTCGATTTTCATCTCCTGCAATTGGCCGCTTTGGTAAAAACCCTTGCCAATGACGCTAGTAAAATTCGAGAAGTAGACTTCGACATCTTGCTTGAAATTGCGGAATGCCGTATCGATATCACGGTATTGCTCGTCCGTTCCGGAAGTCGGGAACACAACATATTCCTCGTCGACCTCATTCCAGTTCGCTACTTCCGTCTCGCCTCTTGGAGCAGCGCCATAGGAGAAATACGTCCCAGGCGTCATCGCGTTGCGGCTATTTTGTGCGAATAAAGCGATAAGAATCGGCACATCCGCCATGCCTTCTTTCTCTCTTAAGCGCTTGACGATTTCATCAGCCATTCGTTTGCCTTCTTCGGCAATTTGATCTTGAGGAATGGTTTCTTCGTATGGGATGTCATTCGTCGAACTATAATACACCGTATTCATCGCAAGCCCGATGGAAACCCCGCCAAGACGGATTTTGTCTTCCTCAGTTTTGACGAGGTAATTTTGCTCGAGGATATGCGCGAGCAGTTCCGGCTGTGGGCGCTCGCCCGCGTCCGTCTCTGCCTGACTGCGGCCATCCTCTGGGTTCAGCCCTTGCGGATTATCTTTGCTTTCGCGCTGCAGCCAAAGTGAGGCTTCTTCATCGGTGATTTTTTGGCCTTCCTGGAAATAATAATCATCCGGTGAGAACTGTTGCTGCGATAGGCGCAATAAGCCGTGCTCCGCTTCTTTGATGTCATAGCGCGAATTCAGCCGGCTGACGATTTTTCCACGGGTGGCGCTTTGCTTATAAGGCAATAGCGTCCGGTAATATTGATCGTCGAGCTGCATGCTCGGGATGATCGCCGTTTCCGCCTCTTCTTCTTCTGTGTTGATCACTTCCGCCTCGTCATTTCCGGAAGGGACACATCCCGAAAGCAGCAATATGCTGATCGGAATCCACCAAATGCGTTTCATATGCTAATCTCCTTATTCATTCAATTCCATAAGCAGGCGTTCTTCGTTCCACACTTCCACGCCGAGATCTTGGGCTTTGTCGAGTTTGGACCCGGCTTCTTCTCCGGCAATCAGCAAATCGGTTTTCTTGCTGACGCTGCCGGTCAATTTGCCACCGAGCGCCTCGATACGTGCGCCGGCTTCTTGGCGTGTCATGTTTTCCAATTTGCCGGTCAGGACGATTTTCTTGCCGGCAAAGGCATTGGCGCCTTCCTCCACGCGGACGATCGTGCCTGTATAAGATAAATTGACGCCCCGTTCGCGTAAACGTTCCACAAGTGCCAAAACTTCTTCCTTTTCAAAATACGTGACGACGGCATCGGCCATCTTGTCGCCGATTTCATGAATGGCGATCAATTCCTCAAGTCCAGCCTGCTTTAATTGATCCATCGAGCCGAAATGCTCAGACAAGATGCGTGCGCCGCGTTCGCCGACGTGGCGAATGCCAAGGCCGAACAACAAGCGCTCCATCGAATTGCTCTTGGAAGCCTCGATCGCCTCGATCAAGTTAGTGGCTGATTTATCGCCCATGCGCTCAAGTTCCATCAATTGCTCTTTCGTCAATGCGTAAAGATCCGAAATATCCTGGATCAACCCTTCGCGGTACAATTGCTCGATCACTTTCTCGCCGAGCCCGTCAATATTCATGGCATTGCGCGAAACAAAATGGATCATGCCCTCGACGATCTGCGCTGGGCATTTCGGATTGACGCAGCGCAGCGCCACTTCCCCTTCTATTCGGACAAGTTCACTGCCGCATGCCGGGCATTCGGTCGGCATTTCAAAAGGCAGTTCGTCGCCAGAGCGCATTTCGATCAGCGCCTTGACGACTTCCGGAATGATATCGCCCGCTTTTCGGATAATGACTTTATCATTGATGCGGATATCGCGTTCACGAATCAAGTCTTCATTATGAAGCGATGCGCGCTGGACTGTAGTGCCGGCAACTGAAACCGGCTCGAGAATTGCTGTTGGCGTGACGACGCCGGTCCGGCCGATGCTCAACTCGATATCACGCACTTTCGTCATCACTTCTTCTGCAGGGAATTTATAGGCTGTTGCCCATTTCGGGCTTTTCGCCGTGAATCCGAGATCTTGTTGGTGCAAAAAGCGATTGACTTTAATGACGATGCCGTCAATTTCGTAGCTCAACTGGTTGCGTTCGTTTGTCCATTGTTCGATGTATGCCAGTACTTCTTCTACTGAACGGCAAACTTTTCGCTTGCCATTCGTTTTAAAACCGAGTTCCGTCAAATAACGGAGCGATTCGTCGTGGTCGTTCAAGCCATATGTTTCCCCGTCTCCGCCGATGCCGTAGATAAAGACATCCAAATTGCGTTTGGCAGCAATTTTAGAATCCAATTGGCGCAAAGAACCGGCTGCGGCATTTCGTGGATTGGCGAATAATTCCTCGCCCCGCTCTTCGCGATCTTCGTTAAGTGCGTGGAAGGATTTTTTCGGCATAAACACTTCGCCGCGTACTTCGACCGATACCGGCTCTTTTAACTTCAGCGGAATCGAACGGACCGTGCGAAGATTGACCGTAATGTCTTCTCCGACACGGCCGTCGCCGCGCGTCAAGCCGCGCACGAATTTGCCGTTTTCGTAATGAAGCGAAACGGCCAAGCCGTCAATTTTCAGTTCACACACATATTCCACCGAGTCCCCGGCACCGCCGCGCACGCGTTTATCGAAATCACGCAAATCTTCTTCATTGAAGACGTTCGACAAACTGAGCATCGGCCGCTCGTGGCGGACCTTTTCGAAATTCGATAAAGGCGTCCCGCCGACACGCTGTGTTGGCGAATCCGGGAAAATCAAATCCGGATATAGGTTTTCCAGCTCGATCAATTCGTTGAGCAATTGATCGTACACGGCATCTGGCACGCTCGGTTTGTCGAGCACATAATACGCATGCCCATAGTTGCGGAGCAGTTCATTCAATTCGGTTACACGTTCTTCAGCTTTGATGCGGTCCATTCAGGTTCCTCCAGATCATTCTTTTTCGATCGGCGCAAATTTTGCGAGCAGCCGCTTGATGCCTGTCGGGCTCGGGAAGGCGATGTCGAGTTCCGTTTGCTCGCCGTTGCCTTTGACATTGACGACAGTGCCCACGCCCCATTTCTTATGCTTCGCGCGGTCGCCTGTTTTCCAGCCCAAGCGGTCACCGCCGGATGCTTGATAAGACGGCTTTATGACCGCTTTGCGTTTTGGTGCTTGCTTGTAACTCGTCGCAGCGCCTGCACGGTGATTGGCAAATGTCTGCTCGATGAGATCTTCCGAAATTTCAGAGATGAAACGCGACGGCAGATTGAAATTGCTCTTGCCGAAAATCGTTCGCGACGAGGCATGCGTCAAATACAATCGTTTCTCGGCGCGCGTAATGCCGACATATGCAAGCCGCCGCTCTTCTTCCAGTTCTTCCTCGTCGTTATTCGAACGCGAATGCGGGAACACGTTTTCCTCCAAGCCGGCGATGAACACAACCGGGAATTCCAAGCCTTTCGCAGCGTGCATCGTCATGAGGATAATCGGCCCGTCGCCTTGTTCTTCTTCCTCGTCCAATGAATCGATATCCGCAATTAAAGCCAAATCGGTCAAGAATGCGACCAAGGACTTGTCATCGCTTTGTTTTTCGAACGCTTGCGTCACCGTCAGGAATTCATCCAAGTTCTCGAGGCGGCTTTCGCCTTCAATGGTCTTGTCGTTTTGTAGCATCTGGCGGTAACCGGATTTCTTGAGCACTTCTTCTACCAATTCCGTCACCGACAGAAATTCCTGCATTTCCGTGAATCCGGCGATCATCGTCCGGAATTCCAGCGCGGTCTGCGCGGTTTTCGCCGTCAAGCCCATGAAATCCGCTTCCTGCAAGGAATCCATGATGGTGCGGTCCTGCTCGATAGCAAAGCGCGCCATTTTCTCGAATGACGTCGCGCCGATCCCCCGCTTCGGTTCATTAATGATGCGCGCGAGCGACAGGTCATCTTCGTTATTGGCAATCAAGCGCAAATACGCGAGCAAGTCCTTGATTTCCTTGCGGTCATAGAATTTCGTGCCGCCGACGATCGTATAGCTCATATTCGATTTAACGAACATCTCCTCTAAAATCCGCGATTGGGCATTGGTCCGGTAAAGAATGGCGAAATCAGAGGTTTTATAGCCTTCTTCCTGCATGAGATTTTGGATGGTCTGGACGATGTACTGGGCTTCCTGGCGCTCATCGCCCGCTTTATGCAGCGTGATCGCTGGCCCTTCGTCATTATCGGTCCGCAACTCTTTCGGGTAGCGGCTCGTGTTTTTCTGGATGACGTCGTTTGCCGCCTGCAAAATACGCTTGGTCGAACGGTAATTCTGTTCGAGCATAATCACTTTGGCGTCCGGATAATCCTTTTCGAACGACAGGATATTGGTGATATCCGCCCCACGCCAGCGGTAGATCGACTGGTCGGAATCGCCGACAACACAAATATTCTTGAATTTCTTCGCCATTAACTGCACCAATTGGTACTGGGCGTTGTTCGTATCCTGGTATTCATCAACATGGATATAGTGGAATTTATCCTGATAGTATTCCAGCACATCCGGGACCGTTTCAAACAGCCTCAAGGTCATCATGATCAAATCGTCGAAATCGAGCGATTGGTTTTTCTGCAATCGCTTCTGGTAGCCCGTGAACACTTCCGCGACCGTTTTTTCATACGGGTTGAATTGATTGGCGTTCACTGCGAAGGTTTCCGCGTCGATGCATTCGTTTTTCGACGATGAAATGGCGTTCAGCATCGTCCGCGGTTCGTATTTTTTCGGGTCTAAATTTTGCTGCTTCAAGACATTTTTGATGACCGTCAATTGGTCGGTCGTATCCAAGATCGAGAAGCTTTTCGAAAAGCCGAGCCGGTCGATATTGCGGCGCAGGATGCGCACGCACATCGAGTGGAATGTCGATACCCACATGCGGTCGCCTGTTCCGTGGCCGAGCAGCCCATCGATTCGGTTGCGCATTTCGCGCGCCGCTTTATTGGTGAACGTAATTGCCAGGATGTTGGACGGATAGACTTGTTTTTCAAGCACCAAGTACGCGATCCGATGTGTCAGCACCCGTGTTTTCCCAGATCCCGCACCGGCCATGATCAATAGGGGGCCTTCTGTTGTTTTGACTGCTTCTTCCTGCTCGGGATTCATCCCCCGCAGCAGGTTTTTTGTGATTAATTCCATTGTGCACCACCTCGAACGTTTGTTCCTTTTATTATAACGATTGCTCAGCCGTTTCCGCAACTGCCTTGACGGTCGCAAGCGCTTTGTTTAAATCTTCATAAATGATATTGCCGACAACGATCGTATCACTGATCGCCGCCATTTCTTTGGCGCGTTCCACTGAATCGATGCCGCCGCCGTAAAACAGCCGTGTCTCAGACAGCACCGACGCGGTTTTGTTGACGAGTTCAGCGTCACCGTACATGCCGCTATATTCCAGATAAAAGACCGGCAGCTTGAAAAAATGCTCCGCCATGCGTGCATATCCAAGCACATCCTCTTCGGTCAAGGAGGCATCCGCCCCGGTCAATCGTGCCGCTTTGCAGTCCGGATTTAAAATGCAATAGCCTTCCGGAACGATTTCCGTCCAATCCATAATCTCGCCGTATTCGCGGATCGCCTCGTGGTGAAGCCCTTTGATCCATTTCGGGTCGCTGCTGTTGAGCACTGTTGGGATGAAGTAATAATCGAAGCCCGGCGTCACTGATTCGACCGTCGACACTTCGAGCGCAACCGGCACTGAATAGCGGCGCACACGGGCCATCAACTCCAGGACATTGTCGAGTGTGACATCATCACTTCCGCCAATCAAGATGGCATCAGTCCCGGATTCGCAAATTCGTTCCAAATGTCCATCTGAAATCTGTTTTGCAGGGTCTAATTTAAAGACATGCCGCCATGTTTGAAAGTCCACAGGTATTCTCCTAACTGTACTTTGGTTTTCCTCTTTTCATTATAACAAAAGATCAGCCAACACTCCGTTCCCATCCATCCACGAATAAAGGATTTAGCGCACAAAAAAAAGACCAGCACCGTTCGCTGGTCAGTCTTTTGGAATTTCAATTTGTTTTTCTTCCGGATACAGCACATCGAGCATTTCCTCGTATGCATCGTTGCCGTAATTCAAGCAGCGGCGCACGCGGGAAATGGTTGCTGTGCTCGCGCCCGTTTCGTTCTTGATTTTTTCATACGTCTTTTTCAAGCGCAGCATATGCGCCACTTCAAAGCGTTGCGATAACGATTGGATTTCACTGATCGTGCACAAATCATCAAAAAATCGATAGGCTTGTTCTTTGTTTTCCAATGCCAGCACCGCTTCGATCAATTGATCGGTCTGCGGCCCTCTAATCTTATCAACTTGCATGCACATTCAACGTCCTTTCATTGCTCTTCGATTGATCCCGCTTTTACGGGCTATACTGAACCGCCTGGCCAATTCCTGGTGAATCGGGAATAATATGGACCCAGGTTTTTCCTTGCGTCAATTCGGCTATTGCGTTTTCCACGACCGGCACAAGCATGCCGTTTTCTGAGCGCCACGTGATTTCCTGCACGGTTCCTTCAAGGAATAATAATGCCTGCCCGCCGGAAGTCAGATCGAACTCCTGGCGGCCTTTGGCATCGATCGTGTCATGCGCTGTTTCAATGACCAGCACGTTGGCGACTTCGATCAGCTGCGAAGTTTCCTTATCCGCAGTCGCAATTCCGCCCGATGAACGGCCGTAAAGCTGCGACTCTTCATCATAAGCATAGGTGCTCGTAAACAACGGATCGCCGCCGTAGGTTACTTCTATAGAAGCAGCTTGTTCTCCTAGTTTATCATTACTGCCCTGTGCAGAGAAAGTATAAGGTGCTTTCATGCTGTAATTGGTTGAAGCGCCGGTCATCTCCATCGCAAGTTCGACGTTTTCATAAGTGATATAGGAATTGTGAGGCGCCACACGGTCCAATGAACGCTTGAACAATGTCCCGTCATATTGCATGCCGTTGATATGATCGAACACTCCCGAATCGAGCAATTGCTTCGCTTCCGGGCTATAGCCATGCGCAACGAAAAATGCATCGTATGCATCGGCGAGTTCGACAAAATAATCGCGCGCACTGCGCACCGGCCCGATATTCACCGGAAACTGGCTTTGGTAAAGTGCCAAAAATCGCGTGATATTATATTCGGCAATTAACTCGAACACCATATCCGCTTCCACCAAGCCCGTTTGCGGACGCGCGGCTGGATGATTATTGATGACCGCCATCACTGCCCGCCTATCATAAGGCCCGTCCCCTTGCATTCCTGTGAACGGAGCTGTAGTGAGCACTTCCTCCGGCACTTTAGGTACTTCTGGCGCCACTGGCGTTTCTGGATTTCCGGGTGTTCCCGGCTCACCAGCATCGTCCCTTCCGATCAGCCAAAATCCCAAGACAACCGCAACTGTCAGCAGAGCAAGCAAGATCAGCCATTTTTTCATCCCTGTCACCTCATGAATGCCGGGAATAAGATGGTTTTGTTCATCACATCATATATCCCTTTTTGGGTAATGCGGACGTACGGCAAATGAGTCGCCATCAAGAACAATAAGGTATAAACAGCGTCGCCATGTTCATAGCCGCGCTCTTTCAATGCCTTCTTCAACGCCGTTTCCTGTTCCATCAACGGCTCCATCGGCAAATCGGACATGATGCCGCCAATAGGCAGCGGCAATTCGCAAACCGTCTCGCCGCCTTCGACTAAGACGATACCGCCTTTAAGGCGCTTCACCTCTTCAAACGCTTTCCACATGTCTTTACGGCTTTTGCCGATCAACACGATATCTCCTGTGTTGGTGTAAGATGAAGCAAATCCGTCGACTTCTGTCGCAAAGCCCTTGATCAACGTATTGACCCGCCATTTGCCGTTGCGGTCGATCAGCATCAGGAAGCTTTCGCCATGTTCTTTAGACAAGCGTTCGACGTTTGTGTCGACACTCACGGAATACGGTTTGGTGATGACGTCATTGACCATCTCCACACCGAACGGCATCGAAAACTGGAAATCGTCATCGGTCAAATCGAAATCGAGATCGAGTTCCGGCAAGACCGACCAATCCACATCGTCAAGGGAACGTACTTTCTGGCCGTCGCGCTTGAGCCAAACCCCTTTTGAAATCACGCCACTCGGCACCGGGTTATCGATCGAATCGAGAATGTTCAAATTGGCATAGCGCCCTGTCGCGATCAAGCCGTGCAAGCTTGTCAAGTTGTAATAGCGCGCCACGTTATAAGAAGCCATCATATAGGCATCGATCGCCGGAACGCCGGCATCAAGCGCGATTTGGATGCATAAATCCATCACGCCGTCTTTATGGAAGACCGGCGTCGAGCCGTCCGTTGTCATCATCAATTTATCGAACACATTCAATTCACGTTCGACGATTCCTGACAATAATGCCGGCAAATCTGGGCGAATCGAAGAATGGCGAAGCGTCACGCCGTAGCCATGCAATAGGCGCGTCTCCACTTCATCGACGGTCATCGCTTCATGGTCCCCGTCCGCGCCCAACAACTTCATACGCGCCAAGGTCTTCTCGGAAGCTCCAGGGAAATGCCCTTCAATCTTTTTCAAACTGATTTTCGCTTTTTGGATCCAATAAAGCATTTGGTCATCGCCGGCCAATAGTTTCGGCCAGCCCGTCAATTCACCACCAAGGATGACGTCGGGACGCTCTAGCCACTCGCCGACTGCTTTCGACGTGAATTTTTGGTCTTCACCGACAAGTTCCGTCTGCGAGTCGAACCTTGTCCACCAATAAAACGTGAACGGCAGCTCCGCCATACGGTCAAGTAATGTAAACGCTTTCTCGTTTTCTAATGATAAAAATAATGGCAAGTTGTCCGAGATGAACCCGGTAGTTCCGCCTTGTGCAGCATAATCAGCGAATTGCTGCGGGTTGTAAAGCTGATACGGATGGACATGAGGTTCGATATAGCCAGGCACGATCCATTTACCGCTGACATCCACAACTTCCGTGGATTCATCGATTTTCGGCATATCTTGTCCAGCGTAAACGATGCGGTCTCCGTCCATCCATATATTTCCATTCATCCATTTTTTAAATATCCCATGCAGATATGTGGCATTCGTCAGCACAAGGTCCGGGGACAATTCTTTTGAGACAATTTTAACTTGTTTCCTTATTTCTGTATTTTTCCATAAAGGGTTTACCATCCGAAGGCACCTGCTCTCTTTTCAATATCCATACATCGTATACTAGCATAATTATGCATTTTTTTACAGAGAAGGGCATGCAATTGCTCCTCTCTTTTCCTATATTAGACATAAAAAATCCACGTCTCAGTGACGTGGATTTTTTTTATTTATTGATCGGATCGCTGAAAGGCTTCAGGATATCCTGCTGGTCTTGTTCTTTTCTCGTCAAAACATCAGAAACCGGATCATACGACTCGCCGTAAAAATGCTCGTCTTTGTAGGTATGGATATCCTCATACATTTTCTTCATCGCTTCGAAAATCTCTTCTTCGGTTTCGCCATTCGGGGCCCAATAAAGAATTTCCATCGAATTTTCTTCGCCAGTCGCGAGCGAACGGCGGCAATAGCCAATTGACGAGGCATGCTCGAAGCCTTCGCGTGCATAAAAGCGCAAGCGTTTTTCGGAATCGGTGTCTTCGTAATCGACCGGTTCGACTTCCAAAATGATCGGCTTGTTCTTGTCTTTGAGCATTTGCAAGGTTTTCTTGCCGATGCCCATGCCACGTGATTCTTTCGATACGAATAAATAGTCAACGAATGAGAAGCTTGGGAATTCCGCATACATCAAGACATGATACGGCCCCTCGTCTTTGTAGTAAACACTGCCTTTTTCCTTCAGCAAAGTGTCCATATGCTCTTTCGACTTCATTTCCTCTACAGGAAAATACTGATTCAGTTTTTCATACCAGTTCATCATTTTTGCTCCTTCCGAGTTTGAATGCCCTGCTGGTTTTGTTACTTCCGGGGTAATGCTTGGTGGAAAATGGAGTTTAGTAATAGAGGTAAAAGTGGGCTTTTGAAAATCCTCCGCGGCATTTGCCACATAAATAAAATGACACAGCTCCGTGACGAAATTGTGTCATTTTATTATAGCAATTATTCACTTAGATTGCACGCCAACCGATATCCGTGCGGTAAAAGAAACCGTCCCACTCCAATTTCCCAAGTGCTTGATAGACGGTTTTTTGGGCATCTGACAATGTCTCCCCGCTGCCTGCGACAAGCAGCACACGGCCGCCGTTTGCAGTGAAGCGACCATCAGAGCGTTTCGTGCCGGCATGCGTCACAGTGACGCCTTGCAAGTCATTCAACTCCGGTAAGACTGCCCCTTTTTCCACAGTACCCGGATAGCCATCCGCTGCAATGACCACACCCAGCACAGGGCGGGCGTCCCATTCAAGCTCCGTCTCTCCCCCATCCAAGATAGTCGAGATGAATTCACCGAGATCCGTTTTCAGCCGCGGCAAAACGACTTGCGTTTCCGGGTCGCCGAAACGCGCATTGAATTCGATCACTTTCGGGCCTTTAGCCGTCAAGATGATGCCGGCATATAGAATGCCATTGAACGGAGTGCCTTCACTGCTCATCGCCTTTACCGTCGGGCGGACGATTTTTTCGAAAGTCTCATCTACGACCGATTCCGAAATCTGCGGCACCGGCGAGTATGCTCCCATGCCGCCGGTATTCGGCCCCTTATCGCCATCAAAGGCGCGCTTATGGTCTTGTGAGATAACCATCGGATAGATCTTGCCATCCTGGACGAATGACATGAAGGAAAATTCCTCACCATCCAAGAATTCCTCGATAACAACGGTCGATCCCGAATCACCGAATTTCTGGCCGTCGAGCATATCTTTCACCGCATCGATCGCTTCTTGTTCGCTTAGTGCGACGACGACGCCTTTTCCAGCAGCAAGCCCATCCGCCTTGATGACAATCGGTGCGCCTTGCTGCTTGATGTAGTTGATAGCTTCCGCAGTATCCGAAAAACTTTCATAAGCTGCTGTCGGGATATCGTATTTTTTCATCAATTCTTTGGCAAACGCTTTGCTGCCTTCGATGCGTGCCGCTGCTTTATCGGGACCAAAAATCTTCAAGCCGCGTGCTTCAAAGAAATCGACGATGCCTTCTGAAAGCGGCTGTTCAGGCCCGACGAATGTAAAGGCGATGTCATTGTCCTTGGCAAACGCTGCCAAGGCTTCGAAATCCGTCTCGCCAATGTCAACGAGTTGTGCGTCATGAGTCATGCCATCATTGCCAGGTGCCACATAAACTTTTGAAACCGATGGCGAGATAGCGAATTGATGGGCAAGCGCGTGTTCGCGCCCGCCTTTACCGATAACCAATACGTTCATAGCCGTGCACCTCCGATTAATGTTTGAAATGGCGGACGCCTGTGAAGACCATCGCAATGCCGTGCGCATTCGCTGCATCGATCGACTCCTGGTCTTTTTTCGAACCGCCCGGCTGGATGATCGCTTTGATGCCGGCTTTCGCTGCCGCTTCCACCGTATCTGACATCGGGAAGAAAGCATCCGATGCCATCGCTGCGCCTTGCGCTTTGTCAGCTGCCTGCTCAAGTGCAATGGCGGCTGCCCCGACGCGGTTCATTTGCCCTGCGCCTACGCCTAAAGTCATCGACTCGTCGCACACGACAATCGCATTGGATTTAACATGTTTCACAACGCTCCAGCCCAGTTTCAAGGCTTCGAGTTCTTGTTCTGTTGGCTGTCTTTCCGTCACGACACGGATATCTGCGTCTTCATAGCCGAATGCATCCGGCTCCTGGACGAGCAATCCGCCTTCGACTGTCACCGTGTTCCATTTGTCGCGACGTTTCGTTTCAAATGGCACCGTCAACAAGCGGATGTTTTTCTTTTTGCCAAGTTCTTCGAGTGCCTGTTCTGTAAACGATGGCGCAATGACGATTTCGAGGAAAATCTGTGACAATTGCTCAGCTGTCTCGAGGTCAACTTCACGGTTCAAGGCAACAATGCCGCCAAAAATGGAAGTCGAATCCGCTTCATACGCTTTTTTGAAAGAATGCGCAAGCGTTTCTCCTGTCCCGACGCCGCATGGGTTCATATGCTTCACCGCGACACTTGCCGGCATGGTGAATTCCTTGATGATCTGAAGTGCGGCATTGGCGTCTTGGATATTGTTATAGGAAAGCTCTTTGCCGTGTAATTGCGTAGCGTGCGCGATCGAGAAATCCGAACCGAGCGCACTCTTGTAGAACGCCGCTTTCTGGTGCGGGTTCTCCCCGTAACGCAACGCTTGGGACAATTCATATGTAAGGGTCAACTGCTCCGGATACTGTTCATCCGTCAGTTCCGTTAAGTAATTGGAAATATACGCATCATACGCCGCAGTATGACGGAATACTTTCGCTGCAAGTTTCCGGCGCAGCTCAGGGCTCGTTGTTTGCTGTTCACGAAGTTCCGCAAGCACTGCTTCGTAATCGCCTGAATCGACAATAACTGTCACGTACGCGTGGTTTTTCGCTGCCGAACGCAGCATCGTCGGGCCGCCGATATCGATGTTTTCAATCGCGTCATCAACGGTCACATCCGGCTTTGAAATCGTTTCGCGGAATGGGTACAAATTGACGCAGACAAACTCGATTGGCGCAATGCCGTTATCGTTCATTTGCTGCTGATGTTCGCTATCGTCATGTTTTGCCAATAAACCGCCATGGATCAGCGGATGTAAAGTTTTCACGCGTCCACCTAAGATTTCAGGGAATCCCGTCACTTCGTCGACTGCTGTAGTCGGAACGCCATTGTCTTCCAAATGTTTGCGCGTGCCTCCAGTAGACAAGATTTCCACGTCCATCTTCACTAATTCACGGGCAAACTCCAAAATGCCGGATTTGTCCGATACGCTCATCAATGCTCTTCTTTTCATTCATGGACCTCCTAGACCGACTGCTGCCGGCTGAATAATTGCTGCAAACTCTCAGGGTATAATTGGTGCTCGATTTCATGGATTTTGCGTTCCACTGTCTCACGGCCCGCGCCGTCTACAGGAAATGAACGCTGTGCAATGATGGCTCCTGTATCCATGCCTTCATCGACAAAATGTACAGTAACGCCAGCCTCTTCAGCTCCTGCTTCCAGCGTCTGGCCGATCGCATCTTTTCCGGGGAACGCCGGCAGCACCGATGGATGGATATTGACGATGCGGTTTTCATAAGCCTCGAGCAAAACAGGTCCGATCAACCGCATAAACCCGGCCAGCACGAGCCATTCGACACCCGCTCCCTCTAATTTTTCCACCAGCATCGATTCATATGCCTGTTTGGACGCATAATCACGCGGTGTAAACGAAAATGATGGCACTTCTGCCTGCTTCGCCCGTTCCAACGCAAACGCAGACGGTTTATCGGCTACAACCAAGACGATGTCCGCATCCAGCCTTCCATCTTGTGTGGCTTCATAAAGCGCTTGAAAATTAGAGCCGTTTCCAGAAGCGAAAACGGCCATTTTTGTTCTATTTTTCATGTAAAGTCCCGTCCTGACTGCCTTGGAACTGGACGCCCTCGATCTCTGTCACTTTACCGATCACATAGGCCTTATCGCCATTTGCTTCAGCTGCTTGAATCGCCGCTCCAGCATCCGCTTCAGAAACCGCCACCGCAAATCCAATGCCCATATTGAACACAGAATACAAATCACGGTCTGCCAGTTCGCCTTTGGCTTTCAACAGATCAAACACCGGAAGCACCGGCCAAGATCCAAGCTTGATTTCAACACCAAGTCCCTCGGGCATCATGCGCGGCAAGTTTTCGATAAATCCGCCGCCCGTAATATGTGCCATGCCGTGAACGTCCGCTTGCTTGCGGATCGACTGCACCGTCTTGGCGTAAATTTTCGTTGGTTCGAGCAGCAAGGATTCGAGTGTACCAAGCTCTTCAAAGCCGATCACTTTCTCGTTCAATGATCCTTCCTCATCGCCGAATAAAATATGGCGGACGAGCGAATAACCGTTCGAGTGGATACCGCTAGAAGCAATCCCTACCAAGACATCTCCCGCTTGGATGCGCTCGCCTGTCACGATATCCGATTTTTCAGCAGCACCGACCGCAAAGCCGGCGATATCGTATTCATTCTCATCGTAAAGCCCCGGCATTTCAGCTGTCTCTCCGCCAATAAGTGCTGCGCCTGCGTCTACGCAGCCATCCGCGACGCCTTTGACGATTTGTTCGATCTTTTCGGGAACCGCTTTGCCGCAAGCGATATAATCGAGGAAAAACAACGGTTCCGCACCTTGTGCGACGATGTCGTTGACGCACATCGCGACGCAATCGACACCGATTGTATCGTGCTTATCCGCCATGAAGGCCAGTTTCAGCTTTGTGCCGACACCGTCTGTCCCGGATACGAGAACCGGTTGTTTTAAATTCAGCTCGGACAAATCGAACATGCCGCCGAACCCGCCGAATGCCCCGAGCATTCCTGTACGTGCGGTGCGCTCGACATGGGATTTCATCCGCTTGACGGCCTCGTAGCCCGCTTCGATATTGACGCCTGCTTTTTCATACGCTTTAGACACTTCGGTTCCCCCTATTTCACTTTTTCTTTTTCATGCGGCAAGACGGTATCCGGATAAATATTTGTTGGATATTCGCCTGTGAAACACGCCAAGCAATGGCCGCATTTCGAGCCTGGGTCGGTGCGTCCGATGTTTTGGACCATGCCATCGACCGACAAAAACGTCAGCGAATCGGCACCGATGATTTCACGCATTTCTTCTACTGTATTATTCGAGGCGATCAATTCGCCGGATGTACTGATGTCGATACCGTAAAAACAAGGGTTTTTAATCGGTGGCGAACTGATGACGACGTGAACTTCCGTCGCGCCTGCTTCTTTCAACAATGCGACGATGCGTCGGGATGTCGTGCCGCGGACGATCGAATCGTCGACCATGACAACGCGTTTGCCGTTAACGACTTGGCGGACAGGCGATAGTTTCATCTTAACGCCGCGCTCGCGCATCTCCTGTGAAGGCTGGATGAACGTCCGGCCAACATAACGGTTTTTGATCAACCCGAGTTCATACGGAATGCCGCTTTGCTCAGAAAAACCAATTGCTGCAGAAATACTGGAATCCGGTACACCCGTGACGACGTCCGCTTCGATGTGGACTTCTTTCGCCAATTGCTTGCCGAGCCGTTTTCTTGCCGAATGGATATTGATGCCATCGATATCCGAGTCCGGACGGGAGAAATAGACATACTCCATCGTGCAGATCGAGCGTTCTTCCGGATAGGCAAAGCGTTCCTTGCGCATGCCGTCATCGTTAATGATCAAGAATTCACCTGGTTCGACCGAGTGGACAAACTCTGCCCCAACGATATCAAATGCACAGGTTTCAGAAGCGACGACCCAAGCATCCCCCATTTTACCAACGGACAAAGGGCGCAAACCATTCGGGTCGAGCGCGACGAACATCGCTTCTTCTGTCAAGACTAGGCACGCAAACGCCCCTTTCAATAGAGACAATGCGTTTTTCGCTTTTTCTTCAAAGCTTTCATAACCGCTGCGCTTAATTAAATGTGCGAGCACTTCTGTGTCGGATGTCGTTTGGAAAATGCTTCCTTGACGCTCCAAATGCCCTTTTAATTGCGTCGCATTGACCAAATTGCCGTTATGCGAAATCGCCAAGCTGCCCGTTGTCGAATTGAACAGCAAAGGCTGGACATTTTCGATACCGCTGCCGCCAGCTGTTGCATAACGGACATGGCCAATTGCTGCAGTGCCGGTGATCTTCTCCAATTTCTCCGGAGTGAACACTTCACTGACCATGCCTTCGCCTTTTAATGCGCGAAGAGCTTCTCCATCAGTCGAAACGATTCCTGCGCCTTCTTGGCCGCGGTGCTGCAAAGCATGAAGCCCATAATACGTAAGTTGCGCTGCGTTGGTGTGGCCCCAAATGCCAAATATCCCGCATTCTTCGTTTAAGCCTCTGATTTCAGCAAGCATGGTATAGCCCCTTTCCAGGCGGAGCGGAGCGTGTTGACCGACTCATCGATCCAGACGGCTCCGTCTTCCCCTTTGACGATCATGCGATCCCCCGTGACTTCACCGATTTTCCGTGCATCTGTAACTGTTTTCTCGAATGCTTCCGCTTGCTCAGGTGACACCGTGAGCAAAAAGCGTGATTGCGTTTCGCTGAATAGCGCAGTCGTTTTCGAACCTGTCAATGCCACTTCAACACCGAGCCCGTTGCCGAATGTTTTCTCAGCCAAAGCGACTGCAACGCCGCCTTCCGCTGTATCGTGAGCGGATTGGACCAAGCCTTGTTGGATCGCTGAAAGGATCTGTGATTGGCGCTGTGCTTCGACGTCCAAATCGATGGATGGTGCTTTGCCGAAAATGCGGCCTTCTACCATCTTCTGCAATTCGCTGCCGCCGAACTCTGTCATTGTGCCGCCGACCAAATAAACGAAATCACCTTGTTTCTTGGCATCTTGTGTCGTCACATGCTTCAAGTCTTCTACCAGCCCGACAAGCCCGATCGTCGGCGTTGGATAAATCGCTGTGCCGCTTGTTTCATTGTATAAAGAAACGTTTCCGCCGATAACCGGTGCATTCAATTGCAAGCAAGCTGCGGACATTCCGTCTGCCGCTTTTTCAAGCTGCCAGAAAATCTCCGGCTTTTCGGGATTCCCGAAGTTCAGGCAATCCGTGATCGCAAGTGGGCGTCCGCCAGAAACAACGACATTGCGCGCCGCTTCTGCGACAGCGATCTTGCCGCCTGTTTCCGGATCCAAGTAGATGTAGCGAGAGTTGCAATCCGTCGTCATCGCGAGCCCTTTATTCGTGCCGCGCACGCGGATCACTGCAGCGTCAGAACCGGGAGATACGACTGTGCTCGTACGTACTTGGTGATCGTATTGGTTATAGACCCATTCTTTCGAAGCGATCGTCGGCTGTTGCAAAAGAGCCAACAATGTTGCCTGATGATCTTCCACTTTCGGCTCTTCATTCGGCAAGCTTTGGAATTCACGGTAATAGTCAGGAACGCTTGATTTCTGGTGGTAGACCGGCGCATCTTCTGCCAGTGCATCGACCGGCACTTCTGCGACGATTTCACCTTTATGCTTCAAGCGCAAAGTCGAATCGTCCGTCACCCGTCCGACCGTCACGGCATCAAGGCCGTATTTTTCGAACAACTCGACGATTTCCGGCTCGCGCCCTTGTTTGACGACGATGAGCATGCGTTCCTGGGATTCAGATAACATCATTTCGTAAGCCGTCATGCCCGTTTCGCGTTGCGGGACATGATCCAAATCCATTTCGATGCCGGATCCGGCTTTTGACGCCATTTCTGCTGAAGACGAAGTGAGCCCTGCTGCACCCATATCTTGGATTCCGATTAGTGCATCGGATTTCACCAATTCAAGGCATGCTTCAAGAAGCAATTTCTCCATGAATGGATCGCCCACTTGTACCGCTGGGCGTTTCTCGTCGGATGCGTCCGTCAACTCTTCTGAAGCGAAAGTCGCACCGTGGATGCCGTCGCGTCCAGTTTTTGCACCGACGTACATGACCGGGTTGCCGGTTCCTTTAGCGACTCCTTTTTGAATGTCCTTATGGTCGATCAAGCCGACGCACATCGCATTGACGAGCGGATTGCCGTCATATGACGCATCAAATTGCACTTCGCCACCGACTGTCGGGATGCCGATGCAATTGCCGTAACCAGCGATGCCTGCAACCACCTCTTCAAACAGATATTTCACACGCGGTGTTTCAAGTTCACCGAAGCGCAGTGAGTTCAATAATGCAACTGGACGTGCGCCCATCGAGAACACGTCGCGGATGATGCCGCCGACGCCTGTCGCTGCTCCTTGGTAAGGCTCGATGGCCGACGGATGGTTATGCGATTCCATTTTGAATACAGCTGCCTGGCCATCCCCGATATCGACGATGCCCGCCCCTTCTCCCGGGCCTTGCAAAACATGGTCGCCTTTGGTCGGGAATTTAGACAATACTGGCTTGGAGTTTTTATAAGAACAATGTTCAGACCACATCACAGAGAACAAACCGGTCTCCGTATAATTCGGCGTTCTGCCAAGGATGTCTTCCACCATTTTGAATTCAGCATCCGATAAGCCCATCTGCTGGTAGATTTTCTGCTCTTTGATCTGCTCTGTGTTCGGCTCAAGCGTGACTGACATGTGATTCCCTCCACTGTTTAACGATTGATCTGAATAATGGCAAGCCGTCCGTTCCGCCGATCAAGTCGGAAACGGCACGTTCTGGATGCGGCATCATGCCGAGCACGTTGCCACGGTCGTTAATGATGCCCGCAATATTGTTGCGGCTGCCGTTGAAATCTTCGGCATATGTGAAAACGATTTGGTTATTGTCTTTCAAATGCTGGTATGTCGCATCGTCGCAATAATAATTGCCTTCCCCGTGTGCGACTGGAATGCGGATTTCTTCGCCTTCTTTGTATTCATTCGTAAACAAAGTATGGGCGTTCTCTACTTTCA
Organism: uncultured Planococcus sp.; assembly: GCA_947493585.1. Classification (GTDB taxonomy): domain Bacteria; phylum Bacillota; class Bacilli; order Bacillales_A; family Planococcaceae; genus Planococcus. The sequence continues at coordinate 5,526 of CANLRI010000006.1, read as the reverse complement.
AGCTGACTGTGCGGCAAGTGAATTTCAAGTCTTTATTGCGCATAAGCATACCAGGAAGCAATCCAGCTTCTGTCAGGATTTGGAACCCGTTGCAGATACCAAGAACCGGTTTGCCGGCTTCTGCCGCTTTACGTACTTCGTCCATGACACCTGAAAAACGGGCAATGGCGCCTGCGCGTAAATAATCGCCGTATGAGAAGCCACCCGGAAGCAAGATTCCATCATAGCCGCTTAAGTCTTGCGTATCATGCCAGACGTATTCCGCTTCTTCTCCAAGCTCATCTTTGATGGCATGGTACATATCCAAGTCACAATTCGAACCAGGGAAAACAATCACTGCGAATTTCATTGCGAGACAACCTCCTCGATTTCGTACCTGTAATCTTCAATCACCGTATTGGCAAGCATGCGGTTGCAAAGCTCATCAACTAAAGCATCTACGTCGCGCTCGCTGTCTCCAATGACAAGTTCCAAATATTTGCCGATCCGTACATCCTGAACTTCGTCATAGCCCATCTTATGGAGCGATCCCATCACAGCGGAACCTTGTGGATCAAGTACACTTTCACGCAATGTCACATACACTTTTACTTTTTTCATCAGTTTTGTCCTCCCAGTCGAGATAAAATGAGTTCGTAAGCATCGGTCAAGTTGCCAAGATTCCGGCGAAATACGTCTTTATCGAGTTTTTGCTTCGTTTCTTTGTCCCATAACCTGCATGTATCAGGTGAAATTTCGTCAGCCAATAGAATTTCTCCGTTTTCATCACGGCCGAATTCAATTTTAAAATCAACCAAATCAACACCAATATCTTGGAAAAAGCCGATCAACACATTGTTGATCTTTCGTGCTTTGTCTTTCAGTACAGCGACTTCCTGTTCCGTCGCCAGCCCAAGCATGGCGACATGATCATCCGTAATCAATGGATCGCCGAGCTCATCGTCTTTCAAGTAAAACTCGACGACTGGCTTTTCGATTTCTTTGCCTTCTTCGATGCCAAGGCGTTTCGCCATGCTACCCGCAACGATATTGCGGACGACAACTTCGATCGGTACGATACTCACTTCGCGCACCAATTGCTCGCTTTCAGACAGCTGCTTCACAAAATGAGAAGCGATTCCAGCTTCTTTTAATTTCTCAAACAGCAAAGAGGTGATTTGATTGTTCAAGCGCCCTTTACCTGAAATCTCTTCTTTCTTCTCTCCATTGAACGCTGTGGCGGAATCTTTGTATTCTACCCAAAGAATGCCTTGCTCGTCTGTTTTATACAAACGCTTCGCTTTTCCTTCGTACAATAGCTGAGCTTTTTCCATGATTTGATGCCTCCGTTTAATTTAATTCGAGACGGTTGAAGATCATATCGACTTGCTGCAAGTGGTGGTTGTAATCAAAGCAATCATCCAGCTCTTCTTTTGTCAGTTGCGAGGTGATTGTGTCGTTCGCTTCCACGACTTTGCGGAACGAAGTCTGTGTTTCCCAAGCTTCCATTGCACACGGCTGAACCGTATCATATGCCGCTTCGCGCGCCATTCCTTTATCGATCAATGTCAAAAGTACGCGCTGTGAATAAATCAATCCTAATGTCGAATCCATATTGCGCTTCATGTTCTCCGGGAACACCGTCAAGTTCTTAACGATATTGCCGAAACGGTTGAGCATATAGTTCAACGCAATCGTTGCATCAGGCAAGATGACGCGCTCAGCAGATGAATGCGAGATATCGCGCTCGTGCCACAACGATACGTTCTCATAAGCCGTCATCATATAACCGCGGATAAGGCGCGCAAGGCCCGTCATGTTTTCAGAACCGATTGGGTTGCGTTTATGCGGCATTGCCGATGATCCTTTTTGCCCTTTCGCGAAAAACTCTTCCACTTCACGCGTTTCGGACTTCTGTAAGCCGCGGATTTCTGTCGCGAATTTCTCGATGGATGATGCGATCAAAGCAAGGGTACTCATATACTGTGCGTGGCGGTCGCGCTGCAAAGTCTGTGTGGAAATGCGTGATGCAGCAATTCCTAAGTTCTTGCATACATATTCTTCAACAAAAGGATCGATATTAGCATACGTTCCAACCGCACCAGACATTTTGCCTGTTTCAATCGATTTCGCTGCCGCTTCAAAACGTTCCAAGTTACGCTTCATTTCCTCGTGCCAAAGCGCCAACTTCAAACCGAATGTCGTCGGCTCTGCATGTACCCCGTGCGTACGACCCATCATGACCGTCATTTTATGTTCTTTCGCTTTGACAGCCAAAATATCGATAAAGTTCGTCAGGTCTTTGCGCAAAATTTCATTCGCTTGCTTCAATAGATATGACAGTGCTGTATCAACAACATCCGTTGATGTCAGTCCGTAATGGACCCATTTGCGCTCTTCCCCAAGTGTCTCGGATACCGCACGCGTGAAAGCCACCACATCGTGGCGAGTCTCTTCTTCGATTTCCAAGATGCGATCGACTGAAAACTCAGCATTCTCACGGATTTTTGCAACGTCTGCTTTCGGGATATCTCCAATTTCAGCCCATGCTTCACAAGCAAGAATTTCTACTTCCAACCATGCTTGGTATTTGTTTTCTTCTGTCCAAATGGCACCCATCTCCGGGCGTGTATAACGTGCGATCATAATCTATATCCTCCAATTATTCCGGCCAAATGCCGGATGCGTCGATTTCGTTTAATGTTTCGTTTATATCATCAGTCAAAATGGTCACATGCCCCATTTTGCGTTTATGCTTCGCTTCGTCCTTGCCGTACAAATGGATCGACCAGTCCGGGTAATGCGCGATTTTCGTCGTAAGCGGCGCCACATGCTCACCAAGTACATTGACCATGACAGCGAAACTCCAAAGCTTCGGCTTGCGCAAAGGCCATCCGCAAATAGCGCGGATATGCTGGTGGAACTGCGAGATGTTCGTCGCTTCAATTGAATAATGACCTGAATTATGGGGGCGCGGCGCCAGTTCGTTTACCAGAATCTCACCATCTGGCAACACGAACATTTCAACCGCAAGCGTCCCGACCATCTGTAGGTTTTCAGCAATTGCTTTTGCCGCCTTTTTCGCTTTTGTCAGCGTCTCTTCACCGACTCGTGCTGGGACGATCGTTTGATGTAATATATGATCTTTATGGATATTCTCCCCAATCGGCAATATAGCCGTTTCACCTAATGTATTACGTTGGATGACAACGGAGATTTCCATTGTGAAGTCGATAAACGCTTCTGCTACGCACTCCCCATTTTGGAACAAGGCTTCTGCTTCCGCTAGCTGCTCCGCGTTTTTCACAATTTGTTGGCCTTTGCCGTCATATCCGCCTCTTGCGGTTTTGACGACAAATGGATAATCCAAAACAGCTACACGCTCTTTCAACTCGGCAAACGTAGAAGCTTCTATATAATCCGCTACCGGAACGCCCGCTTCCCGAATAGCCTGCTTCTCGAAAATGCGGTTTTGCGTGACGCCGATCAACTCAGCCCCTTGAGGCACATAAGCGATTTCAGTCAGGTGACGGAGCCCATCCACGTCGATGTTTTCAAACTCATAGGTAATGACATCACTCACTTCCGCCAATTCTTCCAGCGCGTCCGAATCATTGAATGGAGCCACGATTTGGATATCTGCGACTTGCCCGGTTGGAGAGTCCATACCTGGATCTAAAACTGCGATTTTAAAACCGGCTTCTTTTGCAGCCAACGCCATCATGCGGCCTAATTGTCCTCCACCGATAATACCAATTGTTTGTCCCGGTAAGATTGTTCTTGTCATACCAGATCACCTGAACTTTCCAAAACGGCTTGTGCAGTCCGCGTGCGTCTATCTTCTAAGGCTTGTGCTGCTTCTTTGTCAACCGTCCCAAGGATTTGGGCAGCTAAGAGTCCGGCATTGATCGCCCCTGCTTTTCCGATTGCTACAGTTGCAACAGGCACCCCACCGGGCATTTGGACGATTGACAATAATGAATCCATCCCGTTCAAGGCTTTTGACTGTACTGGAACGCCGATGACCGGCAATGTTGTTTTGGCTGCGACCATTCCTGGCAGATGAGCCGCACCACCAGCTCCTGCAATGATCACATGCAAACCTTTACCGCGCGCTTCTTCTGCATAACTGAACATTAAATCCGGTGTCCGGTGGGCCGATACCACTTTTTTTTCGTAGCCGATCTTTAATTCATCCAGAACATCGCAAGCATGTTTCATCGTTTCCCAATCACTCGAGCTTCCCATAATAATGCCGATTCGCGGATTCATTCAATAACCTCTCTTTCAAAAGTAAAAAGCCCTCAAATAAACTGCTCACATGACGTGAAAAGCAGTTTACTTAAGGACTTTGATTCAACGAAAACATACGTGATGGCATAAAAAAGCACATCCTCCGTTATAAGTACCATAAGTTGCTTTCCCGCATAGTCCGGACATTTACGGTGTCCTGGTAGAGACGCAGAAGCCAATTCTTCTGCATATATGGGGTTTCCTTATTAATCATAACAAGATGGCGCAAGTGCGTCAACGATAAAGTCGAACAATGAATAAAAGGTTCCTTTCAACGTTCGTGTTTTTTACCCATCATCTGCTAATTTTCGATTTTATTCCCTTTAAACTTGATAATCTGGCGCACTGGTACCGGTTCTCCATTAATTTCTTCGAATAAAGGTTCTTCTTTCCGTCCAACAGCCATATAACCTTCTTGTTTCATCCGGTTTAGACAGTCTTCCATTGTTTCATGTTCCTGAACTTCGAACCAGATTGTCTTTTTACTCATTTAAATAATCTACCTCTTTTCACTTGTTTTACCCAGAATCCACCATGAATCGTTTTCGGTTCATAGGCAATAATAAAAGCTTTAGGATCTATTTCCTGGATGGTTTTGTATAATTTCAATTCCATCTTCCGAGGAGTCAAGATCTGCATAGCTTGCCGGCCGCCATCTCTTCCGTTGGCATCCCAATCTGTTACACCATAGCCTTGTTCACGTAACTTTCGCGGAAGATAATCACTTTCATCGTTGCTAATAACATTAACTGTTATATATCCAAGAGCCATTTTTTCCTCAATTTTAGAACCAATTACAACCCCAGATCCATAGCCAATCGCATAAGCGATCAAGTTCTGTATCTGATCTAGATTATCCAACACTAAGCCAAGTCCTACTATATATATAACCACTTCGACCATGCTCACTAGCGCTGCTAAATAACGGAAGCCTTTGAGTGTCATAATCATCCGCACAGTAAAGAAGGTGACATAGACTATATTGATCGAAAATATTATGAGAACCATTAACCACGGATTAATATCCAATTTCTGCACCCTTTCCTTCGCAATTAAATTTCATATTAGGTCAATCAAAGTATGAATGCAAGAGAGAATATGCCTTGTTTCATGAAAAATGAAAATGATTCAAAAAAAAAGGCCGTTACCGGAATGAACCGGTAACGGCCTTTCTACTTGCCCAGCGACGTCCTACTCTCACAGGGGGAAACCCCCAACTACCATCGGCGCAAAAGAGCTTAACTTCCGTGTTCG
>CANLRI010000005.1 GCA_947493585.1 uncultured Planococcus sp. | reverse complement strand
GGCGGTCGTGGCGAAGTGGTTAACGCACCGGATTGTGATTCCGGCACTCGGGGGTTCAATTCCCCTCGTCCGCCCCAGTATTATTGGGGTATAGCCAAGCGGTAAGGCAACGGGTTTTGATCCCGTCATGCCCTGGTTCGAATCCAGGTACCCCAGCTTTTGCGGAAGTAGTTCAGTGGTAGAACGCCACCTTGCCAAGGTGGAGGTCGCGGGTTCGACCCCCGTCTTCCGCTCCATTATTTAGGCGGCATAGCCAAGCGGTAAGGCATGGGTCTGCAACACCCTTACCACCGGTTCGAGTCCGGTTGCCGCCTCCAAACTATTTTGCCGGCGTGGCGGAATTGGCAGACGCGCGGGACTCAAAATCCCGTTCCTTCACGGGAGTGTCGGTTCGACCCCGACCGCCGGTATCAAATGATCATCACTCTGCCAAGTGGTGAAAATCTAAAACTCTGACTTTTATAGTCAGAGTTTTTTTCTTTATTTATATGACTGATTTGCAGTTGTACATAGTAAATATTTTTTAAAAAATAGCTAACAACCCCTTGCAAAATAATCGGTTTACTAATATAATAATAAATGTTCCTGAAAGCAATGAATAATTGTTTCCGGATTCAATTTTGCCGGCGTGGCGGAATTGGCAGACGCGCGGGACTCAAAATCCCGTTCCTTCACGGGAGTGTCGGTTCGACCCCGACCGCCGGTATTACTTACATTGCTCTGCCAAGCAGTGTGTTGAAAAGCCCTAACTTCAGTTAGGGCTTTTTTTGTTTGTCTTATCGTGTTATTAGGCTTGGAACTATTGTTAAACAACTGCTAACTAATGAATGTAAGTTCGAATGGTAAGAAATGCACTTTTCGAGAGAATATATGAGTTTCTTGCAATGTGAATTGGGTACATAGCAAAGTGTTTTTAAACACTGGGATTTGATGAAATTTGCAAACGTACTAGGTTTAGCGATTAGTAGTAGAAACACTCTAGGATTCGAGTCTCTTCAAATACATTTACATTTTAGAAAAGACAGTATCTAATAGAAACTGTCTTTTTTACATGTATTGGAATATTTAATGAGAAGTCGGGGGAAATGGGGGACTGCGTGTTATAATAATCAAAATTATGATCTTGGCGGAGGTGGCAAGATGGTTGAAAAACAAGGGTTTGACCAGGAGATCATGGTTATACTCCATAACCAAGAAGTCCGCTTAACAGAGGGTTTAAGTGAAGCTGAAGCTTTAAAGAGGCTAGAGGCTTTAGGAGCTAATGAACTGCCTGAAGGAAAGCGAGAATATGGGTTTACAAAGTTTTTCAAGCATTTTCATGATGTGCTGATCTACGTATTATTAGCAGCAGCAATCATTACCGCCGCACTAGGACATTATATTGATACGAGCGTTATTTTAGCTGTAGTTGTAATCAATGCGACAATTGGCTATATTCAGCAGAATAAAGCTGAGAAGGCTTTGGATAGCATACGAGAAATGCTATCGGTCAAAGCGGGAGTATTGCGTGAGGGCAAACGAAAGGATATTCTGGCGACTGAGTTGGTACCTGGCGATCTTGTTTATTTACGTACAGGTGACAAAGTCCCCGCAGATCTACGGCTTATAGAAGCGTCGAATCTCCAGATAGAGGAGTCGTCTTTGACTGGTGAATCGGATGCAGTAGGTAAACAAACTGAACGACTATCCAGCAATACAATGCTTGGCGACCGCTCCAATATGGCATTTGCAGGTACTGCTGTTGCATTTGGATCAGGATTTGGCGTTGTCGTTGCAACGGGAGGGGATACTGAACTTGGAAAAATAAGCAATGCGATGGAATCCGTTGAAAAATTGCAGACTCCCTTATTAAAACAGACCGCCCAGTTCGGAAAATTGATATCAGTGATTATTGTACTGAGTGCAATTGGCATGTTCTTTATCGGCTATTGGTTCCATGACTATGCCACGGCTGAGTTAATACTAGCAATCATCGGTTTGACGGTAGCCGCTATTCCAGAAGGACTGCCGGCGGTATTATCCATAATTTTAGCTTTGGGTGTCCAGATAATGGCTGGGAAAAATGCCATTGTAAGAAACTTGCCGTCAGTCGAAACTTTAGGAGCTGTAACAGTAATATGCTCAGATAAAACAGGGACTTTGACGAAAAATGAAATGACAGCGACTTCTGTCATTCTGGCAGATGAAGAGATCGATGTTAGTGGCGTCGGTTATTCACCCGAAGGAATGTTAAAGAAAAACGGAGAAGGCATTCGTTTAGCGGATCATCCTCGCTTGGTAAAATTTTTAGCCTGTGTGAAAACGGTTAACGATGCTCATTTGGTCAAAGGGAAAAAGGGGAAGTGGTCAATCAGTGGGGGTGCGACAGAAGGCTGCCTGCTGACGCTTGCTGAGAAAGCAGATGACGAAGTTGAAAAGTTGCCAGTGATCATGAAGATTCCATTTGATTCTTCTTATAAATACATGGCTGCTTTGGTGGAAGATCGTGAAACTAAATGGATCTATGCAAAAGGGGCCCCTGAAAAGCTGCTAGAGATGATACCAAGCGAAGAAAGGAATGAATGGGAGGCGAAGATAGTCTCACATGCAAAACGCGGAGAGCGCCTTTTAGGAGCTGCTGTTAAGCAAGTCGATTACACAGTGGAAGTCATAAGCCACGAAGATATGAAGTACGGGTTTGAGTTTTTGGGAATGGCTTGCATCATTGATCCTCCGCGCGAAGAAGTGGTCGATTCTATTGCCCAATGCAAGAAAGCTGGAATTCGGGTTAAGATGATCACTGGAGACCATAAAGAGACGGCTGTTGCGATTGGGTCAAAGCTTGGAATTGGCGATGGGGCCAAGGCGATCGAAGGCAGGGAATTGGATGATTTGAATGCTCAACAGTTGAAAGCCGCGGCCATGGAATATGATATTTTCGCACGTACCAGCCCTACAAATAAACTACAATTGGTTGAGGCTCTTCAAGCGGAGGGACAAGTGTGCGCAATGACCGGCGATGGTGTAAACGATGCACCAGCTTTGAAACGCGCTGATATCGGCATTGCGATGGGAATTAAAGGAACAGAAGTATCAAAAGAAGCGGCAGAGATGGTGCTGGTTGATGATAATTTCAGCACGATTGTCAATGCAGTGAAGGAAGGGCGTCGTGTCTATGATAATTTGAAAAAGACCATCCTGTTCATCTTGCCGACAAACGTATCAGAAGGACTGCTTATTTTTATCAGCATCCTATTCGGCACCACGATTCCGCTCACTGCGGTTCAGATTTTGTGGGTCAACATGATTACGGCTGTGACGATTTCCTTGGCGATTGCATTTGAGAAGCTGGAGCCTGGCACAATGGAGCGGCCACCACGAAAAGCCAATACTCGATTGCTCAGTGGCTATTATATTTTCCGCATCGCTTTTGCTTCAGCGATTATCGGAGGGGGCATTTTATGGATGAACAGCATGCTGGAAGCGAGAGATTATGATCAGGGCATCTTGCAGACCATGACTCTCCAGGCACTGGTCATTTCACAGCTGTTTTATTTATTCAATTGCCGGAGTGAGCGGCGTTTTGCGCTGAATCGCGATTTCTTTTCCAATAAAGCGGCTTTTATCGTCTCAGCCATATTAATCTTAGTACAGCTTTCGGTGACGTATGTGCCGATTATGAATACGCTGCTCGGCACGGAACCGATTGGGATCAGATATTGGATATGGCCGCTATTGATCGGGATGAGCATATTTATCATTGTGGAGCTGGAGAAGTGGATCGTGCGGTCGATAGGTGGACGTTTAGCAAATGATCGAGTGAAGCGCAAATAAAGGAGGAATTATGAGACAGATACATAGTGAAATCGTTGAATTCAGGGGAAGCCATTATGATTTTGGAGTGGCGCAAGGAAATGCGCTTAAAGAGTCGATTACCCTGCATAACCGCCGCGGGCAATGGAAAAATAAGAGGCCGCGTTTTGTCATTGATCCGGTAGAAGCACAAGCGGCGTTTAATGAATACGCGCCAAAACTATGGGAGGAGTTGAAAGGCCTTGAAGATAGCCTTCAGCTGCCAATTGATGAGGTGCTCCGTGATTTCGGCGGTTACCGGATCGATGCGCCGCCGTCGGGCTGTTCAATCGTTAGCGGAGAAGACTTTTTAGTGCGTAATTATGATTTCCATCCGCAGACCTATGAAGGCAGGTTTTGTTTGTTCCAGCCTGAAGTAGGGAATGCCATCATCGGGCCAAGCCAACGCATTTTGGGGCGTATGGATGGCATGAACGAGCATGGCTTGGCGATGGGCTATAATTTTATGCACCGGAAAAATCCGGGTGATGGCTTTGTCTGTTATATGATCGGGCGCATCATTCTCGAGAGCTGTTCGACCATTGAAGAGGCTGTGGCTTTAGTCAAAGATATTCCCCATCGCGGGTCATTTAGCTACGTCGTGACCGATAAGAGCGGCGCGACAAAGGTTATCGAAGCAACGCCGCGCCAAGTGGTGGTGCGGGATGCTACGGCGTGTACGAATCATTTTGAAATCCAGCAGCATGAGAACCGCAATTATTTAAAGGATTCTTATGAGCGGTTGTCCGTTATCGAACAGAATGCAGAAGATGCTATGGAAGCGTATCGCGCTTATCGTCTGTTCAACGATACGGGCCGCGGCTTGTTTTCGGATCTTTATAAAAGTTGGGCCGGAACAATCCATACATCTGTTTATCTACCAAAAGAGCAGGAAGTATGGTTCGCGCTTGGGGGCGACCAGGAGCCCGAAGTGTTCAAGTTTGGGGAATGGCTTGCAGGAAAGCCTGTTCGTAATCGATCCGTCCATGGGCAAATTGATACCGGCATTGGCTTTGCTCATACGGATGCTTTATTCAAATAAAAAACGGCTGGAGCGTAAATGCTCTAGCCGTTTTTTTGTTGCAGTGAAGACAGGTCGTCAAGATATGGAAACGGAAAATGAGTGTCGATTTTCCCGTTGATTCGTTTTGCCAGCAAGCGCTCGCCCTGCAGCCATTTTTGAAAATCAAACATGAGAGGCAAGCGGTCAGGGCCTAGTGCAAAGCCGACTTCCAAGCTGTTTGGAAAATAGGAGGCCGTATGCAAAGTGCCGGACGCGGTACTGTATTTTGTTGAAAATACGCCTTGGTCCGAGTCGTTCAATAATCGGAATGCTGCATATGCGTCATTTGATGTTGTGGAATGCGTAAGAAGCGCTTCCTCGCGACGTTTGGAATCGTCGATCTGGTAACGGTTTTCTTCCGATAACACTTCGAAATGGTTGGTCGAAACTGCCGCTTCCCGGACGATTACATTGCGCGGGGAAGTTTCAGCAACGACTGATCGCCCGCTTTTATCTAGCAATACATAACTGAAAGAGCGGCGGTGTGGCAGCTCTTTCAATAAATCGACGGCTTCTTCGATTGATGCACAATGCTCGAGGATCAGGCGGCCGATCATATTGCAGATAAATCCATCCGCGGAGTTGCGTCGGTTGATGAAGTTATAGCCCATTGCCAACCCTTTTTCGTTGAGCCCATCGGTTCGTCCGGTAATTTGCATGGAGGGCCCGATGGATGCGTAACCACCGTCTGTTGGCTCGTACAAGGCAAATCGGCCTTCATACCCTTGTGGTGAGCTGTCATAATTGCGGACCAAAAAATCGGAGCGGCTCAGGATCGAGCAGCCGCTGCGTGTATATTCGATATAATAGCCACCGAATTCGCGCAGAGCATCGTAAAATGGCCATTTCAAGGCATCGGCCAAGCCTTCTATTTCTTCCCAGATGCGCGGGGCGAAGCGTTCGAGCATATCGATGGCCTTTGTTTCATCCACCAATAATTGCTTGCTGTTTTCATTGCGCTGTATTTTTCGGTTTGGCAAAAGCAGTGAATCTTTTAACAATTCCCCTTGGTGGTAGCCGAAATCGTAATGGCTGCCGCGGAATTGAATAATATCGCTATGGACTTTCTTCATGTGGCATCCCTCTTTTTTATCTCAGTATCAAAAGAATACTAGAGTTTGCAGGAGAACAAAAAGAATATGCCTGAAGCTTATGCTTCAGGCAATTACAGGATATAGCTTGTAGCTTCGCCGCCGTTAATCCCAGTGAACATATTGCCGGCGGCGGTCAATAGCTGAAGGGCATTATCGCGATCCATTGAAGGGCGAAGGTAGAACACATGTATCGCCTCTGTCGTGTGTTCCGTCACAGCAGTGCGCTTGGAATCGACATAAGGGCTGCCGAACGCACCTTTTGCGTCGCGTGTGACAATGATTTTATCGAGTGTATTGTCGCGGTTGTTCAAGCCTTCATAGCAGTCTTCGGAAGTGCCGAGTGCGATTTCAATATCACCTTCGATTTTTTTCGCATCGTAGAGACCGAGTGGGATTTCGTACTGAAGCGATAAGAAACTGTTCATGTCGATCGCTGAATTAACCGTGGCCAGATAGTTTTGCTTGCGCACTCTTCGGTACAATGCTTCTGCAGAAGGGCGGTAGCGGTTTGGGTCGCCTCCGAGTGCTTTCCAGGCAAGCTTCCATTCGAGTAGGCCAGGGAAATCGGTCAATTCCTTATCGTCCATATCGAAGAACAACTGCTCTTGGAACAGCTGGAGACGCCCTTTTAACATTTGAGGTGAATCCGAAACGGTGATATTGTTATAATGAATAATGCCGATTTTGAAATCAGGCACGATCTCTGTTATTTCAGGGTTTACGCGAAAGTCCACAGCAAACATCCTTTCCGTGAATAGTAGAATCATCTTACCATAAATTGGAGCAAGGAGTTATCGACATGAACTTGGATCAATTCCAACAACAACTGGTTGCGTATGCTGCGGAAATCGGAGTTGATAAAATCGGCTTTGCTTCGGCCGAACCTTTTTTTAATTTAAAGCATCGTTTGATCCGTCAACAGCAATTGAATTTCCAGTCCGGCTTTGAGGAATCGGATGTGGAGAAACGTACGCGTCCGGAACTATTGATGGAAGAGCCGGTGAGCATCATTGCGATTGCGATTGCCTATCCTTCGAAAATGGAAGGGGCGACGCCCGGTGTCAAAGGGGCGAGGCGCGGCATTTTCTCGCGTTCTTCTTGGGGCAAGGATTATCATGCGGCACTTCGGGACCGGCTGGCGCTGCTTGAATCGTTTATCGCGGCTCATTATCCGGACGCGCGCATGAAATCGATGGTTGATACCGGCGAGTTGTCTGACCGTGCCGTGGCAGAACGAGCCGGTATCGGATGGAGTGCGAAAAACACCAATATCATCACGCCCGAGTTCGGGTCGTATGTTTATTTGGGTGAGATGATCACCAACATCCCATTTGAATACGACGAGCCGATGGAAGACCAATGCGGCGATTGCCGTTTGTGCATCGATACGTGCCCGACCGGCGCGATTGTCGAGGGAGGACAATTAAATGCCCAGCGCTGCATTTCGTTTTTGACGCAGACGAAAGGCTTCCTGCCGGATGAATTCCGCTCGAAAATCGGCAATCGGATCTACGGCTGCGACACGTGCCAGACGGTGTGCCCGAAAAATAAGCGCAAAGCTAATCGCATCCACCCAGAATTCGACCCGGACCCGGAAATTGCGAAGCCGCTTTTAGAGCCGCTGTTGACCATTTCCAACCGCGAATTCAAAGAGAAATTCGGGCATGTGTCAGGTTCTTGGCGGGGCAAAAAACCGATCCAGCGCAATGCGATTTTGGCGCTGGCCCATTTTAAGGAACAATCGGCGGTGCCTGTATTAATCGAATTGATGAAGACGGACCCGCGCCCGGTCATTCGCGGCACGGCCGCCTGGGCAATTGGCCGCATTGGAACGGATGAGGGAAGGCAAGCGCTTGAACAAGCACAGCAGCAGGAGAAAGATGAAGAGGTGCAGCAGGAGATTGCGAAGGGACTGGCTTTCTTTTCTGCAGAAACGAAAGGATAAGTGAAGAAATTTGGGAATACACATTGTTTTATATCAGCCATTGATACCGGCGAATACCGGCAATATTGCACGCTCTTGTGCGGGGACAGGCGTCAGCCTTCATTTGATCAAGCCGCTTGGATTTTCAACGGACGATAAAATGCTCAAACGGGCGGGGCTCGATTATTGGGAGCACGTGGATATTCATTACCATGATGGCCTTGATGAGTTGTTTGCGGCCTATCCTGACGGCAAATACCATTACATCACCAAGTTTGGCACAAAGACATACAGCTCGTTCGATTTTTCGGATGTCGAGGAAGATTATTTCTTCGTTTTCGGGCAGGAGACGAAAGGTTTGCCGAGGGAATTGATTGATGCCAATTTAGACCGTTGTTTGCGTATTCCGATGAATGAACATATCCGTTCACTCAATTTGTCGAACACGGCAGCGATCTTGATGTATGAAGCGCTGCGCCAACAGGATTTCCCGAATTTGAAATAAACGACAAAAAAGGACAGCGCACAGGCGCTGTCCTTTTGCATTTCACATTATTGTCTTTTGTCTGTGCCTGGTTTGTCATCGTATCCAGCGGTGAAGATAGCTACCAAAAACGATACACAAATCCCCAAGATTAGGATCAAGTTCATGAATGACGACCTCCTTGAAATTTGCATCTGTGTTTAGTATAGCGTACCATCGGGAAAAATGAAATATGGAACCCGCTCGAAAATATGGACATTTTCCGTCCATCCGAAAAAATTGAAACTTTTTTGGATGTGATGCGTATATAGGGGTAGGAACAAAAGGAAGGGATGAACCGATATGAAAATGAAGACATCCGTTGCACTGCTTTGGATTACGGGCCTTGCGGAGGCATTTCTGGCCATTCCGTTCATCGGAGGCGGATTTGTCATTTCTGCAGGCTACGCGCCGCTCGGCATTATGTTCGTATTGCATGCAATCACGTTGTTCTTTTGCTTTAAGGAATATTCGCCGAAATTTGGCTCGATTCTCGGGATCATTACAAGTGCACTCGCTTGGATTCCAGTGATCGGCTGGGCGCTGCACTTATTGACAGCAATCGTGCTATTGCTATCAGCAGCGATGTCCGGACGTTCAGCAAGAGTTTAACAGCAAAAGCACCGAGAAATCGGTGCTTTTTTGTGTGAAAAATTTTAAAGCACATGAAATGTAGCCTTGTAGATAAAGCTTTCATTCTGAACGGAACGCAAAACATAAAACAATCCCCTGCACAGAAACATGCAGGGGATTGTTTTAATGCGGTGCAATGAGGATCTGGATCGTGAACAGCACAGCGAAAATATAAAGAATCGGGTGAACGGATTTCCATTTGCCTTTGAAGATCTTCATCAGCGGGTAAGAAATGAACCCGAGCGCGATGCCGGTTGCGATGCTTGATGTGAGCGGCATCGCCAGGACAATCAAGAATGCTGGGAACGCTTCATCAAATTGATCCCAATCGATGTGCTTGACGGCGCCAATCATTAAGCTGCCGACGATGATGAGTGCGGGAGCGGTGATCGCGGCGACTCCTGAAAGAGAGCCGACGAGCGGGCCGAAAAAGGCAGCTGCGATGAATAGGATCGCGACGGTCAAAGTCGTGAGCCCTGTGCGTCCGCCAGCAGCGACGCCAGCAGAAGATTCGACGTAAGCGCTGGTCGGGCTTGTGCCGACCATAGCGCCTGCACTGGCGGCGACCGAATCGGCGAGAAGCGCCTGGCGCACGCGCGGCATCTTATTGTCTTTCATGAGACCTGCTTGTTTTGCGACACCGATCATCGTGCCGGTCGTATCGAAAAGCGTGACGAGCAAGAACGAGAACACCACACCGTACAGCCCGAATTCAGCGACAAGCAGGAACGCTTCGATGGGATTCCAGACGATAATTCCTTCCGGAAGCGACGGCAATTTCATGAAGCCTTCCGCAAACTTCAATTGCCCAGTGAAAAAAGCAATGATGCCGGTTGCGATCATGCCGAAGAAAATCCCGCCATGAATGTTCAAAGACATGAAGATGAGCGTGATGGCAAGCCCTGCAAGCGTCAATGCGACAGGCGGCGAGGTCAAATCGCCGAGCCCGACAAGGTTCGCTTCATTGGCGACGATCAATCCGCTGAGGCGCATGCCGATAAAAGCGATGAACAAGCCGATGCCTGCCGTAATGGCGTGTTTTAAGTTTTCCGGAATGGCTTCGATGAGGATTTTGCGCATCGAGGTTAGAGACAGTGCGACAAACAGCAATCCGGAAACGAAGACTGCGGCAAAAGCAGTCGTATAATCAATGGCGCCGTCAGAAGCGAGCACCATGGAAGTGAAGTATGCGTTGAGCCCCATGCCCGGCGCGATGGCGATCGGGTAATTGGCGAGAAGTGCCATCCACAGTGTACCGATCACGGCTGCGATGATGGTGGCAAGAAATACTTGGTCAAACGGAACGCCGGCAGCACCTAAAATGACCGGGTTGACGATAACGATGTAGGCCATCGTCAAGAATGTCGTCATACCGGCTGTAATTTCGGTTCTGACATCTGTTCCGTGTTCTTTCAATTGAAACATGAAAATCCTCCTTATAAACACGAACATTTTGAACAACACGTTTAATAATATTCGTTTTTAATATCGGATGCAAGAGCTTTTCTCAATCTGATGGCGAATAGTCGAAATTCCTTTTGACTATTTGTACAATGAAAAAGAATAGGAGGAGAATTTTATGAATCTGACGATCGAATCAACAAAGACCTTACATAATGGAGTGGAAATGCCGCGTTTTGGCCTTGGCGTCTACAAGATGACCGACAAGGAAGCGGCGGTCGAAGCGATGGTAACAGCGATCCAGACAGGTTATAAAGCGATCGATACCGCTACAGTTTATGACAATGAAGCGGAGGTCGGGGAAGCAATCCGTGCAGGCGGCGTGAAGCGTGAAGAGCTGTTCATCACATCGAAAGTGTGGAATACCGACCAGGGCTATGACCAGACTTTGCGTGCATTCGAAGCTTCGTTAAAACGGCTGGATATGGATTATTTGGATCTATATTTGACGCATTGGGCAATTCCTGACACGTTCGAGGAAACGTATCGGGCTATTGAGCGCTTGTATGACGAAAAGTTGATCCGTGCTGCCGGTGTGTCGAATCACCAGCAGCATCATCTGGAGAAAATTTTGGGCAAGGCCAATACGAAGCCGATGGTCAACCAGATCGAGCTGCATCCGCAATTGACACAGGAATCCCTGCGCGAATTTTGCGCGGCACAAGACATTGCGGTCACGTCCTGGTCTCCGCTTGCGAGAGGGCGCCTGCTCGAAGATCCGGTGCTGTCGGAAATCGGCGATAAATACGGCAAATCCATTGCACAGACGATTATTCGCTGGCATCTCCAGAATGACTTGATTGTCATCCCAAAATCGGTGACGCCGTCGCGCATCGTTGAAAATGCCGATGTTTTTGATTTTGAATTAAGTGAAGAAGAGTTGAAGCAGATTTCAGCGCTTAACCAGGATTGGCGCAGCGGCACCCATCCGGATGAAATCAAAGTTTAATAAAAAAAGGCCAGCGAACGGGGTTCGCTGGCCTTTTTGTTATTGTTTTGCTTCGATATCGATTTGCTGACCGGTAAACGGGTGTTTAAATGCAATGCGGAATGCATGCAGGAAGTATTCGCCGTCTTCAGTCGGCGGCCCTCCGTACAATTCATCGCCGATGATCGGGTGTTTGACGTGCGACAAATGGGCGCGGATTTGATGCGTGCGCCCGGTCTCCAAAGTTAAATGAAGCAGGGAGCGGCCGTCTGCACGGTTGATGACCTGGTAATGGGTGACGGCGCTTTGCCCGTTCGGCGATACGCGGCGGCGCGTCGCGTGATGGCGGTCGCGGCCGAGCGGGAAGTCGAGCGTCCCGGATTGCCCGCGGACCAGGCCTTTAACGAGTGCTTCGTATTCACGCTGCACAAGCTTTTGTTCAACCATCCGGTCCATGACATTTTTGGCGATCGGGTGTTTGGCCAAAAGCAATACGCCTGAA
Organism: uncultured Planococcus sp.; assembly: GCA_947493585.1. Lineage (GTDB taxonomy): Bacteria > Bacillota > Bacilli > Bacillales_A > Planococcaceae > Planococcus. The sequence goes on along the minus strand of CANLRI010000005.1, from coordinate 161,511 downwards.
GTGCCTTGGTCAAGCCGGTGGATGTGTTCGACATACGTACCGCCGGATTGCTGGACGTAAGCCATCAAGCCGTTGATGAACGTATCGTCCTGGTGGTTATCGTTCGGGTGGGTGGCGAGGCCTTTTGGTTTATTGGCGATGATGAAGTGTTCGTCTTCGAATAAAATTTCAGGTTCGATCGATGGGTTGGGCTTGTACGGCGACTCAGCTTGCGGAATCGTAATAGTCAATTCCGTCCCTTTGTCGAGCGGTTCCTGCCAGCGCGGTTCTGTGCCGTCTTCAAGACGAACGCCTTTGGCCATGCGCAGTTCATGCACGGTCTTTTTGCCGAGGCCCCATTCGTTTTTCAGTAGGTCCGTGACGGTCATGCCTTGTTCCGGGATTTGGTAAGTCCAATTCATTTTGCAGTCCTCCATAAAAACAGGATCATGCGCGCGGCACATGATCCCGTTTCAGTTTATTTTTTCACGACTTCTGAGAAAAATTGTTCGATATTCTCTTTCGGCTGTGCGCCTGTCCAGCGGGCAACTTCCTGCCCGTCTTCATAATGGACAAGTGTCGGTGTCGCTTCGAGTGCATAATCGGACCAGCCTTGCTCAAATTCGAGCAGGTTGTATTGAAGCACATCGACTTCCATATCATCTGCCACAGGCATCAAGATTGGTGTCGTCTGCTGGCAGAACTGGCAAGTCGGGCTGAAGAAGTAGACAGTCGTCGGCTCGCCGCTTTGGATCTGTTCGTTCACGTCTTCAGGCAATGCGATATTCTGGTAATTTTCGTCATCGAGCTGATCGATGGTAGCCGGATTCAAATCATCCGTGCCATATGGGTTGTCTGCCAGTTTTTCGTCTTGCGATTGATTGGTCAAGAAGACGATCAAGGCAAAGATGGCAAGCACGGCGCCGGCGATAATCAGCAATTTTTTCATCTTATTGTTCCTCCTTCAATGATTTCCACAGATAAACACTCGTTCCGGCAATCAAAGCAAATGCGATGAGTGCGAGAAACGGAATGGTGATAAATCCGAGGTAATTGATATATTCCCCTGTGCACGGCACTTGCCCGCAAGACGGTGCGGAATCCGACAAGAACCGGAGTTTTTGGATGCCGTAATGATACAGCGAAACCGATCCTCCGATAACGGATAGCACAAGCGAAGTCATGGCGATGCGCGGATTTTTCTGCACATAGGCAACGCCGAGCACAAAGACGAGTGGATACATGAAGATGCGCTGAACCCAGCACAGCTCACACGGAATGTACCCGCGCACTTGGGAAAAATACAGCGAGCCAAGTGTCGCAACTAGGGACACCGCCCACATGAACAGCAAACTGTTTTCTTGACGCTTCGTCATCTTTTGTCCCTCTTTTCCGGAAAGCTTTCCTTTTGAAGTATAATTCTTAACACCATACAAGTAAAATAATATCAACAACCGGGCGTATGGGCTATAATTAACTTTGAAACTTTTGTGAAGGAGCGCGGTAACGTGGCAGAACAATTCGATTTATCCCATTTTGAAAAAAGCATGATCATCCGTGAGATGAGCTATGCTGATATACCTGCCATTCTGGAAATGCAGCAGCTTTGCTTTCCGGGCATGGATCCTTGGAAAGAAGAGCAGCTTAGAAGCCATTTAGGCGTCTTTGCACAAGGACAGATCGTCGCGGAACTTGACGGCAAAGTGATCGGCTCTTGCTCGAGTCTTTTGATCAATTTCGACGAATACGATGACCGCCATACGTGGGACGATGTTACAGACGGCGGCTATATAACGAACCATAACCAAGACGGCTATAATATGTACGGCATCGAAGTGATGGTGCATCCAGAATACCGCCGCATGCAAGTCGGACAGCGTCTGTACGAAGCGCGCAAAGAACTCGCGCGTGAATTGAACTTGAAGTCGATTATTATTGGGGGACGCATCCCGAACTATCATAAGCATGCAGATGAAATGTCGCCGCGCGAATATGTCGATGCGGTGTCGCGCCATAAAATCTACGACCCCGTTCTGACATTCCAATTGATGAACGGCTTCCAATTGATGCGCATCAACCCAGGTTATTTGCAGGACGATAAAGCATCGGGCAAATATGCAACGCTTATGGAATGGAACAATGTTGATTACAAACCGATCTCGAAGCGCCATTTCAAGACCAGTTTGCCTGTGCGCATCTGCGTCGTCCAATATTTGATGCGTGCCATCAATTCATTCGACGATTTGGCGAACCAGGTCGAGTACTTTGTCGATGTGGCATCGGACGCGCATTCGGATTTCGTCGTGTTCCCGGAAATCTTCACGACGCAATTGATGTCGTTCTTGAACGAACCATCACCGAGCCAAGCCGTCCGTAAATTGACGGAATTCACGCCTCAATACATCGAGCTGTTCACGGATCTCGCCGTGCGTTATAACGTCAATATCATCGGCGGCTCTCATTTCGTCAAAGAAGAAGACGACGAAATCTACAACATCGCCTATTTGTTCCGCCGCGACGGCTCGATCGACAAGCAGTATAAGATCCACATCACGCCGAACGAACGCAAATGGTGGGGCATCTCTGCCGGCGATTCAGTGCGCGTATTCGATACCGATTGCGGCAAGATCGCCATCCAGATCTGCTACGACATCGAGTTTCCGGAACTGGCCCGCATCGCAACTGATATGGGCGCCAACATCATCTTCTCGCCGTTCTGTACGGAAGACCGGCAAGGATATTTGCGCGTTCGTTATTGTGCACAAGCCCGTGCGGTCGAAAACCAGATCTACACGGTTATTTCCGGAACGGTCGGAAACTTGCCGCAGACAGAAAACATGGATATCCAATATGCCCAGTCCGGAATCTTTGCGCCATCTGATTTCGAATTCGCGCGCGACGGCATCGTCGGTGAGACCAACCCGAACCTCGAAATGGTGTTGATTGGGGATGTCGACCTTGAGATCCTCAGACGCCAGCGCCAAGACGGCACCGTCAAGCAATTGAAGGACCGCCGCCACGACGTCTACCGTGTTGAATATAAACAAGATTAACTTTAGCCGCTCCGAATCGGGGCGGCTTTTTTGCGGAAAATTTGGTAAACTGATAAGTAATTGGAGGGATGAACCATGACATGGAAGCAACGAATGCAAAAATGGCTCGGATACGAGGGGCTGGATGCAAAAACGAAAGAACAACTGCAAGTATTAGCGGAAGACGAACAGCTGGCAGAAGATGCGTTTTATCAGGACTTGGTATTCGGAACGGGGGGAATGCGCGGTGAAATCGGACCGGGCACAAACCGCATGAATGTCTATACCGTCAGAAAAGCGTCAAAAGGCATTGCCGATTATATTGAAAGCTTCGGCGAAGAGGCGATGAAGCGCGGCGTGGCGATCGCGTTCGACAGCCGCCGCATGTCACCGGAGTTTGCCGAAGAAGCGGCGCGAACATTTGCTGCTGCGGGCATTCGGGCATACGTCTATGAATCTGCGCGCACAACGCCGCAATTATCATTTACTGTGCGTGAATTAAATGCGTTTATGGGCATCGTCATCACCGCCAGCCACAACCCGCCTGAATACAATGGCTATAAAGTGTACGGCGAAGATGGCGCACAATTGGATTTAGAAGCAGCGGATCAAGTCATCGGGTTTGTCAGCCGTATCGAAGACGAACTGGCAATTGAAAACGAGGAGTTTGATTCGAGCTTGCTGGAAATACTCGGCGAACAGCTCGACCGCGCCTATATCGACCAGGTGTTGACGGTGCAGGAAACGAATGTTGAGCCGATCAGCGTCGTCTTCACACCGCTCCACGGGGCATCAGGTGCGACCGTTCGCCGAGTTTTTGATGAAGCCGGCTATAGCGGCGTCATTTACGTCGAAGAACAAATGGCGCCGGACGGTGAATTTCCGACGGTGGAGTCTCCAAACCCGGAAGAATCCTCAGCGTTTGACATCGCCCGGAAATACGGCGAAGAGCAGACCGCAGACTTATTGATTGCCATCGACCCGGACGGCGACCGCGTTGGCGCGGCGGTTTGGACCGGTACGCAATACGAATTATTGACTGGCAACCAAACCGGCGGCATCTTGCTGGAATATTTATTGGGCCAGAAAAAAGCCAAAGGCGAACTGCCAGAAGATGGGCGTATCTTCAAGACCATCGTCACTTCCGGATTCGGGGAAGCGGTCGCTAAGAGTTACGGCGTAGAGAGCGAAGACGTGTTGACAGGCTTTAAATTCATCGGTGAAAAATTGCGTGAAAACGATGCCCAGCACGAATTCACGTTCCTATTCGGCTACGAAGAAAGCTATGGCTATTTGATCCGCGATTTTGCACGCGATAAAGACGCGGTACAAGCGACATTGCTATTGGTCGAAGCAGCTGCCTTCTATAAGAAGCAAGGCAAGAATCTGTACGGTGTCTTGAATGAATTGTACGAACGCCACGGCTTCTACCGCGAATTGCTCGTTTCCGTGACCAAAAAAGGCATCGAAGGAGCACGGGAAATCACGCAGCTGCTCGATGGCTTGCGCGCGGCGCCGCCCCAATCCATTGCGGGCATTTCAGTCGAAAAAATCGAAGACTACGACACCCGGACACGAACACTTGTCGATATGGGCACGAGCGAAACAATTATCTTGCCACAGTCGAATGTCCTGAAATACTTCCTGTCGGATGGCTCATGGGTTTGCGTGCGCCCGAGTGGCACCGAGCCGAAAGTAAAATACTATTTCGGCGTCAAAGCGGCCACTCAGCAGGAAAGCGACGAAAAGCTTGAACTATTGAAAGAATCGTTTCTCGACATCGTTGCGAATCGCTGAAAAAAGCTCCCCATAGAGGGAGCTTTTTCATTCGAAAGAATGAGGCACACGCCGGTTCTTATCGGTACAATAGCAACTAGGAGGGATCAGCCCCATGGTGCCTGAACAGCATTCGGACGTCATCTTATTGAAAGAGATCGCAGAGTTGTTGAACGAAGAAACGAATATGGAGCGCATGCTTGGCGGTGCAATCGACAAGCTGCTGCAAAACTCCAATTTTGAAACGGCATGGATCTTTTTCATCGATGAAAAAGGAAAGCACAGACTTGTAGCACAAGCCAATTTGCCGGATGCGCTCGAGGAGCGGGATTGTCGCCACTTAACAAAAGGCGGCTGCTGGTGCGTCAAGCGCTACCACGACGGCGATTTGGAAAAAGCGTCGAATATCATTGCCTGCCAGCGCATCGAAAATGCCAAGGCCGCACACGGAAAAATCGGCAATATTTCGCATCACGCGACTGTTCCGCTGCAATCCGGCAAGGAGAAATTCGGCTTGCTCAATATCGCTGCGGCCGATACGGTGCGCTTTTCAAAAGACGAATTGGCGTTATTGGAATCAGTCGCTTTTCAGATCGGTTCCGCCATCAAGCGCATCGTCTTAACCAAACAAGAACAAGAGCTGGCACTCGTCAAAGAGCGCAACCGGCTCGCACGGGATCTGCATGATTCGGTCAACCAGCTGTTGTTCTCGGTCACGTTAACGGCAAGAGGCGGCATTGAAATGGCGGAAGATGAAGCGCAAAAAAGCACATTTCGTGACATCCAGCATCTCAGCCAGGAAGCGCTCAACGAAATGAGGGCTTTGATTTGGCAATTGCGGCCAAAAGGGCTGGAGAGCGGCTTGATCGATGCCATCAAAGCCTACGGAGAGATGCTTGGGCTTGCGATGGAAACAAAAGTTACCGGCGTGATCCAATTGCCATCGCGTACGGAAGAAACTTTATTCCGCATCGCACAGGAAGCGCTGAATAATGTGCGCAAGCATGCAGGCACAAGTGCTGCTCAAATTTACGTGACGATCACGCCGACTGATGTCTTATTAGTCATCAAAGACGAAGGGCTCGGCTTTTCCCCTGCACACGGCGCAATCCCGTCAATCGGCATCCAGAGCATTCGCGACCGGGCGATGGCAGAAGGCGGTACGGCTGACTGGTCGAGTGAATTAAGCAAAGGAACGGAAATCCTGGTACGGATTCCGTATTAAAGGAGTGGCAAGATGAGAGTATTGATTGCGGATGACCATCACGTAGTAAGAAGAGGTTTGCTGTTTTTCCTGAAAACTCAAAAAGACATTGAAGTGGTCGGGGAGGCAGCAAATGGCGTGGAAGCTGTCGAAATGGCAGGTGAGCTGCAACCGGATATCGTCTTGATGGATCTGGTCATGCCTGAAATGGATGGCATCCAGGCAACCCGCAAAATCAAAGAGTCTTATCCAGATATCATCGTCTTGATGCTCACGAGCTTTTCCGACCGCGACCATATCCTGCCGGCGATCGAGGCAGGGGCGGCAGGCTATCAGCTGAAAGATATCGAGCCGGACGAACTGGTCGAATCGCTGCGCAGTTTGATGCGCGGAGAGAACACGCTGCATCCGAAAGCTTCGTCGGAATTGGCAAAAGCTCCGGAAGACCCACCGCCGCACGTTCTCCATCCCTTAACGCCAAGGGAAGCGGAAGTGCTCGCGGAGCTGACCAAAGGGAAAAGCAACCGGGAAGTGGCGTCTGCTTTGTTCGTCACGGAGAAGACGGTGAAAACCCATATTTCCAATATCTTCATCAAACTTGAAGTCCAGGACCGGACGCAAGCGGCGCTTTACGCAGTCAAGCACGGATTGACGGAATACGCCAATTGAACGGAACTAGAAAAAGACTGCCGGATTTTCCATCCGGCAGTCTTTTATCTTTTTTTAACAGGGCGGCTGCGGTATTCTTTCGTGCGCTGTTTCCATACCGTGCGTTCTGCCTGTTGTTTGGCGGCATCGCTTTTCCGTTCGATATAATCGAGCTCACGCAGCAATTTTAAATAGCTTGCATAACGTTCTTCCGGCAATTCGCCGGAAGCAAGTGCAGATTGGATGCGGCAGCCGGGTTCTTGGTGGTGGCTGCAATCACGGAAACGGCATTCAGCAGCGAAGCTTGTGATGTCCTGGAAGCTAGACTCAAGGCCGTCGGCAGAATCGCCCAACTGGAATTCGCGCATGCCTGGCGTATCGATCAATAACCCGCCGCCCGGCAGCAGCACGAGTTCGCGGTGGGTCGTCGTATGGCGCCCTTTGCTGTCGTCTTCCCGGATGTCCTGCACCGCCATTTTATCGCTATGGGTCAAGGCGTTGATGAGCGAGGATTTTCCGACTCCTGAAGAACCAAGCAGCGCGCCGGTTTTGCCGTCCGTTAAATAGCGCTTGAAGGCGTCCATGCCAGCACCGGTCAAGGCCGATACGGCAAATACATCGACGCCGAATGCGGTAGCGGCGACTTCTTTCAAGTAAACTGAAGGGTCTTCGCATTGGTCGCTTTTCGTCAGGACGACGACCGGCATAGCGCCTGAATCCCAGGCGGCGACCATATAGCGTTCAAGGCGCCGGACATTAAAATCGTGATTGAGCGACATGACCAGAAAGACGTAGTCAAGGTTGACGGCGATGGTCTGCATCTCAGACGTTTCCCCGGCCGCTTTTCGAGTGAAGTGCGAACTTCTCGGCAATAGCTGGTGGATGATGGCTTTGTTTTCTCCAGGCATTTGCTCTAGCGCGACCCAGTCTCCGACGCTCGGAAATTCGTTGCGGCTGTGGCTATGGCGGTAGTTTCCTGAAAGTGTCGCCGGCCATTCACCAAAATCGGTCATGACACGATAGCTGCTTTTATGTTCAAGAATGACGCGGCCCGGGATTTTTTGTTCGGGCAATGCCTGTGCGAATGATTCGTTCCATCCGTATTGTTTAATAATTGACAATGTAACTTCCTCCTAAAAAATGCATAATAAAAGACCATGGCTGCAATAATGCCTGCCATGGCTTCCGCGCATAGGAAAGAAGCGTATCGTCAGCGATACACAGAGGGAGACATCACAGCAAACATCATTAAGTTACGGGTTGCACGAACTGAAATTGTCACCATAATACCTCACCTCTTTCCGTTAGTTAAGTTAATGATAAGGGCAATTGAAGCCAAGGTCAATAATTTTTTTAAGAGTATTTTGACAATGGCGATCGAGTCTTAGCATGTATGCTATAAATGAGTCTATGTGATCCAGTGAAAGACAAGGATGAAACAGAACCGGCGTTTGCCTCAAATTGAATAGGGGAACAGGAGAATAAGTGAATATTTTTTAGGGGGGAAGTTATGAAAAAGATTTTTTACGAATGGCGAGAAAAACTATGGGTGACGCCAGCTCTCTACAGCTTCCTTGCCGTCTTATTATCAGTTGGCTTTTTTTATGTAGATTTATTGTTGGTCCAGCAATACCGCGAATTCATTCCGGACATTCTGCTGACCAATGTCGAGTTGGCCCAAACGATCATGGGGGCGCTTGCAGGTGCGCTGTTGACCATGACGACGTTTACGTTTTCTACGATTCTCGTCGTGCTGACGATGTATTCCTCGCAGTTCTCACCGAGAACATTGAAGAATTTTGTCCACGACCGCCTGACCTGGCGAGTGCTCGGTGTCTTTTTGGGCGGGTTTATCTACAACACGCTGTCGTTATTGTTCATGCGTGACGCCCTTTATACACATGATGTCATTTCCACGTTTGTCGGGATTGTCATCGCGTTTCTTTGCTTGTCGACGTTTGCGTATTTCATTCATCACATCGCAACGAATGTGCAGGTGGAGAAGTTGATCGAGGAGCTTGAGGAAGATACAGAACGCATTATCGATACGTATAGTGAAAAGCAGCAGCAGGAGATGGAAATTGAAACAAAGTGGAATCCCGATGGCTTTGCAGAAACAATAATGGCAAAAAAAGATGGCTATATCCAATTTCTGTATTTCGATAAGTTGGTGGAGTATGCGGTGGAGCACGACTTGGAAGTTGAAATCCTTCATGGCATCGGTTCGTATGTCCATGAGAATACGCCGTTATGCCGCGTGTATCAACGCCAGCAGGAAGACCTCGATCTTCGGCGCTTTATCACGATCGGGACGGAACGGACAACGGACCAAGACCTCGATTTTGCGATTCAAAAGATGGTCGAAGTGGCATTACGGGCGATTTCCCCGGGTATCAACGACCCGAACACAGCAAATGGCATCATTATACGGATCGGACGGCTTCTTGGGAAATTAAGCCATCTCGAGACGGGTGCAATTACAATTCGGGATGAAGAAAAAAAAGGCCGAGTGCGCTATCCGTTCTTCACGTTTCCGCATTTTCTTTACCTGACCTTCCACCAATTGATCCATTATGGAAAAGAAGATGTGTCAGTCGTAGCTGCAATTTTGGAGTCCTTGACAAACGCTGCTCAATTATCAAGTCCCGTGCATCACGAAGCCATTTGGGAAACACAATTACATGTACTTGAGCATTTAGAGGGTTCGCCTTTCAAAAGGCTCGACCGCCGTTACATCCAAGGGAAATTGGATGAGTTGGCAAAATCGGTGGACCGTAGACCAGCCCTGCTGAGTGACTACCAACCAGATTAAACTGGTAAAAAATGAAGCGAACACGGAGCGGCAGAAAAATAAGAAAACGCCTGATCTCGGAAGATCAGGCGTTTTTCAGAGTGCTGAATAAGTCTATAAACTCCTATAAATGAAAAGAGTGTGACACTATTCCACAATTAAAAAACAACGAATTATCTCAGTATTTGGAGAAGCGTTCGCTCGACTCCTATGGGAATAGCGGGTTTGAGAGACCCCGCAGGAACAAGGTGACGAGGAGGCTCGATTCCCGCCCCATGGAAAGCGAGCGCTAAGCTTCGGAAAATACGCTTTTCAAGTGTTTCTCAACAGCCAGAAAAACGCCTGATCTCAGAAGATCAGGCGTTTTTTCTATTATTGTGCCGGAATTCGCGCGAATTCGCCACCCGCCGCTTCGACGCGGCGAGCCATGGAGTTGTGCATTTCAAAAATCCGGCCGTTCGAGAACTCGACCATGCCGCCGTCGCGGAAATAATAAGCGACCGACTCAATCGAACTGGTCCCGCCATCTTTTTGAAGCCGTTCTTCGACTCTTTCAAATTCTTCCCACGTGTAGGTGGAGGCATTGAACGATAAAGGCGGATTGTAGGTAAAGCCCTCGCTCGTTATATAGTAATAATCGCCGAGTGAAAGGGTGATTGACACGAGCCCAATGAGGGCGACAGCGCCAGACAATAACCAGGATTTCAACCGCTGTTCGATCAGTGCCGCGATAAATAATGCGGCCGCTAGCAATACGATGCCCGCGCCACCGAAGATAAGTGACCAAAACGATGTGCCGACGATTTCTGCCTCTGGTGTAATGCTAACAACTTTTGCCGGGTAGAACAGGGCAGCGGGAACAAATAAAGCGGAAATAAGCAGGATAATACCGAACGTCACCAAAATAATTTTTTTCTGATCGTAAAAATCAACCATCCTCTTCGTCCTCCTCTATCGAGTAATCCGGTTCTATATGTACGAGGACGACACAGTTTGGTTTCACTTTCTGGATTTTTCGTTCGATTTCTTCGGTAATCCAATGGCTTTCAACCACGTTTAAATGAGGAGCGACGCTGACGGTCAAGTCGATGAACATGACATTTCCGTGTGTCCGCCCTTTGAAATCGCGTAGAGCCAGAACACCCGGCACGCGTCGAATGACAATGGAAAGCGATTCGACAGCTTCTTCATCAAACGCGTCAGTCAAAGTCAACACCGATTCACGGAAAATATCCAAAGCGGTTTTAATGATGATGAGCCCGACAAGAAAGGCGGTAATCGAATCGATTAGCGGCGCCCCAAGGATGGCACCGATGATGCCGATCCCAGCACCGATACTGACCAGTGCATCCGAACGGTTGTCATAGGCCGCTGCCCGGACGGCTGAACTTTTGATTTCTTGGCTCAGCTTCAAGTTATAGCGGTAGACACCATACATGATGGCTGCCGAGAAAAATGCGACGACAGCGGTCAGCGGTGAAGGCGGTTCGAGAGCAGGGTTGAACACTGTCTTCACTGAATTCAACAGCACTTGAAGGCCGATGACAGCCATGATGAATGAAGCCAATAAGGAAGCAATGGTCTCTGCTTTCAAATGGCCGTAATGGTGGTTGTCGTCCGGCGGTTTTTGGGAAATCCTTAATCCAATCAGTACGGCGACAGAGGCGACGATGTCGGTGACATTGTTCAAGCCATCCGCTTTCAAGGCTTCGGAGCCTCCCCAAAATCCGACGCCGAGCTTGATGGCACTTAAAAATAGATAAGCCCCGATGCTGAGCCAGGCGCCTTTTTCTCCTTTTCGGAGGTTATCGTATAGTTCCATTGCAATTCATCTCCAGCTTGGATTGTGAGGAAACGGAAACGACCCTCCAAAGAGGGCCGTATCGTAAATACCATTATACAGGAAGATTTTCATTAATAGGATACAGATGAAAATTGTTGTTTAAGTGAAAATGTTAAAAAAGCAGAGAGAGGGAGAGAGTGAACCAAAAAATGCTGTTTGGGAATCTGGAAAGCCATGGCTAAACTGTGCTTGAGCTTTGGCATAAAGGCTGGACTCGACACGTAGCGGAAAATAATTTGCTTTCATTTCTGCTATTCAGCGGCCGGTTGACTTCGCCATTGCGATTGCCTCCTTTGGAATGTTAATCTATTGGAAACTGGTTCCGTGGAAAGCCGTCTTAGTTACAGCGTTTCTCGGTGCGCAGGCTTATGTTCTATAGAAATGGAGAGATGAAATTTGGACACTGCAATGCAGAAAGACCAACTAGATCCATTAGCTAAATTTAAAGAAGAGTTTTTTTTAGAACCGGGAACGATTTACATGGATGGGAATTCACTTGGCTTGATGTCCAAGCGTGCGGAAGCAAAGCTGGTCGCACTGATGGACAGCTGGAAACAATTCGGCATCGAAGGATGGACAGAAGGTGAACATCCGTGGTTCACGCTGGCAGAGACATTGAGCGAGAAAGCGGCGCCGTTGTTCGGGGCGAAAGCTCATGAAGTGATGGTGACGGGGTCGATCACCTCGAATATCCACCAGATGCTGTCAACGGTTTATGCGCCGACAGATGAGCGGTTTGTCATCTTGGTTGACGAGTTGAATTTCCCGTCAGACATCTATGCAGTGGAAAGCCATTTGCGCCTGCGCGGGCAAGATCCGGCAATTGCGATGCGGAAAGTCACAAGCCGCGACGGCTACACGCTCGAGCTGGAAGATATTTTAGCGGAAATGGCAGACGATGTTGCAGTTCTGCTATTGCCATCGGTCCTTTACCGGAGCGGTCAATTGCTGCCGATTCGCGAAATTACCGAAGCTGCACACAACAACGGCATCATCGCAGGATTCGACTTGGCCCACTCGGCAGGTGCCATACCGCATAATTTGCATGAAGACGGCGTAGATTTTGCTGTTTGGTGCCATTATAAATACATGAATTCGGGGCCGGGTGGGACTGGCGGTTTGTATTTGCACGAACGCCATCACGATTTGAACCCCGGGATCGCCGGCTGGTTCGGTTCGGACAAAGCGAAGCAATTTGATATGGACCATAACTTTACGAAAGCTGAAGGGGCCGGGGCTTATCAAGTCGGAACGCCGAATATTTTCAGCATGGCACCGCTAATTGGCAGCCTGGAATTATTCGAAGAAGCAGGAATCAATGAGATCCGCACAAAGTCGCTGGAATTGACAGCTATGCTGCGTGAAAGACTCGCAGCGCTCGTGCCTTCTTTGATAGATGTTACGCCGAAAGTGGATGAACAGCGCGGCGGCCATATCGCGCTCGCGCACAAGGAAGCGGCGCGGATCTGCAAAGCCTTGAAAAAAGCGGGTATCGTCCCGGACTTCCGTGCGCCTGATATTATCCGTCTTGCGCCGATCGCCTTCTACACAAGTTTTGAAGATGTGGAGAAAGTAGCGCTCGCCTTGCAGGATATTATTGAGCACGAACTCTATAAAGAATTCAGCAACGAACGAAATGTGGTGGCATAAATGGCAAAATCCATTATCGACATTTCAATGGCGCTGGACAGTTCCACACCGGAATGGCCAGGCGATACACCGTTTTCCTATCGTTTATCGGTGACGAAAGAAGAGAGCGGTTCGGTGAATATCGGCGAACTCAAATCGAGTACGCATATCGGTACTCATATCGATGCGCCGTTCCATTACGATGAAAACGGCTTGAAGACTGATGAATTACCGCTTGATGTATATTTGACGACAGCCCAAGTGATGGACGTGTCAGGTCTGGAACAGGTGCAACTCGGTGATTTAGACGAACTTGTAAAAGGCGTCAACGCTGTGCTGTTGAAGACGGTTTCCTGGACGGACCGGACGGCATTTCCTGGCACATGGCCGGTATTCGATCCGTCGATCGCTGAATGGATGAAAGACCAGGGTGTCCGCCTGCTCGGTGTCGATGTCCCGTCTGTTGATCCTGAGACGAGCAAAGAGCTGCCGATGCATCATTCAATGAACCGCAACGAACGTTTTATCTTAGAAGGCATTGTGTTGGATGATGTTGTTCCAGGTGTCTACAAACTCGCTGCATTGCCTTTGAAGATCCGTAACGGAGAAGGAAGCCCGGTACGTGCAGTCTTATATGAAGAATAAAGAAAAAGCCGCCATTCAAACCGAATGGCGGCTTTTTCTTTATTCTTTTTCATTGTGCAGGTTGTGACCTGAGAATCGGTTCCATTTGTTTGATATTCATCGCGATGGCATCGCAGACTTCCTGGTATAAAGCCCATATTTCGTCATGGTCTGTGCTTCGGATTTCAGGGTTCGGGATATCCCAGCGCACCAATTTCTGCATCGGCAAATCATCCGGTATATCGGCTTGTTCAAATTCCGCATCATGCAGGGCAATGATCAAATCCGCCTGTTTCACTTCGTCCGGATTGTACACGCGCTGCTCGACTGGAGGAATTTCCAAGATGATTTCTTTTAGGACTTCTATCGGAATGTCATTGAAAGATGGTTGGTTCCATGCCGCGCTTCTGATGTCCCAGTCCGGCAGCATTAAGCGGCTCGCCCAAATTTCAGCCATCAGCCCGCGATGTTGATGTGATGATAGAAAATATACAGTATGTCTCGGCATGGCTGACCCCTTCTTCCTTTCTTTATTTTCCCGCTGGTTCGATTAGTATTCTTTACCCATGTGGCAAATCAGGTAAACAGATAAATATATGATATTCATTTAATTATGTCAAAAATATGTCATAAAAATAAACATCCCCCTCAGGAAGGGGGAGTCCTCATCCTAGGGGGATCATTTCACCACAAGAACGGTAGAATTCGAATCTTTAATCAGCTTGCTGCTGACAGAACCGACAAAAAATTTCTGCAATCCGGATTTTCCGCTATTGCCAACAATTAATAGATCAATGTTTTGCTCATCGATAAACCCAGTAATTGTCTTGATGACCGGGCCTTCGAGTGCCAAAACAGACGCTTCGGCGTTTTTGGCATCGAGCTGCTGTTGAATGGAGTTGTGCATATGCTTCGAGTATTCCGAAGCACGGGCTGTATCCAATTCCGGCGGCGGCCGGTAGCCGTCATCACCGATTCCCTGCGGCATGAATTGTGCATAGGAACTGTCGACATTTGCTGAAGTAACTGGTGCTGAAGCATGACCTACATCCATATAGCCAGTGCGTTCTTGCGCTTCTTCATTGACGTAAAGGACGGTCAGCTTAGATCCTGGAAGAATCTTGGAAAGTTCTATGCCTTTCTCCAGTGCCAGCCGACTGCCTTCCGACCCGTCATATGCGATTGCAATATTCTTATACATTTATTTCACCGCCTCAATTTTGCTGTTATTCTCTTGTTCCCCCAAATATTGTAGTCGCAAACCTTTAAGGCACAACTGGCGGTAGCTGGGGGAATACCTGTACGACTTTTGGCTGAATTATTATTTAGGTTCAAAATAGCTTGACAATTCAAAAAAACGAGTGGTACTCTTGAACTAACAAATATTTGGAAAAGGAGGTTTGGACAATGAAAAAAATTCAAAAGGCGTTAAAAACCAATTGCATAGCATTGCCAGGCACTCCGATGATTTTTAATTGTTATTTACTTCGTGACTAGAAATATTCGGGTTGGGTCTGTGCATCCAGTCCTATTTTCAAGAGCGCATGCCTGAAAACAGGTATGCGCTCTTTTTGTGTGGTTTAAACAGCTTGGCTGCTTAAATAAATAATCAGAATCAAGGGAGAGAAGCATTATGGAAAAAGTTCATGTAAAAAAAGCACTCATCAAGGAATCGCTTGAAGGCGATTAGCCAAACTGAAAATGGAAAGAAGGCGTAATGTATGTTTGATGTTTTATGGAAATTGAAATGGTTTTTTAAAGAAAATTGGCTGCGCTATACAATCGCAGTGGTGCTCTTATTTGTAGCGAATATTCTCGAAATCGTGCCGCCTTGGCTGATCGGGGTAGCCATCGATGCCATCGCCCAGCAGGAGCTGACCAGTGAATTGCTCTGGCAATATGTCGTCGTTTTACTTGTTGCGATGGTGCTGGCTTATGTCATCAATTTTATCTGGCAATATCAATTGTTCGGCGGGGCGTATGTCATCGAGCGGCAATTGCGTTCGAGCTTAATGGGGCATTTCCTCAAGATGACACCGACATTTTATGAGAAGAACCGCACGGGAGACTTGATGGCCCGTTCGACAAACGATTTAAAGGCGATTTCCGAGACGGCAGGATTTGGGATCTTGACGCTTGTCGACTCGACTTTATACATGGCGACAATCGTCGTGGCGATGGGGATTCTTGTGTCATGGGAATTGACTTTTTTGGCCATATTGCCATTGCCAGTGCTCGCGATTATCGTGCAGTTGCTCGGCAAGAGAATCCACGAACGCTACACCTTGGCGCAGGATGCCTTCGGCGATATGAACGACAGCGTCCTGGAATCGGTTGGCGGCGTCCGCGTCGTCAGGGCGTATGTGCAGGAACGCTCATCTGAAAAAGACTTCCAGGAAATGACGCAAGATGTGTATGAAAAGAACATGGCGGTCGAACGCATCGATGCCTTGTTTGCGCCGGTAACGAAAGTGCTGACGGGCATCAGTTACGTCATCGGACTCGGCTACGGTGCGTTTCTAGTTTCTGAAGGGACAATGACTTTGGGTGATTTGGTCGCCTTCAACGTCTACCTTGGCATGATCGTCTGGCCGATGTTTGCGATCGGGGAATTGATCAATATCCTGCAGCGCGGCAATGCTTCGATCGACCGCGTCAATGAAACATTGGATTATGAAGAAGACGTCGTCGACCCGAAAACGACAACAGAAACCGGGCATCCGGAGCGCATCGGCTTCCGCGATTTCGGTTTCACATATCCACAGTCGACATCGATCAACCTTCAAGGCATCAATTTATCGATGAACAGCGGGCAGACGCTCGGCATCGTCGGCAAGACGGGAAGCGGTAAAACGACATTCGTCAAACAGCTGCTGAAAGAATACCCGACAGGCGAAGGATCTTTGACGATGAATGGCATCGAAATCAATGAACTGAGCAAAGCGCAATTGCGCGATTGGGTCGGCTATGTTCCACAGGATCACGTCCTGTTTTCGCGGACTATCCTTGAGAACATCCTGTTCGGAAAAGCGGATGCGACGGATGAGGAAGTTTCACAGGCCATCAAGCTGTCCTATTTCGAAAAAGATTTGGCGATGTTGCCAAACGGTCTAGAGACACTGGTCGGTGAAAAAGGCGTCGCGCTATCCGGCGGGCAAAAACAGCGCATCTCGATTGCGCGGGCGATCATCAAAAATCCGGAAATTCTCATTTTGGACGATTCCTTATCGGCGGTTGATGCCAAGACCGAAGCCAAGATTATCGAGAACATCCAACGCGAACGGGCAGGCAAGACGACGATTATCACGACGCACCGCTTGTCTGCTGTCAAACATGCCGATTGGATCGTCGTGCTGGATGATGGGCGCATCATCGAAGAAGGCACGCACGAAAAATTAGTGGCAAAACAAGGCTGGTATCATGAACAATTCCTCCGCCAGCAAATCGGGGAGGTGCAATAAGATGGGGACAGGAAAACGATTAACGAATTATGCATTGCAATTTAAGAGCGTTATCATCTGGGGATTGGTGTTCCTGGCTGTGGCGGTAGCTGCCGATTTGGCAGCGCCTTTGATCGCCATGGAAATCATCGATGAACACATCTCGGGAGCCGGGGCAATTGAGTTTGGCCCGATCGCACAGCTTTTGGCTTTGTTCTTTGGCTTATCGGTCGTTACGGCCGTGTTCCGCTATCTGCAGTATATTTTGCTGCAAAAAGGCGCAAACCGTGTTATCCGTAAAATGAGGACCGATGTCTTCGAACATGTCCAACGCTTGCCGATCAGCTATTTCGATAATTTGCCGGCAGGGAAAGTGGTTGCGCGCATCACCAACGACACCGAAGCGATCCGCGAGTTGTTCGTCACGGTGCTTGCGCAATTCGCGACAAGCTTCATGTATATGGCAGGAATCTATGCTGCTCTATTCTATCTGGACTGGCGCATGGCGGCAATTGCCTTCGTGCTCGTGCCGCTCTTGTATGCATGGATGCTCATTTATAGAAAATACGCTTCAAACTTCAATCATATCGTAAGGGAAAAAGTCAGCGAAATGAATGCCATGATCAACGAATCGATCCAAGGCATGAGCATCATCCAGGCGTTCCGGCGCGAGAAGCAGATGAAAGGCGAATTTGAAGAACTCAACCAAAAGCACTTCAAATTCCAGCAGAAGTTATTGGTGCTAGAAGCGGCGGCCTCGCATAATATGGTCGGCGTCTTGCGCTCAATGATCTTCGTTCTGTTCATTTGGTATTTCGGCGGTGCTTCCATGACCGGTAACACGGTTGTCACAGTCGGCGTCTTGTACGCGTTCGTCGATTACATCATCCGGCTGTTCAATCCGATCAGCGGCATCGTCAACCAATTCAGCCGTCTGGAACAATCACTCGTGGCAGCTGAGCGGGTGTTCCGCTTGCTCGACCGCCCCGGGGAACCGGTCAGCGACGATCGGATCGAGCGTTACCAAGGCAATGTCAGCTTTGAAAACGTCTGGTTTGCATATAAAGATGAAGAATATGTATTGAAGGATTTGTCTTTCGAAGCGAAACAAGGGGAGACTGTCGCACTTGTCGGTCATACAGGATCAGGTAAAAGTTCGATCATGAACTTGCTGTTCCGTTTTTACGATGCGACAAAAGGGCAGATTTTGATTGACGGGGTCAATGTCAATGATCTGCCAAGGCAGGCGGTGCGTGAACATATGGGGATCGTTTTGCAGGACCCGTATTTGTTCACAGGGACAATCGAATCCAATATTACGCTTGGAGACGAACGCGTCAGCCGTGAAAAAGCGCAAGCGGCACTGGCCGCGGTCGGCGGCGAGCGCGTCACGAAGCATTTGCCAAGGGGCATCGATGAGCCGGTTGTGGAAAAAGGCAGCACGCTTTCTTCCGGACAGCGCCAGCTCGTGTCATTTGCACGGGCACTCGCATTCGATCCAGCGATTTTGATCCTGGACGAAGCGACGTCAAATATCGATACGGAAACAGAGGAAATCATCCAGCATGCGATGGATGTATTGAAGAAAGGCCGTACGACGTTCATCATCGCCCACCGTTTGTCGACCATCAAGAATGCAGACCGCATCTTGGTGCTCGACCGGGGCGAAATCGCCGAATCCGGCACACATGATCAATTGATGGATCATGATGGCATTTACCGTCAGATGTATCGCATCCAATCAGGGATGGCTTCTACCCAGAACGTTGGGTAAGGGGCCACCCCTTTTTTTTCTTTTTAAGGGAAGCAAATCGCTATTGTTGTGAAACGGGCGGCTCTATCTTTATAATATAGCTACGGCTCATGGCAAAAATGAAAAAAGTGCCGGAACTTTCCCGGCACTTCAATCGTATACATGATAGAGCATCAGCTCATGGACCATCTTCTTGATGGCTTCCTCATCCTGAGGCGGAGCGGATTGCCAAACAATCGAGCCGTCTGGATGATACTCGCCGCGAATGCGTTCATTGCGGTAAAAGAATGAGATGTTCCAGCCGGGCAGCCGGCTGTCCTCGAACATCGGCTTGAATTTAAAATGCTGCAGCATTGGAGTCCCCCTTTGATCGTCTCTTTCCATTATAGGGGAAGCGGCGCAATAGACAAAGAAGAAATGAGTGACCTTAGTTGAATATTCTACTGACATTAGTGCTGATGGCGCTGATCGGCGCTTTGATCGGCGGCATGACCAACCATTTAGCCATCAAAATGCTGTTCTGGCCATACGAAGCGAAATACATCGGCAAGTTCCGGCTGCCATTCACGCCCGGGCTGATCCCGAAGCGCCGCGATGAATTGTCGCGCCAGCTCGGCCGTACTGTGGTCGAACATTTGCTGACGCCGGAAACGTTCAAAAAACGCTTTTTCAATGAAGCGATGCATAAGAAAACCGAGAATTGGCTCAATCGCCAATTGGACTTGCATTTGTTTTCTTCGCCCCGCACGTTTAACGAATGGCTGGAGCTTGCCAATCAACAAGACATTGACCAAAAGCTTGAAGCGAAACTTGATGGATTGGTCGACCGCAACCGGGACGCTATAGACGACTATATTGCCGGTAAAACCGTCCGGGAATTGCTGCCGGAAGCTTGGAAGCCCGGAATCGAAGAGAAGGTTTTCAGCGGCGTTAAATATGCGATCGGCAGAGGCTCGGATTATTTTGCATCGCCTGCGGGACGGCAGACCGTCAAAAGTTTACTGGATGAATTCCTAGTATCACGGGGCCGTTTCGGGACAGTGCTCCACAATTTATTCGGGGATTCTCAGTCAATCACGAATAAGACCCAATCGGAAGTCATCAAATTCCTCAACTCCCCGAAAACTTTCGAGCTGCTCGGTACTCTGGCGTTTCGCGAATGGGAGAAGCTGCAAGACAAGCGCGCAGACGAGTTGTTGAAGGAATTCGATGCTGAGCCAGCAATGGCAGCCATCAAGCAATATGTCCGCGATCAGGCAGGCATTTCCCGTAGGCTGGACGCATCACTTGCAGAGACATGGCCTCGAGGGTTAGAATGGACAAGTGTCAATATTACGCCTCTCATTACGGACTTCGCGTTTGAAATGGGAGAGCAGAAGTTAGAAGAGACCATATTGAAAATCGACATGGAAAATATGGTCAGACAGCAAGTCGATTCTCTGCCGCTCAGCCGATTGGAAGAATTGGTGCTCGGGATTTCACGGAGAGAATTCAAGATGATCACGGTACTGGGCGCATTTCTGGGGGGCTTTATCGGCATACTCCAGGGTTTGCTCGTCACGGTGCTGAATTTAGGGTAGAGGAGAGATTTACATGGCAGTAAACATTTATGACGACATTAACAAATTGGAATCAACATTCCGTTCAACAGAGGAATTCCAAAAACTCGAACAGGCAGTTGCAGAAGTAACAGCTGACAACGAAGCAAACGAATTGTTCAAGAAATTCCGCGATTTGCAAGTCACATTGCAGCAGAAGCAGCAGCAAGGCGAAGAAATCACGGAAGAAGAAATGATGGGTGCTCAAGCGACAGCACAAGCTGCTCAGGAAAACCCGAAAATCTTGTCTATGCTCGAAGCTGAAATGGGCCTTAGCCAGATGATCGAAGAAGTAAACCGTGTATTGATCAAGCCGGTTCAATCACTTTACGAAAGCATGTAATTCCAGCAAAAAAAGGATTTACGGAAAAGACACCGAATACGTAAAGATGAATGCTAATTCATTTTTACGAAGGGGTGTCTTTTTCTTATGTATCAAACAATTATGCTGAAAAAAGATGGGCGGCTTGCCCATTTGGTATTGAACCGTCCGGATTCGATGAATGCGATGAATGCAAAAATGATGGGAGAACTCGCGGATTGCTTTGAAAGCTTGAAAAATGACCAATCGGTTCATGTACTGATTATCCACGGGACGGGGCGTGCTTTTTCTGCCGGGGGCGATATCAAGGAAATGGTCAATCCCGACAATCCAATGGATATCGATGCGGTCATGGAAGATGTCAGCCGCCTGGCCAAAGCGCTCTACACGCTGCCGCAAGTCACGATTGCGGCTGTGCACGGTGCGTCTGCAGGCCTCGGCTTTAGCATGACGCTTGCCTGCGATTACGTAGTGGCAGAAGAAAGCAGCAAACTGGCGATGAATTTCATCGGCATCGGGCTCATTCCGGACGGTGGCGGGCATTTCTTCTTGAAAGAGCGTGTCGGTGTGCCGCGGGCGAAGCAATTGATTTGGGCAGGGCAAGTGCTAAAAGCGCACGATGCCCTCGCTAAAGGCTTGATCGAAGAAGTAACGGCAGAAGGCAGGGGCTTGGAGCAGGCGGAGAAATACGCGCATGAAGTGCTTGCTGCCCCGGTTGCAGCGATGTTAAGATCGAAAGAAATCCTGCACGGACTGAAGCTTTCCGAGTTGGATGAAGTATTGACAGGTGAAGCGGCAGGGCAATCGGCGATGCGTAAAACGGCAGATCACCTTGAAGGTATACAAGCCTTCGTCGAGAAGCGCAAGCCTGCTTTTAAAGGGAAATGAAAAGAATGGCGGGTTTCCGCCATTCTTTTTTCTATGGAGAAAAAAGAACAAAAAGAAAAAACACGGCCGCGGCCGTGTTTTTTAGGTATGGAACAATAGGAGTTTGCCAGCTGGAGATGCGAGCCGGTGGGTTTTTTGGGTCAGCGCTTTTTCTTCGAGCAGCGCAAGGCCTTTTTCTTTCGCCTCATCGTCAGTCTCTGCGGTGAAAGTTTCTTCTGTAATCAATTCGCCGGTTTTTTCAAAAGCAGTCAGTTTATACGTTCTCATATTTGGCACCCCTTTCTGAACGGTTATTCATTTTAAGTATAAAGGGTTTACATGGAAATGTCCTGCAAATTTGAAACATTTCGGCTTGGCTGCCGTATATAAAAGAGGAAAGGGGACATGAATGATGACTTTATCGATTAAAAATGCCACAAAACAATTTGGCGACTTTACAGCTGTAGACGATATCTCCCTGGATGTAGCCGAGGGGCAGATGCACGGTTTTCTCGGCGCGAACGGGGCCGGCAAGACGACGACTTTTCGCATGGCGCTCGGGCTGCTTACACCGACACAAGGCGAGGTGTTGTGGCAGGGCCGCCGCATCAGCTACGCAGACAGCCCGGATATCGGCTATTTACCGGAAGAGCGCGGCTTGTATCCAAAGATGAAAGTGCAAGACCAGCTCGTTTATTTGGCTAGGCTCCGGCGCATGGATAAAAAACAAGCGGAACAAGGCGCAAAAGATTGGCTGGAGCGCTTTGAAGTGCCTCATTATGCCAATAAGAAAGTGGAAGAATTATCGAAAGGCAATCAGCAAAAAATCCAGTTGATTGCGTCTCTCCTACATAACCCGAAACTATTGATCCTGGATGAGCCGTTTTCCGGGCTGGATCCTGTCAATGTGGAAATGCTGAAAAAAGCGATACTCGATTTTCAAAAGCAAGGGGCGACGATTGTTTTTTCCAGCCACCGCATGGACCATGTCGAAGAATTATGCGACGACATGAGCATCTTGGACAAAGGGAAACTCGTCGTTCACGGATCGATACGGGAAGTGAAACGCACATTTGGCAAACAAAACGTCCGTATCCATAGTGACGCCGACATTACCACACTCGGCGAGTTGACGGGCGTCGAGAAATTTACAGCACAGCGAGATGGCGGCGTGTTCCGCATTGCCGATGAAGCGGTCGGCCAGTACTTGCTTGCCCGTGCTTTAGAGCTCGGCCCAGTGCGCCAGTTTGCATTGGAAGAGCCAAGCCTCGAAGAGATCTTCATCGAAAAGGTGGGGCGTGCCCATGTATAGTTTTTGGATCATTTTCAAACAGGCATTTAAAACGAAAGCGATGACGAAATCGTTCATGATCACCACGCTGGTCGTTGTCGCTTCATTTTTCCTGCTGGCCAATCTGCCGTCGATCATCGAGTCATTCGATGGAGATGATGGTTCACAGCAAACGCTTCAAGTGGTGGATGAAACAGGACAGTATACTGAAGCCTTGCAAGCCCAGCTCGACCAGCAAGACAGCGCCATTCAACTGGAAGCGAGCGAACTTTCTGAAGAACAATTGAGGGTGGATGTGGAAGCAGGTGAAATGGACGCTTTTCTTATTATCGAAGGCGCTGATGAGATCACTGCCCGTTATGTAGCGGAGTCTGCCACTGAATCCGCTCAAGCCGCTGAACTGGAAAATGCGCTCCAGAGCCTGCAGACGGCACGTGTTGCTGAGCAGCTGGAGCTCGAAGAAACAGAGCTTGCCCAGTTGTTTGCGCCGGTTGAAATGGAACGTGAAGCGCTTGCCGAGTCTTCCAAATCTCAAGAAGAATTAAGCCAAGCGCGCGGCCTCGTCTACATTCTGATCATGGTCATCTATATCGCGGTCATTTATTACCCGAATATGATCGCCATGGAAGTGGCAAATGAGAAGTCGTCGCGTGTTATGGAAATTTTGATTTCCAGCGTCTCCCCAGTCAAGCATATGTTTGCGAAAATTGCGGGCATCGGCTCGCTCGGCATTTTGCAGATGATGATTTTCGCATTTGCCGGGTATTTGGCCATCCAAAGTTCGGGCTCGGACCTGACGGAAGGCATATTTAGCGTCATGGGCTTTTCCGAAGTGAAGTTCAGCACCTTCTTCTACGCCATCCTGTTCTTTTTGCTGGGCTATTTCCTTTATGCGGTGCTTGCGGCGTTGCTCGGTTCGCTCGTCAGCCGGACAGAAGACGTTCAGCAGTTGATGCTGCCGATGATGATTTTGATCATCATCGCCTCTTTCATCGCGTTCTCGGGCATCTCCATGCCGGAAGCAGGTTATGTAACGGTCGCTTCCTATATCCCGTTTTTCGCGCCACTCGTTATGTTTCTGCGTGTCGGATTGCTCGACATTCCGTTATGGGAGCCGCTCTTGTCGATTGCGATTATGCTGTTGACGATCGGCATACTGGGCTGGTTCGGCGCCCGTGTTTATCGCGGCGGCGTGTTGATGTACGGTTCTTCTCAATCTTTGAAAGATATCCGCCGGGCAATCAAGCTTGGCAACGAAAAATAACGAAGTTGATGCTTGCGGGAAGTTGCCGCAGGCAGTTTTTTTTCGCCCGCAGAAATGGTAAGATAAGAACAAATATTCGCTTTTGAAATGGGGATCACGATGGCAAGCATTCGATTTATCCACAGCGCTGATTTGCATCTCGGCAGCCCGTTTAGCGGCATGCGAGGGCTAGGTGCCGAACAATGGAAAACATTGCAAAATAGCACATTGGCCGCTTTTGAACAGTTGATTTCCTATACGCTCGAAACCCGGCCAGATTTTTTATTGATTGTTGGAGACGTCTACGACGGAGAAGATCGCAACTTGCGCGCGCAGCATCGTTTTCAGCAAGGCATGGAGCAATTAGAGGAAGCTGGAATTCCCGTTTTTTTAAGCCACGGCAACCACGATCATTTAAGTGGAGGTGCGGCTAGTTTTGAATTGCCGTCAAATGTCCATGTGTTCCAGGACAGCGTAGAAAATATTGCGTTAGAAGTGAGTGGCGCAACGGTGAAAATTGCCGGGTTTAGCTACGGCCGCCGGCATGTAACAGAATCGATGATAGAACATTATCCAAGTAAAGAGTCCGGCGTTATCCAAATCGGCATGCTCCACGGCTCTGAGGAAAGTGATACAGAACACGCCGTTTACGCACCGTTTCGCAAAGAGCAATTGCTAGCCAAAAACTACGATTATTGGGCGCTTGGCCACATCCATAAACGACAGCAGTTATCGATGGATCCACCAATTATTTATCCCGGGAATCTGCAAGGGCGCCACAGGAAAGAATCCGGCCCTAAAGGTTTTTATGATGTCGTGCTGACGGATGGCCATGCCGATCTGAAATTCATTGCAGCAGAAGCGGTGCGCTTTGATCGAATCAGTGTCGATTGCAGCAGTGTCCAGCATATGAATGAATTATTCAGCATTGTCAAAGAGCAGCTCGAAGCGCATGACGCTGAGGCGCTCGTGGCGGAACTGGAGCTCCAAAATCTGGATGAAGCAATGATTCATATGCTAGATGAGATTTCACGGGAAGAGCTCGTGGATGCAGTACGTGAAGCACTTAGTGAGGGAGAGCGGTTCGTTCATATTTCCAAGGTGCACCTGGATAGGAATATCCTATCAGAGGAGTTATCGCCTTTTGGAAAACAGCTTGCAAACCGCTTGGAAGACTGGGGGGGAGACGTCTGGAAACAGGCGCTAAAGGAACTTTACAACCATCCGAAAAGCGGGCGTTTCCTGCCGCAGTTGAACGACGGGCTGCAGGAGGAACTGCGCGCGGAAGCGGAAGCGAAGATACGCAAGATGATGGCATTGGAGGACCAGCGATGAAACTTGAAAAACTGATCATTTACGGTTTTGGCCGCCACGAAAACAGGACCATCGAGCTGAACAAACCGATGGCCGTATTCTACGGAATGAATGAAGCAGGAAAAACGACCATCCAGCAATTTATCTTGCAGATGCTGTTTGGCTTTTCGGCACGCAGCCAGCCGCATAAACGCTACGAACCGAAAGCGGGCGGCAAATACGGCGGCCAGCTGCAGCTGAGCGATCCCGTTTATGGCCGTGTCGTGATCGAGCGGACAGCCGGTAAATCGGCAGGAGATGTGACGGTCTGGTTTGAAGACGGGCGCCGCGGAGGCGAGGCAGAACTGGCGGAGCTATTAAGAGGATATGACAGGGCGTCCTATGAAGCGATTTATTCGTTCTCTGTCCATGAACTTCAAGATCTCGACCAAATGACTGAACAGGAGCTGACGCGGACGCTGTTGTCCTCCGGGACTGCCGGTGTCGACCATGCCGGGAAAATGGAAAGCCAGCTCGAACGCGAAATGGGCGAGTTGTTCAAGAAAGCTGGGAAGTTGCCGCTAATCAACCGTTTGACCGAAGAGTTGCGGGAACTTGAAACGGAGTTGCGCGAATACAAGCTGCGCGCGGATACCTTCCGTCCGGCAACAGAGCGGCTGGAGCACATCAAACAGCGATTGGCCGAGCTGGGCCACGCTGAAAGCATGCTCGTTCAAGACATCAAGGAAGCGAAAAAATGGCAGCAAGCAGCACCGCTATTAGCGCGAAAACAACAACTCGAGCGCTTGGCGGAAAACGGCCCGGTGAATTTTCCGGAATCGGGCGTCCGTCAGTATGAACGATTGCTCGACCAGAAAAATGAATTACAGGCCGAAGCTGCCTTTCTGGAAAATGAAATAGGCCGGTTAGAGCCGGCTGGCGAGTTGCTTGGAACAGATTCTATAGCGGATCTGCTCGGGCGCGAAGCCGAATGGCATCAGATAAATTCTTCATTGAAAGTGAAACAAGAAGAGCTCAGCCGATTGCAGGATGAACTTGGCCGCCTATTGAAATTATGCGGCATGAACAAAGAGCAGGCACTCCTCTCGGATGCCTCGCTTGAACAGGAAGAGCGATTGAAGATCATATTGGATGCGTTGCAAACCGCTGAACAAGAACAAGCTTTCGGGCAGCGCCGATTGGAAGAAGAACGGCAACGGCTGTCAGAAGCTGAACACGCTTTAAAGCAATACCTTGCAGCAGAGCCGCCCGAAGAACAGCGGCAGCGCGCAGAACAATGGGCCGACATCGAGCCCCAGCTGACGCTCGCTAAAGCGCAGCAAAAACGGCAAGCGGGGACGGCTGCCAATAACCGTCTTGCCCAATTTCTGTTGGGGGCTATCGGAATTTCCGGCTTGATCATCGCTGTGGTTTCTGCAGACGCTTTTACGGGGCTTCTTGCGGCGATGGCGCTCGGCGCATCGGTGTGGCTCTGGCTGCGTGACAGGAAATCACCAAAAGGCAGCACGGATGATCTAGTGGAACGCTACGGTGGGCAGGAAGCGGAATATGAAGCTTTGCTTATCAAGCTAGCGGAATACGATAAAGGGCTTGATGAACGTTTTGACGCCATCGAAGCAAGCAAGCGGAAAATTGCTGCGCTGCCGCAGACAGACAGCAACCGGGAACTGCAGCAATATCGGGGATTACTGAAATCGCTTGGTTTTCCTGAAGAAACCTCACGCGCTACCGTCCTCACGTTATTCGATAAATTGCGCGATGTGCATACAGCCTCTAGCCGGCTGGATCGCATTACGGAAGAAATCGGGAGATTGGAAAGCGAACAACAGGCGTGGCTGGAACAGGCGCAGGAGGCATGCGGCAAGCCTGCAAGTGCAAGCAATGTCATCAGCGTGCTCCGTGCGGAATGGGAAGCGCGCCAGCAGAAACTCCAGCACGCCGGAAAAATCCGCGAGAAAAACCAACAGTTGGCGGAACAATCCAGAAAATGTGCCGAGCGATTGGCCAAGCTTTTCGAAGCGATAGATGAGCTATTCAAAAGGGCGGCAGTGGAAGATGAGGATTCGTTTTACCGCGCTGCCAAACTGTCGGAACAAGCAAGGTCTGCACAGGAACAATTGCAAATGGTCCTGTCGCAGCTTTCTGCCATCGGAGAAGTGGAAAAACCTGCTGCGCTCGGTGATGCAGAAGAGAGCACAAAACAATTTCTCGAGCGTTCGCAGCAACAACTGGATGAATTGCAGGATGAACGCCAGTCATTATGGGAAGAGCAAGCAGAAAAACTTCAGTTGACGAGGCATTTATTGTCGGACGAAGGGCATTCGATGAAACTTCAGGAACTGGAAGCGAAAAAAGCGGAGTTTCAGGACGCGGCCAAGGAATGGGCTGTCAACCGCGCGATTGTCGAGGTGTTCAAGCAGACGATGGATGAATTGAAAGAGACGAAGCTACCGGCAGTACTACAGCTTTCGGAATCGTACTTCACCCAATTGACGGACGGCGAGTATGTGCGTTTGCTGCTCAGCCAGGAAGGGAACTTTGAAGCGCTGCGGAAAGACGGCTTGCGCTTCCGCGTCATCGAGCTCAGCCAAGCAACAAAAGAGCAGGCATATTTGGCACTGCGTTTTGCCCTGGCATCTTCTTTGAAGGAATCCCATCCGTTTCCGATCATCATGGATGACCCGTTTGTCCATTTTGATCGCCGAAGAAGCCAGCAAGTGATAAAATTAGTGGAAGAGCTGCAGACAGGCCATCAGTTCATTTATTTCACATGCCACGAAGCGATGCAGCAAGCTTGGCCAAGTGCTCAGCAAATCGACGTGGCGAATCCTGAAAGGAGCATCCAAGCATGACTAAAGGAATTACAACACGCGCTGTCGGGGAGACGGTCGATGATTTTCTATTGATCAAACAATCGGTCAAAGGCGTCACGACGACCGGCAATCCATTCATGTCACTCGTTCTGCAGGACAAAAGCGGGGACATTGAGGCAAAGCTATGGGACACGAAAGACGAACATGAACGGATGTACGCAGCAGAAACGATTGTCCGAGTCGGTGGGGAGATCCATAATTACCGCGGCAAAAACCAGCTGCGCATCAAAAGCATCCGCCCGGCAAAACCGGAAGAGAACTTGACGATCGCTGAGTTTTTGCCTTCGGCGGCACAAAGTGCGGACGAATTGCATGAAGAAGTGACGAAGTTCCTGTTCGAAATGGAAAATCCGCAAATCCAGCGCATCACGCGCCATATCCTGAAGAAATACCAGCAGCAATTCCTAACTTTCCCGGCGGCGACGCGCAATCACCACGATTATGTATCAGGACTTGCGGATCATGTGGTGTCGATGCTCAAACTTGGCAAGGCCATTTGCGAAGTGTATCCGAGCCTGGATAAGGATTTACTGTATTCTGGAATCATTCTTCACGATATCGGCAAAGTCTTTGAACTTTCAGGGCCGATCGCGACGACTTATACGGTGGAAGGCAATTTGCTTGGCCATATTTCAATCATGGTGACTGAAATCGCAAAAGCGGCGGAAGAACTCGGCATCGAAGGGGAAGAAGTGATGGTCCTTCAACATATCGTTTTGTCGCATCACGGCAAGGAAGAATGGGGCAGCCCGAAAAAGCCGATGATCAAAGAGGCGGAAATTCTCCATTATATCGACAATATCGATGCCAAAATGATGATGCTCGACCGCGTGCTCGGAAAAACAAAAGAAGGCGAGTTCTCGGAACGCGTCTTCGCGCTCGACAACCGCTCATTCTACAAGCCGAAACTATAAGACAGAAATACACAAAGACCCCCGACGAAAAAGTCGGGGGTCTTTGTAAGCTGTCGAGAAAGGTAAGAAGTTATTATCCGAAGCTTATCGGACGACTCCGTGGGGCGGGAATTAAGACTCCTCGCCACAAAACCGTGCGCTCAACTCACTGCGTTCGAGCATCGCAAGAAAATCGCTGCTTGAAAAAACCCCCGACTAAGATGTCGGGGGTTTTGCTGTGTTTATTCAGCCGGAGTTTCTTCCGTCTCTTCTTCAGTTGGGGCTCCTTCTTCAGGAGCTGGTTCTGTGTTAAGGATTTCATCTAATGCGCCTTCAAGTTCTTCGTCTTTGATGTCGATATTCGCTTCTTCCATCAACGCGGCAACTTTCGGAAGCAAGGTAGATTGATCCGCTTTGGACATGGCGATTTCAGAACGAAGAGCTTCGCGCTGGTCTTCAAGCGGCTCTTGGCCTTCGACTTCGCGTGTTTCAGTCACTTGGATAATGTGGAAACCGTGCTGCGATTGGACAGGTTCGCTGATTTCATCGACTTCGAGGGAATAAGCCGCGTCTTCGAATTCAGGAACCATAGCGCCTGTGCCGAACCAATCAAGAGAACCACCGTTAGCAGCTGATCCTGGGTCAGTAGAATATTCTTCTGCCAGCTCAGCGAAATCACCGCCATCGTCGAGTTTCGTTTTCACTTCGTTGGCTGTTTCTTCGTCCGCAACGAGGATATGGCGGGCATTCAGTTCTGTTCCTTGGCGTTCGTAGCGTTCTTCAATTTCTTCATCCGTCACTTCGACGTCTTCTGTCAAAGCTTTTTCCTGAAGCAAGTTCAAGCGGATGACTTTTTTATAGCTTTCTTCTGTATGATTGTTCTGAGTGAGAAATTGTTCGAAGTTTTCGCCCATTTCTTCTTTATTGCTTTCAAGTTCCGCTTCTACTTCTTCGTCTGACACTTCATAGTTAGCGCCCAATACTTTTTCAATCATTAAGATTTGGATGGCTTGATCGCCGACAGAGGTTTTCATCTCTTCGTATAGTTCATCTTTTGTCACGTCTCCCGCATCGGAAGTGACGAGCACTTCGCTATCGGAACCATTGTCGCTGCATGCGGAAAGTGCAAGAACCGCTGCTGCGATGGAAAGGGTAAAGGCTGATTTCTTCATCAATGTTCGCTCCTAACTTTCTTTCAATCTAAGTTGAATTTATAGGTGTGGGCTGTTGATTTTCCGCAAAAGAATGATAGCCGCGAGCGTGGTGCCACGTGCTGTTTTTGCGTGTATTTTCAATAGATGCCGTAGTTACTATATCATAAACGAATGAAAAAATAAAAAGTTCCAAAAAATTGCGAATCCATTAAAGGGCAGGGGATTGCGAATATTTCCATAGAAAAAGCACTTGCTCGGGCAAGTGCTTACGGGGTGAATTCAACCCCGACATATAATGAAACGAGCAGGATTAAAATCAATATGTTAATGGTGCGAAAAATCTTTTCGTGGTTTTCCTCAGGAATTTCCCGGGATGTAACAAGTGCATATGTCATCCGATTGATTTGGAACACATAAAACACGGAGAACATTACGACGAATGCGACTATCATGAGTTTCCTCCCCTCTGACCTTAACTTCCATTATAGCAAAATGGAAAGAAAAAAGCAGGTCAGGCAATTGGCTGCGGCACCAGGATCTCAAATCCAGTGTCTGTCTCTTCGATAAGTGCGTGCCGCGGCGAGCGCGCCAGATTACGGATATAGATCAAATCCGTCACGGACATAGCGCTATGGTACGCAAGCAAAATGGCGAAATAATGGCTATAGGCCGGCCAAATGATGCTCAGCGCGATAATGGTCGTGTTGATGACTGCGAATGGTGCCACAAGCGCCAGCATGAAGCGTGATTTCCGCACCGGTTCTTTAATATACAAAGAAATTGTCGGGCACAGCTTCAATTGCTTGCGCATGCTAATTTTCAAGCATTTGCGGCTTCCGAGTAACGGCAGAAGATGCAAAAGTTTATGGATAGGGTAGATTGCCAGCATCCCGATCATGAACAGTAAAAAGTTCTGGTCGGATAACGGGTCGGCATACATGATTGCCAACAGCATGTAATAGCTGGTGAAAACCCCGGCGCCGATTAGCGCGGAAATGAAGAACAGGCGGTCAGAACCGTATTGTTTTTTAACGTTGATTGTTTTCCAGCAATGCATATGCGTATCTCCCATTGATGTATAGTGTTAACGAGCCGATACATACAATACAACGTTTCCTGAGGGAATGCAAGCTTCTTCGGTGAAATATTTCACCGTGTTTTTCAGGAGTTTTTATTGTCGGTTAAAACGTGGTTTTCCTCATTGAAACGGTTTTCGATATTTTTGAAAGAAGCTTCGAAAATCTCCATGAAATCATCGCCGTAGATATTACGGATGATGGCCATGACATCCATGAATTCGGGGAATTTCCCGTATAGATTGCGAAGTGGGATAGAGCCGTCGACGACTGAATGAGGCGTGTCGTGGTAGCGTTCAATCATCTCCTGCATCAACTCTTCGCCTTTTTGTGTGAGTTCGACATATGTATTGCGTTTGTCGGTATCGCGTTTCGAGAAGGACAGCAATTCGCGTTCTTCAAGTTTTTTTGAAAAATTGAATGCGGTTGAGACGTGCATGACCCCGAACTTGGCCACGTCGGAAATAGAGGCTCCTTTCAAATGGTAGGAAATCCATAAAATGTGATGTTCATTAATATTCAGGTCATAAGGTTTTATCCACATCTGCCAATCTTTCTCCACTGCTTTCCATAATGCTTTCGATAATTGCCCAATTCTTTGGCTGTACAGCATAGCTTCTTTCATTGTATATTCTTTGTCATTCACACGAGCACCAACTTTCACCGGGAATATTTTCTTTATTATAGCAATAAAGCAAAGTGAATTAAAGTGAGAATAGTAAAATAATTTAGTCGAAAAAAAACAACCTGACCAATGATGGTCAAGCTGTCTCAGAATCATCTTTATTTTCCGCTTTTTTCGGATCGATTTTCGTCGGTTTGTCTTTTTTCTCTTCTTCGCCTTTATCTTTGCTGATCGATGCCTGCAGCTGTTCGATGGAATTTTGGATTGCTTTGATCTCTAGCTGCAAATGTTCTTTCGCTGGCGCTGTGCCTTCTTGCCAAGATTGGAGGGATGCTTTCAAGCCATCTACGGCTTCAGGTACTTGTGTTTTCGATTCTTCTGTCAAGTGGTTGATCGACTCTTTTAATTCATTGATGCGGGCTTTCAGCTCGTTCATCGATTCTTTCCATTCCGAGCCGCTCGATTTGATGGAAGTGCGCAATTCCTCACCGGATTTTGGAGTGGAGAGGATGGCTGTTACAGCACCGGCGATTAGGCCGGCACCAAGACCTGCAAAAAAATTCGTAACTTTCATAAGTGTAAGCGCTCCTTTCGTATCTATCTTTCTTTTCCTTTATTTCACTTAATTAAAACATGGAATGAATGGCTATTCAATAAAAAATGCCTTTCCCTGTGAAAGGGAAAGGCATTTTAGGCATCAGCGAGCCTGTGCGGGTGCAGAACTATGGAAGTTCGAGCGTTTCATAAGCCCTGTGACGATCGGGAACATGACCGCAAAGGCAACACCGTTCATGACGGTTGCCGGAACGACGACTGTTGCGAGCAAAAGCGTGAACGGGATGTCAGCGCCTAACATGAAGATGGCAGCTGATAGGAAAATAGTTCCTGACAGAACCGTCCCGAACGCAGCGAGCGCAGTGCCGACCGGCAGCTTGGCCGCATGCTTTTTCAATAGCGACACAAGGGCGAAAAAGACGAATGCGGTAACGAATTTATCGACGATGTTCGGGAAAAAGCCTCCCGGAAAGCTTGAAAACAATCCAGAAATAATTCCCGTCGTGACAGCGAGCAAAAAGACACTTTTCACGTCACGGAATAACAGGATTCCAATAAACATCATCGTCAGCATAAAGTCGGGTTTCATCCCGCCGTTGATGCCCGGGATCATTACGTACAATGTCGCACCGACGCTGACAAGCAGCGCCATTAACACAAGATTTTTCGTATTCATTTCTCATCTCTCCTCAGCTCAAGCTAGTTTCTTTTTCCCGGACGTGCCCTCGTGGCCGCCGGCGAAAAACGTATTACGATCTTATCTCGTGCAGCACAGAAAATCAAGCCTCAGAGGCTAGCTTGGTTTTTACCTGTTCAGCAAGCTCCTGGATCTTCTCCGTGGTGTACTCTTTTTCTTTGGTCATCCATTTCGCGCCAAATCCATCGCTTGCGCCGTAGCGCGGGATGAAATGCAGATGGAAATGGAACACGCTTTGCCCGGCTTTTGGCCCGTTGTTGTTCAATAAATTCATGCCTTCCGGTTCGAAGGTCTCTTTGATGGCGCTGGCAATCTTCGGCGCCACGCTGAACAGCTGGCCCGCTTCTTCCGGCGTCATGTCGTAGACAAACTCGCGATGGGTTTTCGGGATCAGCAGCGTGTGCCCTTTTGACAAAGGCATGATGTCCATAAAGGCATAGACATGCTCATCTTCGTACACTTTGACGCTCGGGATTTCCCCTGCAATGATTTTGCAAAAAATGCAATTGCTCATAAACTCATCCTTTCTGTAATGGGTTGGCCGTTCTTTTTTCAGTTTACCATATTCAGTGAGCGAGTCATTCTACATTTCAGCTTGTCCCGACCGGGTTCATAAAGCGTCCTATTTCCCGAAAGAATTCGCCACGCAGTTTTGATACAATAGTAAACGAAGAAAGAGGTGTTGAAAGTGGCAATATTGGAAGTAGAAAATTTAACGGGTGGCTATACAAGAAAGCCCGTGTTAAAAGACGTAAGTTTTTCTATAGAAAAAGGTGAATTGGTCGGCTTGATCGGCTTGAACGGTGCAGGCAAGAGTACAACCATCAAGCATATCATCGGCATCATGCAGCCAAAATCCGGGACGATCCGCCTCAACGGGCGAACATTTGAGGAAGATATCGACGCTTATCGCTCCGCTTTCTCCTATATTCCAGAAACGCCTGTGCTGTACGAGGAATTGACATTGCGCGAACATCTTGAACTGACAGCGATGGCTTATGGCCTGGAGCAAAATGTATTCGAACAGCGTTCTGCCGAATTATTGAAGGAATTTCGCATGGAGAAGAGGCTGAAATGGTTTCCGTCTCATTTCTCAAAAGGGATGCGACAGAAAGTGATGATCATGAGTGCATTTCTCGTCGACCCGGATTTGTACATCATCGATGAACCGTTCGTCGGGCTCGACCCGCTCGGCATCAAATCGCTTCTTGACCAGATGGAACAGCAAAAGCGCAGCGGCGCATCAGTGCTCATGTCGACCCATATCTTGTCAACCGCAGAACGCTATTGTGACCGCATCATCCTGCTCCACAATGGGCGCGTGCGTGCAATGGGCACGATGCCAGAGTTGCGCCAGGCATTCGGCATGCCCGATGCTTCACTCGATGATTTGTATATTGCGATGACCGAGGATGAAGATAATGAAGAACCTGCATGAAGTATGGGACAAGCGGCTCCGGCGCTACACCGCTGAAGTCCAGAATTATTTAAAATTCATCGTCACCGGCCATATTGCGGTCGTCATGCTTTTCGCCATTGGGGCGGCCGGGTATGCCTATAGCGAATGGGTACAAAATGTGCCACCGGAATTTCCGGCAGCGCTCTTGATGGCCGTGCTTTTTGGTGCGCTACTGTCCTACAGCCCTCCGGTGACGCTTTTAAAACAGGCGGACGGGGTATATTTACTGCCTCTTGAAAGCCGGCTTGATGAATATTTGAAACCGGCACTGCGCTGGACGTATGTGTCGCAGCTGTATTTACCGGTTGTTGTCTTTATCGTCTCTTTACCGCTTATCAACGCCTTATATGGATTGCCTTCATCTTATTTGATAGGCTTTCCGATCCTTTTACTGCTTGTGAAGTGGTGGAATGTCAGGAGCGAATTCCACTGGCGAAAATCAAGCGATGGCCATAAAGTCTGGCTCGAGCGCGCGATCCGGTTTCTGCTTGTTGCCGGCTTTGCCTGGTCGTATATCGACGGCTGGATCCTTGTTTCGGCAGTGTTTTTGTTCGCGATGATTTTCTACGGCAAATGGCTGGAGCGCCGCGCTGTTGGAAAAGCATTCCCCTATGGCCATTTCATCGAATTGGAAGAAAACCGCATGCTGCGCTTTTACCAGTTCGCCAATTATTTCACCGACGTTCCGCATTTGAAAGGGAAGGTGAGGGAACGCAGATGGCTCACCCCGGTTTACCGGTTGATCAAGAGCAAAGCGTCCAATGCCCATTTGTATTTGGTGAGCCGGACGTTCATTCGTTCCGATGAATTGTTCTTTCTATGGGTGCGTTTGACGCTGATCATCCTGGTCGGCGCTTGGCTCATCCCGTTCCAAATCGCGATTGCTTTGTTTGCTGGGGCCTTGGCGTTCGCTTCGACGATTCAATTGTGGCAAGGCTTGAATCAGTCCCAGCATTTCCGCATGGACCAATTGTTTCCGCTTAGCACGCATAGCCGCGAAAAAGCGGTGTGGAATTGGGTGCTTGCGGTCCAGTTGATTCAGGCTGCAGCGGCATTGATCCTGCTGCTGGCATTGGGCCAGTTTGTGACAGCGCTACTTATCGCGGCAGTCATAGCCGTCGTTTCGGTCGTAACGCTTGTTGGCGCCAGAAGAAAATCTGCACAGCTGAACAAACGAAAATAATAAAAAAAGGGCTGGAGAAAATGAAAATTTCTCCAGCCCTTTTGCTATGTCGTTTATTCGTGGCAAGTGACAGCAGCTTTGCCAAGTGTTTTTGCGGCAATCAGCATCGCCTCTTCTTTAAAGTCGAATTTCGGGTGGTGGTGGGGATAGACTTCACCGTCCGGCATCGCGCCTGTGAAGAAGAACGTCCCCGGAATCTCCTCGAGGTAATAGGCGAAATCCTCGCCGCCCATTTGTGGCGGGCAATTGAAAACTTCAGTTACACCTGGCACATCTTCAGCGAGGTCTCTCAGGAATTCGGTTTCCTTTTCGTGAGTGACAACCGGTGGATAGCCCCGATGGAATTTAAAGTCGATGTCGCTATTAGTCGCGATGGCTGTACCTTTAGTGACGCGCTCCATTTCCTGCTCCATGAGGGTGCGAGTTTCTTCGGTGAAGGATCTGACTGTTCCGTTCAATTTTGATTGGTCGGCAATGATATTGAATGGGTTCTCTGCAATGAATGATGCGATCGTCAAAACAGCGGATTCGAGCGGGTCCACACGGCGTGCGACAAGCTGTTGCAGGCTGGTCACGAGCTGTGCGCCTGTCACGACGGCATCAACGGTTTCGTGGGGCATCGCACCGTGGCCGCCGCGGCCTTGTACAGTGATTTCAAAGCGGTCTGCCGCCGCCATGATGGGGCCAGTCCGGTAATCAATTCGTCCAAACGGCGTCGTTGACCAAAGATGGGTGCCGAAGATGACATCGACTCCATCAAGCGCCCCGTCTTCGATCATCGGCTTCGCACCGCCTGGGGCAAGCTCTTCTGCGTGCTGATGAATGAGTACATACGTACCAGGCAGTTCATCGCGCAGGCTGAAAAGGATTTTACCGAGAACGAGCAAGGTCGCCGTATGGCCGTCATGGCCGCACGCATGGACGACGTTTGGAACTGTGGATTTATAGCTGGTTTCTTTCTGGTCCTGGATCGGCAGGGCGTCAAAATCGGCGCGCAAGGCGACTGTCTTACCAGGTTTCCCGCCGCGGATCGTCGCGATGACACCATTGCCTCCAACGCTATGGCGGATATCGACACCGAGTTCTTCGTAGAAGTCACGGATGTATTTAGCAGTTTTGGTTTCGTGGAATGATGGCTCCGGGTTCATGTGCAAGTGGCGGCGGATGTCCACCATCTCTGGGTAGGCGTTATCAAGCTCAGCAAATATCTTCTCAATCATTGGATCATATCCTTCCTAATTTTCTGCATTTTCTCTAGTTTAACATAGCAAAAAACAGAACGGGGAAGCCCCGTCCTGTCAGTAAGTGAAATTGAGATAAGAAGCGACGAAATAAATAATGATAACCAAAATGGACGGCAGGCTATACGCCCAGGTGGAAGCAGTCTTTGGTCTGTAGAGTGAGAACATGATCAATACGCTCATGATGAGCACGGCAGTGGCAATGATAAAGTTGGCACCTGATACTTCAGCAAGAATCGACCCCTCTACGTAAATAGGGTCTGACAATGCCAAGATGACCATGTTGAAGATATTGCTTCCGAGGACAGCACCGACTGCCATATTGACATTCGACAGGCGGAGCGCGACGAAAACAGAAATTGCTTCCGGCAAGGAAGTGGCCGCGGCCACCAGGAAACTGCCGACAAAGCTGGAACCGATTCCTGTCACGACCGCAATTTCATCACCCGTGATGGACAGGGCAGTTCCTGCTGCCATGATGACCAGGGCCACAATGGCGAAGCGAATGCCCGCGTGTTTTGGTGATAGATGGGCGCTTGGATTTTTCGGTGCCTTGGCATCGACTGGCTCATCATCCATATCGATGGTATCCAAGTTCGGCAATTTATTGATGATCACCATACCGATCACATAGGTGAGGCCGATCGCCAACGAATCGAGGCCGATCCCAAGGACCGTAACATCGGTGCGCAGCCATAATGCCAAGAGCAATAGCACGGTCAAAAAGATGCCGAGCAGAGAAGAGTAAGTATGGTCTTTGGATGCACGCTCGAGCATGCGGCGTCGGTTCAGTAGCAAGTCGAATCCTGCCAAAATAAATAAATTAAACAAATTCGAGCCAATCATATTGCCGACTGCGATATCGGCATTGCCGATTGCGGCAGCAGAAAAACTTGTGGAGATCTCGGGGAGCGATGTGGCGCCGGCAAGTAAAAGTGTACCTACCATCATGCCGCCCATCGCTGATTTTTCACTGATGACATCAGCATACTGGGATAGTTTAATGGCAGCAAACACGGTGACTGCTGCAGCCAGCAAAAAATAAATGAATACCAATGGATGTTCCTCCTAAACAGGTTTCTTCTATTATACATAAAAAACAGCCGGGCTAGCCGGCCGTTGATTACTCGTCTTCTTCGGGTTTTGCTTTATACATAGTGACATAAGAAGAACCGGAGAAGATATTGGCACGCGGTTTTTCAACTTCTTGCTGCGGTTTTTCAACTTCTTGCTGCGGTTTTTCTGCATGTGCTTTAGCGAAAGCTTGCGATTCTTTCCATTTTTCATAGAATGCCGGTGATTCCCATTCGGTCAATACGACGTAGGTGTCGGAGTCGAGCGGCCGCAAGACGCGAAAAGCGACATATCCAGGTTCGTTTTCGATTGCGCCGGCGCGGTTCTTAAAGCGGTGCTCAAAAACTGGGCGCCCTTCATCGGCAACTGGGATGTTATTCATAACGAAAAATCCTTTTTCACGGAACTCGCCGGTGCCATCGACCACTTCATAGCGGCGGGGGGTTTGGAAAAGCGATTTTCCATCAGTTTCGTGCAATAGCAAAGTCGTGTTTTCGCCTTGCATCAACACCATTGTTTCATCAGCATGCTTTTCACGCATTTTTTTCATGAATTCATAAGTTCCTGTTGTCATATAAACATTCATTAAAAAGCCTCCTAATCATCAGAATCCATTTTGAATTGCTACCCCACTTTTCCCTAAATTCCGTTGCTTGAAACAGAAGGTGTCAAATCAGTGAAGGCAATCGGGTCTAATTTATGACAATTGCCGCCGGATTCTATACAATAAGGGGCGGAGAGTCTATAGTATAGACGGATAATGAAGGATACACTATAGCCGCAAAGACTGAAGGGATGACTAATTCATGACTTTTAACGATACGTACCTGCGCGCAGCGCGCGGGGAGAAGACCGACCATGTGCCGGTATGGTATATGCGCCAGGCTGGGCGTTCACAGCCGGAATACCGCAAGATCAAAGAAAAATATTCATTGGAAGAAATCACGCACCAGCCTGAACTTTGCGCTTATGTCACGAAGCTGCCTGTCGACCAATACGATGTCGATGCAGCGATTCTTTACAAAGATATCGTGACACCGCTTCCAGCCATCGGGGTGGACGTCAAGATCAAGGCAGGCATTGGGCCAGTCATCAGCAATCCGATCCGCACGAAAGCGGACATCGACCGTCTCGGGGAAATCAATCCTGAGCAGGATGTTGATTATGTGCTGAAGACAATCAAGATTTTGACTGAAGAGCAATTGAATGTGCCGCTTATCGGATTTTCCGGTGCGCCATTTACGCTCGCGAGCTATATGATCGAAGGCGGCCCTTCGAAGAGCTATAACAAAACGAAAGCGATGATGGTATCAGAACCGGAAATGTGGTTCGCGCTTATGGACAAACTGGCAGATACGATCATTCCTTACGTCAAAGCACAGATCCATGCCGGTGCAAAAGCGATCCAGATTTTTGACTCATGGGTCGGCGCGTTGAATGTGGAAGATTACCGCATCTTCATCAAACCGGTCATGGACCGCATCTTCAAGGAAATCGGAGAAGAAGGCGTGCCGATGACAATTTTTGGCGTCGGGGCAAGCCATTTAGCAAATGAATGGCATGAACTGCCGGTCGATGTCGTTGGCTTGGATTGGCGTTTGCCGATCGCAGAAGCGCGTGACCGTGGATTGACAAAAGCCTTGATGGGCAATTTCGACCCGTCTTATTTACTGGCGGATTGGTCTGTCATTGAAGAACGCACCAAACGAATTTTGGATATGGGCATGCAAAATGATGGCTATATCTTCAACCTTGGGCACGGGGTCTTCCCTGAAGTGCAGCCGGATACGCTGAAGCGTCTGACGGCATTTGTCCATGAATACAGTGCAGCATACAAAAAACAGAACTAACAAACTTTTGACGAGGTGATTGTGATGAAAAAGACAATGGGATTATTGGTGATGGCGTATGGCACGCCTTATTCTGAAGATGATATCGAGCGCTATTACACGCATATTCGCCGCGGCCGCAAGCCGAGTGAAGAAGCGTTGCAAGACTTGAAAGATCGCTACAAGGCAATCGGCGGCATTTCACCGCTAGCTAGAATCACCGAAGACCAGGCAAACGGCTTGTGCAAACGCCTGAACGAACTGCAGGACGAGATCGAATTTAAAATGTACCTCGGTTTGAAGCACATCGAGCCATTCGTGGAAGACGGCGTAGAAGAAATGAAAAAAGACGGCATTGAAGAAGCAATTTCAATCGTTCTCGCGCCGCATTTCTCAACATTCTCTGTTAAGTCCTACAACGGCCGCGCGAAAGAAACGGCTGACAAACTTGGCATCAAACTCACTTCTGTAGAAAGCTGGTACACAGAGCCGAAATTCATCCAGTTCTGGTCCGAGAAAGTGAGCGCGGCGTTTGCTGAAATGTCGGAAGAAGAACGCGCGAAATCTTGCCTGATCGTCTCTGCGCATTCCTTGCCGGAGAAGATCATCGCAAACGGCGACCCGTACCCGGATCAATTGAAAGAAACGGCTGACTTGATTGCTCAAGCGGCAGGTGTCGAAAACTACGAAATCGGTTGGCAAAGTGCTGGGCAGACGCCGGAACCGTGGATCGGACCGGATGTCCAGGATTTGACGCGTGATTTGCATGAAGAAAAAGGCTATACTTCTTTCGTTTACACGCCAGTGGGCTTTATCACAGACCATTTGGAAGTATTGTACGACAACGATTACGAATGCAAAATCGTCTGCGATGAAATCGGCGCAACATACCGCCGTCCCGAAATGCCAAACGTAGATCCGTTGTTTATCGATGGAATGGCCAATGTCGTCTTGAATAAATTAAACGAAAACTGATCCTGGCCAATCGTTTAGGATGCTAGATTTTACCCAATAAACCGTTACTGAAACGCCGCTCAGCAGTCATCTGTGGCGGCGTTTTCTCTATGAATAAAAAAAAAGAGGGCAGTGTGGAAAATATGTGCCCATTGTGAGGAGGAAATTACATGAAAAAATGGATTGCGCTTATGCTGGTGCTGTTGTTGGCAGCGTGCGGCGAAGAAGATTCATCAGCTGGTGCTGGCGAGATGCCGCAAGAAGTGGAAGTCGAGTTCAATACTGAAGAAACCGCAGACCCGGGCGAAGAAGTACTGCTATCGGCTACGGTGACACAAGGCACAGAAGCGGTAGAAGATGCAGACGAAGTGGTCTTTGAAGTATGGCAATCGGGAGATCGTGAGAATAGCGAGATGCTGGAAGCAAGCCATACACAAGACGGAGTGTACGAACAGAGCTGGACTGTAGAAGAAGAAGGACTGTACTATGTCCAAGCCCATACGACGGCCCGCCGCATGCATGTCATGCCGAAAATGGAATTGACAGCAGGCGACCCAAATCCTGAATCAATCGTGCCCGACGATAGTGATGACTCGGATGCCATGGAAAAGATGGGGCATTGATTGTTACCGCTGCTGTGTTGCACAACAGTTGAGATGAAACGCACAAAAAAAACGGCCGGAGAATTTCTCCGGCCGTTTTGTCTGTTTAGATTTCGTTGCAGGTCTGGCAGTGATTGCCGT
Organism: uncultured Planococcus sp.; assembly: GCA_947493585.1. GTDB lineage: Bacteria > Bacillota > Bacilli > Bacillales_A > Planococcaceae > Planococcus. The sequence continues at coordinate 119,801 of CANLRI010000005.1, read as the reverse complement.
AGCACTCGTGCTGCTCTTCGATTTTCTCTCCGCAAGTGGCACACTGTTTCGGGGGCAAGTTCTTGAAGAATTCGACTACGTTCTCAATCATTTCTACCAGCTCCTTTTTGTTATAGTACTGTAAGTGATAAACACAGTGTATTATAACAGTTTCGATCCGTCAACCCTCAACCGTGATTATTTTGAAAATTTCCGTTAAAATAAAGACAGTCAATAGTAAAAAAGGAGAGAGATCATGTATTTCGTAGATAATAAAGGCATCACAGATCCGCGCATCAACCTGGCCATCGAGGAGTATTTATTGAAAACGATGGATGTCGACCAGAATCCATTCCTGCTGTTCTATATCAACGAACCATCCATCATCATCGGAAAAAACCAGAACACGGCAGAAGAGATCAATACCGATTATGTCGATTCGAATGGCATTCACGTCGTGCGCCGGCTTTCAGGCGGAGGAGCCGTGTATCATGACCACGGCAATTTGAACTTCAGTTTCATCACGAAAGACGACGGCAATAGTTTCCGTGATTTCCGCAAGTTCACGGAACCGGTCGTCAAAGCCTTGCAGGACATGGGCGTCAATGCTGAGCTTTCAGGGCGCAACGACTTGCTCGCTGAAGGCCGCAAGATTTCCGGCAATGCCCAGTTCGCGACAAGAGGACGTATGTTCAGCCATGGCACGCTGTTGTTCGATACGAAAATGGACGAAGTCGTGTCAGCTTTGAAGGTCAATAAAGAAAAAATCGAATCGAAAGGCATCAAATCGATCCGTAGCCGTGTAGCGAATATTTCAGAATTCCTCGACCAGGAAATGTCAGTGGAACAATTCCGTGAAGCCGTGCTGCATTCGATTTTTGCCGGTGAAGAAAATGTCCGTTTCTGGGAACTTACCGATGAAGACTGGAACAATATCCATGAATTGTCGAAAGAACGCTATGCAAATTGGGATTGGAACTACGGCAAATCACCGAAATTCAATATCAAGCAATCCCATCGCTTCCCGGTCGGCGGCATTGATGTTCGCCTGCAAGTGGAAAAAGGCATTGTGCAGGAAGCGCATATTTACGGCGATTTCTTCGGTGTCGGCGATGTATCGGAAATCGAACAGGCAATCACTGGCGTAAAATACGAACGCGCAGCGCTTGCTGAAGCAATTGAAGGAATCGACATCCCAAAATTGCTCGGCGGCATCACAACAGAAGATTTCCTCAAGTTGATTTATTAAGATTTTCTGTAGAGCCTGCTTTCGAGCAGGCTCTTTTGTTAAAATAGAAGAAAACGGAAGGGGGAGTGAATATGGGTGAACAGCGGATATTCATCGTCGAGGATGACACGAAGATCGCTTCGCTATTATCGGAAACATTACGCAAGTATCATTATCAAGTGGAAACCGCGAAAGACTTTGACCGCATCTTGGAGGAGTTCGCTGCCTTCGACCCCCATTTGATTCTTTTGGATATCAATTTGCCTTCTTATGATGGATATTACTGGTGCCGACAGTTGAGGCAGCAAACAACTTGCCCGATCCTGTTCATTTCCGCACGATCGGGTGAAATGGACCAGGTGTTTGCACTGGAAAACGGCGGTGACGATTTCATTACGAAACCTTTCCATTACGAAATCGTCCTTGCAAAAATAAGAAGCCATTTAAGAAGGGCATACGGGGAATATGCACCGAAACAAGAAGAGCGCACAGTGCGCGCAGGACGGCTCGTTTTATATATGGAGCGCCTTGAACTGCATTGCCGGGAAACAGAAATACCGCTCCAGAAAAAAGAAAGTACCATCCTGGAATTATTGATCGCTGCCTATCCAAAAGTGGTAACGCGCGAGCAATTGCTAGAAGAACTATGGGATGACCAGGCATTTGTCGATGAAAACACTTTGAACGTCAATATGGCTCGCGTGCGCAAGAAGTTGACGGATTATGGCATCCAGAGTTTCATTGAAACGGTACGCGGCGCCGGCTACCGGCTCATTCTTGGTAGGGAGGAGCAATGATGCTGCGGTTATTCTTGCGTGAACATGCCGCGTTTATCGTCTTTCAGATCCTGCTTGTCGGGTTCATCCTCATGCTTTATTGGCTTGATGGATTCCGCAATACTGACACGGCCGTCTATTCATTCATCATCAGCTTATTGCTATTGGGCAGTTTTCTCGGTGTCCGCTTTGCGATGCGCTACCGTTATTACGAGCGGCTGCTCAGCGACCCGCCGAATATGGAACATGCTCTGCAGCGGGAAGGGCGTTCACCGGAAACGGTGCAGACGGAACTGTATATGCAAAAACTGTACCGACTTTACCAATACGAAGTGCAGTCGCTTTATGCGGGGCAGACGCGCCACCTGCAATTTATCAATCAATGGGTGCACCAGATGAAGACGCCGCTATCGGTCATGCATTTGTTATTGCAGGAGCCGGAAGAACTCGATAAGGCAAGCATCCGCGAAGAAGTGGACCGCCTGCGTGCAGGGCTTGATACGGTATTGATGAACGCCCGCCTTGATACATTCGAACAGGACATGCAAATCGAACAAGCGTCGCTGCGCGGCATGGTTGCAGAAATGGTGACGGAAAATAAGCGCTTGTTTATCTCTCGCCGTGTTTATCCGGAAATCGACATCGAAGAACGTTATCAAGTGGCGACAGACCGCAAATGGATGAAATTCATCATCGGCCAGTTGCTGACGAATGCGGTGAAATATACTTTCGACGAAAACAAGAAGCTGTATATCCGTGCCAGCTGCCTAGAAGGTACCATTACCTTGTCGGTGCAAGATGAAGGCATCGGGATTCCGCCATCGGATTTGCCGCGCGTTACCAAAGCCTTCTTTACGGGAGAGAACGGGCGCCTGAGCGGCGAGTCGACCGGAATGGGGCTATATCTGGCACAGGAAGTATGCAACCGGCTCGGCCATGAGCTGGAAATCACTTCATCGCCAGGGGAAGGGACGACCGTATCGATCGTCTTTCCTTATCAGGAACAGAATGTAGGGGGATCAACATGACCGTAGTGAAAATCGATGAAGTGACCAAAGTCTATGAAGGAAAAGTGACGCATCGGGCGTTGAACCAATTAAGCTTCGAAGTGGAAAAAGGGGAATTCTTAGCAGTGATGGGCCCTTCCGGAAGCGGCAAGACGACGCTCTTGAACTTAATTTCAACAATCGATTCATTGACTTCTGGCACCATTCTCATCAATAGCATCAATCCGCATTCTTTGGATAAAGATGAGCTGCCGCTGTTTCGGCGGCGCCAGCTCGGATTTGTGTTCCAGGATTTCAATTTGCTGCAGATGCTGACCGTGGAAGAAAATTTGGTGCTGCCGCTGACGCTTGATGGCATGCCGATCAAAGAAATGGAGACTCGCGTCCAGGAATTGGCGGCGCGGCTCCATTTGCAGCCATTTCTCCATAAGAAGCCGAATGAAATTTCCGGCGGGGAAGCGCAGCGCACGGCGATCGGCCGAGCGCTCATCCATCGCCCGGCACTTATACTCGCGGACGAACCGACCGGCAATCTCGATTCGAAAGCCTCGAAGGATGTGCTCGAGCTATTGAGCGGCTTGAGCCGTGAGGAAGGGACGACGATCATCATGGTGACGCACGACCCGATCGCAGCGAGCTATTGCGACCGTGTGCTGTTCATCAAAGACGGCGAATTCTTCAATGAAATTTACGGTGATGACCGCCGCCAAACCTTCTATCAAAAGATTCTCAACGTGTTATCTCTATTGGGAGGCTCCGTCAATGACCTTTCGCCAACTCGCCTTCCGTAACGTTTTCAGGAATTTGAGAAGCTACGCAGCCTTCCTATTGGCCAGCGTCTTTTCGGTCATGGTGTTCTTCATCTATTCGATGTTCATCTTCCATCCTTTATTCGAAGAGGAAGGATTCCGTGTACTGGCCGTGCGCGGCATGTTCATCGCGGAAATCGTGCTGTATATTTTTACGCTGTTCTTCCTGTTCTATTCCTTGAGCGCATTTTTGCAGGCGCGGACAAAAGAGTTCGGCGTCTTGATGCATCTCGGGATGAGCAAGAAGCAGCTCAATAAATTGGTGTTTTTCGAGACGATGATCCTCGGTGGCCTGTCGACAGCGGCAGGGATCGTCTTCGGTTTTGCGTTCACGAAATTCTTTTTCATGATCGGCCGCGAAATCATGCAATTGGAGGAATTACCGCTGTATTTCTCCTGGAAGCCGTTTGTCCTGACCATCGGTGCATTCGCCAGTTTGTTCATCATCATCTCGCTCATCAGCGTGTCCTTTATCCGCACGAAACGCGTCGTCGATTTGCTGGAGGGCTTCTGGAAAACCGAAGAGGAAGCGGCGTATTCGCCAGCTTTGTCGGCGTTCGGACTGGTGCTTTTGGGCATTGCGTATTTCCTTGCGGCGACGGTGTCCGACCGTACTGTTTACATCATGGTGTTCATCGTCCCGCCGCTTGCGACGATCGGCACGTATTTGTTTTTCACGCATTCGATCCATACCTTCCTTCAATTGTATAAGAAGCGCCGCAGCATCTATTGGCATAAAACACGGCTCGTGTCGCTTGCTGAAGCGGCGGTCAAATTAAAGGACAGCGCGCAAATGTTCTTTATCGTGACCATCGTATCGACCGTTGCATTCCTGACGGTCGGCACGCTTGCCTCTTTCACTTCCTATACAGCGGAGTTTCGACAAAGCAACCCGCTCGGCTTGATCTATGTTTCTTTTGAAGGCAATACACTCGAACAGCAGCAATTGGACCAGTTGAGGCGCGAGCTCGAACAACAAGAGCTTGCCTATACGCTTGTGCCCTTGGAAGTGAAGCGGCAGACATCGAGCGCAAGCGGCAATGACGTCGACATCATGTCCTTGTCCGAGTTCAACCGTCTTGCCGTAGCGCTTGGCCATGAACCGGCAAGGCTTCAAGCAGGCGAAGCGATGTTCGTGCCGTTTTCGCAGGAATCGCTGCGTGAACTGCAAAAAAGTTACGCGGAGACAGAATTGCTCGAGAGCGGGGTGGAGCTGACGATCGACCAGACCTACCCGCAAGTGCTGTTTCCGGCGCATACCTTGAATGCCAATACGATCATCATGAATAATGAAGATTTCAGTGAAGTCGATGAACCTTTGATGGGCTACCCGCAAGGCGCATCGGATTTTCGCTATTATGCTTTCCATGTGCCAGATTGGACAGAGACCGTGGCAATCGGCGAAAACGTGCGCTACCCGATCAGCGAGGCGATGGTCAGCGGGAATTTTGCCGGGCTTAATTATTATTTTGAGAATCCGGGCTACGAATACCGCTGGTTCAAATCCTCCTTTGCGCTGCTATTGTTCATCGGCTTGATGGTGGCGGCGGTGTTCCTGCTGGCTGCCGGAAGCTTCATTTATTTCAAATTGTATACAGGGCTCGAGCGCGACCGCAGGCAGTACCAATTGATGGTGCGTCTCGGGATGACGGAGCGTGAACTCGGCAAAATTGTCAACCGCCAGCTCGTTCCACTGTTTTTCCTGCCTTGGGCGCTCGCGCTTCTTCACAGTGCGTTTGCGTTTATCTCGCTCCAAGTCGTGTGGGATGAATTTGCGGAGCTATCGATTTTATCCGAGATGGCGATTGTGCTCGGCGGTTTCACGCTCATGCAGATTCTCTATTTCTTCTTGATCCGCTGGCGTTATATCGCCCATTTGAAAGCATATTGACCTAAGTGAGCCGCCGTGTAATTCGGGCGGCTTTTTTACTGGGGATTTTTGGTGGGCAGTTGTATTGTCTGAAGATTTATTTTATAATGAAAAAAGTAAATATGAATGAGTATTCATTCAACAGAAAGAGGGATATTCAATGAATTTGGGAGAACGTGTTCACGAAATTGCACAACAGGAAGCTGGAAGAATTGCCTATACGTTCATGGGCAAAGACACAACTTACGGCGAATTCGACCAATCGGTATCGAAATTCGCTGGTGCGTTGCAGGATCTCGGCGTGGAAAAAGGGGACCACGTCGCATTTCTTTTGAGCAATACCCCGCATTTTCTCATTTCGCTTTATGCGACGTTGCGCCTGGGCGCCACAGCTGTCCCGGTCAACCCGATCTATAGCCCGGATGAAATCGCTTACATCGTCAACAATAGCGATGCAAAAGTGGTCATCGCGCTGGACGCTTTGCTGCCGCTCGTAGAAAAAGCGCACCAGGCCTTGCCTGCAGTGGAAACATACGTCATTTGTGAGACCGACCCATCGACTGCTGAAAAAATGGCACAGCTGCCGGAAGCAGTCAAAGGAAAGGTCCGTTCATTCACACAGCTTCTTACAACTTCCAATGCATTTGGTGGAACAGCTGATATTTCACAAGATGACAACGCCGTCATTCTTTATACGTCTGGGACGACCGGCAAGCCAAAAGGCGCTATGCTGACACACGGCAATCTCTATTCCAATGCACAGGATGTTGCGGAGTATCTGCAAATCACGCCGGATGACCGCGTCGTGGCGACGTTGCCTGTGTTTCATGTGTTCGCCTTGACCGTCGTCGTCAATGCTCCGTTACTACAAGGGGCAACGATTGTCCTCGTGCCGCGCTTCACGCCGCAGGACGTTTTCGCTGCGACAAAAGCGACAAAAGCAACCGTTTTCGCCGGTGTTCCGACGATGTTCAATTTCATGTACCAACTTCCCGATGTGGATCCGGCCGATTTCGCTTCTGTACGTTTGGCGATTTCCGGCGGATCCGCGATGCCTGTCGCGTTGCTGCATAATTTCGAAGACAAATTCAATGTGCGGATCTCCGAAGGCTACGGCTTGTCTGAAGCTTCGCCTGTCACGTGTTTCAACCCAATTGATCGCGAGCGCAAAGCCGGGTCGATCGGCACATCGATCACCAATGTCGAGAACAAAGTCGTCAATGAACTCGGCGATGAAGTGCCGGTCGGGGAAGTGGGCGAGTTGATCGTTCGCGGTCCGAACGTCATGAAAGGCTATTACAAAATGCCGGAAGAAACGCAAGCCGCGATCAAAGACGGCTGGCTGTACACAGGGGACTTGGCGAAGATCGACGAAGAAGGCTATTTCTTTATCGTCGACCGCAAGAAAGACATGATCATTGTCGGCGGCTATAATGTCTATCCACGTGAAGTGGAAGAAGTATTATTCGCCCATCCGGCAATTGTCGAAGCAGCGGTGGTCGGCTTGCCGGATGCCGATTTCGGCGAGTCGGTCAATGCTTATGTGGTGTTGAAAGATGACTCGGTTTCCATCGAGGAGCTGCAAGAATATTGTGCGGAGCATTTAGCGAAATACAAAGTGCCTCGCCATATGGAGATTCTTGATGAATTGCCGAAAAACACGACCGGCAAGATCTTGCGCCGTTCGCTGAAAGACCAGGCCGTGAAAAAATAATCTTGTACCGCTTTCCGTTTTTGCCGGAAAGCGGTTTTTCTTTGTATTGGAACATCCGGTATCCATGTTTTCAAAGAGCTTTAATTGAAAAGACAGACAATTATCGATATAGTGTAAGGGAAACTACTACGAAAAACGAAACAATTATCCAGGAGGCTGAGCGTGTGTCGAAAAAAGCTGTTGAAATAGAAGATTTACTCGAATTAGTGTCCGTGACCGACCCGAAGATTTCACCTGAAGGAAAACGCGCGATATTTGTCCAAACAAAGATGGACGAAGAAGAAAATACATATTATTCGCATGTGCACCATATCTCGCTGGAAACCGGCGAGTCGATTCCTTGGACTTACGGAAAAAACCGCAATAGCCAACCGGCTTGGTCAGCAGACGGTCGCCACATCGCTTTTCTATCTGACCGCGACGACAAGAATCAATTGTACGTCCTTCCGGCAGGCGGCGGGGAAGCACGCGCTGTGACGGATTTTGAAAAAGGGGTAAGCAGTTTCCGCTGGTCGCCTTGCAATAAGAAAATCTGGGTCAATGCGCTAGCGCAGGACGGCAAAACATTCACTGATCAAGAACCGGAAGAAGAGGATGGCAAGAAAAAGCCTGAACCCTACCGCACGACGGTCATGAAATACAAAATGGACGGCAACGGGCTGGTCAAGCAGGACTACCACCGCCAAATCGGTTTTGTGGACCTGCAGACAGGAACGGTGGAGCAGTTGACGGAAGGGCCGTATCATTTCGGCTTGGAAGCCATTTCCCATGACGGCACGAAACTGGTGTATGGATCGGCCAAAGAAGAAAATCAGGATTTCATTTTCCGCCAGTCGCTCTACATGCGCGATCTGGAAACTGGAGAAGAAACGGCCATCATCGAACAAGACGGATATTACGGGAATGCTGCGTTTTCCTTCGATGATGCACGTTTGGCGTTTGTCGGCCATTCACGCGCTTACGAAAATGCGACACAAGCCGAACTGTATGTATACGATGCGGCAAATCAAACGACGCAATGCCTGACAGAAGGCATCGATGCCCCAATCGGCGATTATGTCGTCGCGGACCATCAACAAGGTGCGCAGGCGCCAGGCGTCGTCTGGACGAAAGATGACCATTTATACTTCCAGGTGTCTACAGACGGCGATGTGCGCCTGTATTTCGCTTCACTTGACGGCGCGGTCTATCCGGCTTCTCCGGAAGATGAGCATGTCTACGGCTACGACATTGCGCGAGATGGCAGCTTCGCGCTTGCCGCCATCAGCAACCCGGTGGTACCCGGAGAACTTTACAAACTCGCTATTTCGACAGGACAACGCGAGCCGCTTACTTCCTGCAATTCAAACTACTTAGAACAAACGGAATTGATTGCAGCGGAAACTGTCTCGCATACAACGGAAGACGGCTTTGAAGTTCATGGCTGGCTCATGAAGCCCCGTGGATTCGAGCCAGGCGGAAAATACCCGCTCGTCGTTAATATCCACGGCGGGCCGCATGCCATGTACGCCAATACTTTCGTCCATGAAATGCAAGTGCTCGCAGCAAGCGGCTACGGCGTCTTGTATGTCAATCCGCGCGGCAGCCACGGCTATGGCCAAAGCTTTGTCGATGCCGTGCGCGGCGATTACGGCGGTGGGGATTACCGTGATATTATGGGGGCGCTGGACAATGTTCTCGCAGAAAATGAATGGGTGGATACGGAGCGTCTCGGCGTGACCGGCGGCAGCTACGGCGGCTTCATGACCAATTGGATCGTTTCACATGACGCGCGCTTTAAAGCGGCTGTGACGCAGCGTTCAATCTGCAACTGGATTTCCTTTTTCGGCGTTTCAGATATCGGCTATTATTTCAGTGAATGGCAGCACGGAGCCGCCATGGATAATGTCGATAAGCTGTGGGAGCATTCCCCGCTGAAATATGCGAAAGATATCCACACGCCGCTGCTCATTTTGCATTCGGAAAACGACCACCGCTGCCCGATCGAGCAAGCGGAGCAATTATTCATCACACTAAAAAGCATGCACAAGGATGCTGAATTCGTCCGTTTCCCGGAAGCCGACCATAATTTATCGCGCACCGGCAAACCGAATTTGCGTTTTGCACGTTTGCAGGAAATTGTCGGTTGGATGGAGCGACTGTAAATATAAAAAAGCCAGGCGGAGAAATTTCTCCGCCTGGCTTTTTCTTTTGTTAACGCCCTTTGAATTCCGGTTTGCGTTTCTCGCCGAACGCGAGCAGCGCCTCGACGCGGTCTTCTGTCGGGATGGTGATTTCGTATGCTTTCCGTTCGATTTGAAGCCCTGTCTGCATATCGGCGTTCATGCCGTTTTTGATGGCGAATTTGGCCTGCTGCAAGGCGATCGGCCCGTTCGCTAAAATCGAATCCGCAAATTCGCCTGTCACTTGCGCCAAATCATCGCCCGCAGCAAGGCGGGTGACGAGGCCGTAATCAAGCGCCTCTGAAGATTTCAAGCGACGCGCAGTCAAAATCAGCTCCATCGCTTTCGCTTCGCCGATCAATCTCGGCAGGCGCTGCGTGCCGCCGGCGCCCGGGATGATCGCGAGGCTCGTTTCGGTCAACCCAAGCAATGTATCATCTGCCGCGATGCGGAAATCACACGCCAAGGCGAGCTCCATACCGCCGCCGAACGCGTAGCCATTGATCATGGCGATTGTCGGCTGCGGCAAGTTTTCGATGGTCGTGAACACTTCACCGATCTTATAGATATTGCGCTTGACCTGGTCTTGCGTCAAGGTCTTGCGTTCTTTCAAGTCGGCCCCGACACTGAAAGCCTTGTCGCCGGCGCCGGTGAAGACGACGACACGGATATCCGGATTGATGCGGATCGCTTCTGCCACTTGGCCAAGTTCAGCGAGCATATCGTAATTGAATGCATTCATCGCATCCGGCCGGTTCAATGTGATGAACGCTAAATTTCCTTTTTGTTCATAATGAATTGTTTCCATATCCATCCCCCTTTGATAATCCATCCGTTAAAAACATACCACTTTTTGGACTAATCTGTCACCAAACTCTATAATGGGAACAACAGGGGGGAGCTCATTCATGAACCAGGTTACATATCTCCGTATTTACCGCATCGTTTCCATGGCGATCCGATTTTATTTGCAAGTGGCGCTTTTCCAAAGGCGCAATAGGGGCAAGTGGACTCCAGTCGTTGAACAGCGCTGGAATGAGCTCGTTACCCGCCAGGCAAAAGAATACAAGGAACTGGCGCTCAAGCTGGGCGGCTTGATGATTAAATTGGGCCAATTCCTGTCAACCCGTGCGGATATCATGCCGCCGAGCTTCTTGGCGGAACTTGAGGGATTGACGGACCGCGTGCCATCCGTGCCGCGAAAAGACATTATTGAAGTGCTGGAGCAGGAATGGAATGTTGAGCACGGCAATTATTTGGATGAATTATCGGATCAAGCGATCGCTTCCGCCTCCATTGGCGAAGTGTTCAAAGGCCGATTGAAAAACGGCACCGAAGTCGCTGTCAAAGTCCAGCGACCGGGAACCGACCGCATCATCCGCGCCGATTTCCAGGCGATGCGCATCGTCATTTGGCTCGCGAAAAAATTTACCCCGTTCACCAAACAAGTCGATTTTGACCAATTATACGTCGAAATGACTGAAACGATCGGCGCTGAACTGAACTTTGTCCGCGAACTTCAGAACGGCCGCGCTTTTGCGGACCGCTTCGCGGAAATGAACGGCGTCCACATCCCGGTCTATTACGATGAATACACGACGCGCCGTGTATTGGTAATGGAATGGATTGAAGGTGCAAGGATCACCGATATCAGCTTTATCGAAGAGCATGGGCTCAACCGCCACGAAATTTCCGAGCGTTTGTTCATTTTGTTCTTAGAGCAAGTACTGTACGGCGGCCAGTTCCATGCCGACCCACACGGCGGCAATATCCTGTTGAAGCCGGACGGCACCATCGTGCTGATTGATTTTGGCATGATCGGCACGATCTCCGAGCGCGATTCACAAGCGATCCTATTGATTGCAGAAGGCATCCTGTTCAAAAACTATGAACAAGTACTCGATGGCTTGGAAGATCTGCGTTTCCTGCTGCCGCATGCTGACCGCGACTTACTAGCGGATGCTGTGGAGCGGCTCGTCGCTGCTTACGAATCGAATGAATTGATGCAGATGGACAGCTTTGTCGTCGAACGGCTATTGAAAGACATGCAGGATATTGTCCGGACGCAGCCGGTGCAGCTGCCTGCCGAATTCGCATTCTTCGGCCGCGCCGCTTCGATCTTTGTCGGCGTCTTGCATGTTTTGGATCCGAACGTCGATCTCTTCGCGCTGGCACGACCGCGCGTTCTGGAATGGGCTTCGACCAAACGGGAAGGGAAAGGGATTTTCGGCAAGGAAGACGTCTTCCGCTGGATCCTCAATTCCACAGGGCCGGCGCGGGCATTCCCGAAAAAACTCATCAACTTTCTCGATGAACCGGAACGCATCCGCCATTACTTGGAGAACAAGGAAGGCCGGGAGCGGGAACATCAGCGCAATCTGCAGAGCAGGATGTTTGCCGGCATCTTCTCACTGCTGTCGTTTTCCGGGATTTCATTATCCGTCTGGTTCTGGCACGAACCGTTCCTTTGGGTTTCGTCGGTCTTTTTCGTCGGTTCCCTTTGGGCATTCCGTGCCATCAGGTAACACAAAAAATCGCCTTATCGAAATGCAGGTGTTGAACCTGCATGCCGAAAGGCGATTTTTTATGTGGTGGACAAATTCTGCCCGGTTCTTCAGTCATAGCAAAAAATCAAACGAAATCGTCCTTTTTTAACTGGCGGCCCTTGCAATTTCCGAATTCCCGGTTAAAATGAAAATAAGAACACTTGTTCCTATTAGCTGGGGGGTGAGGAAATGCCCCTGATTTCAAGGGCGGAAATAGCCGTGTTTGAGAAGCGGGTGCAATTGCCGATGGTGCTCCTCATTTTGGAACGGGATCGCGAGTGGATCCAAAAAAGCCCTTTTAAACTGAAAGCCCCTTATGTGGAATTATTGGATCGGGCGATCGAACGGGCAAAAGGCGACCTGGCCGAAACCATCGAGTTGATGAGGGCCAATGGCATGAAGGTGAGGCGGGGAAGTAAAGACGACAATTTCTCGGAATATGTGTTTTGCCATGGCGGCTATGAAGACCATCGCCGCTATTTGAATATCCGTTTGAAAAATGCCGTTGAAGATCAATTGAGGCTTTACCTGACAGCAGCCGCTAAATCTTTTTAATCCAGCGGCTGCTGGCTGCGAGGCGGAAACGCACGTTTTGTCACATAATTCATCCGGTGGTTATGGACGCGCTGGGCTTTTTTAAAATAGCGGCGCAAAGACCCGGTGAATGAATGCTGGTTGCGAAGCGCGATAGGAGAGATGTCCGCAGGGACGACGACGCCATTGCTGAGCGATACCAAACTGCCGCGCCCGCTGTCATCCGCCGCAATCAAATCGATAGCATCGAAATTGAACCAGATGGAATCCTTGTTTTTCGGAGAGTGGGTAGGAAAGAAAATTAACGGATTGCCGTAATACTCGCCGACAATGATCGGCGGCTTGTGTTTTACGCCAATCGCTTTTTGTGCGTAGAGTGTGGCGCTGGCGAGGGAGCCGCGATAGAAAGAGCAAGATTTCGCCACAATTTTATAGACCGATTCCTCCACCAGGAATTCGCTGCGGTCTTCAATGACCCGTGTCAAGAGCCGGTGGCCGTCCATATACGGAAGCAGCGCATATGTATTGCTGCAAATTGTATAAGAGACAGGATATTGATTCTTCTTACCCATGAATATTTACCCCCTAAATTTACTTTACATACCTCATTATAATAAAAAATGGAAAATACACAATAATTATTTTTCGAAAAAATTATTTTTTCAATCTCGTTGTAATTTTCAAAAAACTCTTGCTTCTTTCTTGCGCTTTCGTGTATACTAATGAAAAGCATTCGGGGTGAAGAAGAATGGAAAACTATTATTCTTATGCTGACTTCATGAAAGCGATGGCTCAAACGAAAAAGATCACGGAAGCGGAAAAGCTGCTGAATGAGATCTATCTGGATCTGTTCTTGAAGCATGTTCACCGCGAACAGCAGGAAACGCAATTGCTGGCACTTATCGACGAAGCCCTGGATCATAACGACCGCAAATCTTTCGACACATATACTGCGCAGCTGCAAGAGCTGAAGCGGGAAGAAGAATAACAGAACCGCCCGGAGAAACTCCGGGCGGTTTTTTTATGCCTTGATTAGGGCAACGGTGCTTCAATGGAATGCAAAATCTGTCCTGCAAACAGGCAATCAGTTGAATATACTTGAGAAAAAACATACGTTCGCTTTTTGTTAGGCGAATTTTAGGGCATATGTTAAAGTAGAACTAGTGAAAAATACGGGAGGACATATCCATGAAAAAGGAATTTAACCTGCAAGCCCCTTATGAACCGGCGGGCGATCAACCGGAAGCCATCGCCCAATTAACCCAAGGCATCATCGACGGCAAAAGGTTCCAGACCTTGCTCGGTGCGACCGGTACGGGGAAAACCTATACGATGTCGAATGTCATTCAACAAGTAAAAAAGCCGACATTGGTCATGGCCCATAACAAGACATTGGCAGGGCAACTCTATAGCGAGTTCAAGGAGTTTTTCCCTGACAATGCCGTAGAATACTTCGTCAGCTATTACGATTATTATCAGCCTGAGGCATACGTACCGCAGTCAGATACATTCATAGAAAAAGATGCGAGCATCAATGACGAAATCGACAAATTGCGCCACTCAGCGACCAGTTCCTTGTTCGAGCGCGATGATGTCATCGTCATCGCCTCCGTTTCCTGCATCTACGGCCTCGGTTCCCCTAAAGAATACCGTGAACTCGTCGTCTCGCTGCGCAAAGGAATGGAGATCGAACGCAATCAGCTGCTGCGCAAATTGGTCGATGTGCAATATGAGCGCAACGACATCAATTTCATCCGCGGGACATTCCGCGTACGTGGCGATGTGGTCGAAATCTTCCCGGCTTCGCGCGATGAGCGCTGCTTGCGCGTGGAGTTTTTTGGCGATGAAATCGACCGCATACGGGAAGTTGATGCCCTGACAGGGGAAATCATCGGCGACCGCGAACACGTCGCTATTTTCCCGGCATCCCACTTTGTTACGCGGGAAGACAAGATGGTCAGAGCCATCGAAAATATCGAAGCGGAACTGGAAGAACGCCTGAAGGAAATGCGTGCGGAAGATAAATTGCTCGAAGCGCAGCGGCTCGAGCAGCGTACGCGCTACGATTTGGAAATGATGCGCGAGATGGGCTTCTGCTCAGGCATCGAAAACTATTCACGCCATTTGACGCTGCGTCCAGCAGGCGCACAACCTTATACGTTGATTGATTATTTCCCAGACGATTTCCTGCTGGTCGTCGATGAAAGCCACGTTACGCTGCCTCAAGTTCGCGGCATGTTCAATGGGGACCAAGCACGCAAGAAAGTGCTCGTCGATCACGGCTTCCGTCTGCCATCCGCCATGGATAACCGCCCGTTGACATTCGACGAGTTCGAAGAGCATATCGACCAGGCGGTATTCGTTTCAGCAACGCCGGGCCCTTATGAACTCGAGCACACACCGGAAATGGTCGAGCAGATTATCCGTCCGACGGGCTTGCTTGATCCAGAAATCGAAATCAGGCCGATCGAAGGGCAAATCGATGATCTTATGTACGAAATCCAACAGCGCAAAGAGCGTGGAGAGCGTGTATTGGTCACGACATTGACGAAGAAAATGTCAGAAGACTTGACGAATTATTTGAAAGAAGCAGGCGTTAAAGTCAATTACCTCCATTCCGAGATAAAGACGCTCGAGCGTATCGAAATCATCCGCGAGTTGCGGATGGGCGTATACGATGTGCTAGTCGGCATCAACTTGCTGCGTGAAGGACTCGATATTCCCGAAGTTTCATTGGTCACCATTCTCGATGCCGATAAAGAAGGCTTCCTGCGTTCAGAACGTTCCTTGATCCAGACGATGGGGCGTGCTGCCCGGAACGAGAACGGCCACGTCATCATGTATGCGGACCGGATCACGGATTCGATGCAGAAAGCGATCGATGAGACAACCCGACGCCGCACCATCCAGGCAGCTTATAATGAAGAACACGGCATTACGCCGGTAACCATAAAGAAAAAGATCCGCGACGTCATCCGTGCAACAGAAGCGGCGGAAGAAGCGGAAGAGTATGTCAGCAAAGCGGTCGAAGGCAAGAAGCTCAAAAAAGAAGACCGCATGAAGCTCGTCACATTGCTTGAGAAGGAAATGAAAGAAGCGGCGAAAGCGCTCGATTTCGAACGTGCCGCAGAACTGCGTGATACAGTGTTGGAATTGAAAGCGGAAGGATGATAGGACTTGAAAAACCAAGAGATACGCATACAAGGCGCGCGTGCCCATAATTTAAAAAACATCGACGTTACGATCCCACGCGATAAGCTCGTCGTCATGACCGGTTTATCCGGTTCTGGGAAATCATCCCTGGCGTTCGATACGATCTATGCGGAAGGCCAGCGCCGTTACGTCGAATCTTTGTCGTCTTATGCACGGCAATTTCTTGGCCAAATGGACAAACCGGACGTCGATTTAATTGAAGGTTTGTCTCCGGCGATTTCGATCGACCAGAAGACGACAAGCAAAAACCCGAGATCGACCGTAGCGACTGTTACGGAAATCTACGATTATATACGGCTCATGTACGCGCGGATCGGCAAGCCGATCTGCCCGAACCATGGCATTGAGATTTCATCGCAGACGGTCGAACAGATGGTCGACCGCTTAGTTGAATATCCGGAACGGACGCGCATGCAAGTGCTGGCGCCGCTCGTATCAGGACGCAAAGGCACCCATGTGAAACTGTTGGAAGACGTTAAGAAACAAGGCTATGTACGGGTTCGCGTCAATGGCGAACTCATCGATTTGGATGACAATATTTCGCTCGATAAAAACAAAAAGCATTCCATTGAAGTCGTCATTGACCGCGTCATCATGAAAGACGGAATTGCCCCGCGCTTGAGCGACTCGCTGGAGTCTGCCTTGCGTCTCGGGGAAGGGCGCGTGCTGGTGGATGTCATGGAAGAAGAGGAATTGCTGTTCAGCGAACATCATGCTTGCCCGATTTGCGGATTTTCCATTGGCGAATTGGAACCGCGCATGTTTTCCTTCAACTCGCCATTCGGGGCCTGCCCTGAATGCGACGGGCTTGGGATGAAACTGGAAGTCGACCCTGAACTGGTCATACCGGATTGGGATGTCAGCCTCGCGGATCATGCCATCGCCCCGTGGCGCCCGACGAGTTCACAATACTACCCGCAATTGCTGCAGGCAGTATGCAGCCATTTTGGAATTGAAATGGACGTGCCGATGAAAGAATTGCCTGAAGACCAGGTGAACATCATCCTGCATGGTTCCGATAATGAAAAAATTCGTTTCCGTTATGAAAATGATTACGGCAAAATCCGCGACAGCCATATTTTCTTCGAAGGCGTACTCGCGAATGTCGACCGGCGCTACCGGGAAACCAGTTCCGATTATATTCGGGACATGATGGAGAAATTCATGGGCCAGCAGCCATGCCCGACATGTTCAGGCTACCGGTTAAAACCCGAGTCATTGGCAGTCAAAGTTAATGACCTGCACATCGGGCAAGTGGTTGAATACTCAATTACAGAAGCACAAGCATTCTTCGACAGCTTGACGCTTTCAGAAAAAGACCGCCAGATCGCGAACATGATTCTCCGCGAAATTCAAGAACGTGTCGGCTTCTTGATTAATGTAGGGCTTGATTACTTAACATTGAACCGTGCATCAGGCACATTATCCGGCGGCGAAGCCCAGCGCATTCGCCTCGCGACTCAAATCGGATCGCGACTGACAGGCGTCCTTTATATTCTCGATGAACCTTCAATCGGCCTTCATCAGCGCGATAATGACCGATTGATCAGCACATTGAAAAATATGCGCGATATCGGCAACACGCTGATTGTTGTCGAACACGACGAAGATACAATGATGGCAGCGGATTACCTCATCGATGTCGGCCCTGGAGCTGGCGTACACGGCGGCGAGATCATTGCAGCCGGTGCACCTGAAAAAGTGATGAAAAACAGGAAGTCGCTGACCGGTCAGTATTTGAGCGGCAAGAAGTTCATTCCGCTGCCGGCTGAACGCAGACAGCCGAATGAGCGGAAGATCTCTATCCGCGGGGCTTCTGCGAATAACTTGAAAAATGTCGACGTTGATATTCCAATCGGTTTGTTCACAGCGGTCACCGGAGTTTCGGGGTCAGGGAAAAGCACATTGATCAATGAGATTCTCTACAAATCGCTAGCCCATAAATTGAACCGGGCACGGGTCAAGCCGGGCCAGCACAAATCGGTCGAAGGCATCGAAGAACTGGAAAAAGTCATCGATATCGACCAGTCGCCAATCGGTCGTACACCGCGTTCCAACCCGGCGACGTACACAGGCGTGTTCGATGACATCCGGGATGTGTACGCGACGACGAATGAAGCGAAAGTGCGCGGCTATAAAAAAGGGCGCTTCAGCTTTAACGTCAAAGGCGGGCGCTGTGAAGCTTGCCGCGGCGACGGCATCATCAAAATCGAAATGCATTTCCTGCCGGATGTTTACGTACCGTGTGAAATTTGCCACGGCAAGCGCTATAACCGCGAAACGCTGGAAGTGAAATATAAAGACAAGAACATTGCAGACGTATTGGAGATGACGGTGGAAGATGCTTATGGATTCTTCGAGAATATTCCGAAGATCAACCGTAAATTGAAAACTATCGTCGATGTCGGCCTTGGCTATGTCACACTCGGGCAGCCGGCAACTACACTATCCGGTGGGGAAGCGCAGCGTGTCAAATTGGCTTCCGAATTGCATAAACGCTCCAATGGCAAGTCGTTCTATATTTTAGACGAACCGACGACCGGGCTTCATGCCGATGATATTTCGCGTTTGTTGAAAGTGTTGCAACGATTAGTGGACAATGGCGATACCGTGTTGACGATCGAGCACAATCTCGATGTTATCAAAACGGCTGATTATTTGATCGACCTCGGACCAGAAGGCGGAGACAAAGGCGGCACGATCTTGGCGACTGGCACGCCGGAAGATATCGCTAAAGTTGAAGGATCTTATACCGGCAAATACTTAAAGCCGATTCTTGAGCGAGACCGCGCACGAATGAAAGAACTGGTCGGCAAGGCAAGCACGAAGAAAAGAAAAGCAAAGTGAAACTTTCCTTCGATCCAAACGTATCATTAAAGTAGAACAGGAATTTCTGCGAAAGCAGAAATCCGAAGAGGAGGCCAAACGATATGCAAAGTGAAAAAGAACGCATTTTGGACATGGTTGAAAATGGCACGATCTCGGCACGCGAAGCGGTTGAGCTATTGAAAGCGGTCGATGGTGGGGAAACGGGCAATTCATCAAAAGACTATGGCCGTGAAACTTACCGCAGCTCACGCGGCAAACGTGGATTTTTCCGTCCAGAAGACATGTTCAAAAAGTTCTCGAAAGACTTTTCGAAAGATTTTTCCAAGAACATGTCCAAGGATTTCAATCAATTGGGAGACCGGATGATGCATTTCATGCAGACGTCTGCCGATAAGCTGAAAACAATGGAATTCGATTCGCCATTCGGTGAAGCCGCACGTTTTGAACATACCTTTACAGAAGAAAGTGCAGAACTCCACACGATCATTGCCGATATCGCTAACGGGCAATTGGAAGTGTTCCCTTCACAAGACGGTTCGATCCGTGCAGAATGCAGCGTCAAAGCTTTCCGCGCAGAATCTCCGGAGCAAGCAAAACAGGATTTCCTGGAAAAGTTCGTATTCATTGCGGATGACCGTAAATTGCGCATCATCAGCGACTTGAAAACGACGCAAGTGAATATTGTCTTGTACGTTCCGGCAGCGGCATTTGAACAAATTGTCGTCCGCTTGTTCAATGGCGGCTTTACAATGAAACGCCTTGACTCTGCATTAATCAAAGTCAAGACGGCGAACGGCAAGATTGACTTGAAAACGATCCAATTCGAGGAAGCCGAACTTGAAACCGCTAATGGCCCGATCCAGATGATGGAAGTCAAAGGTCGTGAAGTCGAGGCGGAGACCTTGAATGGGCGCATTTATATCGATGGCGATATTGAAGACATCGATGCGAAGTCGTTAAACGGCAATGTCGTCGCGACGACGCGCAGCAAACAAGCGAAAAAGCTCGAAGCTAAAACTTTGGCGGGCAATGTGGAAATTTACATTCCGCAGCATTTGGCGTTGCGAGGGGAAGTTTCTTCAAACCTTGGGCGAATGGACGTGATGCTCTCAGACATCAATAGCAGCCACGAACAAGGCCAGTTTATGCAAAAGAAAATGCATTTCACCAAAACAGGGGATGTGGAGTCGGCAGGCGGGCCATTGCTCGTCTATGGCGAAACCAAAACCGGTTCGATCCTCGTGCGTTATTTGACAATCGACTGAACCACAAAAAAAGCCCAGTGGAGAATTTTCTCCACTGGGCTTTTTGCGTTATCGTTCCATGCAGGTGATGGCGAAGCTAATGGCACGTGCGCAGCGCTTGCGGTAGTCATCGGACTGCAGCAAAGCCGCTTCATGTTTATGGGTCATAAAGCCACACTCTACGAGAACCGCTGGCATGATGGTATCCCGCAGCATGGCGAAATCTGCTGTTCTCAACCCGCGGTCTTTGCGCTGTGTCGACAAAACCAGCGAATCCTGGAGCAGCTGGCCCAATTTGCGCGTGCGTGCAGGGGCTGCCGGATAGATAAAGCTTTCGATGCCTTGTGCAGCGCTATAATTGTTGCCTGCCGCATTTGCATGGATTGACACCAACAGTTCTGCGCCGGAACGGTTAGCGAAATTTGTCCTTTCCTTCAAAGGAACGTCGCGTTCTTGCTGATGGCTGAACAACACCGTGTATCCGTCCGCCGCCAAGCGTTTTTTCACTTCTTCAGCAACCGCGTTGTTGAAATGGAATTCGCGCATCCTTCCATCAGGTGTTCGTTTACCGATCGTCCCTGGCCCGTGCCCTGCATCAATGATAATCTTCATATACTATTCCCCCTTCATTCCTTATATAGAAGGAAAGGGAGAGAAAGGGGACGAAATTCTTCAAATTCTTTTTTTCCATGTTAAAATAAAAACAAACCGACCGCAAAACGAAGGAATTATCTGGGAAAATTAATTTGCGCAGCCGGGGGAATGAGGGAAAACTATGGGACAAGTAACAGTGAAACAAGTAATGGAGATGTTCGGCTTGAAACTGATTAGCGGCCAAGAAGGCATTGGGCGCCATATTGCCATCAGTGATATTTCAAGACCGGGACTGGAAATGGCAGGTTATTTCACCCATTATCCTGCAAACCGCATGCAATTGCTCGGAAAAACAGAACTATCGTTTTTTGCCATGCTAAAACCGGAAGAGCGCTTGGACCGGATGATGAAGTTGTGCGCGGAAGACACGCCCGCCATCATCGTCTCCCACGGTGTCGATGTACCGGAGGAATTGGTCATCGCCTCTTCCGAAAAACACGTGCCCGTGCTCGGAACGAATATGACAACAACCCGCTTCTCCAGTTTGTTGACGAACTTTCTAGAAAGTCGTTTGGCTCCGACGACTGCCGTACATGGCGTACTAGTCGATATTTATGGCATCGGCGTACTTATTACCGGAAAAAGCGGTGTCGGGAAAAGTGAAACCGCTTTGGAGCTTGTCAAAAAAGGCCATCGCCTCGTAGCGGATGATTGCGTGGAGATTCGCCAAGAAGGCGAAAGCACACTTGTTGGGCATCCACCGAAACTGATTGAATATCTGCTAGAGATCCGCGGGGTTGGCATCATTGATATCATGACTTTATTTGGGGCAAGCGCCGTGCGCAATTTCAAGCGCATTTCACTCGTCATCGATCTCGAGCTCTGGGATCCTGACAAGACTTACGACCGTCTCGGCCTAGAGGAAGAGACGATGAAAATCATCGACACGGATTTGACGAAGCTAACGATTCCTGTACGCCCAGGACGCAACCTTTCCGTCATTATCGAAGTAGCCGCGATGAACTATCGCCTGAAACGCATGGGGGTCAACGCTGCTGAGGAATTCTCCAAGCGGCTTGATGATGTCATCGCACAAGATACAAATTAAGCGAATGGGAAGGTGCATTATATGTATTCAGTTTTAGCAGCGATCGATCCGGTGGCGTTTTCACTCGGCCCGATCGATGTCCGGTGGTATGGTGTCATCATTGCGACCGGCATTGTCATCGCGTTTCTTGTGGGCCAGAAAGAAATGGTCAAGCGCGGATTGCATCCGGATTATTTGACCGATCTCTTGATCTGGGCAGTGCCGCTCGCCATTGTCGGCGCGCGGATCTATTATGTCATGTTTGAATGGGAAAATTATAAAGACCAGCCCTCCCAGATTATCGCCATCTGGAATGGCGGGATTGCGATACACGGGGCGTTGATCGCTTCGGTCATCGTCGCTTACGTATTTACAAAACGCCGCAATACACCGTTCTTAAAGGTGGCGGATATCTTGGCGCCAAGTATTTTAATTGGCCAAGCGATCGGGCGTTGGGGCAATTTTATTAACCAGGAAGCGCATGGCGGAGAAGTATCGCGCCAATTCCTTGAGAATCTGTTCATTCCCGATTGGATCATCAACCATATGTACATAGATGGAGCTTATTATCACCCAACTTTTCTCTATGAATCGATGTGGAGCTTGGTAGGGATCATTATTTTGCTGCTGCTCAGAAAAGCTAATTTGGTGCGCGGGGAAATGTTCTTCTTCTATATGATTTGGTATTCGGTCGGCCGTTTCTTCATTGAAGGCATGCGTACCGACAGCCTCTACGTCATCGGCGAATTGCGCGCGGCACAGCTTGTGTCGGTGATCGCCATTGTCATCGGCCTCGGGTTTATCATTTACCGGCGCGTCACGTTGAAGAACCCGCCGCGATATTTGGACAAATAATAAGGAAAGAAGAGATCGAATGTCGACTTTGAAAAATGGCTTAAAAGCCGGATTAAAGACTACCTGGTCGCTCGGGAAAGTTATTTTCCCGATCACCTTGCTCATCACCATGCTGCAATTTACACCGGTACTGCCATTTATCATTAAGTTGGTGGCACCGGTTATGGGAATATTCGGCTTGAGCGGCGAAGCGGCCGTTCCGCTCGTACTCGGCAATGCGCTGAACTTATATGCCGGAATAGCAGGGATTTTGTCCCTCGAACTGACAGTGAAAGAAGTCTTTATCCTGGCAGTCATGTTATCGTTTTCTCATAATATCTTTATCGAAACGGCGGTAGCACTGAAAGTCGGCGTTCGATTATGGGTCGTTTTGGTTGTCCGTTTCGGACTTGCTGCCATGTCCGGGATCTTGATCAATTTACTCTGGTCTGGCGGCGGTGAAATTGCGCAATACGGTTTTGCGCCGGAAGTGGCGGCAGCGCCGGAAACATGGTTCGGCATTTTCTTGCTCGGCTTGGAAAAGGCGAGTTTTGGTGTGCTGCAGCTGGCGATGATCGTCATTCCGCTCATGCTCATGATCCAACTATTGAAAGACCGCAACTATCTGCAGAAAATTGCAGGTACCATGGGGCCTCTCACGCGTCTGCTCGGCGTAGAGAAAAACACTTCGCTAACGCTCGCATCCGGATTGATTTTCGGGTTGGCGATGGGAGCGGGCGTGATG
The DNA here is from genome assembly GCA_947493585.1 of uncultured Planococcus sp. Lineage (GTDB taxonomy): Bacteria > Bacillota > Bacilli > Bacillales_A > Planococcaceae > Planococcus. The sequence goes on along the minus strand of CANLRI010000005.1, from coordinate 96,630 downwards.
ATCCAGGCAGTGCAAGAAGACGGGGTCAGCAGGAAAGATGCCACACTGGCGTTTATCTTTCTGGTGGCGTGCCATGCGATTGTCGAGGATACACTTATCTTCATTCCGCTCGGCATCCCGATTTGGCCATTGTTGTTGATTCGCGTCATAACTGCGCTTGCCCTGACGATATTCGTTTCATATCTTTGGAGACGGGCTGAAGACAATCGGAAGGAAGTGATTTCTACATGAACAAAGACATAACGACTTTATTGTTTGATTTTGATGGAACATTGCTTGATACGAATGAATTGATCGTCCAGACATTTTTGTCGGTGCTCGGAGAACATTTTCCAGGCGAATACGGCCGGGAAGATGTTCTGCATTTTATCGGCCCTTCATTGGAACAAACCTTCACAAAAATTGCGCCTGGCAAAGTCAGCGAGCTAAGCGACCAGTACCGGCGTTTGAACCGGACACTCCATGATGAATTGGTGTCTGAATACGACGGGGTTGCAGAAACTTTACGGACCTTGAAATCCAGAGGTTTGAAAATGGCGATCGTTTCCACAAAACGCGAAGAAACGATCTTGCACGGCTTGAAGCTAATGGGCGTACACGATGTGTTCGACGTCTTGGTGGCATTGGATCATGTGCAAAATCCGAAGCCGCATCCAGAACCGCTCGAGTTAGCATTGCGATTATTGGATGCGGATCAGCAGGGAGCCTTGATGATCGGTGATAATTCACATGACATCGAAGGCGGGAAAAATGCCGGCGTCCGCACAGCAGGTGTTGCCTGGACCGCTAAAGGAGAAGAGTTTTTAGCGAGCTTTGAACCGGATTTCATGCTGCAGCATATTTCCGACCTGTTGGAACTGACGAAGGCGGGCGTAAAATGAGACGCACCGAGCGATATCCCGTCGAAGGCGCGAATTCGCTTTGGCATATCTACAAAACCGTGCCGTTCTGGAAAGTCGCGAAAAACTTTCTAGTCATCCAGACTGCGCGTTACACGCCCTTTTTGCCGATGAAAAACTGGCTGTATCGCCAATTTCTCGGCATGAAAGTCGGCAAGGAAACATCGTTTGCACTGATGGTCATGCCAGACCTCATGTTTCCCGAACGCATTCAAGTTGGAGACAATACCGTCATCGGCTATAATACGACCATTCTTGCGCATGAATACTTGATTGAAGAATACCGGCTCGGCGACGTCTTGATTGGCGACCGTGTCATGATCGGAGCAAACAGTACGATTTTGCCCGGCATCAAGATTGGAGACGGCGCCATCGTCTCCGCTGCCACGCTCGTCCATAGAGATGTACCGGCTGGGGCTTTTGTCGGCGGCAATCCGATGAAAATCATTTACACAGCCGAGGAAATGGTCGATCGACAAGCAAAATCCTGAAAGCTCAGCGCTTTCAGGATTTTTTATATCCTCCTTGCTTGACGGGCCGAAGCGGCTTGCGCTAAAATAAGAATCACTTTAACGATTCATCACTCTAGCGAACTAAAGTGAAATAACTGATAATAGGAAGTGTTCAACGATGACCATCGAAATGTTTGAAAAACCATTAGGCATGCGTGACGATTTTCCTTTAATAGCAAAACAAAAAGCAGATTTGAAAAAGCAAGGCACCCAATTGATCGAGCGGGCGGGATATGAACTGTTGCAGACGCCGACTTTGGAATATTACGAAACGATCGGGAAGATCTCTGCCATTTCAGACGATGCCTTATTCAAGCTGCTAGACAGCCAAGGAAAGACGCTCGTTTTGCGGCCGGATATGACATCCCCGATCGCACGGGTGGCGGCATCGAAATTATTGCGCGAAAAAATGCCAATCCGGCTCGGCTATTACTCTAATGTGTTCCGTGCGCAAAAGCGCGAAGGCGGACGCCCTGCAGAATTCGAGCAGATGGGTGTTGAGTTGATCGGCGATGATTCGCTTTATGCGGATGCGGAAGTAATCAGTTTGGCTTGGGATATCCTGAAGGAATTGGGCGTCGGTTCTGCCCGCATCGTTATCGGCCACACGAGACTGCTTGAACTGATATTGGCAGATTTCGGGCTGGATGCGGAACAAAGCGGCAAAGTGCGCGAACTGTTTGTCGCAAAGAACGGCGTGGGGGTTGAACAATTGGCAAAAGAGCTGCCGATCGCTGAAGGCAAACTGGCGTCATTCCTGAAATTGATGCAGGCGACAACAGTAGCCGATTGGAAGCACTGGATTAACGAAGAAAATGAAGAACAACGCGAGCTTTACCGCGATATGGAGCGTCTAGAAGGATTACTTGGACGCAACGGCCTGGGAGATGCAATTACATTCGATATTTCCTTCAGCAGCCACATGACTTATTACACTGGATTGGTGTTTGAATTCTACGGAGTTGGAAGCGGATTTCCGCTCGGCAGCGGCGGGCGCTATGATGGCCTGATGGAGCAGTTCGGCTTGCAGGTCGGCGCGACCGGATTTGGCTTGAGGGTCGATCGTTTGCTGGAATCGGTAACGGCTGAAAAAGCAGAGCAACCGCACACATTGATTTTATTCGATGAACAAAGCGAGCAACATGCATTCGATGAAGCACAACAAATAAGAAATGCAGGAAACCGGGTGACATTGCAGTATGCGCCAGCCGTTAAAGCGTTGGAATCGTTCACTGCCTTGTTCACCGAAGTTATCAGAGGGGAGGAGCTGCGAAATGGATGAATTGACAATTGCCATGCCGAAGGGCAGGATCTTTGAAGAAGCATACGAACTATTGGTCGGGGCAGGTTATGACCTGCCGAAAGAACTCGATGACTCACGCAAGCTGATCGTCGAAGCGCCGAATGAAAAATTCCGCTTTATTCTCGCGAAGCCGATGGATGTGCCGACTTATGTCGAGCACGGTGTAGCGGATATCGGTATTGCCGGGAAAGACGTCTTGCTTGAGCACGACCGCGACGTACACGAGTTACTGGATCTCGGCATCAGTGAATGCTATATCGCGACAGCCGGCTTACCGGATACGGAAATGGATGAAGTAACGCCTCGGATTGCGACGAAATATCCAGCGGTGGCTTCGCATTATTACCGCAGCAAAGGCGAACAAGTCGAAATCATTGAATTGAACGGTTCGATCGAATTAGCGCCACTGATTGGCTTGTCCGACCGTATTGTGGACATCGTGTCGACCGGGCGCACCTTGAAAGACAATGGCTTGGTGGAATATGAAAAAATTGCGGATATCACGTCGCGCCTCATCGCGAATCCGGTAAGCTACCGCTTGAAGCAACAGCGCATTACGGAGTTGGTCGACAAACTGCGTGAGCAGGTGGGACGATGAACATCCAGCGCCTGACTGACAGCTTGTCGATTCGGCGTCAGTTAGCCGACGGCACAGAGCAGCAATTGCAAGCAGTGAAAGAAATCATTGCAGCGGTGCGTACCGAAGGCGATGCAGCCTTGTTGCGCTTTGCGAAAAAATGGGACAAAGCAGAGTTGTCCGCATTAAAGGTAACGCAAGAAGAAATCCAGCAGGCAGCGGAGCGTTTCGATCCGCAATTGCTGGCTGATCTGACAGAAGCGGCTGACAATATCCGCAGCTACCACGAAGGCCAACAGCAACAAGGCTATCGCCAAGACCGTGCAGACGGGTCGTATGTCGCGCAGCGTGTTACAGCGATCGAATCTGCTGGACTATATGTTCCTGGCGGTACGGCGGCGTATCCATCCTCAGTCTTGATGAACGTCATCCCCGCACAAGTAGCCGGAGTCGGACGCATTGTCGTCACTTCCCCTCCAAATAGCGAAGGAAAGTTATCGGACGGCGTGCTTGTTGCGGCGCATATCCTTGGAATTGATGAAGTATACAAAACTGGCGGCGCTCAAGCAATTGCCGCACTCGCTTACGGGACGGAATCGATCCAGCCGGTGGATAAGATCACAGGGCCCGGCAATATCTTTGTGGCACTCGCAAAACGCGAAGTAAACGGCGACGTTGCGATTGACATGATTGCAGGTCCGAGCGAAATCGCCATCATCGCTGACGATAGTGCGTATGCAGATGAAGTGGCGGCGGATTTATTGTCACAAGCAGAGCACGATCCACTCGCAAGTGCTGTATTATTAACAGAGAGCCGCGTGCTTGCTGAACAAGTGGCTGAGCAAGTGGCAAGCCAATTGGCCACTTTGCCGCGCGAAGAGATTGCTGCGGCGTCGATCCGCGACCATGGCGCCATTTATGTGGCAGACAGCCGCGCTGATTTGATTCGTGCTGCTAATCAATTGGCTCCAGAGCATTTGGAGATCATGACAGAAGATCCTGAAGCTTTAGCGGATGAAATCGATCACGCCGGTGCGATTTTTATCGGCCGTTATTCATCGGAACCGATTGGGGATTATTTTGCCGGCACGAACCACGTCTTGCCGACCAATAGCACGGCGCGCTTTTCAAGTGCCTTGTCCGTCTATGACTTTGTTAAACGGACGAGCATCGTCCATTACAGCGAGCGGGCATGGCGTGAAAACCAAGAGAAAATTGCAAGGCTCGCAAGGCTAGAAGGCCTCGAAGCACATGCACGTGCAGTCGAATCACGCGCTTGGAAAAAGGAGAGTCAATCATGAGAAAATCGGATATCACACGAAAAACCAATGAAACGGAAATTGCTGTCAGCTTTTCACTCGACGGGAAAGGGCAGGCAGATATCAATACGGGAGTGCCCTTCATGGACCATATGCTGGATCTTTTTATCAAGCATGGCCAGTTCGACGGGCGCATTCACGCAAACGGCGATACCCATATCGACGACCATCACACAACAGAAGACATCGGCATCGTCCTCGGCCAGGCAGTGCTTGAGGCTCTCGGCGAGAAAAAAGGCTTGCGACGTTACGGCAATGCATTTGTGCCGATGGATGATGCGCTTGCACAAGTCGTCATCGATTGTTCGAACCGTCCTCACTTGGAATTCCGCGGAGATATCCCGAACGCAAAGGTCGGCGCATTCGATACGGAACTCGTCCATGAGTTTCTGTGGAAGTTCGCGTTAGAGTCACGCATGAATGTCCACGTCATCGTGCATTATGGGCGCAATACGCATCACATCATCGAAGCGGTCTTCAAGGCGCTTGCCCGCGCGCTCGATGACGCGACAATGATTGATCCACGCGTAGAAGGCGTTCCGTCTACAAAGGGGCTTTTAACATGATCATCGGTATCATTGATTACGGCATGGGCAATTTATTCAGTGTCGAACAGGCATTGAAAAAACTGGAATGTACCGTCATCACCTCAGACGACGCGGAAGTGTTGGCGGAAGCGGATGCGATCTTACTACCAGGTGTCGGCGCTTTTCCGGATGCCATGAAGCGCTTGGATGAAAAAGGATTAGCTGAATTTATCCGTACGCTGCCTGAGCGGAAGATTCCATTGCTTGGCATTTGCCTGGGCATGCAGTTATTGTATGAAGACAGCGAAGAAGGCCGTCCGGTCAAAGGGCTCGGTTTATTAAAGGGCCATATCCGACGCTTTCCAAAAGGCGCTTACCGTATCCCGCACATGGGATGGAACCGCCTGAACTTCACGCAACAGCCGTATTGGCTTGAAGATGTACTGGAAGATACACATGTTTATTTTGTCCACTCGTTTTTAGCGACCGAGACAACCCGCACAGAAGTCTTCGCGACAGCTGAATACGGCGAGCTTGAAGTGCCGGGTGTTGTCGGCGGCGGATTGATTACGGGGATGCAATTCCATCCGGAAAAATCGGGCGAGTTCGGTCATTATTTATTGGCGCAGTGGATTGCAAATGTCAGGGGGGATTTCCATGAGTGAATTTCAAATTTATCCGGCAATCGACTTGAGGAACGGCAAATGCGTCCGTTTGTTCCAAGGTGATTATGGCCAGGAGACGGTCTATGCGGACTCGCCTGTTGAGATGGCGAAAAGTTTTGTAGAAGCTGGGGCTCAGTGGATTCACATGGTCGATTTGGACGGTGCGAAAGACGGCAGCCGCATCAACGACCAAGTGGTCATCGAAGCGGCAAAACTCGATGCCAACATCCAAGTGGGCGGCGGCATCCGCAGCCGTGAAGACATCGAGCATTATTTATCGAACGGCGTTGCCCGCGTCATTATCGGCAGCTTGGCTGTAAGAGAGCCGGAACTGGTTGCGTCATTTATCGAGGAGTTCGGCGCAGAGCGGATCGTCATCGGCATCGATGCGAAAGACGGCATGGCGGCGACAGAAGGATGGATTGAAACATCCCATAAACCGGCATCTGAAGTGGCCGCTTATTTTGCTTCAAAAGGGGCCAAACATTTCATCTATACCGATATTTCGACGGATGGCACGCTTGCCGGGCCGAATATCGACGCCAACCGAAAGCTCGTCGCAGATGACGCTTCACAAGTCATCGTGTCCGGCGGTATCGGAACACTCGATGACGTAAAAAAAGTCAAACAAGCGGCAGCCGACAGCCCGATTGCTGGACTGATTATCGGCAAAGCTTTGTATGAAAACCGCTTCACGCTTGAGGAGGCGCTATCATGCTGACAAAACGCATCATCCCTTGCCTTGATGTGAAAGAAGGGCGCGTCGTAAAAGGCGTAAGTTTTGTGGAACTTCGGGATGCAGGAGACCCTGTGGAGCTTGCCAAATTCTACGATGAACAAGGCGCGGATGAATTGGTCTTCCTGGACATCTCCGCTTCACACGAAGGCAAAGAGACGATGGTCGAAGTGGTGCGCATTGTTGCCACGGAACTCTCGATTCCCTTTACCGTAGGCGGGGGCATCCGGACACTTGACGACATGAAACGCTTGCTGCGTGCTGGAGCGGATAAGGTATCCTTGAATACGGCAGCTCTCGACCGGCCGGAATTGATCAAAGAAGGCGCGGATTTCTTTGGGTCGCAGTGCATCGTCGTCGCTATCGACGCAAAAAGAAACGGAGACAGCTGGGACGTTTACACGCACGGAGGCCGTAACCGGACCGAGTGGGATGCGATCGAATGGGCGAAACGAGCGGTTGCTTTAGGTGCTGGGGAGTTGCTTTTGACCAGCATGGACAGCGACGGGCAAAAAGACGGATTCGATGTCGCGCTCACCAAAGCGGTGCGTGATGCCGTAGAGGTGCCTGTAATCGCAAGCGGCGGTGCAGGAAACCGTGAGCATTTCAAGGAAGTATTCGAACAAGCAGATGCTGATGCAGCACTTGCGGCATCGATCTTCCATTATAAAGAAACGAGCGTCAGAGAAGTGAAACAGTATCTGCAGCGAGAAGGAGTGAATGTCCGGTGACAAATGTGAAATACGATGAAAACGGGTTAGTGCCCGTCATATTGCAGGATGCAACTACAAAACAAGTGCTGACTTTGGCTTATGCCAACGAAGAAGCGGTCAAGCGCACGATCGACACGAAAGAAACCTGGCTGTACTCAAGAAGCCGCAAGGAACTATGGAATAAAGGCGCGACCAGCGGCAATACGCAGCGTGTCCAATCCGTGCAGATCGATTGCGACGGAGATTCCTTGATTTATGAAGTGATCCCGAACGGACCGGCCTGTCATACAGGAGAAACGAGCTGTTTTTATGAAACCTTGGCGGGAGAACGCACGGCTTCAGCATCAGACATGATTACAGAACTTAGCGCTTTGATCAAACAACGCGAAAGCGATATGCCAGAAGGCGCTTATACGACTTATCTGTTTGAAGAAGGGGTCGATAAGATCTGCAAGAAAGTCGGGGAAGAAGCAGCAGAAGTCATCATTGCTGCAAAAAACCGTGATGCACGAGAATTGGCAACGGAAAGCGCAGACTTGCTTTATCACTTGCTCGTTTTGCTGCAGGAGCAGAAAGTTGATTTCACAGAAGTGACAGGCGTGCTCGAAGAACGCCACGCCGCGAAAAAGGACAAGTAAATAATAGGGAAATATGCTATAATAACAGCACATTTAGGGATAGGAACGATTCAGGTCGTTCCTTTTCCTGTTACGGAGGCATATTTTGGAGAAAAACAAAAGAAAAAATTTCGACAATGTCGTATCATTCATTCCGACAGGGGAATTTTACTATCAAAAAGCACTCAAGGAACTGCAGCGCGAACAATACGATAAAGCTTATAAGTATTTGCAGCGGGCGAAAGAACTAACTCCGGATGATCCGCTTATCCTCATGCATTATGGAGTGGTGCTGATGGAGCGGCAGGAATTCGAGCTGGCGATGGATGAATTGCGCACTGCGCATAAGCTCGATCCGGAAGAACCGAATATTTTATTCTTTTTGGCTGAAGTCCATGCACATTTGGGCTTGTTTTTTGATGCCCGGAAATATGCCAAGGATTATCTTGAAAAAGATACCCGCGGAAGCTATGCAGCGGAAGCGATGGAAATCATCGATTTTGCCGAGCAAGAAGACTGGCAGCTGTTCGATGATGATGGCGAAGCCCACAATAGCGAATATTATTACCTCCAAGAAAAAGCGCGCCGCTTGATGGAACAAGGCAAATTTCCGGAAGCGATTGAGATATTGGAAGAAGTCATTGCAGAAAAGCCGGATTTCTGGGGGGCATATAATAACTTGGCGCTGGCATATTTTTATATCGGAGAAACGGAAATGGCCAAAACGCTGCTTCATGATGTGCTTCGCAGAAACACCGGCAACTTGCATGCCTTATGCAATTTAGCAGTGTTCCATTATTATGAGAAAAACGATGAATTGGATGATATTCTTGGCTTGCTGAAAAAGATCCAGCCGTATGTCTTTGAGCACCGCTATAAATTGGGTGCGACTTTCGCTTTGGTCGGAAAATACAAGGAAGCATACCGTTGGTTGAAAAGCTTGCAAAAACGCGGATTTGATGGAGACCCGGCGTTTTATTTCTGGCTGTCGCACGCTGCTTATCATTCAGGGCATGAAGAAACCGCAAAGTACGCGTGGGAGCAATTGAAGCGGATGGACCCGGCCAAAGAAGGATATGAGCCGTGGGGAGAACAGGCAGTGATGCCGAATGTCGATGCGCTTGAACATGACCGCGATTTTCTCAGCTATAAACTTGACCATCCGAATTTAAGCGAGCGTATTTACGGTTTGTTTTTACTTGGGAAATCTTCCCATAAACAAGAAATCATTTCGCACCCAAATTGGCTGAAATCCGAGCAGCCGTCCGTTTTGGAAACATATATGCTCGGTTATGCGCTCGGACATCCATTTCGGGAATCAGTGAAAGAAGAAAAAGCCTTTTTACGTGCGATGGAAACAGCAGAGCGCCTGTATTATCAAAAAGGGATGGTCGACCGAGAAAATGACGCCATCTTCCAATTATGGTTCTTGCTGGCGGAACAAGCTTTTGATAGCAATTATGCGTTCCGCAATCCTACAGCGCTTGCTGCTGCCGTCAGTTATATGGTTGAATCAGCGGAAAAGCGGGAAACCACAAAAAAAGCAGTTGCCGTGAAATTCGGCACGTCTGCCGCAACGATGTCCAAATATGTCGATGAATTAAGCGGCTTTTTGCCGAATTTCAAGGACTAGGCATAAAAGTTGAAGACGGCAGTTTATTGCTTTACGATTTAGCTAGTGATAACGAGGAGGGCCTATAATGACAGAAACGACGAATATTTATGATGTGTTAATCATCGGTGCAGGGCCAGCAGGCATGACTGCAGCGGTCTACACGTCCCGAGCGAACCTTTCGACGCTCATGCTTGAGCGCGGGATCCCTGGCGGACAAATGGCCAACACCGAAGAAATTGAAAACTACCCAGGATTCGACCACATTCTCGGTCCTGATTTATCCACTAAAATGTTTGAACATGCGAAAAAATTCGGTGCCGAGTATGCTTACGGCGACGTAACCGAGATCATCGACGGCGATGAATTCAAAACCGTCAAAGCCGGATCCAAAGAATACAAAGCCCGCGCCATCATTTTAACGACTGGGGCCGAGTATAAGAAAATGGGCATTCCAGGCGAGAATGAACTGGGCGGACGCGGTGTCAGCTATTGCGCAGTGTGCGATGGCGCATTCTTTAAAGGCAAGGAACTGGTCGTTGTCGGCGGCGGGGATTCTGCTGTTGAAGAAGGAGTTTACTTGACGCGCTTCGCGGATAAAGTGACAATAGTCCACCGCAGAGATGACTTGCGCGCACAGAAAATCCTTCAAGACCGCGCGTTTGCCAACGACAAAATCGATTTTATCTGGAGCCATACCGTAAAAGAAATCCACGATAAAGACGGCAAGGTCGGCAGCGTTACATTAGTGTCGACAAAAGACGATTCCGAGCGGGAATTCGAAGCAGACGGCGTGTTCATCTACATCGGCATGCTGCCGTTGACAAAACCATTCGAATCGCTGGGCATCTTGAATGACCTAGGCTATATCGAAACGAATGAAGAAATGCAAACCTCGGTGCCGGGAATCTTCGCGGCAGGCGATGTGCGGGATAAAACTTTGCGTCAAGTCGTCACGGCGACTGGCGACGGCAGCATCGCCGCGCAAAGCGTCCAGCATTACGTGGAAGAGCTTGCAGAAAAGATTGCTTCTAAAGCGCAAGCTTAACGCTTTCTTAATCCGTTTGTAACAGCATTGTCATGCAAAAGAGGTATAGTAAGTAGTGTAAATCAACCCCCTTTTTATATAGTTATCTTTGACAGGCTGCTTTCCGGAATATCCGGGGAGTGGCCTCTTTTTTTGCATTCTTTTGCATGACACGCCAGGATAGATGTATAATGAAAATAGTTTATATTAGATGCGGAGTGGCAAATGTGCAGCGAATCGCGAATTTATTGCTAATAGAGAATGGCAAAGTATTGTTGATGAAAAAGCCGCGCAGGGATTGGTACGTAGCTCCTGGCGGCAAAATGGAAAGCGGCGAATCGATTTATGAAGCGGCCATCCGTGAGTTCCGGGAAGAAACGAATACAGAACCGTCCGGGGTTCACTTGAAAGGCGTGTACACGATGATGATCCAGGAAAACGGACAGGCAGTGGACGAATGGATGCTCTTTACGTTCCGGGCGACACAGCTCCACGGGACGCCGTTCGAAGAAACGCGTGAAGGGATTCTCGAATGGCATCCAGTGGAGAGTCTGCATACCTTGCCAATGGCGGAAGGGGACCGGACGAATCTATTATTTGCAGCTTATCAGGAAGGCGTTCAATATGGGACTTTCTATTATACGCCCGAATTTGAACTGTTAGAAGAGAACATCCAATCATCGACCGAAGAGGTGAATCGCCAGCATGGATAAGCACAATGAAGAAACCGAATTGATCATTATCACCGGCATGTCCGGGGCCGGCAAGACAGTGGCGATCCAAAGTTTTGAAGACCTTGGTTTTTTCACAATTGATAACCTTCCCCCGGCACTGCTCCCAACATTCATTAAATTGATGCGGGATTCGGGCAAATCGATGAAACGCGTCGCAGCGGTCATGGACCTTCGCGGCGGCGATTTTTTCGCCAGCCTCGTCGATGCAATCGATGATCTATCGAAAGAACCGGAAGTGTCGATCACCATCCTGTTTCTTGATGCGGAAAACCAAACGCTCGTCAGCCGCTATAAAGAAACGCGCCGTTCCCATCCGTTGTCACCAGGCGGGCTTGTGCTTGGCGGCATTAAAAAGGAACGGGATATGCTGAAAGATCTGCAAGGACGGGCCCATTATATGTATAACACATCAGATATGAGCCCGCGCCAGCTGAAAGAGAAAATCACCTCGGATTTTGCATCGAAAACGAGCAATGTCTTCACGGTCAATTTGATGTCTTTCGGCTTTAAGCACGGCATGCCGATCGATGCCGATTTGGTATTCGATGTGCGCTTTTTGCCGAATCCTTATTATATAGAAGAATTGAATCCACAATCGGGCTTGGATCAACCGGTTTCGGATTACGTGTTGAAATGGCAGGAAACACAGACATTGGTGGCAAAGCTGGAGGATTTATTCAATTTCATGATTCCCCAGTACAAACAAGAAGGCAAAGCGCAATTGGTCATCGCTTTTGGCTGCACGGGCGGCCAGCATCGATCCGTGACGCTTGCTGAGTATTTCGGGAAGTACCTGTCGAAAAACAACAAAGTCAGCATTACGCATAGAGATGTGAAAATCAGAAAGGGCTGAGCATATGGAAAAAAGTCTCCAGCAAAAAAGAGTCGTAATCATCGGGGGCGGGACCGGTCTGTCCACTTTGCTGAGGGGCTTAAAAACTTTTCCGCTCGACTTGACGGCAATAGTGACGGTGGCAGACGACGGAGGAAGCTCTGGGCGTTTGCGCGATGACTTGGATATCCCGCCGCCAGGAGACATTCGCAACGTCATGGCTGCACTTTCGGATGCCGAGCCATTCGTAGCTGAAATGTTCCAATATCGCTTCAAGCATTCGCTTGATTTGGAAGGGCATTCACTGGGCAATCTAATGCTTGCGGCATTGACCGATCTGACGGGCGATTTTTCGCACGCAGTCCGGGAAATGAGCCGCGTCTTGAACGTCAACGGAACAGTTTTGCCTGCCGCCAATCAATTGGTCACGTTGAATGCAGAGCTTGAAGATGGAACCATCATCAAAGGCGAGTCCAAAATACCCGCTTATCTACAGCCGATTAAGCGGGTATTCCTGGAACCAGCCGGAGTCAAGACTCTGCCAGATACCATTCAGGCGATTCAATCAGCTGATGTCATCGTCATCGGGCCAGGCTCCTTATACACGAGCATCTTGCCGAATTTGCTCGTGAAGGATATCAAAAAAGCGCTGCTCGAGGCCGAGGCGAGAAAAATCTATATTTGCAATTTGATGACCCAAGCGGGTGAAACATACGGTTATACGGCTTCAGATCACGTGAAAGCCTTATACGATCATGTAGGCGTGAACTTTCTCGATGCCATTTTGATCGATAAAGTCCAAATGCCACAAGGTGTAGCTGAAAGATACAAAAAAGAAAAAGCATGGCCGGTGGAATACGATGAAGAGCGCCTGAGAAATATGGGGCTTGAAGTATATCGCCACGACATTGCAAATATTTTCGGTGAAGCCGTCCGGCATGAACCGATGAAAGTGGCGAAATGGCTTTTTGAATACACCAGCAGCGAATCACAATCATCGCAGCAACGGTATTCCTAAAGCTTGAAAGGGGGGGCATAATTGTCTTTTGCATCAGAAACAAAAAAAGAAATGACCCAAATTGAAGTAGATGATTGCTGCGGAAAAGCAGAGCTGTCGTCGATGATCCGCATGAACGGCACGCTGTCATTTTCCAACCGCCAGTTGAGCCTGGATATTCAAACGGAAAACGCAGCGATTGCCAGAAGGATCTATACTTTGCTAAAGCGCTTCTACAAAGCATATCCGGTGGAACTATTGGTCCGTAAAAAGATGCGGTTGAAAAAAAACAATGTCTATATTTGCCGCTTGCGGGAAGGCGCAAAATTCGTGCTTGAGGATTTGTTGATCTTGTCGGAAGGCTTCCAGTTCCAGCAGGACATCTCCCCTGAACTGATTTCGACAACATGCTGCAAGCGCTCTTATTTGCGCGGTGCCTTTTTGGCCGGGGGATCGGTCAACAATCCCGAAACTTCCTCTTATCATTTGGAAGTATATTCTTCCTATAAAGACCACGCTGAAGCGCTGGTCATCTTGATGAACCATTTCCAGTTGAACGCGAAAATGATCGAACGGAAAAAAGGTTTTGTGACTTACTTGAAGGAAGCAGAAAAAATTTCTGATTTCCTTAGCTTGACTGGCGCCCACTCGGCGCTGTTGAAATTCGAGGATGTCCGGATTCTCCGCGACATGCGCAATAGCGTCAATCGCTTAGTCAATTGTGAAACGGCCAATTTGAACAAGACCATCGATGCGGCGCTGCGGCAGATCGAAAACATACGCTTTATCGACCAAGTGATCGGCATCGACCAATTGCCGGACCGCTTAAAAGAGATTGCCCGCTTGCGTGTGGAGTACCAGGATGTCACACTGAAAGAACTGGGTGAGATGGTATCGGCAGGAAAAGTAAGCAAGTCAGGCGTCAACCACAGGCTTCGGAAAATCGATGAGATTGCCGAGTCATTAAGAAAAGGCGAAACGATCAGCCGGTAACAGGCTGCTCTTTTCTATAGATTGCGTGACAGTCAAGTTTTCGGAGGAGGATATGCATGGTAGAAAAACAAGTGGAAGTGCAATTGAAATCAGGATTACAAGCAAGGCAGGCCGCATTGTTCGTACAAGAAGCCAATCGCTATAGTTCGGATGTATACTTGGAAAAAGGCGACAAGAAAGTCAATGCCAAGAGCATCATGGGCATCATGAGCCTCGCTGTCAGCAAAGGCACGAACGTTACGATTTCGGCAGACGGCGCAGATGAAGACTCAGCAGTCGATGCGCTAGCGCAATTGATCGATAAAGAAGCTTAAAGCCAGGCGCCTTAAGCATAAAAAAAGAGCTGCCCCGAGGGGCAGCTCTTTTTGTGTAACTTAATCTTCTTTTTCGTGGTTTTCCGGCAATTTGTTGCGTGTGATAATTTGGTCGATAAGACCGTATTCAAGCGCACGTTCTGCAGTCATGAAGTTATCGCGGTCTGTATCGCGCGAAATCACTTCAAGTGGTTGTCCAGTGCGTTCAGATAGAATTTGGTTCAATTTCTCGCGCAAGAACAAGATGCGTTTCGCGGCAATTTCAATTTCAGTCGCTTGTCCTTGAGCTCCGCCAAGTGGTTGGTGAATCATGACTTCAGCGTTCGGCAATGCATAGCGCTTGCCTTTCGTGCCGGCTGCAAGAAGGAAAGCACCCATGGATGCAGCCATGCCGATGCATACTGTCTGAACATCTGGCTTGATGAACTGCATAACATCGTAGATTGCCATACCGGCCGTGATGCTGCCACCTGGGCTATTGATATAGATGGAAATATCTTTTTCCGGATCTTCAGCTTCGAGGAATAGCAATTGTGCAACGATTGAGTTCGCGACATTATCATCGATTCCGCTGCCGAGCATGATGACGCGGTCTTTCAATAGGCGGGAATAGATATCGTATGCCCGTTCGCCTCTGCTTGTCTGTTCGATTACTGTTGGGATTAAATTCATGGATAATTTCCTCCTTCGGGTAAATGTAAGTGCTGCTGAAACACTGTTCAGCCGTACATTCATCATACACATCATGGTCAATGAAGGTCAAATCTAACGAATTGAAAATAGCAGCTTGAAATAAAGAGAAAGCTTTTGTATAATAGAAAAGTCGCGAACAACATTTGCCCTCGTAGTGTAAAGGATAACACGTAAGATTCCGGTTCTTGAGATGGGGGTTCGATTCCCTCCGAGGGTGTAAAAAGGAAAGACCGCATAGCCTGCCAAAGGCTATGCGGTTTTTTTATTGAATCTTTTTAGCGGCTGGAACGTAGAATCCTACGTATGGTGTTTCAAGAAACAGGCAATCAGGGAAAACAAAAAATATTATTGTAAAAGAAAAGGAGACAGGAAAATGAAAAAATTACTTATTCCATTGCTGTTGGTGGTTGGGCTGATCGTCATCGCCGTTGCCGTATTCGGTTCAAGCTATAATAATTTCGTTCAATTAGAAGAAGACGTTAATCAATCGTACGCGCAACTTGAAAGCCAATTGCAACGTAGGCTCGATCTGATCCCGAACTTGGTCGAGACGGTGAAAGGCTTTGCTGACCAGGAACAAGAGGTCATCGATAGCGTCACGGAAGCCCGTTCAAGCATGGCGAATGCCGGCTCGGTTGAAGAACAGGCAGAAGCAGATGCCGAACTAAGCGGGGCGCTCAGCCGCTTGCTGGTTGTCGTCGAGAACTATCCGGAAATCCGTTCGAGCGAGAATTTCCAGCAATTATCCGATGAACTTGCTGGAACAGAAAATCGGATCGCAGTTGCCCGCCAGGACTATAATGGCTCGGTGACGGAATTCAACCGGGAAGTCCGCAGCTTCCCTGGCAATATGGTGGCAGGAATCTTTGGATTTGATGAGAAGGAATATTTCGAAGCCGATGCTGGGGCGGAAGATGCGCCGGATGTGGATTTCGGGACTGACGAAGAATGATTCGAAAAATTTCTGTTTGGCTCTTGTTGCTGCTGACGTTCGCCAGTACCGCGCAGGCGGCAGAATTTCCGGAGTTGACTGATGATATTTACATCCAAGATATCGCCGGTGTCCTGAGCGAAGAGCAAGAAGCCGAGATCAAGAGCTTGGGAGCTGGCCTGGAAGATGCGACAAGCGCTCAGATTGCCGTCATGGTAATCGATTCATTGGAAGGCGAGCCGATCGAAAGCTACGCCAATGAAGCCTTGCGCCATTATGGCGTTGGCTCTGCTGAGGACAACAACGGCGTATTGGTCGTGCTGTCGATGACTGACCGCGAGATCTATATCGAAATCGGCTACGGCCTGGAAGGCGCACTTCCTGACGGTAAAGTTGGCCGAATCCTGGATGACTATGCTGTCCCGTATTTGCGTGAAGACCAGCCAGACGAAGCCATTCTCAATACGTATCAAGCGCTCTATAATGAAGTTTCTGCAGAATACGATTGGGACGGAGAAGCGGTCAGCCCGCAGCCGCTTAACGAAGTGACGCCAAGCAGTGGTGAAGGTGATGGGGGCATCATGCAGCCAATCGTGACCTTCTTGATTGTACTCGTTTTGCTATTCTTGTTTACAGGAGGAGGAGGAGGAGGAGGCCGTGGGCGTCGCGGCCGCGGCAGAACGATGAGGCGTGGTGGGTTTTTCGGGCCCGGCAGTTTTGGCGGCGGCTTCGGAGGTGGTTCCGGCGGTGGCGGTTTCCGCGGCGGCGGTGGCGGCTCTTCAGGAGGCGGCGGAGCCGGTCGAGGCTTCTGAATAAGGAGGAATAGCATGTACACACTCTATACACGACCGAATTGTGGGCTTTGCGAAGAAGCAAAGTCTGCTTTGCGGCTGCTGCAGGAAGACTACCCGATCGATTTCCGGGAAATCAATATTGAAGATGATGAACAATTGCACGAACAATATATGCTGATGATCCCGGTGCTCACAAGAAAAGAACAGGTGCTGCTCTATGGGAACTTCGGATACGGTGAACTTCTGGAAGCGTTAATTCTTTAACGCTTCTTTTTATTTGCATAAATCTAATAGCTCGGCTACAATGAATCTAGTGGGACGTAATTATATATAGTGGGACAAAAAACGTCCAACAAAAGGGGTGGAGCGATGGATCCAGTTCTGCAAGCGCAAGTGCATTTATTGCCTGAACTGCCAAGCTTGCTGAAAAAGCGCTATAGCATCCTCGAGCTGATTCAAACCGAACAGCCCGTAGGAAGGCGCACGATCAGCGAGATGACAGGCGCAGCCGAAAGGGAAATCCGCAAAGAGACCGACTTATTGAGGAACCAAGCCTTGATCGAAATGAGCAAGAGCGGCATGAGCCTGACGATACTGGGGGATGATGTTCTTGACCAACTCCGTGAGCTGGTCAAGGAGTTGGCTGGGACCGCTGAGCTCGAAACGGGGCTGCAAGCGAAACTTGGCATCAAACAAGCAATCGTCTTGCCAGGAGATAGCGACCGGCTATCATCGGTCAAAGCCTCTATCGGCAGGCAAGCCGCTCGCATCGCGGAGGAAATGTTCGAAAGCTATCGGACGATCGCCGTTACTGGCGGCAGTACAATGGCCGCCGTGGCAGCCGAAATTCGGACAGCTAAGAAAAATCCCGCCATGCAGTTTATCGCTGCACGAGGCGGCCTGGGGGAAGAAATGCTTCATCAGGCGAATACCATCGCTTCATCCTTTGCCGAAAAAACAGGCGGAGCCGTCCGCACGCTTTATCTGCCTGAACATTTGAGTGCGGAAGCGCTCGAAATGATGATGAAAGAACCTGTCATCAAAGAAATGATGGAGCTCTATGACCGGACGGATTTAGTCATCCATGGAATCGGCGATGCCGAAGAGATGGCCATTAGGCGCCGCTCTTCGGTTAATGAAGTCGAGAAGATCAAGACAGGCGGAGCTGTTAGTGAAGCCTTCGGTTATTATTTCGATAAAACCGGAAAAATAGTTTATCGCATCCCAACAGCGGGCATTCAATTAGAGCAGGTCCAAAAAGCACCGAGCATCATGGCGGTTGCCGGAGGACGTACCAAAGCGCGCGCCATCGAATCTTATTTCCAGGCTGCGCCTGAACGCACCATCCTCGTTACCGACGAAGGAGCAGCAAGGGCAATACTCAATCAAACAACAAAATTGGAGGAATTATAAATGACTTTAAAATTAGCAATCAATGGTTTTGGCCGCATCGGCCGTGTCGTATTCCGTGAAGCAATGCAAAACAGTGAAGTGGAAGTAGTAGCAGTCAATGACCTAACAGATGCAGCTATGCTGGCACACCTTTTGAAATACGATTCAGTACACGGAACATTGGACGCTGAAGTTACAGCAGAAGGCAATTCAATCTTCGTCGACGGCAAGGAAATCAAAGTATTTGCTGAAAAAGACCCAGCGCAATTGCCTTGGAAAGAGCACCAAATCGACATCGTTTTGGAATCGACAGGAATCTTCACAACAGAAGAAGCTGCATCAAAACACATCGAAGCTGGCGCTAAAAAAGTCATCCTTTCAGCTCCTGGCAAAGGCAGCATGAAAATGCTAGTTATGGGCGTTAACGAAGAAACTTATAACCCTGAAGAGCACCACGTCGTTTCGAATGCATCTTGTACAACAAACGGCTTGTCAGGCATCTCTAAAGTGTTGAACGAAAAATTCGGCATCAAAAAAGCGATGATGACAACGATCCATTCTTACACGAATGACCAAGCATTGCTTGATGCGCCTCACTCTGACTACCGCCGTGCGCGTGCAGCAGCTGAGTCGATGATCCCGACAACTACTGGCGCAGCGAAATCAGTTGCAAAAGTATTGCCTGAACTTGACGGCAAAATCGACGGCATGGCAATCCGCGTTCCAACACCGAACGTTTCGTTGATCGACCTTGTCGCTGAACTTGATAAAGATGCTTCTATTGAAGAAGTAAACCAAGCGCTGAAAGAAGCGACTGAAAACGAACTCAAAGGCTACTTGGAATACAGCGAACTTCCACTTGTATCACGCGACTACAATGGCAGCAAAGCTTCTGCTACAGTAGATGCTCAATCTACAATGGCTCTAGGCGGCAACATGGTGAAAGTTCTTGCTTGGTATGACAACGAATCCGGCTACTCTGCACGCTGTGTAGACTTGGCTGTACACATGTACAAAAAAGGGCTGTAAGCTGAAAATCATAGCTTAATTACCAATGAACCTCTATAATAAAGAGGGTAAAAGGGGTGGGGAATTTACCCCACCCCTTATTTTTTTGAATATAATTAGGAGGTATTTTCATGCTGCAGAAAATGACCATGAAAGACTTGGATTTGAAAGGGAAACGCGTATTTTGCCGTGTAGATTTCAACGTACCGATGGAAGACGGGAAAGTAACTGACGACACGCGCATTCGTGCGGCGATGCCGACGATCGAGTATTTGGTCGAACAAGGCGCAAAAGTCATCTTGGCTAGCCATCTCGGACGCCCGAAAGGCCAAGTTAACGAAGACATGAGACTAGCTGCGGCAGGCGCACGATTGGCCGAATTGCTCGGCAGCGACGTGAAATGCCTAGAGGAGTCCGTTGGAGAGACAGTAGAAAAAGAGATTGCTGCCCTTGAGCCAGGCGCAATCCTATTGCTTGAGAATGTCCGTTTCCATGCGGGCGAAGAAAAGAACGATCCGGAACTCGCGAAACAATTTGCGGCTCTAGCAGACGTATTCGTCAATGATGCATTCGGCGCTGCGCACAGAGCGCATGCTTCTACCGCAGGTATTGCCGAACACTTGCCGGCAGTATCAGGCCTACTGCTTGAGAAAGAGCTGGACGTTCTTGGCAAAGCTTTATCAGAACCAGACCGTCCGTTTACCGCGATCATCGGGGGGGCGAAAGTAAAAGACAAAATCGGCGTCATCGACCACTTGCTCGATAAAGTCGATAACTTGATTATCGGTGGGGGGCTGTCGTATACCTTCCTAAAAGCACTTGGCCATGAAATCGGCAATTCGCTTGTCGAAGAAGACAAACTCGACCTTGCGAAATCGTTCGTCGACAAAGCGAAAGAAAAAGGCGTGAAGTTTTACTTGCCGGTGGATGCGACAGTCGCGAACGAGTTCTCGAAAGACGCAGAGACCAAAACAGTGAAAATCGAAGAAATTTCTTCCGATTGGATGGGGCTTGATATTGGGCCAGAAACAGCGAAATTGTATGCCGATGTCATCAATCAGTCGAAGTTGATCATCTGGAACGGGCCGATGGGCGTGTTTGAAATGGAAGCTTTTGCAAATGGCACGAAATCGGTCGCCCAAGCAATGGCAGAAACTGAAGGGTATACAGTCATCGGCGGCGGCGATTCCGCAGCGGCAGTCGAGAAATTCCATGTAGCAGATAAAATGGATCACATTTCAACAGGCGGCGGAGCTTCTCTGGAATTCATGGAAGGCAAGGATTTGCCAGGCGTCACCGCATTAAGTAATAAATAAAGGGAGTGTTTTTGTGAGAAAACCGATCATTGCAGGAAACTGGAAAATGTATAAAACAGCATCACAAGCGAAGGAATTTGTAGAAAAAGTGAACGGCTTAGTGCCGAATGCTGAAAAGCTTGATTCTGTCATTTGTGCTCCGGCTCTATACTTGACGCAATTAGTGGATGCTGCAGAAAACAGCGCATTGAAAATTGGTGCACAGACGATGCACGATAAAGGCGAAGGCGCATTCACTGGTGAAATCAGCCCTGTACAATTGGCAGATATCGGCGTCAACTACGTCATTATCGGCCATTCTGAACGCCGCCAGTATTTCAATGAAACGGATGAGACAGTCAATGCAAAAGTAAAATCGGCATTTTCACATCAATTGACGCCGATCCTTTGTGTCGGCGAAACCGACGAACAGCGTGAAGCGGGACAAATGGAAAGCATCGTGGAAGCGCAAGTTGAGAAGGCTGTAGAGGGCTTGACCGACGCGCAAATCGCAGAACTCGTCATCGCTTATGAGCCTATCTGGGCAATCGGAACAGGCAAAACAGCAACAGCTGAAGATGCCAACGAAGCTTGTGGCATCGTGCGTAAGAAAGTTGCTGCTCTTTACAGCGATGACACGGCTGAAAAAGTCCGCATCCAGTACGGCGGAAGCGTCAAGCCTGCCAATATCCAGGAACTCCTTTCAATGGAGCACATCGACGGCGCATTAGTCGGCGGGGCGAGCCTAGAAGAAGAATCGTTCGTCAAGCTGTTGGAGGCGGGTTCGAATGCGTAAAACAGCACATCCGGCAGCGTTAATCATCTTGGATGGCTTCGGCTGCCGCGAAGAAACCGCTGGAAATGCAGTTGCACAAGCGCATAAACCGAATTTCGACAGGCTTTGGAACGAATATCCGCATGAACTGCTCACAGCTTCAGGCGAAGCGGTCGGCTTGCCGGACGGACAAATGGGCAACTCGGAAGTTGGCCATTTGAACATCGGTGCTGGCCGTATCGTTTACCAAAATTTGACACGTATCCATAAGTCGATTAAAGACGGTGATTTCTACGAAAATCCCGCTTTTTTGGATGCTGTCTTGAACGCTAAGGAAAAAGGCAAATCTTTGCATGTTATGGGCTTGCTTAGCGATGGAGGCGTCCATAGCCATTATGAGCACCTGTTCGCTTTATTGCGCCTCGCGAAACAGCAAGGCTTGAGTGAAGTGTATGTACACGGATTTTTGGATGGCCGTGATGTCGGACCGAAAACCGCGCTTCATTATATAGAAGAAACTGAAAAACAAATGAAGGAAATCGGCATCGGGCGTTTCGCTTCCATCAGCGGACGTTATTATGCAATGGACCGTGACAAGCGTTGGGAACGTGTTGAACTTGCTTACCGCGCGATAGTTGATGGAATCGGGCCAAGCGCCAGTTCTGCTGCTGCAGGTGTCGAAGCATCCTACGCGGAGGGAATTGTCGATGAGTTTGTCCTGCCGTTTACGATCGTGAAAGAGGGAGAAGCGCCTGCAGTCATCGACTCTGGCGATTCAGTCATCTTCTTCAATTTCCGTCCAGACCGGGCGATCCAATTGACGACCGTGTTGACGCGTCCTGATTTTGCGCATTTCCCGCTGAGCCTTCACCATCCGAAAGATCTGGCATTTATCAGTTTCACTACCTATAGTGAAGAGTTGAAGACCATGATTGCTTATGGCAACGTCAATTTGGTGAACACCATCGGGGAAGTATTATCGGCAAACGGCATGACGCAATTGCGCATTGCCGAAACGGAAAAATACCCCCACGTCACGTTCTTCATGAGCGGCGGGCGAGAAGAAGTGTTCCCAGGTGAAGATCGTATTCTCGTGTCGTCACCGAAAGTGGCCACTTACGATTTGCAGCCTGAAATGAGCGCCTATGAAGTGACCGACCGGCTCGTCGAACAAATCGATGCCGGCGCACATGATGCGATCATTTTAAACTTCGCAAACCCGGACATGGTCGGCCATAGTGGCATGCTCGAGCCGACGATCAAGGCAGTCGAAGTAGTGGATGAATGCCTCGGACGTATCGTTGAAGCTTTGCACCGCCAAGGCGGATCGGCGCTTATTACGGCTGACCACGGCAACGCAGACGAAGTGCTAACTGAAGACGGCTTGCCGATGACGGCGCATACGACGAACCAGGTGCCGGTCATTTTGACCAAGCACGGCGAAGTCTTGCGCAGCGGCGGCATTCTAGCGGACCTCGCACCAACGATCCTTAAGTTGCTCGATGTTGAGCAGCCAAAAGAGATGACCGGGAAACCGTTGTATTAAAAAGTATAAATAGTTAAAGAATGTATGTAAAAGAGAGTGATGAACTTGTTTCAGGCGGACGCTTTCCGCGGGCACGGCCTCAGCCGCTTCCCTCGCTTACGCTCAGTCCAGGGTCTTCAGCTCGTGCTGTTCCCGCAGGAAACGAATCGTGCAAAGCACGATTCGTTTGCGACGCAGAAGCGCAGCGATGCAGGAGCATATCTTTGCTCTTCGACGCCTTACACTCTTTCATCTGTCCTATTCAATACAACTGTTTTGTAGAATATCATTTGCATTGAAATAATATGGATAAAACTTATCATTAACTCATAAAGTTTAAAATCTGGACATTTCGAATAACTTATAAACGAAATTGAACAAACCATTTGAAAAGGGAGCTGTTGACATTGCCAATTATTACACACATCCAAGCACGCGAAGTACTCGATTCTAGAGGGAACCCGACTGTTGAAGTTGAGGTATTCACAGAAAGCGGCGCATTCGGCCGCGCGATCGTGCCATCTGGCGCATCTACTGGAGAACACGAAGCGGTTGAACTTCGCGATGGCGATAAGAGCCGTTACCTTGGTAAAGGCGTCTTAAAAGCGGTCGATCACGTAAACAATGAAATCGCTGACGAGTTGGAAGAAAACTATTCAGTACTTGATCAAGTATCTATCGACCAGGCGTTGATCGAGCTTGACGGGACTGAAAACAAAGGCCGTCTCGGCGCTAACGCGATTCTTGGCGTTTCCATGGCAGTTGCCCATGCAGCCGCAAACTATTTGGACATGCCTCTTTATCAATACCTTGGTGGATTCAATGCCAAGCAATTGCCGGTACCGATGATGAACATCCTAAACGGCGGCGAGCACGCGGATAACAATGTCGATATCCAGGAATTCATGGTCATGCCAGTAGGCGCTGAATCTTTCCGCCATGCGCTTCGCATGGGTGCAGAAATCTTCCACAACTTGAAAACTGTACTGAAAGACAAAGGCTATAACACATCTGTAGGCGACGAAGGCGGATTCGCACCGAACCTTGGCTCGAACGAAGAAGCGCTTGAGACAATCATGGTTGCGATCGAAAAAGCCGGCTTCAAGCCAGGAGAAGACGTTTTGCTCGCAATGGACGTGGCTGCTTCTGAAATCTACGACAAAGAAAAAGGCGTTTACACATTGGCTGGCGACAACACAGTCAAGACTTCTGCTGAAATGGTCGACTGGTACGAAGAGTTGGCAAACAAATACCCGATCGTTTCTATTGAAGACGGATTGGACGAGAACGACTGGGATGGCTTTAAGCTATTGACAGACCGCATCGGCGATAAAGTACAGCTGGTCGGCGATGACTTGTTCGTTACGAACACGAAGAAATTGGCACAGGGCATCGAGCAAGGCATCGGTAACTCGATCCTGATCAAAGTTAACCAAATCGGTACATTGACAGAAACATTCGATGCAATCGAAATGGCGAAACGCGCTGGCTACACAGCGGTCATCTCCCACCGTTCAGGCGAGTCGGAAGATGTGACGATTGCGGATATCGCAGTTGCGACAAATGCTGGTCAAATCAAGACAGGCGCACCGTCACGTACGGACCGCGTAGCGAAATACAACCAATTGCTTCGCATCGAAGACCAATTGCACGATACAGCGAAGTACTTGGGCGTTAAAACGTTCTACAACTTGAAAAAATAATAGCGAATAAGTGAGTGAGAGCTGCCGGAGATTTTTTCCGGCAGCTTTTCTGTTAGAATGTGTGAGGAAGAAGAGCTTGCATAGTACGGGTTGTCTGAAGCTGATTTATGAATCATTGTAAAAAGCTTACGCTACAGGGGCATGCTTGCCGAGGGGCGGGCGTCGAGCCCTTATGGCTACGCCATATAGGTCTCGCCTGTCCCGCGCAGTCCCTCCTGCGTCAGCCCCTTGCACTTCAGCTTTGAAAAATTTCTATAAAAACTGGGCTTTGCTTATAGACTTTCTTATAAATATCGGGTGTTAATCAGAACGGAGCAAAATAGCGCAGAACCCCTTACTGCTCCTGCATCGCTTCGCACTGCATCGCAAAGAATTCGCCTCGTTTCACGTCGGCTAATTCTTGCCTGCGAGAAAGCGAGACAGATGAGACCCTGGACTGAGCAAAGCGAGGGAAGCGGCTCAGCGCTCGCCCGCGGCAAATGTATAGGCGAAGTAAAGCTAAGCCTATACATTTGCGATGCTCGAGCTTCGCGAGAGTAGAGCAAGCTTTTGTTGCAGCTATTTTGCGGAGTGAAGTTTAAATGCAATCTTACTTTCCGCTCTACTAGATAAAGCAAATGTTCCTCACCAACAGATTCAAAAAAGAATGAACAGAAAAAGATGAAATGGTCTAAACTATTTGTATTTTTTAGGGGCTCTATTGCTTGAGGTTTCAATTTTTGGTAAACTAGAGTTTGTTGTGAAGGTTCTTTTCAGGAGGTGGTATTTATGCATACATTGTTAATGACATTACTTCTTATCGTCTCGATCGCTTTGATTGTTGTCGTTCTATTGCAATCAGGGAAAAGTGCAGGCCTTTCAGGAGCCATCTCCGGTGGAGCAGAGCAACTTTTCGGCAAGCAAAAAGCCCGTGGGTTGGATCTTGTCCTACACCGGGTGACGATCGTCCTTGCTGCCTTATTCTTTATTCTGGCTATCGCCGTAACGAAAGTATAATGTAGAGCACATCGCCTGACCATTTAGTGGTTGGGCGTTTTCTTTTAGGGGAAATTGGGCACAGGCCCATATAATATAGTAAGTAAATTTAGTTGGAGGGAACGTTTATGCGCATTTCACAACCAAAACCATTCTTCTTTGAGCAAGGGCCGCGTGCCGTTCTATTATTGCACGGCTTTACCGGCAATTCTGCGGACGTACGGATGCTCGGGCGATTTTTGGAAACGAAGGGCTATACGAGCATCGCACCGCATTATGCTGGACACGGTGTGGCGCCTGAGAAGCTGGTGGAGACAGGGCCTGAGGATTGGTGGAAAGACGTCGAACAGGCGTATCAAACACTGGTAGATAAGGGCTATCAAGAGATAGCGGTAGCGGGCTTGTCGCTCGGCGGCGTATTCAGTTTAAAACTAGGGTATACAAAGCCTATGAAGGGCATTGTGACGATGTGTGCGCCGATGCATATGAAGTCGACCGACCTGATGTACCAAGGCGTTTTGGAGTATGCCCGCGAATACAAGAAATATGAAGGAAAAGATGATAAGCTTATCGAAGAAGAGATGAAGAAGTTCGAGGAAAAACCGATGGATACGCTTGCAGAGCTGCGTGAATTAATCGGTGAAGTACGGAACAACGTCGATCATGTCTATGCACCGCTTTTCGTCGTCCAAGGCTCATTGGACAAAGTCATCAATACAGAGTCTGCAAACATCATCTACGACGAAGCGGAGTCGACTGACAAGCGCATCAAATGGTACGAGAAATCGGGCCATGTCATTACGCTGGATCAGGAGAAACAGCAATTGCATGAAGATATATATGAGTTTCTCGAATCGCTCGACTGGAGCGTGTGAGACGGTCTCAAAAGGAGGAGTTAGGATTGGACAAGAATGAACAGTCATTGGATCAGCGTTTATTGGCCTTTATGCGCGAAGAAGCATACAAGCCATTAACGGTGACAGAAATTGAAGAACAGTTCGGCTTTGAAGACGCCGACGAATTTAAGGAATTGGTGAAGACGCTCGTCAAGCTCGAAGAAAAAGGCGAATTGGTGCGGTCGCGTTCGAACCGCTACGGTGTGCCGGATCGCATGAACTTGATGCGCGGCAAATTCATCGGCCACGCCAAAGGCTTCGGCTTTTTTGCGCCTGAAGAAGCGGGCCTCGATGATGTCTTTATCCCGCCGAATGAAGTAAACGGAGCGGTCAATGGCGATACGGTCATGATCCGTGTTTCTGAAGGGTCATCAGGCGATCGCCGCGAAGGTTCCGTCATCCGCATCCTGGAACGCGGCACGACAAAAGTGGTCGGCACGTTCCAGGCGAACAAAGGCTTCGGCTTTGTCGTTACGGACGACAAGAAAATGAACATGGATATCTTTATTGCTAAAGACGATACACTCGGCGCAGTAGACGGCCATAAAGTCGTCGTGGAGATCACTGGCTGGCCGGAAGGGCGTTTGTCCGCCACAGGTATGGTCACACAAGTACTTGGCCACAAAAACGACCCAGGCGTCGATATTTTATCGATCATCCATAAATACGGCATCGAAGTCGAATTCCCGCAGGATGTGCTAGATCAGGCGAATGCCGTTCCGGATCAAATTGATCCTGAAGATTTGAACGACCGCCGCGATTTGCGCGATGAGCAGATTGTGACGATTGACGGGGCGGATGCAAAAGATTTGGATGATGCCATTCAAGTCAAGAAGTTTGAAGATGGCACATATAAACTCGGCGTCCATATTGCAGACGTCAGCCATTACGTCACAGAAGGCTCGCCGATCGATCGTGAAGCTTATGACCGTGCGACGAGCATTTACTTGACGGACCGTGTCATTCCGATGATCCCGCACCGCTTGTCAAACGGCATCTGCTCGCTCAACCCGCAAGTCGACCGTTTGACTTTGTCTTGTGAAATGATTTTCAACGACAAAGGGGAAGTATTGTCACACGATATTTTCCAGAGCGTCATCAACACAACGGCACGCATGACCTACACCGATGTTTATGAAATCCTTGAAAAAGACAATCAGGAACTGAAAGAACAATACGCTGAACTGGTTCCGATGTTTGAATTGATGAAAGAACTTTCAGCTGTCTTGCATCAGCGCCGGATGACACGCGGAGCGATCGATTTTGACTTTAAAGAGTCCAAAGTAATTGTGGACGATGAAGGTTACCCGATTGATATCGTGGTTCGTGAACGCACAGTTGCTGAGCGTTTGATCGAAGAATTCATGCTCGCAGCGAACGAAACCGTCGCGGAACATTTCCATCGCATGGATGTGCCGTCCCTTTACCGCATTCACGAAGAGCCAAAAACAGAAAAATTGCAGCGCTTTTTCGAATTCATTACGAATTTCGGTATTACTGTGAAAGGTTCAGGGGATGAAGTTTCTCCGAAAGCTTTGCAGGAAATCATCGAATCCATCGCAGGCAAGCCTGAAGAGCCAGTGGTGTCGACGATGATGTTACGCTCGATGCAGCAGGCGAAATATTCTTCACATAGCCTTGGCCATTTCGGCTTATCGACGGAATTCTATACGCATTTCACGTCGCCGATCCGCCGCTATCCGGATTTGATCATCCACCGTCTGATCCGCACGTATTTGATCGAAAAAGACTTGTCGAAAAAGACAATTCGCCATTGGGAAGCGGAAATGGACGATATCGCAACTCACACATCCGACCGTGAACGCCGTGCAGTCGAAGCGGAGCGCGATACGGATGCACTGAAGAAAACACAGTATATGGCAGATAAAGTCGGAGAAGAGTTCGACGGCATCGTGTCATCTGTGACGAACTTCGGCATGTTTGTCGAGCTGCCGAATACGATCGAAGGCTTGGTCCATGTGTCCAACTTAACCGATGATTATTACCAGTTCGATGACCGTCAGATGATGATGATCGGCGAACGGACTAAGCGTCAGTTCCGCATCGGTGATGAAGTCAAAGTACGGGTTATCGGTGTTAAACCAGAAGAGTCATCCATCGATTTTGAAATCGTCGGCATGGCGCAAAATACGCGCCGCAGTTCGCGCAAGGAAACCCCGAAAGTGATTCGCAGCGGCCGCAGTGGCGATAAGCCAAGAGACGGCAAAAAGCGCGGCGAAGGCGGGGCAGACCGCAAGCCGAAAAACAAGAAAAAGTTTTATGAAAAGCCTGCCAAACAGCAAGGCCGCAACAAGAAGAAATAAAAAAAGCGGCCTGGTGCCGCTTTTTCCAACAGTTTGAGGTGAATAGATATGGCCAAAGGAGAAGGCAAAGTAATTGCCCAGAATAAAAAAGCGGGATTCGATTTCGCGATTGAAGAAACGATCGAAGCAGGGATTGTGTTGCTCGGAACGGAGATTAAATCTGCGAGAAGCGGCAAAGTGCAGATCAAGGACGCGTTCGTTCGCATCAGAGGCGGCGAAGCGTGGATTTCCAATATGCATATTTCACCGTATGAGCAAGGCAACCAGTTTAACCACGACCCATTGCGGTCGCGAAAACTGCTGCTTCATAAAAAGCAGATCAACGAACTTGTCGGCAAGTCGAAAGTCGAAGGCTCGGCGATCGTCCCACTCAAGATGTACTTGAAGGACGGCTATGCCAAAGTATTGCTCGGCGTCGGTAAAGGTAAGAAGAAATACGATAAGCGCGAAGACTTGAAGAAAAAAGATGCGAAGCGGGCAATCGACCGTGCACTCAAAGAGAGAGACCGTTAAACTTGAACTCTGACCTGTTTTGTCCTATACTGGTAACAGCACACTGAAGCTAAACCACTTCCGTGTTCTCTTTTAATGAGGGGACGTTACGGATTCGACAGGGATGGTTCGAGCTTGGGTTGCGCGTCGGAGGATCGGCTCCGTCATCAACGTAACTTATAACAACTGGCAAAACTAACAACAACCTAGCATTCGCAGCGTAAGCTCGGATCTGCTTTATGTAACCATCGCCCATGTGGCTGCATAGAGCTCACTTTTAGTGGGATACGGCAGTCAGTGCCGTTTGAGCTGACTGTAAGAGATTCTCGAACTAGCCCTCATGACGCCTGCTTGTCGGCAGATTGAGCGGCGAAACTCCAATAGATAAGCTACACGCGTAGATGCTCAAGTAACGGAGTCTCTGGACGCGGGTTCGACTCCCGCCGTCTCCATAGAATTTTATGGAGTATACGAAACACCAATATCCTTTTGAAGGATGTTGGTGTTTTTGTTTGGTGAAAAGTAGATGTGTGGACTATCACTCATGCTAAATAGATGTGATGTATTCATCTTAACTCTATCTTAATATAATTGTTATTAAATTTAAAAAAACCGGCAGCTCCATTTCAGGAGCTGCCGGTTTTCCATTGCTATTCTATTTCTTCGTATTATCCACAAATGCCCCGTACTGTCTGCGTTGATGCTGCACGGACAGCCATTTCAAGGTAGTGAATTCCTCAAGCACCCATTCGCCGTTAAAGCGGCCGAGGCCAGAGTCTTTCTCGCCGCCGAATGGCATGTGCGCTTCGTCGTTGACCGATTGGTCGTTGACGTGGATCATGCCCGTCTCGATTTGGTGGGCGACGTTCGTGCCATGTTCGATATTCGCTGAATGAACAGCACCGCTCAAACCGAACGGGTATTTATTTGCCTGTTCGACAACTTCCTCGTCGCTTTCAAACGGGATGAGAATGGCGACAGGGCCGAAGATTTCATTTTCTGCTAGCGGCATGTCGTTTGTGACGCCAGTCAAGACCGTCGGCTGGAGGACATTGCCGTCCGCTTTGCCGCCGAGGCGGATCTTCGCGCCTTGTTCGACCGTAGCGTCAATGTCTTTTAGGATACGGTCGACTTGGTCACGATTGATGAGCGGCCCGACTTGCGTATCTTCTTCCGCCGGGTTGCCGTATTTCAAGTTGCCGGCACGCTCAATGAACTGCTCAGCAAATTTGTCGTAAATGTCTTTATGGACGAAAATACGGTTGATCGACATGCAAATCTGGCCTTGGTGATAGAATTTGCCGAACAGGGCAGACTCGACTGCCTGATCGATATCAGCATCTTCAAGAACGATGAAATTATTATTGCCCCCAAGTTCCAAGGCAGTTTTCTTCAATGCACCGCCGGCCAGTTCACCGATGTGTTTGCCGACAGGCGTCGAACCGGTAAATGAGATCAAGCGCGGTGTCGGATGCGTGACGATATCATCGCCAATTTCAGACCCGCGGCCGACGACAACGTTCAGCAAGCCTTTAGGAAGGCCAGCTGCTTCGAATAGGCTCGCAAACAATAGCCCGCCAGTGACAGGCGTATCGGTTGCCGGTTTGATGACGACGGCATTGCCAGTGGCAAGTGCCGGTGCGATCGAGCGCATCGCCAAATGGAACGGGAAGTTCCACGGACTGATGATGCCGATGACACCGAGCGGGTTGCGGTAGACGCGGTTTTCTTTGCCCGGTTGCTGGGAAGGCATGATTTTTCCTTCCATGCGGAACGGGAATGTTACTGCTTCTTTCAAGATGTTTATCGAAGCGCCGAATTCAACCGTCGCTTTGATTTTCGTGCTGCCGGCTTCTTTGATGAGCCAGTCGATGATCAATTCTTTATTTTCCTTCATGACTTCAATGGCTTTTTCCATGACCGCTTGTTTCGCTTGGGGCAATTCTTTCGCCCACTCCAGCTGTGCGGTTTCTGCCGCTTTATAGGCAGCGTCTAAGTCATTCTTATCTGCTGCTTGTGTCGTCACTAGTTCTTCACCGGTGAACGGATTGGTATTTTTCATTTGGCTGTCGCTGGACCCAGAAGTCCATTCGCCATTTATAAAAATCTTGGAAAAATCGGTTTTCATTTAAATCGTCTCCATTCTTTTTTCTTAAGGCTGTTGTCTCGGGCGTATCAAGATTTCGTTGACGTCGACATGTGTTGGCTGTTCCACAGCATAGCCAATAGCATTGGCGATATCTTCTGCTTGCAGCGGTTCCATAGACTCGGACATGCTCTTGAAGCTGTCGAGGACATCATCATCCGTGATGGTATCTGTTAATTCGGTTGCGACCGCACCCGGCGATACGATGGTCACGCGGATTTCATGCGATGGATCGATTTCCTGGCGCAGTCCGTCTGAAATGGCGCGAACCGCATATTTCGTGCCGCTGTATACGGCGCTGCCTTTCATGACTTGATGGCCTGCTACAGAAGAGACATTCAAGATATGGCCGGATTTCTGCTCTTCCATAATCGGGAGCACAGCCGCGATGCCGTAAAGAACGCCTTTAATATTAACGTCGACCATCTTGTCCCATTCATCGATTTTTAGCTTATTCATATAGGAGAGTGGCATAAGCCCAGCATTGTTGACCAGTATGTCAATTTTCCCGGTTTTCTCTAATGCTTTCTGTGCCAGTGATTTCATTTCATCTAATGAAGTGACGTCGGTCACTTGATAATCTGCACTCCCGCCTTCAGCTTCGATTTCCTTTTTCAGATCCACCAGACGCTCTTCGCGCCGTGCAGCGAGCATGACGTGGTAGCCTCTTGCTGCCAGTTCCTTTGCAGTAGCTTGACCGATACCACTGCTTGCCCCTGTAATGATTGCGGTATTTTTCTGTGTCATATCTATTCAGCTCCAGTTCTGTTTTATGTGATGGCGAAAATGTCCTGAAGTAAAGACATCTTATTTCCTTACCCGCAAATACAGCTTTTCTAAACAAATGCAGCTTGAGTAGCTTCGTATATGAGCACTTTGGCTAATTTGCAGAGATCTGAGTGACGTAAAAGGGAAAACAGGAGTCTAAGAAATAAGGCTAACTTATTCAAACGGATTCCAAGGATTTCCATGGGCAATTGGTCTTATTTTCCATTGTTTCATTCCACAGGGT
The DNA here is from genome assembly GCA_947493585.1 of uncultured Planococcus sp. Taxonomy (GTDB): domain Bacteria; phylum Bacillota; class Bacilli; order Bacillales_A; family Planococcaceae; genus Planococcus. The sequence continues at coordinate 64,292 of CANLRI010000005.1, read as the reverse complement.
GATGGGTATTTGATATTGAACCTAAGCGCTTTAGTTGAAACATAATTCAGACAGTTGACAAGCGCGCTAATGTTCCGTAGCGTTATATCTTGTGAAGAAATTCAAAGGAGGAGACTATATGAAGAAAGTAACAAACGTGTTTTGGATTGCGATTGTTCTAATTGCTTTAGCAGTTGGCTACGGTGCGCTTGCTCCAGAACATTTTGCGGAAGTTACCGGCAATATGGAATCATTCCTGACTACTTCGTTCGGTTGGTATTATCTATTGATCGTTTCAGTAATGGTTATCTTTTGCTTGTACTTCCTTGTCAGTCCAATGGGACAAATTCGTTTAGGGAAAGATACGGACAAGCCGGAATATTCATTTGCAACTTGGATTGCGATGCTGTTTTCAGCGGGCATGGGTATCGGGCTCGTATTCTGGGGTGCGGCAGAGCCGCTTTCGCATTTCGCGATCGACCCGGCGACAGCTGAGCCGGGATCTCAGGAAGCGTTCCGGGAATCCATGCGTTTTACATTTTTCCACTGGGGCATCCATGCATGGGCGATTTACGCAGTAGTTGCGTTATCACTGGCATACTTCCAATTCCGTAAAGGCGAGCCGGGGCTTATTTCTTCGACGCTTCGCCCATTGTTCGGCGACCGTATGAAAGGCCCATGGGGTGTGTTGGTCGATGTTATCGCTGTATTTGCGACAGCAGTCGGCGTTGCGACAACTCTTGGCTTCGGTGCTATCCAAATCAACGGAGGGCTCGCGTATTTGTTTGACGGCATTCCAGGAGATAGCCTGATCACGCAAATCATCATCATCGCAGTTGTCACTGTGCTGTTCATGGCATCGTCTTGGTCAGGCATCAGCAAAGGGATCAAGTATTTGTCAAATACCAATATGGTACTTGCGATTACATTGCTGATCTTAGTTATCATTCTCGGGCCGACCTTGTTAATTTTCAATATGTTCACCGATTCACTCGGTAACTATTTCCAGAACTTGATCAATATGAGTTTCCGTGCAGCTCCGATTGACGGGGAAAATCGTTCATGGATCGATGGCTGGACCATCTTCTATTGGGCTTGGTGGATTTCTTGGTCACCGTTTGTCGGGATTTTCATCGCCCGCGTTTCCAAAGGCCGGACCATTCGTGAATTCCTGTTTGGCGTCTTGCTTATTCCGACGTTTATCAGCTTTATCTGGTTCGCAGCATTTGGTACTACGGCAATCGATGTGCAAAGCAGCGGCGTCGATTTGACTGGATTATTGACAGAGGAAACTTTGTTTGCGGTGTTCAATGAACTGCCGCTCGGCATGTTGTTGTCGGTTGTTGCAGTCTTGCTCATTTCGACCTTCTTCATCACATCTGCCGATTCGGCAACGTTTGTTCTCGGCATGCAAAGCTCAAACGGATCTTTGGATCCAGCGAACGCCGTGAAGCTAACGTGGGGGATTGCACAATCGACCATCGCGGTCATCCTGCTCTTTGCAGGCGGACTCGGGTCCTTGCAGACGGCATTAATCATCGCCGCCTTCCCGTTCTCATTCATCATGCTATTGATGATGGCGTCGTTCTATAAAGCCTTGAATCTTGAATACAAAGCAATCAAGCGCAAACGATAAATTATAAAAAAGGGTGCCGGAAGTCCGGCACCCTTTTTCTATGGAAAGTCGCGTATAATGGATAATGGAAATCGTGTTGAAGGGGGGAGTTTTTTTGGAAAAACCACATATTATGCTTGTAGACGGAATGGCCGTGTTGTTCCGTTCATATTTTGCAACAGCAGGCGTCGGGCAATTTTTCCGCACCGAAAGTGGACTCGCCACAAATGGTGTTCAAGGATTCGCGCGCCACGTACTTACCGCTAAATCATTGATGAAGCCAACCCATATCGCCGTATGCTGGGACATGGGCGCGCATACCTTCCGCACCGAGATGTTCGACGGCTATAAAGCCAACCGGCCGGCGCCGCCTGAAGATATGGTGCATCAATTTGACCAGGCGCGTGAAGTGTCCGAGCTTCTCGGATGGAAAAACTACGGAGAAAAGGGCATCGAAGCAGATGATTTTATCGGATCGTTCACGAAAAAATGGCCGGACGAGGCAGATTATACGATCATCACCGGTGATAAAGACATGCTTCAGCTATTGAACCCATCGGTCAAGATTGCCTTCATGAAAAAAGGCTTTCATATCTATGATCTTTATACCGATGCACGGTTCGGGGAAGAGTATGGCATCTTGCCGGAGCAGTTCGCCGATGTGAAAGCGTTTATGGGCGACCCGAGCGACGGCTATCCGGGCGTCAAAGGCATCGGACCGAAGACGGCGCTCCAATTGATCCAGCGCTATGGTTCGGTTGAAGGCGTGTTGGAACATCTGGAAGAACTGAAACCAGCACAGAAAAAGAAAATCGAAGAGCATCAGGATATGCTCGCGCTATCGAAAAAACTGGCGGTCATCAAAGATGACCTCCAGCTTGATGTGGCACTTGAGGAAATTGCAGTGCCGGATTATTCTTCTGATTTGGTAAGGATATGTGACGAAAGGGAATTCCGCTTGCTCGCCAGGCTCTTAGAAAAATCATTCATTTAAGCTTTGAAACCGGTGAAATCTGGATGAAACTCAATACACCCTGGTTTTCGCGCAATGAAACCGCCCGTAGTTTGCTCGGGCGGTTTTTTTGTCCGTTGTCGTGAATGAACAGCAGCAAGTCGTCCGCCGTTTCCTCATAGCCGATAAGTGGAACCCAATGATAAGCGAAAGTAGTCTTTTGGCGCCAGCGCACTGAAAAATAACGGTCAAATTTCATAGCGAGCGGATAGCCGGCATCGAGCTGCTGTTTAATGTGTTCGATCGAGCGAATCCGCTTGATGTCATAGCGCGGCCCGGTAAGTTTCTTCAATCTCCGGATCAGGCAAAATGCGCTCAATCCGATTGGCGTCGTCCCAAGCATTTTATAAAGCGGGCCGATCCCCGGTGCAACACCTTCGTGATAGCGAAGAATAGAGGCGGCGGTGACAGGGCCGCAAGCAGAAGCACGATAGGCGAGGGGAACATGTTCAGCGTATTGGTTCATTGCTTGAAAAGGCAGCAGCACTTTCATGATGCATCCTCCTTCTAAAAGGGGTCAGCGTAGCTTGGCTTCACGTTCATCGAGCAAAGTTTGCAAGGCGCTGCGGAAAGTCGTATACACTTCCAAATCGACATGAATGCCTGCATGAACAATTTCCCTGACAAAGCGCGGATTAAAGCCGACATAAATTCCGCGCAATCCCATCAATTTCAAGGCACTGTTCAATTGTGTCAATTCGAGTGCGAGTTCATTGAAATCAAATGACTGGACATCTTGCATTGTCACGCCGGTAAAGTCAAAAACAACTTTTTCTGTATCGCGGTGGTTATCGGCGTAATCGAGTACTTTCGTCCGGATCGTTTCGAAACGGTCGCGGAAGATATACCCGGCAATCGGCACGAGAATGGTATTCGGAACTATCGACGGGATGATCGGTGCCGACATATTGTAAATGACGTCTTGGTAATACGCCACAAGGTCTTGCAGCTCTTTAATTTCTTGTTGTGGATCCATTTCGGCACCTCTGCTTTATCGTATTCGTGAATATTTTGGGTTTCCGCTTTTAAGCTTGTTGTTCCTCCAGGAAGTGGATGACAGAAGCGGGGGTCTTGGCATTGGCACTGTGGAGATGTGCTTGTTTTACGCCGTCCTTAAAGATCAGCAGGCTCGGAATGCCCATCACTTCATATTGCTCTGCGATTTCCGGCAGTTCGTCGCGGTTAACATCAAACCATTGGTAGTTGTCGTATTGTTCGATAATCGGATCGATGAACATGTCCATGCGCGTGCAGTCAGGGCACCAGCCAGCCTGGAATTTCACGATGACCGGTTCACCGTTTTGGATTGTATCATTGAACTGTTCAGTTGTTTTTAGGGATTTCATTAAAATGCCTCCTTCTAATAGTCTTTTTAATCTTACCCTTTTTTTGCTTTCTCTCCAAGCGCTTGGATAAAAGCAGTAGAAAAATCTTCCGATTAAATATTGCGAAAATAGGAAAAATAATTTACACTAAGAACGAGAAGGAAAGCATTTCTTTTTTTTACCCATAAAATGAATGAGTGTTCATTCAAAATAGGAGGGTTTGCTCGTGTCATATAAAATCAAAAAAGCAGCCGTGCTCGGGTCTGGCGTTATGGGATCTGGAATTGCAGCTCATCTAGCCAATATCGGAATTCCGGTCATGCTGCTCGACATTGTCCCGAAAGAAGCAACGCAAGAAGAACAAGCGAAAGGGCTGACGCTCGAAGACAAAGCCGTCCGCAACCGGATTGCAGCGACTGCTACTCAAAAACTATTGAAGCAAAAGCCTGCTCCGCTGACACAAAAGAAAAACTTGCAGCTGATCACGCCTGGCAACTTAGAAGACGATCTCGAGAAACTATCCGAAGTGGATTGGATCATCGAAGTCATCGTCGAAAATTTGGATATCAAGAAATCACTTTATGAAAAGGTGGATGCGGTCAGAAAGCCTGGTACCATTATTTCCTCCAATACTTCAGGAATCAGCATCAATGCGATGTCAGAAGGGCGCTCGGAAGATTTCCAGAAACATTTCCTCGGCACCCATTTCTTCAACCCGCCGCGCTATTTGAAACTGCTTGAAGTCATTCCGGCAGATAAGACAGCACCGGAAGTCGTTGAATTCATGCAGCAATTTGGCGAAGACCGCTTAGGAAAAGGCGTTGTTTTGGCAAAAGATACGCCGAACTTCATCGCCAACCGCATCGGTACATATGGCTTACTCGTTACCGTACGCGAAATGCAAAATCGCGGCTACTCGGTCGGCGAAGTTGATTCCGTTACCGGGCCGCTCATCGGACGCCCGAAATCCGCTACATTCCGCACGCTGGATGTCGTCGGGCTCGACACCTTCATGCATGTGTCAAAAAACGTCTACGACCAAACCGAAGGCGAAGAACAACAAGTTTTCAAGACGCCTGATTTCATGAAAAATATGGTGGAAAACGGCTGGATTGGTGCCAAAGCGAAACAAGGCTTTTTCCAGAAAAAAGAAAAAGAAATTCTAGAGCTCGATCCAGACACGATGGAATACCGCCCAGCGCAAAAATTGAAAACGCCTTCACAGGAAATGGCCAAACAGCAAAAAGGCCTGTCCGCGAAAATGAAGACGCTCGTTTATGCAGAGGACCGCACAGGCGAATTGCTGTGGAGCATCCTCGCTCCGACACTTGTCTATTCCGCACAGCTTCACGGCGAAATTGCAGACGACATCGTTGCTATCGACAATGCCATGAAATGGGGCTTCGGATGGGAACAAGGACCGTTTGAAGTGTGGGATGCAATCGGCGTCAAGCAGTCGATAGAGAAAATGGCCGAACAAGGCTTAGAAGTGCCATCATTTGCACAAGCGCTAGTGGATAAAGGCTTTGATTCCTTCTATAAAGAAGAAAACGGAGATCTGTATTATTTCGACGGCTCTGATTACCAGGCCGTTCCAGTCAATGAAAAAGTGATCGATTTGAAACGCTATAAGAAAAAGCACGGCGTCATCAAATCGAATTCCGGCGCAAGCTTGATCGACCTTGGAGACGGCATCGCATTGCTTGAATTCCATTCACGTTCAAATGCAATCGGGCTCGACATCATGCAGATGATCAATTTCTCGGTAGACGAAGTCGAGAAAAACTACAAAGGGCTCGTCATCGGCAACCAAGGCAAGAACTTCTGTGTCGGCGCCAACCTCGGCATGATTTTGATGGAAGCGCAAGATGATAATATCTTTGAGCTGGATTTGACAATCCGCACCTTCCAGAACGCCATGCTGAAATTGAAATACAGCTCGAAGCCGGTCGTTGCGGCACCATTCGGCATGACGCTCGGCGGTGGGGCGGAAGTGGTTCTTCCGGCAGCACGCGTACAGGCATCCATGGAGACGTATATGGGCTTGGTCGAAGCGGGCGTCGGGCTTATCCCTGGCGGCGGCGGAAACAAGGAATTGTATATGAAACAGTTGAAAGGTTTACCGAATCATGTCACGGCTGACTATGTCAACTTGGCAGCGGGCGTATTCGAATCGATCGCGACCGCGAAAGTATCGACATCGGCAGACGAAGCACGCGAAAACAACTTCCTGAATTTCGTCGACGGCATCAGCGTCAATAGCGACCACTTGATCTACGATGCGAAGCAATTGGCATTGTCGCTCCATGATAATGGCTACCAGGCGCCGAGACGGGAAAAAGTACCGGTTGCTGGGGAAGCGGGCTATGCCGCGATGCTGCTAGGAGCTGAAGGCATGCTATTGTCCGGCTATATCAGCGAACACGACATGAAAATCGCCAAGAAGCTGGCTTATGTGTTATCGGGCGGCAAGCTGCCATACGGTACGAAAGTCGATGAGCAGTATTTGCTCGATTTGGAACGCGAAGCCTTCCTGAGCCTCGTTGCTGAACCGAAATCACAGCAACGCATGCAGCATATGCTTGTTAAAGGGAAACCATTACGCAATTGATCGCCGATTAGATAGAGGAGGAAATGATATGCGCGAAGCAGTAATTGTGGCCGGAGCCAGAACGCCGGTCGGGAAAGCAAAAAAAGGTTCTCTCGCCTCGGTGCGCCCGGATGATTTCGGGGCACTTGTCGTACGGGAAACATTGAAGCGGGCTGGATATGACGGCCCGATAGACGATTTGATCATGGGCTGTGCGATGCCGGAAGCAGAGCAAGGGATGAACATCGCCCGCAATATCGGGGCGCTGGCTGGCCTTCCGGATACGACGCCGGCTGTCACGGTCAACCGCTTTTGTTCATCAGGCTTGCAGTCGATCGCTTATGCTGCTGAACGAATCATGGTCGGCCACGCTGAAGCGATTGTTGCCGGTGGCGTTGAATCAATGAGCATGGTGCCAATGATGGGCAACGTACTGCGGCCGAACGCCAAGATCGCAGAAACCGCCCCACAATATTATATGAGCATGGGACATACGGCAGAACAAGTAGCGACGCAATACGGCGTTAGCCGGGAAGACCAGGATGCATTTGCGGTCCGGTCCCATGAAAATGCAGCTAGGGCTATCGAAAAAGGCCATTTCGTCGATGAAATCGTGCCGGTCGAAGTGATCCAGCGCTATGTCGATAGCCAGAATAAATACCAGGAAAAATCATTCATGTTCGAAATGGATGAAGGGGTGCGCCACGGCACCTCCATCCAGACACTCAATAAACTGCGCGCAGCATTCTCGGCGCGTGGCACGGTAACAGCGGGCAACTCTTCACAGACTTCTGACGGAGCAGGTGCCGTGCTTGTCATGGACCGTGAAAAAGCGGAAGCGCTTGGACTTAAGCCGATTGCAAAATTCCGTTCATTCGCAACAGGCGGCGTTCCGCCGGAAGTGATGGGCATCGGCCCGGTCGTCGCGATTCCGAAAGCCTTGAAACTTGCCGGCCTGACGAAAGATGATATCGATGTATGGGAACTCAATGAAGCCTTCGCGTCTCAATCACTCGGCGTCATCCGCGAACTTGGCTTGGATATGGACAAGATCAATTTGAACGGCGGCGCCATCGCACTCGGCCATCCGCTAGGCGCGACAGGCTCGATTTTGACTTTGCGCATGCTCAGCGAATTAAAACGCCAGAACAAACAATTCGGCGTCGTTACGATGTGCATCGGCGGCGGCATGGGCGCAGCCGGCGTCTTCGAAATGTTGTAAAGAGAACTTTAGGGGATACGATTAACAGGGGATTCAAGATAAACGATAAATTGGGAGGAATGGAAAATGGAACAAGAAAAAACATTGATCAAAGGCGGAAGTTTCTTAATCGAAGATGCAGATTTATCGCGTGTGTTCACGCCGGAAGATTTCACGGAAGAGCATAAGATGATCGCCAAAACGACAGAGGATTACGTCAACACGGAAGTTATGCCTTTGGTCGAAAAGTTGGAGAACCACGAATTCGAGCATTCCGTTAAGCTCTTGAAAAAAGCGGGCGAACTGGGGCTCCTTGGTGCAGATGTTCCGGAACAATACGACGGCCTTGGGCTCGACAAAGTCGCGTCAGCTTTGATTGCTGAGAAGATGTCCAAAGCGGGCGGCTTCTCCATCACGCACGGCGCACACGTCGGGATCGGATCGTTGCCAATCGTCTTATTCGGCAACGAAGAACAGAAAAAGAAATACTTGCCGGTTCTTGCAACAGGCGAGAAAATCGCAGCTTACGCCTTGACTGAGCCAAGCTCTGGATCGGATGCTTTGGGTGCGAAAACAGTTGCGAAACTGAACGAAGCGGGTACGCATTACGTCTTAAACGGCGAAAAGCAATGGATCACAAACGCAGGATTTGCCGATGTCTTCGTGGTCTATGCGAAAATTGACGGCGAACAGTTCTCGGCATTTATCGTCGAGCGCGACTTCGGGGGCGTATCAGTTGGGCCGGAAGAAAAGAAAATGGGCATCAAATCGTCTTCTACGCGTACATTGATCCTAGAAGACGCAGAAGTGCCAGTGGAAAATCTTCTCGGCGAAGCAGGGCGCGGACACATCATCGCCTTCAACATCCTGAACATCGGACGCTATAAACTTGGCGTAGGCACTATCGGCGCATCCAAGCGCGCGATGGAATTGACCATTCCTTACACGAACCAGCGCCAGCAATTCAAGACACCGATTTCTTCTTTCAATCTGACAAAAGAAAAATTGGCGACAATGGCCTCCAAATTGTATGCAGTTGAAAGTTCGGTTTACCGCACAGTCGGCTTGTTCGAAGACCGCATGAGCGGCTTCACGGATGAGCAGCAAGCGGACGGTAAGCTAGTTGCAGATTCGATTGCTGAATTTGCCATCGAATGTTCATTGAATAAATTCTTCGGAACGGAAACTTTGGACTATATTGTCGACGAAGGCGTCCAGTTGCACGGCGGCTACGGCTTTATGCAGGAATATGAAATCGAGCGTATCTACCGCGATTCCCGCATCAACCGGATCTTCGAAGGAACGAACGAAATCAACCGCCTGCTCGTACCGGGCACATTGCTCCGCAAAGCGATGAAGGGCGAATTGCCGCTATTGCAACATGCACAAGCTTTGCAGGAAGAATTGTTGATGATGATGCCTGAAGAGGTTGGCACAGAAGCTTTAGCACAGGAAAAAGCATTGGTGAAAAATGCCAAGAAAATCGCCATCCTCGCTGCGGGACTTGCCGCACAGACTTACGGCAAGAAACTTGAAGCGGAACAAGAAGTGCTCGTGAACATCGCGGATATCGTCAGCAACGTCTTCGCAATGGAATCAGTTGTCTTGCGCACAGAAAAAGCCATTGCCGCAAGCGGCGAAGAAAAAGCGAAGCAGAAGCTTCTCTATACGCAGATCTTCTGCCAGGAAGCTTTGGAGGAAATCGAAAAAGATGCGAAAGAAACCTTGATCGCAGCAATCGATGGCGACAACCAGCGTATGATGCTGTCCGCCCTCCGCAAGTTGACGCGTTCCACACCTTACAACTTAATCGCGAAAAAACGCGAAGCATCCGAAAAATTGATCAGTGTAGAAAAATACGTCGTCTAATAGATTCCACAAAACGGGAAGGGGAAACCCTTCCTGTTTTTTTATAGTGTTGAAGAAGTTTATGGTTCGCTATTAATTGTGAGTAAGGCCACCTTTTTTACATTCAACAGTCAATGACCTCTCTAAGTATTTGAAGAAGCGTTCGCTCGTAACTCCTGCTCAATAATGCTGCGCATTACTTCGCAAAGATAAGTTCTCACGCAGGTCGACGTTATCTTTCCCGCAGGTATAGAGGGTTTGAGAGACCACGCAGAGAATGAATGAGCGAAGCTTCGCTGAGTTCATTCATATGCGACGCTTGAGCATAGCGAAAGTGGAGCAAGCCGAGGAGGCTCGATTCCCGCCTCGCGGAAAGCGATCAATAAGCTCTGGAAACAGTTATTGAGAGGTTGAATACAACCTGGAAAACTGGAAGAAGAAACCCTTCTTGTTTTATTGCATAGCCCAAACTCCCTTCCAGTCGACGGTCCCGAAGCATTTTGATATGCTTGATTTATAAGACAGGAGGAGATTTGATGATCCAGTATTATGCTTACCCGAAATGCTCGACTTGCCAAAAAGGCAAGAAATGGCTCGAGTCGAATGGCGCGGAGTTCGACTATATCGATAATCGCAAAACCCACCATCTGCAGCGCAGCTGAAAGAAATCCACGAAACGAGTGGCATCGAGCTGAAGAAGTTTTTCAATACGAGCGGCAAGAAATACCGCGAGCTCGAGTTGAAGGAAAAACTGCCGGAAATGACAGCAGATGAGCAATACGAATTGCTTGCATCAGACGGCATGCTCATCAAGCGCCCGCTCGCTTGGGACGGTTCTCAGGCGACACTGGGCTTCAAGGAAGATGCTTACGCAAATACATGGAGCTAGCAAGTTTGTCATCTTGTTTTTCATCCTTGGTTGTGGCAAACTAAAATTGAGTCAATTACATATTTGGAGGGGTTTGGATGAGCACACCACAAGAGCTTCGCTATTCAAAAGAACACGAATGGGTCAAAGTCGAAGACGGCAAAGCACGTATCGGCATCACTCATTTCGCGCAAGATGAACTTGGAGACATCGTATTTGTCGAGCTTCCGCAAGTCGGCGACGAGCTGAAAAAGGACGAGCCATTCGGCAGCGTCGAATCCGTCAAAACCGTATCGGAATTGTATGCGCCGATCAGCGGGAAAATCGTCGAAGTCAATTCTGAGCTTGAAGACAGCCCGGAATTCGTCAACGAATCACCTTATGAAAAAGCGTGGATGGTCGTTGTGGAAGCCCCTTCCGAAGATGAGGTCAATGCATTGATGTCAGCTGACGAATATAAAGAAATGACAAACGAGTAAGTTCTGAAAGCGCCTCTTTTTGGCGCTTTTTTTCATATATCGTTTTCTGGGGGGATATTTATGGAGAAAGTGATAGTGGTTGAAGGGATCAGTGACAAAACCCGGATAGCGCCATTGATTGCAGAACCCGTGACGATTCTTTGCACAAATGGTACAGTAAGTGCTACAAGACTCGAGGAAATGCTGCTGCCTTTTGAAGGGCAGGATATCATCATCCTGGTCGATGCGGACGCTTCCGGCGATAAACTGCGCAAGCTCATCAAGCGCGAATTTCCAGAAGCCCGCCATTTCCATATCGACCGCAGCTATAAGGAAGTAGCGACGACGCCGCTGCGGAAGCTGATCGATGTGCTTATCGCAGCGGATGTCCGGGTCTTAAATCCAGTAGCAGGGAATGACTAGAATGAACGAATGGACACATAAACAATGGCTGAAAGAAAAAAACACACAATCGATTTCAGCTTATTATTTGTATACGCCAATGTGCGGAACCTGCCAAGTAGCCAGCAAGATGCTCGGCGTGGTAGAAGAACTTCTGCCGGACCTTCCGATGGGCAAGGCCAATTTGAATTATGTCCAGGAAGTGGCGGAATTGTATGAAGTGGAAAGTGTGCCGTGCTTACTTATTTCAAGAGACGGAAAAGTGACGGATAAGGTCTATGCTTTCCAATCGGTGCCGTATTTATACGAGAAATTGAAAACGGTTGACGAATACAGCCAGCCATGATAAATTTAATTTCTGAAATTAACTTAATAGCGTAGCTCTTATACAGAGAGGTGGAGGGAAGTGCCCGATGAAGCCCGGCAACCGTCATGAAAATGAAATGGTGCCAAGTCACTCAAAGTGAAAACTTTGAAAGATGAGAGAACGGTTGAATGTGTTTACACATGCGCCTTTCTGCTTATCTGAGCAGGAAGGCTTTTTTATTAGCAAAAGATTTAGGAGAGTGCCTAATCATGATTGAGTTAAAAGGATTGACAAAAGTTTTTGATACTGGCAAAGCGCGCTTGACGGCTGTCGACCATGTCGACTTAAGAGTGCCGGCTGGCGAGATTTTTGGCATTATCGGCTATAGCGGAGCGGGGAAAAGTACCTTGATCCGTTTGCTAAATGGTTTGGAAAAACCAAGTGAAGGTTCTGTTGAGATCAATGGCCAGAACATCACGGCAATTTCGGGGCCGAAACTCCGCAAAGCACGCCAAAAGGTCAGCATGATTTTCCAGCATTTCAATTTGCTATGGTCGCGGACCGTACGCGAGAACATTGAATTCCCGCTTGAGATTGCTGGAGTTGGAAAAGAGGAACGGCGCAAGCGTTCTGCAGAGCTGATCGAACTGGTCGGCTTGGAAGGTCGCGAAACTGCATATCCAGCACAGCTCTCCGGCGGGCAAAAACAGCGCGTCGGCATCGCCCGTGCGCTGGCCAATGATCCGGAAGTGCTTCTATGCGATGAAGCCACATCAGCACTTGATCCGCAAACGACCGATGCAATCTTGGATTTATTGGTCGACATCAACAAGCGCCTTGGATTGACGATCGTCTTGATCACGCATGAGATGCACGTCATCCGCAAGATCTGTCATCGCGTGGCGGTTATGGAAGGCGGGCGCGTCGTCGAACTGGGTGAAGTGCTCCATGTCTTCCAGCATCCGAAGGAAAATATCACGAAGCGTTTCGTCGCCCAAGTGACAGAAACGGAAGATTCAGCAGAAACTGTCCGCCACTTGCGCGAGCAATATCCGGAAGGCCAATTGGTCAAATTGATATTCGTCGGGGACCAGGCGGAACAGCCGATCTTGACACAGTTAATCCGGGAATACCAAGTGGAAGTCAATATCGTTCACGGCAACATCTCCCACACTCAGCGCGGAGCTTATGGCACATTGATCCTTCAACTGAAGGGGACAGCAGATGAAATCGCAAAGGCCCTTGCCTTCCTCGGTGCGCATGATGTACAAACGGAGGTGATGGGCAATGCTTGAGACTTTGTTCCCGAATGTTGATTGGCCAGCTATGTGGGAAGCGACGCTCGAAACGATTTACATGACGGCTGTGTCTACTTTGTTCACGTTTATCATCGGACTGGTACTGGGCGTTGTCTTATTTTTGACTGCACCTAACCAATTATGGGCAAATAAAGTCGTCAACTGGTTGTCAGGGGCATTCGTTAATATATTCCGTTCGATCCCTTTCATCATCTTGATCATTTTGCTTATCCCGTTCACAAAATTCTTGATCGGCAGCATCCGCGGGCCGAATGCTGCACTCCCGGCATTGATCATCGGGGCAGCTCCGTTCTATGCTCGCATGGTGCTGATCGCCTTGAAAGAAATCGATAAAGGCGTCATCGAAGCTGCGCGCTCGATGGGAGCGACAACGTGGACAATCATCCGCAAAGTCCTGCTGCCTGAATCAAAACCCGCTTTAATCTCCGGAATCACCGTAACCGCTATCGCTTTGGTTGGATATACAGCGATGGCGGGCATCATCGGCGCTGGCGGGCTCGGAACGCTCGCGTTCTTGGATGGGTTCCAAAGAAGCCGTGAAGACGTAACCCTCGTCTCGACGATCCTAATTTTAGTCATCGTCTTCGCCGTCCAATTTGTCGGTGATTTCTTAACTAGCAGATCCGATAAACGCTAGATCGTCTTTAGCGCTTTGACGAGATTAAAAAAGGGCGTCATTGCCCGTCATTATATAAAACTACATTTAATAGAAGAAAAGGGGAATTTTGTAATGAAAAAATTAGTATTCGGTTCATTTGCAGCTGTGCTGGCATTATCAGCCTGCGGCGCTGAAGAAAACAGCAATGGCGGCGGTTCAGAAGGCGAAACAAGCACTTTGACAGTCGGCGCTTCGAACGTGCCACACGGTGAAATCCTGGAGCAGGCAAAACCAATCCTTGCAGAACAAGGAATTGAGCTTGAAATCGAAACATACCAAGATTATATTCTTCCGAACCAAGACTTGGAATCAGGAGATTTGGACGCCAACTATTATCAACACATCCCTTATTTGGAAGCACAGATTGCTGATCATGGATATGACTTCGCCAACGCTGGCGCAATCCATATCGAGCCAATGGGCATTTACTCCAAAGACGTTGCTTCACTTGATGAAATTCCACAAGATGGAACGATCCTGATGAGCAACTCAGTAGCGGAGCACGGGCGTATGCTGTCCATTCTTGAAGCAGAAGGATTGATCAAGCTGGATGAAGAAGTTGAAAAAACGACTGCTGAAGTCAGCGACATCGTTGAAAACGAGAAAAATATCCAGTTCGAAACAGACTACGAGCCGGCACTGCTAGTCCAGATGTACGAAGCTGGTGAAGGCGATGCTGTCTTCATCAACGCCAACTATGCGATCGATGCAGGCCTGAAGCCAATGGAAGATTCCATCGCGCTTGAAGGTTCGGATTCTCCATACGCCAACTTGATCGTCGTTCAATCCGGCGATGAAGAAAACGAAGATATCCAAGCACTAGTTGAAGTCTTAACTTCACAAGAAATCCAAGACTTCATCCTTGAAGAATGGGACGGCGCTGTCATCCCTGTTGAACAATAAATCATATAGACGCGATGCATTCCACAGCGGAATGCATCGCGTTTTTTTATACCGAAAAACAGGTTGGGAGTGGCAGAATTTAAGGGATAAAACACTTCCAGTATTCTTTTTGAGAAGTTTATTATTTTTTCAAAATAATAAAAATATTACGTGATTTAGTAAAAAGCTATTAGCTTTTCGAAAACTATGGTAATTTCACATAATAACGAATAAACAACTGTTTTCACAGGGAGGACAAGATTATGAAATTTCAATTCGGTTTGCTGCCGCGGATTGTGCTGGCCATCGTGCTCGGTGTACTCATCGGCTCTGTTGCGCCAGAAGCGCTCGTTCGTGTATTCGCTACGTTTACAGGAATTTTCGGCGGGTTCTTGAATTTTATCGTGCCATTGATCATTCTCGGTTTTATTGCACCAGGTATTGCGAAGCTCGGCAAAGGGTCGGGTAAATTGTTGGGCCTAGCGACTGCAGTCGCCTATTTATCGACTATCGTAGCAGGTGTCCTGGCATTTATCGTAGCTTCTTCCATTTTGCCGAATTTGATGGAAGGCGGTTCGCTGAACAATTTGGATGACCCGGCAAACGCACTTGCTTCAAGTTTTATTGAACTGGAAATTCCACAATTATTCGGCGTAATGAGTGCCTTGATCTTGGCATTCTTGCTCGGAATCGGCATGGCTTCGACAGGAAGCAAGACGATGGCGTCGTTTTTCGAAGAGTTCCAGGAGATCATTGAAAAAGTTATTTCATACATCATAATCCCGCTATTGCCATTCCACATCTTCGGTATTTTTGCGAACATGGCGTACGGTGGGGCTGTAATGGAGATCCTTTCACTATTCGCGGTGGTCTTCATCCTGATCATTGTCCTGCACTGGGTCATGCTCACAGGCCAGTACACTACAGCCGGAGCGTTGCGCAAGAAAAATCCATTCGCTTTGATCCGCACGATGCTGCCGGCTTACTTCACGGCACTCGGCACACAGTCTTCAGCAGCGACCATTCCAGTGACTTTGCGCCAAGCACGTAAAACAGGGGTCAAAGAACGTGTGGCAGATTTCACGGTTCCATTGTTCGCAACGATCCATTTATCGGGCAGTACCATTACGCTCGTCACTTGTGCGATCGGCGTGATTTTATTGACAGGGGATGCGCCGTCATTCGGCAACTTCTTCCCATTCATCCTTATGCTAGGCGTAACGATGATTGCGGCTCCTGGTGTTCCGGGTGGTGCTGTTATGGCAGCCATCGGATTGCTGGAAGTGATGCTCGGCTTCGACGAAACGATGGTCGCGTTGATGATCGCCCTATACATGGCGCAGGACAGTTTCGGGACTGCAGCCAACGTAACGGGAGATGGCGCACTCGCGAATATCGTCGACCGCTTCACTACATCTCAAAAAGCATGAATTATGCCGGAATTCAATGAATTCCGGCTTTTTTATGCTCTCTATACGGATAAATCGGCCTATGCTATTATATGCTGGATATGAAAATCAGGAGGCACGAACATGAAAAAAATCACAACTCTCGGCCTATCGGCTGCCTTATTGCTAGCAGCATGCGGAACCGAACAATCTACCGAATCAACTGAAACGGCATCTGGATCTGCCACGATGGAACCCGGCAAAGAAAGCATCAAAAGCCAATTGATGCAATTTTATCTATCCGTTTCCAAAGAGATAAATAAAGAAGATACGCAATTGAACGATTTTGAAATTGCCCAAGCTGAAGATACACTGCCAAGCGGAACAGAATTTACTGAGATGAAAGAAGCGGCTGCAACATCTGCTGAACAAGCGGTGGAAGCGGTCGAATCAATCGAAGTGCCTGAGTCGCTGAGCGATCATCAAGAAGAAATCGACGGGGCCTTGGCTTCAATCACTGCATCTTATGAGATGAAAATCGAAGAACTTGGAACTGATGCACCAGACTTCCAAGCGGCTGCCGACAAATTTGCCGAAGCGGATGTTGTTTTCAATAAAATATTGGAAGAAAATGGCTTGGTCGCTTCAAACCTATACAACGAAGTAAGCCAATAATTTACGAAAGCTGTCCGTACAACGGGCAGCTTTTTCTATATATTCCCAATAACTATGACGATAGGTCTATTTTCAGATAAATTAGATTATTTTTTCTTGTTTAATCTTCTGGCGGTCGGGTATACTTGTAAAAGTAAAATAAGATAACTCGAAAGGAATGGTTTATTATCGATTCTCAAGGTATTGAAAAGACGGAAAAAATGGAACAGGCATTCAGAGACGTACACGGGTACGGTCTGAACGAATACCAAAATGACCCGCAAAAAATCCTTGAAGTTGAACAGCGCCGTGAGCAGGATTATCGCCAAGGCCAGTCGGTT
The DNA here is from genome assembly GCA_947493585.1 of uncultured Planococcus sp. GTDB lineage: Bacteria > Bacillota > Bacilli > Bacillales_A > Planococcaceae > Planococcus. The sequence goes on along the minus strand of CANLRI010000005.1, from coordinate 47,445 downwards.
GCGGCACAAATCGAACGCCAAGCGCACCGCGAATAGCAATAGATACACGATCCACATACATTCAAACATTAAAATGAAGCTGCCGGACAGAGTGATTTCTCTGTCCGGTTTTTCTATGCCAAAATATGCAGAATCGAGCAATTGAGGAGAAGTTTATTGAAATGAATTCTCATTTAGCCCAACTTTATTGAAAATGCAGGAAATAGGCAAAGCCCTCTGGAAATAGCTGCCTTACAGCAGGAAATCCGGATTTCAAAATGGTTTTTGGCGGAGGCTTGCGGCCGATTATAACATTTGCTACTGAAGTCGATATAAGTTAAGATTAGAATGATACTAATTAAGAGTGCGAGGCATTCTTCAATAACATTTATGGAGGTATTTACATGTCAACTTTGGTCATTAAAGATTTACACGTTGAAATCGAAGGAAAACAGATTTTAAAAGGTGTAAACATCACAATTAACACGAGCGAAATCCATGCCATCATGGGGCCGAACGGTACAGGGAAATCTACCTTGGCGTCAGCAATCATGGGGCATCCTAAATATGAAGTAACACAAGGTACGATCGAATTGGACGGAGAAGACGTTTTGGCAATGGAAGTTGACGAGCGTGCTCGCGCAGGACTTTTCTTGGCTATGCAGTACCCAAGCGAAATTTCTGGTGTCACGAATGCTGATTTCATGCGTTCTGCAATGAACGCGCGCCGCGAAGAAGGCAACGAAGTTTCATTGATGAAATTCATCCGTGAACTTGACAGCAAAATGGAAACTCTTGCAATGGACCAGGATATGGCACAGCGCTACTTAAACGAAGGATTCTCCGGCGGCGAGAAAAAACGCAACGAAATCCTTCAAATGATGATGATCAAGCCAACATTTGCTGTACTCGATGAAATTGACTCGGGTCTCGATATCGATGCATTGAAAGTTGTTTCTGAAGGCATCAACCAAATGAAGGGTGAAAACTTCGGCTGCCTGATTATCACTCACTATCAGCGCCTGTTGAACTACATCACGCCAGATCACGTCCATGTCATGATGCAAGGCCGCGTCGTTAAATCCGGCGGACCTGAACTTGCGCATAAATTGGAAGCGGAAGGCTATGACTGGATCAAGACAGAACTCGGCATCGAAGACGAGACTGTTGGACAAGAAGCATAATTGGAAGGAGAGACTAACGTGACGGTTGAAACAAAACTAACGATGACCGAGCAGGATGTACGCTCCTTCTCGGCTTCGCACTCAGAACCAGAAGCATTTACTAACTTGCGCGTACAGGCTTTGGCTGCTGCCGAAGCGTTGCCGCTCCCAAAACCGGATAAAACGAAAATCATCAATTGGAACTTTACGGATTTTCCGGTCCATACAGTAGAAAGCTCTACTTATGCCTCATTGGATGAGTTGCCTGAGCAAGTAAAGTCGATTGTTGATACGGATCAAAAAAATCTATACATCCAGCACAATAATACACCGGCTTATATTTCATTGGATAAGAACCTTCAGCAACAAGGTGTCATTTTGACAGATATCCAAACAGCGATCCGTGAGCACGGTGATTTGGTTGCTAAGTATTTCATGACAGAAGCAGTCAAAGCGGAAGAACATAAATTGACGGCTCTTCATGCAGCGCTTCTAAATGGCGGGATGTTCCTATACGTGCCAAAGAATCTTGCTATAAAGAATCCGGTGCAAGCGATCTTCGTGCATGACAATGAGGAAGCTTCCCTGTTCAATCACGCATTGATTGTTGCAGATAAAGGCAGTGAAGTAACTTACGTGGAGAACTATATTTCCACAGTACCGAATGCAAAAGGCCAAGCGAATATCGTTTCAGAAGTATTTGCAGAAGACAATGCGTCTGTCACTTACGGTGCGGTGGACGTACTCGCTGAAGGATTCACGACTTATGTGAACCGCCGCGGAGTAGCACAACGCGATGCACGCATCGAATGGGCGCTCGGCATGATGAACGATAGCGATACTATTTCCGATAACACGACGTTCCTCATCGGCGATAATTCAGTCGGCGATACGAAAACAGTAGTGGTCGGAAGAGGCACGCAAAAGCAGAACTTCACGACTCAAGTCATCCATTGGGGCAAAAATTCCGATGGACAGATCTTGAAGCACGGCGTCATGAAAGACTCCGCTTCTGCGATCTTCAACGGCATCGGCAAAATTGAACACGGCGCAACGAAAGCTAACGCAGAACAGGAATCACGTGTGCTGATGTTGAGCCCGAAAGCGCGCGGCGATGCGAACCCGATCCTCTTGATTGACGAAGATGATGTAACGGCAGGCCATGCGGCATCAGTCGGACGCGTCGATCCGCTTCAATTGTATTATTTGATGAGCCGAGGCATTACAAAACAAGAAGCTGAACGTCTTGTTATTCACGGCTTCCTGGCACCGGTTGTAAACGTGTTGCCAATCGAAGGCGTTAAAAAGCAATTGACGGAGGTTATCGAAAGGAAAGTCCGCTAATGAATCCAGAGATCAAGAGCTATTTCCCGATACTCAACCAGGAAATCAATGGACATCCGCTCGTCTATTTGGACAGCGCGGCGACTTCCCAGAAGCCGACGCCAGTCATCGAGGCGCTGAAAGAATATTACGAGTCTGATAATTCCAATGTCCACCGCGGCGTCCACACGCTCGGCAACCGGGCAACAGAGAAATATGAAGGCGCCCGCGAGAAAGTGCAGCAATTCATCAATGCCAGATCGACGCAGGAAATCGTCTTTCTCCGCGGCACGACGACTGCGATCAACTTGGTCGCACAAAGCTATGGCCGTGCCAATGTGGAAGAAGGCGACGAAATCGTCATCACGTATATGGAGCATCACTCGAACATCATTCCTTGGCAGCAGCTGGCAAAAGAACGCGGCGCTGTCTTGAAATACATCGAGCTCGAAGAAGACGGTACCATCTCGCTTGAAAATGTCCGTGCAGCCATTACCGACCGGACAAAAATTGTGTCGATGGTTTATGTATCCAATGTGCTCGGCACGATGAACCCGGTGAAGGAAGTGGCGAAAATCGCCCACGAACATGGCGCTGTCATGATGGTGGACGGTGCACAGGCTGCGCCTCACTTGAAAATCGATGTCCAGGACTTGGATTGCGACTTCTTCGCATTTTCCGGCCACAAAATGGTCGGCCCGACCGGCATCGGCGTCTTGTATGGCAAAAAGCATTTGCTCGAAGCCATGGAGCCTGTCGAGTTCGGCGGCGAGATGATCGACTTTGTCGGATTATACGATTCGACCTGGAAAGAGTTGCCTTGGAAATTCGAAGGCGGCACGCCGATCATTGCTGGGGCAGTCGGACTGGCTGCGGCCATCAACTTCCTGCAGGAAATCGGATTGGATGAAATCGAAAAACATGAACACCATATGGCAGCCATCGCGATGGACAAGATGTCGGCTATTGAAGGGCTTGAGATTTACGGCCCGAAAGACCCAGCAAAACGTGCAGGGATCGTCACTTTCAATTTGAAAGAAGTCCATCCCCACGATGTAGCGACTGTGCTCGATATGAGCGGCATCGCTGTCAGAGCAGGTCATCACTGCGCACAGCCACTGATGAAATGGCTTGACGTGACAGCGACAGCACGCGCAAGCTTCTATCTTTATAATGACGAATCGGATATCGATCGCCTAGTGGAAGGTTTGCGTTCTGCAAAGGAGTATTTTAGCGATGTCTTTTAATAATTTAGATCAATTATATCGACAAGTGATCATGGACCATTACAAGACGCCCCGCAACAAGGGCGCGCTTGAACAGGACAGTGTCAATATCGAAATGAACAACCCGACTTGCGGCGACAGGATCCAATTGACGCTGCAAGTAGAAGATGGCATCGTCAAAGACGCCAAATTCGACGGGGAAGGCTGCTCGATTTCCATGGCATCTGCTTCCATGATGACGCAAGCCGTCAAAGGCAAAGATGTAGATACAGCATTGAAGCTGTCCGGAATCTTTTCGGACATGATGCTTGGCAAAGAGTACGACGATTCAGTGGACCTTGGGGATATTGAAGCATTGCAAGGTGTATCTAAATTCCCGGCGCGTATCAAATGCGCGACCTTAGCGTGGAAAGCCATGGAAAAAGGTGTGCACGACGAAGAAAAATCGTAACAGAGAACGGAGGAACGACGATGGCGAAAAAAATGCCGGAAATCGGAGATTATAAATATGGGTTCCATGACAAGGACGTCTCCATCTTCAGATCAAAACGCGGTCTGACGGAAGACATTGTCAGAGAAATTTCGAAGATTAAAGAAGAACCGGAATGGATGCTCGAATCACGCTTGAAAGCGTTGAAACTATTCTATTCCATGCCAATGCCGCAATGGGGCGGAGATTTGAACTCGCTGGATTTTGATGAAATCACGTATTATGTCAAACCTTCTGAAGCGAGCCAGACTTCATGGGATGAAGTTCCTGAAGAAATCAAGCGTACGTTTGATAAACTGGGAATTCCTGAAGCTGAACAGAAATACCTCGCAGGTGTTTCTGCACAGTACGAATCCGAAGTGGTTTACCACAACATGAAAGCGGATCTTGAAGACATGGGCATCATCTTTAAAGATACAGATGCGGCGCTTCGTGAAAACGAAGACCTCTTCAGAGAAAACTTCCAGACAGTCATTCCAGCAGCAGATAATAAATTCTCTGCATTGAACACGGCTGTTTGGTCGGGTGGTTCATTCATCTATGTACCGCCAGGCATCAAAGTGGAATCGCCACTGCAAGCCTATTTCCGCATCAACTCGGAAAACATGGGCCAATTCGAACGTACGATGATCATCGTCGACGAAGGCGCAAGCGTCCATTATGTAGAAGGCTGTACAGCTCCTGTCTACACGACGAACTCACTGCACTCTGCAGTTGTTGAAATCATCGTGAAAAAAGATGCTTATTGCCGCTATACAACAATCCAAAACTGGGCGAATAACGTATACAACCTGGTAACGAAACGTGCTTTCGTAGATGCAAACGGCACGATGGAATGGATCGATGGCAACATCGGTTCGAAATTGACGATGAAATACCCTGCAGTCTTCCTTAAAGGCGAAGGCGCACGCGGCATGACATTGTCGATTGCGATCGCCGGCAAAGGCCAGCACCAGGATGCAGGCGCGAAAATGATCCACTTGGCGCCGAATACATCTTCATCGATCGTTTCCAAATCGATTTCGAAACAAGGCGGGAAAGTTTCTTACCGCGGAATCGTGCACTTCGGCCGCAAAGCGGACGGCGCACGTTCGAACATCGAATGCGATACGTTGATCATGGACAACCAGTCGACATCCGATACAATTCCTTACAACGAGATCATGAACGATAACGTTTCGCTTGAACACGAAGCGAAAGTATCGAAAGTCTCTGAAGAGCAATTGTTCTATCTGATGAGCCGTGGCGTTTCTGAACAGGAAGCGACAGAAATGATCGTCATGGGCTTCATCGAGCCATTCACTAAAGAATTGCCGATGGAGTATGCAGTCGAAATGAACCGTCTCATCAAGTTCGAGATGGAAGGTTCAATCGGTTAATCAATCAATCAATCAATCCCCGGCATGGAAAATGCCGGGGATTTTTTATGCCGGTTAGGAGGAGTGGATTTCCTCATTTGTATAAATTTCGTTTAACTGTTTTTCCTAAGGGTATACAAAGGATGAAGCAAAAAATTGAGGAGGGATTTTTCTAATGAGCCAAACTTTTGATGCATTAAAAGAGAAAATCAGCAACGCTGACATGGGAGAAGCGAAAGAAATCATCACTCAAGTCAAGCAAGCATACGACGACGGCAAAATCGATGAAAACGAAAAGAACGAATTGATGGATCTCGCTAAATCCAAAATCGGCGGCGGCGGGCTCGGCGGGTTGTTCTAAGAGCCTGCAGCCCAATTAAAAAAATAAGCTTTGGCGTCTCTTCATGGATGCCGAAGCTTATTTTTTTATGTGTTTTAGAGCTTCCCGCTTGCTCAGTGGCTGAAGCGTATGGGCAGAGACGAAGTCCAAGACCCACATGGGATCGGTTTTTGCGTATTCCCTCAAAGCCCAGCCGATGGATTTTTGGATGAAGAATTCGCGGGATTCGGCATGTAGAGAGATGATGGAGCCGAGCATTTCCGTGTCGGTCTGTTGCTTGAATTTCAGTTGGTGCAAAATTGCAGCGCGCTGGGTCCATAAGTTTTCTGCATGTGCCCACTCAACAAGGAGCGGGGCAGTGGTTGTTCGGTCAAGCAACACAATATGACCGACGAGTTTGGGGGCGATGGCATCAACAGTGTCCCACCAGGAATTGGATTCGACCAGCAGGCGCAAAAACGGCAAGTCGTCTGGAGTCAGTTCCTTTTTTGCTTGTTCCAGCAATTCGATGGCTGCGTAATGAAATTCGCGTTCCGGCAGTGCGTACAGTGCTTGGACAATGGACTTCAATTGTGCTTTTTCAGGGAGGAGATATGTTGATAGCTGCTCTTTCATTAACGCAGTACGCAGAGGTTTCTGGATTCCTAAAAATGGGAAGTTGTGTTTCATATAAGCGGCCATCGGAGCGGCAAGCTCCGGGTTGCGATGGTCCTCAAAGCTTGAGATAAGAGCCTCTGTGTTCCATGGTTTTTTCATTTCCAAAAACCTCCTAAAGAATGGCTTGATATGTGATTGTAACCATGTGCGAAATAGGGAGCTTCGCCTGGCGTGCTTCAGCGAATCTCAAAAAGGACGCCTGTTTTGTTCTATGCTATCATAAAATAATAACGAAAATGGAGGCAGGACGATGATTTATGTTGGATTGACGGGCTGGGGAGATCATCCAGATGTGTATAGCCCCGGGTCGAAACAAAAAGATAAATTGGTCGATTACAGTGCGCATTTTCCGATTGTGGAACTGGATTCTTCATTTTATGCAGTCCAGCCTGAGCGCAATATCAGCAAATGGATTCGCGAGACGCCGGACAATTTCCAGTTCGTCGTAAAAGCTTATCAAGGCATGACCGGGCATCAGCGCGGAGAGAATCCATTCGCGACCCGCGAGGAGATGTTCGAAGCTTATAGGTTGTCTGTCAGACCGCTTAAAGAAGCGGGCAAGCTGGCGATGGTGCTATTGCAATTTCCGCCTTGGTTCGACTGCCAGAAAGATCATGTCGATGAAATCCGGGCAATCATCGCGGAGTTGCAGGAATTCGACTTAGCGATTGAATTCCGCCATCAGTCCTGGTATGCAAACGGCATGAAAGAAAAGACGCTGGAATTTCTTCGCGAACACGGGTTGATCCATTCGGTGTGCGATGAGCCGCAGGCAGGAGATGGCTCGATCCCGCTTGTTCCGGAATCTAGCCGCAATGATAAAGTGCTGCTGCGTCTGCATGGGCGCAATGTTCACGGCTGGCTGAATCCGGGGAATGCCGAAAAATGGCGGGAAGTGCGCTACTTATACGATTACAACCGCAAGGAACTAGAAGAGATTAGTAATGCTGTAAAGCGTCTTGAACAACAGGCTGAACGTGTCTATGTGATTTTTAATAATAACTCAGGCGGCCATGCAGCGGGTGATGCGAAACAGTTCCAGGAATTGAACGGTTTGCATTTTGATGGATTGTCCCCCAAACAGCTTGATCTGTTTGAAGGCGATTTTTGATGGTATTCCTAATCCTTCTGTTGACCGGGCTTGCTTCAGGGATTGTCGGTGCACTCATCGGACTTGGCGGAGGCGTCATCTTGGTGCCGGTATTGCTATTCCTCAGCTCTTCGGTCAGTTTATTTCCAGACTTGTCTCCTCAACAGATCGTCGGGCTCTCGGTCGTCATGATGATTTTCACTGGTTTATCATCGACGATTGCCTACATGAAAGTAGGCACTGTCGATTACCGGAGCGGTTTCATTTTCTTTGTCGGCAGTGCGCCTGGAACCGTTTTAGGTGCTTTCGTCAACCGCAGTCTTGATGTGCCGTCCTTTCAACTGTATTTCGGCCTGCTATTGGTATTTTTATCGCTGCTCCTGTTGCTCAGGGATCGCTTGAAGGCAGTGAGTTGGTTTGTCGATAATGGCAAAAAGCAAAGTTTCCATGACCGCAAAACTGATAAGGAATACGTTTACGGCTATCCGGTATGGTTTGCACTCGCATTGACCTTCTTTATCGGCTTTGCATCCGGTCTATTTGGCATCGGTGGCGGTTCGATCCTCGTTCCCGCCATGATCCTGCTATTTTTATTTCCGCCTCACGTAGCCGTTGGAACATCGATGCTGATGGTCTTTCTGTCGGCCATCGTCAATTCTATCACGCATATTTCACTCGGCAATGTTCCGTGGATCTATACCTTGGCCATCATCCCCTCAGCTTATATCGGAGCGAAGATCGGGGCGAGGCTGAACCGCAGCATCAAATCCGATACACTGGTTGTCGTGCTGAGGCTCGCATTATTATTACTCGGGCTCCGCTCGATTTACGAAGGAATTTTCAGTTCATAATGAGGTGTTTGACATGAGTGAAATCATCCATATTTATCATACGAACGACCTGCATAGCCATTTTGCGCACTGGCCGCGCATCAAATCCTTGCTGACGGAGCGCAGGCGCTGGCACGAAGAAGCGGGCGACGTGTGTTTAGTTCTCGATATTGGGGACCACGCTGACCGTTCGCATCCTTTTACGGAAGGCACAGCTGGCAAAGGCAATGTGCAGCTGCTAAATGAAGCCGGCTATGATGCAGTGACCATTGGCAATAACGAGGGGATTACGCTGTCCAAAGCAGAACTGGACGAATTATATGTACAGGCAGATTTTTCTGTCGTAGTCGCTAATCTATTGGACTTAGACGGCAAGCAGCCAGAATGGGCAAGCCCAAATCAGATCATCGTAACAAAAGATGGCACGAAAATCGGGCTCATCGCTGCAACAGCAGAGTTCACCCCGTTTTACCACCGCCTCGGTTGGCAAGTGACGAGCGGGAGAGAAGCCATCAAACGGGAAGCGGCGGAAATCCGCGGGTCGGTCGATTTCCTTATCTGTATGTCCCATCTCGGAATTCGGGAAGATGAACTGTTGGCAGCGGAATGCCCTGAACTCGACATCATTTTGGGGGCACACACCCATCATCTATTCCATCAAGGAAAAGAAATCGGCGGGACCTTGCTCGGTGCAGCCGGCAAGTTCGGCTATTATATCGGCCATATTGAAATTGATATCGCGACACGCCAGATGACAGCGGAAGTGATCGAGACCGACCAGTTGCCGGAAGCTGATGAAGGGTTCAACGAATATTTAGTCGGTGTCGGCAAACAGCAAATGGCGGAGACGGTATTTATTAACGAACAGCATTTGAAAGCTGAATGGTTCAAGCCCTCTCCCATGGCTGAGCTGTTCGGCGATGCCCTGGTCTCGTTCGCCTCGGCAGATTGTGGCCTGTTCAATGCCGGCATTTTCATGGAAGATATGCCGCAAGGAGAGATGACGCGCTACGATTTTCACCGCATGCTGCCGCATCCGATCAATCCGTGCGTCATCGATCTTAGCGGAGCGGAGCTGAAAGAAATTTACCTTCAATCCTTGAATGAAGATTGGCCGCAGCTCGAGCTTAAAGGCATGGGCTTTCGGGGAGCGGTGTTTGGCCGGATGATCCACAGCGGAATGGATATGGACGATCATCAATTGATGGTCGGCGGCAAGCCTGCCGACCCCGATCGCATCTACCGGCTGGCGACGCTTGACCTGTTTACATTCGGTTATTTTTTCCCCGCGTTGAAGCGGGCGCCAAAAAGTTATTTCATGCCTGAATTCCTGCGTGATGTCTTTGGCGATTATTTCCGCATGAAAGCCCTTTAATAGAAGGAACATTCAAAATGGACTGTTAGTTGATTTCAAATGCTTTTTGGGCTATGCTTTTTATGAATTAGATATCGATGGGTAGAGGCTGCAGCCTTCATCAGTAGAATGTGCGAGTTTGACCGCGTAGACCACATTCGAAAGGGAAGCTTGCCGAAATTACCGTCTCCGGGTCAAGGGGCGGCGATTGGGGACATTTCGAACAGGAATGCCACTGTCATTTGCAGTTTACTGCGGATGGAGAGCTACAGGGTTGTTTGATGCTTGTGCACACAGACGAATTGTAGGAAGCCGGTTTATCCATTGGATAAGCCGGCTTTTTTGGTCTAAGCCTTACCATCAAAATGAATAGGGGGAAATCTAATTATGGAAAACACAATCTTTTCGATACTGCCGCCGATTATCGCGATTGCGATGGTGCTGTTGACACGTCGTGTATTGCTGTCGCTTGGCGTCGGCATCGTAGCGGCTGCGCTGATCCTGACATCGTTTGCGCCTATTGAAGCTTTGAACGAATTGTTCACTTCGTTTGCGGTGATCTTCTGGGACGGCGGCTTTAACGCTTACAATGTCTTCATCATTTTGTTTTTATTGCTGCTAGGCGTCATTACAGCATTCGTCAGCCTGTCTGGAGGCAGCCATGCGTTTGCCGATTGGGCATCTGCGCGTGTGAAAACGCGCCGCGGAGCGAAATTGGTTACGGTGTTTCTTGGCATCTTGATCTTCATCGACGATTACTTCAACGCCTTAGCAGTCGGGCAAGTCGCACGGCCGATTACAGACCGTTACAAAGTATCGCGTGCAAAACTAGCTTATTTCATCGATTCCACGGCTGCACCGATTTGTGTCGTATCTCCTGTATCGAGCTGGGGAGCTGCAATTATCGGCATCATCGGGACGATTCTGGCTGGACAGACTTTCTTGGATTATTCAGCGCTAGAAGCATTCCTGTGGATGGCACCGATGAACTTTTATGTTATCGCGGCACTTGCCATCGTGTTCTTCGTCGCAATCCGCGATGTGGACTTTGGGGAAATGAAAAAGCATGAACGCTTGGCAATTACAGAAGGCCAATTGTTCAACCCGGATAAAGTGATTCCTGGGGAAATGAAAGAAGATTTTCCGAGCCATTCGCACGGCCGCGTCCGTGATTTGCTTTTGCCGATCCTGCTGTTGATTGTAGGAACGGTCGCAGCGATGATGTGGACAGGCTATGTAAATGCCGATAGAGTATTTGATATTTGGCTCATTTTTGAAAACACGGATGTTCCACTGTCACTGATCACAGGCGGAATCATCGGCGCACTTGCAGCGATCATCTTGTATGCATTGCAAATCAAGCGCAACGAAGTGGCGGAAGCGCATTGGATCGCTAGAGGCATTTGGGCCGGTATCCAATCGATGGCAGGCGCTGTCTTTATCCTGATCTTTGCCTGGTCACTGACCTATTTGATCGATGCATTGGAAACGGGCACTTTCTTGGCTGATGCTGTGGCTCGCGGCAATGTACCGACCAGCGTCTTGCCGGTCCTATTGTTCTTGCTGGCTGGCGTCATGGCATTTTCGACAGGCACTTCGTGGGGATCATTTGGGATCTTGCTACCGATTGCCGGCACGATAATGATTCAGGCAGAACCCGAACTATTGCTCGCTTCCTTGTCGGCTGTCTTGGCGGGAGCAGTATTCGGAGATCATTGTTCACCAATCTCGGATACCACGATTCTGTCGTCGACGGGTGCAGGAAGCAACCACATGGACCACGTGGTCACGCAGCTTCCTTATGCATTGACCTCTGCAGCAATTGCAGCAGTAGGGTATATCGTCATAGGCTTCACCGGCTCTTTGCCTTTGGCTCTCGGAACGGTGGCAATCGTCTTGGCAATACTATTCGTTTTCTGGTCTAAGCGTACTACCATAATGGAGAAACGTGAACAGAACTAAGGTTTTAAAGGCGGAGATATTACATCTCCGCCTTTTTATTATTGTTGTAATAGTTTTTTTGAAAAATTTTCAGAAATTATCTTTACTTTGAACAGGGTCCTAGTTATACTAAATTTAGATTCCAAAATAATCTGAATATAAACAAACTTCCTATTTTTCTGTTAAAAAATTGGAAGTTCACACAAAGGGGGAAGAGAAATGGAACGTTCTACATGGGGAACGAGAGCCGGTTTTATCATGGCGGCGGTCGGTTCAGCAATAGGACTAGGGAATATTTGGCGATTCCCGTATGTAGCATATGAAAATGGTGGGGGCGCATTTTTTATACCGTATTTGTTTGCTCTTTTAACAGCCGGGATTCCAATCCTTATATTGGAGTTCACCATCGGCCATCGCTATCGCGGATCCGCACCACTTTCATTCTTTAGAATGAGCGGCAAGAAAGCAGAATGGCTCGGTTGGTGGGCGATGTTCGTATCGTTCGTCATCTCGGTGTATTACGCGGTCATTATTGCCTGGGCGATTCGATACACACTGTTTTCGTTCAATCAGGCATGGGGGGAAGATACAGAAGGCTTCTTATTCAATGACTTCCTTCAGTTGACCGTAAGTCCAGGCGAGACGGGGGGAATCGTCTGGGGCATCTTCATTCCATTAGCAATTGTTTGGATTATCACACTCGGTATTTTACTTGCCGGTGTCAAAAAAGGAATTGAAATGGCCAACCGTATTTTCATTCCGACTTTGGTCGTTATTTTCACGATTATTGTAATCCGTGCTGTCACGCTTGAAGGCGCATCACTTGGATTGGAAGCGTTCTTCAGGCCGAATTTCGATGCCATCATGGATCCGACCGTTTGGGTTGCGGCCTATGGGCATATATTCTTCAGTTTATCGGTCGCCTTTGCGATCATGATCACTTACTCCAGTTATCTGCCTAAAAAATCGGATATCACAAACAACGCGTTTATCACCGGATTTGCGAACTCAAGTTTTGAGCTGCTAGCCGGTATTGGGGTGTTTGCGGTACTTGGCTTCATGGCGACGCAATCTGGCGTGGAAGTGGCAGATGTAGCGTCTGCAGGCGTTGGGCTGGCATTCGTTGTATTCCCGGCGATCATCAATGAATTCCCAGGGTTCAATGGCCTCTTCGGCTTCTTGTTCTTCCTGTCATTGACGCTTGCGGGCCTGACATCACTCATGTCGATCACTGAAACTTATGTAGCTGGATTCAGCGAAAAATTCGGCATCTCGCGCCGCAAAGCGGTCGCATTCGGCGGCGGCCTTGCCGCATTGATCTCTATCTTATTTGCTACTCAAGGCGGATTGTTCTTCTTGGATATCGCCGATTACTACATCAACCAATTCGGTGTTGCCGCAGTTGGCCTTGTAGAAGTTATCATGGTGGTCTGGATCTTGCGCAAAGCAGGCGATCTTCAGAACCACGCAAACGAAATCTCAGACATCCATCTCGGTGGCTGGTGGAAATTCAGCTTGGGCGTTATCACACCACTCGTTCTCGGCTATATGATGTTCGGCTTGCTGCGCTTGAACATTTTCCAGCAATTCGATACGGAAACAGGGAACTATGAAGGATATTCCAATATGTTCACTTTATTCGGCGGTGTGGCGGTTGCAGCAGGAGCCCTGCTCTTCGGCATCTTGTTCTCGCTCGGCAAATGGCATAAAAACTACCGTTATTACGACGAGCATTCCGAACACCCGGCGAAAGAAAAAGAATAAGGAGGGATCGACATGTCAGTTAGCGCGATTGTAGTCATGATCATCGGTATGATCCTCCTCTGGGGAGGGCTTGCAGCGAGCATTTTTCACGCTGTAAGATCGAGCAAAGCAAATAAAGCAGAAGACTTAGGATAAAATGGGAAACCTCCGGCAGAATATTGGCCGGAGGTTTTTTGTATGCACAGCTGCCACTAGCACAGCTTGTCCACATAGCTCTGGTGTGATACATTTGAAGCAGGATTCAAGCAGGTAAAGCAGAATGATGCAGGCCCAGGCTTTTGTCATTACTAGGTATGGATGGTGAGGATATTGATCACAATTGAAAAATGGAATTACGAGGTGATCGAGGATCATCGCGACGGGTTTCAGGAAGAAGCGTTCCAGAACAGGTACAGCGATATTCTGGCCAAATACGATTACATCCTGGGCGACTGGGGATATGGGCAGCTTCGCCTAAAAGGCTTTTTTGATGATAGCAATAATAAGGCAAGCTACGATACGAAGATCAGCACACTCCAGGATTATTTATATGAATACTGCAATTTCGGATGTTCTTATTTCGTCTTAAAAAAGGCCGGAAAAGCGCCAGAACCAGAAGTGCAGGAACAAGCAGAACCAGAAGTGCAGGAACAACCGGAACCCCCCAAAGCGGATTGAGCCGCTGGGGGTTTTTTTATGCCCATATGATATGATAGAGAAGAAACGAAACAGCGAGCAACAGCTAAATGGAGGGACTCATTATGTATTTTATCGACCGCGGAAAAATCAAGGAAGCCATCACGTATATGGATGCGCTCATCGCTTTATATGAAGAGAACAGCCAGTGGGATTCGTTGAAAGACCAATTGGCTTTGGAGCGTCTTGCACTCGGGGCGATTGAAGCGGTGATCGATGTCGGGAATTCGATGATCGATGGTTTTATTATGCGCGATCCGGGTAGTTACGAAGATATCATCGATATACTGGTGGATGAAAAAGTAATCACCGAAGAAATGGACCAGCCGTTAAAAGAGCTGGTTGGCCTGCGCAAGATGCTGGTGCGCGAATTCATTGCGGTCGACCATGCAGAAATCAAACGCGTAATGGATGCTCATTTGGACAGCTTAAAACAGTTTGGTCCTAAAGTAGCCCATTACCTAGAACATGAACTTGGTCCTGTCTCTGCGTTTATTCCGGAGAATGAAAATGGAACAAATTAAACGCTACAAAGCGTATTGCCTGGATTTGGATGGCACCGTGTATCGAGGCGAAGCGCCGGTTCAAGAAGCAGCCGAATTTGTCAGCCGCTTGCAACACGATGGCATCGAAGCTTTCTATGTCACGAACAACGCTTCCAAAACACAAGGGCAATTATATGAAAAGCTGAAAAGGGTCGGGATCAATGCCGATAAATCGCGGATCATGTCTTCAGCGGTCGTGGCTGCGAAATACATTAAGCGTTGGTACCCAGGGCGAACTGTCTATCTAATTGGGTCAGATGGCTTGAAGGAAGCGCTTGATATGGAAGGGATCGATTGCGTCGATCAGCAGGCGGACATTGTTCTGATGGGGCTTGATCCACAGATTACTTACGAGAAACTTTCACGCGCTTGCCTTGAAGTGCAGAATGGAGCTGTGTTCTTGTCGACTAACCCGGACTTGGCATTCCCTTCGGAAGAAGGGTTTCTTCCGGGCAACGGTGCCATCACAGCCGTCGTGTCAAAAGCGACGGACGTGGATCCAGTCTTTATCGGCAAGCCGGAAATCCATATGCTCGAAGCGATCCAGCACGAATGGGGATTTGAAAAAGACGAGATGGTGATGATCGGGGATAATTATGATACCGATATTCAGGCGGGAATCCGTTTTGGAATCGATACGGTCCACGTTAATACCGGCGTAACGTCGATGGACACAGTAATGCAAAAAGATCACCCTGCAACGCATTTGCTAGAAAATCTCAGTTTTTGGAAGCATTAAAAAAAGCCGTCCAAAAGGCGGCTTAAAACAATGGGTTTTCTTCTATGAACTCATATATTTTCTTGGTTAGCTCTTCAGGGGTGTCCGCTTCCACAATTTCACCGTTTACAAGTGCAAACAAGGATTCGGCACATTGGCTGCAGTAGCTTAAACAACCATATTCGAGTACATCCAGATTCGGGTCCTGCTCTAATTTTGCAAAAGACTCTTCCGAACCATTGGCGAGATTGCTCATGCAAAATTCAATAATCGGGTTCATTCCAGCTCACCTCACTACTAGGAAATCCTACCGTGTTTCCGTGCAACCGTCAATTAATTGATTTTGCCGGGAAATGATTGTGAAAGTTATCACAATCAGCTATACTCATATTTGGAATCAACAGCAGAATGACGGGCTAAAGGAGAATTATATGAAGAAATTAGTGTTACTAGGTGGCGGCTATGGCAATATGCGGGTCTTGCTTCGGCTCTTGCCGAATAATTTCCCACAGGACATGGAAATTATCCTCATTGACCGGACACCTTTTCACAGTATGAAAACTGAATTTTACGCACTGGCTGCAGGTACCGAATCCGACCACGAGGTGCGCGTCCCATTTCCGGAGCACGAACGCCTGAAAATCGTCAATGGTGAAATTAGCGAGATCGGCTTGGAGGAAAAATGCATCTTTATGGAAGACGGCCAGCGCATCGCTTACGATGAATTGATCATCGGGCTCGGTTGCATCGACAAATACCACGGCGTTCCGGGGGCGGATGAATTCACATACAGCATCCAAACCATCGGCAATTCGCGGAAAACCTATGAAGCCTTGCTTGGCTTGAAATCAGGGGCTACTGTAGGCGTAGTCGGTGCCGGGCTCAGCGGCATTGAACTTGCCAGTGAATTACGTGAAAGCCGCAAAGATCTACAAATTAAGCTGTTTGATCGCAGCCCGCGAATTCTGCGTGACTTCCCGGAACGGCTCAGCAATTTCGTCAAGAAATGGTTCGATAATAATAACGTCGATGTCGTGTCTAATTCGAACATCACCAAAGTGGAACCGAACCTTCTTCATAACCACGAAGAAACGATTCCAGTCGATGCTGTGGTCTGGACGGCGGGTATCCAGCCAGTCAAGCCAGTACGCGACTTGAATTTGGAAAGCGACAGCAGCGGGCGTGTAATCATCAACCAATACCACCAATTGCCGAACGACGACAATGTCTATGTCGTCGGCGATTGTGCGGCCCTGCCGATGGCGCCTTCTGCACAGCTGGCAGAAGAACAAGCTGAACAGATCGTCAAAGTGCTGCGCATGAAATGGAAAGGTGAGGCATTGCCTGAAACGATGCCGGAGATCAAGCTGAAAGGCTTCCTCGGCTCGCTCGGGAAAAAACAAGGCTTTGCCTATCTCGCAGACCGCACCGTTACCGGACGCATTGCACGTCTGATGAAATCGGGCGTCTTGTGGATGTACAAATGGCATAATGGATAAAGAAAAAAGCGCTCCCCGGAGCGCTTTTTTTATTTATTCAGCAGCGGCAAAGCCATGTTTCTCGAGCTCTCGGTAGACCGGCTTCAGCTGGATATAGCCTTCACCGACCACTTCACCTTCGATTAACACAAGCGGATAGAAAAATTCATCTTCCAAGATGCGCTCCGCATATTCTTGCTGTTTGGCATCCTGCAGTGGTTTCTCAATATCGATATAGCTTATTGAAAATGGCTGATCCTTGTATTTTCTCGAGATGGCCGCCTCTAGCCATTCATACGTATCCTTGGATGACGGAGCGTTTACACAGCTGGCGCAGATTTGGTCGGTTCCGTAAACTTCGATGTTCGGGATTTTTGTCATGGATATTGGCCTCCTGGAAATTCATTATTGGCTTTTTGTGCTTATTCACATTATAATGATTGTAATGAAAGGAGTCGATAGAAATGACTGAAGCTATGATGGAAGATCAAGTAATGGAAGTCTTAGATAAATTACGGCCATTCCTTTTGCGCGACGGGGGAGACTGTGAATTGGTGGATGTAGAGGACGGTATCGTGAAGCTCCGCTTGCTCGGTGCTTGCGGCAGCTGCCCAAGTTCAACAATCACATTAAAAGCGGGCATCGAACGCGCGCTTGTCGAGGAAGTTCCTGGCGTCGTTGAAGTGGAACAAGTCTTTTAATGTCCAAGGGGCCTTTTGCAGGTCCCTTTTTATGTCTGCCATCAGACCGGTGGTAAAATGGAAAAGAAAGGGTGAACGTAGATGACACAAGTTGTAGAAATTACAGAAGCCGCTTCTTTCCAAGTGAAAGAAATGATGCGCCATAACGAAGAGGAAGGCTCTTATCTGCGCGTGGCTGTAAAAGGCGGCGGCTGCAGCGGCCTGACATATGGCATGGGTTTCGAGCCAGAAGCGTCAGAGACGGACGATCAATATGAACAGCACGGCATCCGCATTTTGATCAATAAAGAAGATGCGCCGATTTTACAAGGGACTATAGTGGATTATAAGCAATCCTTAATGGGCGGCGGATTCACTATTGATAACCCGAATGCGATCGCATCATGCGGTTGCGGCACAAGTTTCCGCACCGCGAAAAAAGCAGGGACTCCTGAAAACTGCTAATGAAACGCCCGCTTTGTGACAAAAGCGGGTTTTTTTAATTTTCGCTTTTGTTGCGCATCTGCTGTAAGGGCATTCAACTGTTGAAAAGCATTTGCAAAAGGGCTAATATAGAGGGTAGGTGTTTACTGGAATCTGTTTCATTATTTCCGGTACATAAAATGACTTGAAGGTGGTTGCGATTGTGTTGAAAAGACCGTCAATATTAGTATTAGGTGCAGGCTATGGTGGATTGACTACTGTAGTGAACTTGCAGAAAGAATTTGGGACAGACGCTGCGGACATTACGCTCATCAACAAAAACGAATATCATTATGAAAGCACATGGCTCCATGAAGCAGCAGCAGGAACACTGCTTCCGGAACAAGTGCGCTACGATATCAAAGACGTCATCGATACTGGCAAAGTGAACTTTGTTCAAGCCACTGTCGAAGGCATCGACGTAGACAGCAAGAAAGTTACGACTGACAATGGGGAATTCACTTACGATTTCCTTGTCATCGGACTTGGTTTTGAAGGAGAAACTTTCGGGATTGAAGGACTTGACACATATGCGTTGTCAATTGCCAATGTGAAAGCTGCGCGTTATATCCGCGAGCACATTGAATTCCAATTTGCGACATGGTCTACTGAAGAAGTGAAGAACGACAGCCGCTTGACGATTGTCGTCGGTGGAGCTGGGTTCACTGGAATCGAATTCCTTGGCGAACTTGCCAACCGAGTGCCGGAACTTTGCAAAGAGTATGACGTGCCGCATGAAAAAGTGCGTGTCATTTGTGTAGAAGCTGCACCGATGGTCTTGCCAGGATTCGATCCGGAACTGGTAGACTATGCAGTCGGCCATCTTCAAGCGAAAGGCATTGAATTCTCTATCGGAACGCCTGTCGTTGAAGCAACTCCTGAAGGCGTGAAAATCAAGAAGAATGATGATGAGTTCGAATTCATCTATGCCGGTACAGTCGTTTGGGCAGCCGGTGTCCGTGGAAACCGCTTGATCGAAGAAACATCGATCGAAAGCATGCGCGCGCGCATTAAAGTCGAAAAAGACATGCGTGCACCAGGTTATTCTGACGTGTTCATCGTCGGTGACTGCGCATTGATGATTAACGAAGAAACAAATCGCCCGTACCCGCCAACTGCACAAATTGCGATGCAGCAAGGCGAGCGCATTGCGAAAAACATCAAAGCACTTGCAGGCGAAGGTACGACAGAAGAGTTTGTTCCTGACTTGAAAGGAACTGTATGTTCACTTGGCGAAGAAGATGCGATTGGCGTCGTCTTTGGCAAGAAAGTAACAGGCAAGCGTGCATCGTTCATGAAGAAAATGATCGATAATCGTGCATTGTACATGATTGGTGGACCTAGATTGGTCTTGAAAAAAGGTAAATTCAAGGTACTATAAAAATGAAAGCCTCCCAGTGTGGGGGGCTTTTTTTCACATAGTGAAGGGAGTGAAAGACATGTCGAGAAGCAAAAGGGGAGATGTCTGGCTCGGTGCTGCTGGGCTGGTCGTAAATCAACAGAACGAATGGCTCGTTGTCAAGAAGCGCTACGGCGGGCTTCATGGAAAATGGTCGCTGCCAGCGGGCTTTGTTGAAAAGGCTGAAACGGTGGACCAAGCAGCCTTAAGGGAAGTAAAGGAAGAAACGGGGATCGACTGTTTCGTGCTTGGCATGATCGGTTTCCGTTCGGGAGTAATCAAGGGCAGCATTAGCGACAATATGGCGGTATTTTTGCTGCGGCCGCTTGAAGACAAACAACCCATTATTGCGCAGCAAGAAGAGCTTTACGAAGCTGCATGGCGCACACCGGAAGACTTGTCGAAAGATCAAGAGGCCTCAGTCATGCTCCACGAAATGGCTTCGTACATAGTAGAGGAAGGGTTCGAGCCGATCGAAGACGTCGATCCTGGACGCATTTTTGGCTACACTGACTACAAATTGTTTTTCCGTCATAAATACTAGATATTAATTAACAGATAATTTAGAAAAAGGTAGAAAAAAGAAGAATGAATGAGAATAGTGGAGAAAAAGGTGTTTGTATCCGTTTACAAATGCCTTTTTCTATTTGCAGTGAATTGCGATACGTGATATATTACCAATTATCAGAATATTAAAAACAACAGAGGAGGTGTTTCGAATGACAGTCTTCAAGAAAAGAGCAACTGGCAACCATTGCCCATACTGTGCGGGCCAAGGATATTTCCAATTACGGTTGGGCGGCTCCGAAACGTGCTCCTGCTGTTCAGGATCCGGGAAAAATAAATAAACTGTAAAAACACGAAAGGGCAGCTGCAATAGCTGCTCTTTTTTCTATGGGTAGTGCTTCTGTGACAAAGTCATGAATACTGTTCGTCCACATTGAAAGGGCTCTGGCTTTCGGGTAAACTGAGGAAAGGAATAACGGAGGTTAGAGTCCATGAACAGTTCATTTACCATTGTCCAATTGATTATTTCCATCTTGCTTTTTTACGTGATGTTTTTCGGGATCGGCTTTTTGTTGAACATGCTGCTACGCATGACGTGGCTGATGGCGGTCGTGTACCCGGTTGTCATCCTGCTCGTCATTGACGACGTTGGCGTGTTTGATTATTTTACGGCTCCAGGCGAGTCTTTTTCGATGCTCGGTGAAACCATTCGTTCGTTAACGGGCAGCGATATAGCGGTACTGACGGCTGGGTTTCTCGGCGCAGTCACTTCTGGAATCGTCATGAAAATATTGCGCAAGATGGGGTATCAAATGTTTTGATGCCGCTTAAGAAAAAGCCGGTCCGCAATTTGCGGGCCGGCTTTTTTTCTAGAGCATACTGTAAAAGACAACGGACAGCGCGATTCCTGTCAGCGCCCCCATGAACACTTCACTCGGTTTATGGCCGAGCAGCGTCTTCAGTTCCTCGATTTTCTCTTCCTCTTTTTTCGATGGCCATTTTCGGGTTTCTTCCATGAAATTATTCAAATCCTGGCGCAAGCGATTGATCGTCAATGCCTGTTGGCCGGCCTGGAAACGCACCCCAGTCGCGTCATACATGGTGATCACCGCAAACAGGGCGGACACCGCGAATACTGTGGATGAAATGCCTGCCTCGTAAGCGACAGCGGTCGTTAGGGAAGTCACCGCAGCAGAATGAGAACTCGGCATTCCGCCAGTCGAGGTGAAAAGCCCCCAATTCAATTCCCGGGTGACCGCATATTGAATGGGAATTTTAACGAATTGGGCGAAAAAAATCGCAAACAACGCAATCATTAATGGCGTATTGGATAAGAGTTCCATCTGGCAAGCAGCCCCTTCCACTTAAATTTCGTACAGAAAGTATACCATATGCCTATAGTACACGCGCTTTGTCAAGCTATTCCGGAAGCCGAAGTAATGGTACACTGAATATGCAGTTAAAAGGAGGATATGTATGGAAATCAATGTATTGAAACCCACAGAACAGAACGAAGCAGAAATGTTAATTGTCGGTTTGAGCCGGCATCCTGAAAATGCGGATGGCTGGAAAGGTTTGGAGAAGCGCTTTGACGGCCGCCTTGCTGACTGGATCAAAAGCGGCTTATCATTCGATTCGAACTCGCTGAGCGTTTATCCTACCTTAAAAGGAGATATCCCGCGTGTCTTATTTGTCGGAATCGGAGATCGAAAAAAACTGACGGAAGATGATTTGCGCCGTTCATTCGGTATCGCAGGAAAGCAGTTGGTCAAAGAAAAAATTCGCCACGCTGCCATCTATACGGCTTCTTTCGAAAATGGGGAAGTGAACAGCGAACAAGTCGCGCATCTTGCAGCTGAAGGCATTCAAATGGGCGCTTATCGGTTTGCCGATTATAAGACCAATTCCAACGAAGTGGATCACCGTCTAGAATCGCTAAGCTTTTTGACAGAGCAGGCAGCAGACCGTATTCGCCAAGCAGCTTTTGTTGGCACAGTTCATGCGGAGGCAGTCAATGAAGCAAGAACGCTTGTCAATATGCCCGCAAATATCCTAACGCCAACAGCGATGGCTGATTATGCACAAGAGCTCAGCGAAGCTTATGGGTTTGAAACGGATATCCTCGGCCGCAGCGAAATCGAAGAGCTCGGTATGGGTGCACTTCTTGCAGTCAACCAGGGTTCTGTTGAAGAACCGCGTCTGATTGTCATGAAATACAAAGCGACAGACAGTTTTGAAGCTCCGCTCGCACTCGTTGGAAAAGGCATCACGTTCGATACGGGCGGGTATTCCCTCAAGCCAAAAGACGGCATCGTTGGGATGAAAGGGGATATGGGCGGAGCAGCAGCTGTACTTGGTGCTATGCGTGTCATCGGAGAACTGAAGCCGGACAAGGACGTAGTAGCTGTCATCGCCTCTACTGACAATATGGTGTCAGGCAATGCCTTCAAGCCGGACGATGTTATCACGTCGATGAGTGGCAAGACCATCGAAATCCTCAATACCGATGCAGAAGGGCGCTTGGTATTGGCGGATGCTGTCACGTATGCGAAACAGCTCGGCGCAAGCCAAGTGGTGGATGTGGCGACGTTGACAGGCGGCGTCATCGTCGCACTCGGCAAAGACAAGACAGGTGCGCTGACGAACGATGACGCATTCTACGGCAAACTAGTGGACGTCTCGAAGAAAACGGGTGAGTTCGTCTGGCAATTGCCGCTCACTGAAAGCGACAAAAAGCGGCTGCGCAAAAGCGATGTCGCCGACTTGAACAATTCGCCAGGCCGCGACGGCCACATGATCTTCGGCGGAGGCTTTGTCGGCGAGTTTGTCGGCGACACGCCGTGGATCCACCTGGATATTGCCGGCACTTCACACGCGGATTCGGCGCATGATTTGGGCCCTGCTGGAGGCACGGGCGCCATGGTGCGAACACTTGCGTTATTAGTAGAAAAGTTGGGCAACAAGGAATAAAAAAAACTGCAGCCGATTTGGCTGCAGTTTTTTTATTCGTTTTCGAGTTCTTCCTGCTGGTTGTTTTTACGTTTTTCAATCGCTGGGCCCATATCGTCGCGTACAGTTTCTTCCGCGACTTTGATACCTGTCATATAAGCGGCTCGGCCGATCAAATGACCAGCGACGGGCTGCGTGATAAACAGGAAGGCGATGGCAATGACCATCTGGGTATTGAAGATGCCTTCATTGAACCAAAAATGGACGAAGGTTCCGAGCAGGATGGATAACACACCGAGTGTCGAGCTCTTAGAAGCTGCATGCGTCCGTGTATAGACATCCGGCAGCCTGATGAGCCCGAGGGCGGTGACAGCGCTGAAAAGGACGCCAGTGCTGATTAAAAGGATAATTAGGATATCAACGAGGATCTCGATCGAAAATCTCCCCTCTCTCCAGGAATTTCGCAAAGGCGGCCGTTCCGATAAAGGACAGGATACTCATCAATAGAATGACCTCCAGGAAAAATTCCGTCTCAATGATCAAGGACAATAAAGCGACGATCGACACGAGTGTGACACCAATCGCATCAAGTGCGACGACGCGGTCTGCAACCGTCGGGCCTTTGACGAGGCGGAATAGAAGGCCAGCAAAAGAAAAACTGACAATCATCAAAGCGATCCAATAAAACATGATCATGACCGGCTCACCTCCAGTATTGCCCGTTCAAATGTATTCTTGATGGATGACACGGCCGAATCGATGTCTTCGAAATCCAAGGCATGGATATACAGGCGTTTTTGGTCTTCGGAAATACCGATGACCAAGGTGCCTGGTGTTAACGTGATCAGCGCTGACAGCAAGGTCACTTGCCAGTCATTGTTGAGTTCCGTTTCCATTTCGAAAATAGCTGGTTTGATGTTCATGTTCGGGCGGATGACGATAGCCAAAACCTGTATGCTCGACATGAAAAGTTCACGAAGGAACAGCAGGAATAGCGAAATCAGAGCCCAGACGCGCAGAATGTATAACCGCTTTGAGAAAAACCGGCGCATTACAATAATGATGCCCAGTCCGACCAAAAATCCGATGATGAATCCGGAAGGAGTGAACGACACGGTCATAAACATCCAGACGAGCGCCAGGAAAAAATTCAATAGAACTTGTAAAGACATAATGACCTACTCCTTTAATACCGCATCAATATAGAGCGATGGATTCAGCAGCACTTCACCTGCGTCCGAAATGAACGGCATGAAGAGTTCCGCGCCTACGCCGAGAACAACAGTCAAGGCGACGAGTATAGCGGTGGGGACGAACATCGACAAATAATGCTTTCTATCAATCGGCACAATTTTGACGGGCTCTCCCCAGAATGCGTAGATGAATATTCTTACGACACTCAACAACACAAGAAGGCTAGTCGCAAGGATGACCAGGCTGCCCCAGAAATGGGTGCCTTCGAATCCACCTTGGACAATCAGCAATTTACCAGGGAATCCGCTAAGCGGTGGAATACCTGCAAGGCCGAATGCCGCAACGAGGAAAGTCCAGCCGAAGATTGGGTAGCTCTTGATCAATCCGCCCATCTTGCGCAAATCGCTGGTTCCGAAAATGACGGTCAAGATGCCGACCAGAAGGAACAGCGCCGCTTTGATGAGCATATCGTGCACCAAGTAGAAAATGGAGCCTTCGATGCCCGCTGCGTTCATTTGCGAAATACCGAACAAGATGACGCCGACTGCGATGATGATGTTGTAAATGATGATCTTTTTCACATCAAAATACGCAAGGGCACCGACACAACCTGCAAGGATCGTCAAGATCGCAATGATCGCCAGTAGTTCGTGGGTAAATCCGGTATTCATTGTAAAGAACAAGGTATAGGTTCTCATGATGGCGTAGACGCCGACTTTTGTCAGCAATGCGCCGAACAAGGCGAGAATGGCCATTGGTGGTGCAAAATAGGAACCTGGCAGCCAGAAGTAAAGCGGGAAAATCGCCGCTTTGAAACCGAAGACGACCAGGAACAGGACGGCGATGACCGTCAGGATTCCGACTGCTTCGATTTGCGGGATCTTGACAGCCAAGTCGGCCATATTGAGCGTTCCCGTGACGGAGTATAGGTAAGCAACGGCTGAGACGAATAGGGCAGATGAAATGATGTTCACCAGCAAGTACTTAATTGATTCGCGCAGCTGCGGTTTTTCACCGCCGTGGACGATCAACGCATAAGAAGCCATCAGCAGCACTTCGATAAAGACGAATAAGTTGAATATATCGCCAGTCGTAAAGGCGCCGTTGACTCCGGTCATCAAGAACAGCACAGCCGGGTAGTAGAACGACTGCTCCCGTTTCATACCGATCGTCGGGATGCTGTAGAACAATACGAACAGCGTGACGATGGTGGAACTTAGCACCAATAGCACCGAGAACATATCGGATACCATGGAAATGCCGAAGGGGGCAGGCCAGCTGCCGAGCGTCACGGCTTGGACGCCGTCGCTATTAACTTTCGAGAATAACACAAGAGCAGAAGCGAGTGTCGCGACAACACCAGCGATCGCCACTGCTCGCTGCATGTGCAGCTTTTTCGGGAACAACATCAAAATGGCGGCAAAAATCAATGGAATGACTACGGGGAACAAGACTAAATTACTCATAATCTTCTGTACCTCTCAATAGCTCCATATTGTCTGTGCCAAGTTCCTGATAGGCTCGGTAGGCAAGAACCAGGAAGAATGACGTGACCGCGAACGAAATGACGATCGCTGTCAGGATCAGTGCCTGCGGCAAGGGATCGGCATAATCGCTAACCGATACACCGTCAGCCACAACAGGCGGCGCAGTGCCACCGAGGCCGCCCATCGTCAATAGCAAAAGGTGTGCGCCATGACTTAGGAGTCCTGTGCCGATAATGATGCGGATCAAACTTTTCGATAGCATTAAATATACAGCTGCCATAAACAATAAGCCGATGGCAACCGACATGACTATTTCCATTATTCATCCTCTCCAATCGTTTGAATAATGGTCATCGTTACTCCTACAACAACCAAATAGACGCCTATATCAAATAACAATGCCGAGTGCAGGGAGGTTTCGCCGAACAGCGGCAAATCGAAATAATCATAGGCATGTGTGAAGAATGGGACATCGAAAATGATCGACGCGCTGGCAGTTGCGATGGCAATCAACAAGCCGACAGCCGTCAGCACGACGTAATTGATCGGCAGGATCTTCTTGATGGTAGGGATGTCGAATGCAAGCATCAGCAAGACGATGGCACTTGCGGTTAGCAATCCCCCAACAAACCCGCCGCCCGGCGTATAGTGGCCGGCGAAGAAAATATGGACAGCAAACATCAAGATGATGAAGGTCACCACTTTCGTGGCGGTTTGAAGCATGACATCATTTGTTCTCATGCTGACCCTCCTTTTTCGTGAGGCGAAGGCGGATCATCGTAATAATCCCGATGCCCGCAATGCCGAGTACTGCAATTTCGAACAAAGTATCAAAGCCGCGGTAATCGACGAGAATGACGTTGACGATATTCCCGCCGCCTGCTTCAGAGTAAACCGTTTCCTTGTAAAACTCGGAAATTGAAGGCAAGGCTTTTTGAGAATGGGCGGATAATGCAACCAAAGTCATCGTAACGCCGACGCCAAGGGCAACGAGTGCATTGCCAAAACGGAATTTCATGCGCTCTTCCTTTCGGCTGATTTGTGGCAAGTGGTAAAACGCCAGCAAGAACAAGGCGACCGAGATGGTTTCGATGACAAGTTGTGTCAACGCCAAGTCAGGTGCGCGGAAGATGACGAACAACAGCGCCACGGAATAACCGACAGCCCCGAGTGCAATGATTGCAGTCAGGCGGGATTTAGCACCGAGAATCGTCAAGGTTGCGCCGACCAATGCCAGCAAGATAACGATTTCGTAAACGCCAATTGGAGCTAAGTTGCTAAAGTCGATCTGGAACGCTTCGTTCAAGAACAAAGTCAGCAAAACGATAAATGTCATGAAGCTGAACATATAAACAAGGTATGAACGGATAAACCCTGTCATATAAATCCGGGAGAAGCGGTTGGCCCCTCCGTCGCTGAGCAGCATCATTTCATCGTATAAACGGTTCAGTGAAATGGCATCCGGATACAAATCGTAAAGGTGTTGCCATTTGCGCAGCGTCCAGAACATCAAGCCGCCGATCGCGAAAATACCGAGCGTCATGAACAATTCGGTATTGAATCCATGCCATGCTGAAACGTGAATATCCACATTTTGCGGGGAATCGTAAAGGAACGGCTGGATGGCGGCAACGGCTGGTTTAACGAGCCAATCGCCGATCAAGTTCGGGATGAAGAAAATCAACACAACCAGCGCGGCAAGCAAGACCGGTGAAATAAGCATGCCGATCGGCGCTTCGTGCGCTTGTTTTGGCAATTCTTCCGGCTGATGTTTGCCGGCAAATGTATGGAACACGAAATACAAGCTATAGATGAATGTAAAGACCGATCCGATCCAAGCGATGATCGGGAACAAGACCCACCAGACGTCCATCGAGAACATATTGAATTCCTGCAGCGACAGCATCGCGGTCAAGAACATCTCCTTACTTAGGAAGCCGTTGAAAGGCGGAAGGCCTGCCATCGATAAGGAGCCAATCAATGCGACCGTGAAACTGACCGGCATCAAACTCATCAAACCGCCGAGTTTACGGATATCGCGCGTCCCTGTTTCATGGTCGACGATGCCCGCGATCATGAACAGGCTTCCTTTGAAAGTCGCATGGTTGATCAAATGGAAAATGGCTGCAAATGCTGCATATTTCAGATAACTGTCGGCAGCACCTTCCACGTGATAAGCGGCTGCAGCAACTCCTAAAAGCGACATGATCAACCCGAGCTGGGATACAGTCGAGAAGGCGAGTATGCCTTTCAGGTCTTTTTGCTTCAAGGCGAAGAATGATGCCCACACCATCGTGAACAATCCGACGCCCGCAACAAGCCACATCCACACTTCAGACAAGGCGAAGACCGGTGTCAAGCGGGCAACCAAATAGATGCCGGCTTTAACCATAG
The DNA here is from genome assembly GCA_947493585.1 of uncultured Planococcus sp. Classification (GTDB taxonomy): domain Bacteria; phylum Bacillota; class Bacilli; order Bacillales_A; family Planococcaceae; genus Planococcus. The sequence continues at coordinate 19,421 of CANLRI010000005.1, read as the reverse complement.
TTGCGGAGTGGAGATAGGCGCTGACAGGCGTCGGCGCTTCCATCGCGTCTGGCAACCAGATATAGAACGGAAACTGTGCTGACTTCGTAAATGCGCCGAGCAGCACAAGCACCAATGCCCAGATGAAGAAATCATGCTGCGCAAGTTCTGGAGCCTGGGCGATCAATTCGCGGATCGAGTACGTGCCGCCCATGATGCTAAGCAACACAAAGCCACCGAGCATCATCAAGCCGCCGAAGACGGTGATCATCATCGACTTCAATGCGCCAAATCTGGAGCGATCGCGTGTATACCAATAAGCGATCAATAGGAATGAGGAAATCGAAGTCAATTCCCAGAACAAGTACAGCGTAATCAGATGATCCGACTGCACGACGCCAAGCATGGCGCTCATGAAGATCAATAGATATACATAGAAGTTATGTAATTGTTCGCGGTGCTTGTCCAAATAGAAAATTGAATACAGCACAACGAGTGCACCGATTCCGGTGATCAGTAAAGTGAACAATAAACTCAATCCATCGAGATACGCGACAAAGGCAATATCGAGGGAAGGGATCCAGGAAAGTTCAGATACATAAGTGCCACCTTCCATGACTGAGGGAAGGCGGGTGGCGTAGTATAGGAACAGTGCTGCCGGAACCAGCAAAACGAACCAGCCTGTATGGATCTGGCCGAGTCGTTTGAATAGCAGCGGAATAAACAGGGCTGCAAGAATCGGTATGAAAATCAGAAATACAAGAGACAAATGAATCCTCCTTCCAAAGTGGTACGTGATGAGTTTCTAATTAAAAAGTATAACGCATTGGGAGCGGTTTTGCACCGCACACCCTCGCGGCAATGCGGAAGAGCGTGAAGATTTCTTGTATTTTGTAATAGGAAGAAACTCGAAAATCTGACTATTGCGAATTTAAAAAAGCGCATAAAAAGAACCGGCTGAGGGAGGTGTTCTTCTCTCAGTCGGTTCTTTTTTTACAGCATTTAGGAATGTTTCAATTCCTGTTCCAAGAGCACATCTTCGAAATCCTGGTCCGGCTGTTTTTTCGTATACCAGAGGAAAGCAAAGGCAAAGACAAATAATGTGCCGGTTACGATGAAGACCGAGGAGATTCCGATAAACCCGCTGATGATGCCACCGAACATTGGGCCGACGATATTGCCGAGAAAACGGAAGCTCGTGTTATAGCCCATCACTTCGCCTTGAATGTCGATCGGCGCTTCGCGGCGCATCAAGGCAGTTGTTGTCGGAATCATGCCACCGACCGCTACACCGAAGAATAAGCGTAGAACGATCAACTGCCACAATTCGGTGACGAAAGCTTGCGGGATGATAAAGACAAACGCGAGCAGCAACAGCAAGCCAAGAATCTTCTCATAACCGACCGTGTCCCCGAGTCGTCCCCACAGCCTAGCGAACAGCAAATTGCCGACGCCTGTCGCGCTGAACGTGACCCCTGCAAGAAAGGCTACTTGTGCAGTGCCTTCCGTTAATTCCGCCACATATAAAGACAATAAGGGTTGAATACTGAAATTGCCGATTTGGATTAAGGCAGTGATGATCATGACATTCAGCATTAAGCGGTGGTGCAAAATGCCGTGAACGACAGTGCTGCGCGCATAGACATGTGCACCTTTTCGTTTCGGTTTGCGGATTTCTTTCAGCCCGAAAACGACGAACAAGGCGGCGATGCCAATGATGGTGGCGGTGATGAGGAAGGTGTAAGTGAAACCGAATGCATCCGCCATTAAGCCGCCGATTACCGGACCGAACAAAGTGCCCGACACACTGCCCATTTGAAGTGTACCGAGCGTTTTGCCGGCAGTTTCTTTGGATGTCTGTGAACTGACAAAAGCAAGTGAGGTCGGAATGAATCCCGTGACGACCCCCATGAATAAACGGATCATAAACAATCCGAGCACAGAATCAGCCGTCCCCATCAAAAAGATGCTGGTGGCGATCCCGAAGCCGTTGATGATCAATATCGGTTTGAAGCCGTATTTGTCTGCAATGCGGCCCCAAACTGGCGACATGAACAACGCGGCAACAAAGGTCACGCCAAATACCAGCCCTGACCAGCGTTGCACATATTCATCCGAAAAGTTGCCGAGTGATTCAATATACAGCGACAAAAACGGCATAATCATCGTCGTGCTGCCAGCGACCAGGAAATTCGTGAACATGATAATGTAGAAATTTCTTTTCTGAGTATCCAGTTGGAACCCCTTCTTTCTGAAAACCAAAACTCTACCTATATTATATAATAGTTCGTTACCCGAAAAAAGCAGAATAAATTACCACTGTATTCTGAATTATTCTATGCTAGAATAAAGCGGGGTGAAACGAAATGAAAAAAACTTTATGGTCAGTAATGCTCCTGGTCTCTATAGTTGCACTAGCAGCTTGCGGCAGTTCGGGAGAACAACAAGAAACAAGCAGCACGGAGCCTGCTCCAACTGAAGAAGTGCAAGGCTATCCGCAGCTTGAACCAGGCATAACGGAAGAAACGATTGTGGATATGAATACATCAGAAGGCACAATCCGCATCCGGCTATTCCCGGAAATCGCACCAAAAGCAGTAGAGAATTTCCTCGGACATGCCGAATCCGGTTATTATGACGGCGTCATTTTCCACCGCGTCATTGAAGACTTCATGTTGCAGGGCGGCGACCCGACCGGCACTGGCGGAGGTGGTGAAAGCATTTACGGCGAGCCATTCGAAGATGAATTCAGCGATCAGCTATTCAATTTCCGTGGCGCTTTGTCGATGGCAAATGCAGGGCCAGGAACGAATGGTAGCCAATTCTTTATTGTGCAGGCTAAAAAAATAGAAGAAGGCAGCGCCTCTGAGTATCCAGCAGAAATCACGGCAGCCTACGAAGAAATGGGTGGAACGCCTTGGCTAGATGGCATGCACACTGTCTTCGGCCAAGTCGATGAAGGGATGGACGTTGTCGACAGCATCGCTGCTGTTGAAAAAGGGGCAAATGATAAACCGCTTGAAGACATCGTCATCGAATCGATCGAAATCGTCGAGCAATAAGAAAAAGCTATCGCAGCGGGCGATAGCTTTTTTCCTTTTTCCAAACATATCAACAGAGCGTGCGAATGATCCGGCTGACGCCATCTTCTAAAGTCTGTGTCGGGCACGCGATATTCATGCGCAAGAACCCGCGGCCGGCTTCACCGTATTTCGATCCCGGTTCAAGTGCCACTTTGCCTTTTTCAAGCAGACGTTTCATTATTTCGTCTTCATTGAAGCCGAGCGCCCGGTAGTCGATCCACAATAAATATGTCGATTGCGGCTTGCGGATCTTCAAGCCTGGAACTTCCTGTTCGAGCCGTTCCACCGCATAATCAATGTGGTGTGCTAACACCTCAAGCAATTCATTCAACCAAGGTCCGCCGTGTTCGTATGCAGCTTTCCACGCAACAGGCGCAAAGGCGTTCAAAGAGCCTGTGCCATGTGCTTGCATATGCTGTTCTAGACGTGTGCGCTTATCGGAATCAGGAGCGACGATCATGGCCGCTTGAATGCCCGCCAAGTTAAACGTTTTCGTCGGCGCGATGCAAGTGAAGATGCGGTTTTGCTCGCTGCCGGCAACCGACAGCAGCGGGGTATGGGCTTCTCCAGCATGGATCAAGTCACTATGGATTTCATCCGAAAGAATTAAGACATCGTGGCGTGCGCATAACTGGACGATATGTTTCAATTCTTCCGGCGTCCACAATTTGCCACCGGGGTTATGCGGGTTGCACAAGATGAACAAACGGGACTTTTCAAGCTTGGCTTCAAAATCAGTCCAGTCAATCGAATAAACGCCATCTTGCTCGATCAATTCGGAGTACAGAACCCCGCGGCCGAGATTTTTAGGGATGGAGAAAAAGGGCGGGTAAACAGGCGGCGTCACGAGCACTAGGTCGCCAGCGTCGGTAAAGACATCCATAATGCTGGCCATTGCCGGGATGACACCTTGGTGAAACAGCATCCACTCCGTTTCGACCGTTAAGCCGTGGCGTTTGGTCAGCCAGTTGGCAGCTGCCGTTTTGCATTCTTCGCATATGTATGAATAACCGAAAATCGGATGTTCCAATCGTTCTCGCAATGCATCAGTCACTGGAGGCGGCGCCGGAAAGTCCATATCTGCGACCCACATCGGCAATATGCCGGATGCATCCTGGATTCCGTAAACTGACTCCATCCGTTCCCACTTTACGGAACGGCTTTTCCTGCGGTCATGCACTTGTTCGAACAAATTCAAAGCAATCTCCTCATTTCTTTTGGGTTTCTATGATATTATAGCTGGTAACGATACAGGAATGATAGGTGAAACGAATGAATACGGTGGACATGGATAAAAGAGCGCTATGGATTATGGAGGGATGGGATCCTTTCTCTGTCGGCTCTGGCGAATACAAGTCAGAAGCGAATGATGTCATCAACAAGCTGCACGAACTCGACCATCCGTCTGACTTAGCTAAAGCGATCCAAGGCATTTACGAATCAAGTTTTAAGCAATGGATCCCTCTGGAGAAATGCGTGGATATTTCCTATAAGCTACTCGCCGTAAAGTATGAAGCGAAACACATCATTTGAAAAAAGCCAAAATAAAAAAGCTCCGGCACATTGCCGAAGCTTTTTTATTTTGTTGTTTCCAATCCATCGAGTAAGTTGGAAGCAGGAACTTCGAGTGCATTTGACAGCACAAGGATCGTTTGGACGGATGGTACTTCTTCGCCGCTTTCATAGGATTCAAGGCGCGCTGTGCCGATGCGGGTCTTTAAAGACAAGTCATCGAGCGACAAATTGCGTTCTTCCCGCAGCATTTTCAATTGGGTGTGCAAATCTTTTTTCAAAGTCATACACTCCTTTTCTTAAAGACTTCCTTCTAGCTCTATCATACCACGGCGGAACGTTTTCTTACATATAGAGTTGTGGCATTTTTCGAACAACGGGCTTAGGAGAAGATATCAATGATGCCATTGATGAACACGATGATAATCGCGATTGGCGCCACATAGCGCACAAGCACGCGCCATACTTCAACCCAGGTCTGTTGCTGTGTCAATTCTTCGTGTGCATTTTTATTAGTCAGAACATATCCAGCAAATAGGGAGATGAACAATGCGCCAAGCGGCAAGCCGATGCGGCTCGTCAAGATATCGACAAAGTCGAAGAACGTATAACCGAAGAATACCGGCTCACTCATAACACCGAATGACAAAGCGCTCGGAATGCCGACCACAAAGATTGCAAGGCCAATGATGAATGCCAAACGGCGGCGGCGGTCGTATTTGTTTTTTACTGCGATCGAGACGGTGATCTCAAGCATCGAAATGGATGAAGTCAAAGTCGCGAACAATAACAGGATGAAGAAAATGATGATCAGGAATTGGCCCATGAACAATTGGTCGAAAATGGCCGGCAAGATAATAAAGACAAGGCCTGGCCCCTGATCCGGCAAGTAATCAAGTGCAAACACCGCAGGGAAGATGATCAATCCAGCCATGATGGAAATAACGATGTTCAAGGTCACGACGCTGACGGCTGAACGCGTCAAATTTTCGGATTTCTTGAGGTAAGACGCATACGTGATCATTCCGGCGACACCGACGCTCAAGGAGAAGAACGCTTGCCCGAGAGCGACAAGTGCCGTTTCGAAATTGAAGAACGACCAGTCAGGCACGAACATGAAGCGGACGCCTTCCATTGCCCCGTCAAGTGTCAACGAACGGATCATCAAGATGACGAAGAAGATGAGCAAGGCTGGCATCATGATTTTACTGGCGCGTTCAATGCCGGCTTTGATGCCGCCTTGGACGATCCAGATGGTCAATCCCATAAACGCTGCTTGTGCGATCAGTACTTCCCATGGATTACTGATGATGCCGCCGAACAACTCGGCGAAATCTGCATCGCCCAGTCCTGACAACTGCAAGGTGACAGCGCGTACCAGATACGATAGCACCCAACCGCCGACTACACTGTAGAAGGAAAGGATTAGGAAAGAAAAAATAAATCCGGACCAGCCAATTAAATACCACGGCTTTCCGGGTGCTTGTTTTTTGAGTCCGCTGACGGCATCTGCCTGTCCGCGGCGCCCGATAACGAATTCAGCAAGCAAAATCGGCAAGCCGATCAAGACAGTGCTCAAGATGAACAGCAAAATAAAAACGCTGCCCCCGTTCGCTCCGGTTTCGTATGGGAACTTCCAGATCGCCCCGAGGCCGATTGCACTGCCGGCTGCTGCGAGTATGAAACCGATCTTGGACGTCCATTGTTCACGTGCTTTCATAATTGGTTCCTCCTAAATCGATTAGATTTCACTATTTTACACGAGCCCTCCAGAAAAAAATAGAATTATTTAAAAATGCCATCAAATTCTTCTGTATAATAGAAATAAAAGGAAATTCACCTGAAAGAGAGCTGATGGGGAGATGGATGAAAACAGCAAACCGGTAAGCGAGAATAACCGAAACAAAGACCAGAAAATGATTCAATTGGCAGATGAGCTCAGGCGATTCGCCTATCAAAACGGCATGGCGGCGGACCAAACAAATTCGTTTTTCAAGCGTGTGCAGAATCACGCGGACCAACAAGAGGGAAGCGTCAATCGGGTGTTAAGACTCTACCGTGCCGCCGCGGCCGAATTGGCGCGGGATCCTGCTGTGCAGAACGACGGGAGCGCGATTGGTTTTCCAGAAGACCGGGAAAGCCATTTGGCGCTTCAATCACTGCCGCTCAATGAACGAATGGCTGCCGTCCTGTATTTGGTCAACGGCCATGCATCATCATTTGCGGCACAGGTGCTTCAGCTTGATGAACGGAAGCTAATGGAATTAATTGATGACGCAAAGCAAAAAATAGCAGAAAGATTATCCGTAGAGGACCCTCAAGAACTAACACAACGAATGCAATTCCTGGAGAAATCCATTAAGCGGATCAAGCTCCCAGAGAATGAAGCGCCGATTGACGAAAGCCCAGTAGCTGACGAACTGCCACAAGAGCCAATCCCGAAAGTGAAAAAGCCGGCCATCTGGTTGGTCGCGGCATCGATTGCCTTGCTTGCTGGAGTCGTCGGGAGTTCTTTTTTCTTCGACAGCTTTCGCCTGCCTACTGCATCGGAAGCATCAGAAGGACAGTTGACTCAGGAAATGGCAGATGAGATAGAGCAGCAATATGCGGAGGCGCGAGAAAATTCGAAACAACGCCTCGGCATGGAAGAGGGGCAATTTGCCGAGTTTGCCTATGTCGCAGGTGCAGACGAGGAAAAAGATAAGCTATTCAGCCGCAGCTATCTGCAGCAGCACCAAGACGATGCAGAGCTTTTCACTCAGCAGACGAAAGAATTGATGTGGATGATCGAAACGCCAAAAGGGATGGGGGAGTCCTTGGCGAATTCGGGGCATATGCCGATCGATGAAATGGACCGCTTTATGCAGTTGTACTTCGCAAAAACAACCGAACTGCAGGGTTTTGCGGAAGATATTTTTAAAAATAACGAAGATCAACTGCCCGAGACATCCGAGCATTACGGTGAGCCGCAATTGTTAATAGAAGAGATCCCCGAAGCATCACCTGAACTGAAACAATTGCTCGCGGCCTGGGAAGAGTATGGGCTGCGTTTTCGCCTGGCGGATCCCGATAGGATGCATTTATTGGTAAAAGATATTGATCAATTACAGCAGCTCCCGCAATTCCAGACCCATCCGTTTGCAGGGATGTATTTGCCGTTGTTTATGTTCCATCCTTATTTCGATGAACAGGGCTGGCTGGTTGAGCCAAACCACTTTATTGGTGCATTCGATGCCATGCTTTATTTACTAATCGATGAACCGACGGAAAGTAAGTTGAAAGCTGAAATCGAAGTGATGTATGAACAGATGTTTTGGCAAATCACAAAAGGCGCAGAACATGAGGTTTATGAAGGAGGCGTCGTCAAGCCCGAAATCCAAAATCTCTGGAAGTCTCTGTCTTCTTATGATCCATTAGCGGCGATCTTGTTGCCGGTGATCGATGAAATGGAAGATAGCGGCTGGCGGCAATCCGATTCTTTGGATAACTTAGAGTACGGAGACAGCCTGGAGATGTTGAAATTGGAGCAGCAAGGGGAACTGAGTTCAAGCTTGCCAAACGGCGATTTTCCAGTGGAATCTGAGTTGGTCGACTTGGCGAATTTTGATTACGGTCGCGTCAAGGAGCTGTATGAGCGTTTCAATCAATCTTATGACACAAAATTGCTTGCCGGCGTGCAGCCGCTGGATATTTACTTGCTCTATTTTTATGCCAATCATCAAAAAGATTCGGAAACGATGTACCATCTATTATCTGACAGCGAGCTCAAGCCGAGCCTGGAACAGTATAAGGCTGATTGGCAGCCAATTCCGGAACTGACAGAAAATGCAGTTTGGGTAGAAGTGCAGCAAGAAATGACGCAGCGCATTTATAAGAAAGTGATGATCCAGCCTGCAGTAGCCTATGAAGAGCAGGATATTGGATTTCATCGCGCCAACCCACTGCAACCGGCTTTAGTCACTGAAAGAGACCACATTTGGCTTGTTCAATACGAGCAGCAAGAATACTCTCAAGGACCGGATCCGGAGTTGCAGGAACAGGGCTTGAAAGCTTATGAAATGTTGGCGAGTCAAGAAAAATTGCCCGAAAACACCTCGCCGCTGATCGTCACTTATGCTTTATTGCATGCGATCGATGAAGAAAACTTTGAGGTGGCGAATGGTTTGCTTAGCGCTGATGCTGAGGAACAAGAAGTGGAGTTTTGGCGTAATTTTGCCAGCAGCCATCAGGTCGCTGGTTTTGAGAACTTGGAGTCCATGTCATTTACGGCATCGGATTTAAATATTCAAAACGACATTGAAGCCAGCTTAGAAATTCTTTACGAAACAAATCAAACTGAACAATGGTATGAGCATTTACAGATGGCACTCACACCGGAGGGCTGGCGTTTCGAGCTGTATCCCGGATACTGATTTTACTCTTACGCTCAATCTGTGCTATAATATACAGATGCCAATAGGTGTACAGTAATTTAGCTAAAGACTAGGAGCGGTTAACTATGACAAAAACGTATCAAGCAGGAGATAAAGTCTCCGGTAAAGTAACAGGAATCCAGCCATACGGTGCATTCGTTGCATTGGACGACCAAACACAAGGACTTGTTCACATTTCAGAAATCACGCACGGTTATGTGAAAGAAGTCAGCGAATACTTGTCTGTTGGACAGGAAGTAGACGTAAAAGTATTGGACGTCGATTCTAAATCGAAAAAAATCAGCTTGTCGATCCGTGCATTGCAAGAACAGCCGCCGGCAGCTCAAAAAAGCGAAAAACCACGTCAATCTCTTCAATCACACGTGAATGAGAATGACTCTGAAGGATTCAATTCGTTGAAAGACAAAATGCAGGAATGGATCAAACGTTCCGGCCAATAAGCACGATAAAAACGCACAATCGACATTACGTCGATTGTGCGTTTTTTTTGATTTTCCGCAAGCGATATTGGAGGTTCTGGCGGCTCATGCCAAGTGCCTGGGCTGCTTTTGTCACATTACCCCCGTATAAATCCATCGCCTTTTCTAAATAATATATTTCCGCTTCTTGCAAATACTCATCGAGCGGCAGCAGGTCCTTATCGGAACGAACCAAAAAATCTTCCGGCTGCAGCGAACCGCTTTGGGTTTTTAGCTTGAAATGGTGAGGGAGCATGGAAGCCGTTACCACTTCCTGTGTCGTGACGAGCGATGTTATTTCATCCAATAGCAATTCGAGTTCTTTCAAGTTTCCGGGCCAGTCGTAGCTGAGGAATAACTTCTCCACTTCATCCGACAAAGAGCGGATAACCGATCCCACTTTCATCCGGTGACGGGAGAAATAATCATCGACAAACGGCAAGATGTCTTCTTTTCTACGTCGCAGGGGCTCGACTTTAATGGTCATCGCCGAGAAGAAATAATACAGATCTTTCACCAATGTATTGGAAGAAATCAATTCGACTGGATCATCACCAACGCTCGCGACAAAATAGCAATCGCCTGCCGCATGGCGCTCGACCACTTCAAGCAATTGCATCTGCAAGGCGCGCGGCAACAAGTCGATGCGTTCGCAGTAAATCGTACCATGTTTCATGCGTTCGATTTCCTTATCCAACTCGTCAATCAAACGGCTATCGGTGCCGTGGCAATATAGAATGTGCATCGGAAGTTCAGAAGCGTGGGCGGAATGAATTGCTTCCGAAAGCAACTCTTTGCCCGTTCCGGATTCGCCGACCAATAACACCGGCAGTTTCGCAGCTGCGGCTTTTTCGGCACGGGCAATGATGTTTTTCATGCTCGCCGATACGGCAGTCAAGCTGGCGAAAGTGATTGGTTCCTCGTATTTCTTCAAAGGCTGGTAGATGACCCGCTCCAAAGTCGTCACATCCCGAGCGAGTTCGATCGCCCCGATCAGCACTCCGCCTTCAAAAACAGGATAACTGTCGTTGATGGTAGTAATCTCCTGCCCTTTTCGATTCCAATACGTTTGCTTAATATTCAATATCGGTGTGCCGCTGGTGAGCGCCTGGAGCAAAGTGCTCTGTGTTTGGTCAAAGCGGAACATCTCTAAAAGCGACCGATCCGTTAACTCCTCAAAATCAAAGCCTTCGATTTCACGCATCTTGCGATTGTATAAAATGGTTTTCCCTTTACTGTCTATAGCGTGTATCCCAACAGCCACATGCTCTCCAGCGAATTTATAGAAAGGGGCCAAGTCGATTTTCTGTTGTTTCATGGCCTGCACCTCAAAATTATTTTGACTTTTTAGATTAAAACACTTGAAAAACGCAACAATCTTTTGCATTATTATAAGTGGAAACAGATTAAGAGTGCAAATTTTTTTTGCGCTCGCTCAATTATAAGGAGGATTCATAATGATTCCCTACAAACACGAACCATTCACAGATTTCTCGATCGAAGAGAATCGCAACGCATACCTAGAAGGCTTGAAAACGGTAGAAGCTTACCTTGGCCAAGACTACCCATTGATCATCGGCGGAGAACGTGTCACGACTGAAGACAAGATCGTTTCATTCAACCCGGCGGATAAAGAAGAAATCGTTGGACGCGTATCCAAATCAAATAAAGAACTAGCAGAAAAAGCCATGCAAGAAGCGGACGCTGCATTCAAAACATGGAAAAAAGTAAAACCAGAAGTGCGTGCAGATGTCTTGTTCAGAGCAGCAGCGATCATCCGCCGCCGCAAGCATGAATTCTCGGCACTACTCACAAAAGAAGCGGGCAAGCCTTGGAACGAAGCAGATGCCGATACTGCAGAAGCGATCGACTTCCTAGAATACTACGGCCGCCAAATGCTGCGCTTAAAAGACGGCATGCCAATGGAAAGCCGTCCTGGTGAATATAACCGTTACGATTATATCCCGCTCGGCGTCGGTGTAGTCATCTCTCCTTGGAACTTCGCATTCGCAATCATGGCGGGTACAACAGTTGCAGCGATGGTAGCAGGCAACACGGTACTCTTGAAGCCAGCTTCAACAACACCGGTAGTCGCTTATAAATTTATCGAAGTATTGGAAGAAGCGGGCATGCCTAAAGGCGTCGTCAACTATATTCCAGGACCGGGATCTGAAGTCGGCGACTATTTGGTCGACCACCCGAACACTCGCTTTATTTCATTCACAGGTTCAAAAGAAGTCGGTTTGCGCATCGCAGAACGTTCTTCTAAAGTGAACGAAGGCCAAATCTGGATGAAACGCTTGATCGCTGAAATGGGCGGAAAGAACACAATGGTTGTTGACAACAACGCAGATCTTGAGCTTGCTGCACAATCCATCGTCAAATCCGCATTCGGCTTCAGCGGCCAGAAATGTTCTGCAGGATCACGTGCGGTCATCGTAGAAGATGTCTACGACGAAGTACTTGAGCGCGTTGTGGAATTGACGAAAGAATTGACGATCGGCAACACGGTTGACCAGTCGAACTTCATGGGGCCTGTCATCGATGGCAACTCATACAAGAAAATCATGGATTATATCGAAATCGGCAAAGGCGAAGGACGCCTTGTTGCTGGCGGCGACGGAGACGATTCAACTGGATTCTTCGTCAACCCAACGGTCTTCGCTGACTTGGATCCACAAGCACGCATCATGCAAGAAGAAATCTTCGGCCCGGTTGTCGGCTTGATGAAAGCGAAAGACTTCAAAGAAGCGATCGCTATCGCCAACAACACGGAATACGGCTTGACTGGCGGCGTCATCACTAACAACCGCGAACACCTTGAGTATGCACGCGACGAATTCCACGTCGGTAACTTGTATTTCAACCGCGGCTGCACAGGCGCAATCGTAGGTTATCAGTCATTCGGCGGATTCAACATGTCCGGAACTGATTCAAAAGCAGGCGGGCCAGACTACTTGGTTCTTCACATGCAAGCACAAACAACTTCTGAGATGTTTTAATTATTCGTTTAATGGTATAATGATGCACAAAAGGCAGACTCCGTGTCTGTCTTTTTTTAAAAAAGGTACCGTTAAGCGCGTTCATCTAGATGAAATATTTCACGAATTAGCGGGTCTCGCCTTAATTTAAGGAGGAATTTGGAATGACACAAACACAGTCAATCATTGAAAAGACAGAACAGTACGGTGCAAAGAACTATCATCCACTGCCGATCGTTATCTCGAAAGCGGAAGGAGTATGGGTAACAGATCCAGAAGGCAATAAATTCATGGACATGCTTTCTGCATACTCCGCAGTGAACCAAGGCCACCGCCATCCGAAAATCATCCAGGCATTGAAAGACCAAGCCGACCGCGTGACTCTCACATCCCGCGCGTTCCATAATGATCAGTTGGCACCATGGTACGAAATGATCTGCAAGATTTCAGGAAAAGAAATGGCCTTGCCGATGAATACGGGAGCGGAAGCTGTGGAAACAGCCATCAAAGCTGCTCGCCGCTGGGCATACGACGTTAAAGGCGTTGAAGAAAACAAAGCAGAAATCATTGCATGTGAAGGCAACTTCCATGGCCGTACGATGACTGCTGTTTCACTTTCATCTGACCCTGAATACCGCAGAGGCTTTGGCCCGATGCTTGCTGGCATCAACATCGTACCGTTCGGTGATTTGGAAGCATTGAAGACTGCCATTACGCCAAACACTGCAGCCTTCTTGATCGAGCCGATCCAAGGCGAAGCCGGAATCATCATGCCGCCAAAAGGCTTCTTGAAAGCAGCGCGCGAACTTTGCCGCGAAAACAACGTCCTGTTCATCGCTGACGAAATCCAGTGCGGCCTTGCTCGCACCGGCAAAATGTTTGCTTGTGAATGGGAAGATGTCGATCCGGATATGTATATTCTCGGAAAAGCATTAGGAGGCGGGGTATTCCCGATTTCTTGTGTCGTTGCTGACAATGAAGTACTCGGCGTGTTCAACCCAGGTTCTCACGGCTCGACTTTCGGCGGAAATCCGTTAGCGTGTGCTGTATCCATCGCTTCCATGCAAGTCATCCAAGATGAAAACCTCCCGGAACGTTCGCAAGAGCTCGGGACTTACTTCATGGATGAGTTGAAAAAACTTGATCATCCTGTCATCAAAGAAGTCCGCGGACGCGGCTTGTTCATCGGAATGGAATTGACTGAAGCTGCGCGTCCTTACTGCGAACAGCTGAAAGAACTTGGACTGTTGTGCAAAGAAACGCATGATACAGTCATCCGTTTTGCGCCGCCGCTCATCATTACAAAAGAAGAGCTGGACTGGGCACTAGAGCGCATTCACCAAGTGTTCACAAAATAACAATCGATGTGGCAAATGGAAGTTTGCCATGTTACACTAGATGCGAGTAATTACTAAAATACAAAGAGGCGAAACTAAACAATGGCTGAAAACTTGAACTTGTTGACGTCAACGCAGGATGTCATTAAAATTGCATTGGATAAACTTGGATACGAAGATTCGATGTATGAACTTCTGAAGGAACCGATGCGGATCTTGGAAGTGCGTATCCCGATCCGGATGGACGATGGGAAAACGAAAGTGTTCACGGGATTCCGTGCACAGCATAACGACGCTGTCGGCCCGACTAAAGGGGGAGTTCGATTCCACCCTGATGTGAACCGCGACGAGGTTATCGCACTTTCCATGTGGATGACATTGAAATGCGGAATCGTAGACTTGCCATACGGCGGCGGTAAAGGCGGCATTATTTGCGACCCGCGCGAAATGTCCATGCACGAAATCGAAAAGCTGAGCCGCGGCTATGTACGCGCTATCAGCCAGATTGTCGGGCCGAACAAGGACATCCCAGCGCCGGATGTATTTACAAACTCGCAAATCATGGCCTGGATGTTTGACGAATACAGCAAGATTGACGAATTCAACTCACCAGGATTCATTACAGGTAAGCCGATTGTACTCGGCGGCTCGCAAGGCCGTGACAAAGCAACTGCACAAGGCGTCACGATCGTGATCAATGAAGCAGCGAAAAAACGCGGACTTGACATGAAAGGCGCACGCGTCGTTATTCAAGGATTCGGCAACGCGGGCAGTTTCTTGGCGAAATTCCTTCACGATGCAGGAGCTAAAGTCGTCGGCATTTCCGATGCTTATGGTGCACTGCACGATCCAGAAGGCTTGGATATCGATTATCTTCTAGACCGTCGCGATAGCTTCGGGACCGTCACAACACTTTTCGACAATACCATCACTAATAAAGAATTGTTCGAAATCGATTGTGATATCCTGGTGCCAGCAGCAATCGCTAACCAGATCACAGAAGAAAACGCGCACGACATCAAAGCTTCTATCGTAGTCGAGGCTGCAAACGGGCCGACAACTGCTGAAGCCACGAAGATTTTGACAGATCGCGGAATCTTGCTTGTGCCTGACGTACTCGCCAGTTCCGGCGGTGTCACAGTTTCTTACTTTGAATGGGTGCAGAATAATCAAGGTTATTACTGGACGCAGGAAGAAGTCGACGAGAAGCTTGAGAAGAAATTGGTGGAAGCTTTTGAGAACGTATACAATGTAGCCATGAACCGCAATATCGACATGCGCCTTGCTGCGTATATGGTCGGTGCAAGAAGAACTGCAGAAGCCTCACGCTTCCGTGGATGGGTATAAGAAAACAACCGCTCGGCTGATGCCGAGCGGTTTTCTTATGCTCAATGTTTTGCTTTTTCAGGAATAGAAATTCATAATGAAAAACGAACATATTTCGGAGGAGGAGATTAGATGAACGCATTTTCATTTTATAACCCAGTCAAATTGATTTTTGGCAAAGGGCAATTAGAAGCATTAAAAAATGAAGTTCCAAATTACGGTAAAAAAGTATTGATCGTATATGGCGGAGGCAGCATCAAGAAAAACGGCCTCTACGACGAAGTAATGGCCACGCTAAATGACATGGGTGTCGAAATCCATGAACTTTCTGGTGTAGAGCCAAACCCGCGTCTTTCAACAGCAAAACGCGGAATTGAGATCTGCAAACAGGAGAACATCGACATGTTGCTCGCAGTTGGCGGCGGTTCTGTCATCGACTGCACAAAACTTATCGCAGCTGGAGCGAAATACGACGGCGATGCATGGGATTTTGTTACACGCAAAGCAACGCCAGAAGAGGTACTGCCATTTGGAACAGTTTTAACGTTGGCGGCAACAGGCTCTGAAATGAACGCTGGTTCTGTTATCACGAATGAAGAAACTGAAGAGAAATACGGATGGGGCAGCCCGTTGACATTCCCGAAATTCTCTATTTTGGATCCAACATACACTAAATCCGTGCCACGCGACCACACGGTATACGGCGTAGTAGACATGATGTCGCATATGTTCGAGCAGTATTACCACAATGCGACGAATACACCAGTACAAGATCAGATGATCGAAGGCGTACTGCGTGCTGTAATTGATACCGCTCCAAAGCTTATGGAAGATCTTGAAAGCTACGAGCACCGTGAAACCATCCTATTCGCAGGTACGATGGGACTCAACAACTTCCTGCAGATGGGGTATAACGGAGATTGGGCATCCCATAACATCGAACATGCGGTCTCTGCGATTTACGATATTCCGCATGCAGGTGGCTTAGCAATTCTATTCCCACAATGGATGCGCCACAATGTGCCGGTCAACCCAGCACGATTTGCACAGATGGCTACGCGTGTGTTTGGCGTCGATCCATCAAACAAATCTGAGGAACAAATCGCTAACGAAGGAATCGACCGTCTAGTCGAATTCTGGACATCGATCGGTGCGCCAAGCAGCCTGAAAGATTATGACATCGATGATTCCCGCTTCTCGGACATTGTCGATAAAACACTAGTCTACGGCGAATTCGGCAACTTCAATAAATTAAACGGGGAAGATGTAGAAAAAATCCTACAAGCTTCGCTATAACATAAAAAATCCCGATGCGACTCGCATCGGGATTTTTTTTATTCAGGTTTCTTTAGCGAATCAGGTCGTTTGCTAACATGAACCCAGTGTTTCTCGCCATCATCTGCATCGAGTGAGACGATTACGTCATCCACACTTGGTTGGCTCAAAATAAGTTCAGCCAAACGGTTCTGCAACTCATCCGCCCCTTGCACAGTTAAGTTAGGATCAACCTCCACCAAAGTTTCAACGTGAAGAAATTCACCCTCTTTAACTACTTCCAGCTCACGGATATCTTTAACAGAAGGATGTTCAGAAAGAAGATGTGCAATGTGGTTGACCATCTGTTCATCCGTTTCGCCGATGACTCCACGTGCGTTATCCAAAAAGATCTTAGTAACGACGTAGAACATCATCAAACCAATGGCAATCGATGCCGCGCCTTCAATTTGCAGGAATCCGGTATAATGTGCGATTAAGACAGCAATTAGGGCCAGCAAACCACCAGAAGTTGCAACTAGATCTTCTAAAAACACAAGTTTAGTAGCTGGTTTTGCACGGTTTAAATGAGTGAAACTTGTAGTGAGGGGAGCAAGGGCGCCGCCTTTCACACCAGCTTCATGAAGAACTTCTTTACCGGCTTTGTAAAGAACAAACAATTCAAGCAAAATCGCGATTGACAGAACGACAACGCTGATAATAAAGCCTTCTGCTTCGACCGGGTGCAACATTTGGTGCCAGCCTTCACGAATGGTTTCATACGCCATAATTCCGACGATCAGAACTGCCGCAAGCAAAACTAAGTTTAAGAGTCGGCCAAAACCATTTGGAAAACGCTTAGTTGGAGCTTTTTTCGATAAGGCAGATCCAATAAAAACAAAGTATTGGTTCGCCGCATCACCGATAGAGTGCATCGTTTCCGCGAACATCGCGACATTTCCGGTAAAAGTAAAGGCAACGCCTTTCATAATAGCAATAAACGTATTAATGAGTGCAGCATAAAGAGATGGTTTATTTCCTCCCTTTAACAATCCAAAAAATTCTCCCAAAAAAATTCCCCCTTTAATTAATCATTTCGATATCTACTTGTTTTACGCTACTAATAGAAGAGATCTCCCTATACAGGTCGATCGTTTCTTTTCCCTGTGCGTAAGACATGCGAATCGAAAGTTTGTAGTACAAAGTTCCATATTGCTGTTCAGGATGAAGAATCGACAAGTCTTCAATAGTCATGCCGCTGTGTTTAAGCTCTTCCAACACTTCACTTATAGCGTCCTGTCCGGAAACATAAATAGTCAGTTTCGCTTCTGTCTGTCTCAGTCGCTTAGGGCCAAAGTGGAAAAGGAGGGGAGGTATCACTTCGATTCCTATTAGTACCAACAAAACAGCAGTCAACGCTTCAATGTAAAAGCCGGCGGCCACAGCAATGCCGATTCCGCCAGATCCCCAAATCATTGCGGCTGTAGTTAATCCCGAAATAGAATCATTCCCTCGCTTTAATATAACTCCAGCTCCTAAAAATCCAATCCCTGAAACAATTTGTGCTGCAAGCCGGAGCGGATCCATTGTGATGTTTACACCTTCGTTACTGCTTGACTCTGCAATATAGGCAGACTCAATTGAAATGATAGTCAATAAGCAGCTGAATGTAGCAATGACCATACTTGTCTTCAAACCAACAGGCTTCCTTTTTAATTCCCTTTCCAACCCTATAACTAAACTTAAAAGAGCGGCAATCGTTAATTTCATAAATGTCTCGAATGAAGAGATTTCAAGTGCACTGAAAAATTCCAATATCATAACCTCCATTCACTTTGCGGTTGAATGTGGAGCCGGCAAGTGGCAAACTGAAAAGTGATGTCAAAATCTAATGCAGCAAGAGGTGCCAAATGGAAAAACCAACGATTCATCCTTATATACCTATTCTAATCGGAGTGATCTCAGTCGCGATGTCTGCAATTTTTGTTAAAATGACCACAGCTGATGCAGGAGTCACCGCTTTTTATCGGATGTTATTTTCTATTCTATTAATGACCCCGATATTCCTTTATAGCTATCTTCCTGAAATAAAGAAATTAAATAGAAGAGACTGGACATTTTCAGCAATTGCTGGAATCTTTTTAGCTTTTCATTTTATACTTTGGTTCGAATCACTTAATTACACTTCTGTAGCGAGTTCAACAGTTTTAGTCACACTACAGCCTCTTTTTGCATTTGCCGGAACATACTTTTTCTTCAAAGAGCGGTTCTCTGCCAAAACCTTAATCTCTGGGGCAGTTGCAATTACAGGAAGTATTGTAATTGCATATGGAGATTTTCAGGTGAGTGGAAGTGCTTTGTTCGGAGATATACTGGCGCTTATTGCGTGTGCGCTGATCACTGCATATCTATTATTCGGTCAAGATGTGAGGAAACGTTTATCTTTAGTGACTTATACATTTATTGTGTATGGTTTTAGTACTGTAACGCTATTTTTCTATATTATTGCTAAAGGAGAGTCGTTTGCACCTTATCCTAAGGAAGAGTGGATGTGGTTTCTACTATTAGCTCTTATCCCAAATCTTCTTGGTCACACTTTATTTAATTGGGCAGTAAAGTGGGTGAGTACCAACGTGATTTCGATCGCTATTCTATTTGAGCCAGTAGGGGCGGCGATTTTAGCGTATTTTATACTTGGAGAACTGGTTAGCGAATCACAAATTATTGGTGGAAGCATTGTGATAGCGGGTCTATTATTCTTTGTTACTGATTATAAAAAAATTAGAAAAATCTTTTTTCGCAAAAGTGCTTGATTTTTTCGAGCATGCGGTTTATAGTTGTAAATGTCCTCGAAACAAGCTGATAAAAATATTTTGAAATAGTATTGACATCGAGTTTTAAAAAGGATATAGTAATCAAGTCGCCAAAACAAGGCGCACAACATGAACCTTGAAAACTGAACAGCAAAACGTCAACAATACAGCCGCGAGTGATCGCGGCAAACTTACTGATCAGCTTCGGCAGATCAAGCGAATCGCGCGTCTTTCGAGACGGCGAT
>CANLRI010000004.1 GCA_947493585.1 uncultured Planococcus sp. | reverse complement strand
TTTCTAAATGAAATATATAATTATAAAACCAGTAACCCTTATAGAAGGTTACTGGTTTTTCTCAATTCCGGTGCAAAGTATAGCTGGAAATTAGTACACTTTATCTCTTAAAGTGACAATGTAAATCTTCTTCTTTTATACTTTTTCTCTATCAATACTCGTCTCGAAAACTACGTTTCTAGAACTTACTTAAGTCTAGAATAAAAACAAGAAAGATAATGTGTTTGTTAGTAATGAGGAGAAAGGGCAACCTATACGGATTGCCCTTTCTCCTCATTCTATATCTTCAGATTTTGTGCCATCCATGCGGCGTAAAATAAATCGCTGTTCCTCTTGAGAAAGGTTGGTGTACAGCGCGGTGGTTTCAATCGAATTATGGCCAAGCTGATCTCTCAAAGCTATTAAAGAACCACCGCTATCCAAGAACCCTTTTGCGAAAGAGTGTCTCATCTTATGAGGGCTCATTTCTCGTCCTTTGGTAAAGGACATCGTATATTTCTTAACGATCTTTTCAATGGCTTCCACGCTAATAGCGTTTGCTTTCCCACGGTACTTGGTAAGAAATAAGAAGAGATTCTTCGAATCCGGTTTGTACAATTGCTCCCGTTCGGCCATGTAGTTTTGCAAGTCCTCCATGGCTGTCCTCGTAATGCTGACAGTATCTAGCTTCTTGCCTTTACGTTGGGCGCGTACATCCGCATGAACCATATCTAGGTCGTTAATCAATAACCCTGCTGCTTCATCTACACGTAAGCCGCTCCCAAGCAATAGTGAAAGGATGGCAATGTCTCGAAGCCGGTTATGTTCAAAGCGTGCAGCTTGTCGTGAATCGAGTGTATTCACATAATCGAACCGAAGGAAATTGAGAAATTCATCCCGTTCATCACCGTTCAGCATATTTGCGCTAATTCGCTTGGAACGGGAAGAGGCAGATTCAGCCTTCTTCGGTGATTTGATTTTTGACATAACGTTTCGATAGAAGTAGCATTCGCCATCTTCGTCTTCACTTTCTTGGGTTAAGTAATTGAAAAGTGATTTTAACGATTGAATAAAGCGAGTGGTGCTGTCTATAGATCGCTGAACGTATATGCCTTCACGCTTTTCAATTTTTTCTTCCATCAACATTTCGACGAACATTTCAACGTCTGTTTTTTTAAGGGTTTCCAGGACCGCGTAGGGGATATCAGCATTGCGTTCAGCTGTCGTAAAGCCTTCTTGCCTTAACCAGTCAAAGAAACGCTTGAAATCGTGCAAATAGCCGCTCAGCGTGCGAGGGGAGAGGGCGGCCCGCTTCTTAGCTCGAATATACTCTACGACATAAAAAGGCATGTGCTGGATAGCTTGCTCGATATGTTGTTCGGCAATGATGGTTTTTCTAGTTGGAGCGGGCATTTCGTTCACATCCTTAAATATTACAGTTTTTATTCAAATTAAAGGTCAAAGATGGTCAAACTTTACGCTAAATAGAATTTTAGCGTAAACATTAGTCTGTTTCTATAACAGAATGACTTTGAAAATTAAAAGTGTAAGTCAAATTTTCCGGTGTTAAACGGTCGTTTTTCAAAATTCTATATCTTTCTCCATTTAGGTCTTCTATATTCTCAGGCAACTGCCAATAATTGTTGAAGTGAGGTGGGTCTTCTAAAATACTAGGGGAAGAAGGTATATAAAGAGTAAGGATCTTCAAGCCAAAAGTAAAACGAACAATAAAAGGATATTTTGATTTTAAATTATCAGATTTCCAACACTCTAAGATTCCAGATTTAAATCCGTTTCCAGGCACAAATAAAACCTCTAAGAATAAGGGAAACACATTTCTTTCTCCTTTTAACCAACCAGGTATGTAGGAAATTTCTTTCCTATACTCCTCAGATAGAAACGGCCAAATCATATGAACTAAAGCTTTACATATATCTACTGGTCTATAAGGAAGTGGCTTATTTATAGTGAGTGTAAAAGTTTTTCTTTGTTCGTCAATTTCAAATTGAAACCGACCTTCTAAATTGTCCATATCAATATTCACTTTGCGACTGTCAGCTGAATGTTTTATTGAAGAATTCCCATTCGATACAGGTTTGTACTTTGGTAAGCCATTTCTCTTACTTGAACCAATAAAGATTCGATCTAACATTAAGAAATTGGCTAACTCATTTTCATGAACACTGAAGTACTCTTCATTACATATATCGCATTCTTCAAAGTTAAAGAGTATTTTATTCCCTAAGCCTGCTGGTATAACGTGCGCATCTTTTTCAAATGTAACTTCATCCTCAGATTTACCACAATAAATACATTTTCTATCAACTTTATTCCCCAAAAAACTACGCTTACTATTTAGATTTGCAGATGTAGACACTGGATAAATAAATGGATCTGTCAAAGGCTTATAATCATCCAATTAACTCACTCCTTGTAACCAATATAGAATTTTACATTAATAACTATGAATTGACATTAGCATAAATTTACAAAAAAACATTTTGTTGCTTAGTGATTATAATAGTCTATATAACCACCTTTTTTCAAAACTTCGTTTTCTATTTGTAAAATTTCCACGGCATTTTTTAACTGTTGTATCTCATTTTTTTTACCAACTTGCCTTACTAAGTTTTGGTGTAAAACTAGATAGAGTCCTAGTAAAGTTACTAGATTTGCGAAAAAGCTAAAAAAGTCCTCGTTATTTGCAGCCGATTCTGAAAAGTCGAAAGCGATAAAATAAGCCAAATAAAAAATTATATACCCTAGAAAGAGTCTCGTAGTAAACTTGGCCATAGTTAAATAAGGAAGCTTACTTAATACATAGAAAACAAAAAGTAAAGTCGCTAATACCAACAGAAAAATTATCACATTCATATGCTGCCTCCACCTATTTTGAACATTTTCTTCAAAAATCAACTTGCGCCTATTACATAACTGATATGTCCATAAATTAATCAGCTGTTCTTTAAGTATCTATTTTTACAATAAGCATTTAACTCTTCTAGTATTTCAGAGTCTTTTTCTCGCAATCCAATAACAAGTTCCAGCATTGTTTTCGTATGTTTTAAATCAATTTTCTTTGTTTCTTTAGGGTCAACAAGTGCTTCTGCTAATCGTGAGGTATTGAATCTTACTTCCTTATCAATATCCGCGTATAGCTGCTCAAATACTTTTCCAGTGGGTATTTCTTCGAATGGCATAGCACGGATGATTTTCTTGCGATTTCTATGAATCTTCCAATACAAGTCATAAAACGCCAAGACTGTCAATAGTACTCCTAGAAAAAGAATAGCCTTTATCAAATCACCCTGGCTAATACCAAAAATAAATGAGCTGAATATTCCCACGTACTTTTCTGTTGCTTCGGGGGCGATAATTAAGGCAACTATATACACGAGCAGGGGACTTGTAGAAATAAATGCTGATTTGAGAGATTTTGAAACTACTTTATTCATGCCAGTTTGCACCCTTCATTCTAATTCGTTGATCCTTCCAAATCGGCTTTTGCTGACTTTTTTGTGGAAGTCATCACTCTTAAGCAAAAAGTAGCTTTTACCTTGAATACTTTCATCAATAATCTGTACTTCGTAAAAACCTCGATTGCTGTATTTTTTTAGTAACCTAATAGCTTGGTTTTCAATATTATTTAATCTGGAAACGTACCAAATCGCTCCGATAACCAATATAGCTGCCCAGACCATTAGCAAAGTTTGAAGTAAATCCCCTAAAGTAAGAATGTTCTCTGTAAAATTTCTCTCTCTAAGAATTATGGAACCTATTAATACAATTATAGAATAAAAAGCTAGAAGATAGGCTATTGTTTTCTCCATTACGAGATTCCTCCTTTATTTATAAAGAATCTCCCGCTACTTAGTACGGTAGGGGAGATTAAGTACTGTTTAGTTTTAAACGCCGATATGATTCAGTCAGTAAAACTAACCTTAGAATCCACGGGATATAGTGCTTTTATTGTTCGACTTTCTAATAAATCCATAGCTTCTTCAGCGGATATTTCGCTTCCAACTCTTTGTAGTGAATTTTCTTCTGTGATCACCACATCACCATCTGCAAAATAAACCGACTCTCGTCCTGCTTTTTGAAAAATTACCTTCATGGCTGTTAATTCGGCCTCACTACGTTTTTCCTTATTCACCTCATACTTTGTCGGTTCTTCCATTGTACTCATTCCTTTCTTTACGTCCCATTTTCCCTGCAAAGATAGCGGGAATTTGGGGCTCTTTTACAATTTTATATATTTCAATACTGAGCTTTTCCAGATCATTCAGCGTTAGGACAGGAGACTCTTCTTGTTGGCCAGCCTCGCGTATTAAATCGACTACAGATAGGTCGTACCAAAATGCTGAACCTCGTTCTTTGAAGTCTTTTCCTCGAAGCAGAACATGCAGGATATTCCCATCTTTTCTATATATTATTGTATCACTGGGGCTTCCTTCAGTAGCGATTAATTCATAATGTTCCTGGGAAACCATCTCATCTACCCTAAATGAATTGTCCGTTAATTCTCTCTTGACAACCGCCTCGCAATTTCCTGCAAAGCGATTTTCGGCTTGTGAAATTGCATTCATCATAGTCTCACTGTTTATATGGTAGTGACTGATACCATACTTGAAATTCGGTTCGTATTTATCTCCACTGGATTTGGTATTGTTCATCGTAACTCGATAAATCGGCATAATATTCTCCTCTCACTGTCAGCCATTGTGGTTCGTTCTAAAAGAGGGGACATGGGCAAGGTTAAGCCTTAAGTGAAGTGATATGGCTCGTCTTTAATGAGCCGTTCTGCTTCATCTGCTGTGAGTTTTTCAGTCTTCTTCTCACCAATGATATGAGCAGTAACCTTATCTCGCGATTTCTTGCCGATAATCACTGAGACTGGGCCAAAATCCGTCATTACATAACCTGTAACACCAGCAGCCCATATATTGTTCTGCTTTTCTTCAAAAGTTCGGCATTTACGCGCCTTTCTAAATGCACAATTAGAAGGTTTAAATAAAGCGGGAGATCCGCTAACTACCAATCCACTAGCAAAAGAAACCTCAACGGTGGATTTGTTTACTTGAAAAATTATCCCTGGCGTTCCATCAAGGCTTTCTACAATTTGGCCAACGGATACAGTGTCGTAACTTAAGGGTGTCGCAGCGCTTACGCTATACGAATCTACTTGAAGCAAATCCGTAGAAGCCAATTGCTCTAGAAATTTCATTTTGGCATTCTCGACTAATGCTTCAGATGAATATCCGGACGTTTGAATACTTACCGGTTTAAAGCAAAGCGTTACTGTTTTCATCTAATCTCTCCTACCCATTTATAATTTTTAGCTAAATTAGTATTTAGCGTAAACTTAAGAATTAAAATGTTTGAGCTCCTTCAACAGAATCTTCATCCCTTCTCTGCTTAATGGAACTCCTGGAAAAACTTCAATCACATTTTCGGTTGAACCGGTCACTATACAATGCAATTTGCTTTTTTTTAAAATTATAGTGTTTTTCCTAATCGTAAAAGTTACTTCGTCTTTCGGACCAACTTTCAATTGCTTTCGAATAGATAGCGGTAAATTAATACGGCCATGACGGTTAGTTCGCACGATGAAGCCTGAAAATCTCATAAATCGCCTCCTAATCATTTTCGCGGTGACTTAACTCCTTCAAGAAAACATCGAAGTCTTCTTCCAAGTCATGTTCCTTCAGAAACCAGTTAATTGCCTTTAATTGTTCCAATTCTTGTTGATCACTCTTTAGAGTATCAATTAAGCAGTTTAGACATTTCACCTCTACGGTAGTTGAATAGGGTTTAATGACATACTGCTCTGAACGAGTAACATAAGTCAGTGAACCACAAGAATTGCATGGATGCTCTTCTTCTACTTGTTCCTGGGGTGTTTGTTTTGCCATTCTTACTTCATTAAGGAGAAGTTCGAGTTCTTCTACATCGACGGATAAATATGGTTTTTTTAGCTGCTTTGCATTTGAAACTTCTTTTTCTAATGCTTTGGTAAGAAACGTTGAATAAATTGAAAGTTTTGTCATGTGAAAAAGTCCTTTGCTCCATTTTTTAGTTCGTTTTCATTGAAGGCTTTGACATTAACAACTAATATGCCGTTTCTTCTAAATAACAAACCGTGCTTAGCCAGTAACGTGAAGTTCTTCGAGAGAATATAATGAGTTGTTTCTGTTGATTGTTCTAACTCTTTGATTGTTCCGAAGACTACACCGTGCCTGTCTATCAGCTGCAGTAGTCTCTTCAGGATCGAATGAAACTTCTTATGCGGCTTTTCATTTTTAACATTTTTCAAATAGCACTTCCATAATTCAATAATTTTTTCTATTTCATGGTTGCTGAGTTGAGAAATATCACTAGGTGTCTCCCACTTCTGTGAAACCATTACCGCCCCCTCCTTATAATTTAATAACATAACGTTATCATATCATATTATTAAACGTCAACTATTTATCTTAATAGGTCATCGATAGACTTTTCCAGTGACTTTGAAATTCAGTTTCAGAGTCTGCGAGCCATTCCATTAGTACAATCATTAAATTGTTATGATAGGATTGTTTTTCTTTTTTGTTAGTAATACCGCCGTATGGCACTTCTATAGGATTAAACAGAATTATTTTCATAGATTCTTCGGACTGTGTCGTTATCAGTTCAGGCACTGTTTTCGTTCCAATCCATTTTTTATAGACGATAGGCGCAACAAACTGCGGGAATTGCTCTAATTTATAGGTCAAAAATTCTTCAAAGTCTTTCGTCGTTGGTTTGATGCAGAAAAAGTCAGTTCCTTTATCTCTGTAATTCTCAACGTAATATCTCATTGTGCTTCCTCCTAATGGACTCATTTATAAATATCGACATGAATATCATTATTTTAAGATGACATTAGCATCATTTTGCTAGTATGCAAAAAAAAGAGAGCTCCCCTCACATCTGCATAACAGCAGGAAATGAGGGGTGCTCCCTTTTGTTCTAAGTTCATTCATAATATACCATTTTCTTACTAACTACTCAAGGCACTGCTATCAACCTTTGTATGATGTTATTTAGGAAAAGTAGTTCGCTAATTCCTTTTTCAGTAGAATTTTTTCTACTGCATGAGTAAAATACCCTCTGAACATCCGATTGCATAAACAGCTTCAAATTCAAGCTTTTTATTGGTATGATTCGTTGCTAACTTACCAGCAGCCAGTGTCACTTTAAAAGATAACTTGCACCAATTTTCAGCATTATTCTGCATAGGATTTTATTAAACCAGGAACACTAGTGCAGAGGTTATTAGTCTTCTAATTTTCCTTTAAACTAAACTTCCGATAATCCAGCAATATGTAAATTAAATAAGGAAAAACTTTTCAAAACATGCTCCAGGGCAGCGCTTATAGTTAGAAAATTCTTTCATGGCAATTCTGTAGCATTGTTTCATTTCTGGACTACTTTGGTATCTGTGATTTGTCTTATGATTGAGTATCAGTATATAAGATTCTTGTAGTACTATAAATTTAAGAGAGTAATCTTCAGAGATTAATTGAGTGACCTCACTTTAACAATCATTATATATATCGAATAAGTAAGCGTAAGGATCATTCCGGTCTTTTTTGATTTCCTCTTGCGTATACTTTGAAATAGCAATGGATGAAGATACGATAATCAAACTGCACATCGAAATGAGCCACCCCATCCCAATAAGTATTGCCATGGCCGATTCCTCCTTTGGTTTATACGCTAAGCTTAAATTATGAAACGCGTTTCAGAGCAAGAAAATTCTTTGCGAAAAGGTGAAATATATGACCAATATCAAAGATATTGCCAAGATGGCAGGCGTTTCTATAACTACTGTTTCCAGAGTTCTTAATCACCATCCCTATGTTAGCTCTGAAAAAAAGGCGGCTGTTCAGCGAGCTATTGAACGCACGAATTATCAACAAAACATTAACGCTGTCCACTTAAGCAAAGGAAAAACCTTTCTTATCGGAATTGTTATCCCTTTCTCAAATCATCCTTATTTTGGATCCTTGATTGAGGGAATTGCTAGTGAAGCCTTGAAAAAGAATCATAAATTAGTATTGTTTCAAACAAATTACGAGCCAGAACGAGAGCTCGAAGCTCTAACCATGCTGAAACTCAAGCAAATAGATGCTTTAATCATTTGTTCCAGAATCTGCACGTGGGACCTCATAGTAGATCACTTATCATACGGCCCCATTGTAATCTGCGAAGATACAAGAGGCACAAACGTATCTTCGGTTTTTGTCGACCATTACCAAAGCTTTTTTAAGGCTTTAGAGTATTTATACGATAAAGGCTATCGAAAAATTGGTTATTGCCTCGGTAGAGAGACGGGGGCCAATAGCGATTTGAGAAGAACCGCGTATAGGGATTTTCTTAAAAAATATAATCTAGCTTTTACTCCTGGCTTTGCGTTCCACGACTGTTTCTATTTTGAAGATGGGGAGCGAGTAATAGCCTGTATAAAGAATATGGAAAACCCACCTTCTGCCCTATTAATTTCCAGCGATCAAGTAGCTGCCGGCATTCTCACTTGTTGTAAAGACCAGGATATCGCCGTTCCCGGCCAGCTTGCTTTGATGGGATTCGACAACCAGCCCATTGCCAAGATGATGAATATAACTACGCTTGAAATTCCTTTGGTCGGGATGGGTAAAAGATTATTCACTCTAGCAACCGGTGGTACAGCCTTTTCTCAAGAAGAAATCGCAGTGAAGTTAATCGAAAGGCAGACTGTTTAACTTCTAATATCTAAGATTTGCTTAATCAAAAAAAAATTGGGTTTAAATTCAGGTGCTATATTCCACCATAGAAAAAACACCCAAAAAGCTAGATTTCACTCTAACTTTTGAGGTGCACTACCTTGCGGGGAAAACTATTAAAGAATTTAAGAGAACCCCTAATCCGGATTAAAAAGCCTTTGCTAAACAAACTTTTTATCAACTTTCATTAAGTGACTTTAGAACAAAAGAAGGATTGGAATAAACCACAAGCTACTAATACCTAAAGTTTACTTTTTTCAAAAGTTCATTCTGACTTTGTAAAATTAGCTATCTTATTCATCGCCTAGTTGAGCTATTTTTTCTTTGCAACATAAAATGAGCAGCAACAAAAGCTTCTTGTCTCCTAAAAATTTTTCAGGCTCATGCCAGAGTTGTTTAAAAACTTCTGTAACTAGACGTTCCGAAACAAGGGGGTCATTTTTTACCTTTTGACAGATTTTCCACAGCAACAGGTAATGCTTTTCCACCACTAATTCCAAGGCTTGTTTATCCTTAGATTTTATGCTTTTCAATATCTGTTCTTTAGTAGCCATACGATGACCCCCTTAAACCCAAATACCCATTCGAAAATAAGGTAAACTCCTTAATTTTAGTAATTATTTACCTAAAGTAACATTTTACCTACTGAATTTGATTTTTTTCTGTCTAAATTAACCTGTCTTTCATTACTTAATATGCCTTCTTCTATTTTCTATATACTTCAATCTATGTTTCAATAAAACAAGTTTTGCATATCCACCACTCTGGAGTAGTGAATTGAGAGATGAGGTTCTTTTTTTAGGTCGGTTAAACGCGACAAGATAATGCCTTAGTCTTGACCATTCTTAATCGCTTACTCCGCATTCCTCAGTGACGTTTTATATTGAAGGCAATTCCTGCCGTCTGTATGAAACGGCTGAAATTTATCCGGCTATCCCACCTGCAAATTAACTCAAGTGGGAACTTTTATTCCGGCTATAACGAAGAAAATTAAACCGGCATGGACACAATCAATAAATAAATGCTAAAAAATCGAAACTAATGACAATTATATGATTAAACATGCTAGTTAAGGGTAACACAATGAAGTAGCTTATCTTTAGTTTTAGTGATCAACAACCAAGTCAAAAATCGGAAGTACGGAATATCATGCAATTAGAAACCATTCAGAACCTTTTACAGATTTCCTGTCATTTTAACACTTCTTCTATCACGCATTCCTTTGTCGTCAATCAAGGGGAGAGCTTAACTGTTTGCTGTTTGAAAGACACGTTTGTTTTAGAAGTAACCTCTAGCAAAACGCAACAGAAAAAGCAGTATCTTTCAGTGGAGCAAGCATCGACCGAAATTTATGAACGAACTCAAGCCAGTTAATTTCATATCATGGCTAAATCATTTGTCTTATCTATCCACAAACCTTTTAAACTCACTTTTCTTATTGAGATTGATTTGCGTGATGAAAGACAGATACATTAAAATTAAAAGAACGGTTGCCACGTCTTAAACATGGCAACCGTTTTTATGTATGTTTTATAAAATGAATATTAAAAAAATCAGTGGCCTTAAAAAGATTTCTGAATTTCCATTTTTATGACTTGTTCTAATGTGTTATATACGTTAATATCATTGAAATTCAATCCCAGTTGAATGGCGGTCTGTGCAATTTGAGGACTGATTCCAGACAAAGCTGTTTCGATTCCGATAAGTTTGAGTCCGCTAATCACTTGAAAGATTTGATGCGCCACCATCGTATCGATGATTGGGACTCCTGACAAATCAATAAATAGCTTTTCCAATCGTTTTTGTGCACACTGGTCCAGCGTCTTTTCAAAAATGACTTGTGCCCGGTAGGTACTGATTTCCCCTACCAGCGGCAAAAAACCAATTTCGTTCGTTAAGGTGATCACTGGGGCGCTCATTTCGACGATCATTTCTTGTTGAGCATTCAACCGGCTGACGGAGGCTTTTGCGTGTTGTTTGGTGAACTCCAGAATGATGGAATGGATTGCATCCACCACGCCTTGGTTCCAAGCACTCAACTGCTGAAACGTAGCGTCCGTAGCATGATGAATGACAAACTCCTCAATCAATGCAGCATACTGTTTTTGTGTTCGGAAAAACTCTTCAATGATTTCTTCAATGGGCGTCCGTTGATGCCCTTCATCAACGGCCAGACTCCGAATAAACTGTTGAAAATCCTCGGATAATTCTTCAGTTTCCGGATCGAATATCATACAGAACTTTTTATGAAAGGCTAAGTTCTGACTTTTAAATCGTTGAATTACCACCGGATCGGTTGAAGCATACATCCCTTCCCGGGTTTTATCTACTGATGCGTACCACTCTTCCGTCAAACGCTCGACGTTATCACAAAAAAAGACATGAAGTTTCTGGTTTTTCAACATGTTGTTTTATTTCTCCTATCGTATGGTTAGAATTGGCTGCCTTCTGATTCAATTCATCAAACGAGGAGAATGAAACAAGAAACTAAAATTTGCGGCCTCTTGTTATCATACATTTATTATTCCAAAAGAGGAAATAATTACGAATTACCTTCACAATTACATACTCACTGCGAATAAGTTTCATTCTAATCGATATTGTCCAATTATATACAGGTTCTTTAGCTATCCTACTATACTTGAGTAAAATTAATCTTGTTAATTATAGAGATAATAAAAGAACCCCTGACCCAATTCGCGAGAACATATGGATCAGGGGAAAACTGCATTTCTATTTTTTAAAAGTCAATAAAGCATAACCTTTGTCATCTTCAAAATCCCAATCGACATAAGCACCGGTCAAGGGACGATTGACGATAGCAGGTAAGTTTGATTCTATAAATAATTTGTATTCCAATGGTCTTTTCGCTAGTTTCAAAACTTCAGAAAAGCCACTCGTGATCAATTCTTTCTCCAGTAAAGTGAAGATATCCAGCCGTTCAATCAACAACGTCCGGTCACTCAACCAATAAAAATTAGTTTCACCCGGTTCTTTCTGCCCGGCAATACTTAAACGAATAACTTCTTTCCGAAGCTCTGGTTCATCCACTTTCTCCGGCCATCTATATTTATGCGATTTTGGTTCTTCCAAGATACCTAGTATCATGCCGGAACCATCCTCCAAATTCCAATCCGCATACAATTCCACCACATCCAGGTCGGCCTCTTTCCAAAAATTCTTCTTAAATTCCCCTGTCAACTCAATCATTAATAAATCCCTCGTTTTCAGCACGCGGTTCTTTTCGTTCTGATCCATGAGAATTCTCTCCATTGGAGCTAAAAAGTCTCGGACTTGAAGACAGACGAATGATTTATAGATTGTTACATGTACAGAAGTTGGCCCTTTGCCATAATGCTCCCGTAGAATAGTTGCAGTAAACCCACTGATGATAGACTCCACCGTTTTCTCTTGAGGCATTTCCTTTCTCCTTTAAACGGAAGGCGCTATCTATTCCATTTGGGCAAGTGTACAGGTATTCAAAAGAAATAGCGAATGGTAAATTGACACAAAGTTAAATGACAAGGTTATCGAGTCGATAACTATCCAAATTTCGCCACCCTAGAGAGGCACAACACTCCGCCATTTGAATTTTAGGATTTAACAGGTCAGAAGAGATTGCGTTTTCTTACGCAGTTCTAGACTGTTAGTTTGTGGGTTGAGTCGCCAAATCGTGCGATCCGATTCAGAAGCTACTTTGGGGTTCGTTAAAATTGATTTTATTCAAATGATCTTCTGCCTTCTTTTTTAGCACGTGAAAAATAGTGCTAGTTTTTTCTATAGATACAGAAGAGTGCATGCATCTAATAAATCAGCTAGTATAAACATGAGTGATTTCAGAAACAACCTAGAAGATACTTAAAATGAAGGGAAAGAACGCAATGTTACGCAATAAAGAACTGCATGATTTTCTCTGCGAGAAAAACACGGGACTGACTGAACAGTGGTATCAGGCATTGGATAAAAATCAAGGGGGCATCTACAGTTCTAGGAACCCAAATGTAATTGAAAAGCTGAAACAACAAAACGCTGAATTTCATGATCGTTTCTGTTCGATGTTCAGCAAGGAGTATGAGGAGTTCTTAGAAGATTTTCAAGGGTGGATTGTCCGTACCGCAAGAGATGAAGACCGTGTGTCCACACCGACGACTGCCATGTTGCAAGACTTTTTCCAAACCCAGAAACAATACCTTCAGCTGATCGAAGAATTTGCTTCCATTCAAGGAGAACGGGTCTCCAAGGAACAGCTGATTGCCTGGAATCAGGGAATTACTGCGACCATCAATGACCTTCTTCTGGAATTCACAACCCAGACGGCCATCGCAGCTGAAAAAAGATTGAACGCCCAACAAGAATTGATTGTCGAAATGAGCGCTCCGATTATCCTACTCACCAAAGATACCGGTCTGCTGCCATTGGTCGGGGAAATTAATACGTATCGGGCGCAAATTCTTTTTGAAAAAGCATTGGAACAAAGTGCCGGCTACCGTCTCGAACGATTGTTCATTGACTTATCGGGAGTCCCCATCATCGACACGATGGTGGCTCACCAAATCTTCCAACTTATTGATGGGCTCCGACTAATCGGTGTCAAAACAGCCTTGGCCGGCGTCAGTCCGGATATTGCACAGACAGCCATTCAACTAGGCATTAACTTTGGAGAAATTGAAGTCTACAGCACCTTGGTGCAAGCAATGAAACTGCAGAACCTGGAATTCATTAAGAATTGATCAGAACTGCTACATGTCTTGAATCATTTAAAACTGTAGAAGCCATATGCAGCCTCTTTTATTTTTCTTCAACCTTCTAAGTGTTGATGCCTGATGAAAGATGGAACGAAAAAGGAAGACAACCAGCTAGTCCCTAGCTGGTTGTCTTCCTTTTTTGAGTACACGCTATTTAGAGAAAGTAATTCTGACTGTTACCATTATATTCATCCATCCAATGGAACAAGGAAAAGACGTAGCTTAAAGTCGTGCTTCCTCTCTACCTTATAATATGTCGTAACGATCCATTTCTTTGTTCTTAGAATCCACTGCCGGGAACGGGGATACCTGATTCAGTTCTTGATAAGACAAGAAGTTTTGTCGGCTAGACTTGTGATGATAAGGAGTAATATAAAAAAGATCTTCCGGAGATTCTTTAGACAAATGATACAGACCGTGAAAGACATTTTCATTTATTTCATACCGCTGCATGCAATTGGGCAAGCTTTTCACTTTTTCAGATGCATGTTCCAACTGAAATTCTTCTATCTCCACCCACGCGATCTCTATATGGGTCCGTTTCTTTCCTTCGTGAATTAAAGTGTTTTCCCGAGTCAAACGAGCAAATAAAGTAATAAAGGCTAATCCGTTTTCAATATGTACATCTTTGGATTTAAGAAAAAAATAGCTAGTTGACTTTAGAGGAATTGTTAGATGGGTGTGTCTCATTTTCATTTCTCCCTTCTTTATTCACTTTATCTTCGTTTGTAAAAATAACGTTGTTTTTTGCTTATGTATATATTTGAATAGAAAATCAAATGAAAATTTTAGCTTTTCACACCAAATATTCCTATTAGTGAAAGCGAATTATATACTCATTATAGCCTAATTATTTCTAAAACACTTCGAAAGACGGGAGCGTAAAATATCTTGTGTAAATGAATAAATAGAAAAAGGAAGACCTTTTCTTGTAGAATTAAGTCACCACAACCAATTCACAGAAAAGAGGCCTTCCCTATGACTCAGTTTACAACAGATATTATGCAAGCTCTAGTAAAAAAAGAAGACATCTCCGAAGTTTTTCGGATGCACCTGGAGACGACGGTGAATACGCTTCTTCAAACGGAACTAACAGCGTTCCTGGATTACGAAAAATACGACCGCCTCGG
Source organism: uncultured Planococcus sp. (assembly GCA_947493585.1). Taxonomy (GTDB): domain Bacteria; phylum Bacillota; class Bacilli; order Bacillales_A; family Planococcaceae; genus Planococcus. The sequence continues at coordinate 167,726 of CANLRI010000004.1, read as the reverse complement.
GTTTAATTCGGGCAATTCGCGGAACGGCGCCTACACGCGGACACTCCATACGGAGTATGGGGATTTAGAGCTTTCGATGCCACGGGACCGGAACGGCGAATTCAACCAATAGACGGTCGCTCCGTACAAGCGCTCAAACGATACGCTGGAAGCCTTCGTTATTCATATGTTTCAAAAAGGCGTGACCATGTCCGAGATTTCGGACCTGATTGAGAAAATGTACGACCATCATTACACGCCACAAACCATTTCCAATATGACGAAAGTCATGAGCGAACAGGTCGAGGCGTTTAAATCTCGTCCGTTAGAACAGCGTTACGCGTGTGTCTATCTGGATGCAACTTACATTGCCCTCAAGCGCGACACGGTCTCGAAGGAAGCCGTCTATATTACGATTGGCATCCGAGAGGACGGCTCAAAAGAAGTGTTGGCCTATACAGTGGCACCTACGGAATCCGCATTTGTTTGGGAAGAAGTCCTGTTGGACTTGAAAGAGCGCGGTGTCGAAGAGGTGCTTTTGTTTATCTCCGACGGCTTGAAAGGCATCACTGATCGCATCTTCTCGGTCTTTCCCGATGCTCAATATCAGGCGTGCTGCGTCCACTTGTCGCGCGGGATCCGCCACAAAGTTCGCGTTACCGATCGCAAGGAGATTCTGGATGATTTCAAATCGGTCTACCGGGCAGAGAACCGAGAACTGGGTGAAAAAGCGTTGAAAGCCTTTGTCGATAAATGGAAAACGGCCTATCCCAAAGTGGCGAAATCGTTGGAAGCGAATCCCTATATTTTCACTTTCTACAGCTTCCCAAAATCCATTTGGCGAAGCATCTATTCAACGAACCTGATCGAATCGTTCAACAAGAACGTAAAGAAATACAGCAAGCGCAAGGAGCAATTTCCGAACGAAGATTCCTTGGATCGCTTCCTGATTTCCCAGTTCGAAATCTATAACCAGAACTTCTCCACCCGTTGCCATATTGGATTCGATCAAGCTCGTGCAGAGCTGACTGAGATGTTCAAGCAAACCTAATCGATATACATACAAGAAAAGAATTTACTTATTTACACATAATTATTGACGGTCTCCGAAAGGACATAACTTTCTAAACATTTTATCTTTTTAAGTCTTAAATAAAGCAATTGTCTCTATTTCTTCAGGAAGAAGAAATCATCAGCCAAAGCGTGAAAGCGAGAAAGATACCCCCGCCAAGAAGTCCCGACAGAAAAAAATTGCATATTCTTTGCCCCTCTTTTGGTTCGTATTTGAGAAGAGTTCGATGGCAATAAATAGAGAAAGGATAATCAAGGTCGTGCGCATTCTATCGCTTTCCGAATTTACAAATACATAAAGTACTGCAGATACAGGCAGCACGAGAATAAAAGAGTTTTTTACACCTGCATAAAATCCCCTATTCTCCTTTGGTGTTTTCTCCATCGTCATCCTCCCTGCTGACTTTTGACAAAAATGGTCTTTTCGTGCTGACAATGAACCTGTCTTGTGACCCAAAAGATGGCATGTCTTTTTATTTTAGCTTCATTCATCTCTTTCTTTTCATTTAACAGATTAAGTTCATGCATTATTCTTCTCTTAGCTTTAGTACCGCGTTCTTTTCTCTACTTAAATTCTTAAATTATTCTATGTATAGATGTAGTAAAACTACAGCAGTGTATTCTTTTTAATGTATTAATGAAAAGGACGATTTACAGAGAAAAGGGAGAACAGCCGCTGGTCGAAGCTCGTCCTCCCTTCTTTTGTATTTAATTCATTTCTGATAATGGATCGTATGTTAACCGAAATAACCATTCCTTCGTTTATCGCTCTTTCGGCTCCAACAAAAAGACAATATAACTTACATCTTTTTCAAAATCCCAATCCAGAAAAATTTCGCTGATGGTCCGGTTCAAAGCCTGCTCTAATCCGACTTCTTCCAACAGCTCGTGTTCCAATGGCCGCTTGGATAGCTTCAATGCTTCGACAAATCCATTCTTTATCAGCTCTTTTTCAATCCGTACCAAGATACCGGAACGACGTACCAGTAGTGTCCGGTCGCTCAGCCAGTAAACGTCTGTCTGATCGGGTATTTTCTGCGCATACTTGCTTGCCTCATCAATCTTATCCCCGACGGCTTCGGGATTGGCATCATCCGGCCAGTTTTCCATGTCTTCTGTCGCTTCTTCATTCATCACGCCGATGATCATTCCGGTTTCTTTGATGAGATTCCAATCGGCGTAAAGCTCTTTCAGCTCAATCTCAGCCACTTGTCGAAGCCCCTGAATGATTTCTGGTTTCAGATCAAGCATGACTATGTCCCTTGTCGCCAGTACCCGTTTACTTTCTTCCTGCTGGATCTGCAACTTCTCCATAGGCGCTAAGAAGCCCCGGAAATGGATGGTGATAAATGGATGCTTGATGGCAACATAGACCGATGTCGGTCCTTTTCCAAAATGCTTTCGCAGTGTGGTTGAGATATAGCCGCTGACTTCAGATTCTAATGTTTTCCCCTTGGCCATTTCTACGCCCCCTTCTGCTTCAAAAACTGCTTCTTTTTTATTCAACTGGCGGATTTAAAACGAAAACCATATATGCCTTGTCTTCTTCAAAATTCCAATCAACGAACAATCCGTTGATGTCTCGGTTAAATATCGGTTCCAACTGCATGAACTCCATTACGCGGTGTTCAAGCGGCCGCTTGGCTAACCGTAGTTCTTCTGTGACGCCATTTTTGATCAATTCTTTTTCAATATCGACCATGGTGCCTCTTCGTTCAACCAGAATCGTGTCGTCATTCAGCCAATAAACGGCGATAAAGTCGGGTTCTTTCTGCGTTTTTTTACTCATAACGATGATTTTCTCTTGCAAAGCCTCCACGTTCACATCTGCCGGACTTTCCAGTGAGACTTGATCCACTTCTGCGTCCAGTACGGCGATCAGCATGCCACTTTGTTTTTCCAGATTCCAGTCTGCATAAATTTCCAGAACGTCAAATCCCGTTATGTTTGTCAGCGCTTCCATCAATTTAGACTTGATACCATTTATCATGATATCTCTTGTTTCAGTCACTCGCTTTGCTTTGTTTCTTTTTAAAAGGAGCTTTTCACTCGGAATTGATAACCCGAGAAGATGGATTGCGATAAAAGGAGCGCGCATGGCAACATTCACAGAATGGGGACTTTCGCCAAATTGCTGGGCCAGAAAAGAAGAGATGTAATTTTCCACTTCCTGTTGGATCGTTTGATCGTTTGTCATATCATGAGCTCCTTTAAACGAATTCGTTTTCCTGAATTTGGTTCAGTATACGGGAATGAGAGATGAATAGATAGGAAACACAGGAAAGTCTTTTCGTACGCTAACGAGTTCCCTGCTTTCTTCTTGTCGTTTCTTGCGGTGATGTATTGAAATTTAGCGATGACCTCTACCTATCATCAGCGTGACCATTTATATATTCGTCTATGATAGTAGCTGCCTCGTCGATTGATTCATAGCATTTAATTGTCTTTGTCTGAACATACGTTAATTCCAGGAATCGGGTATTGGGTTGGCATCTGACTTCAATCCAATCCGTTTCTGTTTTGGTGAAGGTTTGTTTGATGTTGACGGTATTGTATTCGCAAATAGTTTTGAGAAGATCTTTTATGCTTTCTAATTTCAATGCGATTCTCCTGTCTGTAAAGAAAGAATAGGCAAAATCCAAGTGCCAGACCGATATTACCGCCATTATTCCAGGCGTTTGAACGTAGCCGTTTGATACAGCGGAGTCAAAGAATAGAGTGATTTCTGTTGCTTTTGGGACAGCCGTTCCAATTCGCGGAACACATTTTCGGGAATCTGATAGGTGTACATGCCATTCGGCACCTTTTGCAGCCGTTGACCAGCCTGGTTCCAGACTATTTCCTCGATCTCCGCCCAGACGTATTCGGTATATCGGGGAGTCTTGATGGTCAAACGGGCAAAAAAAGTGATGAAGGCTTTCCCGTTTTCAATGTGGGTCTTTTTGACACGTGAAAAGTAATAGTAGAAAGGCAGTGGAGGTGACGACTTTCTCTGCATGCAGCTTTCCCTCTCTTTATACGGTTAATTAATTGTCAGTCAGTAAAACCTTGGAACGTTTCTGCAAGCCGGGCCGCAAAAAATTCCGGCGGTTCAATTGCTTCCAGGTGCATACAGACAACACTTGCTTTCTCTTCCTGCCACTGCCGATAATCGGTCGGCAACGAATGCTTATGCCGGATTAGCAAGAACAGGAATTTCTCATACTCTTCTTTCCGGAGATAAAGTTCTGCCCGGTTTCTCGCAAGCCCATTATTCTGATACCGTTCAAATGAAACCGACAGATCAAAAAGACGAGGGTATGCTACATCTTCCTCTCCGATCTCAATAGTTCTTTGTTTGCTAAACCTGTATTTCTCCACGCCCGACTCCTGTTCCATGTCCAAAAGATGACCTACTTGCCGAGCTGCGGTTTCGATTGGTTTCACTTTGTTCACTTCTCCATTTCTCTTGGAATGCTTCTATATCTGTTATCGCTTGCTATAAAAAAAGCCGCAAAGAATCTGTAGATTCTTTGCGGCTTTGCGAGGAGCACTAAAGTCTCCAGCATTTTACCAAAATAGGTAGTAAATATTAAGTTAAGGAGTTTTCAACCAATTTACATACTAAAGGAATTAGGAGTTCATGTACAGTAATATAATTCCCCTAGCTTACAGTATGCCAGCCTTGCTCCTTCAATCAAATTTGCCAAGCTTTTAACGAATAGACTTCCATGTCATTAAGCAAAATTCTTTTTAAGAGCGGTCCTTCTTTCAACTACTGAAAATTAGCTGCTATGGGGTTTTTAATGGATAGGAGGTTTTTAATGAGTTGGTATAGACTAGACAGACGCCTCAAATACTAAGTCCAAGAAGATTAAATTTCTTATCTTCCTGAAAAGCAATATGCTTGCTTCTCTTCTCTAACTTTTAAGCAGATGTTTACGCATCATGCTGTTTTTCTAAGGTATTTTTCTATTTCCATATAACCCATGTAGCATTTCTTTCGAGATTTGCCCTTCACTATTTTTTCAACAGAATCTCTGCAGAGAGAAAATTGTTCTTCTAATTGATGCAGGGACACCTCTTCAATTCTTTTCAAGTAGAGAATAAAGTAGATTTCCTCGTTTGTTAATTTCTTTATATCGCTGTTATTTACGATGATTTGCAGCTCCCTTCTTCCTTAAACAAACTTCGCCACTTTGCCTGCTTTATGCGTCTTCGTTTTTTATCTTCCTCGCTTATCATTCAATTTCGTCACAACAGTTAATAATTTATTTGCGCGATATAAATATTCATCAACTTTAAAAAAAGATAGAATAAGAGTTTTTCTTCTATGAAGCTGTCGCCTACCTATCACTGTATTTATTTAACTTCGATAGGCAATTTCTCTTTCTCGGCCTTGTATTGCTTATAACTTTTGATAAAGTCTTCATAAGTTTGCAGACGGCGTTTAGACACGTTTCCCATCTTTGCCAGTTCCTTTGCGTTAATCATCATTTCTTTTCCTCCTCGGATCCTTTCATTACTAACTCCTCAACCAACTATTGAGGGCCACAAACTCGCTTTTTAATCAGGTCCTCTTACAAGATGAAAAAGGTGTTACATAATAAAGTTCTTCTGGACAGGTTGCAGCTAGTTTATAGAGTGTCAGAAAAACTTCCTTTGAAGTTTTATAGACATTAATACGGTTTGGCAAGGCTCGCATCTTCTTTGTCGCCTTTTCCAGTTTTAGTTCTTCGATATTAACCCAAACGGTTTCGGTTTTCTTGTATAATTCCGAACCGACAGTTTGAGTAAATTCTCGAGTCAATCGGATAAACAGCGTAATGAAAAGTTTCCCATTTTCCTCATGGATATCTTTTGACTGAGTAAAAAAGTAGGTAATAACTGGCGGCTCATTATCCTTTATCTGTTTCATTTACTGCTCCTCTCCGTACTTTGCTTCTCATTACTAGAAAGTTTGTGGGTGGTTACTTCAGATCTCCAGGGAGTTTTAAATTATTTATAATTTCATCAAAAAGCAGTTGTCTTTTGCTGAAGCGATAATGATGTTGCCAATAAACAAACACTTCTTTTGCAATTCCAAGTTTTTTTTCTCCTTCAATCGCATTTAAGCCTTCTTCTACGCAAATGTGGTGCATCACTTTTTTTAATCCCATTCTATGTTCTCTTTCAATAACTCTCTTGTACTGCTGATATTTCATAGTTCACCTCACATAAGCCAGAAAATATGAATTTTAATAGAAATCACTTCTAAAATTTTTCGTAGTAAATTCTGCTAATTATTTTGAACAATAGTAATATATACCTTATATCTGAATTTTAAAACTTAAAAATCATTTTTAATAAGTCTTTTATCTTTATTTTTAGAAAAATATGCCTTATTGAAGGCCCTTGTAACCACTACTATAGAATCTAATCCCCCTGAAATATGCGTATGAAGAAAATAGGGTATGCTCTTAAAGAATAAAAGGTGTAAGGATGCAAATTAAAAAAAGAATGAAAAGGTACTGCTAATAGTGCAGTACTTCTCATCCTTCTTTTCTAAGTAAAGATAGCTTTTGGTAATATGATTCATGTGAATGTCGAAGACTAATAACCCACTAATTTATCGTCCCTTTAAAGATATACATTCGTTTATCCTTTGAACCGAGATAATTTTTCTCGAATCAGGTTCTATCTCGATCAATACAATAGAATTCATTTATCCAATTCTTGTCTCACTCGTCTTCATTGCTTGAACTAATGTGCTTCCGATAAATCATCATATGTAAACTGTGATTATAGTTAAGAGTTTTAGATAATAATGCTCTAAATATAGTGAGTTTAAAAAACTACTTTTTATATTCATTGCTTATCCATACTTCAGATTTTTCTTGGTCTTTCCACGAATATAATAGTTGCTCTCCGTTCTCCAAGTTCAAAGCTACCTCATAATTCAAGGGATAAATACCGGATTTCGATTTTAAAACTGTAATATCCTCTATTTCACTTTTTTCAAGAATGTTGTGTTCGCTATTCAGCTCCCACATCACGGCTTCCAATAATTCTTCTCTTTCATTCACCTCATCAGGTCCATAACTTCGAAAAGATTGTAGCGTAGAAAATCCTAAAGCTGCGATTAGCAATATGCTTAATACCACTATAATAACTTTATACTTTTTTTCTTTTTTCACTTTTTTTCCTACTCTCATTAATATAACTTATGATATTCAGAAATTAATTTTCATCTAATCTTATTATTTCCATTCGAACTACACAAACTAGAGTTTCTATCTTGTTTTTTCAATTTGTTATGCTTTGCCTTAATATCAAGTCTATTCAAAAAAACTGACAATATGAAAATTCCTCAGTGCATAAAGAAAAGATCTCTACTAAAAAAACTATCTATACATTATAAGTTTTTGCATGTTTTAAGGAGACCGTCAAGAATTATGTGTAAATAAGTAAATCCTTTTCTTGTATGTATTCTTAAGCCTGTTTGAACATCTCAGCCAGCTCTGCGCGAGCTTGATCGAATCCGATATGGCAGCGGGTGGAGAAGTTCTGGTTATAGATCTCAAACTGGGAAACCAGGAAGCGGTCCAAGGAATCTTCGTTCGGGAATTGCTCCTTGCGTTTGCTGTATTTCTTTACTTTCTTGTTGAACGATTCGATCAGATTCGTTGAATAGATGCTTCGCCAAATGGATTTGGGGAAGTTGTAGAAAGTGAAAATAAAGGGATTCGCTTCCAAGGATTTCGTCACTTTGGGATAAGCGGTTTTCCATTTGTCGACAAAGGCGGTCAGCGCCTCTTCGCCTTGTTCCCGACTCTCTGCACGATAGACCGATTTGAAGTCATCGAGAATCTCTTTTCGATCGGTGACGCGGACTTTGTGGGCAATGCCGCGCGACAGATGCACGCAGCACGCCTGATACTTGGCGTCCGGAAAGACCGAAAAGATGCGATCGGTGATGCCTTTCAAGCCGTCGGAGATAAACAGAAGCACCTCTTCGACGCCACGCTCCTTCAAGTCCACTAGGACTTCTTCCCAAACGAATGCGGATTCCGTAGGCGCTACGGTATAGGCCAGCACTTCTTTCGAACCATCCTCCCGGATGCCGACCCCAATATAGACGGCTTCCTTGGATACGGTCTCGCGCTTAAGTGAAATATAAGTCGCATCCAAATAGACGCACACGTAGCGAGCGTCCAGCGGGCGGGCTTTGAACGCATCCACCTGTTCGCTCATCGCTTTTGTCATATTGGAAATGGTTTGCGGCGTGTAGTGATGGCCGTACATCTTCTCGATCAGTTCCGAGATTTCGGACATCGTGACACCTTTCTGGAACATGTGGATGACGAAGGATTCCAGTGTGTCGTTCGAGCGCTTGTACGGCGCAACCGTCTGTTGGTTGAACTCGCCATTCCGGTCCCGCGGCCTCGAAAGCTCCAAATCCCCGTACTCCGTATGGAGTGTCCGCGTGTAGACACCGTTGCGGGAGTTACCCGAGTTGAAGCCAATGCGATCGTATTTTTCGTAATCCAGGAAAGCCGTGAGTTCCGTTTGGAGAAGCGTATTGACCGCCGTCTCCAAGTGCATACGGAAAACTTCGGAGATGTCTTCTTTTTTTACTAGAGCTTGCATAATATCTGTTGTAAACTGAGTCATAGGGAAGGCCTCTTTTCTGTGAATTGGTTGTGGTGACTTAATTCTACAAGAAAAGGTCTTCCTTTTTCTATTTATTCATTTACACAAGATATTTTACGCTCTCAGGGAGGAACTTAAATGAATAATAATACTATTGCTGGTTTTCACGTACTCGGAACTGAGGATGGAAATTTAAAATTAAATACAAATAAAATGTATCACTGGCATATACCTAAAAGATTAAGAGATACGCCGATTGAACAGGGCGATATAGTTTTAGTTCAAACAAAAAGGGGGAATAGACCTGTTCTTGTTATGAAAGATTTTCGTGAAGAAGATAAAGAAAAGAAACAAAAATATAAACGTGTAATCAAGTTGCTGGAAAAAGCACCTGAAAAAAACAATGTTATTAAAAGTTAAAAAACAATTAAAATAATGAGATCCTGGGTAAGAAAAAAGAAGAAAGTGGAATAGAAAGCTAATTTTCCAGAATATAAAGTCCCTCCTTAGCGCGTAAGCGTAAATTTTTATAAGAGAAGCTGTAAATAATTTGTTTTAGCATTCAGCCGTAATTTCGGTTGGAAGTATAAAAAAGTCAGGTTGGACTGTATAGAGGTTAATAGTTGAATAATACACAGAGGGAATGTTAAAATTTAGAAAATACTATCAAATTTGTAATTAAGGAGGAATATCCTTGCCAAACAAATTAATTACGATAAAAAGAGCGAAATCCGAAATAGAGAGGTTATAAAATTATATTAAGTTAACAGAGAATTATGAAGTCCGAACAGTTGATGATTGGATTATTAAACACTATGCGATAAATAATAGCATTAAAAGGATGCTAGAAGATGCCGAAGAAATAGAAATAACAAGTAAGGATGTCCCACTGAATCGAGAGTATATTGTCTCTGTTATCAATTCGCGTGTTGTAAAAAATGAGTTACATAGAATAGTTAGACTTGGTTATCGACAAAAAATAAGGCCAAATAAGCGTTCCGCACGTTATCCATCATAGTAATATTTTATTAAATATAACAAATAGTAGGTCCTATAAAATAGTCTACATCTAAAAACAGGTGTGGACTATTTTACGTATACGTCTTTCTCCCTCTTAACTGAACCCGTTATATTCAATGGCGAAATTTTTCTTTTTATGTGTTTTTTATTATATTATATCCGTTTAATCAGGGTACGCTGCGAAGGTGTACCTGGATCAGCAAAAAAGATAGATATATCGTGTGGGTTACTGATTGACTTCCAGCTGGAAAACTCTTTACCGCAGTCGAATGTAATGGATTTAAAGAGACGATAAGGTAAAGCCGAAAACATATTGTTTAATGCTTTTTCAATGTCGGATGCCTTGCGACCTTCCGGTCGTAAGGTGATGATCATCTTAGAAACGCGTTCAACAAGGGTGATGACTGCGCTACCATGGTGACGACCAATAATCGTATCGCCTTCAAGATGACCGAACGCTTTATCAAAGTCAGGAAATTCAACTGTTCTTTCTGAAATGTGACGTTTGAAAGTCTGACGACCTCTTTTCTCATGATGACTGTTAGGTTTTCTTTTCCCTTTCATCGGAAGTGAGTGAACAGGAAGAATATCTTCTCTGAACATTCTGTACAGAATTTTAACAGAACAGCTGATAGATTCTTCATTTCTGCCTATGATGGTGTCAGGTGTCCAGCCGTCGGCTATCCTTTTTTGAATATAACTGATCTGATGCTTAGGAAGGACGATTCTACGTCTTCTGCAAAGAGATTTTCTTTTCTTATCGTTCTGATAGAATTCCAGTACAGATATACCTGCTTTGAGTGCATTAATTACATTATAGACGATCTCTCTTTAACGCTTAATTCTCCGGCAGATCTCACTGACCGAAATTTTCTGGTGGTAATATAATTCTATGGACGCAAGTTCATCCGTGGTAAGATGTGTATAGGCCATTTGTGCTAACTCCTTAATGTTTTCTTTGGTCGGAAATACATATTAAGTTTAGCACAGAAGGCTTTTTTAGTTGTCTAGCTTAATTTTACAATCTGCGTACATTTAAATTTTTTAAAGCACACCGTAGGTGGCTAACTTGATTATAGAATTTCCCTAAATTTTTTAATAAAATATAATCGGAAATTCAGCTAAAAATTTGGAACTTTAAAATTGATACTTATAAACTTATTTCTCGTTAAAAAGGTAAAAAATATAAATATATTTAATTATGGAGAGGAAGTTTGGGATGAAAAATATCATCATCAAAGGTGCACGACAAAATAATTTAAAAAATGTTTCGTTAAGTCTTCCAAAGCATCAATTGACCGTTTTTACAGGAAAATCAGGATCTGGAAAATCTTCATTAGTATTTAGTACGATTGCAGCTGAATCTGAGCGTCTACTCAATGAAACTTATTCTACATATATACAGAATCAATTAACTCATTATGAGAAACCTGATGTAGATTCCATTCAAAATCTTCCTGTTTCAATGGTCATTAGTCAGAAAAGACTTGGTGGTAACTCGCGCTCTACAGTAGGTACAATTTCCGACATTTATTCTGCTGTTCGTCTACTATGGTCTCGTATTGGTCAACCATTTGTCGGATATTCAAATGAATTTTCATTCAATAATTCGGCAGGAATGTGTGAGAGATGCCAAGGCTTAGGATATGTCGAGGAAATTGATATCGATGAATTGCTGGATTATGACAAATCTTTAAACGAACATGGAATTAATTTTCCTACATTCGGACCAGATCACTGGCGTGGTAAAAGCTATACGCATTCGGGTCTATTTGATAATGATAAGAAGCTGAAAGATTATTCGAAGGAAGAGATGCATCAATTACTTTATTTAGAGCCGACCAAACTGACCAATCCTCCTGAAGAATGGCCCCGTACTGCAAAATATGAAGGGGTCGTCTATCGATTCAGGCGACTGTTTATTATTAATGATGGCTATGAAAAGAGCAGGTGGCCGGATGAATATGAGCGTGTTGTAACGACAATGGTTTGTCCTAACTGTCACGGAAAACGTTTAAATCAACGTATTTTAAGCTGCAAAATTAACGGTGCAGATATTGCTGATTTTACAAATCAAAGTATCGTAGAAAATATCCTGTTTTTAGACTATCTTACTGATAAAACAGCTGCATATATTGTAAAGCCGCTTAAACAGCAACTTCAATCTCTAGTTGATATTGGACTTGGTTATTTGACACTTGGTCGAGAAACACCTACATTATCAGGTGGTGAATCTCAGCGTATTAAGCTTATTCGTCATTTAAGTAGCCCACTGACCGATCTCGTATACATTATCGATGAACCGAGTGTTGGACTGCATCCTGAAGATATTGAAAATATCAATCGCATAATTATGTCTATTCGGGATAAAGGAAATACAGTTATTGTGGTTGAACACGATCCTGATATTATTAAGATTGCAGATCACATTGTTGACGTAGGACCAGGTGCCGGTAAAAATGGGGGTAGAATTACATTTGAAGGAACATACGATCAACTTCTCGACTCCCACACTGCGACTGGACAAGAACTCAAAGAAAAACATCAACTAAAAGTTCCAAGGTCATCTCAAGAAATGATTCATATCGGTCCAGTTACAAAAAATAACGTCAAAAATGTTGAAGTGTATCTCCCTAAAAATGCTATTTCTGTTATTACAGGGGTTGCTGGTTCTGGTAAGAGTACGCTCATAAAAACTGGGTTTAAACAGATTAAAAATGTTATATTCATCGATCAAAAAGCTATTAATGCTTCAAATCGTTCAAATATATTAACTTATACCAATACATTTGATGAATTACGAGCATTTTTCAGTAAGGAGACAGGGCTAAAGAAAAGTATGTTCAGCTATAATTCTGAAGGTGCTTGTCCAAACTGTAAAGGAAAAGGAATTCTTAAAACAGAACTTGCGTTTATGCCTGATTTTTCACAAGTTTGTGAAGTATGTCATGGAACACGTTATAGACAGGAAGTTCTAGATGCTAAAGTAGATGGTTACTCTATTGCAGATGTCTTACAATTAACGGTGGAAGAAGGAATAAATTACTTCAATACACATCATAAAATTCTGGAGATATTAAAATCCCTCGCTGCCACTGGTCTAGGCTATATGACACTTGGACAATCATTGGACACACTTTCAGGTGGAGAAATTCAACGTGTAAAGCTCAGTGCGTATTTAATCAATCAAGTGACTGACCACATCTTTATTTTTGATGAACCAACAACAGGGTTACATGAAAGGGATATCCATGTGCTGATCGAATTATTTAATCAATTAGTGGATGAAGGTAATACCGTCGTTCTAATCGAGCATAACTTGTCAATGATGACAGAATCAGACTGGTTAATTGATATGGGACCAGCTGCTGGTCAACAAGGAGGAAGATTATTATACAGTGGTTACCCAGAAGGTGTCCTTAGCATACAAGATAGCGTAACTGGGAAACATTTATCTAATTACATTCAAAAATAAAGGGAGTGTATTTAGTAGTGAAAAAAGTAAGATATTTTTAGTGATGGTAAAGTAAAAGCAAGTATATGTAGTAAGAAGATATACTAAGCTGATACTTCGTTTGGGCAATATGTGCCCTATCCTTAATAAAGATAGTGAATTAATAGGTATTCACATAGCTGATAAATCTTTTTTTTCTTCTTTTGTTGTGGCAGATAGTGATTTAAAAGATGAAGTATTTGATCCTACTGAAATTATCATACATACTTTTCCTTTAGAAAAAGCCGATGAGGCTTATAAAGTATTTGATGAAAAACGAGAAATATTAAAGTCGTATTTAAACCGGAGTAATTATTCATAAAATTAAACGTTTAAGTAGTTTGATATAATTGAGCAATATATTTTTAATGTGTATATATTAAAGGTAAAATAGAATTATAGTTCTCACATATTGATGACGAACTCACTATTAAATTAGGAGGAATTTATATTATGACTAAGAAAATCGCAGTAGTATTAGACAATTTATTTGAAGATATAGAATTTACGAGCCCGGCTGAGGCTTTTGAAAAAGAAGGACATGAAATTACTGTTATTGGTAAAGAAGCTGGTAGTACAGTAAAAGGTAAACAAGGGAATACTGAAGTAACGATTGATAAAGCAATCGATGACGTTAAACCTGATGACTTCGATGCATTATTCATTCCAGGCGGATTCTCACCAGATATGTTACGTGGTGATGAGCAAGGACGATTCGGTGAATTTACAAAAGGATTTGTTGCTAATGAAAAACCTGTATTTGCAATCTGTCACGGACCACAGTTATTAATCGATACAGATTTATTAAAAGGTAAAAAGCTAACGGGTTACTTATCTGTACGTAAAGATTTAGAGAATGCAGGTGCAACAGTAGTAGACGAATCAGTTGTTGTAGATAGTAGTATCGTAACATCACGTACACCTGATGACTTAGAAGATTTTAATCGTGAATCATTAGCATTATTGAAATAGAATATAATCAAACACCTAGCAGACTATAGACTTTATATGGATGAAATTTCTAATTTGAGGAGGAGATAGAAAAATGGTTAATGTAGCGCTATTGGTTCGACTTGAAGCAAAACCTGGAAAAGAAGCGGAAGTTGAAAGCTTCCTACGTGGGGCCCTACCTGTGGTTCAGGAGGAGTCAGAAACGATCGCATGGTTTGCAATCCGACTTGGACCTACGACATTCGGAATCTTTGACGCATTCCCGGACGACACAGGTCGTCAAGCACACCTTTCTGGTCAAGTGGCTGCGGCATTGATGGAGAAAGCTCCTGAACTTTTCGTAGAGCCACCAGTGATTGAAAATATTGACGTCCTTGCTTCCAAGCTTCCTAAATAAAGTCATATTATCGTTGCCATCGTATCTGTCCTGAGACAGTGGATGGCAGTTTTTTGATTATTAGTTTTGGCGTGAGCTATATAAAGTGGAACACCTATAGGGAGGGGAAGCGATGGAGTTGAATAATGAATGGGAGCTCTTCAATAGTAAGCATTCAGCAGAATTGACTGAAATTGTGAAGAATGGAGAACAACAGTTAGACATTTTAGCAGACAAAATTGAAAAGATAAAGTTGGAAAAAAGATTTTTCCAGCTATAGAAGAAGAGACTAGCTTTCATGTATATAGAAAAGTGACGGCAAAAGCTTTTTATTTTCAGCTTTTCCATATCAGCTGGGGAAAATATAAAATTCATTATGAAATCGGTGCAGGCGATTATGAATCAAAAGGGTTTATGCTGCCCACAAAACTCCACGTTTTGATTGATGTAGAAGATAAAGAAACAAGAACAATAATGAACAGCAAGCCTAATGTATTTAAAGATTTTAACCATATACAAACCCATAATATTATAAAAGAATTTGTTATTGATTATTCAAGTCAGGAAGCTTTTAAAGCTATATTTCAAGATATAGAGAATGAGTTAGATAACTGGCATAAAAGTAATAAAAATGCACTGTTAAATGTTATACCTAGTATAAAAGTGTAAGGCTCATGATTGATGAAATTACAATTCTTCATATTTGAATAATGATAAAGCAAGAACATTTAAGCAGTGGCATAAGAATACGATATCAACGTTTTGTTGATATCGTTTTTTTTTTAGCAATATCACTGGTTAGGGCAATCGTATCACAAGTAATGAGGTTAATGGAGCCTTTTGGAATCTCAGGATTAACCGATACATCTTTACTATAACCCTCTATAAAAACTGTCTAATATTCTGTTGACACACCAAATTTAATATCAGGGAACAAAAGTTTTTATACTCTATTCTGGTTTAAATATAACCTTGATGTTGTTATCCTTCTTCTCATCAAATACTTTGTAAGCTTCGTCTGCCTCTTCAAGCGGGAAAGTATGTGTAAGAATTTCTGTAGGATCAAATACTTCATCTTTAATCATCTCGTAAAGTTTAGGCATTAAATGAATAACAGGGGCCTGTCCACTTGTTATTTTAATATCACGGTTAAATATTAAATCTAGAGGGAAATTATCAGCAGGTGATCCATAGATACCAGTAAGCTGTATTGTCCCAAACTTTCTTACTGATTCAGTAGCGGTAAGTATAGGACTTATTGTTCCACGTTGTTGAGAATTCTCAGATAGCTCCCGTTCTGGACTCGATTGCTGTCCATCCATTCCTACACAATCAATAACAACATCTGCGCCGCCTCGAGTTTTTTCTTTAAGAAGTTTACCTATTTCTTGTTCTTCATCAAAGTTATACACTTCAGCACCATTGTACTTTTTGGCGTGATTGAGACGATACTGTACATTGTCAATCGCAATCACTCTCTCTGCACCTTTTAGTTTCGCAAACTTCTGCGTCATTAAACCGACAGGACCACAACCTAATACAATGACTGTATCTCCCGGTTTAACGCCTGAGTGTTCTACACTCCAGTAAGCAGTAGGTACAACGTCTGATAAGAATAAAACTTGCTCGTCTTTTAGATTGTTATCAGGAACCTTAAATGAGGAAAAGTCAGCATGAGGTACTCTTAAGTATTCTGCCTGTCCTCCCCAGTGATTACCATGAAGGTTACCAAAACCGAATAGTCCACCATTATCTAACTTCCAGTTCGCTGGTGTTTCATTAGAATTGTCACACTGAGATTCCATGTCGTTATTGCAGTAGAAACAGTCCCCACACCCAATATTAAAAGGTATTACCACACGATCCCCTTTCTTTAGTTTTTTCACATCTTTTCCTACCTCTTCAACAATACCCATCGGTTCATGTCCAATGACAAAACCAGGTTCCATGAATAAATCACCTTGATGATATAAATGTAAATCTGAACCACAAATCCCAGATGCTGTTATCTTTATAATTGCATCAGTTGATTCAATAATCTTAGCATCTTCAACTTCTTCCATCTTCATCTTCTTATGTCCTTGATAAGTGACTGCTTTCATGTAATAACACTCCATTCTAAATATTATTTACATACATGCTACAATATACCTCTTTCCACGACTTATAAACATAAATCTGGTGTGTCAACAGAATATTAGACAGTTTTTATAGAAGTTTTCTTTATACTCCTTTGGCGTGAGATAATTCAATGCACCATGGGGTCTAATATTGTTATACCAGTTTACGTAGTCGAATAGTTCGATGTTTAATTGTTTTAATGATATAAAAGTATATTGGTTAATAAATTCAGTTTTCATCGCTTTGAACGTGGTTTCAGCCACAGCGTTGTCATAAGGACAGCCTTTCATACTAAGTGATCTTTCAATATCAAAGCCATCTAAAACTTCATCAATCAGCTGGTTATCGAACTCCTTTCCTCTGTCTGTGTGAAACATCTGCACATCTCTTAAATCATGCTTAATGGTGCTGATTGATGACAAGACCAGCTCAGCATTCTTTCTTGAACCTGCACTGTACCCAACAATTTCTCGATTAAAGAGATCAATAAATACACATATGTAATGCCATTTTCCTGCTACTTTTACATATGTTAAATCACTGACAATGACTTCCATTGGTTGTGCTCTGTTAAAATCTCGGTCTAGACCATTCGTGATCAGACGCTCGTTCGACTTCGACGGATAGGGCCTATAGCTTGCGATAGTATAGGTTGACACCAGATTGTTCTGTTTCATGACCCGACCGATGCGTCTTCTCGAGACTGTCAAACCTAGTTTATGTAACGCATTTTTTATTCTTCGGGTACCAAAACATTTTCGGTTTGAATTAAATACCTGAATAATCGTTTCATTGATATCGTTATCGCGCTCACACTGCTTGTTGGTTCTTTGTTTATTAATTTCAAAATAATAGGTACTTCTAGAGATTTGCAGGACTTTGCACATTGCTGACACTGAATATTTGTGTGCATTCTTACGAATGACTTCTATTTTCGTCCCATGATCAGCGCTGCTTGCTTTAGAATCTCGTTTTCCATTTTTAACTGTTGAATGTCTTTGCGAAGTCTTCTGAGTTCGCGCTCTTCTTCAGATAAATTGTCAATATGATTAAATGAACCTGTGTTCTGATGATTTTTAACCCATTTATCTAAAGCTGAAGCCGTGAGATCATACTCCCGTACAATTTCAGATTTTGATTTACCATTTTCAAATAATCGGACCATCTGTAGTTTAAATTCAGGGGTAAATGTTCTTCTCGTTCTTGACATAAAAAAACGCCTACTTTCATTGATTTAACAATAACCTCCCTCATAGGAGTTGTCCAATCAAGTGTAGACGATTCATATGTTTTTGTTCTCCGTGAAGAACTAATTTCACTCTAAGTGGAGGCGGTAACTTTTCAGGAACGATAACCTGTCACTTTAAGAGATAAAGTGCACTAGTTTCAAGCTATAATTTGCACCGGAATTGAGAAAAACCAGTAACCTTCTATAAGGGTTACTGGTTTTATAATTATATATTTCATTTAGAAAAACTTCCGATAAGGTGTCATATGTAAACCGTTCTTCACTCAATTTCCATCTTCGATTAAATAAAAAGGCTATAAGAAGTTGACATCTTCCAGATATAATGTAATATATAAATTGCATATGTTAGATATATATTGCAAAGAGCAGGTGGATCAATGAAAAATAATGTGAAAATAACTCGGATGAAACTATCCATCACTCAAGAACAGTTAGCCAACAGAGTTGGAGCAACAAGGCAAACAATCGGATTAATTGAAAAAGGACAATATAACCCCAGCCTTCATCTTTGTGTGTCTATCGCAAAAGAACTGGGCAAAACCTTGGACGAATTATTTTGGGAGGTCGAGTAATCATGAAATCTTGGATATCCTTTTTATTACCAGATGACGAATACAAAGAGAAAAAGTTGTTGCATTTCCTCTCGGAAGGGGCAATCATCCTTTTCTTATCCCTTCTTGTCACACTCATTAGCAGCAGGTTCATTAACTTTGACACAGAAACAGTTCTCTTTCTGCACGTTGTTCTGTTCGTGATTTACGTTTTAGGAAGATATATCATATCGGGCATCGAATTTACGAATATTGCAACTGAACAGGAATATAAAAAAGAATTAAAAGTGATTGTTGTGAAATCAGCCGGATTTACGGCTATGTTTATTTTAGTATATCCATTCATAAGTGGGTTGCCAGCCAGTATCAGTGAATGGCTTGGAACTTTAGGTTTCTCAACATTGGCAGGATTGATGATGTTTTTCATTAATTTCATTTCTTTGAAGCGTTCCTATAACAGAAACAAGGAATTGATGTAAATCGGAGCGTTAGATAAAAAAGGAAGGGACTGTCCCTGAGAGTCATAATTTTCATGACCTTTTGGAGCAGTCCCTTTTTGTTTTAGTTATATGAGATACAACTGATTACTTCCGATAACCTCATGATATGTAAACTAAAAGAAAAAACAGCTGATTCAAAACATGAAAAAACTGATGTCTGTCTTAGTTCATCATGATTTTTTCTATTCAATTTATCATACTTAAAAGATTGGCCTGGGTTAATATTGCTTCTTATGTCCTTATGCTGATTCTGTCGACAAGTCGGTACTCTTTTGATTTTCAGGTTGATATTTCCTCCGCAATCTTAGGTAAGGAGTACAGCCTATCCTTTCACATTACTTGAGCTAGCCAGTTCTACTGAAAAAACTAACTCAGCTTGTAAAACGTATGTTAAAGTACGGTTTCAGCTACAAAAGCAACGAGGAGAAGCAAATAGAACAAGCTTCTCCTCGTTGCTTTTTTCGTCTCAAAGCATATAACCCAAGTCTGATGCTGCAGTCGGATAGGCATAAATCATCTGTTTAAGGTCGTTCACGGTCAAATTGAATTGAATGGCCGTGGCAAAGTGATTGATTAATTCATCTGCTTCCTGGCTAATCAAGTGAGCGCCCAACAGACGGCTGGAATCTTCATCAATAATCACCTTTACCATGGCATGCTGTTCATTTGTCCGCTTATAGGTGTACCAATCGGACGTGTCAATTTGATTGACCTTTACCTTATATCCTTTTTGCCGTGCCTGTTCTTCCGATAGTCCCACTGATGCCAGTTTGGGAAGGGTAAATACTACCGTTGGCATCACTTTGTAATTCGGTGTTCGGTGATTTCCGTTAAGCAAATTGGCTGCCACTACGTGCGATTCCATCGAAGCGATTGGTGTCAGCGGAAGACCTTCGGTTGCTGCAGCGTCACCGGCTGCATATACCCGGGGATTACTGGTGCTTTGAAGATATTCATTGACGGAAACGCCTCTTTTTTCCCGCGTTACATTTCCCTTATCGAGTTGCATATCGTCAATCTCCGGTACGCGTCCTGCCCCGTGAAGCACCAGATCGCCTTCAAGCTGAAGCGATTCGCTGCCGTTGGTTCCGGTAACAATAAAGATAGAATCCTTCTTTTCAATGGACTTCACTTCCGTATTAAGATGAAGGTGAATGCCAATTTCTTTCGATTTTTCCATCAGCAAGTCCACCAGCTCGGGCTCGAAATGTTCAAGCGGGCGTTTCCCCCGGTGAATAATGTGTACTTCAGCTCCTGCCCGTGCCGCAATGTGGGCAAATTCAAAAGAAATATAACCCCCGCCTACAAAGATTAATCTAGCAGGCAATTCATCCAACTCCAGAAATTCGTCGCTGAAGGTGAGGTGTTCCGATCCTTCGATTGGCAGAGAAACCGGTTTTGCGCCGTTTGCAATTAAGATGTGTTTTCCTTCAAGGACTTCTTCCCCTACTTGAATTTTCTCTTCACTGAAAAAGGAAGCACGACCATGGAATGTATCAATTCCAGCCTTTTGTAATCCTTTTGCTCTGCTGTCTGGCACTGGTTCTGTAAATGTACGTTTGAATGCCATCAACTCCGGCCAGTTGATTGAGGCATCGGAAGTAATCCCTTTTCCTTTCATTCGTTCCATGCCTTCAATCATGTCTACCGCGCCGACCAGTACTTTTTTGGGATCACAGCCACGTAGGGCACATGTTCCGCCAAATGGCCTCGAATCAATCACAGCTACTTTCCACCCGGTCTTGCTGCACTTCGCAGCTGCTGTCGAACCGCCTGAACCTGTTCCAATAACAATCAAATCAAATTTCTGCTCCATCTTATGCATCTCCTTCTGTAAATAATGTTATAGAAAGTATCCGTTTCCCAACAATTAAAATGCCGAATAGATGATTCTGGTTCGCTCATTACGTTTACAGACTTCAAGCTAAATTCTCTACCCCTTTTTTATCCTGCACAACAAGACAGTTGGGAAACATCTTTGTTAAATGTTAATGCAGCCAATTTCACACCTTCCGCAATGGTTAAATACGGCGCCAGCGTGTCGCTGAGATTTTCGATGGTCAAACCGAATTTCACAGCAAGTGTCACTGCATAAATGACATCTCCTGCATTTTCCGCTACGATATGTCCACCCAATAGCTTTCGAGTTTTCGCATCCGCCACCAGTTTGAACACCCCGGTCGTTTCCCGGTTCACCTGCGCCCGCGGAACAGCCTCCAAAGGCAGAATGGAAGTAATAATGTCATAGCCGTTTTCTATTGCCTGTTGTTCGGTCAAGCCGACTGTGGCAATCGCCGGCGCTGTAAACGTAACACCCGGCACAATGGCCAAATCCAATTTTTCATTCTGCCCGCCGATAGCATTTCCTGCCGCCACTCGCCCTTGATATGCCGCTACGTAAACAAACTGAGGACCGAGCGTAACGTCGCCTGCTGCGTAGATTCGTGTATTGGTGGTTTTTGCATAATCATCAATCCGAATTTCCCCAAGAGATCCTGTATCAACCCCGGCAGCCTGCAGATTCAGGCTTTCCGTATTGGGTGTCCGACCGGCTGCAATCAGCAGTTGTTCGGATTCAATAATCCGCTTCTGACCATCCACCTCGACATAAACTTTTTTCACCTCTCCGACTTGTTCAACTCGCCCGTACGTGGCACCGGTCACTAACCGAATGCCTTGCTCGGTCAAAGCTTTTGTGAGGGCTTCCGAGATTTCCGGATCATAGTCCTTAAACAATCGCGAACTTCTTTGTATCAGTGTAACTTCTGAACCGAGGTGGTGAAATAGCTGGCCCAACTCCACACCAATATACCCGGAACCGATGACCGTCAGGCGTTTCGGCACTTCCTTCAGCTCCAATAAGGTAGTGCTGGTCAAGTAATCCATTTCTTCCAGACCGGAAATAGCTGGCACAGCAGGAGTTGCCCCCGTCGCAATCAGAAACCGTTTGGCAGATAGCTTCCTTTCACCCACTTCAATAGTATGGTCATCTAAAAACCTGGCTTCCCCTTTGATCAACTCAAAACCGTAGTCTTCAATCAAATCGACATATTTCTTATTCCGAAGTTCCGTCACCAGTTCCTCTTTCTGTTTAATTAGCGGAGCTAAATCCACTTCATTCGCAGAAGTATGCAGTCCGATAAATGGGTTGTTCCTGGCCAAGTGATTGATTTCTCCCGCCCGTAACAAGGTTTTGGAAGGAATACAGCCAACGTTCACACAGGTACCGCCTACCGTACCCCGTTCAATCATCGCCACTTTAGCTCCATATTTCACGGCTTCGATGGCGGAAGAAAAGGCAGCGCCCCCAGAACCGATGATGATGTAGTCATACTCACCTTTTTCATCCGGACGGAGTGCTTCTTGGGCTTGGATTTCTTCCGCTCTCCCCGGCTGATACTTAGCATCAGCGATTGCTTTTTTTGCCTTTTCAACCTCCATGTCTTCCGGCAGTTCAAATACAGCTTCACCTTGTCGGAAATCTGCTTGGATCTCTTTTGCGCCAATTGCTTCAAGCGCGACTGCAATGTGTTCTTCGCATCCTGTACAGGTCATCCCTTGGACATCCACTCGATATTTTTTCATGTGCTACTCCTCCTCCATCAAAACATCAATAATCGGGCATGCATGCAGTTCTTTTTCATTTGGACACCGGTCTTTCAATTCGCTCAGCATCCGTTCCGCCCGCTTTAAATCCTCAATCTGCTTTCGGACTTCCACTTCTTTTCTGGAAACAAACTCGAACATATCTTCACAGCGCACATCGTCTTTATCGACCACTCCTAACAACTTGTAAATCTCATTCAATGAAAATCCCAGTTCCTGCAGCCGTCGGATAAATCCTACCCGTTTGACCGTTTTCTCTGAATAAATCCGATATCCCGAATTATTCCTGATCGGTTCCTGCAATAGCTCTTTTCGTTCATAATATCGTATGGTTTCCTTATTCACTTCACATAGGGTTGCAAGTTCACTGATTCGATAGCTCAATTTTCTTCACCTCAGAAAAAGTATAAACCATGTACTTAGGTACATGGTCAATCATCGACACTTCAATTCTTTCTCTATAGAAAATTTCAATTTACTAAAACCAAATTTAAAATAATTGTTCACTAAAAGAAACCGTTCGTAAAAGTACACCTTTACGAACGCTTTGAAAACAGCTCAAAATAGCCGAAAAGAACGTTCGCAAACGTGTCAAAACACTTTACGAACGTTCGCGAAATTACCTACACTTTTACGAACGCTTTTCGGGTATAATGAGAGAAAAGAATCGTTCTTAGAGGTGAAATATGGAAAATCGCAAATTTGGCTACATACGTGTCAGCAGCAAAGATCAAAACGAAGGTCGTCAATTGGAAGCCATGAAAAAAATGGGTATTAATGGGCGAGATATATATTTAGACAAACAAAGTGGAAAGAACTTCGAACGAGCGAACTATCAGTTGCTCAAACGGGTTATTAGAAAGGGAGACATTTTGTATATCCATTCGCTGGATCGGTTTGGCCGGAACAAAGAAGAGATTCTCCAAGAATGGAATGATCTCACGAAAAATATTGAAGCAGATATCGTAGTGCTCGATATGCCGTTGTTGGATACAACTTAGTATAAAGATAGTATGGGTACCTTTATTGCAGATTTGGTTTTGCAGATTCTTTCCTGGATGGCAGAAGAGGAACGGGAACGTATTCGGAAACGACAGCGTGAAGGAATCGATTTAGCCTTACAAAATGGAACTCAGTTTGGCAGGCCAGCAGTTTATATTTCAGAGGAATTTAAAGAGATTTATAAGAAATGGAAAGCTGGAGAATTAACAGCAGTGGAAGCCATGCAAGAAGCTGGCGTAAAGAAGACCACTTTTTACAAATTAGTAAAAGCACTCGAAGAAAAAACGGTTAACATATTATAATAGAAGAAACTCAAATAGAACTGGAGAGATAGAAGAATATCTACTCTAGTTCTATATTTTATGCGTCATATTTTAGGAGCTTAATATAAAACACCACCATTTTAACTAAAAGATCTGTTATTCAAAAATAACCTAACTCGAAACTGTATACTTCCTCTTCATTTCATTAAAAGAAAATCAGCGTTCCTGTTTTGATTTTCTGCTATCGCCTCAGATCATTTCCAATGGATTTTTCTTTTGATTTGCGATTTTAGTCCATTCGTCTAGTAATCCTGGAACCTCTTTGCACTCTAAAACTATCTTCAGTAGTTGAAACAACTTCATCATTTGCATTAAATCTATTTCTTCATACTTTGCTTTACCATTGAAGTGTATAATATTATTCCTTCTTTGAAACACTTCTGATCTATCGTATAGATATAGGGCATGCGTAAAGAAATAAAGAGGAGCATACTTATCAAAAGCTTCTAGACTTTCTTCTTGTATATTTGATATTACTTCGTGCACTCCCCTTTTAAGAATATATCGGAACTTTGTAGTCTCGCTAGCATTACCCAACTCGCGTGACAATTTTACATTCATAACTTTTTTGAAATCTTTATATTGAAACTTATCTAACTGATCTTGAATAATTTTTTCTAAATAAATATGAAGAAGCATTGTGGCGGCAATATAATTACCATTGCCCATCGTTAGCTTCAATTCTCTTAAAAAAGCGATAGAGGTTGTATCATGTGGGTCCTCTGGGTCCAGAGCTAAAAATTCCGGATTTTCTTCAATACAGTGTAACCAATATTCTAGAAATACTTTTTCAAGGTATTTTTTCTTTTCGGCTGTTTCACTTGGAATTGAATCAATAAAGTTGAATATTGATTCATAGCTATCTCTTATATAAAAGAAAAAGGAACTATCAACTAAGATATTCACATCTTTAAAACCTTCGTCGTATAAATAAAATTTAACGAAGTTGTTATCATCTTCATCAACTTCTAGATTCTCTAAATATTTAGAAACATCCTTAGCCAAGCTTCTTAACTGCTCTCCAAGCCTTTCAGCTACTCCACTAAAGGATTGAGTAAAAGCACTTACTGATGCAACTGCTTTTTGAATCGAACTACCAATAGATTGAATTTTCTTCGTACTAATTTTAATTGTAGGGGGCTGTACCACTGAAGAAGTTGGATTTTTTAACTTAAACTTCTCCCAGGACTTCTTGAATAGTTGATTTTTTTTAAGTAAAAGAGATATTTCTTCTATGTTTGAAGATTGTTCATCGATAAATTCATGCAAGTATAATTCATGCGCTATATAACTTAATATCTCATGTGATAATGGATTATCGATCTTTTTTCGATCATCCGGGAAAATGAACATTTTACTTAACATCTCTTCTAAAGCTTCTTTGTTATGAGGAATTTTACTTATCTCTTTCAGACTAAGATAATCAGAAACCGACAAAAAAGTATTTAATTTAAACTGTCTACCATCATTGAGTTTTATAAGTTTATATTCTCTAATATCTTCACTCAAGTCATCACCCTCTCCAAACTCTTAAAATTTTCAACAATTTATAATGAAGCTATTTTTCATCTTCAAGGCCTTTTGAGTAATATTGGCAAATAATAAGAGACTCTTTAACTCGATTACATTAATTTTTCGCTTTAGTTAATAAGTATATTTCATGAAATTTTTTCATATGATATTCAATCATTGAGTAGCTACTTAATTTGCTTATGGTTTTATCAAATCTTTTATTATTTAAAATCGCTTCTATTGCTTCAAGCATATTATGAATACTTATTCTTAAGCCTATTATTTCATCTAATTTTGATTCTTCAACTTTGCTTAGTAAGTTATAGTCATAGATTAGCAAGTCTAGCTGTTTGAGCCGACTTTTCAAAAGTTCTAACTCATAATGATTACCAGTGTCTTCATAGTTAAGTAATAGTACATCACCAGCAATAGCGACTTCTCCTATAGCAATATTGTAAAACTTAAGGATTGTGGTACTCTGTTTTTCATTCTCTTCAACTTCTTTATCTCTTGAAAAAACGATCTGTTCTTTTACGGCTGATAATGTGTATTGCCCCGCTAAAAATGCACCTAATGCTGCACCTGAAAGTGTAAATAAACCCAAAAATAAATTCTCCATAAACCAGTTAGGCAAAAAGCTATAAAAACTTTCATACATTTCGAGAATTAACGAAGCAATGATTAAAAATAACATAACTATTAGGAAGTAAGGGATTATTATTAATCCATTTTTCATTAGTAACCTTCTCTTTCTAATTCGTTTTTTTCGATAAAATGTTTATTGATAGTAGTACTACTTTATTATCTACTTAGCATAAACTACTAACTCTCATTTTTTCTTTCTTTGTTTTTCAATATAAGGTAGCAGCAGAAATTCCGATCGCTTCCTTTATTTCTTTGACGCTCATCCGCTGCAGATGGTAAACAGCTACTATCTGGCTAAGTTTTTGTTGATTTACTTTTGGTCTTCCATCCTTTCTTACCCTTATACTGGCTGTCTACAATTCAGCTATGATTCGTTCACGATCGATAACATTCCGAACATGGCTTTATTGGCAATCGATGTTATCTTGGAAACTAACGCACTTCACACTATTTTCTCGAAGTATTTCCAAAATTTTGATCAGTCGTCTGGTCTACCTAGTTAATCAATCTAGTTTATAAACAACAAACTTATCACCAGATCGTGACATCTTAATCACTTACAACAATCCCGGACAATCATTTTTTGCTCCTGATAATTTTTCCTCGGAGATCTTTTCTCAACCAATCTCTTTCAAGGCATCTAACTGCAAATTCAGCGATTGATCCATCTGGATGACTGAGCATCCCCAATAATTATAAATCCCTCTTTTCATTTCTATTATCAGATTAATTGCATCTAATACATTCGGTTAAGATAAATAGGTTTGATATAAGTTTAGATATAACAAAAGTATAAAAAAGAACAAGGTTTTCACCTTCTTTTTAACTCTATCAAAAACCATCGTTTTTGATAGCAGGCATTAATTTTCACACTTAAGAATGTCGTATAAAAATTATTCCTATTCTGAGGCTTTCTTTCTTTTATATGCGTATATAAAGAAAGCAATTAAAAATCCTATAAAAGATATGAAAGACCCTATTAAATAAAATCCTGAAGCTCCAGAAAGAAAGAAGGCAGAAATAAAAATTCCAATTAATAATAAAGCAGTAGGTCTATTCATTCTTCTTTCTAATAAAAGGTCTATACTAAATGGGATTAACAAACAAGCCAAAAAAAAGCTGAATGGTTTTACAATCATCCAAAATTGTGTTTCTCCAGAAGATGAAATATACACTAAGAGAAGAGCTGAATAAATAATAAAGAAAGAAGTAAACACTGAGCCAAATATTTTCCGTAGCTTAGAAAAGAATTCTTCCACATCATCTGTTAGCAACTTGTTTTTTAACAAGTGATTACTAGTAAGCCGTGATAAAAATGTAACTTCTGATTTAGCTATATCGATAATTTCTTGGACTTTAACTTCTTCTGCAGCGTCTTGTTCAAATATAAGTAATATCTTCTTTGAAATCTTATAGTCTATAAATGGAAAAGCAGAATATATCGACTGATAAAACGAGGCATTACTTTCACCAGGCTTAAATATACTCCCTTCATACAATATTTGACTATAGGCAGTTAGCGATTTTTCTAGTAGTTCTTGCCTTAATTCTTTATCTTCTCTTTGCTGAATTCTAAACTCTTTACTTAGCCAAAAAAAAGCTCCAAGAAGAATGAGGTATAACAAGACTTCAAAAGGATTAGCGTTAAGTGATTCTACAACAATATCTAATATTCTACTTAGAATATCCATTAATATATTTCTCCGTTCTATATCTCGCATTTCTCTTTTAGTCACTATATAAGCTAATTATTATAACTATATTCCTCAAATCATCTTGGAAAAATTAAATAATATTAAAGGAAGCTTACAATAAAAATAACTATATAATGAAAGGATTGATCGAGATCCTTTATCGTTGGGTGTTCAGCAACATTTGTTGTATTGGACATCTTTTTAATTTTTGTAGCCCACCAAATCACGAATACTCTTTTATCAATAATTACATGGCTAATAAAAATAATGAACAACGTAGTCCAACTAAAATAACCTATAATAATAAATGCTAAAAAGGTCAAAGTTATAGTATATATTAGACAATGACGTAATAAAGCTCCCCAATTTTTATGCTTATTTATTGCTTGATAATCTGTTTGAAAAAGATAGTCCGCCATTTTATGCCCTATATATAAAATGATAAATAACGAAACGTTTAAATTTATACTGTCCAAATTCACTTCTCCTTTAAAAGCGAAAATTTTTTCACCTATTAGAAAGATTGTTAGCAATAAGATTGTTAGCAGAGAATTAATTACTGAAGTTATCGCTACATTAGTCCTTGTTAATTTCAAATTTCTAATGAATGAAACTTTGAGTAGCTCAATAATGAGTGATTTTTCAATTTTACTGCTATCAAAATCTGAAAATTTGTCTTGATATTCTTTAGCACTTATTTTCATCTTTAATTCGTCTAAGTTACTATAAAGATATTTCCCTATAATAGGATGGCTAGTTTCCCATAAAAAAAATAAATCATCTACATTAAAGTCTTCTGACTTTATATGTGCTTTCGGATTAACCTTAGGAACTAAGGTTAGATATGCCATAAGTAAACTATTACAAAAAAAATAACCTAGCACCAAAAGAAAAGTTATTATTAGCAGTTTATCTATTAATAAAGCGGGAGAAATTAAAAGTGAATACACACCTTCATAATTTCTTAAAGTTAAAGTTAAAAATAAAGTCCAAAAACCAACGACTGCCCCCGCCTTTGCATCAGTAAATCGAATTGTCTGTTGCGTATCGTCTATTGCTTTATATAGAAATTCTATTCTATTTTTTGGAGTTGCATCGTTTTCATACAAATACTATTCCCCACTTCCACATATTTCCCAATTCTCTATTTTAAGTATCTTTCTATTCTCATCTAATTTATAAATTGAGAATGAAAATTCTTCCTTACTAATTTTTGAAATAATAAACACCGGGTAATATTCACTATTATAGTAAACATTAATTTTTTTCATAGTAGAGTAGTCTATACTTGAAGGAATTAAGTCAGCTCCAGCTGGATGCGAATGCCAAGTACCTACTACATATAGTTCTTCCTTAATCTTCTCCTTGGTATATTCGGAAAGATATTCGTGATCAAATTCTACAGTTGTATAAGTCCTTCTAGCATTTCCCCCTGCATCTGAGATATCTAAAATCTGTAACCATTCCGGATTCATCCTGCCGTATAAAAAACCTCCATTCTCACTGTTAGAATACTTAGCATTCAGTTGTTTCATTTTTTTAAAAGCTGTTTCTGAGATAATTATCTGTTTCATTTAAGACTCTCCATCCGTAAGACAAAAACAAGATTCATTTTTCTCAAGGTGTCCTGTTAAAGGTGTAGGAATAATATCATCCATCCCCCAATAATAATTCACGTAATCAAATTTGAATCTTTTATTATTATTATAATAAGCTACTATTGAAACTATTTGAGTGGCCAAGAAAATTAAACGATCCATCATTGAGCTAGTATGCGGGTTCCCACACACGTCATACTCTACGGAAGGCTGTTTATCTACTTCCTTTAAGGCCGCACTTTGGAGCAACATTAATTTTTTATCCTCTTGTATCTTTTGATAGTAACAATTTAAACATCCTGTTTCTCTAGTAGTGATAATTATTTCTTGCAAAATATTATTTGGTGAAGTCCATGCCCAAATTATGGGCTTTTGGTAATTTAAAAATTTATCGAAAGCCAACCTATCGTAAGATTGCGGGTCTCCTACAGTAACTACTAATATATCAGACTCTTCAGCTACTTCATTATCATCAAATCGAACAAAAATATCTTCCTTTAAATACAATAAAGATAAAAAATCAGCTAAAGCTAATGATTTAGCTTGCCCTACATGAATAGAGCCAAGAACATGTCGACCTAGATTTTCAAGTGAAAATCTATCATAATCAGCTAAATAAATTTTAGAAACATCTTTTTCTACTAGGATTCTTGCAACTTGGCTGCCTAGAGATCCCACTCCTAGCAATCCCACATCAAGATTAATCGCATTTTCTCTTTCGGGAATATTCTCAATTCTTAATGGTGTTAACTCAACCGCACTCTTATTTTTTTTCACTGCTTCAGAGTTCATTATAAATGCTGCAGATTCAGTACGATTATTATCTCCTTTATACATTACAAAAAGGACAAAGTTTTTATAGGTTGTGTCAATCCCGTTAAATAGATTATTTACTCTAAGATATTCAATCAATTGATACGTAGTCTTAAATTTTGTAATTCTCGGTATTCTGACAAAAAAGGCTGTTGAAGTTGAAAAATCCTTGGGTAATATATAGTTTTTTAATTTATGAAACTCTACTTTTTTGGAGAGACTCGGAAAAAAGGCGTAAAATTTTTCTAAATTTATTATCCCATAAGGATATAGATTTCCTCTTTTCTTACTAGAAGCTTTATTACTATTATTTAAAATAAATGGATGGTGGTTCACTTCCATTTTGTATAGCTTTTTTGATTCAGCTTTTTCAACTTCTTTTATATATTCATTTGATAGGTAAATAGTTGATCCACTGTTTTGAGGTAAAATCCTCCATCCCTGCAAATCTTCTTCTTTTAACCATTCTTCCGTAACATTAGATTTTAACCAGCTCAGTATCCTACTATAAATAAACTGACCATTATTTGAACTTCTAGCACTCCAATTGTGTAAGCAGCATATATAGAACTCGGATTCTATAGTATAAGACTTAACTAATTCATCTAGGTGGCGCCAGTGTTTTGGTATACACCGATACAAATCCTCCTTACCATTTATCTCAAGAAGCTTAATTCGAGGTTGAATAATAGGATAGCCCTTTAAGCTAATTTCTACTCGAATTACTTGATTAATCTCAGAATCAGTATAAGAAATATTTCCAATTGCTGTTATTTCGTCTTGAAAATAAAAACCGAGTTCGATTAACTCGGTTTTTACAGTAGTTTTATTATCCATGTTGTACTTTTACCTCTCTAACGATATCAATACTTGCAGCCTTTATATATTCCGAATTGTCATATACATTGCAAATTCCAGCAACGTCATCAAGAGTAATAATTTCATCTTTAAACTCTTTACAATCTAAATAATAAACTTTTCTACTACTTTTCTCGTTAAACATTTGCTTTTCATAATTTGCATAGTGACGGATAAGGATCTCCTCTTTAAAATTCATTAATTCTATATACTTTTCTCCAAACATAAACACTCTTCCATACCTTGGAGAACCTTCAATTTTCTCATCTCTCACCTTGTTGTAGTACCCAAGTAGCTTTGCGGAGAAGTCTATTTCAAAGGAAGTAGCCTTAACTTCTCCAACCGCATGCTTTTGACCATTTATATTTACGATTACTCCTTGAGGATTTATAAGAGTCTTTGGAGAATACTCTACTCCGACTTTAATATCCAACAAATTATGGTGGTTATTAGCAAATGAAGCTAAATCTTTTTTTATAAGTTCTTGCTTCAATTCTTCATTTAAATAGTCAGTACTTTCTAATATACGCAATCCTAGCAGATAAGCTCTTGCTCCAAGAGTCCAATCATCCTCATCTTCTGGTTGAGTGCCGCCGATTAAAATCATTAAGCCATCTCCAGTTATAGAATGGATGTGTGCTTGATAGTATCTAGCTAGTTTTATCCAAGTAGAAATGGCTCTTTGTTTCAGTTTTGCGATTTCTTGAATTGTTTCTATTCCTGGATCGTCAACAAACAAAGCTCTTCTCGTAAAGTTTCTTAAATCAATAAAA
This sequence comes from uncultured Planococcus sp., assembly GCA_947493585.1. Lineage (GTDB taxonomy): Bacteria > Bacillota > Bacilli > Bacillales_A > Planococcaceae > Planococcus. The sequence continues at coordinate 135,980 of CANLRI010000004.1, read as the reverse complement.
ACAGAACATAGTTTCACATTTTCGATTTGATGGGCGGGACTAAAGAAGTTTTCGTCAGCTTGAATATTATCCAATAAATGATTAAAGTCTGTATGACCACCGACAACAAAATCTTCTTCTAATTCTGTTTGAATAATTCTTTGAATCTCCTCTCGTTGTTCAGTATCTTCAGCACTTTTAAAAAGAGATTCCTCATTCAGAATGATGGATAGCGGGTTTTGACTAAATTTATATCGTGAATTTCTTGAAATGATTGAACGGTATTTCGATCCTTTAGTGTTCATTGTTGGCCCCTTTTCTTTAACATAATTTTTTTAAATTCAACTTTATCGATGCATTTCGAATAAACCGTAACTAATATTGCTATTTCTACCATCAACTAACTACATTTAGAAAAATTATACCATTTATTCAGAAAAACACAATATACAGTTTTATAAAACAAATTAAACACAATATATTGTTTTTATCTTAAAGGCAAATTGTTAAGATTAAATTTATTATTTTCCCTATAGACACTCCCCTACTATCAAATATCACAAAATAAAGACACCATTTATAAAATAAAGGTGCCTTCATATTTTATGCTTATATTTCACGATTTTTTACTACTTAATTTCATTAGAAGAACTTAACTCGTCTAATACATTTTGCAGAGTAGAACGTGCCGCAAACGTTTGCTCCTTTTTTAATGCTTCAATTAGATACTTCTCAATTACCCTTCTATTCTCTTGGTCCACCAAATCCAAAACACTATTAGCAACAGCGCATCTCACTTGATATGAAGAATCTTTCAGTAAATTCAAGAGCGGATTTAAGTGTAACTTTGACCCTAGTAAATATAACCCAATATAGAATCCTACTCTAGCTGTATTGCTTTTTTCCTGCTGAAGATATTCTTGTAATAAAGGTGCTAATGAGCTGTCTTCAAGCTTTCCAAGACCTATTGCCGCTTCTCTTCGCACAATCTCCTCTTCATCTAATAATGCCTCCAAAAGAAACTTTCCAGCTTCAATATCTCTTAGATTACTTAAAGCCTCTACCGCCGAAATACGAACTATCTCATTACTATCTTTTAATCGGTCAACAAAGGCTTGAAAAACATCCTCTCCATTGTACCCCCAAAGAGCTTCCAGGGCAGAGTAGCGAATAAGTTCACTTTGATTGCTTGTTAAAGTTATCAAAATTCGTTCAATTCTTTCGTTTGGTGGAAGTTCTCCTAAAGCGTCAATCGCTGATAACACAACTTCTTGATCTTTATCTTCTAAGAAAGGAACAATATTTGTAATTGCCTCTGAGACCTCTTGAGTCAACGCCTGCTTTATCATATTTTTTTTTTGCTCAGTTTCCATAATTGAATAGTTCATCTCCCTCAATATAGAAATAGGATATAGGTTTTGACTTTGACTTACTGATTTCTATTAATTTTGTCTTTTTCGTTTATCTCGCTGTTTACGTCCTTTTTGCTCTTTTATATACCGCAGCTTTTCTTTACTTGATAACTTTCCACTACGTAATGCCCTATCTATTTCTTCATCTGAAAGATGAGACAACCCTGAATCACGCACGTTTTGTTTTCCGCCTTTAGCAAGGTACCAATATGCTGCTCCTGCAACAAAAGTAGCCGCTATGACCCACCCGATTCCAGGAATCCAAACAGAACCAGTAGCAGCAGCAGCAAGTGCTGCTTGACCATTCGGATCCACCATCATAACCGGGTTATTGTTGGCATATGAATACCCGTTTTGCGTCAGCAAGTTATCTTCTAGTCCAGCATGGGGGTCCAGTGAGATAAATACTCCAGCTTCGGCATCGTAGTAACGCGCCATCAAATAATAATGACCCGTTTCCGTATCAAACCTATACCCTGCATAGCGATATGGGTTCTTGTCCGCGTAAGAACCTTCTTGATAGACGATATTTCCCCAAGCATCGTAGACATAAGAAGCCACGATTAACTCTGCTTTGGCAGCCCCACTTCCTTTAGTAACCATCACGACATCGCCGTGCGCGTTGTAATGGTAATAGTAATGAGTGCTTGTGGTTCCGCTGACTTCTGTCCGAGCCAACAGCTGTCCTCCTGCTGTGTACGTATGATATGCCGTAATGGTGTTGCTCGAGTTCGTCTCATACAGGACGTTGATGCTCTCACCGTCATAGATGAAGTTCGTGACAACGCCATCTAATTCCTTCCGAATTCGACGGTCGTGTTCATCGTACCAGTATTCAGCTACTAAATTTCCGGTTGTCCCATCACTTACTTTGCGCAGTCGATTGTCGGCGTCCCACTCGTAGGAAAATTCATCGTCTTCCAATAGGTTACCATTGTCGTCATACGTCCATTGGGAGGTTTCCGTACCGTTTCTTACCTCCACAAGCTGATTACGTTCATTGAACTCATGGTTCACTGTCTGTGTCGGTACTCCTTGTTTAGCGATCGTCTTTTGTTTCCGGTTGCCTAAATCATCATAGGTGTAGTTTAGTTTTTCTCCAGTCAATGGAACGGTCTCAGAGGTCAACTGGTTTAGCCCATCATACGTATAAAGCGCAGTACCGTTCAGCGTCGCCCGACTGGCAAACTGCTGCATCACGGACTGTTCCGTGCGGTTGCCAGCTGCGTCGTACTTGTAGCCTACCTTGAATAAAGGACCGATGGACTGATGACCGGTATTCAAGCCGGTTACGTTCCCGCGTTCGTCATATGAGTAGAGAGTCCCGATAATTTTCGGCCCGCTGACGGATTTGATGTTCCCGGTCTCTTCAAATTGGAATCGGTACACATCGTTGTTTGGAGCAACAAGTTCAGTGTTATTGTTCAATGAATTGTACGTGAACTTGTGCTTATAGCTGATTGTCCCATTGGTAATTGTCTTATCTGTGACGTTGTCACTGGCATCGTATTTCCAGTCTATGGCAGGTCCAGCTGTGAGACTCGTGCCGTTCGCTTGCTTTGTCAGACGATCCCCTTGGTCAAACGTATGGAATTGTTTGGTATCTGTCACCAAGTTATGCACTTCCGTAGGATTCCCATTGCTGTCCAGTTTCCAAGCGGTCACTTGTTGTGCGTTTCCACCTGGGAGAGTGTGTGTCATTCCGGTTACCCGATCCGCCGAATCGTGCAGGGCGGTAACGCTGCTCCCAGTTGGGTACGTAATATTTTTCACCTCTCCTCGAGCATCATAGTCATACCATGTATCGTAGGTTTGAGCGTTTGCATAGATTCGCTGTCTGATCAGCTGATTCGCATCATCATATAAATACGAAGTTTCACCGTACAAGTCAGAAGCATCAGATTTCGAGCGAATCTGCTTTTCCTCAATAAATCCATGCCGGTCGTACACATAGTGAAGTTCAGCACCTGAATCGGCATGAGATGTAGTCTCCAATTGATTCATTTGATTGTACGTGTAGCCGGTCACATTTCCCTTCTCATCCGTGGCTTTGGTTCGATTTCCAGCTGTGTCGTATTCATACGTTCTGGAAAAACCAAATTCATCGGTTTCTGACACCAAGTAGTTGCCTTTTTCGTCATACTTGTTGGACGAGGTTGTGAGCCCCTCCTGCAAGCGGACTCCGTCGAACCACGCCGTGCCGGTCGTGCTGCCGTTAAAGGAAAGGTAAAGCGTTACTTTATCAATCGGCTCTGTCGGGTTGATGGAAGCTACTACTTGTTGCCAGTCGTGCGAGCCAAGGGCAAACTTAGCATTATAGGTGCCAATCTGTGCACCTGACGCATTATAGGCCCGCATATACAAATTGTAGCCGTCGTTTGCCCCAGTGGCCGAGTTCCCTTTCACGTCATGTGCCTTACCGAGAGCAGAGGCTGTAATTGGCATTGGATCGGTTTGCTTCAATAAAATGGTTTGTGACAAAGTGAACGCCGGATCCGTGCTGTTTTTCCGCAACACTTTGATTGCTTGCTTTCCTTCGAAAGCTTGTCCGTCCTCTTCCTCATAAACTCCTTTCAGGGAACCTGTTTTGTATGTCCAACTCGGGAAGGAATTGCTATCCGTGCCAGCTGGTTCTTCAAATCCGCTGTTCGATACAGAGTTGTAAAGGGAGGATACGTCGCCTCGTTCCAGCTGGACGTTATCAAATGTAGCTGTTCCGCCCGAAAGTCCTTTAGCTCCATTATCCACTTGCATGTAAATCAGCACTTTCTCTGCCCCGGTTGGTGTTTTGAAAGAAATTTGCTGCTCAGTCCAGGTACTATTGGAACCGGTCAAAGCATGGCTTCGATTGTCAATCCATTTTGGTTCGATTTCGGTGCCACTGATGTAGACGTTTAAGAAAGCTCTTCCACCTAGATCTGCTGTCTTTACTAAACCACTAAGGGTGTATTCGGTATCCCCTTTCACCAGCACTTCCTGTGTGACCATGACGGAGGATAGGCTTCCTTCAGGAAGTGTCGCTGACGGTTTCGGGCTCAATGTAATAGCCCTTGCCTGTTTTGCACCGGTTGTAGTTAATGCAGCTGTTCCTTGATCGCCGCCTCCTCTTTGGAGTTTCCAATCCGGATAGGTGGTAGCACTCGCTTCAAACCCGCTATTTTTCAACCAGTTCAATGCCACCGAACGCTCTTTGGACGACCCACTCATATTGCCGTCGCTATCATATTGAGCGGCTGAACTCGTTTGAGCCGGGGTATTGGCTGAGACTTGTTGGTTGCCATCGTGTGCGCTCGTGTACTTGTTCTGCAAAGCATCCGTCACAGAAGTAGCATTGTTATTTTCGTTAAAGGAAGCCGTAACTTCCCCCAAGTTAGCCCCCACTACGCTTAAGGCATTGCCACTTGCGTCATAGACTCCACTCTCCGTTCCGGACTTCGGATCGATGGTTTTCACCAACTCCTGCCCTTCATAGGTATAAGCGGTTTTCAGATTCAGTTTTCCGGTCCCTTCGTCAATTACCATGGAAACCGGATTTCCTGCGCCATTATATGTTACCGTATCCGTCGATGGAGCGGTTCCGCTGCTTGTTTCGATTGCGGGATGGGTGATGGATGCTTTATTGGTTCCATACGAGAGGGTGGTCGTTCTTCCAATCGTGTCGGCTACACTGTCGAATCGATTGCTTCCGTCATAATCAAGTGTCATCACTTGATAATATGCATCCCGAATTGTAGTCAGCAACCCGTTCGTATAACCATATTTCCAAGTGGAACCTGTCGGGTCTGTATAGCCAGTTAGGTCGTCACCTGTATAGGCATATTTCCAAACATGCCCGCTGTAATCTTGTACTTGTGTGATCTTATTGTTGCTCAATGTAAACGTGATGACCCGACCACTCGCGTCCGTCAATTTAAGCTGAGTCGCTGTCCAAGAAAGCTGAATGATATTCCCCTTTTGTTTCCCGTCTTCGATTTTCGTCAGGCGACCATTAGTAAAATAGAGCTTATCTTGCTTCTTGGTCGTCAAGATGAACTGGTCACTCACTTTTTCAAGCGATGTATACAAACCGTGTGGTGGTGTATAATTTCCGGTTGAGACGTATTTAAAGAGATGAATCGAACCGTCTTCTTCCGTCACTTTCACATCCTGGTTTACCTCTTCTGTTATTTGAATATCGTAAGAGAAGAGCCATCCGCGGCCGAAGCTGCCCTTTTTATTGGATAGGCTATTATACGTACGCGCTAACGTAATTGTCGGTCCTTTGCCAGTAAAGCTGCCATCGGTCACACTGAACGCTAAGTTTCCGTTGATGGCGTTGACGGCTCCCGCTGGTGTGTCGAGCATCGGCCAGTGTTTTTCTGCCCCTAGCAGCTCCTGCTTATCCGGTAGAGGAGATTTAAACCAACTAGATAAAGCTGAAATCGGATGATCGGCGCCATAAGCTTTAATGCGTACGTGGTAGTTTGGGTTATTTCCAAAGCTACCTCCAGCCGCTTGATAGACTGGCGTTGGATCTTTCGGTAATTCCATTCCACCTCCATCAGTATGGAGCTCAAAGCGCCCCCCTGCTGCTTCAGCTGTTGTCGGCCAGAGTTTTTGATTCTGTGAACTCCACTGAAGGGCTTGATCAGGTTTTGCAGGATCGACCTTAATATCAGCTACTTGTTCATAATTTTTCCCGTTGTACAAAAGAACTTGATACCCCGTAGCAAGTTGAACGGTTTCCCAACTCGCGGATATATACCCAGTCGCATCATCTAAGTTGATACTTGCTGAGCCTTTTACCCCTTCAGGTTGGGAGAGGGGGATATAGGGCACTGCTTCTTGAGACATACTAGATGTTCCACCATCGTAGACTGCTGCAACACGTACCCAGTATCGGGTCGCATTTTCGTATTTCCCACCAGAAACAGTATAAGTCTCAGATGGGGCGACCGGGAGTTCTTGCCCTTTACCGGTGGCGCTTAATTGGTACAAGCCATTGTAGAGTTGTTCATCTGTTGGCCAGATACCTTTTCCCTTAGTAGACCAGGAAGTGACATCCCCTACTTGAAACCCTTGGTATGACTTGCCGTTGTAAAGATAGACGATGTAGTCTTTGGCCCCAGGGACGCTTGGCCACGAAATATCCAAGTATCCCGTATCGCTTCTATCGTTATTGTTGGTCGCTTTCACCGTTGGCGCTTCCATACTTGGATAGCTGTACGTGACGGAAAGATGTGGTTTGTTCGTACTGTTCTCCGAAGCATAAAACCTCTTCCAATGGGTCTTGCCATTGCCATTCGTATGCAGTTTAAAGCCGTAGTTCGGTTTGGTGCCCGCTGTCCATTGCTTGACGGTAGACGTGACATCAAAGTTTGCCCATTGCCCCTTATAGACCTCTGTGCTGGTGATCGGTGTGGAGCTCGGTTTGTTATTCCACGTTATGGTAGACGGTGACCAATTGGCACTGACGGCATCTATCCAAAGACCAGTAGGTGTCGTTGGATAATACGAATGAGCCGTATAAATGCTAAACGCTGCCGATTCAATGTTAGCGCCTTTTAAGTGATCGACATTTTGTTTCAAATAAGAATACTGCGTGCCGGTAGAAGCATCATATGCACCGGCCCGCAAGTTGTAATAGCTTGTGTTTGGATCCCAGTAAGCGTCATAGTTGGCCGTTGGATAGGCACTGGAGACAAACGAATCTGCTGCCGTTGGGAGACTCGTGGTCGGATCCAAGTAAATCGGATAGACACGGTCTGGTGAGTTCAACTATTCAGCGTTTGCTTTTAGCGTCAGCAAGTAGCCCGTTTCATTTTCTTCCAGTGTGAAAGCCAAATCCAGGGATTGAGCACTTTCTCCCGATTTTTCATCGACATTGGCATCCATCATGACGGGCGCTGGTGTTTGGAAGATGATGTCTTTTCCTTTTTTCCAGTCAATACCTCCCGTTTCCAGTAGTTCACCCGTCAAATCCGTATGGATTTGGAAGCGGAAGGTATCGTAGTCGACTGCTTCGGTGAGAATGATGTCTTCTTTCAAGGATGTATCAAATAACACGCTTCGCAAATCCACGTTCGGAAAAATCTCCCGATGGAAAATTGTATTCTCTTCGTATTCCACATTAGGCTTCGAAACCGCGACTTTGCCGGCAGGTCCCTCTGCCTCTATTAATTCGTACTCGAGTTGTTGACCTTCTGACTCAATCGTGACGTATGTATCTTCTACTTCCGTTGGAAAATCGACCTGCAGCTCAGTTTGTTCTCCTGAAACCGAGTCACTTTGCGGATCTTCAATTAACGTGGTCGAAATCTCTTCCCATTCACCAGGTGTTTCCTCTGTATGGATAGGCTCAGGATAGATTTCTTCTGTGAACGTTCCATCGCCATTGCTAAAGACTTTAGAAACAGCTGTACGTTCCTCGACTACCTCCCCCTCTTCAGGGTAAGCCGGGGCTTCATTCGTTGTATATAGAGCACTTGGTATCTCAGCTTCTGGATCTTCGACTGAAATCGTATGCTCGTTTTCTGGATCGTTGAGTCCGAGGCGCTCCTCATACTCAGTCTGGCTTTCGGCTAAAACAACCGCCTGCCACGGAATACTGGTAAAAATCAGGATTAAACTTGTGAACACAATTAAACACCTGGCCAACGTTCTCATTCCCATTCTCCTCTAGTTCGATAAATTTTAATTCCCAATTTTCCACATTTTAAAAATTTTTAGAAATATTAGGAATTAAATTTATTTTACCCAAAAAATAGTTCATATAGAATGGGTTATAATACCTATTTTTATCATAATATTGGATATTTTTAAAACTTTAAAACTAGTTAAACTACTAAACTAACTAAAAGTGTCTGACCTTTTTGAAAGAAAGGATAGCTCAACAGCAGCTTTGTCTTGCGTTTTTGTTGTATTATGTAAAAAAGAACTAAAAAAATGAACACAATTATTTAAGATTTGCAAGATTATAAAGAGCCCACAGACCCTCCATAATTACGTATAAATAAGCTCTTTTATTGTATGTTTATCACTATGTAGGTTCGATGATTTTCACCAGCTCTTCACGAGCTTGATTAAGTAAAATTCATAAGTCACAAGCAAAAGGAGTTAAATAGATTGTTGGAGTTAACATTCTTCGAGTTACAAGACATCAAAAATGCATTCGGACCGCTTTTCATTCCGTTTATTCCTACGATAATAGCAGCCGTGTTTCTTTACTTGCTCATACAATTAGTTCCAAAAGGAGTAGTTCGCCAAATTCTTGGTATCATAAGCATGGTTCTTATCGTAGCAGTTTACATATATTCAACTGCTGATACTGCAATGAATTGGTAAGAAACTTAAAGCATCTTTAGAGATGCTTTAAGTTTAAGATTTTCCTTTTAATTTACATGCCAAAAGATTAAGCATTGGCATACCGTGTTGCCATATGAGTTAGTCCAACAATGGTTGGTTACTACTAAGCTTTTCAGTGGATTCCTCGAATATCAAAATACGTTCATATCAAGTCAGAAGAGAGCATCTCAACTTAAATTTAATTTCAGCATTAATAGAAAGCTAAAGTATTTTTACATCTTGTATCTGGTATAAGTCAATCATTCTAACTGGTATAGTAAACACTATTTTTGTTAAGTCCACGCATAAAAGATGCTCTTATTTTAAACGCAAGTTAAAGTAAGGTGATATATGAGGTAGAGGAAAATATAAATATATTCGTTATAGTCATTCATAGGAAAATTATATAATGTTGACTAAAGCTCACTCTCTGAATTACAATATAATTATATAACGTTATTAAACCGGAGGTGAGCGTCATGTTAAATGACCTACTATGGTACTTGGGAGCGAAGCAACAGTATGACGGACAAAAGAGTGCAGGACTGGTAGGTCTTCTTGCTCTTATTCTAACTTTTATCACAGTATGGAAGTGGCAAGACTGGGTTTATCCTATTCTGAATTGGAGCGGGTTAGTCAGCTTTGCAGATCGATTGGGACTGATTTCAGAATCCTCTCATGTGACTATGTTCAATATTTCTTCAATGGTAATTCTTCTTATTTTCACATACGCAATTTTATGCTTTATAACTGTATTTGTCGGTTTGCTGATTTCGTCTTTCATTTCATCCAAAGTAGGCATGGCCCTAATTGGTTTCATTCTATTTCCAGTGATCATCGTACCCGCATTAATTTTCGGCTACTTCTGGAAAAAGAAACAAGACGCCCCTCAAAAGGAATCGAAGAGTGAACGTTTTAAACAAGAATTGAAAATGCAGGAGAACGAACGCTATTCAAGATGGTTGGAAAGTTACAAGAATGCCCCTGATACAGCTGAAATTACTTCAGCAACAAAAGAAATGATGGGCTTTAGACGCTCTCTGTCCACTGGAACCTTATGTGGTCCGGAGGCTCGTGCCGATGAAGTCACGCACCATTTTCAATGGGGAGATTATGTTCGTAATATCGAACCTCAGTTAGATAAACACCGCGATAACATCATCATCTTTAACAGCGAAACAGGTAAGTTCTCTGTGGTTTTGCCAAATCCGCTTCCTGTTATGGTTTCGACATTATTCGACAAGCCTTTTGAAGATGAAGAAGTTTTGCTCAATGCGCTGCACCTGTATAAAAGTGAATTTCCGGAAGCGGATTATCACGTCTTGCCTACCTTAGAATTAGAAGTCATTAATACTGTGAATTATTCTTATCTTTCACCAGTTAAACATGCTGTAATCACTCCGTTGGCTTTTGTTGATGGGGACAAGACATATAAAAAATTTCATTTGAAAGATCAATTGAATTTCTACCGCACAATCGAGGCATTAAATGAGCGTGAAGATATGCAAGAGCTTTTGAATCGTGTTAACTTAAATGCACTTCTTCTAAATGAGATTGTCGAAGTACAAGGTATCGAGTCAAAAACCACGCAGGATCCATTCGCAAAGCCGTGGGGCAACTTAGCAACTTACAAAGACTTGTTCTCCGGTCAGATGTCTGCTGCTTTTCAGCACTTGAACAATAATGGGTATAAGTGGAGAGTGAGCAAATGAAAAACGAAAGCGATAAAAGTACGGAGCAGGGCAAAAGAAGCAATGCCCAGCCAGAATTAACGCATTATATTGAGCTGCTTCAAAACCATAAAGAATATTTAACCTCTGCTCGTGAATGGAATGAGTACCGAAAAGAAAACAACTTGCCACATTCACAAACGCTTATAAAAAAATTCGGTTCCTGGAATGCTGTAAAGGAATCTATCGGAACTGAGCGCGTAAATGAGCGGCATAGGCCAGTCAAATATAATAAAGAAACGGTTATCAATATATTGAAAGAACATGGTCGTCATTTAACTACAAAGCTAGATTGGGATAAGTATGCGAAAGAACATAGATTGCCCAATTACACGGTTCTATTCAAACGGTTGTCCGACGAAGAAATATATGACCTTACGGGATATCGGAGAGTGTTTTCGAAGGAATTACTCGTACAAATTATTAAAGATTACTATCCAACAACACCGCCTACAATCCGTGAGTGGAGAGAACTAGCCAAGACTGAAAAGTCTGCACCTTCTGCTAGTTTAATCATCGTTCATTTTGGTTCCTGGAAAGGCATGATCGAAGCTATTTACGACAAATGAAAAGACGCCCCTTTTGAGGGCGTCTTTTTCCATTAAGAAGCTAAATTAGCTATTATACAGAATTTATTCTTCTTTTTTGTTCCAGTCCTTTATCAAAAAAAACATAAATATTAAGCTATATGTTAACACAATCCATGAAGTCCATCTTATTCCAAAACCTAACCCCATTTGATACATGATATCTGCTATGGCATATATAAAAGCTAAAATTGCGAGTATCAATAGAAAGATCTCAGTTTTTCTTTCGGATAATCTCATAATATTCGGGTGATTACCGAATTCATAAGCACCCTATCACCTCCATCTGTAGCTAGGTACTCGAATTGCATCATACGAATACGATGTTTTGTTGGTAAGACTAAAATATTTTAGAACGGTATAGAGAGTACCAAGACCGGGTACAGTTTTTGCATACTTTATAATAAACTTTTTCAAGTTGGCTACAGTTGGTCTCTTTATTGTTTTAGCCGCTTTATCAGCTGCACTTATAAGCAGCATGTCAAACGGCAAACTACGTTCGAAACTCCGAAGTGCATCAACGTTCCTAGTATAAGTATCGAATGCGCTTGAGTAAGACCCAACTCTTTTTTCTCTATTAAATTCGCGGGCTAAACCACCGCCATTACTGAATTTGTAGTACTTGTAATTGTTACCCGTTGCTCTTGTAGTGACCCATGTGCCAGTTGCCATCGTTGTAAACTCATTAGTTGGTGTCACACCTTGTTTGTAGACTGGAGGTACAACCGTTAAATCATCACCAGGAGGCGGAGGACCCGTACTAATCATGTCTTGATGAATAATTTTATTATTAATCAAATCTACTTGAGTTACAGTAATAGTATCATCTTCTAAGACAGATTCGGTTGAGAATTTTTCTGTCAAAGTAGTTGTTCCATCCTCAACTAATGATTTTTTGGTGGTCACTACATCACCAACAGTTTGTTCCTCATACAAATAAACCTTACCATCTTCCAAAGCTTTATAAACGATTTCCCCTTCTGTATCTTCAATAAGTTCAATAATTTCGTCTGGAACACCTTCCATAATCAATGGTTCATCTTCTATATCATTTGCAGCAGAACTTTTTGGAAAAGAGGACAACACTACTGACATTAGCAAAATCATTGCCATAAAGAAAACCATTCCGTTTTTTAATAAATTAAAATTTGCTGTATTCAAATTTTACCCTCCTAAAAATAGTTTATTGAGTAAATAAATTATCAATTAAAAGTTACATTAGTCACAACACGACCTTTCATTTAATAGTCATAATATATCACCTGTTTAAGAAAAAAACCATATTTTTCTAATATTATTATTTTTTGTATAATTCAGCTTATTAGTTGTATTTTATTTAATAAATCTTTATTTTTATATAACTAATTGCATAATCTTACTTCTATATCTTCGCGGGATTTTATGTAATTTCAATGAGAAAAATCGCAATGTAAAATACGCATTTAAGAACGCCCTATTTTTAAATGATAAATATTTCACCCCCTACTCATTTAAGAATAAGTAGGGGGTGAAATTATTTCCTTTACTTTAAAATAGCTTTTGTAATATGTGGGAAACCTATCAAAAAACTGAATAAAAATTTAATAGAATTCGTTTCCTCAGCTCCTTTTAAGTACGAGGAACTCACTTAAATCTATTTGTGTAATCTTATGATCCCCTTCTCCCATCGTTACAAACGAAAACGGAACTTCGGTTGTTGATTTATCAGCATACGTAAAGATAATTGTTCCATTATCCGTCGCATGGTCGAACTTATCGACATTCAGTTTGTAATCCATAGCAGTTAAAGTCCCCGCTCCATTTAATTCTTTTAAGAAAGCAGATATTGTTTTTTCACGAACTTCAAAATCCATTTCTTCTCCCCATATCTCCTGGAAGCTTTCGGGTGTTAAAGCTGTCGTTAAATAGGTACTGCTTTCAGTTGTAATCGCTCCATAGAACAGTTCAAGAGCGGATAACTGTCGATCTTCTATTGAAACATGTTCGTGTTCATGGTTGAAGGAATGCTCGAGCTCATTTTCTTCGTGGCTTTCATGCCCCTCATCCCCATCTTCACTGCTGGATAAATGAAATTTCAAAAACACATCAGAATCTGGTACTTTACTTAACACGAAGTCATTTGCTTTTTGAGTCGCTTCAACCGTGTTTTCAATTTCTTCAAGCGGTTCCTCTATCTTTACCGTTTTAACCTCTGTTTCTTTAGGAGCGGAAGAACCCAAAAACCAAATCACCAAAAGAAAAGCCATGACCACACAGCCTGAAATTATGAAACAATGTTTCATAGAGAGTTTTGTCATATGTCACCTTCTTCATTAGCATTCTTCCGAATAGAAGCAAGCTTTGTCATTGAATCGATGCCATTGCCAGCATGACTCCCATTCCCCCTAATACGACCGGAAGGGAGATTAGCGCCCATTGATTGATCGAAAGACTTCTCATACTGTCACCTCTTCCGTAGTCAGCTTTGAATATCTCAATAAATGTATCTATCAATTCATAGGAATATAAAGAGCTGGATTTAAGACATTGCTATTGCCTGCTCTTGCTGGAGAATGCAATTCGAAATGCAAATGCATTCCGGTTGAACTTCCGCTATTTCCCATGTTCCCAATCATCTGTCCTTGTTTCACAGTTTGGCCGTTACCAACGGCAACTCTGGATAGATGACCATAAACCGCTTCGTAGGATCTGCCACCCACATTAAATTTGACCCACAGGTGATTGCCCCAACCGCCACCGCATGTACTTCCTAACCTTCCGTTTGGCGGACAGCCAGTGACAGAACGAGTTACTACCCCATCTGCAACTGCTACTACTGGTGGAGCGGTTGTGCTCGCGATGTCTATACCGTAGTGGAAGCTTCTTGCTCCTAACGAGCGCGGACCATAGCCAGATGTGTTTCTACCGACTGTCGGGCGCATAAAGGAGCCAGGCACCAATTCTGGAATCTCACCGTCTGCAGGCTTTAAAGTAGCTTCTGACTTGAACTTGTTGGCATACTTATTAATTTTATCGACATAGGCGTGGCTCCGGTTGTAATTGAAGATCGCTGCATCTTTACCTCGCTGCCAACCCATTGCATTCATGTAACGAGCGGTAGCAAAAATAGCGTCTTTTATTTCCCATGGACTAGCTTTTCCATTTTTATCGGCATCAATTCCATAACCACCGTATTTTTGAATAATGATTGGATTGTTCATGTCCTTCTCAGGTATTTGAAACGACCCATTGCCTTGACAGCCCGGGTATCCCCATCCAACCCAAGTACAAGGGAGAAATTGCATATGGCCTACTGCACCAGCTGATGAAATCATTGTGGGATGTGTACTGAAAGCCGTCTCTACATAATGAAAAGCGGCTAGATAATACCATTCCACTTGATAAGCCTTTTCTGCAGCAAGATAGACTTCCATGAATTCTGTCGGAATGCTGCTTCCTGGAACGACCGTTCCGCCGAATCCGATAAAGGAATTACCCGACGCCCATTCCGAGTAACGAATATCGCCGCCAGTGGCCATGTAGATGGCTTCAACCATTTGAATGTCCGTTTGACCATAATTGAAAGGTTCTCCGCGAAGAACCGTATCAAAATAGGAATAATCCATCGTTTCTGCAGGAGTCGATACAAAGGTTTGTGAGCGAACTTTTGTTGTGATTGTATAAGGGATCGGTTTCCACCAATATTCTCCAGGAACTATGCTTCCATCTTCATCCCGGACTGGAGTTTTTTCGTAGTCAGTACGATGAAGCACTGATTCTTGCCAATCATTAAAGTGAGCTGTATTGTCCATTTGCATCGTCCGGTCCCAAGCTTGTACAGAAGTAAACAAATTCATTTCAAAGGGTGTTTTTGTTTTTACCGTATCGCATTTTCCTTTTTTACAGGTTGTTTGCTCGGATTCAATGAGGCCCTCTTTCATTTCATAGTTAAACGTTGGTTTTAAAGCTTCAACGAATAAATCGACAGCTTCTTTTGATGAAGCGCTCTTTTCGCTATTTGCTTCATAGATCTGCATTGCGGAAACAATTAATTCTGGAGGAACTTGATAAGGTCGTTGTTCGGGTTTTGATTGATCCACCGAATTGTAAGATGCTTGTTGGATGTATTCCTTCAATTCGTAAGCATCCGATTCAAGATCCGTACTCTCTCCCCATGAAAATAGCATTGCTGTAGCGACAAGTACCAAGACAAGAAATAATAGCACGCCAATGATTGTAAGAATTACCGGAGCTCCTAACCCGATTAAGAAGGAAATGACTGCTTTTACAGCCGCAAGGCCGGCTTTGGCCGCAGCTTTTGCTGCGACTTTGCCGTACTTTTTCAATGCTTTCTTGCCAAGCTTCTTAACCTGTTTCTTCGCAACGTTTTTGGCGCCTCGTTTCAGGGCGGATTCTTCTTGAGCTTTTTCTTCACCTGCTATTCTCATTCAGTCCTCACCCCAATATGCCTTGTTTTCTTCTTACAGAATCTAAATTCGAGCGTTTTAGCTGAGTGCGGCGCACCCGCTCCATTTGTTTGTTAGGTATCATTTGTGAATAGTCGTTGTTCGGCAGCATTCCTCCCAGGCTATTTGATGTGTAATAGTCTTCGGGAATATCATTTCCTCCTGCATAGGATTCAACTGCTACATTGGAGCCATTGGAAATATTCGGCTTGATTGTGTTGTTGGTTATTTGCATAGGAATTGTTCGAGATTCGTTTGTTCCTAATCGGCTATCACCTGCATATACTTGCGATACTCGATAAGTTTTTCCTTCTTTTTGAGCAGTTACAAATTGACGATCCTTCTCTACAACCACCTGCACATTTTCCATGCCGGCTTGAGCCATATCTTCAACATAGAAGTTTCCGGAATCTACATTTTGATTAAATAACGGAACGCTTTGTTTGCTGATTGGTGTATGGCGCGAATTCGGTTGATCTGTTCCTAATAGACTATTTGGGTTTTGCTGAACCGCCACATTTGACGGGATTCTGCCACCACCGCTGTCTAATCGATAACTGCTTGTTTGTGACCCTTTAGGCTTACTGACAACTAATGAATCATCTTGCATTTGAAGATCTTGATAAACGGTTTCGCCTTTTCTCAATCCAGGATGGCCTGCACCCTTACGTGAAACCACACGATTCTCACCACTATTAGTTTTGACTTCGATGTACGACTCTTCCGGAGTAATGACCTGCCTTACAGCACCTGGAGCAATTTGTGTGTTTCCTCGGTCGTCTGTCGTAGTTTGAGCCATTTGCATAACTTCGCTTGGTGAAGAGATAGATTCTTGAACAGCCGCTTTATATGGCGACAATTTATTTGCCATACGTTTGCCGGCACGATAGCCGCCAGCACCGGCAATGATTGCAGCACCATATCCCAAATTGTTGCTTACCGCTGCTTGAGCGTTTACCGCTCCACCGTTTGCGTCTGCTAAGGTTTGAATCGCTTCTGAATGTCCTGCCTTTAGAGAAGGACCAACTGCTTTGAATCCATTCACTAATTTGTTGCCATCTTCGTTGTAGATATTGCTTACCCTATTGGTACCTACAGCCGTTGTTCCATTCACCGTGGCATCTTTTAAGTCGGTTACTCCTTTTGCAAATCCGCTAATTCCAGTTGCAGCCCCTGTAAATGCCACACCTTGCGAAATCTTACGACCTACTGACTGTCCAATGTTCCCCATCGGACCCGCAGCCTGACTTAGTGACTTCACATTACTAATGCCTGATAGGGAATCGTTATAGGTTTCAGCTGCCTTTTGATAGGCCGGCATAGCATGATTGTTATCCCAATCGGAAGCGGCAGATGACGGCGTGACGCCTTGAGCAACTTGATCAGCAACATATGAGCTCTTCTGTTTTTTCACAGCTGCATTTGCCATGCCACTTGCAAGGTAAGGTATGTTCGGTTGTCCTTTTTGCGATGTCATTTGCATACCTGAAAGGTTGTTTACCGCGTTTGTCATAGCGGCTTGATATTCGTTTCCGACACCCTCTATTTTTTGAATGTTCCCACTCAAATTCTTAGAGAATTCTGCTGGTGCTATGGCATTTTCTAAGTTAGCTTCGCCTCCTGCAGATTGAACAGCTGCTCCATAAAATGCCTTTTGCATAGAAGACTTCTTGGCTGCAAAAGCATTCGCGCTTCTCTGCTGAAATGCAACGTTTGATTCGCCTGCTGTTTGAGGATTTTGAGTTGCATAGTCGTTCATGAAAGACTCTTTATTTTGCTGTTCCCAATTTCCAGTAAGAGCGGTTGCAGAAGTATTCGCTAGATCCTTAGCGATTACTTTACCTCCATTTGCTCTTCCAGTAGGTATAGCGCCTTTAATCGCATCGGTGTAACTTGATTGTTGAGAAACGCCTTCCACTTTTTGAATATTAGAAGCTAGGCGTTCACTGAATGCTTTTGGCTCGATGCTAGTTTCTAATGCACCTTCACCGCCTGCTGAAGTAACTGCCGCTCCGTAAAACGCCTTTTGCATATCAGCCTTTTTCGAATTAAATGCTGTGTTTTTACGTGTTTGGTAGGCTGAATCACTTTCGTTTTCTTGTTGCGGGTTCGCTTGTTCGTAGTTACTCATAAATGCGCCCTGGTTCTGTTTCGCCCAATTGTTTGTTAAGGCTTCAGAAGATGCATTGGCTAAATCTTTTGCAGGAGCTTTTCCGTTACTCGCTTGCGTGGTTTTAATCGCCCCATTAATTGCATCCGAATAACCTGATTGTTGAGAAACGCCTTCTACTTTTTGAACATTGGAAGCCAGACGATCACTGAAAGCTTTTGGCTCAATTTTAGATTCGAGTGCACTCTCACCACCTGCAGACTCAACTGCCGCTCCGTAGAATGCCTTTTGCATATCATCTTTTTTATCATTGAAAGCGGTATTCTTGCGTGATTGATAATCCGCTTCAGATTCATTCGATTGCTTTGGATTCGCTTTTTCGAAATCATTCATGAAGTTTTCTTTGTTTTGCTTCGCCCAATTGTTCGTTAAGGCTACAGAGGAAGCATTAGCCAAATCTTTAGCTGCGAACTTACCACTACTTGCTTGAGTATCTTCAATAGCACCTCTAATTGCATTCGAATAGCCTTCTTGATGAGCAACACCTGCAAGTTCGCTTGCAGCCGGCGCAAGATTCTTCAAGAACGCTTCTTTAGACATTGGTTCATCCAGTCCTCTGCCTTCCAATGCTTTGATGCCCTCATCATGGAACTTCCCACGCATTTCAGCTTTTTTATCATTAAATGCATTCATTCTCCGTGCCTGGTAATTGCCTTTTGACTCTCCAGGCTTTTGAGGTTGCTCTTGGTCATACTGATCGAAGAAGTCCTGCTGATTGTTCTCTCCCCATTTATCAGCAAGTGCAAGAGCGGAAGAGTTTGCGAGGTCTTTTCCAAGTGCGTCATTTTTTGCATTTGAGTTAGCTTCTTTGAAGTTAGCTTGCGCGCCTTGATAGAACCCTGCTCTTTTCTCTTTCTGTATCCCATCAAACTTTTTATCCAGATCCGCAGGGCTTGCATTTGGAAAACGTTCTTTCAAATCTGCCATGATGGAATCCTTATTTTCTTTGGCCCAGTTCGCTGTCTCTGTATCTGCTACAGCATCTGCAAATTCTTCTGAGCCTTCTTTTGGAACAGCATTGGCCGCTTCTTTCCCTTTGGCTAAACGAGATGCTGCTCCTTGAGCTAGTGCGGCACCCGCTCGACCTGTAACGCCTCCAAGTGCTCCACCAGTTGCAAAGCCTGCCGTCGCACCAGCCATTGCACCAACGGGCCCTAATCCCATACCAGCAACAGAACCAGCCATACCCATGACGGCTTTTCCACCTTTAGAGAAAATGTCTCCGGTTTTAAGCATTTTTTCTGCTTTTGTATCAGAGCCCACATCACTGCCAGCGCTTGCGCCAAGAGTATTTTTCAAGTTATCCGCGCCACCATCCACATCGTCACCTGTTTTGCTTTTTCCTTTCATAGCACCGGAACCGCCTTTGTAGGCTTCTTGAATCGCACCCATGACGCTCTTATCTTGTAACGCGCCTTTTATGGAACCCGCCATGCCAGCAAGTCCAGCCATCCCGAACATAGCACCAGTTTTCGCTAGGCCGCCCTGGACATCGCCACCAACGCTTAACAAGCGACGAATACTTTCTGTGATCGGGATGAACAGTACATACACCATGACCGTTCCGATAAAACTAGAATCGGCAGCCGATACAGTAGCAATAGTGAAGAAAACAAACGCGTGGACCGCTTGAACGAAAATAGAACCGGTTAATTCACGGAACCAAGCTCCAGTTAAGCTTTTAAATTGCGGTAATAGCCACATGACGACCATGAGTGGTCCGAGTGCCATGAGAATAATCAACGTGATTTTTCTCATTAAATAATATAGGTTTGCCCATAAAGTCAAACCTGTCAAAATCAAGAAGACGAAAATCAGTCCAAGCGTACCCATTCCGGACCCCGCAGCCGATTTCATATCTTCGAATGAGTTTGAGAACCTGGTTACTTCCTCGGTATCATATACAGAAGAAAAGAGATCTACGATATTCATATTTATAGCGAATAATAAATCGTATATCAGTGGAAGGTTCAATAAGACAATACCTACAAACAGTAGATCCTTTAGAAAGTCTGTAAGGACATTACGTGTTTGAGGGTTTCTGCCTGCTGAGCTTACCCTACCGCCATTTACAACGATGAGCGAGAGCAGCACAATCCCTGCTAATCCCATTACCGTATAATACACAGGCCCTAAAGCAAGAGATAATTCGTCCGGTCGAAACGTTCCCCATACCGAACTTAGTTCCTCGTCTCTTCCAAATATCAGAGTCGTGATCAATCGTAAATCAGCAAAAGGGGAAATAAAGCTTTCGAACATCCACAGGAGAGATTCTTCTAAAATCTGTATCAGCTTTTCACTTACCTGCTCGAACATTTAAAAATCCCCCCTCAGCTATAAAATGTTTCTTTACTAAATTCTTTTCGCTTCCGATGCTGCTCCACGTGAGCGGTGTTGCTTTCAATGAAGACAATTTCATCTTTGGAAGGATCAGTTTGAAGCCATACAGAGGAACGACCTGTTCTTAAAATCCCTTCACCTTTATCGGGATTTTGGAACAGTGTATCGAGTTCTCCTTGCGACAAATCAAAGTTTTCTGCAATTAATTTCAAATCAATTCGATTCTGCTTTAAGAAAAGAGTGGTATGAGAGTTTTGAATAACGGCTCGTGCTTTTGGAGATTCTAAGATCCGTTGCACATCCTGGGAAGCGACTCTAAGACCGGCATTACGTTTCCGCGCTCGACGAGCAACCTTTTCAGCAAATGAAACAGTTTGCTCGTTATCAACCATCGTCCAAAATTCATCAGCATAAATGATTTTCTTTTTTTCTTCATTGTCAACATTTTTCACGAAGTATTCCCAAATGTAATTTAGAATTACGTGGTAAGCGATTGGACGAAGAAATCCTTCTTCCATTTGAGAAATGTTAAAGCTGACAAGTCTTGCTCCATGTAAATCAACGTCCTCTTCCCCCAAGTATGTTTGTCCATCGAAAATCGGTTTTGAACCATCACGTAAGAATGGCCGAATTGCTGCTAGTAGGCGTTCGCAGTTTCCTTTATCCCCAAAATTATCAGTAAGGTATTTATAGACATCACTGATAGTCGGTTCTGCTTTTCTTACTTTGGATTGAATGATCATGCCATTTACTTCTTTCGGAACTTCTTCATATAAAGAGGAAGGATGCGTGGAATAACCAAGCTGGTCATAGATAGATTTCAATGCTTCCTCAATATAGTTTTGTTCAAATACTGTAAGGCCGTCTTTTTCTTGATTCTTCCCCCGGCAAATGATGTCGAAGAAATCTAGACCTTCATTGATTTTTTCGCGGATAGGAACAAAGGAAATGTATTTCTTTCCGTTCTTTTCGATGACTTCTCGTTGATCCGCGTTTTCTAAAAGTTCAAGTTCTTCATCGTCTTGGCTGTCTTCAATCGGAACGTTGGATACGTTCATCGCCAATGGGTTGATGCGGGTCGTGCTTTCTTCTGATAAATTCACAACCGTACCGCCTAAACGTTTTACAATTTTATTAAACTCACCCTCGACGTCGATTAGTCTTGAATAAACCGCCGCTCCAGTTGTTTCTCGCGACAACAGTAATTTCAGTCCGAGCGATTTACCGGAACCGGATATACCGAAGATGCACATATTGTAATTTTCAGGACGGTTTTCAGGAGTGCCGAAAGCGTTGTAAAATTCTTTCTGACCGGTAATTCGGTTTTTACCAAGCGGAACACCGCCATTAAACTTGCCGCTCCCACTAATGAAAGGTGCAAACGTTGCCAATGCTCTACGATCCAAGTTGCGATTCGCGTCATGAATTTCATTTAGTGCAATCGGTGATACACTCCGAAAGCCCTTTTTCACTCGCCCCCATGCAGAAGCTAACGTAAAGAATTTTGAGCTCATTTCGTCTTCAATGTATTCACTGTACTTATTGAGCTCCCGCTCGCTATCTCCATATACGGTTCCTGTGATGGCCACGTTAAAAGCATCATTGTCGCTGAACTGAATTTCTTCCATGAGCATTTCTGTATCAGCAATTTTTGTTCGGTTATCCAAAATCTGATCTTGATTTCCGCGTTTAATTTGAAAGGCTTGGTTTGCCTTGATGGTTGTATTCTGCTTTTGCAGCATCCGAATGGCTTCATTTTTTGCTACTTTGTTTACGTGAATCATCAAATCGATTTCTCCACTGGAAGTTAGCGCATATAACCAGTTGGTTTGCATTTTGCGAGGATAACCTTCCCTTGTTACATAAAATGGCCGGAAAAACGTCTGAGAACCAAGCGACTGTTTAATGAGCCCTATATCGTCGGAAGTACGCTTTATGGATAGACCCTCCGGTGAGATAACGTCCCAAATATCTCCGACTTGATTGATTGGAAGCTTCTTTTCATCAATTGGTATTTCTTCTACCTGATCCACGTCATGTTGTTTTAGCTTTCTTCCGAACTTTTTCTTTTTCATCGTAGGTGAACTCCTTCTAGGAAATGATTTAACTGACTTTCTCGTTTGAAACTTCTGCTGCCTCTTCAGCACGTTCAATTTCTGCTTTTACAGCCATGATTCTTGAATCAGTCTGATCTGCCGTCACATAAAGAGCTAACTTCTCTTTTTCTTCGATATTTTTATAACGATTCTTCAAGGCTTTTCTTCTATTGAATTGGTAGTACATCACTTCTGATATTCCATCTGTCGTAAGTAACTGGACTTCGATATTTGCTTTTCTTAATTGCATTTGAGCGGCAGTTACACGTCGATGTAACTCACTAAAGGCTTTCTCGACAATCTTTTCTTCAAGTTCTTCCTGGTTCTCAGCCTTAATGTCCTTTTCGTCGATCGTATAGTCAAAAATCATAAAGCGTTTTGTTTCATATCGTGGAGTAGATGTCTGCCACTCTTGTAGGTCGCGAATCAAGTTCTCTCCATATTCTCGAGCCAATGGATTCAAGTCGTCTTCTTCCTTCATCGTTCTTTGGATTTCTTCAATCGGATCCGTTAAATCGACGAATCGGTTCTGCAAGTACCACCGAACGCTGGTCAATTGAGCCAACCATGTTTCAAATACTGCATCTACACCTTCTTGTTCATCCGGATTCATCAAAAAGTAATTGACCGGCTGTACTTCTGCCATGACAGAAAATACATTGCCGTGCTGAACAATCATATGATTTTCAATTCCTACTAGATTTGGAAAGAAGTCTTTAAAAGGATTTGCTTCTACTTCATCCTCGTCTTCGGTCTTCTGTTTCTTTTTGTTCACTTTACCTTTATATTTATGGTTGCCTTTTTTCGCTTCCTTCCAGGGCAAGATAGGTTCCTTCATTGCTATCTTTGCGATGATGTACATGACAAGCCCCAGGATTGCTAAGAATAAAAGATCTTTCATTCTTCTGAACGCCCCTTTCTCCAATTTCCGTATTGCGTTTTTCGTTGCAGCATAATCCAGTAATAGGTATCGCGGTTCATATTGTGCTTGCCAACTTTTATAAACCCGAGAAATATAATGATGAATGCCACGGGCGTTGCGCTGATTATTGCAGCCGCCGCCCCGACAAACCATGAAATTTTTGCAAACAGTAAATAGACAAATGGAACGTAGGTGTATAAAAGGATGCCCCCAACGACTAAGTAGATCAGCTGTCGTTTTGAAATAACTCCCATGATTTCTTT
Source organism: uncultured Planococcus sp. (assembly GCA_947493585.1). Lineage (GTDB taxonomy): Bacteria > Bacillota > Bacilli > Bacillales_A > Planococcaceae > Planococcus. The sequence goes on along the minus strand of CANLRI010000004.1, from coordinate 112,713 downwards.
CTGTTCACTGGACATATCAACCGGTACTTTAGCAACTCTCACTTAATTTGACTCCCTCCGTATAAAGAATAAAAACACCTTCATCTATTCAAATGAAGGTGTTTTTGCTCATGGCGTTGAACTGGTTAACCTCCAATGCCTGTGGCCCAGCCTGCGATATCGTATGCTTTGTAGATGACAAAGATACCGGCAATTGCAAAGCCCAAGGCCGCCATGCCTGTTCCACGTTTTTGAGGGTTACCTGCGCTACCTGAAAGTAAAATTGCGCCTACAACGATACAAGCAACTCCCCAAAGACCACCAAGACCCATAATCAAGTAAACAACTTTCTGCAGATCATCAAAAAGTCCATCTGTGCTTCCTGTATCACTGATGCCTGCTTGATTCAGTGCTTTAGATACGTTCGCTGATGCTGACGTTGCCATAAAAGCGGTTGTGGCCAGTGCAGCCAATAATGAAACCTTAAGTTTTGAAGCACCTTTCTTCATGTTCCCACCTCCGAGTGATTTGCGGAATTTCTCCAGAAAAAACGAAAAAACCCCACTCTAAACACGATAAACTTGCGCACAGCAGTGCGAAGTCGTGTTTACAGTGGGGTGCTCCCATTGACTTGTCATTTAATTACTCTTATCATACCCAATTCCTAAAATTACCGCAATGGCTTTTTAAAATATTTCCATAAAAGTTTTGAGTTTGAAATAGCACTAATAAATAATAGTCAAAAGTAAATATATAAATTTGATGTGTTAAAATAACATCTATAATTTGTAAATTTATTCTATACAATATAGCTATTCTCACAATCTGTTAAGGAGGACAATATGAATAAAACTATAAAAGTGGAATCTAAAGTTTCAACTCCTGTTGAATTAAAAAAAAATGAAGAAGATCCACTGTTAGAGACCAATTACATTAAATTTAAAAAATTAACCCCAATAACTAATTCTAAAATACATACTTATGAAGAAGGATTGGACTTTGTCTTCGCTCATGAAGATATTAAAAATGTTGCTATAACTGGTCCATATGGAGCGGGTAAAACAAGTTTAATTAATACTTATAAAGAGCTTAACCCAGAAAAAATTTTTTTAAATATATCGCTTGCTCTTTTTCAACCAGAAAAAAATGAGAATAGTATAAAAGACGAATCAAAAACCTCGGAAGAGGAAGAACCAATCAAGGCGAAATCTGAACAACCTCTTGAGGATAACATTTTGGAAGCAAAAATTTTAAATCAGCTATTGCATCAAATAGACTCAAAAAAAATTCCTAAAACCAACTTTAAAATAAAAGAAAAAATTCCACAGAAAAGGATAGTCTGGAATACTATTTTAGTTCTTATGCTTGGACTGTCTATTCTATTTTTTATTTTTTATAACTCTTGGATTACTTTTATTCCTAAGTTGTCTAATAATATGATATTAGGCATTGCAAATGTTAGTACAGTTCCTGAAGTTAAACTCGCAGTCGGTGTTACAAGCGTTTTAATTGTATCAAAGTTTATATATGATCTATTTGTAATACAAAATAATAGAAATATTTTCAAGAAGCTAAATTTACAAGGAAATCAAATTGAAATTTTGGAAGAAAGCGATGATTCCTATTTTGATAAATATCTCAATGAAGTTTTATATATTTTCGAAAATTCTGGCGCAGATGCGATAATCTTTGAAGATATCGACCGTTACAATGCAAACCAAATATTTGGGAAGCTGAGAGAAATAAATACATTAATTAATAATAAGAAAAAAAAGAATGATAATAAGAAGCAGAATAATAAATTAGTCAGTTTCTTCTATAAACACAATCCAAAGGTTAGTGCATTCATCGAAAGAAAAACAAAATTATTTTTTAAAAAAGACGAATTCAATAATTTTGATAAGCCTCTGCGATTTATTTATTCTTTAAGAGATGATGTATTTGTTTCGAAAGATCGTACTAAGTTTTTCGATTTTATCCTTCCGGTTGTGCCGGTGCTAGATGGATCGAATTCCTATGAGCAATTCTTAAGAGAGTTTGAAGATGAGGTTAAAGAAAAAACATTAGATACCCAGTTTCTACAGGGGGTATCTTTATACGTAGACGACATGCGGATATTAAAGAACATCTATAATGAATTTTTAGTTTATAAAAAAAGACTAGATACGATTGAACTCGATTTGAATAAATTGCTAGCTTTAGTTACTTATAAAAACATATTTCCGAGAGATTTTGGTGAACTACAATTGAGTGCTGGATTTGTTTACAATCTGTTTAACGAAAAACCTAATTTTTTGAAGGAAGAAATTGCCACTATCGAAAGTCAAATTTGTGAAAAACAAAACCTTCTAACTGAAATTCATAACGAAAAATTAAATAGTATTGAAGAGCTTGACGCCATTTATTTTCACATCCCTCATATACTGAAATCAGTAAAAGGACAGTCTATTGAAAAGTATGAGCGTAGGATTGATTTAATTAAAGCCATAAGAGAAAATCCGGCATCAGTTGTGGTCGTAGACGGTAGATATGCTCAAAATATCCGTTCTATGGATGTGAGTCAGTTTCTAAGTGATATGGAATCTAACCCTGAATACTCAGAACGAAAAAAACTCATTCAAGATAAAACATTTCTAGAAGATGAAAGAATATCTTTAGAACTACAACAACTCAAAAAAGAAAAGCAATTATTAAGCAAAAATAAACTACAAAATATTATAAACAAATCTAACATTGATTCGATCTTTAAAAGTAAGCATACCAATGAATTGGGCATCAACAATTACTTTAAAGAGATAAGGAGCAGTCCATACTTCCCTTTGATAAAGTATTTAATTAGAAATGGATATATAGATGAGACATACCCTGATTATATGACTTATTTTTATGCTACTAGTTTGACTATTGAAGATAAAATATTCCTAAGAAGTATTTCTGATGAAGAAGCTAAGGATCCCAATTACCATTTGAAAAACCTTGAATTAATAGTTTCAAGACTTGACGCTGCTGATTTTCAAAGAAGTGAAATATTAAACTATGAATTATTGGAGTATCTTCTCAGTACTTCTGATTCGAATCTTGTCTATCTAGAAACTTTTATTAAGCAACTAGAAGAATCCAAGAACTTCACATTTATAGAAGGTTTTTTAGGGTTAGAAACCCACACAAAAATATTCATTAGTATCCTAAATTCGATATGGCCACATTTCTTCCTAGAAGTCATTAGTATAAGTAACTACGATGAACTACTGAAGAAAGAAATTTCGTTAGCCCTTTTAAATTATTCTAGTGTAGATGAATTGAATCATATTAATAAAGACAGCCAACTCGAAACATATATATCAAATAACGAAGGCTTCTTAAATCTTGAGAATCCAGACATTAATAAGATAACCGAAAAACTAGATTTGTTGAACGTTAGGTTTAAAGATCTTAACTTTGAAATTTCTCATACGGAATTACTTAAAGAAGTATACGAAATGAAATTGTTCGAACTGAACTTCCTATTGATATGTAAATTTTTAAAACATATTTATTTAATTGAAAGTGATACATCTCTTACTCATAAGAATTACAGTTTGATTAGGACCAAAAAGAATGAAAGTTTATACGATTACGTTAACAATAATATTCAAGAATATTTAGAGGTTGTATTAGAGAATTGCGAAGAAAAAATAACTGATGAAGAACCTGCTATTTTAGAGTTATTAAATAACCAAAATGTTGAGTTTGATACGAAAATCAAATATATCAATTTCTTGGTTAACAAGGTTAAAGATCTAAATGAAATTAAGGATATTGGATCATGGCCAACCGCATTAGCACATGGAATTATATTAAACGAACCTTCTAATGTTACATCGTATTTTTTCAAGAATGAGAACGGCCTAGATTCTTATTTAGTTGATTTTATTAATGAATTTGAATCAGGTTTATCTTTTGAACCCGATTTCCTTAATGCCAATTTTGGTGAGGATGCAGCAGAATCGTTCTATGATGCAGTTATCCAAGTAAACACTTTAGCTAACAAGCAATACAAGTCTATTTTAAGCTCTTTCGATTGGCACTATGATGAATTTGAAATTGAAGGTGTCGAAAGCGAAAAAGTTTCAATATTAATAGACCTAGGGATAATCTCAATGTCAGAAGAAAACTTAACGTTTCTTAGAGAGCGATATGATGAGCTGAAAGAACAGTTTATTATTAAAAATATAGACGATTATTTAGAGTTGCTAAACCCCGAAATCTATAGACTTGATGAGGCACTGTTCTTACTAGAATCATCCATTAGCATTCCACAAAAATTAATAGTATTAAAACATAATGACAGCGAAATAAGCCTAAGAGAGAGAGAGTTAGCTACAGAAATTAAAGGGTATATTATCGAGAATCACTTTGATTTAAAAGACTTTCAGTTCTTACTGGATAATTACAGTAATGAAAAATGTCAGATTCAAGAAAAGATAATAAAATTGATCTCTGAACAATTTAGTTACGTGTTAAAAGAAAAGCTATCAATACCCTTCAACGTTCTGAAGGAAATTTATTTGCATAAGCAGCTGTCAGAACAACAAAATAAGCAATTGTTAGTCTTGAATTTGAAAGACTACGTCCTTAATGAAGCCTACGAATTGTTTGCTACCCTAAACTCAAAAGAGTATTTAAGTTTGTTTGAGGGAGGACGGCCAAAGATCCCGAAAACCGATATCGACAAACAACTATTGGATGTCCTCAAAAGTAAAAATTGGATATCATATAGCGTCGATAAAAACGAACCAACATATTTCAGAGCTATTAGTAAAAAAGCAATTAAAAGACACTAAACTTTATATTTTTCCCAGTTAAGTTGTAATAAAAAAGACGTTCACAAGGTGATTTCTCACTTTGTGAACGTCTTTTACTTTAAAGATTCTTTTAAAACTCTTTTATCTGCGGAAATTTGGAATTCAAAAACATATCATCAATTCCCTTTCCATCTTCTTCGTTCCACATTGCCATGCGCACTTCATAACCCTCTGATTTTAAATGCGTAATGAAATCCTTCAGTGGTCTTAAAACATCCGGATTCGAAAGCATATCCATATCATATGCCAATGTAACAATGCGTGTATTCATTTCTTCCAATACTTCCATAACGTTAAACCAAGTTGAGACACCTGGTAATCCAATGAAAGTCGGTGTTTTTTCTTGATCGATAATTTGTCCGGATTTGTAAAGCCGCGCCATATGTTCTACTGCAATATCTGCTTTTAGCGCACCTTCGGTAATCCAAACAGAATCAGTTTGATGAATCTCCCCTTCTTCCCAATTCTGCAGCTGGCTTACTGGAACAGCTACATGAACTGGCAATGGGTTGCCGGCTCCTGTTCCTTGACCTTTGTTTGCAGAGGATAGCCAAAAATATCTTTGACCTTTTTTTAAGCAAACAGAACCATAGTTGCCATTAGTCATAATGGTGATGCGTTCGCCTTCAGCCAAATATTCTTCCTTGTAGACTTCGCCATCAATTTTTACTTGTACCTTGTTTGGTTTTTCAATAATCTCAGCTGTAACGTGATCATTGAATGTCCCTTCAAGTACCGCTTTAAATCCTGGATTATCTACTCGAATTTGAAATCCTGTTAGTTGATTGCGCGTATTGCGGTATGGAATCAAGATACCTGGTGCACCTGCAATCATCCAGCCATATTTATTCTTAAAGAAACCAGGCACACCTTCAAAGGCTTCTTCACTCACGTGATTGAGCATGGCCTTTGTTGTATCCCATGATTTCGCTGGAAACGTGCGATACTCTCTGTGGTGAATTTCTTTTTCTTGCATCGAACGACTCGGCCCTGTTAAGTGTTCATGATGAACATCTTGAAGATATGTGTTTTCAAGCATTGCGCCATAGACAGCATTCAGCTGCTGAACAGGCGCTTTCTCGCTCTCTAAAATATACTCTTCGAGATTCTTTTCTTTTGATACCGGTTCTTTCAAGAAGTGAAGCCAAGAGGTCATTTTTTTCGAGAAGATAATCTTACTTTCTACTCGAATACAGACCACGCGGTTCCCATCACTGTGCAGCATACAACCCCCGCTTTTTCCGCAAATCGGACAAGTCTCACGAATGATTTCATACCAATCTTTCATTCTTGTGCGTCTCAAAGTGCCTCTCATAATATCCTCTCCTTCGATTAGATTATTCTTTTGAATCGTTTATGGATTGGTGGCATCGCCGTAACAATTCTGTACTTTGCAGTCTTCTTGCCTCTCCCAATAATCAAAACCATCGGCAGCCCATCCGTATCAAATCCTTCAATCTCAAATGCGATTCGCTTGTTATACATAGTCGTTCGCGTCATTTCTCCTTGCATAATGCAATTGATCATATCAGAACGTGTATAGCCCCGCTTTTCAATTCTTAAGAACGTGTGCCCTGATATTTGAACCTTCCCTTGCATCAATGCTTTTTTAATCATGCGTTGCTCATTCATAGTCCTTCGCCCCTTTCATTCGTCATTTTTCGACAAGAAAAAAAGCCCCTGGACTGATTAATAGACAATAGCAAAAGCTATCTCCAAATCAGCCCAAAGGCTTTTTCTGATCGTCACCGTCGGAGCGGGTATCGCTCGACATAGTAAATTAAAAATTTTTAATAAATTTACTATATCACTTCTAATTTAGCCATTCAAGATTTTCTGGAATCCCTTAGACTTCACTAGCTGCTCCCACCAGTTAGCTTTTTGTTCATGCAACTGGAACGATGGCCCGATTAGATGTGTAGCGAGCTGCTGGTATGGCTTTTGCACTTTCTCTTTTACTCCTACTTGGAAATAGAGCGGTTGATTTTGGTAATAGTTTTTCGCTGTTTCTTCCCACAACGGAGGCATTTCAGCTAATAAGTTACTGCCTAGTCCTTCTGATATAATGCCGGTTTTTGAAGCTGAAATTGCTTTATTGTGAATCAAGTGTACGTCTAATCCAGTCGAATCCTTAATCCCTTTAATGTACCCTTTCCAGCTGTTTAATTGCTGCACCCGATCATCTACCAATATCCATAGTTCATCTAAATACCTTAGCGATTCTTTTGTAAAGGCAGCCATTTCCCCAGTAGGGATATCAATTAACGTCACATCATAGATACCGGTCATTCGATAAAAGGCGTCAAAGGAGTCTGGATTCCATCGATGCTTGCCATCTTTTGTATTTAAAGGGAAAAACTTCACACCGCGATAAACCCATTCGCTGTTACCAATTGCTTGATCTGCATGTAAGTTTTCGGCCAAGCTCACCCATTTATCTGGAACGGAACCATATCGAAGCAGCCAGTCTTTTAATATGTGATTACTTGTTAAGCTCTCTAAAACCGCCGTATGAATTCGGTTCTCTGCAAGAAAGAATGAAAAGTTTAAAATGAATGACGTGACGCCCATCGCCGGGAGCGGGGACCAGACCCCGATCGTTTTAAACTCATCCATTTGCGGACCGGTCAGGCTTTTTTGAATACTACGAAGTCTTTTAGAATAACTGGCATTTTCACTAGCTGATGGTGAATGTTCAACAACCGCTTCTACTTCTTCCGCTTTACTATCTGCAGGAGCATCGTCGATCTGCTGAATTTCGTTCAGTTCCTGCTCTTGTGATTCACGCGCAATATCTTCCATTTCCTCTTCTGAGAGTGGCGGTTCTTCTCCAATATAGGGCTCATCATTGAGTTCTTGTGAGTATGAAGGTGCCCCTTCAGTAAACGAATCAAATGCGTCACTTTCGTCTTCTTCCACACCGAGCTCATTTTCGTCCTCTAAAGACATTTCATTTTCATCAATAGGGATAATTGCTTTTATCTCTTCAATTAGCATATCTACATCGAGTTCATTGGTTTTCTTGTCAATAAGGACTGGAGTACCCGACCATTCCTTCCTTCCGGCATTTTGAGCGTCAACAAAGATAAAATCATCTAATTCTGCAAATTCGCCTTTCAATGAATCATACTCGGCAGAATCTATCTCTTCATTAAGCAAGAGACACACTTCAGTCTGATAGTCGCTATACCAGTTCTGAAATTCTCCAATCGATTGAAAATCATGAAGTCTATATCCGGATTCAAATAGTGAACGCTTTATCTGTTCTTTCATCCCTGATGGAAATTCTGTAGTAAATACCGAACACACATGAATTTGGTCCTTTGCCATGAAATCCCCTTCCTTTTTAGAAAATAAAAAAGCGCACATTCCCGCTATCTCATGAGATAGCGGTGAATATGCGCAGTGCTTGCGTTGATTTGAAATTACTTTGACTATAGCACAGCTTTTCCAAAAAAGTAATAACTCTATTTATTTTTATCAGCAGAACGGGTATACTATCAGTATATTCTTTAATTTTTTTGATTTTGTCGAACGTTACACGTTCTGACGGTGATGACACTAACAAGCCTCTGGGCTGATTTTGACACATAGCTATTTTGCTGTGATGACTAATCAACCCAGGGGCTTTTTTGCGTTTTCAATTAAAAATTGGAGAGTAAAAACGTTTGGGAAAGGGTGTATTTTTGTGGAGAACACTAAAGTTATGGAGGGATTGAAAGCACCATTTGGTTATGATGATATCGAATGGAAAGTTCAATCAGCTACTGAGAGAAACGGAGAAATATCAGTCCTTGTTGTTCCTTATCTAAATGCTCGCGCCATTATGGATCGTTTAGATGCAACTTGCGGGGCTCTATGGAAATCAGACTGCAAACAAATGATCATCGAGACTGCAAAGGGACAGAAGCAAGGATTCAGTTGTATTTTGTCCATCAAAATCGACGGAGAATGGATCTCACGAGTTGATGGAGCAGAAGTGTCAGATATTGAATCCATTAAAGGCGGCTATTCCAACGCACTTAAACGAGCAGCAGTTCAATGGGGAATCGGCCGATATTTGTATGACCTCCCTAATTTTTGGGTACCGTTACAGCGAAAAGGCAAATGCAACGTGTATAGTTATTTCAAAATTTCGGGAGAGAAAAGACAAATCAGCGGTAAATTTAATCCGCCTACTATCCCTGCTAAGTTCTTGCCTGAAGGACATACGTATTCCAATAGACAAGAACAGCAGCTTGAGAACTTTGATTCCAGCACTTCAACGACACATCATGACCAAACAACTCAGAAGTCCGAAAAACGTACTGGAAAACCATCGGACATGGCATCAACCATGACCGAGAAATCCCCTTTAGAGCACACAATTTCCTTATTCAAGTCGCTATCTATCGGTTCAGAGCTTGTTCCTGGACTCATGAAGAAGATCACCGGTGAGCGGATGCAAATTGGAAAGGCTACTGAAGAACAATTACGAGAAGTTGCTAAAGTTTTAGTTCCTGTCAAAAAATACATCGAGTATTGCCAAAACCAAGGTTTGACAGAGGATGAAATGCTGTACTACGCGCAAATTACTCTACACGAGAAATTGGAAAGCCATTTAAGCCTATTGCTTAAGATGGATAAAACCATTTGTAATGAAACGATACAGCTGATCCATGAAGACCGCGAAGCGGCTCAACCAGCTTAATCGAGAGACTTGAACACATAAAGGAGAAGGCATCCCCTTCTCTTCTATGTGTTTTTTTTATTGCTTGTAAGTCTGCACCTTATAGGGCAGCCAAGTGAAGGGAGAAAATTAAAATGAAATTCACACTAACAAAAGATGTTATCCAACAGGCTATGCAAAAACTTCGTCCGGTACTGAACGCCAAAGGCACAATTCCAATTTTGGCAGGAATCAAGGTAGAAGCTATGGCGGATTGTATTGTGCTGACAGCCAGTAACGCCAGCGAAAGCATCATCCATCGTATTCTCCCAAATGGAGAAACTACAACGATTGATAATGAAGGAGCGGCCGTCCTCACAAAAGAAGCCTTTGAAGTAACATCTAAACTTAGCGGAGAAATCACATTTGAACTTGTGGAGAAAAACCTTCAGGTGACTCAAGGAAAGAAAACCTCTTTGAGCTTTACGACAATGGCAGCCGAGGAATTCCCGAAAATCGGAGCAAATCCTACGTCAGCGCCAATCGTTCTAACGGGCCAAAAGTTTTCCGAACTTATCTCCCGAACAGTCTTTGCAGTAGCCAAAACCGAGACGCGCCCTGTTCTAACAGGCGTGAATCTACAGGTTGGTGAATCGCTGCAGGCGATTTCGACTGATAGCCATCGGTTAGCAAAAGTAACTATTCCTTTGGAAGAAAAGTTGGATGAAGTATCTGTTACAATCCCAGGTAAAATGCTGGACCATGCATTGAAAGCATTTGACCTTTCCAAAGATATTCTCTTATCTATTGATACCTCGCAAATCGCGATGGCCAACGGGAATACGATCTATTACTCTCGCTTGTTGGAAGGTAACTATCCTGACACGCAGCGTTTGATTCCGACAACTTTTGATGGCGAATTGACACTAGACGCTAAAGAATTCACTGAATCTCTTCAGCTGCTATCGACTCTTTCTTCAGAAGGTGTGATCAAGCTAGAAGTAGATGGGCTTTTTGTAAAGCTGGATTCAAAAAACGAAACCGCTAAAGGACACCGTGAGCTTTCGTTTATTGAATACACGGGTGAAGCCGGATTCACAGTTTCTTTCTCTTCTGGCTTTTTGCTTGAAGCTCTGAAACGAATCGATTCAGACGCCATTAAGCTGAACTTTTGTGGAGCCCAGCGCCCATTTACGGTAGAAGGAATTAATGAAAAAACAAAGCAAGTACAATTGATCTTGCCTGTGAGAACTTATTAAAAATACATGGAGAGTGAAAGAACATGACGGCCGCCAAGCCATCGTGTTCTTTTTATTTTCTAAAGGAGAATTCACATGAAATATGATTTTGAACAGATAAATGCTGCTTTCGAAGCGCAGCCTGTCAATGAGAGAAATGAATCTGCTGAAATAGAGAAGGAGATGTATGCGCTTCATTGTATGTTGAATCGTATGGACGTCAAACACATCGATTTTTCTCGATTAACTGTTGAGGCGGTAGATGAAGCATATGATTTATTTGAGCAATCTGTAAGAAGTGAAGACGAATTAGGCACCATCTACTTCTTACAAGACTCACCGTGGTCCTCTCTTCTTTGTACGCTCGAGATAATGTGGAATTTTGCTAAAACTGAAACGAAAAAGCCCATACCGGCTTTTCCGTTGATATGAGGTGATTCCATGAGCATGGAGCATGAAGAATTTTATATGTGCCAAGAATATTTGCGGTCTTTAAAACTGGTAGCTGTCGCAGTTAAGTCGGGGATAGAGCCCAAGAAACTAAAGGATCTTTCTATCATTCCTACCTACTATGGCAGTTTAGAAATAGTTGAAGTCTTCACCGGCATTGTATCTAAAGTTTTCGATTTAACTGTTTACGATACGTATTGTGATGACTTTGATAAAGACTACGAGAGCTTTATGGCTAATAGCCAATTTACAGACAGCGGAAAAGAGAAAATCGAAAAAGCTTTTACAAACCAAGAGCTGGCGATTTTTGAAATTGATTATCCTGCTGCTGCTGAATTTCCAATCGGTTGTATAGATTATGACGAGTCGCTGGCGTTCGGGAAACAGAAAGGTAAATTGTTTTTTTATACAATGGACGGTTTTGGTTTACCCGCATACGACGATGCGTTGAGAGAAATATTGCTTCATAGCAAAAACACCAAAAAGGAAGTGACTTCATGAATTGGACATTGCAATTCACTGACGTGCCAAAAAATCCCGATTTTCCAATCATCGGACGCCAAGAGATAGCCCCAGGTGTAAAAGGGCCGGAACAATACTTTTCATTGGAACAAGTCATTCGCGTATTGTCTAACGTTACTGAAATGCCTGAAAGCGAACCGAATTTGAGAGAAGAAATGATCGTTTCCCCTATTCTTCCGGAAGGCACATTACTTTATTCCAGCCATCCAAATGGAAATTTAGAGCAAATCGTTTTTGAGATTCCGCAAAAGTCTTTCGATATTCGATACAAGGATGAAGATGAATTCTTTTCACTCGCCTTCCCTCGAATGATCTTTATGTGTGAACTCAAAGGCATGGGAAATCAAAAACTAATTGATACGATGCGGATTTATGCGGTAGAGAACAATAAGAAGCCTATTACGCCTGAAACGCCCTTATACGACTTTCCCTATCCAAATGTCATGAAAGGCTCCGGAACGGTTTGCTGGGGTATTAACGAACGACTCCTGGTCGATTCTCTGATAGAAGCGAAAAAAGCGCTATTGCTGTTCTTTTCCGCTCCTTTTAACGAGGACCACGGTGTGCGGACTACCTTAGGAATCAACACTTTCCGGAAGTTGCTCAATGAATTGGACGAGCAGCCATATAGCGATGATTGGCTTGTTCCTGCACGTAAAACACTCGACCAGGTTTTGAGAGAAACAGATTATTAATTGGACTTGAATAAGCCTATACCCTAGAGGATAGCTTCAAGAGAGGAGAACTTACTATGACTAACATTTTCGAGCTTTTCAATATGGTGGATTCTAACGAAAAAGAGAGACAAGATAAAGAAAATCAGAAAAAACAGGCTGAAGCCGAGAAGAAAGCCAAACAGCAAGAAGAACTGCAGAAGAAAGTTGATGCTGCTAATGCTGTATATGGACCAAAAGAAGCCCCGAAAGCTCCCGCTCCTAAAAAAGAAGCCGTAGACGCTTTTAAACCGGACGAAGAAACCGTTATTCGCTTCATGGGCGATTCGCTACCGGTAGTTGATTTCTTTTCACCTGAAGAGCTTGCTGAAGGCTTGCTTGTGAAGAAAAAAGACCAAGATCCTGTACGCCAGCCGTTAACCGGAGAAATGCTTCGTGCGCGGATGGAGAAAGAGTATCCGGAATTGGTTAAAAATCATACCGACGTAGTCTTTTTGAAGAAAAAGAACATTATTGTGATCGTCATGAAAGCGAAACCGAAAGGCGCACCAAACCAAGACCGGAATCACTTCCGGTCTTCTCTTTACCCTCTTCCATTTACTTTGCTTCAGCAATTTATTGCGATAGCTAAAGAGTATGGAAAGCATAGTCTTGAAGTTCATGGCGACATTTACTATATGACGAATACCCAGCAATATGTGTTGGATATTCCTTCGCAGCGAGTTGAAGAATATCAGATCGAAGTGATCGAGACAATATTTGATTTAGCTGACCGCTTTTCGGATGGTATGAAACTTCTAGAGATTCATTCGCACCATACTATGCCACCCGCCCCCTCTTCACTTGATAATCAATCTGAGCGATCTCCAGGAATGTGCTATGCCATTGTCGGCCATACACAGAAATTCTTTCCGGATATGACTGCTCGAATGTTTGTGAATGAAGAGATTGGTCACAAATCTTTAAATCTTACAGATTTATTTGAAACACCGTTTTCTGAACTCCCAGAGTATGATCTCCACAAGATTGAGGTGGTCAAATGATTAACCTTCTGGATTCAGCAAAAACGGATTACTCTACCAAAAAAGGCATTTATCCATTTATCGTTCAAATCGGAACAGGCGGTACGGGTGGTTACCTCGTTCAGCATATTGCACAATTGCTTGGAACGAGTAAACGCGCCGCTACTTATGTTATTGCCGATCCTGATGTGATTGAAGAGAAGAATTTGGGGAATCAATTGTTTTTAGCTTCAGAAGTGGGATTAAAAAAAGCTGAAGTTCTTGCATCCCGCTATTCTTATGCTTATAACATTGATATTCGCAGCAAAACCACGGGCTATATTGAATCAGTAGAAGATGTGTTAGAACTATTTAACACAGACTACCTAACAGACATTTCCTACTCGGACATTTTAATGCCAATTGTAATCGGATGTGTTGATAACAACTATACCCGCAAAGTGATTCACGATTTTATAAAGGAAAATGCAGGCATATATATTGATGCTGGAAATGAATCTACTGTGGTCCCTGCCGACTGGCAAACACGCCCGAAAGCTCAATGGACCGAAGATGAATTAAAAGCGTTCAATGAGAGCGGCTGGAGCGGTCAAATTGTCACTGGTTTGAATCTGAATCTTGCTAAGCTACCTACTGTAGCAGATGCATTTCCAGATATTCTTGAGACAGACGACAAAGAGCGGCCCAGTTCAATATCTTGTACAGAATTAACGGCAAGTGAGCCGCAGCGACTAATCGTCAATAAGTTCTCCGCATTGGCCATTTTGAGCGTTTTGACAGAGATTGTAGAAGATATGACTCTAAGTAGCCATATCACTTTCTTTCAAGCTAAGAAAGGCTACATGCGCTCTACAGAGGCGACTAAACAAACAAAAGAACCGCATTCCTTATAGGAGCGGTTCTTTTTTCTTTTATTATAATTGGTATGTTTTCTGATCAGTCACTAAGTAATAATCTATGACTGTTCTTGAATGATCTTGCTGTGGAATCTTTTCAATCATTTGATTAATGATGTCGGTTATCTCATTTTGACTAATCAATTGAGAGATTAGTATTTCCAAATGGATTTCAGATTCCCCCGTATCCCGCTCCTTTTCGATCAGCTGGATGGTCCCCACCTTTTGAGCACCCTTGATGGATTCTGTTTGAAACAAAGTCCATTTCTCCATGTTTTCTATAACCGCTTCCCCTTGCATATATACTTGCGGATTTAAAAAAGTAAGGTCGTATGGGGTTGCTAATTTCAATGTATGCGTCTTTTCCGGTGGTTCCTGATAACGGGAAGATTCGGTAAAAGCATAGTAGGCTCCTAAAGCGAGTACATCCTTACGCAGTTGAACTGTGACCTCATAGGCATCATAGAATGACGCTAGAACACGTTTTGTAAATTGTTTCTCTATATCGCTTTGCTGCCATTCAACTTCACTGTCTTGCATAACTGTTTCTAAAAGAGAGTGCATTGTGTTTCGCACGTAGCCTTTCCTTAAATTCCATGCTGCTTGTTCCAACTGAAACTCCGGATCCTCTAACAACTCACTCATGATGTAATAGCCTAATAGAAATTGTTCGCTGACTACTTCTAACGTGCGTTCTTCAATGAAGTTTTTATCTTCCGGCTCAGTAGCAAAAGCCATAATTTTTTTGCCATAAAATGTTGTGACTGACTGGATAGTAGCTTTAAATTCATAATCTTTATTGAAACGTTTCATCAACTTTTCTGCTACTAGCTCTTTTTGTTCTTTTATACTTACCATTTACTCTTCGCCTCCTGGAGATTCAAATGAACTTTCTAAAGATGGATCGATTTCGTATGGTGGAGCGGGGCTGTCATCGGTTACAAACCATTGACTGCCTTCTTTCTTCATTCTCAATACATAGTAAATAAATTGAGAATCATCCGTTACATATTTGCGATAACTTTCTCCTTCATCTCCACGAATATTTGTAGTTGCTTCGGTGAGCTCGTATGACTCGATTGGAGCGGGCAAATACTGTAGAAATGTGTATTGTAAAACTTCAAATGTTTCTTTTCGATCAGCTTCACTTGCCGGCAATAATTCTAAGAAATCGTCATGTAAATGCGGTCTTAACATTTCATAAAATTCATCCGTATCCAAATCGCCTTTATGGTATAAGTAGAATAAATTCGAGACATATTGCGATAATTCTTGATGGGACGTGAATTCATTTTTTTTCTTTGGCAAATCAATTTCTATACTCTCTTGTTCTTCAGTAAGTTCAGCAACCGCTTCTTCTTCAGAGACATGATCATGACTTTCAAGTTCTTTCTTTTGTTCTTCCGATACTTCTATATCTTCCGGCGCGACTTCCTCATCCCCTTGCCCTGACTGCTTCTCAGCGTTCTCATTCTCCGTTTTTTCAATTTCTTCTTGGACTTTATCGGGGACGCAACCAGTAGAAAATAACAATAAACCACTTAAAGGTAATACTAGCCACCCTGTACGCATTCTGAACTCACTCTCCTTATGCTTTTTCTTTAGCAATGATTTTTCTCAACTTTCGTTTTTCCGTTGATGACAACATTTCGTTAAGTTCCCCTGTTTCCAAATAGGGACGATAAGAATTAGAGAGTAAGTATAATTCCAAAAATGATTTAAAGTGAAAACGATTATCCATATTGATAATCTCGCAATCCTTTATCGTTCTTGAAAAGAAATAGCACAGAGTTTTTTGAAGAGGAATCGAGAGGTTTGTCTCTACAACAACCGAGTATTCTGTTTTGTAAGCAAACAACGTAATCCAAAATAAAAGTGTATTAATGTGAAGATCGGATGGATTTATAGCTGTAACTTCGCCGTTGGTGGTCCAATCTTTTAAAATATAATCCAACATTATGGATGGACAAATAATAAAAAACGGCTCGTCCTTATGAATCTGAACAAATTTGGAGATTAGATGATGTTCTATATAATCTTCTAAGATATATTTTTTGCTTTGGCAAATTTCGACTCTAAGATAGTTTTGGCCCTCGTGTTTTTTTAACTCATATTTAGTTAATAGAGAACTGACAATAAGATCGTTCAGAGCTTTTGTGGAACCCAAATGATTTTTCAATTACTTCTTACAACGCTTCATAGCGGTGTAAGTCCCCCCTTTCTAAACTACAAATAAAAAGAGCACCCCATAAAAAACAAGAATCGTGTTCTTGTAATTATGGGGTGCTCCCGTTGGTTTAAATTTAGTTAGTAGCTTTATTATAGTCCATGTGTTTATAACGTTCAAGGACAACTTTAAGAGTATTTGTGATTGAAGTGACTGATGTACCAAGCATTTCTGCCATTTCTTCCAGCGATTTTCTTTCGACTTTGTAGAGAAAGTGAATATATGAGGATCGAATTTCTTCTCCTCGGAAATGAGCGTTTATTACTTTGTACAATCGGTCATTAATTTCTTTTAGATTATGTCGTAGGTAGTTAGCTTCTTTTCTATTTGTGGAGGCAACAAGCAGCGAATGGTCTCTAAATGTGGCTCTCTCAATTGCTTGGATGAATATAGCTATATCGGATTCGTCGTAAAAATTACACTTAACAAAATACCCTTGATTGTTTTCAAAACGAACAACAATTTTATTCCCCGCATCAACGACATTTTCTGTAGTTAGGCGTTCAATGTCCTGGAGTTTTATGCCTTTTAGTGTAAGGAGAAAATAGAGTTTATCATTTAATAACAGCTTAGAATTAGAGAGAATTTGCTTTTTCTTTGAAAGTAACTCTTGGTAGTTTGTAGAACCAGTCTTTTCAGGAATATTGTATTCGTATTTTACTTTCGGCATAAAGTCATTAGGAACTTTACCCATTTCCCATAAAAAATTAAAGTATTGCCTTATCGTAGATAGCTTTCTTTTTATCGTAGTATCTGTCACCTGTTTAATTTCTTTCTCATGATCTAAGTATTTCTTAACGTGGAGGGGCTTTATCTCGAACGGTTCGAGTTTCCGGCCAGCGAAATTTGTAACAAAAGCTAGAAAGATATGCAGCTGTTCAATTTCGTATTTCAAGGTTTGTTCCTTGATGTTATTACTGCGTCGATATTCGGCATATTCTTTAAGCATGTTTGTCCCCTCCTTTAAATAGATCTTCCAATTAATTATAGCAAATTTTTCATCAACGCCGCGCGTTATTACATTCAAGGTTATCTTCTAGGAGTAATTCAAGTTTAAATGCAAGGATATATACATAATCGATTCTCATTCTAATAATTATCCAATAAACCTTTTAGAAAACAGTCGTATCAAGGGATTACTAAAAGTGTAGGTACTGAAGATTTTGAAGTGATGATTTTCTATAAATGACCTAACGCATATATAAACAAATAGCAGATTATATAATTTATATTCAATCTCTATAATTCAGTTTTTTAGGCATAATATTCCAGTCTTAGGCAAAAAAAAGGCAAAACAACTATGGTTTTGCCTAAATAGATAGAATAAAGTCGTGGCCAGTGCCATAGAATCAATAGCAGAACAAATGCTAAATCAGATAGGCCATTAAATCACACGACAAATAGACCTCTCATTTTAGAATAAGAAGCCAGAATTTCTGTATTGCTGCAGTTTGAAGAATCACATCTACTGTTCGAGAATCTCGCGGAACATATTGAAGTGATGTTGCTTATCGTAGTTCACTCTATTGCTAGAACCTTTAGTCGTTTCAACGTAAGGCAATTGATTTCCGACCTTTACTGGAGCGGAACGTGTGGAGGCAAGATCTTTCAAATACTGTTCGTATTTCTCTTTTTGAACCAGGAGAGTTCTTTCTGCTAACTCAAATGCAATTTCGCGCAATTCTGGGCGCGTCAGCCCTTGCTCAAAGTGAGAAAGAATTGACAAATGTACATGCGAAGTTTCCTCAAAAATCGGACTCCATCCCGTTTCTTCTGATGGCAAATCATTTTGATTAATACCTAAATCAAGTAATTCCTTTTCGAAAACTACTTTATGGTTTATTGAGGACTTAGTGCTATAGTATGCGAGTAATTTGTTCACCTCGATGAATGTAAGCGATCCAAAAGCAGTTTTAAAAGTATTTGGTAGGTCCATTCCGGCCTTGCTTGCAGCACTAATATCTTCAGCTGCCTTCAACAATATTCTTCGAATAGAAACTAAAACATAGTAATTCATCAAGTGGTCCTGCAAAGCAAATTCTTCGGTGTCGTGCACGTCGATAAGGGGCATCTTCTCTTTGCAGTAATCAATTAAGGATTTTTTATATATAGCTAACCCAACTAGACTGGCCGCTTTAAAGAGATCGTTTTTGATTCCAATAATGCCATTTATGGTATTGGATTTAAGAAAAGACGATTCGTATGCGTTTTCTTTTAAGATATTATCGATTTCTGTATGTGATGCTTTCACATTCATTGTTTTTGCCGTCACAGATTTAGCTAAATAGATATACAAAATGTGTGTGTCATTTTCAACCTTACGCTTAGAAGTTCTTACTTTCTTTTTAGAAAGGTTATCGCCTTCCGGTGATGAAGAATTCATGATTTCCACATGTTCCTCAAGGAGCGTTATATGTTCCTGGATATTTTGTTGGTTTATAAGTATAAGTCGCTTATTATCGTCGCGAGACGGTATCTTAAGTTCAATCACGTCTGCTTTTAGACATTCAATAAGCGTAGCCACGACATTCTTTGCTGACTTCATATAAACTAAGCCATTTTCTGCTGTATGTAGAGTATTATCGTAAAGGTTTTCGATATTAACACGTAGTGGTGCATTTTCGATTCTCGAAGATAAGACATAGGAAAACAAACGTGTAGCCCAACGCCCAAGTTTAGGAAAGTTCCCATCAACTAATCTTTCATAGTTAGGGACAAATGTAAGCTTATTAGACTTTTCAAACGTATGGACGTTGCTAAAGAGTTTGCCACTCTTCTCTTCGATAATGCCGGCATTTATTGCTACCTGCAATGCGTGTTTAAAAGAGCTTAATGTAAGATGGAGACGCTGCTTAATCTGAAACTTATACAACTTGATTTCGCGATCTACATCAACGTACGGACTTACTGTAAACATCATTCTGAAAACAGTCGGAGTTATATCTATCAGATTTTTAGAAAACGATGAAACGAACGAACGGGATATTCGCGCGTAACGGATATCGGAAATGTCGGTTTCATAAGTTGAAGTTTTGAGTGCGACCATCTTAAATCCTCCTAAGTAATATGGGCATTTTCACATTTTGTAAGCGTGTTTGCAGTGATCTTCTTTCCCTTAAACATTTAAAGGTTTAAGGGAATCCCTGAAAACAAAACCAAAATACGCATTTAAAATGAGAAAAGCACCAGCAAATTATATAAAAAAGTCTAGAATTTGCTTTCTTAGAGGTATAGAGTCTTGCACAGCCCCTATCTATTTGCTAAGATAAAGGAAGTGTTAGATACTAAAAAAGACAATAAGAAAGCGGGCCTGGTTGCTCTCATTTTTAAGAAGAGTCCAAGCAGAGTTCGATTTTGAAATAAGCTTGTTGGCGCAAACTTATTTCTATAGTGGTTTCTACAGTGATTTATTTCTGATGTTAAACCGATCCAGTGGGGACTGGATCATGAGAACTTGCAGCTTGCAGGTTCTTTTTTTTTCGGCTGAATAACAAAAAAGTTCATGACCTTGTACTATTAAGGCAGAAATATCCACCTTAATAAACCCATCCCTCACCCTAAATTCTAGTTTAAAACCAGAAAAATTCAGAATAAGATAGATTGGTTGCCGAAGAGTCATATAAAGCATAGCATTTGAAAAAAAAGATGTCCACATTTTGTTTGATAATGTAAGAAAGTGGGCATATTAATTGCTTTGATGATCAGCTTATATTTCGCACCTTTGTAATTATCTTCGACTACTTATAGCTAATCGTTAGTTTTTTAAAAGAAAACCTTTATTTTTATTTACGATATAGGAAAAATGGGTATCTTTTTAATAAATTCTTTTAGACTATTAGAATCATATTGATAAATTATTTCATTTTGGACTCTCCAACGCTTGCTACCCAGAGCCCTGAATGCTATTATGAGATTAATTAAATATGGCTTCGTTATCATGTGTTCATGATCTTGTAGCCGAAAAGTCAAGAAAACCCGAAGTTCTTAGGAACTTCGGGTTTTTCTTTGGTGTTTTTTTAAAGTGCAAGTGAATATGCGATAGGAAGTAGTAAAGCTAAAGCTCCTGCAATTGTATATTCAACTGTAGCAAACCCTCTCAGAATCTTCATAGATCGCTCTCTCCCTTCTCAAATAGCTCTTCTTGTGCTTCTATCAGTAATTTCTCTTTGGCCTTTATGAGCGGCTGTGAGTAGTGTGATTCGACATCTTTCGAAAGAACACTAATCTGTTTTTCTTTATCTTCAATTTCTCTCTTAATACGTGCCATTTCTGTTTCAAGATGATTCTGTTGTTCATCTAGTTTAGAAAGCTTATCCGATTGCTCAGTGGTAACATCGGGTTTTATTTCTTCTTCTTGATCAGAGTCAGGGCCACTAAACAATTTTGCGAAGAATCCCTTATTTTTAGTTCTTCCCACATTTTCACTTTTTTGTTTTAGTGAAAGAATCTCTAAGTACTCTTTCCGTAAATCTATGTTTTCGAGTTTGTTCTCTAATCGAGTTAAATCAATTTGTAAGTCCTTTTTTTCAAGTTGCAAGTTTTGAATCTCCGTTAATTTGGTACTTCTTTTGTTATTCAATTCAAGGTAATTTAAAATACCTACGTTTTGAGATTTATTTCTTTCCCCTATCTGATTGAGGTTCTGATATAAATATTCGAGTAAATCCCCTTCTCGATAAGGCTTAGTTTCTTCTTCAGTCATAACTCGAGGTTCTTGTGATCTAACATCAAATTTACTAGGAATAATTTTAAATATTGCATATAGCTGCCAATTTTCTTTTCTCATTTCCATAATAAACAATGCTATCTGAAGATCCAGTTCATCGAATTGACGAATGTCCTCAATTTTAGGGACGTAATGAATATTTTGGGATTCGAGTGAATTAAACCAGTTTGTGACTGTATTATAATGGACCTTTTCTTCATTGCCGGTTATTAAACTGAATCGAGTACGGAGTTCCTTACTGAACTCACTCAATAACCATTTCTTCGTAAACTTTTCCATAGCTGCCCCTCCGAACTTTTACTACTGTATTCATATCATAACTTAAAAATGTTGATTATAAAGCATTTATGGTGCACAATATGTGCATCACAAAGGCATCATAGATCACTTGTGGAGCACAATTCAAAACCGAACCCTTGATATCAGTGGTTTTAAATCCACATGTTATAAAAAACGAAAACAAAGATCTTCGTTAAATTGTGAAGCATCACAAGAGCGCCACAGCCCATATGTGGGGCACAAGTCAGGATTTGTGAAGCATCACAAGAGCATCACAGCCCACATGTGGGGCACAAGTCAGGATTTGTGAAGCATCACAAGAGCATCACAGCCCACATGTGGAGCACAAATTGAGGCGTGGTGCGGGTTGAGAAAAAGAGGGTTTTAAAAAAGGGCCTACATGAAGTCAATCTCCATGTAGGCGTACCTTTAATCTTTGAACAGTATATCAAAAGCATCTTCTGTTTCATTTTCTTTTTTAGAGCTTTCTTCTTCATTTGAGCTACCAAAGATATCTTCGAATTCGAGTTCAGCATCGTTACCAGTAACTTTAACTTCCTCAAAATCAGCAAATATATCGTCGTTACTTGGAAGGGCAGCTTGTTTTTCGGCTTCTTGCAATCGGTTGCTTTCTTGGATCATTGCTTTGACTCTTTCAGGTAATTGCAGTCCAGCAAATACCGAATAAAAGTAAGTATCTTTAATGTTCTTGTAATTATAATTATAAAAAGCAATCGGTTTCTCGTTTGCGATAGGGGCAATATGATTAATTTCCGATTCAATTGCATTCGTGAATCCAAAGTTAAAGACTCGATTACTTGTGGCTTCATCTGCAAGTATGCTCACGGCCAATCGTTTAGTACGACCCAAATCATATCCGTCTGACAAAATTCCTTCTACGATGTTTTCCTTGAAATCATTAACTTGATCTTCAGCTTTAGAAGTAGAAATATCAGACGTTGGTTTAGAGAACTTAGAGAAGTGAAGTACGCCAGGAGTTTTAACTAGATTTTCAAACTCTGAACTGTCAAAGTGATTTTCACCTACGGGCTTATAACTTGCTGTAACAACGTTTAATTCGTGTAGGGATTCAGCAATGAATTGATTAGTAAAGGATAGATAATCAGAAATGAGTGCTGAATTAGATTTGGTTTCAGTAAAGTGATCAAATAGTTTTTGATTGTCGACAATAATCATTGAGCCGAGGGCTTGCATGGCTTGATTGATTTTTTTCAGTCGTTTAATTGCATTTGATAATACAGTCAAACCTTCATTTTTTCGCGGCAAAGTTAAAATTAAACCGAACTTACCTTTGAAGCCTGACTTCATTACTGAACCAATTGCTTGAATAATAGAACCTGTGCCAGTACCACCGCCAAGGCCTGCTACAATCCAGATGAAATCTGAATCCTTGAACTGATTTTTAATGTGCTCTTGAACTTCTCCTTCGCTTTCAAGATACATTTGTTCGCCTAAATCAATATTGCGTCCCGCACCTCGGCCGCTCCCAATCAGTAACTTATTGATAGCAGGGTTCTGCACTTCGATTTTATCAAGATCGATTTGATTGGTATTAATAAGCAATGCGGAGTAAGGATATTTTTTGTTCGGTATATTAGTAGAAATTTCTGCACAAGCTGCAGCAATTGAATTACCGCCCATACCTAATCCGATAAATCCGAAATTGAGGCTTGTATTAATCTTTGTACTACTAAAAACTGCATTTTTAAAACTCATAATAAACACTCGCTTTCTTAATTAGTTTTTTTTCAAATACTCGTAAAATTCGCGTCCTAACGAAGAGATAGTATAGGTTCGTATTCTCCCGTATGATTTAACATCTAACAAACCCGCACCTTCAAGCCTAGCTATACTTATGTCTAGCGTGTATCTGGAATTAATGTAATCTTTCTCTTGATCAGTGTCAGGTCTAATTTTCTTCTTCTGTAGATTAGCAGCTTTCCATAGCTGTTCTTTGGCCATGGCTTCTTTATTATTCCAAAGAGTGGTGAAAAGTAATTTGCTTTCATCTGACATTCGAACTTTAAACGTTTCAAATATGTTTTCTTTAGTAAGTGTCAATTCATCACCCCCGGTCATCCAATTAAATTGCGTTTATGAATTCGAATTCGATAATTCAAAAACGTTGTACGGTAATCATTACATAACTATGCGGTAGTGTCAATTTATTTATTACGGTAGTTATTACGGTAATACTAAATAAACGCATTTATCAAGTGTGATTTAGAATCAAAGACACTTTTCAAAATACTCGCAAACCCTTTTAAATAAGGGTTTATTATTACATTAGTTATTACGGTAATAATTAATGTAAATATTACATTAAACATTACATTAATATTTAATGTAGCGTTGATAATAGGAGTGATTTATTTTGTTTTTAATAGCAATTCGGTATTTATTTCCTTGTTTTATTGATTGATCCAAAATAAGCAGTGCAAAATCTTCTAACAAAAGTAGTGGTCCTTTCTTTGGCTGTCCTTTTCTTAGTGCTGAAACGACATTAGTATGTGTTAGAAATTCTTGCGAATCTCAATGAGGTTTAGCAAATATGGTTTTTAGCATGAGTACACTTTCGTAAAAAAATGGAATGAAACGGCAGCTTATATAACTCCGATTTTTCGGTGAACACAGAAGAATTAATTTGTTTTCCATAGGGTTTTAATACCGATTTTTTTATGTTGTTTACACACCCCTATATAAATCCCTAGTAACACAACCCTAAACTATTGTAGAAAAGGGGTGTGATACTAGGGGGTGTGTAACCCAAATTCCTTTAAATGACTGGCAAATCTCATTTTTTTAACTAAATACAATGCCTACTACTCCCCCCATGAATAACCCTTTAATTACTGGAGAAAGTATTTTAGGGAATCCCGTGTTTCTCGGCATTTAGAGGACTTCCTTTTTGCGGTTTCTCTCCAGTCAATCAAGGCTTTATTTGAATATTTTATAGCCACCTTTTAGAAGCTATGCTATACTTTTTTTCAAAATGAATGACAACAAACCAGGAGCACCCTGCCAGAAGAAAAGAGCGACCAGTCTCTTTCTTTTTGGCGGGGTTTTTTTTGTTGAAAGGAGATTGGATATGAGAACCGACGTTTTAAAGTTAAAAGAGGATGGGCGGTTTAACGGGGTTCACTTAACGCCCGAAGAGTTGGAATTGTTGCAGCATCTTCATGAGTTTAAGTCCATTCACGCTAGAAACGTTCATAAGTATTATGAGATCACTTCTAATGGCAGACGGAAGGGGAACATGGTTACGAATAGACTAGCAAAATTGGTGGCTAGTGGCATATTGTTTCAAGTGAATGATAAAGAACCAAAGAGAGAGATTTTCCGGCCTGTCAATTATGCTTATCGTTTAGGCGTAAGAGGAATTGAAGTATTAGCAAACCGAGGTGTGTTTTCACATGACGATATAGAATCCAAAAAGAAATATTCCTATTTGGTGAATATACCTACGCTTCACAATATGGCAATAAATTCCTTGTTCATGGAAGTGTACAGACTAATGTGGGAGCGGGGAGAATCTTTTGCTTCGCTTAATGTAAGAAGTAATAGAGGTGAGAATCATGAGTTAATAGATTCCATATCTAAAGGCAGGGAATTACAACCAATAATCCCAGACTGGATATATGAAACTGAGCAACGCATTATTTGCTTAGAAGTAGATAGTGGTTCTCAAACTTTAGGAACAATCGAAAACAAAATCGCTCGTTATAACTTATTAGCGAACAAGTCCAGTAAACCTATCACTGTATTTTTTTCCGTTGGCTTATTAAACGGAGCGGACGGGGAATCAAGAAGCAGAGATAGAAGGGTAGCTTCAATCAAGGAGACATTGAAAGAGAGCATCGAATGGGCTGACGGCCTAGAGATAATTGCTACTCCCTCCAATAGAGCTCCAAAAATCCTCCATAAACTCATTAGTCGGCAGTCTGCTATAGGACGCTTACAGATGAAAAATAAAGCAAATCAATGGATTATGCACGCCAACAAGAATAGTCCAGCTGAATTCACATTTTCAATAAGCCAAAATGACTTGGTATCAAAGAAGCTAACTATCGAAGATCAATATGACTTAGACCTCCTGGCTGAAATACGATCTCCTGAAAATATGAAGATTGGTGTCTTGCTGTTTATGGAAGAGGGGTCTTTATTCTCTTATCAGCGGGCTAGAGCAAACGTGAAACGAATTGTTACACGAATATATGAAACAACCAATGCTAGTTTAAAGACTTCACTATTTTTGATTTACGAAAATGCGGAAGCGGCTGCAAACGATGTAGTGGCGTTGAATCCTAAATGCGAAATTATAATTTCTAGCCTAGATGAAGTGAAAGCTCCAACAAGAGAAGACGGTGTATATCGACCGCTTGTAGCAAAAGTGGCCACGCCTTTTACAAGAAGCGAAGGTAACATTCTATGAAAAAGGTGAACTGGCAAAAATGGAAAGCTCGTGTCCCGCTCCTGGTCGCTTTAATCAGTATGGCCGTTTCATTGTATTTCGCGATTTTTTATTCGGTGAGAGCTGCTAGGTTGTTGCAATCACAATACACTGGCGAGGAAGTTACATACTTGTCCTGGCTGATTGGCTCAAATGACCATGTAACGTTATTAGGCGTAATTTGCGTAAGTGCCATCGGGTATTTTGGATTCTTAATCAGTACAAGAGTTAAACTCTTCAAGAAAAAATGGTTAAGGCTTATTAATTTTCTTATCATGCACGTAGCAAGATGGAGCGGGTTAATCGCTTATGGAATGGGTGGGATAGACTCTTATGTAATTCCATTCTTTGAAAATAGGTTGGAAAACGTTATTACAACAGATGCCTTCATAGAATCCATTCTTTTTGAACATACTTCCGGATTTTATCTAATGCTGATTGCGCTACCGATTCTATTTGTTGGCTTCGTTCTTCTTTTCTTAATGGCCGAGCTTGGACTTAATGATCAAGAGTTGAAGAAGGCATTCTTTAACTTCGAATATAAAGGGAAATGGCTCCAGAAGTTTAGCAAGCTGGAAGAGGTAGATGTATGGCCGGATGTCGAATTGGGACTATCCATCAAGAATCAGGAAATGGTAACCATTCCTGGCTTTGACCGCTCCTTGAACTCTTTAATCGTAGGGGGGATTGGGACAGGTAAGACAGCAGCACTTGCTCTACCGATGCTTAACCAAGATTTACATCACATGACACGATTTATTAATGCTTTCCCAACGTTGAGGGAGCGGGAGGATTATTTATCGAAAGATGTAGCGGGACGCCATCTGAATGGAATCACCGTAATTGAGCCTTCGAATGATTTGTGTCAGAAAACGCTTCAACTTGTTAAGGCACATGGCATTCCCGATGAAGCGATTACCTACATCAATCCGCTAGATCCAAATACTCCAAGTATTAATCCGATGCGTGGACCGGTTGATAAAGTCGCAGAAGTATTCGCCCAAATTATTGCTGGTTTAAACGATTCCGGATCCAGCGGTAACTTCTTCTTCGAACAAGCGCAGCGAAATCACTTGAAGCAGCATATCTATTTGTTAAAGTTGCATGACCCCGATTTGCAACCAACGTTCGGTGCGTTAATTGATATGTATAACAACCCGACCTTAGTACACAAAATGCATGAGCAATTGAAAAAAACACTTCCGAAAAATATTGATGACATTGAAGAAAGGCAAGAGCGGAATTACTGGAAAATCATTCAAGGTATCGATGAATGGTTCGACTTGACCATCCTGCCTAAGAAAGAGCGTGGAGCAGGCGGGGAGAATTGGGTAACTGATGACTTAGGAAATGTTCAATACTATGATGCGAAGTCAGAACATGTTCAAGGCTTGCGAAACATTCTGAACGATATTGGTTCCAATCCATATATCCGCAATGTTCTATTTGGAGAAAGTGAATTTGATTTTGACGAACACTTCGCCAAAGGGGGCGTGCTCCTTGTGAATACAGCCAAAGGACAATTGGTCGATCTGGCAAGAGTATTAGGAAAGCTTGTATTGATGAATCTTCAAAACGCAACGTTCCGTCGTCCAAATGATGTTTCTCCATTTCACCACATTATGGTTGATGAAGCTCCCGACTATTTTTATGATTCGTTTAGCGAATTCCCTGTCCAGTCGCGCAAATACAAGGTCATCATCACCACCATCATGCAAACGATCGCGCAGCTTGCGGACACTTATGGCGAAAACTACATGACCACCATAATTGCGGGCATGCGGAATCGGATGGTTTATGGTGATGTGCCGGCAATGGATGCCGAATACTTCAGTAATCTATTCGGGGAGAAAATAGTATTCGATGAAGGTCAAACAGAAATGTCTGTTTCACCGCTCCAAGATAATCCGCAAACACGAGGCGGCAGTTCTTATGCTAAGAAGCGGGAACAATCCATGACCCCTGGAGAGATTATGTTCCAAGACGCATTCAACTGTGCCGTGAAGATTGTAGTCAATAACCAGCCGATTCCTGTACAGCGAATTAAAGCCAACTTCCTTCCCCCAGAAGCTTTTCAATCTGCAGAAGTCCGAGTAGGGGAGTTGCCGCTCCAAGAATGGTTGAGCTACCGTCGTGGGGAGATTGATGTGATTAAGGATTCCGAAGATGTAAAGATTATTGAGGAAGTGGATTCTGAACTGGTAGAAGTAGAAGAGAGTGTAGCGATTGAAAAGGAGAAGGTCCGAGAAGATACTAAGCTCGATTTGGAATTGGCGCGGGAACAAGCGATTGCTGACAAAGTTGCGCGCATGTCACATGACACTCGTCCAACCGATAAGCTACCTGCTTCACTCATACGTAGTATAAGCTTTGATCAGAACGGAATGCATGCTGAGATTGAACCTGCAGCAGATGTAAGTAATGATGTTCAAAACGAAATAGAGCAACCACAGTCTGCACAAAAGGCAGCCGCTAGTCCTGTTAAAGAGCCGATTGCTCCTATGGCCGCTGAAAGCGCACCAGCAGCTGCTCCACCTGTACAAAAAGAAGTAAGGGTATTCGATATGGGCTTTGGACAGCAGCAACCTAATGAGCCAGCTGAAATAGATGAGGAAGAAGAGGTGGTCTCTATATTTGGTGTACCTGAAGCTAAAAACGAAACTCCTTCTGAGCAGGAGGAAATCGCTTATAAAGAAAGCGTGATATCGAAAAAACATGACAGCTTCTATCATCAATTGCAAAATGGTGTAGAAATGAATCTTAAGCACAATAGCCCATCGGAAAAGGGAAAAGACGGTAAATAATACTATTTAAACAAAAAAATCCCTTGCTATCTGATTTATGCACGGCTACAATTAAGTCAATTCGGAAAACCCGAAATCAGTTTAATAATCAAAGGGAGCACCCCTATTCAAGAGTAGTCTACGGACTAGTCTCGGATAGGGGTGCTTTTTTGTTTTCAGAAGGGAGCGGGGTAACACGATAATGGAAATCTAATTATGTGAACCTATCACAGCAGCCATGGGAGAGAGCAACCTAATAACCGTCTGAAAAGATCGAGAGTCGAATTGCTATCACTAAAATAGAAGGAGAGATTACAAATGGTCTTACAATCATGGTCCAATGAACAAACACTCGAGGATTTGACAAAATCCAGCAGAAACCAAGAAATCGTTTATGGAGTCATCCGTAGCCTTAAAGAAATGAATATGCCGACAAAGTTAGAAAATGGATCTACGGTTATTCGTGAAGTTCCTACGTTAATCGTTGCATTGCCAGGAGGCGTTAATGGGTACTGCATGGGCCCCGACTTCCGTGACTTCGAAATTAAATCTTTTAATCGGTTTGTCGGCACAAAAGATGCGTTTGTTATTACAAAACTGGATTTGGAAAACAAGGTAGCTTTCCTTTCTGGAACAATCGCGAATCAAATGCTTGCGAATGAGCTATGGGACGAACTGAACGAAATGGAAAGCCAAGATAAGTTGGGAGAGAAAGAGTATAAAGCAACCGTAACCGGTATTAATACTCAGAAGGGCGTTGTTCACCTTAGAATTCAAGGTCAGGATGCTTTCATGTTCCGCTCCGAGTGGTCTTGGAATATTCGAGAAGGCATTGATGCTCAAGTGGGGGAAACGGTCACCGTAAAAGTTCTCGCGATTGAACCGACTGTGAAGATGATTCGTGTTTCCAGAAAGCAAACGCTTGCGGATCCAATGGACTTCTTAAATCAGATTAAAAAGGGCGATGTAATTGCTGGGAAGATTGTGCAAGTATCTCCGCTCCACGGCATTTTTGTTGAAGTCGAAACAGGCGTTGTTTTGAAAGGGACGAAGCCACGCTCACTGGAAGAGCCGGACGTGGGAGATCGTGTTACTTGCCGGGTTGATCGGGTTGACCCTGTGAAGCGAAGAGGGAGAGTCATTATTACCAACTATCCTCAAGGAAAGCGGAAGAAAAAAGATCTAGGTTCATTCTTATTTGAGGATTAATCAAATAGATGGCTGAAGTACAAAATCCCGAAGAAATTCACAGCGCCATTCAAGTGTTTCCTCGAGAGGATGGAAAAGTACCGATATGGGACAATCCCAATTTCCGAGCAGTTCTGAGACTTCCTAAAGAACACAAACCTTTCGCACGTTATGAACAGGCGCTTGAAGAAGAAATACAACATACGCTTTTAGAAGAAGACATTGTCCTTTTATCCGTAATCGGCGCAGCAGTTTGTGCGAACGAAGCTCAATTACGGAAATACATGCAATCTGTCCAGTCCGCTTCTCGCACGAGTGATCGGTTGAAGCGACTACAATATCGTGGCTATGTGCATCGCTATACAGCGAGTGTTCGTTTTGAAGAGTTCCAAGAAGGTGAACGAAAACCTCCTGGCATATTCGTATTGGGAGCTGTCGGATACAAACTGATGAAGTATTACTATAATGATCAGCATTTTGTTCATCCGGACAAATGGATGGATAATCCTTATGCCATACAGCGATACGTTGCAATAAATGAGATCCGCATGATTGGTACCACGAACCGCCATCTTTCGAAATGGACGTGGCTGCCGGCTATTGGGGACCATGTTCGAAACCCGAAGCCTTTGGCAGTTATGTCCACGAGAAAGATAAACAACCAGGCGCCCGTTCATTTTATTATTGAACGTGTGCAAATGGCCCAAACGTTTTTGGACTACTTGAGAAAGCGTCTGAAGACATACAGCTATTTGAAGGAGCGGGACGGTGTGATTAAGATCGAGGGAATTAAGCCGCCCATCATGCAAGCTGTTGTCATATCCGTTTCTACAGTCTCTCTTGCAGAATTTGTACAAAAGCAGCTGAATCTGCATCTCTACTCCTATGACATTCTCTTTCTAATTGATGAGTGGCTGGACGATACCGAAGAATTGGCATCTGCCTTCGCCCAGGGAACAGAAGAGGGAATCGTTCAGGTAAAAGTTCCTTTTCTGCAAAACAGTAAATAGCTCGATTCTTACATGAAATAGGAGCGGAATGTTTGTTCGTGGAAATTCCAGAATTTTTCAAGTTTCGCCTTGACCGTCATTTTTTATTATGGTAATTTAGGTTTACACCTTTTCCTAAGGGTTTTTACCTTTAGGAATAATGTGAGGCGCGGTGCGGAAAACATCGCGCTCGCATTTTTAACATAATATAAGCAACACTTCAACTCACAATTACATACACAGAAAATAGGAGCACCCTAATCTGACCGAGAAATGTAACGCTATTTAGCGTTCTTTTTCCGCCAGATTAGGGTGTTTTTTTTGTTGCTGTAAGCGAAAGGATGCGATGTACAAATGAAGGTTTTGTTGGCCATTGGTGAAAAGAACCTTTCTCAAATTCTAAAAGGAAATTTAGAAGACGCTGGTTTCGAAATTGCAAAAGAAGAAGTTCTGCACCGAGATTACCTTAACGAGAAGATAGACTTTGAACGGCCAAATCTTCTCATCATTCACGATCGCCAGTTACCAAGCCAGTTTAGTGACAAGGAAGACAACGAGGAAGAGCTCTTGCAACTAATTGAAAGTTGGAGAAGAGTCTACGATGCGCAAATGCGCGTGGTCATCATGTGCGAGCGGGAAAGAAAAGACCCGTTCCTAAGCCAACTGGTTGCCCGCAACGTGCTTGATATCTTTAACGAGCGGCAAATACCTACCGCTTCCCTTATTAGGCAGTTAAAAGAGCCTGCACGCTACATGAATGTCTCCCGGTACGGATTGGAAGACGCGGCAATCGATTCGTTAATGGAAAGTGCAGAAACGAAAGGTAATGGGGCAGCGGATAGCGAGAAAGCGGAAATAAAGACCTCGTTCCTCTCCAAGAAGAAATTACCGAAGCTTCCAAAGGTTCCAAAACCACAGCGGCCGAACATCTCCATTAATTTTCCTAAGGCTTCGGAGATTCAAGAAGAAATAGCATTACAAGAACGCAAAATCATTTTGGTTGTCAGTCCCTTTGAAAGATCCGGTTCAACGTTTATCGCGCACCAATTAGCATATGCGATCGCCAAGAACGGAATAGGTGTTAAGTATTTCGAAAATCCTTTTAAAAACCCTTATACCTATGACCGCTT
The DNA here is from genome assembly GCA_947493585.1 of uncultured Planococcus sp. Taxonomy (GTDB): domain Bacteria; phylum Bacillota; class Bacilli; order Bacillales_A; family Planococcaceae; genus Planococcus. The sequence goes on along the minus strand of CANLRI010000004.1, from coordinate 80,647 downwards.
AGCGGGCGGTAATGAAATTCCTAATTACTATAGCCCATACAGCGAAATACCCGAAGACGACCACAACGCTTATATTCGAGAGTGGAAAAAAGACGGAATCGAGCTCCAAGTCTTAAATCCGAAATACGAGCAACGGTTAGAAGAGGATCAGTTCCCGATTACCAGGTTCTTGAGGCAGTTGCTTTCTGTCCATAATGCTCCTTACTTGATTGTTGATATCGGGGCAGACGAAAACAAGCAAACTTACGATGAGCTAGTAGAGGTCGCCAGTCACGTTCTGGTCGTAGTCGATAATGATTTACCCAATTTAGAGCTATTTGAACAATATCAAATGGCAGAAAAATTTGGCTGGATTCATAATCTGCTGTTGAAGAAGAAAACGCACCTGATTGCTAACCGGTATGTGAAAGGGTTGGAAACTGCCTTACCACTTGATCACTACACGCCCGTTCCACCGTTCAAGGAGGAATCAACATACAAAGCACAGTTCGATGGTGTCTTTGCATTTAAGGATGCTGCAGACGAACAACAAAAAGGCTTTCAGAAACTCATGAAGCTTATTGTCGATTCGCAAGACTTGAAACGGAAAAAGAATGGTGTGAAAAAAGTGAAGAATTGGATGCCGAGCTTCGAATTTTTAAAAGATAAAGAAAAAATGGAGGAAAGCACATGAAAACCACGTTAAATGTTGTACTCTCGGTTCTCTTTGTGGCAGCCGGCGTTGGTTTCGTCTTTTTCTTTGAGTTTTATGTCTCAGAAAAGATTGACACTGTAGAAGTAGTTGTAGCCAAAGAGACGATTGACTTTAAAACAGTCATCACCGAAGAGAATATTCAAATCGCAAATGTTAAAAGAGGGCACGAAGTAGAGAACGCCATCCCGATTACTGCTTATGAAAGTCTTATCGGAAAACACGCCTCGATCAAAATTGAAAAAGGCACACAAATTTACACGGACCTTATCGATACCTACAATCTGGTTCCGGACACGTCCAAAGGCGAATTTGTCGCGCCGATTCCGAAAGAGTGGTTGTTCGCAGTCCCTGGGAGTCTTCGCAGAACTTACGTAGCGGATGTATACGCAATTAGCGACTCTGAACAAAAGATGAAAGCACAGTTGGAAAAAGCAGCGGTTGAACAAGGAGATCTGAAAGAATCAGACATTCAAGAGATCGCCCCAGGCACTGAGCCTATTTTAGAAAGTGTTCGTGTTTCTTCTGTAAAAGACAGCGGAAATAAAGAAGTTCGAGAATCAGCTGAGACAAGTGAAGCTACTGGCCAAGTTGCCGCTCTTGAAATCATTGCAACAGATGAAATGTTGAAAACACTGACAGACAATCTCAACGATGGTTACAAGCTTTACGTGGTTTATAAGTTCGAACGTTCAAACGAAGTTGAAGAGGCGGACACTGATACAGCTGAAGCTACAAGCACCTCTGACACAGAAGTAGTCGAAGCTGAAGAAGAAACAGCAGCAGAAACTGAAGAAGAAGTAGAAGAAGAAGTAGAAGAAGAAGATGAAGATGCAAAAGAGCAGCCTGATAAGGACGAAAAGTCCGGAAAGGATGATAGTGATGAATCCAAAGACGAATAATCGAATCGCTACCTTTTTCTCAGCAGGAGGGAATGTCGGTGTTACCAATACAGTTTATTCTGTAGCACTCGCCTTATCAAAACTATCCGATGCCAAAATCGGCGTCCTTTCTTTAAACGCTTGGGACGACGGATCAGATTACTTGCCGGAAGCCAAAGATTTTCTAGACACTCTCAAACCGCGCTTAGCCGGCAAGCAACTGGATAATAACGAAGAGTTTTTACAACGCTTTGTGAAAGTGGAAGAGAATAACCTCTATATTTTGCCAGGTAATCGAAACGGGCGATTAGTTCGAAGTTTTAAGGTTGAAGAGGTCAGCTATCTCATTGACCGCTCCCAGCAAGTATTCGATGTCGTGCTGATCGATGCGGGAGGGCATTTAGATAATGCGCTTAGTGCAGAAGCTGTATATGAAGCAGGTCACCGCTACGCAATTCTGACGCAGCAGCCCAAAGTGTTGAAACGCTTCAATCAGTTGGAAGAGGACATTCTTACTCCGCTATCCATTGAAAAGAGACATATTCGTTTTATTTTGAACAAATACCAGGAAAAATCATATCTGCTGGATTCAAAGAAAATTGCAAAAGAAAAAGACCTGCAGGACGTTCACACAATCCCCTATACAGAGGATGGGATTATTTCCGAGTTGGAAAACCGCTTCCTCTACACGTATCCAAATCAGAAGTACCAAGCAAGTATCGAACAGTTGGCCAAAGATATCGGAAAAGATATGGCATTCCCTCTAAAAGAGGTTGCTCCTGTTAAAAAAGGGTTTTTCCGGCTAAATAAATAACCGCCTGCTGACTGAAGGGAGGAAGACAAATGGTTGTTCAATCGAAAGAAGAGAAATACGAAGGCTTGCCAAGTGAAATCACCGAAAGCTGGAACGACGGGTTCGACATTAACACTTTCTTAATTGAGAAGGGTGGAGAACAAAACCGCCTAAAATTAAAAACCGCCGCTCCTAGCCAAACGGTCCGCCATGATTTCCAGGCTGCCAAAAGAGCCGTACAAAAGTTCTTCCACGATAAAGTGGAAGACAAAATGATCAAAGAAAATGAACGAGCTGAACGCCAGCGCATCGAGCACCAAGCGACGCTCGGAAATAAAGAATCCATGGATATGCTAATCGACGAGATAAATTCTTTTTTGAGAGATTCCCCTTATCAAAACATTAGCTATGATCCAATGTTCGATTCGCTATCTCACGCCATCTTTGAACATATCTATCGTTTCAAGAACTTCTACAAATGGCAACGCCATCCAAACTCACCATCAGCAAAAATCTTAGGCAAAGAAATTTGGTTCAAGATTGATGGGAAGTTTGTGAAACAGGACGAAGAGTTTTCATCGATTGAAGAAGTAGAGGAAATTATTCGTTTGCTACAACAAAACAATCCAAACTTCACGGTAAATGAAAAGCAGCCGCAAGGTGAATTGGATCTACCTGACGGCACTCGGATTACCTTGACTATCCCTCCAAGAACGCTTTACCCAACCATTGTTTTCCGCCGCTTCATCGTCAACAACTTCAGTTTTGAAGAACAAGTGCGGTATGGAACGATCGCGAGAGAAGATATCCCCATCTTCCAAACGCTTGCTCGTGTTCGGACAAATATGGTCGTAGCAGGTGGTGTAGAGTCTGGAAAATCAACCATGCTAAAAACCTTCTATGCGGAGCGGCCGGCAGATTTGGTTGCTTTGATGATCGAGACGCACCCTGAAACATTCCTAAAACGTGACTTTCCCGAACGCTTAGTTCATGAATTTTCTATCTCGGACGCTGACATTCGGAGTGTTCTAAAAACCATCTTACGATTTGACCATGATTACGTCATCATGCAGGAAGTACGAGGTGTGGAGGCTGACGCAGCGATTGATGGAGCTTCGCGTGGGGCCACTGGCTTGCTCATGACTTATCACGTAACAGAGCCTTCCAAAGTTTGCGAGCAGCTGGCACAGCATATCCTGGATGTGTATCCTTCCAGACGCTATGTAAACGAAGTACGAAGAGTTTCTCAAACTCTCAATCTTGGTGTAACGATGAAGACATTCCCTGGCAATAAAAAGCGCGTTACTAGTGTTTTTGAAGTCAACTATGACTACAACACGGACAAGGCTTGGATCTCTTACTTAATGAAATATGACAGCATTAATCACCAATGGGAATATAACGACCAACTTTCAGATTCCTTAGTGCAGCTGCTCAATGAGGAAGGAGATACAACCCTAGCGAATTTCCGAACCCTTATGGCAGAACGGAAAGCAATCTCTCCAATGCAGGAAGGCATCATTCAGCCAATTCTATTTAAAGATGCAGGTGAGACGGAATGATCCAACTGATTGAAGTCATCGCAAAAGGTTTAGGCTATCTGATTATGTTCTTCGGTATATGGAAGCTTATTTGGCCGCTCCTGATGAATGCAAGGAGATTTCAAATCCGGAAGCATCGTTTGCGTAAGCATCAAAGAATGGAACAAGAGCGGTTCCAAAAGGCGATTAAGCACCCGTTTTTCAAACATATCCAACGCCTGGTCTTCACGGTTGCTCCAGACACCCACGAAAAGCACCTTTGGAACTTCTATGGATTAACAGTAAGTTTGTTCGCGACGGTTACACTCTCATTGACCTTAATGACGGGCCGTATCGACTTTGCGCTCTTAATGGGTCTGTTGATCGGCGCTGTACCGTACATTCTTCTTCGCTATCGCATGACGAGCATTCGGCTCGATGGGTCTCTTGCCTTCATGAAGGAATTTCATTTGTACATTCAAGCGTATCAGAAGAACAAGGACGCTTATCATTCTATTTTCGAAATGACACATCTAGTTCACGATAAACGCCTTCGCCTTAATTTCCAAAAGCTCTTATCCAGTATGCAAAAAGAGCGGACAGAAGAATCGTTCCTCGAAGCGGTCCAGCTATTTGCCTTCTCGCTTCGTTCAACATATGCCAGCCGCTTCACGAATCTTCTCGTTAAATCCTACCGAGATAACGCAGACATTAGTGAGGGACTTTTAGACATTCACCGTGACTTGCGGAAGCGGGAGCGGGACATGGAAGCTTTGAAGACGAAGCGAATGGAAACAGTCATTCTTGGTTTTATGCCGATCGTCTTCATCCCCATCTTCCTTGTCATGGCATATCGAGTAACCCTGATGTATCAAACCAGTACCTTAATGGAACAAACCAGCAGCTTGATCGGTTTGATTGCTGCTACTGCACTTGCGATATCAAGTGCGATGGGCTCAATTATCATGAGCAAGCCGCGAGCTGACTTATAAAACACTAATTCATTGAAAGGGGTGATGTCTATGACTGCGTATGTATTAACCGCGATTCAATATAGCGTTTTTATTCTTTTCGTGGTGCTTGCGATGATGCGGACATATGCAGCACTGTACTCAAAAGAAGAAAGACGATTTATGCGGCATCGAATGAAACGACATTTGAGAAAGCAAAATGAAATCACGAAAAAACGGACATCTGAATCCGAGATTACTCAATTGTTTAAAGAGGCTCACCTTCCCTGGATGACGAATTACCGCTTCGCAGTCGTTCGGGTAGTCGGATTGTTATCGGGAATGCTCTATCTTTCTTTAACTACAACGTCTACCAATACCATCCTCTTCTTAGTGGCATGGGCGGTGTTGACCGAACCGGTTTTCAAGTTTTCCCTCATTCGTCTTTACCTGGCGCGCCGAGTTAAGAAGATAACGGAAATGAAGGAAGGGGAACTTTTTTCCCTGTTTGCCATGCTGAAGACAGACTTAATCGGTAATACTCGTGAAGAGATCAACGTTTATCATCTTTTGAAAGATACTTTGCCATATGTTCATTACATTAAGCCGATGCTCAATCAGTTTATGCGTCAATGGCGCGAATCACCTCAATTAGCAGGTCAAAATTTCGAAGCTGCATTGGGTGGAGAAACAGCACAGTTTTTAGGAGATTTCCTAGCTGGTCTACATAGGATGGACCGTGATAATGCGTTACAAGTATTGGAAGAACAGAACGAAGTGTTTGGACATCGCCGCTCAGAGATGCTTCTGCAAAAAGCGGAAGTCCAAAGAAACTCATTCTATACATTTTTCTTCCTTTCAGCGTTTGCAGTAATCGGTTGGTTTATGTGGTTTATGTTCCAAATGACAAGTCAAGCAATGAATATGTAAAAAACAAAATTGGAGGAACTATAAATGGATAAAATGGTAGCACTTTTAATTACGATCATCGCAGTTGTCGGAATCGGGTTTGTCGTTATCTTCGGCAGCGATGGACTGAACAACTCTATCTCGACAACAAACGCAAGTGTAACGGGCAACTTGGAAAGCTTGGACTCCACAATCATTACCGCTCCGTAATTTAAAACCCGAATAGGGAACAAGGAAACACAAAATATAACAATCATTTAGGAGGAACTTGGAATGGATAAAATGGTAGCACTTTTAATCACAATCATCGCAGTTGTAGGAATCGGATTTGTGGTCATCTTCGGCAGCGATGGGCTAAACAACTCTATCTCAACAACAAATGCTGATGTTACGGGCAACTTGGAAAGCTTGGACTCCACAATCATTACCGCTCCGTAATTTAAAACCCGAATAGGGAACAAGGAAACACAAAATATAACAATCATTTAGGAGGAACTTGGAATGGATAAAATGGTAGCACTTTTAATCACAATCATCGCAGTTGTAGGAATCGGATTTGTGGTCATCTTCGGCAGCGATGGGCTAAACAACTCTATCTCAACAACAAATGCTGATGTTACGGGCAACTTGGAAAGCCTGGATTCGACGATCATCACAGCGCCTTAAATAATATTTGGGTTTAATCGCAAGGAAAATATAGAGAAAACATTAGGAGGAATTTGGAATGGATAAAATGGTAGCACTTTTAATCACGATCATCGCAGTTGTAGGAATCGGATTTGTGGTCATTTTCGGCAGCGATGGATTGAACAACTCTATCTCGACAACAAACGCAAGTGTAACAAGCAACTTGGAAAGCCTAGATTCAACGATTATCACAGCACCATAAGATTACTTTAAAAATAGAAGCAGAGCGGTTTCAATGTCGTTCTGCTTTCTCTTCATTTTTTGACATGGAAGGTGGATTGAATAATGGCCCACATTTTAGGCACTGTACTGACACTTGGTTTACTTTTGTTTTCTGTATTTCAACCAATCCTGTATCACAATGCAGCCACAACCCAGGAATCAATCAAAATATCGCTTTATGAGGTTCAAAAAGAAGCTGCAATAAATGGTCAATTCAGCGAAGAATTGTACGGCAAATTTAAAGATATTCTTGTTGAAAATCATGGCTATAATCCATCCTGTATTCAAATTGAAGGAACAGATCAGCCTGTTTCCAGAGGTGGAGACATAACGGTTTCAGTTACGATTCCTCGTCCGATGATGAACATTTGGGAAGCTTTTGACTTTGCGAGTTGTGATCGTCCGGAGAGTTACGTGCCATATACCGTAACGCAAGTGATAAAAAGCGAATACATTCCGTAAAATTTGAAAGGAGGATATCTTAAGTGGAAGTAGTCTTGCGAATGGTCTTCATTGTTTTTATTGCTGTAAGCGGCATGGTGATGAATCATGATTTACAAACGAAGGCCCAAACACTTCATTATTTAAAAGAAGATTTAGAGATAGCGGCACATGATGCTGCTTTGGAAATCGTGGAGGAAGAATTGGCCAGTGGGAAGATCATTTTTGATCAGTCAAAAGCAATGACGACTTTTCGTAATAGCTTCGAGAAAAATTCCCGTTTATCCTCAACTGATTATGAAATAGTAGAAATGCATTTTTTTGATGAAGACACGGTAGAAGAGTTTCCTCAAGAGTTCTCAGCATCAAATGCCAATTTTTCAGAGGATATTGATTCTCCCACCTTATTGGCATTTATTAAGACAAAACAGAATTCATATTATGCGAATAATGCCGATAAATCATTTGTACAGGTTGCAAGTTATTCTTATAAGCCAAATGGCGAAGTGATACAGCAGCCAAGTATCGGTGATGTTGCGATGGGCGTACCAAACGCTCAAGGCTTTTCATGGCCCGTTCCATATACAAATCGAGTCACATCAAAATTTGGAATGCGAACAAACCCCTACACAGGCGTTTATAAGCTCCATGCCGGCATCGATATTGCAGATGGTGGAGTGCTAGACACGCCAGTAACGCCAGCGATGGAAGGCGAAGTCAAGTTTGCTGGATTTATTAACGGTTACGGCAATGTCGTTGTCATCAAGCACAGCGATGGAATCGAAACTCGATATGCTCATTTACATAGAATTCAGTCGGCAGCTGGTGATCAGGTAAGCCCCGGCAATGTCATTGGGACAGTCGGAAATACCGGAAATTCCACAGGTCCGCATTTGCATTTTGAGATTCGAATTGACGGAGTACCTCACGACCCGCTCCTTTTCTATGCAAATAGTCAGTATTATATGTGAAAAAACGTAAAAAATGTATACTTAGGCACACTTTTAGTTTTATAATATAAGTAGATAACGTTATATTATCTATAATCAAAAGGGGGAAGTTATCATGAAAAAATCGATTAAATCAGGTGTGCTTACTTTAACGCTAGCTGCAAGTGGAGTTATGGCTCCAATTCAATCCAATGCAAATGAATTAGCCTGGGATTACAAATGTGGAGATGAACAAGAGATATATGAAGATGGCACGACACGCTATGTGTGTGAAGCCGAGCCCAATGACGATTGGCGACAAGCGAAAGAGATCATGATGCCAGCGTCATATGCAGATAGCGAAAAAACGAAACGTGTTATTTCGTTGGTCGGAGTCGAAGAAAGTTTGAGCACGGTGGATTGGTGGAAAATCACGCTCCCTAATGAAAGAGGGAATATGTCATGGATGACTCTTCAAGACACGGGGCGGGGCATGATTTATGTTTACGATGAACAGAAAGACGACGTTGTAGAGATCTTCGAGTACGAGCAAGAGCATGGAAAATATACAGGCAAGGAATTTTACTATGCGTCCTATTCAAAAACGAAAAATCCGAATTACATCGTAAATCTAGAATACAAAGCCAATCCTGCAGGAGATAACCCTCATGAACCTAATGATGTATTTGACCCACTGAACGATAACGTAGAATATGCACTTGTCGAAACGAACAAATTAATTAAAACTACGTGGTCAAGTGAATATGACCGCAGAGACATCTTTGGTATCAAAGCTACTTCTCAAGGACAACTTAAGGCTGAAATTCATTACTCCGATTATGAGTTTGAGAAATGGACACATAGAGATGCTTATATCACCTATAGTATTGAGGCCGAAAAGAAAGATGGTACGTGGACAACCCTTTATTCAAAAGCGGTAGCGGGAATACCCGACCAAACATTCACAATTGATTTAGAGGTAGACAATGAAGAGTTGACCGGCGTATATCTACTTAACTTACAGAACTCCGATTTCTATGACGAAAATTATGAATTCAAAATTTCATTCACTTCTAATGAAACAGATCCGGTAGAACCACCAACCGAGCCAGAACCACCAACTGACCCAGTGGATCCTCCAACTGACCCAGTCGAACCACCGGCCGAACCGGAAGAACCTGCTGACCCGCCTGCCGAGCCGGAAGAGCCTGTCGAGCAAACTATTGAGCGGTTTGGTGGAGATGACCGCTACCACACAAACAAATTGATGAATCAAGATGTTTCTGATGGAACACTTGACCATGTAATTGTAGCGAGCGGTAGAAACTTCCCTGATGCTTTGGCTGGTGGGGCTTTAACTAATTCTAAAAACGGCACGATTGTACTTGTAAATGAACGTAAATCAGTAATGGATGCAGCAACAAAAGACATTGCTCGTATGCTGAAACCGGATGGGAAAGTCCTAATTCTAGGTTCAGATTCTGTTGTTTCCGAAATAATGGTGGATAGCTTAAAAGGACATAAAATTTCAACACAACGAATTTACGGAGATACAAGAATCGAGACAGCAATCGAAGTGGCAAAAGAAGTGAATGCTGATCCATCTGAAATCTTTTTGGTAGATGGCTTTAATTTTGCTGATGCACTTTCCATTGCGCCAGTTTCCGCAAAACTTAACCAGCCGATTCTGATGACCAAGAAACAAGATAAACTTCCCGACACAGTTCTTACTTACCTCGAAGCGTCTAATATCGAAACGATTACTATCATCGGCGGAACATATGCAGTAGGTAGCCCAATTGAGGATTATCTAAAAGCAGAAGGCTACACAGTTAATCGAGTTAGTGGAAGTAAAAGAACGGAAACGAGCTTAGCTGTTGCGAAAGAATACTATCCTAATGTTTCAGCTGTCGGAATCGCAAATGGATGGCAATTCCCAGACGCTTTATCCGGAAGCGCGTTCGCATATAGAAATGATATGCCAGTAATTCTTACAAGCGACAAAGAAATTTCTCCAGCTAACTTGAAGTGGATAAAAGAAAATAACAAATCCATTTATCTCATGGGCGGGACTCTTCCTTTGCCTAAGTCGCTCGAAAGCGAGTTTTAAGAAGGTGGGAGGTACATGAAGAAATATTTCATCGGCTTTCTATCTGTAGTTATGGTGTTTATGCTGCTATTTGAGCCTTTAAAGGCTTCAGCAGAACGTGTCTATGGTAATGGAGCTAATTCTCCTTACGCAGATAACGCTGGTTCCAACAATTTTAAAGATCAGACAGTGTTGCCGCCTTTAAGTGATTCTTGGACGCTTGACCCTCGGCAAACATTTTATTCTAGGGTGCCGGTTGAGCAAGGTTTAGTAATTACTTCTTACCGGCTTCTAATGGGCTCTGGAAACGCTATATACGGCGTTTCCAACCAAACTGGTGAAGTTTCCGAGATGGCTCAATATGAAGTAGGGAATCCCTTTAAACAAGCATTCCCCTCAACATATGGAAGTGTTACCTCAAATGTCAGAATCGCTGATGTGTATGGCGGCGAAGGAATCTTTTTTGGTACTAGCAGCGGTTTTATGGGCAGAATGAAAGGAATTGGATTAGAATCAACCGAGGCTCAACGAAGCTTTGTATTTTCTCCAGCCAATGCAAACGGGACGAGTAGATATTACGGTGGTGCAATTCGTCACCATACTGCAACTGGTCAATATTCCGGTACACTGGTTCGGTTTGGAGAAGCGTTTGCTTCCGACACAAAATTACATCATATGAATTCAGTTGATATGAAGCGGGATTGGTACTACGATTTGGACGAAGTTCCAAATTACGCTGCTGGTGATAAATACTCTGGGCTTATCTCATTGCCCTCACGATCCGATGGATTTATGGCATTCTCCGACAGTCCGGAAGGTAGAGGACACGGGTTAATTTGGAGCGACAGCAGTAAGTACGATAGAACGTTAGGCGAGTTTACTGTAAATGCCCCTGATACAAGAATTGAATATCGTTCAGGTATTCCTAAAGCGGGTGCATACGATGAAACGACTGGAACAATTGTTGCTGTCGATAGATCGGGACGAGTGTACTTCCATAGCAAAAATGGTGTAAATAAAGTTACGGATTTCACGAATCCTTGGCTATATGCCGGGGATAGTCAAACGAGAGGTTATGACTCAGTTGGTGGAGTTTTACTCCATGATGGCTCTGCTTTCATGTCAACCAAAGACAGTTCGAAAGGAGCGGGGTTGGGGACAATATCAAAAATAAATATTGCTAACCCTTCCATTTCTACAAAAACGACATATGTGCATGATGCAGCCATTACCACTCAACCAATTTTCCTTAGTGGAACACTCTATTTTGGCGATGAAAGAGGAAGAGTTTATGCCTTAGACCCAAAAACAATGAAGAAAATAAATTGGTATCGTCCCGATGAGAGTGCAACTTCAACTGAATACACTCAAGTGGGTTCAGGAGAAGAAGTGCTCACTTTGGTCGGGGCTGATAATCATCTGTTCGCGGGTACTGAAACTGCTTTAGAAGGATGGAAGGGCCGCCCGGACTATGTAATAGACGCGATTAGAGAAGTTGGTTACGGCGGAACATCCTCTACCTTAAACAACAAACGATACAATTATTACAGCTCTAGTATTCCAGCAATTGATATCCGAGGTGATTTTATGAATATTGGTTCTTTTGATTACTCCGTCTATACAGACTTTGGCGGACAAAACGATCAAAAAGCAGGTATTCAAATGAAAAACCTCGATACAGGCCAGGATATATCCATTCCTTCTTCGCTGATTCGCACACCATTTTCAGTAGAAGGCCACAAATATAGCACCGAACGAAAGAATGTTACAGAGTCTGAAAGACCTTATCTTTTCCAACTTCCTTCAACTGGAGTTGAAGGCCAGATGAATTTCCCTTTCACTCCGCAAGAGGAAGGGAAATATCAAGTTACATTCAGTGCTAACGTTGATGGTCTGCAGACAGAGTTTCTTCACTCGAACAACACGATGTCCTCAGAATTTGATGTTGTTGATATGAGAGTTCCAAGTATGCAAGCTGACAAAACTGAATACAAACCTGGTGAAACAATTACTTTCACAAACAGCAAATATCAAACGGCATCCTATGAAAGTTATAGAGCAGAAATAATCGATTCGAGCGGAAATGTGGTGTATGAAGCAACCGATGCAATGTTTGCACCGACATTAACCACGCAGCTTAGTAGCAGCGGAGATTATCGATACAGAATTAGTATCCTTAACCGATACGGAGATACTCTTTCAAGTTCTTACAAACCGTTATCGATTCTTAACTCACCGCCAGCCGCTGAAATCACTTATGATCCTGCGACAATCTATAACGATACGACAGTTGAGTTGTTTAGCAATGCGAGCGATTCAGATGGCGACGAATTGACTTATCAATGGTCATATCAGGAGCCGAGATCTAGAATTTGGGTTGATTTTTCGACAGAAGAAAATCCTGTGCGAGATTTCCCAATTAAAGGTTTGTGGCATCTTCGACTTATTGTTTCAGACCCTTATGCTTCGACAACAGTCACCAATGAATTTTGGGTTGTAAACAGAGCTCCTGTACCGGACTTTGACTGGAATCCATCGACTATCTTCAAGGGGACGACAGTTGCTTTCGAAAATAAATCGAACGATCCCGATAAAGATACACTTACTTATCAATGGGCTTATCAAGAGCCAGGAGCAACAACGTGGATAGACCTTTCAACAGCGAAAAATCCTTCTATGGCTTTAGATAAAAAGGGCAGCTGGAATGTGAGGCTCACAGCAAGCGATGGAGAAGAATCTAAATCAGTGACTAAGGTTTTGTCGGTTGATAATCGACCGCCAGTCGCAAACTTTGATTGGAATCCATCGACTATCTATAATGACACTTCAGTAACGTTCACGGATGCTTCAAGTGATGTAGATGGAGATACATTAACGCATCAATGGGCTTATCAAGAACCAGGCACATCTGATTGGGTTGAGTTTTCTTCTGAGAAATCCCCATCACAAGTCTTTAATAAAAAAGGGGACTGGAACATTCAATTAACGGTATCTGACGGGGCGTTAGAACATTCAGTTACGAAATCGCTGACGGTTCAAAATAGACCGCCACTTGCGAGTTTCAATTGGAATCCAACGACAATCTTCAATAATACAAAAGTAGATTTTATCAACAACTCTTCGGATGTAGATGAAGACTCGCTTACTTATCAATGGGCTTACCAGGAACCTGAAAGCAGTTCATGGATCGACTTCTCAACAGCTGAACAGCCTTCTAGGGTTTTCGATAAGAAGGGACGTTGGAATATTCGATTGACCGTTTCTGATGGAACTTCGACTCATTCTGAAACGAAAGCATTGGATGTTGAAAACCGTGGTCCAAAAGCAGATTTCAATTGGAACCCTTCAACCATTTACAATGATACGAGCGTAACTTTTGAAGATGCTTCCACAGATCCGGATAACGATGAACTCAGCTACTCATGGGCTTATCAAGAGCCTGGAACATCTACCTGGACAGACTTCTCACAAATCGAGAATCCGAAGCAGCTTTTCAAAAAGAAAGGCGATTGGAACATCCGGCTTATCGTTTCTGATGGAGCGGGAACTGATTCCATTATTAAATCGCTGACGGTCCAAAATAGACCGCCTGCAGCAGCCTTCTCTTGGAATCCAGAAACCATTCATATCGACACCTCTGTAACGTTTGAAAACACTTCGAATGATATTGATGGAGATGATCTAACATATGAGTGGGCTTATCAAGAACCTGGAACTACAACGTGGATAGATTTCTCGAAAGAGATTGAGCCGACACAAGTATTCGACAGAAAAGGACAGTGGAAGGTTCGGTTAACAGCAAATGACGGAGCGGCTTCTCATTCTACCGAAAAAGAAATCTCGGTAGGGAATAGACCACCCGTAACAGCCTTCACGTGGAATCCAACCACTGTTTACACAAACACCGAAGTAACATTCGGCAACACTTCTTCCGATCCGGATGAAGATGAACTCACGTACCAATGGGCTTATCAAAAGCCTGGAACAAATACATGGACCGACTTTTCCAAAGAGAAAACGCCGTCCCATGAATTTGATCAGATTGGAAAGTGGAATATTCGTCTCATTACTTCAGATGGAAGTGCCTCAACACCGTTGATCAAAGCTTTAACGGTTCTCAATACGCCGCCGGAGGTCACGTTAGCTTATGCGCCAGAAACGATTTATGAAGGCGATACGGTAACTCTTACAGCCAAGCCTACTGATTTGGATGGCGATGCTATGACAGTCGTTTTTGAAGAAAATAGAAACGGTGTTTGGCAAGAAATTCACAAAGTAGAGGATGTAGCTTCTGGTGATACGCTCAGACATTCTTTCGTAGCTGCTCCGCAGACGTATGATGTTCGTGTAAGAGCAATCGACAGCAACGATGGTGAAGGAACGGCCACTGTTAACTTCGAAGCCAGCCCCCTAGAAATAGAAGGGTTCGTGAATCATACAGCAGAATGGCAAGCTATCCATGACGAGGCAGGGCATACGCCAGAGCAGTTTTATGCAGGAGAGCGTTTCTTAACGGAAGCGGTCGTAACGGACCATCCGATAGAAAAAGTAACGGTAAGCTTCGCTGGAGAACAAATTACCGGCAATCTCTTGACGCTTTCTTCTCCAATGGAAGTACGGACACACCCTGTGTATGAAAAAGAAATATATGAGAAAATGACGGGAGATCCGGACGAACATTTGGCCCCAGGCATGGCATACTTTGTATTTGAAGCAGAATGGGAAAACGGAGTGGTTAAACAAACTAGGGTATCTATAAACATCGTGAATGATGTATACGGAGCTTTTGACTTCTACCGATCGAATTAATAAAAGGCATTGCTAATAATTCATTAGCAATGCCTTTTTTAGCTTTATTATCAGGTCATAGTGTGAGATGATGAAAACAAGGAATATATTACCTATATAGATAGAAAAAGTAAATCTATTGGACTACTTATATTTCTTATTTTTATAGACTATAATAACTTATAAAACACCAGCCACCTTCTTATTTTACAAAAAATTACATTGCTTGAAAGTAGGTTATCCTATGCAGACATATCAAATAGAAAAATACTTTTACACGCGGACAAAGAATATTGTGCCGACTGACAGTGGTGGGAAAGAGCTTTTCTTATTTGCTAGTCTGGTTATTGAAAAGAATCAGCCAATTGGAGATTCACGCCGCCAAAACGTTAAAACGGTCGTTTCTAAACTCTACGAAAACCCCGTCGAAGCAAGCCCCTCAATCTACTTGGAATTACCCAACGATACGATTCTCAAAGAAGTCACGCATAAACGCTTTACGATACTCGTAGATTTGGCCGAAACTGACGAGTATAGTTTTTTCCTGTTTCCTGAAAGCTAGAGAAGGAAACGATCGTTATTGCAGAACATCTCCAATATTGATAGAATTTGGTTATACCTATTTTTGATTCTATTATAATGTCGAGCGCCACCGCTCCGACGGAGATGAACTAACAAGCCTTTGGGCTGATTTGAACCATAGCATTTTTGCTGTGCGACGAATCAACCCAAAGGCTTTTTTTCGTTCAAAAATAGCGTAAAAAAAGCTTTAGGAAAGGGTGTAGAATATGAGTGCCAATTTGATTTCGGTACCAACTTACGTTTGTAGAGTAAAAGAGGCTGTTTTGTTTAAGGGGAGGTATTCTGATGCGATTTAAAGTAACTTGTTTCTTTAATGAACCCACAGAACGACTATTTCAGATTTTAGAGAAAAAACACTTTATGAGAACGCGCAGCAATACCCTTACATGGAGTCACAAGAAAAACTCTTTAGAAATTGTGCCTTTTTCAAGTCCAGGAAGAGAAACCAACGGCTATCGGTTTTATTAAGATGGATGCAGCGAAGTTTTCGAATTTGTTTTTAATAACCTCGCTGGAAAACTTGATCCCATGATCACCGGAGTTGAATGTACTATCTCTTCCAGTCTGAAACAGCAACAATTAATTCAGTTGGCCAAAGAGACACGTTACAAAGATTGTAGTATGCCCGGTCTTTACGAAATGGAAGGCGTGGGCATTGTCCTCTTAAAAAACGGAGAAGTAAATTTCCAAATGAGAAATCGTCGATTTACAATCGGCTCGTTACACGATTCGATTTACAATCGGCTCGTTACACGATTCGATTACCAAAATCAATCGAATTGCAGAGCCGTTGCTCGTCTTGTTGCCAGCAGCGGAGAAGAGAAACCGTAAAGAGAAAGCATTGGCTTAAGTGCTTATTCTAAGTATAGATTAAGGGAGGAACTTCAGTGGGAAAATCAATGAATATACAGTTGAGCAAGTTTGAGACGCTTCAACTTTTTAATGACGGAGAACGAATCAATGTGATGCGTGTAAACGAAAGCGGGGAATCAGCTTGCGGTAACTTATCTCAAGAGCAGATTAATGGTCTGATAGAGCTTCTGCAGCACTGTAATCACGAGAAGAAAGAGTATATGAATACACTTTGGGATAATGAAGAAATTGCAACATGTGAAGATTGTGGAGAGGAAGTAACTTGACTAGAAGTGGTAATAATAGAGTATCGACCAAAAGTCGATGCTCTTTTATTTTTGAGTACAATAAGGAGATAGAAATCTCTTGAATTTTCTTCAAATTGTTTTGATTCTTAACAATAGGTAGGCTATAATTTAACCATACTTATTTTTCTTTTTAATTTTGTCGAACGTTACACGTTCTGACGGTGATGACACTAACAAGCCTCTGGGCTGATTTTGACACATAGCTTTTTGCTATGATGACTAATCATTCCAGGGGCTTTTTTGCGTTTTCTTTTAAAAGAGAAATAAGTGAAAAACCATTAGGAAAGGGTGTATTTTATGAACAACATTCAAAAAAGGGTGAGGCCGAATCCGTTTACACTTGTCCAAAATTCGGTCGATTCCAAAGAGAAAAAAGGAGCATTTTCTTCATCAAAACTGAAAGATTGTAGCTTGCGGACTTTTCGAATGGAAATCAATACTTCTGACGGAAAAATCCGCCATTACGGACTTCGTTGTGACAATCAAGAGGATGCTCGTGAACAAGCAATTCAGATGGTAAATGATATGGCTTTCTCTTATGGAGATAATCGTATTATGTGGCGCTTAGCTGGAGATCGACACTGGAGCTTTCAGGGAGCGGTACACAAGAAAAAGAGCTTGCTTCAAAAAATCACGGAATATTTCTTTGTTCTTGATGATGAAGAGGAAGAAGCTCAATTTAACCACGGAAAGTAAATTTATTTAAAAGTGCATAAGTCCACATCTACGGAGTGGCTCACTGAGAGGGGAACATACCATGATTAATCGAGTAGTTTTAGTAGGAAGACTTACAAAAGATCCGGATCTCCGCTATACACAATCAGGCGTAGCCGTTGCACGTTTCACTTTGGCAGTCAATCGCAATTTCACAAATTCTGCTGGAGATAGAGAAGCAGATTTTATTAATGTGACCGTTTGGCGCAAACAAGCTGAGAATGCTGCAAACTTTCTTGAAAAAGGTCACCTTGCAGGTGTTGAAGGAAGAATTCAAACCGGTAGTTATGAAGGGCAAGATGGAAAGCGAGTCTACACTACAGAAGTTGTCGCGGACAGCGTTCAATTCCTGGAACCTCGCGGTAAATCGAGCCAGAGAGAATCGAATACAAATGGTGGGCAGTCAAATCAATCAAATCGTTCGCAAGAGCATTCCTATAGTGGAGCCAACAATGGTTCCTATAGCAATGGCAGCGGAAAATTTGAAGTCTCAGACGACGATCTGCCGTTCTGACAACCATAAGAGTAAAAGGAGCAACTGCAGAAATGCGGTTTCTCCTTTTTTATTTTCAAAAATCACCGTTCCAATGGGAACGAAGGGAGATATTAACATGACAACTTTTTTAATGAGAAAAGAAATGGAACTAGGATGGACAGAAGTGGAGATTAAAAACGAAAAAGAATTGACTCGAGTGGTAGGAGAACGCCTTCAAGAGTATGAACTCCCAATGGGCCTTCAGTTGATCTATTCTGAGCAAGCTCAATTTGATGGAACTCCTGAAACATTTAGTGCAGCCGTTGTAGAAGATGATGGAGATTCACAACCATTTTTCAAAACTGTTCTTTTGGCAGCTGTCGGCAAAAATAAGAGCTTAAAGCCTTTGAGTGCTGAACAAGTGAAGTGGCTGAATAGCCATTCTGAACTTGTGCAAACGCCGGCCGGCCAATTGGTTATGAAGATCAATCCGTTTTTTGTGGAAGAAATTGCACCTGTAAAAACAGAAGCTCAGTTTCTTGCTAGACAACCGCAAGATCCAGGATTCGAGTTGGTGTCGTTGCCTTCACTCAAAGAAAAGCAGATTTATGTAGATGGGAATATAGAGTACATCGAATTGCCGAATGGCATTGATTTGGGTGTAAACGACGAGTTTCTGTTTATCTCTTCACCTGATTCGTTGAATCTTTGCTTAATACAAAAGAGTGGAAGAACACAAAAGATATTCGGATCCGTTTATTTCGCAGCAACGAATGAGAAAGGCGAAACGACTTCCTTATCCGCTGAAAAAATGAAATGGATTCAAGACAGAACGGAACTAGTAGTCAGCGGCGAAGGTAAACTCTTTATGGTTTTTGATCCTTATGAAATTGTGATTAAGCCAGAAAAGGGGGCCTTCGAATGAGCTATCTACAAGGGTTTCTAACCATCCGACCAGGAGCGATGACATTCAATGACTGGCCACTCCCGACTCTTGAAAGACGAGAGTTTTTTGTGGGTGGCCATTTGGAGCGATTGGAGTTGGCCGAGGGTATCGATATCTGGATTAATGAAAAACAGTATGAAAAAGCCAGCGTGGACAATCTTAGTCTGGTTATTCAAAACGGAGAGAAAAAGCGTCTGATTTTTGGTAATGCGTTTTTTGCAACGACCGATAAACTTGGGAATTGTATCAGCATGAGCAATGAACAAGTGGATTGGTTACGTGCGCATTTACTGACTGGCGTAAAAAATGAAGCGGAATTCTACAAGATTATAGACGTGAATGCCGCTCCAAGAGCAAATGTGGGGGTGAGATTATGAGTCACTTTCTTGCTAAAGTAACTAACGACAATCAGTGGACTGAAGTTACCCTGCAAAACGAGCATGAGATGAACGTCTTTGTCGGCGGTCGAGCAGATGTCATTCCGTTGTCGATGGGAATCGATTTGCACTTGAATGATGGTTTGATCACTGAACTGGAGAATCTTCCACTCAACTTGTTTTTGAGCTTTGACGATGATGTACATCCTGTTTATGGGAATGTGTTTGTTGCGGGCCGAGATGAATGTGGAGATCCGATTCCTCTAACCCGAGAGCAGAAAAAACATTTGGATGCTACTTTTCATGTCATGACGATGCCGAGTGGGTTAAAAATCATGCATCTACATCCTGGAGGATTTCATTGCAAAATGATTGAACCGCTCCGGATACTTGGCGAAGCTTTGGGAGAATCTATATAAAAAATAAAAGAGCTTCACATGGCCACCGAGCGCTAATGTGAACAAGAGAGGACTAATGACTATGAGCCAAATTGGAAATAAACTAAAAGCGGGATTCTTTGCTACACCGACACGACAAGGGGAATACCTGCGGCAGCTGCTGAGCTTTACTACTGATACAGCCGTTTTAGATCCTACTTGTGGGGAAGGAAAGATTCTTCAACAACTAGCAGAAGATCGTACTGAAAGAGATTTCACAGTGAAAACGTATGGTGTGGAGTTGGATAAGCGGAGAGCCCAAATTGCTGCAGAGCACTTAGATGTAGCGGTAGAGGCACCAATCGAATCATTGGTTATTTCCAACGATGCTTTTGGCTTCGTTTTTCTGAACCCTCCATATGATCACACAATGGTCGGCTATGGCGATGAACAGTCTGAGCGTAAAGAATATACGGAATTGGTTCGAGGAACGCGTTATTTGGCCCCAGGCGGCGTTGTAATGTACATCATTCCATCGTATCGTTTCAGTGATAAAAAAATAGCTAGGTTTCTATCTTCGAACTTTGAAGAATCCCATTTGACGCGATTTACGGACGAAGATTATCCGGATTTTCGTCAATGTATCTTCATTGGCCGCAAAAAGAAAGAAACGCGAAAGACTATCAACAAAGAAATGTTCGAACATCTTTGCAGTTGCTCGAGCGAAGACTTTGTAATGGACCAGGTAACGACAGTTGAGCAACTTGCCGCAACGATCGAACCGCTGCAAGTTCCAGCTGCTAAGCCGGTAGTGGCAACTTTTTATTCAAGAATTGAAAAGAAGAGTGAATTCATTTCAATGATCAAAGGCAATAAAGGGTTTGCTGCTTTCCAGGAAAGAACCAAGCCAAAAAAATTAACCATTGGCGGTGAACCGATTATCAATATCGCTCAAGGACAGATGGCCCTGTTGCTTGCGTCCGGAGCGGTTAATGGTCTAATTGGCGCTGGCGATGATCTTCACGCTGTACAGGGCATGGAGAAGGTTTCTAAAGTGATTACCGAGGAATCGACTGAACATACGAATATCATCAAGTCGAGGACTAAACGGGAGGTATCAGTTAAAATCATAACGCCACAAGGCGTAGTGAAAAAACTGGTCTAATGAGTCAACTATCAATAATTATAGAAGAGCGGCGTCTACGTTGCTCTTTTATTTTAGCTTTGTTGGACAACCCAAATAATTTATGGCTCAATTAGTGATGAGAAGAAAGTCGAGGTGGCCTCAAAAATGGAAATAAGAGAAAAAACAAAAAAAATCCTCCAGAGAACGCAATGGTATCATGGAACAACAAAAGATGGATTCAAAAAAATAATGAGCCAAGGTGTTAAATTTGATGTTGGATTGGGAAGTGAATTAGACTTTGGTCCAGGCTTTTACTTAGCGCCCGAATATCAAATGGCCGAAAACTTCATTACCAACCAGATCAATGTCTTGAAAAAAGAGGGGACGGAAGAGTTCTTATCTTCTGATCAGTTAGAACCGGTGATAATCGAATTCGGCTTTACACCCTATCACTATTGGGAAAATGGAGAGTTAAAGGTTCTCGATAAATTCGATCGTGAATTCGCTTCTTTTGTTACAGAAAACCGAATACGCGCCTTGGAGGGATTAGTTCACGATTATCCTTTAGTGTACGGCGTTATGAGCGACACCATACCGACTTTACTAGTTTCACAATTTAGGGATGGGGAATTAAGTAAAGAAGAGGTTATAACTGAAATCCAAAAAACTCGTAATAGCAAAAGACAAGTATCTATTCATAAGCAAGAAATTTGTGATATACTTACAATAACAAACGCCTATGAAGTAGACGGAGGAAAGGAGTTAGATATTAATGATTACCGCAACGATAAATGATCGCGAGCGCTTAGCGAAAGATTTGGAAGATTCCCTGGTGTATTTTGCACATCGACAAAAGAAGTCTCTTACAAGAGAAGAAGCAGCTAAAATTTCTCAGCGGGTAATGGCTAATGTTGATATCGAAAACTCTGCCTTTGCACACAAAGGGCCTTCATGGCTTGCAAGAGAAATTGTAAGTAACCTTAAATAATCAATAAAAAAGCGGGCAGATTTATGCCTGCTTTTTTTTGTGGATTAAAGTATTTCAATGAAATAATGGAGGGACAGGTATGTTATCTGAAGAAAATGCAATGCTTTTAGAAAAGATGGAGAAATACCAAGAGAATAATAGATACCGTGATAAGTTTTATAAAGGTTTCAATTTCAATAAAATACCTGAGACATTGGAAAGTATCTATATTTTATATGATAAAGAAGACATAGTTTTATATGTGGGTGAGTCTGCTAGGACAAATGGTCGTTTGAAGGCTCATTTGAATCAACATAATAACTGGGATAATGTTGTAATAACCAAGATAAAGGTAATTCCTTTCACTAAAAAGACCTTGAAAAAAGAAAGATGTATGGTAGAAAAAATGTTTATAAATCTGTTGAACCCTGTAGGAAATGAAATTAATCGAAATAGAAACACAAGGGATGATGAAGTTATTGAGCTGAAAAGGCTAAACAATCCTTACGAAGTTAACAACCTTGAAAAAGATGAACTCGAATTATATTAGTTCATGAAGAAGCGTCACAGAGAGTTTGTAATTTTGTAAGATTGTTTTCTTCAACAGCTTTGATATAATAAACTCATACATTTTCTTTTGATTTATTTTTGCAAACCTTTTAGGTTTCGCAGGTGACGACTTTATTTAAGCCTCTGGGCTGATTTGATTCATAGCTTTTTAGCTGTGTTGACCAATCACCCCAGGGGCTTTTTTACGTTTCTGCAGACTTTTTGGGTGCCGCATTCGTAGATCGGAGGAAAGTATATTGAATAATTCTATTAGAAGGAGAGATGGAGTTATGAATGAAGGAAACTACTCAGTGTATTATCGTGCGAGGACCAATGATTATATTATTGTCGCCTTTGATGATGAAAAGGACGGAAAAAAGAAACTAGACCTACTTGTTAAAGGTTATTCGACTTTGACGGAAACTGCTTCTTCTTACGAAGATGGCGAAAATTTCATCATGGAATATCTCTATCAACAGATAACCACTTTCAGCATTCAAAGAGGCTATTAAGTACTTACAGAGAGACAGGAGAGAAAAATATGGTTGAGAAAACAAGCGAATGGTATTGGGTTTTCTATAAAGAATCCACAAATCACTATATCGTATTAGCCGATCAAGACATTGACCACGATAATCGTTGGATTTTACACCGCGACGATTATGAAGTCCTTACAGATTGTTGCCGCTCCCGGGAACAAGCAGAGAGGTATGGTAAAGAATACGGTTATCAGAGACTGAAGTACAAAACCCGCCCTATTTCATTGAGAGAGGCATGTGAATTTGTAAACGCTCATCATCGGCACCACATTTCCCCGCAAGGTCATAAATTTTCTATCGCTTTATACGATGGAGATATTGTGATTGGCGTAATCATTGCGGGTAGGCCGGTTTCGCGTATACAAGATAATGGACTGACTCTTGAAGTCACTCGTTGCTGTGTCAAAGAAGTCTACAAAAATGGAATCACTAAGCTCTATGCAGCCGTTTACCGAGTAGCACAAGCAATGGGTTATGTAAGAATCATTACCTACACACTAGAAACCGAATCGGGAACATCGATGAAGGCAGCGAACTTTAAACGAAAACATATCAGTAAAGGCGGTTCCTGGAATTCTCCAAGCCGTCAGAGAGAAAATAAGCATCCGCTTGAAGCGAAGTATCTGTGGGAATTACAGATCAGCTAAAAGTGCGGTGCTTTTTTAATTAAATCTAAAGGAGAGATTAGCTATGTATTCATTATTCGAATTTCTAGATGCAATTGAGGGAGAAAAAGTTAAAAAAGAACAACCTAAGAAAGTCATTTTCCAAGAACATTCAAAAACGACTTTCCATCCGGACCTTGCGGATTGGCAGTCGGTCGAGTATATGCCTGGATTGCAGCAATGCGAAGTGATCGGATTGATACCAGCGGACTTGTTGTCACCAACGGAAGGGAAGTATTCAAGCCTTACTCCAGAAAAGCGACAGGAGCGGGTAGAGATATGGTCAACTTACGTTCGGGCCATTAGCAATGCCATCCCAAAGCGAGACATTAAGACACACTGGATTAATGCATGTGAGCGACTAAGTGAAGCTCGTACCAGCCAAACTCCAATCCGGTTAAAGATTTCCGATTGTATGAGCGAACGGTTTGTTGAAATGGAAGTCATCGAATACCTGTCTTCAGAGAAGAGAGGTGATTCCAATGATTAAAATTCTCGAACTGTTCGGTGGCATTGGAGCCCCACGTAAAGCATTAGTCAATATGGGCATTGACCATAAGGCGATAGATTACGTGGAAATAGATGAAAAGGCAGTCCGAGCGTACAACGCATTGTATGACCCGCGATATAAGCCGCAGACGGTCGTAAATTTCAATCTAATGCCAGATGTTTTGATACACGGATCTCCGTGTCAGGATTTCAGCAGAGCAGGAATTCGACTAGGCGGGAATGGAGAAGACAAAACGCGTTCTTCGCTAATGTGGGAGACATTGAAAATCATCGAGAATATGGAGAATTGGAAGCCGCGCTATGTGATTTGGGAAAACGTGAAGGGCGTACTAGATAAAGACATGATTCACTCCTTCAATAAGTACCTCATACGCATGAGAGAGCTCGGCTATACAAATAGCTTTGAAGTCTTAAATGCGATGGACTTTGGCATTCCTCAAAAAAGAGAACGTGTATTTACCATTTCGATACTCGGCAGCGGTTGTTTTGATTTCTCCAAATTGAAAAAGAAACCCGCTCCGGATGTAAAGAACTTCCTGGAATCCAAAGTCATAGGCGATCAGTATAAAGTTTCGGTCCCGTCTATGATGAACAGAATTCGCGAGTTTGCTTCAGAGGATATGAATTATCGATTCCTCGATGTAATTGATACGCATTGTTGGACCATTAGCACAAGGCAAGATCGTTGCCCAAACGCCGGCATCATTAAAAACGATGATGGCCCGTACCGCTATTTAACGGAGCGGGAATGCTGGCGTCTGATGGGCTTTGGTGATGATGATTTCGACAATGTGTTGAAAGAGTATCCAATGAAGCCAGGGAAGCGAAATGCAACTTTGTATAAACTAGCCGGCAACAGCATCGTCGTGAACGTTTTAGAGGCCATATTTGATGTTCTCTTAAACGAGCAACACGATGAGCCGTTCTTTGCCTTTGAGCCGCATGAGCAGCTTCAACTGGTGTAATAGGGAGACATTAAAACGATTGGGGAGAAAAGATGATGAAAAATGAAGAGTTAATTCGAGAGTATCGTGAAATCAGCAAAGTAATGAAAGAGTTAGCCGCTAGTGGAAAGCTAGAAGAGAGAAACCAATATGTCCCGCGAATTAGGGAGCTGTCTAACCAAATTGATTGGGGATATAGAAAAGGAGATCCAGTAGAAAGAAAAACAGGACGTGGATGGGAGGAAGATATCATTCAAGAAGTGAGAGGTTCGGAAATTCATTTCCGGACTATGATTCTTCCGCCTGCCATGATTCGGCGGCCAATGAAGAATAGAGATAAGAAAAATACTAAAGACTACGAACAAATTAGTCTATTTGGATAAAAAAGGTTCTGCTAGGAATAGCAGAACCTTTTTTATTTCTTCTATATACTCAGCAACAAAATTCTAAATCCCATTCATAAATATTAATCCCTACATGTGTAAATAGTGTAGTATATTTTGATTAGAATAATTTTCCTTATAATGAACCATTTTGAATATTATTCGGATTAAACTATAGAGAGGTGGATAACACTCAAATAATGATATAAGTAAGGATTAAGATTTTCATAGGACATCAAACTAAAATGGAGGTACTACATTGTATTATAAAAAAAATTTAAGTGTAATTTTCGTTCTAACCTTAATCATGTTTTTAATTTCAGCAACTAGTTCATTTGCTTACAACGAAGGAGAAAACTTTAAGCGCATATCAGGTGAGAGTCGGTTCCAAACAGCAATAGAAATTGCTAGAGAAGGTTGGATAGAAGGAACGGATACAGTTATTCTTACTACCGCCTTTAACTTTCCCGATGCTCTTGCCGGAACTCCGTTAGCTCATCAGCTAAATGCTCCGATCCTATTAACAAAGCCCGATAAGATTTCAGAAGAAACGTTATCAGAAATAGTAAGATTAGGTGCGAACAAGGTTATCATTCTTGGCGGCACTGGAGCTGTTTCAGAAAGTGTGGAAAATGACTTAAGAATGTGGGGGAGATCGGTAGAGCGAATTGCAGGAGCAAACCGATTTGAAACTGCAGAAAAAATTTCTAAAAGACTATATAAATTTTCTTCAACAGCTGTAATAACGGATGGTTTTAACTATCCGGATGCACTGTCTATCGCTTCATATGCAGCTTCAAAAGGTTACCCAATCCTTCTTAGTAAAAAAGAAACTCTTCCCAAAGAAACGAGCAACGCTTTGGAAGGTGTGGAAAGAACCTATGTTATAGGTGGAGAGGGAGCAATAGCTAATGAAGTATTTAAGCAATTGCCAAACGCTACACGAATAAGTGGTAGTGATCGATATGACACCGGGGCGAAAATCACAAGCTTCTTTGACATGGATACTACGAACTCTTACGTAGCTACCGGGAGTGGTTTTGCCGATGCATTGACGGGATCAGCATTAGCTGCTAAGAATAAGGCCCCTGTTTTGTTAGTAGCCACTAATAAACTTCCTAAAAGCATAGAGACAATTTTAGAGCAAACACAGCGTGTTACCCTTTTTGGAGGGACGGGTGCTATTAATAAAGATGTTACTAAATCAATTACTGACCAATTACAGCCAATCACAGAACCTATTAAAAAGGGAACTACTGTTCAAGGAAACATTATAACTGATACAGCGTGGACAAAGGAGAGTTCGCCATATTATGTAGTTGGAACTTTGCAAGTGTTTGAAAATGCTACGTTGAAAATATCAGAAGGTGTTGAAGTTATTGCAAGCGAGAATGTAGGAATAAGAGTTGCCGGGAAACTAGAGGTTCTTGGTACCAACAAAGAACCGGTGAAATTTACCTCTCCAAAAAGATGGAGAGGAATAGAATTTATTAATTCAAATAGCAGTGTTGAGAATGCGCATATAGATAAAGCTTCTTACGCGTTAGAGCTTACTCGAAATTCAGTTGTTAAAACTAATGGAAACATCTTTACCCGCAATCATTATGTAGTAAGAGATTCTTACGAATCTCCAGAAATTCAGTTCACCAATAATACAGTACTAGATAATAGTTATGTGTTTGATAGAATTAGCCCTATTGGAGAAAGTCTATTTAAGAATAATGTATTCAAAAATAATGAAAGCGTATTTCACCAGGGGTCTTACTCTGAAGAAATACTTATAAACGAGAACAACTTTATAAATAATCGCCTGGTGGTTACTGCCAGATCAGCTGGATATTATGAGCCCGCCAAATTATCAAACAATTGGTGGGGAACAACCAATACGGCGGAAATTGATAGTCTAATTTTCGATAAATACGATGATGTGACTTTGAGTATTATAAAATACCTCCCAATAAAACCCGCTGAAATACAGAATATAGGATCAAAATTATATAGTCAGGATTAAGAGGTTAATAGCAGGAGTGTTAACCACGGTTTTATACAAGAATAAGTGAACAGTATTTGCAACTTTTAAAGCGTTTGCTATAATAAAATCATATTAGCGACACACCGGTGTCTGCTGGATTGATCTACCCAAGCTCTTTGGAGCATTTTTCCCTGTAGGGAGAAGTGTCTTCAAGGAGCTTTTTTTATTTTGAAAGGAGAGGTTAAGAGATGGAAAAGAAACCAGCTGATTATGTATGCGCAGTAAAAGTAGGGGAAAAAGAGTTTGGGTATGTTTTGGTTCAAGAGGCGAGTGAGCCTAAAATAGAAGTCATTGTGATTGATCACGAATCAGAATGGGTTCGCACGCTCGGAGAAGCTGATTGTCTAAAGGGAGCGGGTAGCATTCTTTCGACCGCTCTTGCTGAAGGGTTTGTGTTGAAAGGCGTTGTTCACCAAGCAGCTCAATAACCGATTCCATCGGTAAATACGTATGGTATTGTCAAAACTTTTACGCTATACTTAGCTTATAACTTTTCTCTTCTTTTAATTTTGTCGAACGTATTCACGTTCCGACGGTGATGACATAAACAAAGCCTCTGGGCTGATTTGAACCATAGTATCTTTTACTATGCTGACTAATCAACCTAGGGCTTTTTTGCGTTCTCACAAAGAGAAAGGTAGAAAATTTTTAGGAAAGGGTGTATTAAATGGCGAAAAAAGGATTCGTAAAAAAATCTGCCGATGAAAAGAAACAGGAGGTCGACCACCTACTCAGTCTTTTAGACAATGGTGTAAAGAGCTTCGAGGCTAATCCAGAAAAATTTAAAGCTTTATTGAAGATGCAAGCGATGTTTCGTAGCTACACATTCCGAAACACTATGCTGATCCAAGCCCAAATGCCGAATGCTTCTTATGTTGCGAGCTTCAAGCACTGGAAAACACTCGGCCGCAGCGTTCGAAAAGGTGAGAAATCCCTTCGTGTACTGGCGCCGCGTTTTAAAAAGGAAAAGGATGATGTGACTGGTCTTGAGGAACAAAAACTAATCGGCTATATCAGCTGCCCAGTTTTTGATATTTCTCAAACCGAGGGAGAACCGCTGCCGATTGACGATGTGCGTTTGAAACTTGAAGGCGAATCGGATGAAGCAGAAATTATTTTTGCCTGGGTTAAGCTGTTAGCTGAAGAAGACGATTGTAGCGTGGAGGTTGCGTTTGCGAATGGTGCAAATGGCTATTACAGACCATCCTCCCATCAAATCGTCATTGATCCTAAACTGACAGTAAACCACAAAGCAAAAACGATGGTACACGAGTATGTTCACTCTCAACTGCACCGTCATGACAACTCGACACAAGAAGAGCGGGAATGTGTTGCAGAAGGTGTGGCATTTATCGTTTGTTCCTACTTTGGATTAGACACTTCAGATTATTCATTTGAGTATGTAAATGGATGGTCCGGAGATGGCGGGAAATCCTTAATGAAATACGGAACCATCATGCAAAAAGCAGCATCTGCCATTATTGCGGATATTGAACGGATCGCCACAAGCCTTCCGATTCCAACTGCAGAGACAAAAGAACTTCAAAATCAAGCATCTTAATTAGATGAAAGACACAACCGATTGACTGAAATGTTGCAGACAAAGCAACCGACCAGCCAATCGGTATTTTTTATTTCAGGGAGGAAACTATCAATGAAGAATACCTATCGTTTAGAGAATGATGAAAATCCGAAGCTATTAGAAATTTACGTAAACCAAGCGTGGCACCAAGTATTTTGCTACGCATTAGCATTTGAAAAAGTGGAGGGTTATGGAAGAGAAGACAAGATACTTTTTACGATCGTTAGCGGAAGTGATTCAGCACTTCAATCACTTAAAGCAGCAATTGACATTGGCACCAGAAGCGGTATTCGATTCGGATATGGTGAAAAAACATCTATCGGTTTTGAATTTAAAGGCGAAAAATCTTTAGCTTCTGAAAAAGGGAAGTACACCAAGTTTCCAATGACCCTTAGCCAAAATAGAAAAGCACTCGCTATCGTTCATGAATCCGTATTAAACAATTCCGAGTATGTGCTGGCATTTAATAATAATCCGGTTTCTGAGGTTTCACAGTTGCTCGGCGGTTCCACTTTCGGTCTACATATCTTACCTGAATGGGAACAGCCGGTTTTAGATGAACTGATGTTTCAAAAGCAACTGGTCAAGCATGACATTTATTACGACGAGAGACTATTTGAAGATGGTTTATCTCTTCTCTCCATTAACTTAGAAGAAGAAGCAGCCGACCGCTTTATTGAGCGAATGATTAAGGAACGGCGTTTACAGTTTCCGGAGAGCGGAAGTGGTGAGAAGGTAAAGGATATTGCGGATCTAACCGGTTATCTCATGGAATACAATGAGCCGATGGTCCAGAAACTTTCCGACCGATTTAAACCTACCCACAATCCGATACACGACCCTGTATTACCGAGTACACTGACTTATCCTCGGGAACTGTTTCCAGTCCAAGGGCACAGCGTTACAGCCGTGGCCAAGCGATTACAGAAGCAAAAAGCCGTGGTAATTCAAGGAGAGATGTCTACAGGGAAGTCCTCAATGATGACTGCCATTGCTGATGCCTATCATTCTCTTAAAGGGAAAAAAGGCTACCATGCAGCGTTGATGTGTCCACCTTCTTTAACGAAGAAGTGGCCGCTTGAGATAAAAGAAATCCTGCCCGATGCTGAAGTTCACGTTATTGAAAAGAGCGCTGACTTAATTCGCTATCACCGAGACTGGATGAGAAAAGGACAAAAGAAACCTACCAAGCCTACTTTCTTTATCATCTCGTTTACGACTATGCGTGGCGATGCAAGAACGGTACCAGCTGTCACGCACCGGAAGAAACCGAAATTGATGGAAGAGGGCGCGAATGCCGAGTCGGGTTATTTCTGTAATTCTTGCGGGCTTCCTCACCAAGTCGTTGAAGATGAGCAAACTCACATCAACGAAGACGGCTATGAAGAAGTGACTAAGATTACACATAACATGGAAAGCAGTGATTTTGGCACTTCCAGACGACTTAATAACGGGGCTTCACCAGCAAATGCATTTTGCTACCATTGTGGTGATTCTTTGTGGTCGAAGAAAGTGGTAACTCGATATAACGGATTTAAAGAGTGGACTTCTCATGAGAAGAAAATTCTTCATGCCGTCCAGCAAAATAATCCGAATTATATCAATCACCTTCAAGCGACTCAGCAGAAACCTGGATCCGCTACTGGAATGCCAAGACGAATTGCTGCTATTGAATATATTCGACGGAAAATGAACAATTTCTTTGATATTTCACTAGTCGATGAAGTTCATGAACTGAAGGGTGGAATGACTGCGCAAGGAAATGCTTTAGGATCCCTGTCGCAAGCATCTAAAAAGATTGTCGCCGGTACCGGAACTTTATTCGGTGGAAAAGCAGAAGATGTCTATTTTTTGATCTGGCGTATGTTCCCGAACGATATGGCTTCGAGTGGATTCTCTTATGAAGAGGTAACAAAATTCAATGAAGAGTATGGAAACATCGAAGAGACAACTTATGCTTCAAAAGGTGAATCGAGTGAGTACAGCAATACTAATTCACGTGGCGGTGATCGGCGCTCAACTAAAAAAGTGGTTCCTGGTATTTCGCCTTTCATTTACGGACAGTTTCTAATTCAAAATGTAATCAATGTCCGTTTAAAAGATGTATGGCCGGATCCGGTTGATTTGGTAGATACGCCGACTATCTTTGTCCCAATGACAGAGGAAATGAAATCTCATTATGATGAAATGATTTGGAGCTTTGAGCACGCTATAGATTCTTGGGATAACGGAAACCAGCTTTACATGCGAATGACGGATTATGGCATTGCCTATCCTGATAATCCATTTAATTTTCCGGATGCAGTGGCTAAGAATATCGAAGGTGAAAGAGAGCTCATATGGGAAGCTCGTCACTTAGATCCGTCCATTACATTGCCCAAAGAAGCGAAGCTACAAGAAATCATTCAATCAGAAATGGCAGAAGGACGCAAATCGATTGTTTATGTCAAAGACACAGGTTCTTCAGTAGCTGAGCGTGATGTACGTCCTCGACTTCAGCAAAAACTAGAAGAAATCGGTGCGAAGGTGTTTGTGTTAGATACCTCATCGACTAAAACAAATAATCGATCAGACTATCTCAAGAAGAAAATTGAGAAAGAAGGATATGACGTTTGCATTGTTTCTCAGGAGCTTGTGAAAGTCGGGTTAGATTTACTGTGTACACCAACGCTTATTTACTATCAATTCAGCTGGTCGCTCTTCACAATCAACCAGTCAGCGAAGCGTGCATGGCGAATCGGACAAGAACAAGAGTGTCGTTTGTTCTACCTTGCTTATGAAGACTGCTATCAAGAAACAATGGCGGAACTCATTGCCAAAAAAAATCGCGCTACGGCGGCTATCAATGGAGACGTTTCATCCGACGGCCTAAGCGCGATGCTCGGAGACGAAGGAGACCTTCAAACGATGCTCATTCAGTCAGTTAAGAAGGGCGGAACAGCATTAAAAGGTTCTGCAGAGGAATGGATCAACCAAACTTCGGATCGGGCTCGAGAACTTCTTGCGAGTATTGGTAAAAAGAGAAAGGCTGCGCCTATTGAACAATTCAAGCAATGGGTAAATTCCGAGATTGAAGGCGAAACTACTAAAGCTGCTCTCATTCGAGGCGCTGCAGAGTACCTGGGCTTTATTGAGCAAGATTTGATTCCAGGCTTTTCTCTACAAAATGGCCAACTAAATGTTGATCTAGAAGAGGGGACCGGACTGGATAGAGCTTTCTTTGGAGATGGAGCAATTCTTTTCCATTTGTCGAAACCAATGAAAGCGGCTCAGTCAGTGGCTGAAGAAAAAGAGAAGAAAGAAGTCGTTCCTACTGCACCAATCGTGTTAACGACGCATGAAACAAAAACAAAGAGAGCGAAGAAGAAGGTTGCAGAAGGCCAATGGGCATTCGACCTCTTCGGATAAATCAATTTTGAGAGGAATATCAAATGGTTTTACACATAGTTTTATTGACAAGTTGTTGTTTGCTCTTGCTTTTGGAGGCTGTTCTTACAGAGCACGCTAAATGGGTGAAAACTTTTGAACAGGCTGAAATTGCTTCAAAACAAGAGCTTACCGAGGAAGATATTAAGAAAGGGTGGGGCTTTAACCAGCCAACGGTTTTAATGCCGGTGGCCGCTCCTGCTATCCCGAAAGAGGAAACTTCACCTATCTACGAAGAATCTCAATTGACTGCTGAGCACGAAAGTTTCTTTGATTCTTTAGCTTCATTATCCGAACCAGCGCCTGCTGCTTCTAATGAAGAGGATGTGATTCCATTCATAGAAACTGCACCATTAACACATGAAAATGAGATGGTAGCAGAGGAATATGTATCGTGGGATCAAGTAGTTGCTGAATCAGAACATACACAAACTGATTCGAAGAAAGAAGCAATCCAAGAGTCTGAGTTTTTGACTATGGAGGATTGGAAAGAAGAACCAATGCCGGTTAGCATGAGCACGCAATTGTCCGCAAAAGCGAGCCATAAAATCGGTGAAGGATATATTGGAGAGCAGCTATGGGTTGTGGAAGTCGTTGGTTATGAGCAGAGCTATATCCATGTTAGCGACGGAGAATCTAGAGCATGGCTAAACTTACGTAAATTGGGCAAGGCAAATAAAGGGGATATCCTTTCATTGCTAGTAGAGAGAGACGAAAGTGACCAGCTTTATGTAATGAAAGTCGATGTTCTTCAGCAAAAATCAAATGATTTCGCTTTGGAAATCGAGGAAGAGTTGGATTATCAACACACAGAATATTACGAAGCAATTTGATAGATTCATACGGAGAAGACCTGCACTAAGTAGGTCTTTGTTCCGTGTGTTATATAAGAGTTAAGACTAAAGACCTTTGAAAAACCCTAGAATTTATTTTTAATTCAAGATAAATTATCAAATATTTAGAAAATATTTACTTTTTAACAGCTTTGCAATAATAAAAATATCAAAATATTACACCTAAAATTTGAAAGCTTTAGGTATTTGCACAGAGCCACAAACAAGATATTTGTGGTTTTGTGGAAAAACTTAAAATTTTCTCATATAAAAGTTTCATTTTTGGATAAATATGCTTATGCCATTGTAATCCAAATAGACTAACTTTACTATTAATTATAGGAATATCAGGAGGGATTGGATGATGGAAAACAAATTACGAAAAGATGATTGGACCAATGATACACTAACTACCCTTATTCAAGGAATGCGTGAAGAGGGATTAGTTTTTAAGGAGATAACACTCCAATATAGAACAAAAACCAAAAATGTCTTCATAAATGCTACTGGTCGTGAATCAATTAAAACTTCCGAGAATTACTTCAGCAAAGTGGAAGAACAGTTGATCCGTACATACAATATAATCTTCAAACGTTTTATCAATTTCGCTCAATGCCAGGTGGATATGACGCTGCAGGTAAACGAGCACGGAGAATTTGATTTTGAAAACATGCAGATGGCAATGCATATGGATATCCCAAGTTCTCGAAATGCAGAAGAAGCTTTACGCCGTCCGCTTAGGCACTTTTTGCCCTTCCTAGAAAATGTGACTTATTTAGAAGCGACTGGCCACAAGTTTGAATTAAAAGCCCTTCATTGTGCGCTGGAACTTTCAGAAGAGGACTTTGCGATCGTTTTAGAAGATCCGTCAATCATTCATCCTAAAGCAAGATTGGATTGGCT
The DNA here is from genome assembly GCA_947493585.1 of uncultured Planococcus sp. Taxonomy (GTDB): domain Bacteria; phylum Bacillota; class Bacilli; order Bacillales_A; family Planococcaceae; genus Planococcus. Next base: position 46,657 of record CANLRI010000004.1, on the reverse strand, counting down.
CTCATTCGGCTCTCTATTATTTATGAAAGCAAAGGAATCATATAGCTTTAATCAAAAAATTCCTTGTTTTTCCGGTGAACTCCTTTGGGATAATAAGGACGTAACAATCAAACACACCATTAAGAGGTTGGAAAAATGAAAAAGGTATACGGATTCTTAGCTTCGTTGCTGTTAATCCTTTTAGTGCAACCGCTCTCCAGCGTAAGCGCAATGTCTAAATTACCTTCTCCGCCAAATGGAAAGTCGATAGAATCATCCGACTCATTTTTGGATAATATCTACTCCGACGTTGGCGGTCTAGGAACACCTTTATATGGATGGGCGATTGATCTATTTACCATTCTGTTTGTTGTCGGTACGCTTGTAATGATCTTATCAATCGCCTTTAAAAATGGACAATGGCAAAAATACGCTCAGGGGACGATGTTAACCTCCTTCGTGATTCTCCTTTTAATGCGTGGGCTTCCGATTATTATGCTTTCCATGAATACTACGGAAGACATTGATTTACTCTTTACTGCAGGCGTTGCTTTCTTGAGTGCTACGACCATCATGATGGCTGTAATGAGCGTTGGCATAAGCGCAGACTTCAAGTTTAACTATCATCTGATCGAGCATCCTAAATACAATAGATGGTCCAAGAACCTATTCTACGTAGCAATACTGATGACGTTCCTGGCCGTACTGGTCCCATGGTTTTTCCCTCAAGTGTAAAAAATCACTCACAATCATACTTTTCTCTGATATAATAGAGAGACAATTTAAACCAAAGGGCGCACCCCTCCAAAAACCGATTACGTTCGGTTTGGAGGGGTGCGCTTTTTTTTAGGAGAGATGAGATGGAAATTCACGTTATCGGAAAAACGGACAATAAAAAGAAACGATTAAAAGTGCTGCTGTCGGAGCACTACCCTCAACATTGCATCGTTAATCAAGAAACTGTTTCAGTATTAAATGACGATGCTCACCGGCAAAACATAGCACTTCTCGTGATTCTTCTAAATGAAGAAAATACCGAGACTGTTGAGCAGCTTCTCCAAATCGAGAAGTTAGATATTCCAATCCTCTTCGTGGAAGAAGAAGAAACCCACGCGCGAGAAAGGTTATTAAATGGATCATTGGTCAAAGGTTACATCCGGCGTAACGCTCCGTTAGAAAAAATTAAAAGCGCAATGAACCTTGTTCTGGATGGCGGTATATACAAAGAACCTACCAGCTTACACAGGAAGAATGAACAAGTTTCAAATCATAAAGAGCTTGAGTTGGAGTGGACCATCCTTTCTATGCATTCAAAAGGATTTAGCTTCGAAGAAATGAGCGAAGTGGTAGATCTCTCTATTGATGAAATCGAGACAAAACTCAATCAAATCAAAAAAACAATTGTCGTTCCCGCTCCATCATCAACCACAAGTTAGGTACGTGAAAAAGAAATAGATAAATTTTAGTTGATTATAAATATATAACGTTATATTATTAATTTATAACAAAACTAAAAGGACGTGTTGATGATGAAAAAAAGCACTTTGTTTATCGTGGGCGGTAGCCAAGAACAGACATTCATGAAGATTGGAAAAAAGCAAAATTGCAACATTTTATTTCATCCAGGAAAAGTACGGAACGGCGGAGTGAAGAACGCTTTTCGCAAATCCGTAAAAAACGCGGATTGTGTTGTCGTTTTATGTGATGCACTCATGCACGAAACTATGTATCAAGTTAAGGATCTGTGTAAAGAATACGATACAAAAGTTGTTTTCCATACAAACGGATTCGGTGCTTCAGGAGCCATTGCTGCAGGATTGGGTGAACTGGGAGCAGCTTAAGTTAGGAGGAGACATTTTGCGTGAAGTATATAAGTCACGATCAGTAATATCGACAATTGTAATATCCATCGCTATAGCTGGAATTGCTATGTACTGGCAAACTTCAACTTCTGTCATGGAACAAGCACCAGCAATTGAAGCAAATATTATAGCTCTTTTCTAGGAGGCTAATTATGAGTAAGACTTTGAGCAAAGAATGCATTGGTTGTGGCAGACAATTCATCGTTTTAAATATTGATGATACCAACGTTAATTTCTGTACAGAACAATGTAGGGAATCACACAGCATTTTAGAAGAAAACAGGAAAAACAGGGAGGGATAAAAATGCACTCTGCTCTTGTATCAGGAAATCAGATTGTTTCGGCTGAAGCTTATGATGAATCAATTCATGGTATTGAAATTCGCTGCATGGATCAGAAATGTAAAGTTCCAGTCTTTTTTGTTCGCGGCACCGCCAGTTTAAATGCTCATTTTAAAACTAGCGGAAAGGGGGCTTCTGTTCATAAGGATTACTGTGGGTTTGCTAAACCGTTATCATTTCAAGACACAGTTTCTAAAGTGGGTGAGTACCAGGAAAGTATCCTCGAAAACAATACCCGCCAAATTGTGATTCGCTTAAGCATGAATGATATTGATCCTGACTACGAGAAAAAGACAATTGAGCGCAATCCACTCGACAAAGAGAAGAAAAAGCCCGAGCCAGTTGAAGAATCACTGAAGGTTAGCAAAGTGACTCCATCTTCAATAAGTTCATTGAAAGCGGTAAAAAAACTGTTCACAACTGTCAGTCCTGATATCTTAGCCGGCATCATGCTTTCGGTTAAAGGACAAAAAATCCCCATATCGAATTTAATTCAAAGTTATTCTGAAGCGCATGAAGCTTTATGGAGCGGGAAGGCGGAGGAAGTCCCTTATTTCGTTCACGGTTGTATTGAGCGGGTCGTAAGGCGAGATCGAGTATGGTATATCAGTTTGAGCAAGACCGACAAAGGCTATTTCTCCCTTATTGTATTTGATCGACACTTTAACCATTTCACTTATAAAGACTCGGAGCTCATCGGTAAGGAAGTTTTGGCCTATGGCTACCTTCAAAAGAACGATTACCACAAAGATAAAAAGTCTACTGAAATGGTCATTAAATCAAATCAGTATATCGAATTTCTCTAAAGAGGTGTTTCGATGCAAATAGAATACACCAACGTCAAAGACTACTTATTCTTCCTTATAGAAAAATACGAGCCTAATCATTATGAATCAATCTCAGCTCTATCTCTCTTAGAAGAGGCAATGCCAGGAACTTCTATAAACCGGCTTTTAACTTTGGTCGTTGCATTCTTTGAGCAAAGCTTACCGCCAGCATCACCCTTGTTGAGAGCGTCATCTGAGCTGTTAAATCAGTCATACGAGATTGATAATGCACAAAGTGGCCATCGCAAATTTTAGTATTTTGAAGAAGATACATTTTAATGAAAACATTCCTCAAACGGATTTTACAATCACCTAGAATCAAATCAGATAAATCCACTGGAACTTCTGCAATTCATACATCAAACCTCTTACGAAGCAGCTTGTTTATTGAAGAATTCCAAATAGAAATCAACTCGTTTTTCCTTAAAAATTCAAACCTGAATCATTTGTTGGAGCAGATAAGCGAGGATTCAATACAGAGATTTTTAGATGAGATTTTATATCACTCGATGGATCTGCAAATGAAACTTACGAAACAGTCCCTTTCTATTGAAGAACAATCTCATAAAGATTTTGTTACAGCTGTCATTTGGCACATCGCTGATTCTATGGTGGACATCCCATTCACAACACCTCTTACGTCTAGTGGTGTGGCAGAAGCTAACATCAAGGATAAGCAATTGAACTTCATTAAATACTTTCTATCTTTTCAAAAAGCCTTTGAGCAAATCTTACAGACATACAACGCGTTCCCTGAGCCGTTACATTTTCATTCTTACGAAGATTATATAGAGAGTATAAAACTGTTAGCACTTAAATCTACTGCTTGATTGTCTAGAAGGAGGGCTTATATGCTGCCGCAGGAAAGCCAGGTTGAACTAGACAAACCCGATGAGGATGGCCACCGTATCAAACGGGTCGCTTTTCATGAAATCATTAAAGAGACGACTAGCTAAAAACCCAGTCTTTCAACACCTGTCATAGAATCCAAAAGACCTGAAATGCAGCAGCAGATGACCTTTTTCGATTTGTTATAACAGTTCTAAAGGATTTGGAAGTGATCAAATCAATAAATTGAGTTGAGAGGTGTGAGAATAGTAATGAGTTTACTTCAAAATGAAGTAATTCAAAAATTTAAAGCAAAAATGGTGATCTATGGACTAAAAGAAAGAATTATTTACTCTTCTTTTTGGTTCTTCTTAGCACTTCTGTGTTTTATTACAGCATTCTATTACTCCAACATCTAATGCAATAAACCGGAAACGAAGCACAAATGATTAAAAAGAATATTTCTAGAATTATCATTTTCACGCTTCTAGCCTCTTCTTTAGTCACTGGTTACTTAGCCATGAGCAAAACCGGAATTTTACTTACTTTAAGTGGTGAAGAAGCGGCAACCCCAGAAAATTTACTTTCTTATGATCCATTTTCTATGCTTCTATTTTTCTCTTTCTCTATAACATTTTTTGCTTATGTATTCCTATTTGCAAGTCTGCACGAAGAAGGTATGGAGGGTGGAGTAAAAGATGACAAAAAACAGTAAAGACGAGATAGGCCTCTATTATTGGGAAAATCAACTGATTCTATATACTAAGGGGCACTATGGCCATATTAATTACGAGAATGATTTAAGATACTTTGCATGTAAGTTGTATGGTCTAGACCTACAGCATACGGACGATTATAACGTCTTTGGTATGGTCGTAAGGCTTTATGAAAAGTTAGTCGAAATTGGCTTGATTCGTTTTTCCTTAGAAGATTTTTTGACATCTGCTTTCAGGCGCTCAGCCATAGAAAGAAGTGCAAACGACGAAATAAAACACATGGACATTATGCGTTTAATGCTCGCTGCCATACAAAACATGAAGGTTTTGGATACACCTTTGAATCTTGGCAATGCTGACAGAGATTATGTGAATTTGATCCTTAAAGAGAATGGGAAATCCTAAACTGAAAATGACGAAGATAAGACAAAGGGGAGGTGTAGATAAAATGAAAAAGAATTTACTCGCGGTTGCTACGTTGCCGTTTGTCCTCACGGGTTGTACAGTACCACCAGTAGATTCAGCCGCTCCGTTGAAATCAGAATCAAGCAAGCAGCAAGTAAATGAAGAGGCCATCACCGGTGTTATTAGCAGCTTGGCTGACGGAGATACATATAAAGTTGTCATCTCGAAAGATAGAGAAATAAGGAATGGCGTTCAATTAACTGCCGGCAAAGAAATTACTGTTCGATTGCTTCTGGTGGATACTCCAGAGAGTGTTGGTGAGAAAGCAGGTATGCCATATGCTAATGAAGCAAGTTCTTATGCGAAAGGTTTACTCAATGGGAAGACGGTTACGCTGGAGTTTGACGAGGGTGACCTAAAGGATAAATATGATCGTTTCTTAGCATATGTATATCTGGATGGAAAGCGAGTTCAAGATTATTTACTCGAGAATGGATATGCGATGGTCCATTACGTGTCCGAACCGAATACTCGATATTTGTCCGAATTGCAGGCTATCGAAAAGACCGCTAGCAAACAATCTATAGGAATCTGGTCGATGGAAGGTTACGCAGTTCCAGGGGAAGGCTTTAGTGAAGTAGGTTCGGGGCCGGACTAAAAAATTATCGGAGAAGATATAAAAAATAAAGCACAGGAAACTGCCGATGACTTTCTCGGTGAAACGATTGATTCATTGTTTGATTCTTTCAGTAGCCAATAATAAATTATCAAGTAAATCGAATAAGAGGTGAACTCATATGGACTATATCTTTTGGACTCAGGTTTTCTTGTTTACCATCATTACGCTGGAACTCATTCTTAGATTAGCTGCTCCATTCATCATGCCGGTAGGTACAACTTCATTTAGTGAGCAACTTCATACTTTCTTTGTATTTCGAGCGATGGTTACAACTTATATTGCATTGAACTTGGAATACATCTCCCATAAAGTAGCGGCATTTTTAACTGAACATATGGCTACTGATGTAACAACTTATCCAATCTGGTTACTCCCATTACTAGCCTATAGCGTATACGCTATAACTGCTCAGTCGAAGGGAAAGAAGAAAAAAGCTTCGTAGAATTACTTTTTTAAAAACCTGAGATCTTAATCTAATTAAGGAGGAAGGAGAAGAAGGAAATGAAAAATAGAATATACAAGCCTGACAAAATAATAGCCAGGGAAGTCCTTAAAGATATCGGTATGGACGAACGTATAATAGAAAACATGTCTGACGAAGAATGCGAAAAAGAATTAACTGAAATATATAAAGCAGAGTAGCTGAGTCAAACCAAAGGAGAATTTAAAATGTCTATTAGCATATTTCTTTTCAACATAATGATCCTGGTACTTTTACCCCTCGTGATGGAGAGTGCTTTAAAAAAAGTCAAAGAGAACTCGATTCGCCATATCAAACGAATATATTGGGTTTACATGTTTCCAACTTTTGTAGCTTCAGCAACACTTACTTTATTGTTATTGATTCCAGGAATCATCTCAAACTTTGAACAACTGATTGAAGTTCAGAAAAAAGTAATTTCCTTATTCCTGCTTAGCGTACTTCTATTCGTTGGAGCGGTCGAAGGATCACGCATTAATAAAAGCCTACCTATTGAAAAAAGATTAATCGACAAAAAACGCCTCTAAACTTTACGTTTAAGAGGCGTTTTTATTGGTAAGATTATTTCAGCTTCCACTCTTCTAAAAATCTAGTTCAATTTTTAATTGCTTTACTGTTTTCTTCAACGTATTTAACAAACTTCCTAGTTTACTGGTTCTCCGCATTTTCTCAAGTGCGTGCCTTCTTAAGATAAAGCTTCGTAGGGTCCACCTTCTAATGGCCAAGGCCAAACAACCCCGTGCCCTGACTGTAGAAGCAAAGTCGTCGGTTTGAATCTATTAGCACAAAAATCTATATTTGAGATTTTCGTTTCCCTGATTTTTTATTTGTGTAAAAAACATAAATAGCATTTAGAACGATCATTATTATTGCCGCTGTTAAAAACCCAAGTATTCCAGGAGTATTAGGACCGGTTATTAAGTAGAAAATTGAAGCTAAAATAAACGCAGCAAAGCCTGCCATGCCAAGAGTCCATTGGGACCTGTTTTTTTTTGCCATACGAGTGCTCCCCTTTCTCATATAAATAATTGTTGTCTTGAAAAATATTAATTTCATTATCTTAATTAATCTACCTTGAGACAATTTGAATAAATATAATTTTTAAATTTTTAGAAAAATAACTAATTGAATATTAGCAAAAAAAAGAATTTAAAGCAACAAAGAATGGAATAATGTGTAACTTCTACTCAATATATTAAATAAATTAAATATTGCAAAAAATTTGAACTAGTGATAAGGTATTTTTTGTAAACATTATTCTAAAATGGAAGGAGTGAAAATAATCAGATTTAGTTACTAATTACCTATTAAAAGGGAGGAAAGAAGATGAAAAGGCTATTTTCAAAAACTATTATATGGGGATTAATGGTTCTGTTAATATTCAACATTGCTTCTCCGGTAAATGCTAATGAAATAGAAAAAGGACCCTCGCTAAATATGGAGCATTTAGATAAAAAAGAACAACAAAGTATTAAAAAACATCTTAAATCTTTGAAAGCGGACAAAGCGAAAAACAGTAAAAAGTTGTCCAAAGAAAACAAAAAGATAGCGAATGAATCTTTAGAGAATGCTGAGAGTGAACTTGTTTATGCGGATATTGCAGAAGGAGAGAAAAATATTATTTTGGGAACGGATAATCCAAAAACATTTGTTGCCGTTACAGATGAAAATATTGAAGTAATAGAGCAAGTAGGAGACACCGAATTTTTAATGAATGGAGAATTGCATCAGTTCGAAGTAACTATTATTAATGAACCAAATGGAACTCTGCCAGCTTTAACTAACGAATTTGAAGGCGAAAATTCAGGTGGTATTTCAACCGAGGCTAGTTCAGCTTGGACATTTATTGGTTCTACTTGGGTTAACGTAAACTCACAAAGAAACTTCAACACTTATTCTGCATCGGCATTGGGTACTGTTATTGCAGGAATTCTTGCAACAGTGGGCGGTGTAGGCTTTTGGGGTGTAACCTTAGCAAGTCTAGGGGTTGGAATGGCATATAACTATGTAGCCTCGAGTGAATACCCAACTAATGTAGGTCGCTCGCACGTATTTCGCTATAAGAGAGGTGTATCCCCACTAAGAGATTATAGAACGAAATCATATGACTACGCAGTGTATTATGGAAAAACTATATATTTAGGGATTTCTGAAAGAATCAGAAAATCATGTGTCGGATGTGGAGTCTAGGCAAAATTTTGAAAACTAAATTCCTATCTCAAGATAGACTTTAAAGAGTAATCTTTATACTTTTTTCTTTCCAATAGTAAAAACCAGGAGCATCGCGCTCCTGGTTTTTATTATTATTTCTTTCGCGAAAATTTTATTACCTCGAAATATCAAAGTCCTCCTTTTTTATAAAAACTCATCCAACGCATCTGGTGCCCACTGGTTCACCGCATTTTTTTCGCGCGCAAATACCTTTTCCAAATAAATCATCGTTGTTTCCATTTTTTCATGGCCAAGTGAACGCATGATATCAAACAAATCCGCTCCACCTAATCGAGAAGTGATCGCAAAAGCATGGCGGAATACATGGGGAGTGAGTTTCACTTCAATACCTTCAAGCTCGACTTCAATTTTCTTCAACTCTTTCGTCATATAAGCAATTAAGTAGGAAGGGGAAAATGCTGTTCCTCGACTAGTCGTAAATAAAGGAGCATCGGGTTGAGCATCGCTAAGGGCGGGAAGCCCGCGCGCATATCGGTACATCCGGATGCTATCATACGCCTTCTGCTTCAACGGAATCTGTCGTTTCTTGTTCCCTTTTCCGACCACATCTAAATAGTACCCCCCATGGATCCGATCTTTTTTTACATCGGTCACCTTCAATTTACAGAATTCCTCATTTCGCATCCCCGTAGCCGTCAGAACCAGGACAATGCTAAACATGACCGGATGGTTGATGTTCCGGAATGCGCGCAGCACTTTCACCACGTCTTGCGGTCCCAAGTCACGATCTGGCCGGTCGTCTTTCCGGACAGAAGCAATACGCAGCCCATCGGCAATGTTGTCCTGGATATAACCGATTCGATAAAGGTAGCGGAAAAAGGATTTCAAGACGGTCGTTTTTCGGGAAATAGTTGCTGGGCTGTATGGACCCCGCTCCTGGACATATGGACTTTCGGTCATTAGCCACTCCTGATACCGGCGCAGGTGACGCGATTCTAACGACTTGAAAAGGGATTGCCCACGGAATTGGTCGATATCGACGTCTATGGCCGCTGTGTAGGACAAGATAGCGGCGAGAAATTGGCGAATTTCACTTTCGTACTCTTTTTTGGTTCGCATCGAACGATCGTTATCTTTGTTCGCATGTTTCTGCTCGTGGATATACCAGGCGAGAATCTCCAAATCATTAAAATCGGCAAATGGATTTTCCTTCGCTTTTTCGGCCGCATCTTTTTTCTGTTGCAGCTGCATCATCGACACGTTAGATATTTCCATTACGGCATGTGATTCCTGTTTGCTGATTTCCTGCACAATTTCCACCACTTTCTCTATTTCCTTATTTTAGAATCCGTTAAAACGAAAAGTATATTTATTCTCTATTTTACCCTTACCAACAATTAACCACAACAAACAGTCACTTTGTTATGGTTTAGTTAATTTATAAAATATAAATATTATTTATTTTCAATAAATAATAAGTCTGTTTTTAAATTGAGTATGTTATAATAAAATTGTAAATAAATCACTTATTTTGCTTTGCATTGGAATTTATCCTGAATCAACCCAAAAAGAGAGCCGCTTTATTTACAGTCGAAATAAGCGGACGGTTTTGGGGTGAAAAGTGGATTTGAAAAAAATCGGCAGAACGAATGAATGAGCGGATATGAGGAAGGGATGTAGCCGCTACTTGAATCCCTTCAAACAGACGAAAAAGGAACACCCTATTATAATAGAAGAAACTCATTCCACTTTGATTGCCAACGACTACGAATATCAGTTGAAAGGAAGATCTTAATGTCACATGATCCGTCGAACGAAAACGACAAGAACCGACCGGAATCGAACCGATTTCCGCAATTTTTATCCGACACCCATTACGAGTTGTTCCAGCTGGTTGTCGATCAGTTAAATAGTTCCCAACAGAAGAGCCACGAGTATCTAGCGGTTGCGTTTATCGCTACAAGTGACAGCGAACTTTATGAAAAAATGCGCCCTTACTTTGGAGCAGACGGGTTTAATTTGCCGGAGATGTTCGAAGAAATGGACCTCAGCACTGGCTATTTGAAAATTGCGCGCGCAGCCGGTAACCTATTCGGTCAAGATTACGAAATATCCCTTGCTGATTTTGCTAATTCGCTAGATCATGACTTGTTCCATACGTTACTGCAGGCGATGAAAATCAGAAAATACGGAGTGGCCAATACATGAGAGAAGGATATACACTCAAAGAAATTGCAGACCTATTAGATGTGACAGTGCCGACTATTTATACGTACGAAAAAAGGCAAATCTTACAGCGGATAGAGGACCCGCACCGCTTAAAAGGGACTACTCTATATGAAAAAGAAGGCGTAGAGCTTCTAGTCGAGGAAAAGAAGAAGTTGGACGATATGGGGATCACGATTTCCGAATTGGCGAGAAGAGCGGGCGTATTTGCTTCGAAAATAAGAGAAATCATCAGAGCCTTGAATTTACAAGTTCCTATGGTGCCATCTAATCCCCATTCATCACGGATGCGCTATGCGATAACACCTGAATTTGAAAAGAAGATTTTGGCTCATTTGAATCAGCAGACAACGAAACGAGCGAAAAAGAACCATCTGTTTCATCCATCATTCGATGTGGCGCTGTACCAAACCTTCCTGGTGGGCGGGGAAGAGAAGCTTCGTTTAAAGACAGACCGAAAGGAAAGAGTTGGATTTGAACTGAAAAATGGCTATTTTATCCCCTACGTCCAAGCCATCCGAACACTTGATATCGAGCCACTATACCGTATTCATCGAAAGAAAAGCGAAGGGCAAAACGGGTTCACTGATATCGCGGTCCCGATTGGGAAGAAAGCTTTCTATGAAATTTTGGACTTCCTCTATAGCAATTGTGGAGTAGAGAATTTTAATGCGGATATAGTGGGCGACCAACTTGTCGCATCCGTTCGGAATGCGGAGTACCGCACAATCCAAACCAACGATGACACCTTGAAACTTCTTCAGCAGTACATTATTAATGGCAAACTGGAAATGCGCAATGATCATTGGATTTTTGGTCGAACGGAGAAAAGCGTTCAAGTCCATATGAAACCCGAAGATTACCTTTTATTTAAACAGGCAGCCCAGGATGATAAGTTATCTTTTAAAAATTGGATTGAAAACGCACTGGCCGAGAAGGCGAATGAGATTCGAAACAGAGAATAACTAGACCAAGAACGGAGGGGAATCTATGGCGAAGATTTTATATCTAATTCGTTGCACGGCCTGCAATAAGCGAATCAAAAATAGTGAATCCTATACTTTCTGGGAAAAAGAATATTATTGCGAGCCTTGTTTTGATGACTATTTAGAGATTGTTGACCCGAACATTTTCTTGAACCAAGAAAATAAACATGACGATGAATAAAAATTTGAAATACTAATATATTTATAAAGGATGGAATAAATTGAAGAGTACAGGTATCGTAAGAAGAGTAGATCAACTAGGAAGAATCGTCATCCCCAAAGAACTTCGTAAAATCACCAATATGGATATCGGCGCTCCGGTTGAAATATTTATGGATGGAGATTTTATCAACTTGAGAAGATATCGAACCACTCATGCTTGTGTAATCACAGGGGAAATGTCCGAATCGAATAAAGAATTTGCGCCAGGCTTGGTTCTAAGCCCTCAAGGAGCGGATATCTTATTCAATCGGTTAGACAAAGAGCGAAAGGAGCTATAATTATGAATAAAACCGAGTATTTTAAGCAGGGTATGATTAATTCAGCGATGAGAGACTATATGAAGTTTATTGAAGCAAACCAAAATATCGTAATCATTTCTGTAAATGTGTTGAAAGAGGATAGCATTCTGCTAACTTATAAAGAGCAATAATCCTAAAATACGCATAAAAAAGTTATGCAGAAAAAGCTCCATGTCCGGTGGACCTTATAGTCAGAGACGAAGAATTGTGAGGTTAGCTTCAGACCTTTGTATGAGCAGAACGTGAAGAACGTGACCGAGGGAGAACTAATTTAGTTCTCTCTCGTTTTTCTCTTTTTTTCTGGACAAGAAACCGTTAGATTCTAGATGAAATTAGACTTTATTAAAAGTCAGGCCAGCTCAATACAGGAAGGATAGTTACTGTGTTAAAACAGTAGAGGATTGTCATAAGTGATTACAGTAGAACAAGAAATTACTAAATGAAAAATATGGTATATTAAGGTATATATGGAGGTGGATAAATTGAATTTTAAAATCGACATACCGACTGATAGCGAAGGTTTCTATTCATTGGAATGTCCACATTGTAACGAGCGTTTTAAAGCTCTTGGTGGAGATATAGATGCCGAAGAAATTCTTGAAATTTTTTGTCCTCAATGTGGATTGTTGTCCAATAGTTCTAATTTTATTCCTTCAGATATTATAAATCACGCTAAAACGCTTGCTTTAAACTACATGCAAGAAGAAGTTTATAAAACGTTTAAAAAGACCGGTAGAAGAAGTAAAAGTTCTGGCCTCAGTTTTAAAGTTGATAAGCCTCGAAAAGAAGTGCCTAAATTGCTAACTGAAGATGAAAATTTAGAAAAAGTAGAGTTGATTTGCTGTAATAGAATTATCAAGGTAAACATTGATCAAAAGGCAGGAAATATATATTGTCCTTATTGTGGGGTGAACTAGTAATGAGTGAAAAACTTGCATTGACTGAACAAGAATATCAAAAGGTATCATTGAACTTTAGAAAGATAGCTAGTAGATTTCTTCAAACGGATTTTCGAGAAGCCGATGATAATTTAGATAGATTTCTTCTTTTTATAGAAGAATCACCAGCTATCTATAAATTTATACAAGAGAATAATACGAAAGAATATGAGATTGAAGAGTTAATAGATGCTAAACATTATAATCAAAAATTCAAATTACCGGTTCGTACCAGTGACGAAATTGCTTTTATCTACCAATTGCTAAAAGGTATTTCAGAAAATGAAAGAACCTATTTAGATATTGCCATAGGATATAACGATGGAAATAAATTGCAAGATGCAGTAACAAAGTTCAATCAACAAGTAGCTAAACCTCTTATTGATCATATAGTTTCTTATTTAGGGGAGATGGCAATAGATATGGGGCTAAATAAAAAATTAGGAACGCAATACAACATCAATGGTTTTAGAGGTCAATTAAATCATTCAGAAGGTCATTCGTCGATAACTGCAAATCAAATGTATAGTGAATCTAAAGTAGAAGATTTAAAAGACCTTAGTGAAAAATTTGTTGGTGAACTTTTAAAGGATGAAGACATTTCTCTGACACAGAAAGAAGATACAATTGAATTTATAGAGGCTGCTATACAAGAAGTTGAAGCTGAAAAACCTAAAAAAGCATTAATAAAAATGGCTGTCGAGAAAGTAAATGAAGTTAAAGAAGTTGCTGCTGCAGGATCTACCGTGTATACAATGGGAAATCAACTGTGGAATTTGTTAAGAACCTTTACTTGAACTTAGTTGAGTAACAGCTCACAAAAGCATTGATGTTATATCGTGATGAAAAGGGGGCTGTTAAACAACAGCCCCCTTTGCTCATGGAAAATCATCGGGAGCGATATTTATTGTATTAGTAAGCATCTAGATAAACTATATAGCTTCAATTTGATTACTGAAGGTGAATTCTATCTTTATAATTATAGAAATAACGATTACTGAAAGTTTTTTTCAAAATAGTCACCAATTGAAGTTAGTGCTGATAAAATCGTTCGATAGTTTTCCTGAAACGTTATGGAAGACTATGATTAACATCGAGGTTTGATGTAAGTTTTTATTTTGAAATAAGGGAGAGGAAATATGTTGAACAATTTGCCATTGAATGATGAAATTGCTGTAGCATTTTCACAAATAGTAGATGATGCACTAGTAACTAAGCGTAAGCCAAGTCATGCCGACATAGATAATATTATTCATCGCTACAAATTAAGTAAGGGAGATCCAAAGCTAAGTGGCCAAAATACAAGTGTAGGAAAAGCTAAAAGAATCAATGCAGTATTGAATTGGTCTCTAGAATATAATCAGGACGCAGGTGAGTCATTTATTGGCGCTCTTTTATCTTTAGTTAAAGGTCATGGAGGATTCCGTGAGGATTCTCAAAACTTTGTTGGTATCGAAGCGATTCGAAATCTGCAAAGCTCTTTAAAATCGGAAGGATTCTCTCTGGCAAGTGACGGGACTGTAACTCCAATTGTACTGGACAATCTATCTGATTTGGAAATGGAAGAAGCTTTAAAAGGATATGTGCGTCGTGCTAAGAAAGGGGCATCAGATGCGGCATTACTTACAGGAACTAGCAAGGATCTATTAGAAGCTGTAGCTGCATATGTTATTACTAGGATCTTGGGAGAGTATCCGCAAAAGAACTTCCCTACTTTGCTGGGGCTGGCTTTTCATTTATTGGAATTATCTACACCTGACAGAGAAGACAAGAGTAAGGTTACTAGCCGTTTAGAGGTCAGCTTATACAGTTTAGGTTGTGCAGTTAATAATTTACGTAATAAACAAGGAACGGGCCATGGAAGACCTTTTCTGCCATCTGTGAGTGATATTGAAGCAAAAGCTGCTATCGAAAGCATGGGCATGATATCAGAGTTCTTATTAAGCAAACTAAAAGAAAAAACTAAATAAAAGAAATGGATTATAAAAAGAAAGAACATGGTAAAAAGACTTTTAAATAGGCTAGTAAGAGGTCTCCTATTTTTAAGTTAAGGATTATAAAACCCCTTTCATATTTGATTCAAATAAAGAAAAGAACTTCCCTTCCAAGTGGAACTGAACCCAAGATGGCAGATACTAAAAAGCGACTTCTTCTTGGGTCAGTCCATTAGATTAGAGAAATTCTTTTTAATTTGAGAGAATTTTATCAAGAAGAATTACGAAATGTATAATTCATCCTTTTTTATAAGGTAGAATGGTACGAAGAGGTTAAAACTTTGTGCTCATACCGATAAGAGGGAGGTTAATAACTTTGAAAAACAAAAAAGAAATGACCGAAGAAGATATCAAGCATCGCTATATAACGCCCGCCATTAATCAAGCGGGATGGAAATCTGAACAGATATGGATGGAACACAGTTTCACGGACGGGCGTATAATTGTACGGGGTAATTTAACCGGTCGCGGAAAGCGAAAACGGGCAGATTACGTGCTGGTTCATAAAAAACACTTGCCCCTTGCTATCCTTGAAGCAAAGGATAATCGACAAGGGATTGGGGCAGGGATGCAGCAAGCAATAAACTACGGTGAAATGCTCGATATTCCTTTTGTATATAGCTCAAATGGCGATGGGTTTGTTGAACACGATCGAACGACAGGAAAAGAGCGTACTCTTATGCTGGACCAGTTTCCAACAGAAGATGAGCTATGGCAGCGGTACGCAACGTGGAAAGGGTTAACACCAGATGAAACACAAGTTATCGAAGAACCTTATTACTTCCGACTAGGCGAGAAATCCCCACGATATTATCAACGTGTTGCGATTAACAGGACCGTGAATGCTGTGGCCCAAGGGGATCGCCGGATTATGCTGGTGATGGCGACTGGAACCGGGAAAACGTACACAGCCTTTCAAGTCATTTACCGTCTTTGGAAAGCCGGACTGAAGAAGCGTATTTTGTTCCTTGCCGATCGAAATATTTTAGTGGATCAAACCATGGCTAATGACTTCAGTCCATTTGAAAAGGTTATGACAAAGGTGGAAGACCGGAAACTGGATAGCTCCTACGAAGTATACTTAGCACTCTATCATCAACTTGCCGGAGAAGATGGACACGAGCCATTCCGTCAGTTTAGTCCGGACTTCTTTGATTTGGTGGTTATTGACGAGGCTCACCGAGGTTCTGCCAAAGAGGAGAGCCGGTGGAGACGCATCCTAGAATACTTTGACAGTGAAGAAACTACACATATTGGATTGACTGCCACTCCAAAAGAGACGAAAGATACTTCCAACACTCACTATTTTGGAGAACCCTTGTATACCTATAGCTTGAAGCAAGGAATCGATGATGGATTTCTAGCACCTTATAAAGTCATGCGCATTGGGCTTGATCGGGATTTAGAAGGATATCGACCGGAAAAAGGAAAACTTGATATGTTTGGTAACGAGATAGAAGACCGGGAATACAACGTCAAAGATTTTGACCGTAATATGATTCTTGATCGCCGTACCGAAGTGGTCGCTGAACGTGTCACAGAATTTCTAAAGAAAACGGATCGGTTTGCTAAAACCATCATTTTTTGTGCGAATATCGACCATGCGGAACGAATGCGTTCTGCCTTGGTGACGCTGAATAACGATCTCTATGGAGAGAACTCAAAGTATATTATGCGAATAACCGGAGATAACCTAGAAGGAAAAGCACAACTGGACAATTTCATCGATCCCGCTAGTAAATATCCAGCGATTGTAACGACATCGAAGTTATTAACGACGGGAGTAGACGCAAAAACGTGTAAATTAATTGTGTTGGATTCCAACATTGAATCGATGACGGAATTTAAGCAAATCATCGGGCGGGGCACGCGACTTAGTCCCGATCATGGCAAAGAATACTTCACCATCATGGACTTTCGGAATGTCAGTCGTCATTTCGCCGATCCCGACTTCGATGGAGATCCTGTCCAGGTGATGACCGTGGATGCAGGGGATCCGATTCCACCGCAAGATGAGCCAGATCCAAACGCTGATGATCTAAGCGGAGATGAGACAGATTACGGAACTCCTGGTCAACAGGATACTGATTTTGGTTCGGATGATGAGTGGAAAGATAAAAGGAACCAGGTCTACCGGGTAAATGATGTAAAAGTGCAGGTGGTCAGTGAACGGGTCCAGTATTATGATAAGGACGGGAAACTCATCACTGAGAGCTTGATTGATTACACCAAGAATTCAATTACAAAAGAATACCGAGACATGAACGAATTTTTGTCGAGATGGAAAGACTCGGAACGAAAGTCTGCCTTATTGGACGAGCTTCGTGAGGAAGGGGTTTTCTTAGATGCATTACGAGAGCAATACGAGCATCTTAGAGAACTAGATGATTTTGATCTTATTCTGCATCTCGCCTTTGATCAGCCCCCGTTGACGAAGGCTGAACGAGCTAACAATGTAAAGAAGCGTGGGTATTTGTTTGAATATCAAGATGTCTCTCGTGAAGTGCTGGAGATACTATTAGAGAAGTATGCGAAAGATGGCATCGAAGAGATTGACACGACCGAGATACTCGAACTTCAAGAATTCCGCAAGTTCGGCAGCCCTTTGAAAATTGTCAAAGCTTTTGGAGGAAAGAAAAAATACAATTCCGCAGTAAAAAGACTGACGGACGAAATTTATATTTCGTAAGAAGAGGAGAAACACATGAGCATATCATCATTTGTGAAGACACTACAGAATATCATGCGTAACGATGCAGGAGTTTCAGGCGATGCCCAGCGAATTGAGCAAATCGTCTGGATGTTATTTTTAAAGATTTATGACGCAAAAGAAGAACTATGGGAGTTTCATGAGGATAACTATGAATCGATTCTTCCAGAAGAATTCCGCTGGAGAAACTGGGCAGTAGATGCGAAAGACGGGAAGTCGATGACAGGAGAACAATTGCTGACATTCGTTAACGGTGAATTATTTCCAACGTTAAAAACCTTGAATGTCGATGAGAATACGCCTATCAACAAAGCCATTGTTAAATTTGCGTTTGAAGATGCTTATAACTACATGAAAGATGGCGTCTTGTTGCGCCAAGTCTTAAATGTCATCGACTCTATTGATTTCACGGACTACAAAGAGCGTCATGCATTTGGCGACATTTATGAACAAATTTTAAAAGATTTACAAGCACAGCGGGCATCGGGGGAATATTATTCCCCACGTGCCACGACAGACTTTATGGTACAGATGGTGAAGCCACAGCTTGGAGAACGAGTTGCTGACTTTGCTTGCGGTACAGGTGGTTTTTTGACGTCTTCTCTAAATTATTTAGAAAAACAAGTCGAATCGGTAGAGGACCGAGAAAAGTACAGTCAGGCTGTTTTTGGCATTGAGAAAAAGGCCTTTCCTTATCTGTTATCTATTACAAACTTATTGTTGCATGACATTGATAACCCAACAATCGTACATGGCAATTCATTAGAAAAAAATGTGCGTGAATATGAGGCGAAAGATAAGTTCGATGTGATTTTGATGAATCCACCATATGGTGGCTCTGAAAAAGACAGCATCAAAATGAACTTTCCCATGAATTTGCGAAGCAGTGAGACGGCAGACCTCTTTATCTCAGTCATGATGTATCGGTTAAAACGAGACGGGCGAGCCGGAGTGATTTTGCCTGATGGCTTCTTATTTGGAGATAAGGTGAAATTAGCAATTAAAGAAAAATTAATAAAAGGATTTAATTTGCACACAGTTATTCGTTTACCTCACAGTGTGTTTGCACCTTATACTTCTATTCATACCAACATGCTATTCTTTGATAATACGAAGCCGACTGAAGATGTTTGGTTCTATCGAATGGATATGCCGGAAGGTTACAAGAACTTTTCGAAAACACGGCCTATTAAACTCGAACATTTTCAACCTGTCATGGATTGGTGGAATGACCGTGTTGAAATTATTGATGGTAAAGATGAAAAAGCTCGTAAGTTCACAGCACAAGAAATTATCGATTTGAATTACAACCTTGATTTATGTAAATTTCCTCAAGAAGAAGAAGAGGTTTTAGAACCTCACGAATTAATTTCACGCTACATTGCAGATAGAACTCGATTGAACAAAGATATTGATGGAGTTCTAGAGGAGATTCAAGAAATATTAGGTGAGAAGCTATGAATGCCAAACAATTAAAAGATTCAATTTTGAAATATGCAATGCAAGGTAAGTTAGTTCCACAAGATCCAAATGATGAACATGCAGAAAAAATTCTTCATGGAATCTATGAAGAAAGAAAGTATTTAACACAAGAAAAAATTATTAAATCAAATAAGGCAATAGAAAAAATTAATGACGACGAAATTCCGTACGATATTCCTGAAAGCTGGAAATGGGTAAGGTTAAATGATTTAGCAGAAAACTGTAATGTTCCGTTTGCAGATGGTCCGTTCGGTAGTAATCTCAAAAGAGAGCACTATATTTCAGAACCTGAAGTAAGAATTATCCAGCTGAGTAATATAGGAGAAAATGGTTGGAAGGATCAAAATGTAAAATTCACTTCTTTCCAACACCTTGATTCTATAAAAAGAAGTGAGGTATATCCCGGAGATTTAGTGATTACAAAAATGATGCCTGCAGGAAGAGGTATTGTAGTTCCTAATGTAAATAGTAAATACGTGCTTTCATCAGATGCAGTAAAATTTGTGCCGAATAAAATTCTTAATAAAGAGTATTTGCTTTATGCAATTAATAGCAATGTTTTTAGAGAACAAATCTATAGTGAAGTACAAGGCATTACAAGAGTTAGAACTAGTTTAACAAAGATAAAAAAATACCTACTCCCTATTCCTCCTTTGAATGAACAAGATCGAATTGTGCATAAAGTTAAGGAATTATTTCAAAAAGTAGAGGCATTTTCTACACATCAAAAAGATATTGAAGAATTACAAAATAAATTTCCTTCAAAATTAGAAAACTCAATTCTTCTTTATGCAATGCAAGGAAAACTTGTTGAACAAGATCCGAATGATGAGCCTGCTGCTGAATTGTTTAAGCGTGTCCATGAAGAGAAGGTAAGGTTATTGGAAGAAAAAGTAATTAAACAGGAAAAAGCTCTTCTACCGATATCAGATGAAGAAATTCCATTTGATATTCCGGTAAATTGGACATGGGTTAGATTAGGTGAAGTAATTAATTTGGTTTCAGGACAAGATTTCCCACCAGATAAGTACAATCATAATGGTATAGGAACTCCATACATTACTGGAGCTAGTACATTAACTAAAGAAGGTGTACTTCTTAACAGATGGACAGAAACTCCTCAATCAATTGCAGAAAGTGGAGACTTACTCGTAGTTTGTAAAGGTTCAGGTTATGGAAAAACATTGATCTGCAATATAGAAATTGCCCATATTGCTAGACAGATAATGGCGATAAAAAAATCCGATTTTATCAATATGGAGTTTATTGATTTTTATCTTCAAAGCCAACTATCTTTAATTAAAAAGCTAGGCCAAGGCGTCATACCAGGTATTGATAGGAAGAGTGTCTTAAATTTATTGTTGCCGTTACCTCCATTAAACGAACAAAGTCGTATTGTTGATAAAATAAAAAATACTCGAGATTTAATCAATAAGTTTCAATTAAAATAATATGAGGTTGAGTTTATCAATAACGATGGTTTTTGATAGATTCAAGAAGAAGGCAAAAACCTTCTTTGTAACTTCAAGTGTTATATTGCACTGATTTTAGGCGTTACTTTGCATATAAATTGAGAAACTCGAACAACCTTGTCTTAATAGTAGAATTGTTAGAGTTTCTTCTATTTATCTATCTCTGGCAGCTATCGATAAACTGACGATATGTGAACTAGTTCGACCTTATAAAAATATCATCTCCTCGATATATCAAATTTTTATTAAATTAATGAAATTGGCAATCAATATCTTCGGTTTTTTATTCTCCAACTGTAAGACTATGGTAATATAAGGATAAAAATAAAAGAAGGTTTTCATTTGGAACTTTTCACTGAAAAATTGATCATGATAGCTCTATTCGTTTTAATAATCCATTCTATTGAAACACTTGCCTATGCCGTTCGCTTATCAGGCGTAAGAGTACGTCTACTAGCCTCTGCTCTTTCCCTATTCAATGTCATGGTCATGGTTTCTCGTTTGGCGAACATGATGCAGCAACCTTTTACTGGAAGTTTAATCGACTCGGCACCGGAAACTAATACATTAGAATTCGTCGAGGCTCAATACCGAATCATTATCGGTTCTTCTACCTTAGGAACTGTAATCGGGATTCTTTTGCTGCCGACCTTCATCTCCATATTTTCGCGTGCCATCATTCACCTTTCAGCCGAACGAGGATCTATAGCTGGGCTTGTCAGAAAAGGAATGTCTATTGGCTATATCAAAAGAGGAATCGGACACATCCATCTACCAAAGCTATCTTACTTAAAGGGATTCCGTTTAAAAGATATTCCGGTCCAGTTATTTTTCATTAATATGATTATCACCGCTGTTTACACAATTGGCGTTCTTTCTGCGCTTTATGCAGCAATTATAGTTCCCGATAGAGCTGCTACAGCTATTATGGCTTCGGGTCTAATCAATGGATTGGCCACAATCTTACTAATTATTTTTGTCGATCCGAAAATCTCTGTGTTGGCCGATGACGTCCTCAATCGGCGCGGCAGTTACCTGAACCTTAAAAGTATCGCTGTAATGATGATTGCTTCTAGATTACTAGGCACGATACTTGCTCAATTATTCTTTTTACCTGGGGCAAGGTACATTGCCTGGTTTACAAAATTTATTGTGTAATTCACTAAATATAGGAATCATTCAAAACAAGAATGTCTTCATAAATATAAAAAGACTGTATGCAATATTATATGCATCCAGTCTTTCTTTGTTTGTTCTATAACTCAGTGCTAGATAACTCTGTATCCTGAAATTTGTAGTGCTATCATTTTCTTTACTCAATTATTTGTACAGCAAAGTGAGCAACTTTAAAGTAAGTAACGATTATTTATGCATTGTTTCTGACCTAAATATTTTTGATGAAACGCTCTCTATAGTTTTAAATATATTTGATAAAGCATTTTTTTCTTTATTTCCCTCGTAAGTCCACGTCATTTCTTCACCATCAACAGTTGCGAGATACCCTGTAGCATAGTAGTCATGATAAGGGATTTCTCGAGCTTCTTCATATTCAAGGTTTTCATCGATAAATGGATAAGCTCCTTTATTTGAATTAAGGAAGAAGAAAGGAATATTTGAATCTGTAAAAACTTTTGTATACTGTTTTTCTGCAGCAGTCGATAAACTTTCGCTCATTATGAGAACCGCGTCAAACTTTCTTATTTCTTTTATGGTAAATTGTTCAAATTCAATTTCTTGAAAGCTAATTTGATTTTCGTTGGCTTCAGGAATATTCCCCAATACTCCTATAGATAACGCTTTTCCTTCGTATAACTCTTTATCCTGATTTTCATTACTAAACAATCCTGGTATTGAGAAGTTGTCCATGGATGTCCCCTCATTTAAATCGCCTATAGAAGTAACACTTAGAACGAAAAATAAACTTGCCGCTGCCACTAATACCATCCAATAGACAGGAGTGAATTTCATTGTTTTCTTTTTTTTCTGATGTATTTTACTTTGTATCTGTTCCCATTCTTTATGTGTAGAACGGATATTCTTATTTAGAAATTCATTCACTTCTTTTTTTACTTCAACCTTAAAGTGATCCATTTATATTCCTCCTCTCCAGATTCTTCAAAAGTGCGTTTTTTCCTCGTAACAACCGAGACTTAACCGTGTTGTGGTTAATTTCAAGAATTTCACTCACTTCCTGCATTGTCATCTCCTGGAAGTAGTATAATATCAAGACTTCTTTGAACTTAATGGGAAGTAAGGAAACTTGTTCTAATATTACTTTAGAGTGTTGGCGGTAGAAATATTGATCTTCTGCTGAAATTTCTTTTTTTATTAAATTATTTATGGGCTTATAAATAATATTCTTTATACGCCAAAGCCGTTGATGGTCTTTGCATTTGTTGATGGTAATTCGAGTTAACCATGTTTTATAATTCGACTCACTTCTAAATTTAGACAGATTTTGAAAGCAACTGATATAAACCTCTTGGATTATGTCTTCGCATTCAGAATGGTCGTTTATGTATAGGTAGGCAACTTTCTTAAGATCGGTTGCGTATTCTCGAAATAGCTGGTTTAGAATTATCTCTGCATCACTAGCTGAAAAATTTTCTGTTTCTTCTATGTGTGAAAGCTTTTGCTCATCCATTCTTCAATTCAACTCCTTTCATACATTAGACGGAACCCAGAGCTATTTTGACTCCTAATTTCCAATTATTTTTACTTAAATCATTTTTAAATCTTTTTACATTGAAAATCTTTCTAATCTTAGTGAAAGAAAAGCGTCAGTAAATGTGATCACACACTTTACAAACGATCACTTTTGTTCATACGCTCTTACGAACAGTATATTATAAAAGAAACAGCATCAAAAATGTCATAGTACTTTTCATAGAACAGACCACGATGGCTCTTATGATGATTTCTTCATTTATAGAAGAGGTCTGGTCATAGAGATTTATTTAACTTTGAAAATTCACGGGGATTTCTCTGTTCCAAAACTCGTCCTTTTCTGGACACGGCACTGGCCGATTTGAAAAGGATCTTTTTATATGCATTCCGTGTAATAAAACCCTGTACATTATTCTATGTTCACTAACCATTCGTTTTTTATCTTATGGTACAATCAATTCATAGAAAAGATGAAAGAGTGATTGGATGTTAATTGGATATGCACGAGTTTCAACAGGATTACAAAATTTGGATTTACAGATGGATGCGCTAACAGCTTACGGCTGCGATAAAACATTTCACGACAAAATGAGTGGAACAAAAAAACAGCGTCCGGGTTTAGAAGAAGCGATTCACTATGCACGTGAAGGAGATACGATTGTCGTTTGGCGATTGGATCGCTTGGGAAGAAACATGCAGGATTTGATTCAACTTGTAAATGCATTAAATGAACGGGGGGTTGCCTTCCATAGTTTACAGGAAAATTTAACGATGGATAAACGCAATGCAACGGGACAATTGATGTTCCACTTGTTCGCTGCATTTGCGGAATTCGAACGGAACTTGATTGAGGAACGTTCGGCTGCCGGACGGACAGCTGCCAGAGCAAGAGGGCGTCTTGGTGGACGACCGGAGAAGTTTGGAACCAAAGATATTGAAATGATGCGGTCTTTGATTAACAATGGAACACCAATCAAAGATGTGGCTGAAAAATGGAACGTTTCCCGAACCACCATTTATCGTTACTTAGAAAAACAGTAAATCGGAAAGGTTGCTGCTTATGCAGAACATACCACCTCCTTTAACTGGCTCTTCAGAAGAACAACGACAAACAGCCATGGCCAAGTATCAAATCATTGCCCCCTATCTTCAATCCGAGAAATCCCTGACGAGCATTGCAGAAGAAACAGGCATTGCCAAAAGGACTTTGCATTATTGGATTCAAGGTTACGATCAATTTGGGCTGAAAGGTTTAATCCGAAAAACAAGAAGCGATTCGGGTTCTGTGCAGCTCAGTCCCGAAATTGTATCGGCGATTGAACGATTGATTTTGAAGTACAGAAGAAATTCACTAACCTCCATTCATCGAATGATCTGTGTGCAATGTCAGGAAAAAGACTGGCAACAACCAAGTTATTATCAAGTGGATAAGATCTCAAAGTCGCTCCCAGAAAGTTTGAAAGTATTGGCTCATAGTGGTCAAAAAGCATATGAAAACCAGTTTGATTTAATCCATCGCAGAGAAGCCAGCTATCCTAATGAAATTTGGCAAGCCGACCATACACTTCTCGATATTCTGGTATCAAATGAAAAAGGAAAGCCAGAGCGACCTTGGTTAACCGTTATTTTAGACGAGTTTAGTCGTGCTGTAGCTGGTTACTATGTGACTTTCCAAGCCCCTTCAGCTATTCAAACGGCTCTTACATTGCATCAGGCAATCTGGCGTAAACGAAACAAAGATTGGTCCATCTGTGGGATTCCCGAACAATTCTATACGGATCATGGAAGTGACTTTACATCGAATCACTTGGAACAAGTAGCAATTGATTTAAAAATTAACCTTGTGTTCTCAACCATTGGAAAACCAAGAGGGCGAGGAAAAATCGAACGATTCTTTTTAAGCATCAACCAGTTATTGTTGCAAGATTTACCAGGTTATTTGGGGAATGGGATTCAAGCTAAACTTCTGACGTTAAATGAGCTTGAAGAAAAAGTTGGCGAGTTTATTGTTTACACTTATCATCAGCGTATCCACAGTACAACGAAAAAAGCACCCATTCTTGCGTGGAATGCTGATGGATTTTTGCCGAATATGCCTCAGAGCTTAGAAAGCCTTGATTTACTTCTACTCCATGTTGCCAAAGCGAGAAAAGTCCACTCAGATGGAATTCACTTTCAAGCCTTGCGCTTCATCAATCCTAATCTTGCTGCTTATGTCGGTGAATCCGTTGTGATTCGTTACGATCCACGTGACCTTGCTGAAATTCGAGTCTTTTATGAGGATCGCTATTTATGTACAGCCATCTGTCCGGAAATTGCCGGATATACAGTCAATCTCAAGGAAATTGTGTCCGCTCGAAATCAGCGGAGACGTATGTTAAAAGGGCAGCTCAAGCCGGAGACCACTGTTATTGAAGAAATTGTTCAGTCTAAACAAACTGTAGAAGATGAAGAAAAACCTGTCCCACTCAAGTCAAACTTGAAGAGGTATTTCAATGAATAATACATCGGCTTTTATTGAAACGAAGGAATATAAGCGCTTTGCGGAATTCTGCGATGCCTGCGTCAAATATCAATATATGGGCGTCTGTTACGGTTTACCAGGTGTAGGAAAGACCCTTTCCTCTCGCTATTATGCAAATTGGGATTACTTAGAGAAGCAAATCAGCTATCGGCACAGCAAGTCAATCGGAGTTCATGCAGATGAAAAAATTTTCGATTGTCATACTCTCTTTTATACTGCACCTGCAGTCAGTGCCTCTAAAATGACAAATGCCATTGATTTAATGGATAGCAAATTAAATATGGTGAAAACCATCTATCGTTTTACTGTGACCGGAGAAGAGGAACAATATACAACTAAATCTTTTGAGGATATTAATCTGCTTATAGTGGATGAAATTGATCGATTAAAACTGCAAAGTTTAGAACAACTTCGGGATATTTACGATCAAAACAAAATAGCGATGATATTTATCGGCATGCCAGGTATCGAAAAAAAGTTGTCACGTTATCCTCAACTATATTCGAGAATTGGCTTTGCTCATGAATTTGATCGATTAAGTAAAGATGAAACACATCATCTATTAGCTTATAAATGGGAAGAACTTGGCTTATCCATCAAATTAGAGGATTTTTCAGATTACGAAGCTTTAGCCAGCATAATAAAAATTACAAATGGGAATTTCCGGCTCATTCAACGCTTGTTTTCTCAAATTGAAAGAATCCTTGAAATTAATCAACTCACTTCTATTACAACGCAAGTTGTCGAAGCTGCACGTGACAGTCTAGTTATCGGTATTAAGTAACCAGAAAAGCTATCTCCCTAGCACAGAGGGAGATAGCTTTTTTATTCAAAATAACGCTTAAGTAAAGCGCAAAATATCAGTAGAAGTAACACCTTCTTCTTTTTTATGAAATTTTTATATCAAAACTCATATCAAAAACTATAACTCTCAAACGAATGTATTTGATATAATTAATCTGATAATAGAGGTGGAATGAGGGATTTTATGATTATTGGATATGCCCGAGTCAGTACGATTGATCAATCTTTGAATTTACAATTGGATGCACTAAAAGAATTTGGCTGCGAGGAAATTTTCCAGGAGAAACTATCAGGAGCAAAAGATGATCGGCCTGAATTGTTACAAGCAATCAAGATGTCACGAGCCGGAGATAAATTCGTTGTTTATAAATTAGACCGATTAGCCAGATCTACAAAACGATTGATTGAAATTGCAGAACTGCTTCGAGAAAAGGGTGTCGAGTTTGTCAGTATCCAAGATAATATCGATACCGGAACTGCTGCGGGAAAAGCAATGTTTGGTATGTTATCAGTTTTAGCTGAATTTGAAAGAGATATCATTAGAGAAAGAACGATGGCTGGATTGAAAGCAGCACGTGCAAGAGGTAGAAAGGGAGGAAGACCGAAAGTAAACCAACATAAATTAAATCAAGCGATTGCACTCTATTACTCTAAGCGCATGAGTGTTAAAGAAATTAAAGAAGCTACAGGTATTTCACCAGCTACATTGTACAGAGCTTTAAAAAAATTTTAGGAAGTAGGTGGAAAATTGAAAGAAGAAATAGAAATCAGGTTTGAAGAAAAATTAGAGATGTATCCTCATTTAAAGAAGATTAGAGAAAGGTTATGGACAAGTGAAAACAAAAGCCGAGTGTCTATTATGGTTGGCGCAGGCTTCAGCCTAAACGGCCAAAAAATAGAATCTTCTTTTGAAGAAATTGCTTTATGGGGAGATTTAAAAAGTAGATTAATTAAAGACTTAAATCATCATTCGAATCTTGAAGAAAAAGATGTTTTAGAAGTAGGTCAGTTATATGTGAAGGAATATGGTAGGTCGAGTTTAGACGAATTGTTGAAAGAAGCTATACCCGATGATAACTATGAGCCTGGAAATTTACATTATAAACTTCTGAAATTACCGTGGACCGATGTCTATACAACTAATTATGACACATTACTAGAAAGAGCTAAAAAAACAGTATATGAGCGTAGTTATCAAGTTATATATGACATAAACGATATTCCGAGCTCTGTACAACCAAGAATAGTAAAGTTGCATGGAAGTTTTCCGGCTCACAGACCTTTTATTTTCACAACAAATGACTACCAACAATATAAAGAGAAATTCAGTCCCTTCGTTAATATGGTTCAACAATCAATTATGGAAACCACCTTTGTTCTAATTGGATTCTCTGGTGATGACCCCAACTTTCAAAGTTGGACTTCTTGGGTATCAAGTAATTTAAAAGAACATATGCCCAAAATTTATATGATTGGATATGGTCAAGAAGGAAAAAGAAAAGAATTAGAGGCGAAAGGAATTACTTTAATTGATTTCAAAGAATTTTATAAAGAAATAGCAAATCCATATTTAGCTATGTATAACGACATTTTCAAATATTTAAGATATGAATCTCGCAAGGAAAAAGTTAAGTGGCCACATAGAAAAAATGCTTATCAAGCTATTAATATAAAGAACCTTCAATTAAATCGAAGTGAATATCCAGGTTGGATTCTAATGCCCGATTCTATAAGAAGAAAATACGCTGAAGAAATTTATGCTGATACCGAAAGATGTTTGAGAAGTTTAGCGACTAAAGATATGGGGGCTGAAGAAACAGTAGTATTAATAAATGAAATACTTTGGTGTTATGAAAAGTTTTCTCTTCCATTTGAGGATTTTCACTATAAAAAGATTCAAGAAGTTATTGAAATGCAAGATCAACAGAGTAATAAGCTAAACTCTTTGAAAATAAAACTATTAAAAGAAGCTAGGTTACGTGGAGATGAAGAAGAATTCCTGAAATATAAATATGAATGTGAGACCAGTAATCTAAACGAAGAAGAAGCTCACAGTGTAATTTTCGAAATAGTACTTTACCATTTTAATATTAACGATGTACAAGAAGTTGAAAATATGATGCAAAAGTGGTTTGTTGAATCAAACGAGATTGAGTGGGGGATTAAAAAAGCAATAGTTTTTTCGCGAATTGATAAAAAAGATAAGGCCAAAGAGATGTTCGAGGAATATCTCCAAACAATTAGAAGCTTACTTGTAATTAAAATAGACGATTATCGCTTACTTTCTCTAGAAAGTGTAATTTTACATAATCTGAAAAGGATATCTCGAAAGTGGGATTATGGAGATGATCGGTTAAGGGTGTTAAATATAAAATATTGTGATGTTAACGAAGAGTTTAATCAAACAGTCTTATCAATAAAAAAATATATATATAAAGGTGGCACAAAAGAGGTTCCGGGATTCGATCCGGGAACTGGAAAAATACAGACTACTTTTGATACTTTTGTAAAACCTGATATATTAGATTCTTATGCAGTCTCAAAAAGTCAAGAAAGCCTTGGGTTGACCATTAATAATAGTGAACAATATGATTTGGCGTTAACGAATTTAGAAGTTCTGTATCCTTTTTATTCTTTGATGCGGAGAATCCATTTTGCTAGTTACAAACAAATTGAGCAAATTTTTTCAAGAGCCTTCGTCTTTAATATTAATGATCAACATATCGAATTCTTAGCAAAGATTTTAAAACAGAATATAAATAGAAATTCCTTATCTGTGATAAATGAAAAAGTATCTCTAGAAATAATTTCAAGAGTTTATATAGAATTATCTCCAAAAAGTCAACAAAGTATTGATACTGAAATTTTGAATTACTTGAATTTAAGAGAGAATTATCAACATGAAATTTCTAAAGTTTTATCTAATTTAATTGTTAGGATAATTTATGCTAAAAGCAATGATGAATTAAAAAATTTTTACGAGACATTAATAACGACTAATCTTCTTAGCCAAAAAAGTGAAGATTTACCGTGGTATTATCACGGGTTTTTCGAGCCATTCTTAGTAATTATTGGTCAAAGAAACAGTATAGTATCAATCAACGTTTCTGAAGAAAAACTAAACTTCTTACTTGAAAAGCTTAATGACTCTACTGATTATAGTATTAGGGAAAGTGCTTTAATTAGATTGGTATATCTATATATAAGCGAAAGCTTAAAAATAGAACAAAAAAATAAGTTTAAAGATATCTTAGAAAGACTACCAAGAAATCGCAGATTAGGAATAAGTGATTTTGTTTACGATTCAATATTTCAGAATATGTTTTCTAATAATGAAAACTCTAATAATATAACCATAGAGGAATTTATTCAGAAAGAAATACCACCTATAGGTAATACAAACTCAATTGGAAGTGATTCAAGTTTAACAAGTTACCTTAATGAATTATCAAGAGTCTTTCCGGGATATGTTCAACTTGAAATGAATTCCCCTATAGACTTTCAACTTTACAAACAGTGGTTAGATAAGTTTTATATTTGGTGGGATGATCAGAAAGAAACTCTCTTGAAGAATCCCGACGAGATGAATGTTTTTATATTGAGACCCCCAGATTATTTAAAACAATTAATTATAGTTCTTAAAAACAAGGTATGGGGAGCTATACCAATAAGTCTAATAGACGATATAGATAGAATCAGAGCAAGAGAAATATTTGATGATATTATTGAACATAGAAAAGACTTGTCGTATTTTTTGCTGCCTTTCATGGAGAGATTAGGTATACCAACAACAATTAATTTAAAAAAATTATTTGAAGTCTTAGCTGGACAGGATAGCAAAAATATAAAAGCTGCATTCACTGCACTTTATGATTATTTAATGCTAGAGAATAAAAATGAGGTGAAAACCAATCTAAATTTTATAAAACAGGAATTGATTGCAATACTGAAATATAGTTTTGGAGCGTTATTAACGGAGGTTTTAGATTTACTTAATCATACTATTCGAAATAGACCACAAATTTTTAACGTAAATGAGTATAAGTCTTTACTTATGTGTATCACAAAATATATGGAGAGTATTCAGAAAAAAAATAAGGAACTCGTTACAGCACTTGACTTTGAAATTTTATCGAAATACGCAGAGTTATTAAAAGTGATTTCAAGTAGTGAGACAGGCTTAAATAAAGAAGATTTTACAGAACTAAAACAATACATGACAATGTATCGACTTCCTGAAGTCAGAGCTATGATAGAAACTATCTGAAAACTATATATCGTGAGAAGATAAAATTCTTTTCACATTCGATTTGCGGCACTTTTTCTGTAAGAATGTGATTGAAAAAAAAGCCATAAGTTTACGTGAGGATATCGGTTGGATTGAAAAGAGATTTATTTATGGTTCGTATAAGTCTATGGAGAAAAAAGGACGTTCGTAAAGTGTTTAAACACCTTTACGAACGCTTTTTTTATCGTTTTTTCTACTGATTTAGAAGCGTTCGTAAACGTGTACTTTTACGAACGGTATTTTTATAAAGTGAATAAACAAATTCTAATGTTAAAATAGTAGGAGGAACTTAAGAATAATTCTGAATGAACTTCATTGTGGGGAGAGTAAAGATGAGAAGTTTTGTGAGTCTAAACAATAAACGAATGGAAGTATTCCAAAAGGGGAACCATGGAACTCCTATCCTAATTTTAACTGGAATGGGCTGTTCATTTGATGAATGGGTTGAAGTGGCAGAATCTTTAAGTAAAACAAATAGGATTATTATGTTCCATCGACCGGGACTTGGTGAAAGTGAAATAGAAGAAGAAATTCGCACCACTACCAGTACTATGGAAGAAGCGCATCACTTATTAGCTATCTTAGATATAGCTGAACCGGTTATAATGATTGGCCATTCCTATGGCGGGTTATGTGCGCAGCATTTTACAAAGGTATATCCTCATAAAGTGAGAGCTCTAGTGCTAGTAGACTCTACTTCCCATGATTTAGAAAAGTTGGATACACTGGACCTTCCTATCTTAAACCAAAACTCTTCTGATAAAGAGTGGTTAGAAGATTGCCAGACCTATGCGCATCTGACTGAAGAAGAGTTGCGCAAAATTATTCAGCCTGTCCTAACAGAAAATCAGAAAAGATTGCCCATGCCTGTACAAGAAAGATTAATTAACTTTCAGCAGAAGCCTTATTTGTATAAAGCAATGAAGAGTGAGGCAGAGAACTGGAAAGCAGATGCAAAGATTATTAAAGAGTTAGGACCGTTTCCTGATACTCCTCTTTTAGTAATTGGCCGTGACAAGGAATACGTCATTCAGCAGGGAGTAGAAGAAGGTCTACCTGAATCAGAATTAATGCTTTTGGAAAATACATGGGAACAATTAATCAAAGAACAAGCCAAGCTTTCGAAAAAGAGCAGGGTAGTGTTTGCGGAAAAGTCAGGACACTCCGTACATCTTGATCGCCCTGACTATATAATTGCAGCAATACAAGATATAACGGCGGACATAAGATTAAACTAGATTCAGTTTACATATCATTGGTTTATCGGAAGTAGCAGATATTTTAATAGCAAAATATTAAGAGTAAAAGCAGTGCAATTCAGCACTGCTTTTTTTCTTATTTCTATAAAAGCGTACTTTTACTAAGGGTTTAATCTTTCTCATCGATTACTTTCTTAAAAAATCAGTAATTTTTCTTGACATTTAACGTTTACGTTTGTAAACTGTATTTAAGATTACATTTGTAAACAAACTGGAGTGAAATTATGAACAATGAAATAGATCACAAAATCACTGATTCGGAATGGGAAGTTATGCGTGTCGCATGGGCTCAGGAAAAGGTTACGAGTAATGAAATCATAAATGTGTTGCAACAAACGAAGGATTGGAAACCAGCCACAACCAAAACTTTCATTGGAAGACTGGTAAAGAAGGGGATGCTTCATACAGAAACGGAAGGAAAGAAGTATCTATATTCCGCTCTAGTTAACGAAAGCGAAATAACTATAAGGGTCCTTAATGAACTTCTCGATCGCATGTGCGACAAACAAGTAGGAAATAATATTGTGAATTTAATTTCAAATGCAACTTTAAGCTATGCAGATATTGAAAAAATGGAAGAGTTACTTGAACTGAAGAAAAAGACAGCTGTTGCTGAAGTACCGTGCAGTTGCATTCCCGGACAGTGCAAATGTACAAATCATTCTTGTTCAACATCGAAGCATTGATTTAAATGTACCGATCAGGGTTAAATGAGAAAACCGTTTAGCTGAAAAATCACTAAATCCTCATTTAACCTTGAGTATTATTTTTATACTGAGTTAAACCTTCAATACTATAGCTGAAAGGGGTATAAAAAATGAAAGAAAAATTGGAACTTGTCTTGTATACACGACCAACATGTTCAGATTGCCAAGACGCGAAGAAATATCTTTCTGCTAACAGCATTCCTTATGATCATAAAGATGTTAGCGAGGATTTAAGCCTTGAACAAGATTTAAAGAAAATTACAGGTAACCGAATTGTACCGGTATTTGCTTTTTATAAAAAGGGATTGTTCGGTAAAAAAAGTTTAGTAAATAACTTTATTGGATTTGAAAGAAACAAAGATGAAATTATAAATTTACTGCAAATGAAAAAGGACTGAATCAATTCAGTTATTCTTAAATAAGCTTCACTTGAATGGAAGAAATAATGTACCTCAATAAACCTAAGGAAAACGTAATTTTTTTTAAGGTTTAAATACCTTACCTGGGTATGGTATTTAAATAGTCGGTAAATCCCGCAAGAGTATAAGAGACAGGAGTGAGATAAAGTGACTCAACAGGAAGTAAGCTTACAGATTGAAGGTATGACATGTGCCGCATGTGCCAATAGGATTGAGAAGGGACTAAATAAAATAGACGGTGTCGTAAAGGCGAATGTCAACTTTGCGATTGAAAAAACAAAGGTCATATATGATTCTGAGAAAACTGACGTACATGATTTTGAAGAAAAAATTTCAAAACTTGGTTATCGCGTAGTCTATGATAAACAAACTTTTGATATATCCGGTATGACCTGCGCTGCTTGTGCGACTAAAGTTGAAAAAAAGCTTTCCAAAATGGTTGGCGTTTCCAATGCTTCCGTTAACTTTGCTTTGGAGAATGTAACAGTGGAGTATGATCAAGAGCAAGTATCGGCAACAGAGATGATCGGGGCAGTAAAAAAGTTAGGATATACATTAAAAGTTCAAACCTCACAAGAGGAGACGGCGAATAGCAAAGAGGAAGAAGTACAGAAACAAACAGGAAAATTTCTCTTTTCTGCAATTTTAACGCTGCCTTTATTGTGGACAATGGTTACGCATTTTGAATTCACGTCATTTATATATTCCCCTGATTTGTTGATGAATCCCTGGGTTCAATTGGCATTAGCCGCGCCTGTTCAATTTATTGTAGGGGCACAATTTTATACAGGAGCCTACAAAGCGCTGCGTAACAAAAGTGCAAATATGGATGTGCTGATTGCTCTTGGAACATCAGCTGCATTCTTTTATAGTATTTTTCTTGGTATTGAGTGGCATATTGCAGGACAAATAGGAATGCCGGAACTGTATTTTGAAGCGGCTGCGGTGATTATTACCCTGGTCATTCTAGGAAAGCTGTTTGAAGTCCGCGCGAAGGGCCGTACTGGTTCGGCGATTAAGAAGTTGCTCAGTATGCAAGCGAAAACAGCACGCGTAGTCCGTAATGGAAACGAGCAGGAGATAGCGATTGAAGAGGTAATTGCAGGAGATATCGTTATTGTTCGACCTGGTGAAAAAATCCCTGTGGATGGACAAATTATTAAAGGATCATCTGCAGTAGACGAATCAATGATTACTGGTGAAAGTATCCCGGTTGATAAAGAGACGGGCGGCAATGTTATTGGCTCCACTATCAATAAAAATGGAGTATTAACCATTGAAGCTACCAAAGTCGGCAAAGATACTGCACTTTCTCAAATCGTTAAAGTTGTCGAGGAAGCACAAGGGAGTAAAGCGGACATTCAACGAGTCGCAGACCGTGTATCGGGAATCTTCGTTCCAATCGTTGTAGGTATTGCAGTTGTGACTTTCCTTGTTTGGTACTTTATGGTTCAACCCGGTGATTTACGTGCAGCATTAGTACCCGCAATAACCGTATTGGTAATTGCTTGTCCATGTGCACTTGGATTGGCCACTCCAACATCCGTCATGGCCGGTTCTGGAAGAGCAGCAGAGCTGGGTGTTTTATTTAAAGGCGGAGAACATTTAGAAAACACACGCTCTATAACCACCATTGTCCTGGATAAGACCGGTACCGTTACAAAAGGCAAACCGGAATTGACAGATGTGCTCTCAGAGCCAGCGTTCACTAAAGAAGAAGTATTGTTCTTAGTGGCTTCTGTTGAAAATAATTCGGAACATCCGCTTGCAGAAGCAATCGTCAAAGGGGCAAAAGAACAAGGTATTACCTTAAATGAAGCAGAGTCCTTCGAATCGATACCAGGTTATGGTATTCGTGCAAATTTGAATCAACAAACCATTTTTGTCGGAACCCGAAAACTGATGCAGCAAAATAATATCGATATCACTTCTATAGAAGAAAAAATGGAGAAATTAGAGTCCGAAGGCAAGACAGCGATGCTTGTTGGAGTTGATCAACAGTTGGCAGGTGTTATTGCGGTAGCTGATACCGTAAAAGAAACTTCCAAGTCAGCCATTCAGCGACTGCATGAACTTGGATTAGAAGTCATTATGCTCACTGGGGATAACGAGCGTACAGCAAAAGCAATTGCAAAACAGGTTGGAATTGATCGTGTGATTGCTGAAGTAGTGCCAGAACAAAAAGCTGAAGAGATTAAAAAGTTGCAGCAAGAAAACAAGAAGGTTGCGATGGTAGGTGACGGTGTGAATGATGCGCCTGCCCTAGCGGTAGCAGATATCGGCATGGCGATTGGTACGGGTACGGATGTGGCCATTGAAGCAGCAGATATTACTCTTATGCGAGGTGACTTGCATAGTGTGGCAGATAGTATAGAACTAAGCGCGAAGACCATGCGAAATATAAAACAAAACTTGTTCTTCGCCTTTATTTATAATACTGCTTCCATTCC
Organism: uncultured Planococcus sp.; assembly: GCA_947493585.1. Lineage (GTDB taxonomy): Bacteria > Bacillota > Bacilli > Bacillales_A > Planococcaceae > Planococcus. Next base: position 10,920 of record CANLRI010000004.1, on the reverse strand, counting down.
GATTGCTGCAATTGGATTATTAGCTCCGTGGGTGGCCGGCGCAGCGATGGCGTTTAGTTCAGTATCTGTTGTGCTGAATGCCTTACGTTTACAACGCTTGAAGCTAAAAGGAGGGCAATAAAACCATGTCAATCAGAAAGTGGGTTTCTCTGGGTGTTTTGTATGTAGTATTGGTTTTCGCAGGATATGGTGTGTTGGCTGGTGAAAATCCGTTAGTAAGTAGTGAAGATGGTCATGAGGAACATCGTAACGAAGAATCTTCCGAAAACGAATCTGAGGATCATGACAACCATAATGATGAAGCAAATCAAGAGGAGGGCGAAACCATGGAACATGAACATGGTCATGAACATAAAGTCGAATCTGAAGTGAAGACTAGCGTTGCCTATGAAAATAACGAAATTGTTATTACGTTAGAAGATGAAACTGGAGCTGCGCCGGAACTAGCTGTCGAGCATGATAAAGAAATGCATTTCATTATCATTTCCAATGATTTAGAGGCGTATTATCATGTACACCCTGAAAAAGAAAAAGAAGGTTCTTTTTCTGCCAATCAGCCTTTAGGTGAGGGGACGTATCAAGCTTTTGTTGATATTGCTCCTAAGAACAAGGATTACCAGGCTGCCCCTAATCCTATACAGGTGGGGACAGTTGAAACAGCCAAAGCGAAATTAACTAGTGGTGATGATTGGACAAAAGAAATTGATGGGAAAACAGTGACATTAAAGGATGTAGAGATAAAAGCTGGAAATGAAGTAACATTTGAATTTGATACACATGGAAACGAGCCTGAGACTTACCTTGGAGCCTTAGGCCATGTGGTAATTGTTGACGAAGAAATTAGACAATTCATCCATGTTCATCCGGCTTCAAATGATACGACTGCCTTTAATACCCATTTTTCAGAACCGGGATTTTATAAGGTATGGGCAGAGTTTAAGTTTGATAATGAAATACATGTCTATCCCTTTGTTATAGAAGTAGTTGAATAAGTTTATTACAACTTAAAGGAGGAACAAGTTTATGCAACAAGTAACACTTTACGTAGAAGGAATGTCTTGTAGTCATTGTGTGAATTCCATAGAAGGAAATGTAAGTCAAATGAGTGGTGTGGAATCAGTAAAGGTTCACCTTGCCGATGGAAAGGTCGATGTAACCTTCGATTCAAATGAAGTCAGCTTGAAAGAAATTGCAAATGGGATTGAAGATCAGGGGTATGAGGTCACAGAAATCTAGGCAATAAATAGGGGAACTACTGAGACAAGCTAATCATGCCGTCTATTGAATCTTAGTTTATCGCCACTGAAGTCCAAGGTCATTTTTATTATTTGTATTCGATAAAAATTTTAAGGAGGAATTATTCTATGAAACAAGCAACACTTAATGTACCTGGTATGTCTTGCGGTTCATGTGTAAATAAAATTGAGGGAAATGTAGGAAAAGTAAATGGTGTAGAATCAGTAAATGTACAGCTTATGGATAGAAAAGTAGCTGTTACATTTAATGAGAGTGTAGTTGATCTTGAAGAAATTAAAGGTGCGATTAAAGATTCGGGTTATGAAGTTGAGAATCCTCCGGCACAAAGTTGTTCTTGTTGCTCTTAAATAAGAAGCGGATCGTGCTAATCTTTAGCACGATCTTTTCATATCTTCATAAAAATTATTATCAGGTACAAAAAGAAGAGAAAGCAGTTCCTGAGTTTGGGAAAGAATTACTCTCTAGCAGTTCGTCTATATTTATAAGAATGTGATTAAAACTTATGACAGCACTTCTTTTTATACATTACCTGTCTAAAATACATGCCCTGGTGGGTATCCAGGAGGGAAGTTCAAATGAACGAAAAGAACCCTATAAAGCATCCTGCAGAAACAAAAGATAAATTAAAAATGATTATGCTGCTGGCAATTCCAGCTGTTGCAGAGAATTTCTTTCAGACTGTTCTTGGTTTTGTCGATACGCTGTTTGTTTCAAGAATCGGATTGGCAGAAGTTTCGGCTGTTGGTGTTACCAATGCGATTTTGGCCGTTTACTTCGCTGTTTTTATGGCCATTGGCGTGGCGGTAAATGTGTTTGTCGCCAATAACTTAGGTGCAGCTAAAGTTGAAAGGGCACGTCATATTGCACAGCAGGCTGTCATTCTATCCATTCTGGTAGGTATACTTTTTGGAGTCATTACATTGCTTTTTGCCGAACAGCTTCTACTCTTAATGGGAATTGAAGATGCAGTGCTTCAAGCAGGAAGCCTCTATTTCAAAGTCGTTGGCATTCCTTCTATACTGATGGCGCTGATGTTTGCATTGGGCAGTATTTTAAGAGGAGCAGGGGACACTAAATCACCAATGAAAGTAAGCATAGTCGTCAATATCGTGAATATTGTACTGGATTATGTATTGATTTTCGGTTTTTGGATGATTCCAGGAATGGGCATATTAGGAGCTGCACTTGCAACAGTTGCTGCCCGGGTAATTGGAACATTACTTCTCTTGAATTATATTCGTAAAACAGATGTAGTGGCATTCAGAAAAGATTTCTGGAAGCCTGATTGGGGGCATCAGCTGGAACTGTTGAACCTCGGAAGTCCTGCGGCGGCTGAGAGACTAATTATGAGAGCTGGGCAGATTGTCTACTTCGGTTTTATCGTAGCGCTTGGAACTAACACATTTGCTGCCCATCAAATAGCCGGTAACTTAGAAGTGTTCTCATATATGCTTGCTTACGGCTTTGCAACAGCCGCCACTATCCTTGTTGGGCGCAGTATGGGTGCAGGGGATTATCAGAGTGCAAAAGAATATGCGAAATTAAGCACCTACCTTGCAATCGGTTTTATGTCAATTTTCGGTCTTTTGTTATTCTTTTTCGGGGGATGGGCTGGCACGCTTTTCACCGATAATCAGCAAGTAATAGACGATATTGATATCGCATTAAAAATTGCAGCTGTATTTCAGCCGTTTCTTGCAGTAGTGCTCGTATTAACCGGTGGATTCCAGGGAGCCAATAATACGAAGTTCCCAATGTATTTGACCACTATCGGGATGTGGACAATTCGCACAGGTGCGGTATACGTTCTGGCAATAATGCTTGAAATGGGAATTACGGGTGTATGGATTGCCATTGGACTGGATATCGTTTTCAAAGCGATTGTCCTGTGGATCAGGTTCATTCAAGATCGGTGGATCTCTGTAAAACCAGAACCACAATCACCCTGCCATCCGCAAACGAAAAACGAAAGGTCATCAAGATGTGTGAATAATTATTAATAAGAGCGAAAAGAATGCATCTTTGATTACTCTTTCTTTCGAATTTTCCTAGCTGCCAATAGAAGGAGCGCTTCGTTAAAGATATGGAGGGCGTATCTCGTCTCAATGCGAACATAGTAAAGAGGCATTAGTGGGCCGGATGAAATTAGAGGGGAGGGATTTACTTGCAGAAGGTTCTATTGGTGGAGGATGAAAAACAAATGATGGATTTTTTAGCTTTGTATTTGAAGTCGCATCATTATCTCTGTACAAAAGCGTTGGGATCGTTTGAAGCGCTAGGCTATTTAGAAAAAGAGTCATATGATCTGGTTCTATTGGATGTTATGATGTCCAAAATGAATGGTTTGGAACTGTGCCATGAAATCCGAAAGTTTTCAGATGTGCCAATTATTATGCTGATAACACGCGAGAAACAGGAGAATATCGTTAAGGGACTGAAACTCGGGGCCGATGATTGCATTACAAAACCGTTTAATGAAGAGGAATTACTGGCGCGGATGGAAGCCTTGCTGCGAAGAAGAATTCCTAAAAATACTATCGACGTGGATGGTTTGAGATGGGACGAGGAACGGTTCGAATTGACATATTACAAGCACTTCATCAAGTTGACGCCAAAAGAATTCCTGATGATGGGTCACCTTTTGAAAAATCCAGGTAAAGTTTTTAGAAGAGATCAGTTAATCCGATTGATATGGGGGATTGATTCGGAAACCGAAGGGAGAACAATCGATTCACATGTGCGAAACGTTCGGGAAAAAATCCGGCAAGCCGGTTTTCCTATTGACAATCATTTTGTCACCGTTAGGGGAATTGGCTACAAATGGGATAAAGAAGCGCACTAACACTTTACAAATAAAAAAACCTGCTGGAAAAAGAGTATTTTTCCGACAGGTCTTCTGTATAAAATTAAGCAATATTCCGACAAGCTTCTGCACATCTCTGGCAGGCTTCCGCGCAACGTTTACAATGTTCGTGATGTTCGGCATGTTTAGCGCATTCATTTCCGCATGCTTCACAAATGGTTGCACAAACTTTGGCCAGTTCGGATACAAACGGCGAATTACGGGTAATCGCATGTTCCAGGAATGCGCAAATGTCTGCACATTCACGGTCTAATCGAATACACTCGGCCATCATCTTAACATCGTCTTCCTGCAGGCAAGCGTCAAAACAATGGTTACATTCCGCTGCGCAATCGTGTAAAGCCTGAATCAATTCCTGATGTTGTTCATGGGTCATTCTAAAACCTCCATATTTTTATTATGCTTCATTTACTGAATTTCCCTCTACTTTTTCAGACTAAACGGAAATTCAGAAACTCCATCGAAACTGCACAAATTTATTGGGGAAACAACAAACCCCTTCTAAAAATACCAGAAAGCTAATCTGCTGATGGCCCATTGATAGCCGATTATAGAAAAGTAATCGAATATTCAAATCAATGGAGTGGATTTTTCTTTTTGGTCACAGGAAATTCCTTAGCTGTAAAGAAAACAAAGACAAGGTGTAAATGAAACAGAAAACTTACTTTAGGAGGAAAAAAAATGATTGAAACATTAAAAGTACAAGGTATGTCTTGTAGCCACTGTGTAAACTCGGTTGAAACGGGTGTCGGTGAACTCGAAGGCGTTTCATCTGTTTCAGTTGATCTTACAAAAGGTGAAGTGGCAGTTGACTATGATACTAGCAAGACATCGTTAAACGAAATCCAGGAAGCGATTGAAGAACAGGGATATGACGTTGTATAAGAGGGCTTTCACAGCACTCATTACTTTTAAAAGAAATATACCCATGGATAGTATGTCGCTAGGAAGAATTTTGTAGCTGTTAAGCATGTAACCAGGTTAATTGGAATAAAGAAGCACTATTCTGAAGGAGGCGGACTAAATGGCTAAAAGTGAGAAGGACCATCAGCACCATCACGATGAACAAGTAAATCACAGTAAAATGGATCATTCCGAACAGGTTGGGCATAGTTACCATGAAGCGCAAGTAAAAGAGGGCATTCATGACCACAGTAATCTATCTCAGAGCCACGATCATCACGTCGATTCGAATCACAGCGGACATGATCACGGACACCATCATCATGGTAATTTTAAAGAGATTTTTCTGAAGTCGCTGCCAGTTGGCATCATCATCCTGATATTATCGCCGATGATGGACATTCGACTTCCTTTTCAATTCACTTTTCCATACTCGGATATTGTGGTCGCTGTATTGGCAACCATCTTATTGGTTTATGGCGGGAAACCTTTCTTTCAAGGAGCAATAGCTGAATTCAAGGAAAAAGCTCCGGGCATGATGGCCCTGATTTCTTTAGGGCTATCGGTTTCCTATCTGTACAGTATTTACGCAGTGCTGGCTCGCTATGTGACCGGCGAACATATCATGGATTTCTTCTTTGAATTCGCTTCCTTGCTGTTGATTATGCTGCTAGGGCACTGGATTGAAATGAAGGCTGTCGGGGAAGCAGGAGATGCGCAAAAATCACTTGCTGAACTCGTGCCGAAAGATGCACATGTGGTATTGGAAGACGATTTGATCGAGACGCGTCCCGTAGCCGAATTGAAAGTAGGTGACCTTGTACGGGTTCAGGCTGGTGAAAATGTCCCTGCCGATGGCCTCATAAAACGAGGAGCCTCCCGAATCAATGAAGCCTTGCTGACGGGAGAATCTAAACCCGTAGAAAAAGGAGTCGGAGATCAAGTCATTGGCGGTTCGACAAACGGCGAAGGGGTTTTGTACTTGGAAGTACAGGAAACCGGCGACCAATCGTTCCTTTCCCAAGTTCAAAGCCTGATTAGCCAGGCCCAAAATCAGCCTTCCAGGGCTGAGAATCTGGCTCAAAAAGTAGCGGGCTGGCTATTTTATATCGCAATTGCAGCGGCGGTCATTGCTTTTGTCGTTTGGTTGTATATCGCAGATATTCAAACAGCCATACTCTTTACGGTTACAACTTTGGTCATCGCTTGTCCACACGCTCTTGGTCTTGCCATTCCTTTGGTTACTGCACGAAGCACCAGTTTGGGTGCAAGCCGCGGGTTGTTGGTGAAAGACCGGGAAGCATTGGAGCTGGCAACTAAGTCCGATGTGATGATACTAGATAAAACAGGCACATTGACTACTGGAGAATTTAAAGTATTGAATGTAGAAACACTAGATGACCGACATACCGAAGCTGAAATCGCGGCCCTTATGGCAGGGATTGAAGGCGGATCGAGCCATCCAATCGCACAATCGATTGTCCATGCCGCTGAGAAACAGGGGATACAACCTGTCCACTTCGATTCGATTGATGTCGTATCGGGTGCCGGTGTAGAAGGAAACGCCAATGGCCGCAAATATGAATTGATCAGTCAAAAGGCATTTGGAAAAGATGTAGCAGCGGATGTTCCGAAAGGTGCTACGTTAAGTATATTGGTTGAAGACGGGAAACCAATCGGTACGGTCGCATTGGGTGATGAATTAAAAAAAGCGAGTAAAACGCTGATTCAAGCATTGAAAGATAATGGGATACAACCGATTATGGCCACGGGTGACAATGAAACAGCTGCCCAAGGAGTGGCTGAGGAACTGGGCATTGAATACAGAGCCAATCAATCCCCACAAGATAAATATGATTTAGTTGAATCACTGAAAAACAAAGGGCAAACTGTCATCATGGTTGGCGATGGCGTAAACGATGCACCATCCCTTGCAATAGCGGACGTTGGTATAGCAGTCGGAGCCGGAACTCAAGTCGCTATCGATTCTGCTGATGTGATTTTGACTCAATCGGATCCCGGGGATATTGAATCTTTTATCGAATTGGCCAATAAAACAACCAGTAAAATGAAACAAAATCTCGTGTGGGGAGCTGGCTATAACTTTATTGCTATTCCCATAGCTGCGGGAATCTTAGCTTCCATTGGGATTACGTTGGCTCCAGCAGTAGGCGCGGTTCTGATGTCTGTGTCCACGGTTATCGTGGCTATCAATGCTATGGCATTAAAACTAAAGAATTAAATCTGTTTAACATGATATTTAAAAGTCGTACCTGGGATTTTCGTTCTCCCAAAAGTTGAGTTTTCTTTAACCTTTCGGGGGAAATTTTTGTATTAGGCTAAAGCCGAATAGAAGTTTAACGATTTTGGGTAATTAAGTATAGTTTTTAGTTAACATATGACCTATTATCGGAAGAAAAAATATAAATAGATACTTAAGAAAGCTATTTTTATTAGATATAGAGATGGTGGGAGAATAATAAATATAAAGAAATTAAACAATAAAAAATATGCGAAAGAGACTCCCTCTATTTAAAGGAAGTCTCTTTCGCACTTTATTAATTCAATCTCTTATTAGTTTGTTCCCCAAATAGATTTGCCGCCTGTATGGCCAGTCAATCTATGTTGAGTACTGCTAACAAGCTCCATTCGCCCTCTTGTTTGATGATGATGCCACGTTAAACCCCTTGGGGTCTTCCCATTTTTAATGTCAGTGATTTGATTAGGGGTAAATTTACTTCTTAAAGTTGAGGATTTCTGAATGCCTTCTTTCAATGCTTTGTTTGCATGTGCAAACTGTGTGGAACTAGAAGATTTTAGTAACCTAGTAGGTAAAGTCATTGCATATTTTTCTGCAAACATTGGAAATCCTTGAGAGGAAAATTGCACATTAGAAATTGGATGTCTTTTCCCAGCCAAATGTCCATTACGAACCACTAAGTTTTTAGTAGAATTTTTTAAGTACTGCTTTACCACTAACTTACCGCCAATTCTCGTAACTATGGGTGCAAACAATGGTAACAAAAAAGGCCAAAAATCAGGAGTATATCCACTTACGTCATCATACACCATTGCAGAGTATTTGCCGCTTAATCCTTCAAAGGGGATGGGGTTATCGTATTCTACAAAGTCTATGTAAACATCCTGATACTCGCACCCATCCTCTAATAACGGATCTTCAACTGATGTTTGTGAAACGATTGACATCATTTGTGGCGGTTTAACTGGATCTAATGGTATACCTGGAACTGTCGGAACAGGTTGGATAGGTTTTGGTTCTACTGGCTGAAGAGGAGGTTCTACGGGTTCTACTGGCTCCGTTGGAGTAGAGGGAGGCTCTACTTCTTCCTCGTAACATACATCCAACTCATCCTCTTCAATGATAATATACTGAGAGTCCCATCCTTCTGATGCTTTTACCAAGTCTGAAAAAGAAAATGAAAAAACGATTAATAAAGAAAGCAAAGCACACAGAAACCTATTAAATGACTTCATAGATAACTCTCCTCTTATCAAATTTAGTTTGACGATCAATTGATGTGATAGCTTACTTTATAAGTATTTATACTTTTATTCTTTTTTTCATCTCTCTTGCTTCTGAGCTTATGCTTTCGTTCTTGTCTGCGATTAATTTCTCGATTATTTCTTTAAGTAAAAAATGCAACTTTTTATCCGACTCAATAATGTAAATTTCAAGATTGTTATTTAAGATATTAGTAACAGTTTCCCTAATTAGTACCTCTGAATGAGTAGCGCATTTCAAGAGCTGTTCGAAATACCATTTGTGGTTTTCTGGATATTGAAGATTTAATAAAGTCTCTTCGATTAATAGAATATCATTCCCCAAAAAGATAGTTTCAGCTGCTTCTTCAGAAGTACCCCAATTTTCGTCGTCTTCGTCATTTTCGAAAAACACTTCTTCTTTTGAAAGGTTATTTAAGAAATCATCAAATGTATGGGCTACTTCAATAATTTCTTCAGTTTCTGGTTCCAAATAAATCACCGAAGGGTTTACTGAATCCTTTCTGTAATCAAGAGCAAAAAAGCTATTCCCATCTCCGCTGAAAATAAGAATATTTTTCGGAAGATCCCATTCTTCAATGAGATAATCTGAATCTAAAATACCACCTTGACCACAACCGTAAATGTGATTAATCTCAATGTACGCATTGGTTCCAAGATGACTTTCCTTCTTCACTGAGCTGTACTGTATGGTACCGCCATTTTGTTCTAAAAGAATCTCTTTATAAGAAGCTGGCAATTCCACATTTAATTGTTTTTCTATTTTTTTAATCTCTATTTCTGAAGTTTTTGGTAACTTATAATCATCCTCGACTTCGTTAGCCCACACATACATCAAGTAACCTCCTTAGAATTTAATGAATAACCTTTTTAAATATATTTAATAATTAGAAAAAATAAAATAATTAAAAATACCTATTTTACAAAAAAAAGAAAAAAGATAGGTATTTTGATTTTAAAATATCTATCCCTTTATTGGCTAATTTGCTTTGCTTTCGAAAAAATCTTAAATTATAGAAAGCACAAAAAAGGTTACTGCAAAAAAGGTGCATTAGCGCGATTCAATGTAATAATTAAAAATAAATTGAAGTAAAATTAAAGTTTTCAACTAGCCTTTATAAATTTTTAAAAAATTTTTCATATAGCCTTGAGTTTGCATATTGCCGGATTATCGGAATTTGAAAAAAACTTACAACCTCTACAATATTTAAAAGTTTACAGGAGGGGTAAATCTTTATAAAAATAACGCTTAAAACTGGTGAAAATAACGTCTGAATTAATGACAGTACTGGGCTATTCTCTTTACCAAAATTGCGACCCAAAAACGAAAGTAAATTTGCTCGCGAAAAAGACCTAAAACAGGTAACAGAAAACGCCAAGTTCCTAACGGGGGGTTTGCCTTTGACAATAGTCAATCCTAATACTATAATTAAGGTAATAAGAAATATTGGTGTTTCACTACCATAAAACGTGACCTATAAAATTGGCGTTTCACCGCCATTAAGTGTGACCGATAAAATTGGCGTTTCGCTGCCAGATAATGCGACCTATAAAATTTAGAAGGAGACAGTGATTTGATCACTGTCTCCTTCTCTTTATAGAAAAAGAAGGAGACATAATGACAGCTGAGAAATTAAGGTTCTTTAGAGTAAGTGATGATTACATTAAGTTTTTAAAAACTATTGATTCAAGGATTCTTAACAACAGTAATGAAAGTAGAGCCAGACCCTATGTTGGTGTCCTTCTTATTATTGGTATTTTTCAATATTACGCACCTATTTCATCCTACAAACCTGAAAAGCACGATAAGATCAGAAACAATTCAGTTATAAAGATCTATGGTAAAGATCAGACAGAAAAATTAGCAGTTCTCCATATAAATAATATGTTTCCTATCATTCCTACTGAAATCGAGGAAATGGATTTTAGTAAAGAGGAAAGACATTATGAAAGACTGTTACAAAAAGAATACAGTTACATAATTAGTAATCAAGAAGACATCCAACAAAAAGCTAGAAATTGGTATGAAGATGTAATCAAGGGTGGTAATTTTCCCGCTAAAATTTCTTGCGACTATAAACAGTTAGAAAAAGAATACATAAATTTTAAGAAGTAACTTTCATGGATACCTTTGGGGTGCAATTCAGATTAGCAAAAATTTCCACTTTCGTTTGTTTAAGTATATTTTATGACTACTTATAAATGGAATGTGCTTCAATATTTTCTATTACCTCCATGAGAAATTGAGGAACAGGACATTTTTTATTTTCTTCAACCAAAGACTGGAATCTATTGACTCCTTATCGGAAGTTTTTCTAAATGAAATATATAATTATAAAACCAGTAACCCTTATAGAAGGTTACTGGTTTTTCTC
>CANLRI010000003.1 GCA_947493585.1 uncultured Planococcus sp. | reverse complement strand
CATCCCGAACACGGAAGTTAAGCTCTTTTGCGCCGATGGTAGTTGGGGGTTTCCCCCTGTGAGAGTAGGACGTCGCTAGGCAATTATCTTTTTTTACTTTGTACCGAGATTTCCTTTTACCTTGCTTCCATAGCTCAGCAGGTAGAGTGCTTCCATGGTAAGGAAGAGGTCACCGGTTCGAACCCGGTTGGAAGCTTTTGATTCTTTAAAGTTTCTTTACATCGGAAACTGTTTTCTTTATAATTTTTTTGTAAGGCCCCTTGGTCAAGCGGTTAAGACACCGCCCTTTCACGGCGGTAACACGGGTTCGAATCCCGTAGGGGTCACCATTTATGGAGGATTAGCTCAGCTGGGAGAGCATCTGCCTTACAAGCAGAGGGTCGGCGGTTCGATCCCGTCATCCTCCACCATGTGTTTATTTTGGATTGTAATCGTATAGCGGTGGGGTAGCGAAGTGGCTAAACGCGGCGGACTGTAAATCCGCTCCTTCGGGTTCGGCAGTTCGAATCTGCCCCCCACCACCAGTTTTTATTGCTTTGGGGTATAGCCAAGCGGTAAGGCAACGGGTTTTGATCCCGTCATGCCCTGGTTCGAATCCAGGTACCCCAGCCATTTTTTATTTTGAGCCATTAGCTCAGTTGGTAGAGCATCTGACTTTTAATCAGAGGGTCGAAGGTTCGAATCCTTCATGGCTCATTTATCTTTGCGCATTTTCGCGCGGGGCCTTAGCTCAGCTGGGAGAGCGCGACGCTGGCAGCGTCGAGGTCAGGGGTTCGAGCCCCCTAGGCTCCATTGTTCCATGTGCAATCCATGTGTAAAAACCCCGTATCCATTCAATTGGATACGGGGTTTTTTTAGTTTCCGATATATTCGGATTGCGGCCGGAAAATCACGTTATCTCGCTGTTGCTCTATAGCATGAGCAGTCCAACCGACGATCCGCGCAATGCTGAAGGTAGGAGTGAATAATTCTGACGGCATTTGAATAGACCGCATAATCGCTGCTGCATAGAATTCTACATTCGTATAAAGGGCCCGTCCCGGCTTTCGGTCATTTAATAATTGAGTAATTTCAGTTTCTGCCATGACAGCCAGGTTCAGCCAGGGGTCTTCTTGTTGCAACTGTTGGCATTTTTCACGAAGCAGGATAGCACGCGGATCTTCTGTTCGGTACACGCGGTGGCCGAACCCCATAATTTTTTCGCCTTGCGCCAGTTTTTGCTCGACAATAGGTTTTATCTTTTCAGGAGATTGTATTTCATCAAGTAGTTCAAGCACGCCAGATGGGGCGCCTCCATGTAAAGGGCCTTTCATGGTGCCAAGTGCAGAAACGATGGCAGCGCTTAAGTCGGATTCTGTAGAAATGGTTACGCGGCCGGCAAAAGTGGATGCATTCAGGCCATGTTCCATGGTTAAATTCAAGTATGTTTCCAAGGCTTCGGTTTGTGCATGTGTCGGCACTTGCCCTTTAATCATCCATAGATAGTTTGCGGTATGGCCCAGGTCACTTCTTGGTGCAATGAATTCCTGACCGGTATTTTGCCTGTATAGAAGAGCAGTCATTACCGGAAGGGCGGCAGTCAAAGCAACGGCTTGTTGTTGGATCTCCAATTCTTTAAATTGGGCATGCTGATAAGCTGAGACGAGCGTTCTGATTCCATCCATTAATGATGTGTCTTTGGGCAGAAGCCGGGCGATGGCCATAAGATAATCCGGTAGGTGGCGCTGAGATTTTAATTGTTCCGTAAGAATTGCGAGTTCTTCGTTTGATGCGTGATGTCCGTACCATAGGAAATAAGCTGTTTGTTCGAAGCTTTTTTGATGGATCACTTCATTGACCAACATCCCGCGGTAACGAAGTTCCCCTTTATCCCCTTCGACTGAAGCAATGGCTGTTTGGACGGCGACAACGCCTTTGAGCCCTTTTTGAAACATGTGAATTCCTCCTTTTTTTTCAAGTATATGCTGAAGCTTTAATTATGAAAATTAAAAATTTATAATTAAAACAATTAAAAAACCTAATTGAAGGAGGAACTGAAATGGAGATGCAGTGGCTTAGGACATTCTCAGATGCTGCGGAAACCTTGAATTTTCGCAAGACCTCGGAACGTTTGATGTTGTCACAGCCAAGTGTGACGGTTCATATTCGTCAATTGGAAGAGTATTTGGGGATTCGCTTGTTCGACCGCATCAAAAATCGTGTGGTATTAACTGAGGAAGGGCGCCATTTTAAACAACAGGTAGATGCATTGGTTGAAAAATTTGATTCGACGGTGGATGAACTTCAATCGTTTGCTCAAGGCTACCGGCGAAAATGGACGATCGCGATTTCCCCGTTGATGGCGGAGACGGTACTGCCGTATATTCTAAAGTCGTTTACGAAAGCACATCCGGATCTTGAACTTGTTATCCGTGTGGAAGAATCGGAAGCGATTGAAGCCCTGGTGGAAAGCGGGGAAGTGTCTGCGGGCGTTTCTGCATTGGCGCCAACGAAACGAATGACCCGTCACGAAGTGGTTTATGAAGACCCTTTGCTGCTGATTGTGCCTAGGGATGCTTATGATGATGAGCGGGGCCCATTGGTTTCAGGAAGAGAAATATTTCAGGAAAATTTTATCTTCACGCATCATCATCCCGTTTTTTGGGAAGAGCTGTTGGTGAAATTGCGTGTGCAGCTTCCTGGCATTCGCACAATGAGAGTGACGCAAGCCTATATTGCGAAACGTTTTATTCAGGAAGGTCTCGGCGTGTCGTTTTTGCCAAAATCGATGGTACGACGTGAGTTAATTGAAGGGCGTTTGATGGAAGCCCACTTCGATTTGTTTGCTCTGCCCAGCGTGGCGACATATTTTTTGTCACGCACTATGGGGGAGCTGGAGGAAGATTTCTTAAAGCGTATTCGATCGGTTTATTTTCAGTAGCATAAAGAGGCGGCGCTATGATAGAAAATGGTGGATTTGCTGGTATACTGCAGATAAGGAGGGGATGGATATGTATATTGAACAGCGTAATATTCGGCTTCGCTTATTGAAACGTGAGGATTTTGAGGCATTATGGGCGCTTTATACACCGGATATCTTTGAGCACATGCTGACAAAGGTCGAGAGATTCGAGGATTTGGAAGCGTGGTTATCGGCTGGAATGAACCAATCCAATGTTCTCGTGTTTGCCGTGGAGCTCCCGGAAAGCGGTGAGATTGTCGGAACGACCCGCATTTATTCGATTGATGATACGAACAAAAGCTGTGAAATCGGGGCGACTTTCTATAGTGAAAAAGCACAGCGCACGCATGTCAATACGGCCGTCAAACATGCGCTGCTAGGCTATTGCTTTGAAGAGCGAGAGATGATTCGCGTCCAGTTTAAAACCGATGCTGAAAATATCCGTTCCCAAAAATCGATTGAACGGATAGGGGCGGTGAAGGAAGGACGTTTGCGCAATGAACGAATTCGCTCGACTGGTGAACCAAGAGATGCCATTGTCTATTCCATCATTGACCGAGAATGGTCAGAAGTGAAAAAATTATTGGAAGACAAAATGAATAAATATTCGGAATGATGTAAGGTTGAGCCAAGAGAACCTCAGAGGGTACAATAAATGTATCTTACTGAGGGGGTATAAAATAATGAATAAATTAAATGTTTCTATTATAGGTGTACCAATGGACCACGGGCAAATGCGCCGCGGCGTCGATATGGGGCCAAGTGCTATCCGTTATGCAGGCGTTGTAGACCGTATTGAAAATCTTGGGCACGAAGTAAATGACGAAGGCGATATCCAAATCCGCAAAGCCGACGGTAAAGTGGATGAAAACACCAACTTGCGCAATATGGATGTGATTACTGAAGCGACTGAAGCGCTAGGGGAAACCGTTTCAGGCGTTGCTAAAGCGGGGAATTTCCCGTTGGTGCTAGGCGGCGACCATAGTATCGCCATCGGTACGCTTGCTGGCATTTCAGAGCATTACGAGAATTTGGGTGTTATCTGGTATGATGCGCATGCGGATATGAACACGAGCGAAACCTCGCCATCCGGTAATATCCACGGCATGCCGCTTGCCGCAAGCTTTGGGCATGGCCATGAGAAATTGACGAACATCCGCGGCTACTCGCCAAAAGTGAAGCCGGAGAACATCGTCATCATCGGGGCGCGCTCTGTTGACCCAGGTGAGCGTGAATTGATCAAAGAGCATGGCATCAAAGTGTTCAGCATGCATGAAATCGACAAAATGGGCATGGACCAGGTGATGCAGGAGTCGATCCGTTATTTGCGTGAAGAACGTAAAACGGACGGGGTTCATTTATCGCTCGACCTAGACGGGATCGACCCGATGTATACGCCAGGTGTCGGTACACCGGTGCCAGGGGGCATCAGCTACCGCGAAAGCCATTTGGCGATGGAAATGCTGTTCGATGCTGGATTGATCACATCTGCAGAGTTTGTCGAAGTCAACCCGATCCTTGACGAGAAGAACCGCACAGCCGATGTGGCGGTTGCATTGATCGGTTCATTGCTTGGCGAAAAATTGGTATAAGAATAAGGCGGCTGTCCGGAATTTCCGGGCGGCTTTTTTTATTGTATGGAATGTATAAGAGATTAGGGAGAAGGGTGCAGGACTGCCGGAGAGCACATTGCATGATTTTTATCAGCGGAATAATAAACTGATGAATTCATTCAAAGAACTGGAAATTGGCTGGTTTTTTCTGGACATGGTTTGATAGGATAGAGGAAGAGAGAAAAAAATGAAACTTTTTCGGAACTGGATCGTATATAAAAGACAGCCGCATGGCGGAGGGAAATGAGATCATGGATGCGTTAGTAAATAAACGAATAAAACGAGTCATGAAGGGCGACCAAGACGCATTTGCCGAAATCGTGGAGCTGTATCAACATCAATTGTTCCAGATTTGCTACCGGATGCTCGGCAACCGGCATGAAGCGGAAGATATTGCACAGGAAGCATTTACGCGGGCCTATGTGAACATACACACTTTTGACCAAAACCGTAAATTTTCCACGTGGCTTTACCGCATCGCCACCAATCTGTGCATAGACCGGATCCGCAAGAAAAAGCCGGATTATCATTTGGATGCGGAAGTCAAAGGCACGGAAGGCTTGAATATGTATTCGAAGATTGCCAATGATGAAGAGCTTCCGGAAGAAGAGTTAATGCGGATGGAAGTCCAGGAGCGGGTGCAGTACGAAATAAGCCGCTTGCCGGATAAGTACCGGGCAGCGATTGTGTTAAAATATATCGAGGAATTGCCGCTGGCTGAAATCAGCGAAATCCTGGATTTACCGCTTGGCACGGTGAAAACGCGGATACACCGCGGGCGCGAAGCACTTCGCAAGCAATTGAGCAATTTGTAGGAGGCGAGCATGATGAATGCGTGTCCGGAGAAAGTCATTCGCATGATGGACGATTACCTAGACGGGGAAATCAGTCCATCAGAGGAGAAAGAACTGAAAGAATCCTTAGAGAACTGCAGCGACTGCAGAAAAATATATCAAGAATTGACCAAGACCATCGCCTTTGTCCAAAGTGCATCACATGTCCAGGCACCGCCGGATTTTGTGCAAAAGACGATGGCCGGCTTGCCGAAAGAATCCCAGCGCGTCGGAATTAAACGCTTTATGCGCCATCACCCGCTGATGATCGCGGCGGCACTGTTTGTATTGTTGATGAGTGCAGCGATGATGTCGAGCTTCAGCGACGATCAGCAATTTTCATTCACCAAACAGGAGAACTTGGTGGTTGAAGGGCAAACGGTCGTGGTACCGGAAGGCCAAACCGTGGTTGGAGATTTGACGATCCGCAATGGCGATCTGCGCGTGGACGGAGAACTTGAAGGCGACGTGACGATCGTCAACGGCCAGTATATGGCATCGAGCGGCGTCATCAACGGTGAAATCGAAGAAATCGATCAAGCATTCGAGTGGCTCTGGTATACGATCAAGGGGACATTCCAAGATGCCGTCAGCTTTTTTGGCGGTAACGACCAATCAATAGACGAGTAAAGCCCATCCATTCAGTGGATGGGCTTTTTGCATAGGGGCAGATGTCTCGGGATATGGTATACTAAAAACTATATGTACATGGAGAAAAGCGAGGGTTGCAGATGCCTTTTTTGGAAAACTTCAATGACCAGACGCCGCTTCAGATGATCGGAAATGTTATCGACATCCTGTTGGTCTGGTTCGTTATTTACAAACTTATTACTGTCATCAAGGGAACGAAGGCTGTCCAATTATTAAAAGGAATCTTCTTTATTATTATCGCGCGTCTTGTGACCCAGGCGCTCAACCTGGAAACGCTTGGTTGGATCATGCAGCAAGTGCTCGAATGGGGTTTTCTTGCCATCATCATCATCTTCCAGCCGGAATTGAGACGCGCACTCGAACAGCTCGGGCGCGGGAAATTATTCTCGAGCAGCACGCTTAATGAAGAATCCGAGCGCAACCGCTTGATTGAAGCGATGAGCAAATCGGTCAGCTATATGGCAAAGCGCCGCATCGGGGCACTCATTTCGATCGAGCGAGAAACCGGGCTCAGCGAATACATTGAGACAGGCATTCCGATGAATTCGGACATCACTTCTGAATTGATGATCAATTTATTCATTCCGAACACGCCGCTGCATGACGGTGCGGTCATCGTCCAGAAAAACCGCATCGCTGCGGCTGCCTGCTATTTGCCGCTATCTGAGAGCCCGTTCATCTCAAAAGAGCTGGGGACGCGCCACCGTGCAGCACTCGGCATCAGTGAAGTGACGGATGCCATCACCATTGTTGTATCGGAAGAGACCGGTGCGATCAGTTTGACGGCGAACGGCGACTTGCACCGCAATTTGTCGCTCGAAGATTTTGAAGTGAAGCTCCGCCGCATCTGGTTCGGTGCCGAACAACAACAGGCAGCAACTTCCTGGTGGAATTGGAGGGGGAAAAAGAATGGATAAGATGATGGACAATCCGTGGTTTCTGCGGATCATGGCATTATTCCTGGCCTTTCTGCTCTTCTTTTCCGTCCAGACGGAAAACAATACGACCACAACTGAAACCGGAAGAGTGTCGGAAATTATCGAAGACGTGGAACTGCAAGTTTATTATGATGAAAGCTTGATGGTCAGCGGGGTGCCGGAAACAGTCGATTTGTATTTGAGCGGCCCGGCGAGTATCATTCAAACAACGCGCCAGCTCGATGATTATACGCTGTTCATCGATTTGCGCAGCTTGCCTTTAGGTGAACATCAAGTGCCAATCCAGACAGAGAACTTATCGGAGCAATTGAGCGCCCGCGTGGATCCGGCATTTGTTAACGTGGTGCTCGAGGAGCGGGTGTCGCAGGAATTCGACATCGATGCAGAAATGAATGAACGCTTGCTTGCAGAAGGCTTTGTGTTGGACGGCCTGTCTGTTGAACCGGACACGGTCACCGTGACGGGGCCGCAAAGTGTCATCAACGCGATCAGCTTTGTTAAAGCAACCGTGACTGGGGAGCCGGAAATCAAGGAATCCTTCACTGCGGAAGCACGCGTGCGCGTATTGGCAGAGGATTTAACGAAACTGGACAATGTCACGATCGAGCCGGAATCCGTAGCGGTCGATGTTACGGTAGAAGAGTATAGCCGGGAATTGCCGGTTCGCATTGAGTCGAGTGGCAATCCGCAGACGGGTATTACGATTAATTCATGGACGCCATCAAGTGAGCAGGTGCGGGTCTTCGGTCCGCGCAGCGTATTGGATGAGATGGAGGAGTATGTCATCGAAGTGGAAGCGAGCAGCATCACCGCATCCGATACGAAAGTGACAGTGGAATTGCCGATTCCCCCGGGCGCATCTGGGGTTTCTCCGGGAGAGATGCAAGTAGAAGCAGATATCTCCGTGGATGAATCTTTGCTCGTGCCAGAAGAGTTGGAGAATCCAGAAATAGCTGATAGCAATGATGCAGAATAAAATAGCTAAAAATGTAAATTTAGGTTAATATAAACAAATCATAATACAGAGTGATTGAAGGAGCGAAAAGAATGGGAAAATATTTTGGGACCGATGGTGTACGAGGGGTGGCCAATAGTGAATTGACGCCTGAATTGGCATTTAAACTCGGGCGTTTTGGCGGCTATGTCTTAACAAAAAGCTCAAAGGAAAAACCGAAAGTGCTTGTAGGGCGGGATACGCGGATTTCCGGGGAAATGCTTGAAAATGCATTGGCGGCTGGATTATTGTCAGTCGGTGCAGAAGTTATGCGCCTCGGCGTCATCAGCACTCCAGGAGTTTCATATCTGACTCGCGTCATGAGCGCGGAAGCAGGAGTCATGATTTCTGCTTCTCACAACCCGGTCGCAGATAATGGCATCAAATTCTTTGGTTCGGACGGCTTTAAATTAACGGATGACCAGGAAGCGGAAATCGAAGCATTGCTCGATGCAGAAACAGATGAGCTGCCGCGCCCAACAGGCGGAGATCTTGGCAGCATTACCGAGTATTTCGAAGGCGGCCAAAAATACATCCAGTATTTGAAACAAACAGTGGACGAAGAGTTCGACGGCATCCACGTAGCACTCGACTGTGCACATGGAGCAACATCGACGCTGGCAACGCATGTATTCGCTGATTTGGACGCGGACATCAGCTCGATGGGCGCTTCACCGAACGGCTTGAACATCAACGAAGGCGTCGGCTCGACGCATCCTGAAGCGCTTGCGAAGCTAGTTGTCGATAAAGGCGCCGATGTTGGCCTTGCCTTTGATGGCGACGGTGACCGTTTGATCGCGGTGGATGAAAAAGGAACAATCGTTGACGGCGACCAGATTATGTACATTTGCGCGAAGCATTTGAAATCAGAAGGCCGCTTGAAACAGGATACCGTCGTGTCGACGATCATGAGCAATATGGGCTTCTATAAAGCGCTTGAAGAAAATGGCATGAAGAGCGTCAAGACGGCTGTCGGTGACCGTTATGTAGTGGAAGAAATGAAGAAGAATGAATACAATTTGGGCGGCGAACAGTCGGGCCATATCATTTTCCTTGATTACAACACGACAGGCGACGGATTGTTGTCAGGCCTTCAATTGGTGAACATCATGAAGATCACGGGTAAGAAATTGTCAGAGCTGGCGAATGAAATGACGATTTTCCCACAAAAGCTCGTCAACATCCGTGTAACGGACAAGCACGGCGTGACGGATAACGCGCTTGTAGCTGAGAAGATTGCGGAAGTGGAACGCGACATGGACGGCGATGGCCGTGTGCTCGTGCGCCCTTCCGGCACTGAGCCATTGGTGCGCGTCATGGTCGAAGCGCCGTCTGCAGAAGCGTGCGAAGAGTACGTGGAGCGGATCGCGGCGGTTGTACGCGAAGAAATGGGCATGAAATAAATAAGCTAGAGGCTGGAGCGGATGCTCTGGCCTTTTTTTGTGGGCAAAAGAATGATGAATACAGAATAGGAATCAGTGGGGGGGAGATTGCGCTGCAAGGGGCACGCTTGCCGAGGGGCGGGTGTTGAGCCAACGTGCAGTCGCACGTTTGTCTCGCCAGCCCGCGCGATCCCTCCGGCGTCGGCCCCTTTCCGCTCCATCTCTAGTTTTAGAGAAGAAATGAAATGAGTATGGCACTGGACTTATTGCGAATAATTTTGTTCTGCTTCGTAAGTTCAAATTAGATAGCTATGGCAACTTCACCACTAGCAAGTCTAGCTAAGCGTCTTCACCTGCGGATGCATCCAATCAATAGTGAAGCTTTCTCGCATGCAACATCCAATAAAATCTAAAAGCCAAACCTCGCACATGGGTGATCTGGAACAATGAGGCAAGCGTTCTTCTACGCTCATTACGAAAGGCATGCCCAAAGCCGGAGGCGGCTGAAGATGAAAGGGTCAATGATAGATTCTTCTAATTCGCTTGTCCGACTCACTCAACAAGATTTTCATTAGCTGAAACCTTTATGGCTATTTATCGTCATTTCAAGGGGCTGCACCGTCAAAAGTTTACCAAGGAATTCAAAAAGATAGGTTTTGGGATTTTTGGCACAGATACGCAATGGGAAGCTAGTATGCTTGCTCTCACGGCTTTTGGTGCCGTCTGTAAGTTATCCGGAGCTGAAAATAGTTAGAAAACATAAGGAGCTATGAACCAGCGGCTGGAAGATGACTGTGCGGATTGTCCTAAGTAAAGTTGTGCGTTGATTGACGGAATTGTGCACAACGGTTATGATAAGGAGGTCGGTTTAATGCCGATCCAAAAGGGGGATAGAGGTAAGTGCGAAGGAAACCAATTATAGCGCCTGTACTGAAGAACTCGGACGGACCAGTCAGTCTTCAGTAGACGAGGAGGAGGAGTATCGAGATTTCGGCGGATACCTCCCGGCCGCGAAGCCCGGTCGTTATGTGCATGCTTAAAACAGTCGAGTGATCGATTGGACAACCAGCTTGCACGGGCTCACAAAAAAGCGTTTGCGAACGCTTATTTTGATATTTAGAAAATTGGAGGAATATAAATTATGTGTGGAATTGTCGGATATATCGGGGAACAGGATTCAAAAGAGATTTTATTGAAAGGCTTGGAGCGTTTGGAGTACCGTGGATATGATTCAGCGGGGATTGCAGTGCGCAACGGCGAAGGTATTAAAGTATTCAAGGAAAAAGGCCGCATTGCGGATTTGCGCGGAGTCGTGGAAGACGATGTGACTGGAAACACGGGAATCGGGCATACACGCTGGGCAACGCACGGCAAGCCAAGCAAAGTCAACGCTCACCCGCACCAGAATACATCAGACCGCTTCACGATCGTTCATAACGGCGTCATCGAGAACTATCACCACATCCAGCGCGACTATTTGGAAGGCGTGGAAATGGAGTCTGATACGGATACGGAAATCATCGTGCAATTGATCGGCAAATTCGTCGAAGAAGGCATGACGACAAAAGAAGCGTTCAGCAAAGCCTTGAAATTGATGAAAGGCTCGTATGCGATCGCTTTGCTTGATGCACAAGAAGAGCAGACGATCTACGTAGCGAAAAACAAGAGCCCGCTTCTTGTCGGACTTGGCGAAAACTTCAACGTTATCGCATCTGACGCAATGGCGATGCTACAAGTGACAGACCAATTCGTTGAATTGATGGACAAAGAAGTTGTTATCGTTAAAAAAGAAAGCGTACAAATCTTGACGCTAGACGGTGAAGAAGTGGCGCGCGATCCGTTCACAGCAGAAATCGACATGAGCGATATCGATAAAGGGACGTACCCTCACTATATGTTGAAAGAAATCGATGAGCAGCCAGCAGTTATGCGCAAAATCATCCAAGCTTACCAAGACGAGAACGATCAATTGACGATCGACTCGAAAATTTTGGACGCTTTGGAGTCTGCAGACCGTCTGTACATCATTGCAGCAGGCACGAGCTACCATGCTGGCTTGATCGGCAAAGAGTACTTGGAGAAAATGGCGGGCATTCCGGTAGAAGTGCACGTAGCGAGCGAATTTGGCTACAACATGCCGCTTCTTTCTGAAAATCCATTGTTCATCTTCATTTCCCAGTCCGGCGAAACAGCGGACAGCCGCCAAGTATTGGTGCGCATCAAAGAATTGGGCCACCCATCATTGACGGTTACAAACGTAGCAGGTTCTACGCTTTCACGTGAAGCGGACCACACGCTATTGTTGTATGCAGGCCCTGAAATTGCGGTAGCATCAACAAAAGCATATACAGCGCAATTGGCTGTACTTTCAATCTTGGCAGCAGTAACGGCACAACGCCGCGGCCGCGACATCGGTTTCGATTTGATCCAGGAAATGGGCATCGTGGCGAACGCCGTGCAAGCACAAGTCGATATGAAAGAAGAGCTTGAACAAATTGCGACGGATTACCTTTCGACGACACGCAATTGCTTCTTTATCGGCCGTTTGATGGATTATTTCGTCGGTCTTGAAGGCGCATTGAAATTGAAAGAAATCTCGTACATCCAAGCAGAAGGCTTTGCTGGCGGGGAACTCAAGCACGGAACGATCGCATTAATCGAAGAAGGCACACCGGTCATCGCGCTTGCGACGCAAGAGTCCGTGAACTTGAACATTCGCGGAAACGTTAAAGAAGTGGCGGCACGCGGTGCAAACACATGCATCATTTCCATGGAAGGCTTGAACGAAGAAGGCGACAGCCATGTCTTGCCGAAAGTCCATGAATTGTTGACACCGCTTGTCTCGGTCATCCCGCTTCAGTTGATCAGCTATTATGCTGCGCTTCACCGCGATTGTGACGTTGATAAGCCGCGCAACTTGGCAAAATCCGTAACAGTTGAATAAGTGATAAGTGAACTCCCGCATTCGTGCGGGGGTTTTTTTATTTCCTGGGGAATATTTTAGAATCCGCCAAAAGCCGTATCGTTTTTGTCGGGTAAGGGAAACAGTGGGCATCTATACTAAAAGCGGGAAGGAGGCAGGAGATATGCTGAAACAAATGAACGAAGCGCTTTCTTATATTGAAATGCATTTAGAAGAGAAAATCGATGAACGGGAGCTTGAGCGAATAGCCGGCACGTCCATTTACCATTTTCGCCGGATGTTTTCTTTCCTGTCAGGTTTCACATTGGGCGAGTATATAAGAAAGCGCCGACTGTCGAATGCGGCATCGGATTTGCACGGCGGCATGGGTGTGACGGAAGCCGCGTTTAAATATGACTATGATTCGACCGATGGATTCTCGCGTGCTTTCAAGGAATGGGCGGGAATCAATCCTTCAACTGTACAAAAAAGTGGCGTGTTGAAGTCATTTCCGAAATTGACCTTCCAATTAACCGTACAAGGAGGAGTAGAAATGGAATACCGAATTGAAGACAAGCAGGCTTTCACTATTATTGGGGTGAAAAAACGAGTGGCAATCCAATTTGAAGGTGAAAATGAAGAGATTATGGCGCTTGCCAAAAGCATCTCAGCGGAACAACGAGAGGAAATGCGAAGCTATGCGGATATGGAACCGCATCAGGTGATCAATGCATCGTTCAATTTTGGTGAGGGGCGAATGAATGAACAAGGCAGTTTGGATCATATGATCGGCTTTTTGACGGTGAAAGAAGTCGTTCCTGAAAACGGACTCGATCGAGTGGAAGTGCCCGCGCTCACATGGGCAGTGTTTACTGCAGAAGGCGAGTTTCCGCGGGTGATGCAGGAGACTTGGGGAAAAATTGTTTCCGAATGGCTGCCATCGTCCGATTATGAACTGGTTGAAGCGCCGGAAATTTCATTTACAGGGGATTTGTCGAATCCGGAACAAGTGAAAAGCGAGATTTGGATGGCTGTTCGTAAAACGACTCTGACAAAATGATGGCGTGAAATTGATATGAATAGAAGAAAGAATATTCAATCTTTTAATTGAAAAGAAATGATTTTTCTCCTATGATGAAAGGGCATCGAGATCTGCATACAGGCGGCACGAGAGGTTCATCATAAAGGAGGCGGAGTTATGACGAAAATAGGCATCATTACCGGCAGCACACGTCCCGGGCGAAATAGCCTGCAAGTGGCGGAATGGGTGAAAGGCATCGCTGACCAGCGCGGGGATGCGGAATATGAAATCGTGGATTTGGCTGAATACAATTTGCCGATGTATGCAGAACCGGTTTCTGCGGCGTACAGCCAGGATTATCAAACCCCTGAAGCGATTCCGTGGGCGAAAAAGATTGCAGAGCTGGACGGTTATGTCTTCATTTGCCCGGAGTACAACCATGGCGTTACGTCAGCGTTGAAGAATGCCATCGATTATTTGTACATCGAATGGAACAATAAGGCGGCAGGTATCGTCAGCTACGGGTCAGCAGGCGGTGTCCGGGCAGCGGAATCTTTGCGTATCATCATGGCAGAACTGCAAGTGGCCACGGTGCGGGTCCATCCGGCTATGTCCTTGTTTACGGATTTCGTGAAAATGAGCGAATTCAAGCCGGCCGCATTCCACGAAAAATCGGTCAATGCCATGCTCGACCAAGTGAATGCTTGGACGAATGCATTGGCACCTTTGCGAAAAGAATCAAACGAATAGCACTTCCCAACTTATCCTGGATGAGAGACGTGAACTGTAGCGTCTTTCGTCCAGGATTTTATTTTTGCTGAGAATGGAAGCTGTGCACTTGTAAAAGCTTGCGATATCATTTCAACCCGAATGGAAGAAAGTGTATCATGAAGAGAGAGTAAACAGTTTAGCTGGAAATGAGGAATTTAAATGGGGAAAATAACAGAAAAAAGAACAAGCAAGCGCGCCAAGAAGCTGTTGCGGGCCATTGCGGTCATCATCGGCGGATTTATTACTGCGTATGGGTTGGAAGCGGTGTTGATCCCGAATAATGTATCGGATGGCGGCGTGACGGGACTGAGCATTGTCGGATCACAGCTGACGGGCATGCAGCTCGGGATTTTAATCGGCCTGCTGAATCTCCCGTTCGTCTATCTTGGATACAAACAGATTGGTAAGAGTTTTGCTATTTATTCGGTTATCGGCATTGCCGCGTTGGCATATGGGACGACGATTATGCACCATGTGCCGCCGATTGTCGAAGGCGATTCGCTGCTCGTCACGGTAGTCGGGGGCATCATCATCGGCTTCGGCATGGGTCTTGCTTTGCGAAACGGCGGAGCGTTGGACGGCATCGATATGCTCGCGGTCTTGCTCTCACGGAAATTGCCGTTTGGCACGAGTGATTTGATTTTATTCCTGAACTTATTCGTTTTTATCGTCGTGTCGACGGTTTTTGGATTGCAAGGCGCGTTCTTGTCGGGTATCGCTTATTTCATTGCTTCCAAAGTGATCCATATGGTAGAGGAAGGTTTGAGCGGTTCGAAAACCTACAAGATCATCACCAGTGAACCCGAGAATATGGTCGAGACGATCCGCGACCGCTTGGGGCGCAGTGCTACATACAATTTGGTCAAAGGGGCATATACCAATGAAGACTATAAGGAAATCACGTGCATCATCAACCGCCTCGAAGACAGCAAGATGAAGGAAATCATTTACGAAATCGACCCGCAGGCCTTTGTGGCGGTGTATGATGTTGCTGAAGTAAAAGGCGGCAATTTCAAGAAGCGCGATATCCATTAATGAAACAGGGGGAGACGATATGATCATCGGATTGCATCACGCACAAATCACCATTCCAAAAGGGGCGGAAGCGCAAGGGAAAGCATTTTATTGTGAGCTATTGGGCTTATCAGAAATCGACAAGCCGGATGCCTTGAAAGGGCGCGGCGGGTTTTGGCTCTCGGTCGGCCAACAGGAAGTGCATGTCGGGACTGAAGAAGGTTTTGACCGTTTGGCGACAAAAGCGCATCTCGCGTATCAAGTAGAAGATATCCATTATTGGCGCGATCGTCTGGAAACGAACAGTGTTGAAATTCTGGAGGCGGTGCCAATTCCGGGATTTGCACGTTTTGAATTCCGCGATCCATTCGGCAACCGTGTGGAAATGATTTCAATACGTGGAGGAGGAAGGCGGCCAATGAACATCATTGCTGGGTCAGACAAACAAGACAGTGAATTCATCAGAAAAAAAGTGATTGAACACAATATGAAGAACTTGCCGGACGAGGTGAAGACGCCGGTTGAGCATCTAAATTTTGTGCTGAAAGACGAGGACGGCACAATCATGGGCGGCCTCACCGCTACTACGTTCTGGCAGCATTTGCATGTCGACTTTTTGTGGGTGGATGACAGCCTGAGAGGGCAAGGCCAAGGCAGTGCATTGCTAGAGCAGATGGAGCAGGCGGCAAAAGAAAAAGGCTGCCGCTTGATCACGCTCGATACGTTCAGTTTCCAAGCGCCTGATTTTTACAAACGAAACGGCTATGAAGTGTTCGGCATGCTTGAAGATCATCCGAAAGGTTTCAGCCAGTATTTCCTGCAAAAGCGATTAGAGAATTAAAGCATGAGGCCAGCCTAAAAGCGGGTTGGCTTTTTTCTATGGAAAAAATTTCATTCACTAACTTGTAATGCAAGGGTTTATCGGTTATGATGATTTTATAACACTTGCATTGCAAGGTAGTGGTGTGACGGAGAAAGGGATGATGCGCAAAGTGGCAGATTCTACACAAATGCTCAAAGGAATTTTGGATGGCTGCATCTTGTCGATTATCGAAGAAGGCGAGATTTACGGCTACGAACTCGCGGAAAAACTGCAGAGTTACGGGTTTCAATCCTTCAGCGAAGGCAGCATCTATCCGTTGCTATTGCGGATGCAAAAAGAAGGGCTCGTGTCGAGTGTGCAACGGAAATCGACAGCTGGGCCGAAGCGTAAATATTATTCGTTAACGAAAGCGGGACAAGCGGAACTGGAGCAATTTCTTGGGCGCTGGGCTGAACTGAAGCAGTCGGTCGATGCGGTCATCACTAAAGGAGGGCAATGATATGCTATCTGCAAAATCTGAACAATTCCTGATCGAACTGCGCATGTATTTGGTCCAGCGGGGAAAAAGCGATGAAGACATCAACGAAGTGGTCGATGAACTGGAAAGCCATTTGATCGAGTCGGAGAAACACGGCAAAAGCGTCGAGAGCATCGTCGGAAAAGATCCGAAACAGTATATGAAGAGCATTGGGGCGTCGCTGCCGATTGCGGCGAAGGAATTGATGGTCCTCATTCCAGCGACGGTGCTGGTGATTCTCGCGTATTTGGCGTACATCCCGGCTTTGTCAGGGGAGTTTAAATTATCGCAAACGGTGCTTTGGGGCATTATTCCGGTCGTCTTGAGCCTTGCGATCTACAGTTCCTTGATTTTCAAAGTGTTTCCAAAGTTTTACGACAAGCCGGTAAAGCTCGGCGTGATCGCGGTGGCGGTTTCCACTTTGGTCATCGGCTTTTGGGTAGCATTTTATTTATGGATGGTACCAGAGAATACAGCGGCTTACTTCACGGCAACGGCTGAACAGAATTATATGATACTCGCTGTATGCTTTGTTGTGTTTATCGCCTATGCACTGTACACGAAATCCCGGATTACGATCATCGTCGCGGCTTTGATGAGTGCAGGGCCGCTTGCGGAGAAATGGATTCCACAGGATGTAAATGAAGACCCGTTCTATATCGCTATGGCCATAGGGATTTTCGTCTTGATCGGCATCGCGGCCATCTGGCTGTTGATGCGAAAAAGGCATAAAACGGCTTGAGCCGTCAGTTAAACAGAAGGCTTGTCTTCACTTTGGATGTCGCCGACCAGTTCTTCGAGCAAATCTTCCAAGGTGATGAGTCCGGCCGTACCGCCGTATTCATCGAGCACGATAGCTAAATGGTTATGGCTTTTCTGCATTTCCAGGAACACTTCGTCGATTCCACGCTTTTCAAACACAAAATGGGGCGCTCTCATGATTTGACGGATATCGAAGGCTGGCTGCGGCGGATTTTCCCGATAGCGGAATAAATCTTTGATATGGATACTGCCGATCATATGGTCTTTATCATCCTGATAGACAGGGAATTTGGAAAAAGGGTGCAGCGTGGCGAGGTGCACGATATCGTCGAGCGAATCGTCGGCAGAGATGGCGATGATGTCTGTCCGGTGAACCATGATGTCTGCGACGGCTTTGTCGTTGAATTCAAACGCGCGCGTGATGATGAATTGCTCCATGTCTTCGATGGTGCCTTTTTCCTTGCCGGCTTCGAGCATGAGCCGGATTTCTTCTTCTGTTTCTTCCGGCACAGGTTGATGGGGATCGATGCCAAACAGGCGAATTACTCCGTTTGTTGACCAAGAAAGAATGGTGACGAATGGGCTGGTGAGGACCGCGAGCACGCGCAGTGGATAGATCATGGCCATTGCAATGGGCTGCGGTTTTTGGAGGGCGAGCCGCTTTGGCACCAATTCCCCGAAGACGAGCGTGAAGTAGGACAACAGTAACGTGATGAAGATCAGGGAAGTGATCTGCACGATACCGGGGGAGACGGGAAGCGACATCCCTTGGACATAGAGCGATAACTCATCGGCAAAGCTGTCCGCAGCGAAAGCGCTCGCCATAAAGCCCGCGAGCGTAATGCCGATCTGGATTGTTGCGAGGAACTGGCTCGGCTGCGACAGCATAGCGTCGATCAGCTGGGCTTTTTTATTGCCGGACTCAGCCATCTTTTTAATCTTGTAGTCGTTCAGTGAAATCAACGCGATCTCAGACGCTGCAAACAAGGCGTTGGCGAAAATCAATGCAATCAATACTCCAAGTGCCCATCCCATCATGGAAGCCCCCTTGTGATCATCGTTAGTCGAGCCGATTGAACCTAAAAGCCTAACGAAAACGGAGAGTTACGATGGTGCTGATTAGCTCCAGTTTAGCTGAAAAATTGCAGGAAACCAATAATATGCAATGAAAAAAGAAGAGCTGCCGCGGCAGCTCTTCTTTCTTATGAATCAATTAAATCGTTCCGGCTTCGAACGATTCGTCGCTGATTTCGCCGACGATTTCTTCGAGAATGTCTTCCATCGTCACGAGGCCTGCGATGCGCCCGTCTTTTCCTTTGATGATGGCCATATGCGTCCGGCTTTGTTGCATGCTGGCGAGCACTTTTTGGATCGGCGTGTTTTCCGGGAAGCTTGGCATCGGGTGCAAGAACGTTTCCGGTGCTTGAGTTCTGCCGGCTGCCATGCTCGTCAGCAATTCTTTCGTGTTGATAAAGCCGAGCAGGCGGTTGGGGTCCTTACCTTCTGTCACGGGATAGCGCGTGTATTCGTGGCCATCGAGCACTTCGAAGAGTTGGTCACGTGTCAGGGAATTTTCGACCGAGACGATTTTCTCTTTCGGGATCATGATGTGCTTGACGATGCGCTCATCGAAATCGAAAATATTTTTTAAATACGTCAGCTCAGTCTGGTTGATCTCGCCGCTTTGATAACTTTCAGCCATGATCAATTTTAATTCCTCTTCGGAATGGGCTTCCGTATGGCCGCTCGGTTCGACTTTGAACAAGCGCAAAAACAAACGTGCCGAACCGTTCAATAGCCAGATAAACGGGCTCATGATTTTCCCGAACCAGTAGAGCGGCGGGGCAAGCAATAAAGTCATGCGTTCTGCGTATTGAATGGCCAAAGTTTTCGGAGCCAGTTCGCCGATAACAACGTGCAAAAAGGTCACGATGCTAAGGGCAATGGCGTACGACAAGATAGTCGCGATGGCAGGAGACAAATTGAACTCCTCAAACAGCGGGTGTAAAAGGCGTTCAACGGTCGGTTCCCCGAGCGCCCCAAGTATCAATGCCGTAATCGTGATGCCCAGCTGGCAGGCAGAGAGGTAATAATCGAGTTTGTCTGCCACTTCTTTGGCGCGCACGGCTTTTTTATTGCCTTCCGAAATCAATTGGTCGATTCGCGACATCCGCACTTTCAAAATGGCGAATTCGGCGCCGACAAAAAAGGCAGTCGCCAAAATCATTAAAGCTACGAGCAATAAGTTAATTATTATTTGTCCATCCAAGTTGGATCCCCCAGAATCGGGGGCTCACCTCCAGTTAGTTGATTTGGTCTTGTGATTTTTTCGGTTTTTGCGTAAACAGCACTTGCTTGATCTGCTGGTGGTCCATATCGGTGACTGTCCATTCCGTATTTTCATACGCCAACGGTTCGCCGATTTGGATTTCTCCGGTCGTGCGGTAATGGATCCAGCCGCCAATCGTGTCGATGTCCTCGCTATTTTCGAAACTTACGCCGAAACGTTCTTCGAGTTCTTTCAATAACACGCGGCCATTCAATAAGTACTGGTAATCTTCGATTTTTTTGATTTCCGGTTCTTCGTCTTCATCGAATTCGTCGCGAATCTCGCCGACGATTTCTTCGAGGATGTCTTCGAGCGTGAGCATGCCAGCGGTCCCGCCGTATTCATCCGCGACAATTGCTAAGTGGACGCGGGCGTTTTGCATGCGCAGCAAGGCACCTTGCAAATCCGTCATCTCGAACACAGTCGGCACGTCACGGACAAAATCATGAAGCTTCCAATCACGCCCCGCGACGATTTGCGGCAGCATTTTCTTGGCGCTGACAAAACCGATGATCCGGTCCTTGTCGCCGTCTTCTGTTACGGGATAGCGCGTGTAATTATGTTCATCGAGTACATCGATGATTTCTTGAGATGGCATATCGAGATCGAGTGTTACGAGCTCGGTCCGCGGCACCATGATGTCTTTGGCCGAACGTTCATCGAATGTGAAGACATTTTGCATATAAGACAATTCATTTTGATTGATGGCGCCGCCTTCATAGCTTTGCGCCATGACGATTCTCAGCTCGTCTTCCGAATAGGCCTGTTCATGAACTGGCTGGACACCGAAAACTCTTAGCAATAAGCGTGCGGCTCCGTTCAACGCCCAAATGAAGGGCTTCATGATTTGGCCGAACCAATACAGCGGAGGGGCCAATAGCAGCGACATTTTTTCTGCGTATTCGATGGCAAGTGTTTTCGGCGCCATTTCCCCGAGGACGACGTGCAGATACGTCACCAATAGGAAAGCGATTGCATAGGAAGCGGCGGATGCGACCGAATCCGACACTTGGAAAAAGTCGAAGACCGGATACATGAGCCGTTCGACGGTCGGTTTCCCGAGCGCCCCGAGGCCGAGTGCCGTCACGGTGATGCCGAGCTGGCAGGCAGAGAGGTAATAATCCAAATTGCCTGCGACTTCTTTGGCGCGCACGGCTTTTTTATTGCCTTCTGCAATCAACTGGTCCAAGCGCGACATGCGGATTTTGACGACGGCAAATTCAGAGCCGACGAAAAAGGCGGTCAAAGCGAGCAATAGTACAAGCAAAGCTAAATTCAATAATGTGATTATGTCCACGTAAGATTCCCTAAAAAGGGATTCACCTCCATAAATAGTTCAGCTGGTGCCTGGGGCTTAATTTCCCGCGGTCCACTGCTGATGTTGGTCGAAATGGCCGCTTACGATGACAGGTGAACTCCGTTCGTTGAAATGAGGCGGTCCGCACGGGTGCAGCTGATCATGCAAAACGGTTTAAAGCGGATGATTCGGTTGAGTGTGTAAAGAATTTTCGCTAGTCCCTTCCCAATGGTTTCCCCTCCTTCAGTGATTAAGAAGTATAATACCATATTAATGACAGGAATCTGCAAATTATTCAGAAGAATGGTGAATAAACAATCGCGAAATTTGGCGATATTATGTAGTAGCTTTTTTGTTTTTCTGTGCTATACTTTTTTTAACAACTCAATAGACCTTGACATCACGTCAAAGGGGAGTAGCTATGGGGAAACCTATTTCACAGTCGTCATTACATGGATCGTATCCATCGGTTGTGATAGCAAAATTATTTTGCTTAGCAAGACCTTTGCCTTCTATAGGCAGAGGTCTTTTTTGTTGCCAAAAATAAGGAGGTTTTTCAGTTGGAAGCAATTTTATTGGAGTATTTATGGGTGCTGCTCGTCTTAGTGGCACTTGAAGGTTTGCTTGCTGCTGACAATGCCGTCGTCATGGCGGTCATGGTCAAGCACTTGCCGAAAGCACAACAGAAGAAAGCATTGTTCTACGGGTTACTCGGGGCGTTCGTGTTCCGTTTCGCGGCATTATTCATGATCACTTTGCTCGTCGATGTTTGGCAGATCCAGGCTTTGGGGGCAGCGTATCTCTTGTTCATTGCGTTTAAGCATATTTACGATCAGCGAAAAGGCAAAGAGCACACCATCGAACCGGAAGCGACAAAAGGTTCTGGCTTCTGGATGACAGTTTTGAAAGTAGAACTTGCGGACATCGCGTTCGCGGTCGATTCAATGCTTGCAGCGGTTGCGCTTGCGATCACTTTGCCGCATCTTGGCTCGATGGAAATCGGCGGCATCAACGGCGGGCAGTTCGCCGTCATGTTGACCGGTGGTTTGGTCGGACTCGTCATCATGCGTTTCGCGGCACATAAATTCGTTAAACTCTTGGCGAATTATCCGCAGCTTGAAACAACGGCGTTCGTCATCGTCGGCTGGGTCGGCGTGAAGTTGACCGTTTTGACGCTTGGACACGAAGGCGTCGGTATCTTACCGTACGATTTCGCCCACTCGACAGAATGGAAATTAATCTTCTGGGGCGTCCTTCTTGCCATCGTTGCAGTCGGTGCACTCGTCAGCGTCAAGAAAAAGCGCGAACAAAGCGCTGCGTAATCCCGCCTTGCCCGGTTGCGCACAAAGTTTTTGCATGATAAAATCAACTCAATTCTGAAATGAAACGAGTTGATGGGTGGACAATGCGTAACTAACCTATATTTTTAGTCATTTGAAATAGTTATTTTTCGAAGACGAAAACATAGGATTAGTCTGCCCATTTCATCCATAAGGTGTCGCTGTTTATTCGGCGTATCCAAAATGTACTGGCTAATCCTTCCAAATTTAGATTTGGGAGGATTTTTTAATTCTCCCTGTCCAAAACGAGAAGGGGTGGTTCTGCATGACAGAACTAATGAAATTACTGAACGTATCTGTGGAAATCGAACAACAACCATTATTCGAAAACGTGACTGCGAACATCATGAGCGGCGACCGCATCGGCATCATCGGGAAAAACGGTGCCGGAAAAACGACACTCTTGCGGCTGCTCGCCGAGGATATCGAACCGGCCAGTGGACAGCTCATTCAAGGAGCACCGGGCATGAGTGTGCGGGCAGTCGAACAGGAACTGCTGAATTACGCTTTTGAAGACGTGACAAAAGCGGAACAAGCACTATTGAACAGATGGCAAGTGCCGTTCCATGATTTTGCCCAATTGAGCGGAGGCGAAAAACTAAAGGCGAGGCTCGCGAAAGGCTTGGCACAGCCAGCGGATCTCTTGTTATTGGATGAGCCGACTAATCATTTGGATGCACAAGGCACAGCGCATTTGCTGCGCGAATTAAACGCTTATCCAGGCGCCATCGCGATTGTCTCGCACGACCGTTATTTCCTCGATCACATCGCAACGAAAATCTGGTCGATCGAAAACGGGACAGTCTACAGCCATAACGGCAATTATAGCGATTATATGGAATTCCGCGAACGCAAACGCAAAAGCCAGCAGCACGCTTATGAGACACAGCAAAAGCGCATCGAACGGATCGAAAACCAGATGAAGCAGCTTTCCTCGTGGTCTGAATCAGCGCATGCCAATTCCACCAAGCAAGAAGGCTATAAGGAATATTACCGGGTCAAAGCCAAAAGTATGGACGCGCAAGTGAAATCAAAGCAAAAACGCCTGGAGAAAGAATTGGCGAACGCGGCGGTCGATGCGGTCGAACCGGAATACGAGGTGGACTTTGCCTTCCGCGCCAATCCGAAAGCCGGCAAACGCTTTTTGGAAGTGAAGAAGATCGGAAAATCGTTTGGTGACATGCCATTATTCACGAATGCTTCGTTTACGGTCCAGCATGGCGAGAAAATCGCGGTCGTCGGCGCAAACGGCAGCGGCAAGACAACGTTTTTGAAGATGCTTGCGGGCGAAGAGGCAGTGAGCGATGGGGAGTTGTGGCTATCACCTTCCGCTTCTATCGGTTATTTAACGCAAGACGTCTTTGATTTGCCACTCGACCGGACGCCTGCGGAATTATTTGAGCAGTTCACGTTTAAAGAGCGGGGGCGTGTGCAGAATCTATTGAAGCATTTAGGCTTCCGCAAAGAGCAATGGCTGGAGCCAATCCGGGAGATGAGCATGGGTGAGCGGGTCAAATGCAAATTGATGAAATTCATCTTGGAAGATAAAGACGTCCTATTGCTTGATGAACCGACCAATCATTTGGATTTGCCATCGCGTGAACAATTGGAGTCAACCTTGGCGGACTATCGCGGTACGCTTCTCGTCGTGTCGCATGACCGCTATTTACTCGATAAGGTGACGGATGGCAAATTGGTGTTTGAAGACGGAACGATCCGTAAACAACTTGGGGAAGCGCCTCAAAAAGAAGCGCTTGGCAGTACCGGCGAACTCCGGCTGAAACTCGAGACGGAGCGCCAGGCCGTACTTGGCAAACTGAGCTTTATGCAGCCGAAAGATAAGGGCTATGCAGAACTCGACCGGCGCTTTATGGAATTGACGAAGCAATTGAAGGAACTGGAGTAGAGCGCGATAACGAAAAAGAGACGGCCGCGGCCGTCTCTTTTTTATGCCAAACGGCCATCTTTCATGGTGATGACGCGGTCTGCGTAGGCGAGCATATCTTCTTCGTGGGTGACCATCAAAGTGGCGATGTTCAATGTTTTCGTCAGTTGCTGCAGCAATTCCATCACTTCGTGCGACTTGGTGGAGTCCAAACTTGCCGTCGGTTCATCCGCAAACAACAGCTTGGGCTGATGGACGATGGCGCGTGCGATGGCCACTCGCTGCTTTTCGCCTCCTGACAGTGAGGCAGGATAGGCGGATTTCCGGTGGCCCATGCCGACCGAATGGAGTATTTTATCGACTTCTTCGCGGCGTTGTTTTTTCGAAAGCGGGGAGCCGGCTGTCTCGAGCATGAGCAGCAACTGCTCTTCTGCAGTAAGAAATGGCACGAGGTGAGACGACTGAAATACAAAGCCGAACGATTGTGCACGGATTTGGCGGATCTGTTCCGGATTCATGGCAGCCATTTCTTTTCCGTCAAAATGGATCTCACCGCCGGAAGCGGGCTGGAGCCCTGCGGCAATCGTCAACAGCGTGCTTTTGCCAGAGCCGGACGCGCCGACCAGTGCCGTCATTTCACCTTCGGCAAGCGATAAATCGACGCCTTTTAAGATTTCCTCCGAGACTTCACCCGTCATGAAGCTCTTTTTGATGTTGCTCGTTGAAAAAATCATGCTTATCCTTCTCCTTGTTGAATGGCTTGAAGTGGCTGTGCCTTGCGAATCTGGAGTCCGGACAAAGTGGCGCCCGCAAATCCAATGGCAAAGAACACAGCCGCTAATTGCAGCGTAGCAGCGAGCGGCAAGTAGAATGGCATGTCGCCAGGTGCCACACGTTCGAATAATTGGCTGATGGCGATCGACAAGGCAAGCGCGATTGCGGTTATGACGAGCATCTGCGTCCAGATCATGCGGAACAAAGCGCCGGTCTTCACGCCGATCGCTTTTAAGATGCCGTACAGCCCGAGCTTCTGGATGTTCATCATATAGAAGAAAATCGCGAACAGCATACCGCTGATGACCACCAAAAACCAAACAATCATCGACAGTGATAATTGCTCGGCGCTATAGCTTGGCAAGGTGTTGAGGAATTCTTCAATCGAGAAGCTTTGCAAGTCGGCGATTGCGCCTAGTTCTGCTTTCTGAGGGATGAACAGCATTTGATGCTCTTCCGTTCGGTACATGTCCGCGAAGTCATCTGGATGGACAAAGGCTACAGCGGCGTGGCTGTATTTCGCGCCTTCGATAAAGCCCGCAACGACAAATTCGCCATTCGACTGGCTGTTGGTGAAGGTGTCGCCTTGCTTGATGCCGTCTTCTTCGAGCGAGCGGTCGAGGACGATCTCGCCTTTTGCGACATCAGGGAATTCAGTCGAACCAATCGACGTGGCGAAGGCGACACTTTGCTGTTCGTCTTGTTTATTCAATAAAAAGCCCATCTGGATGGAAAATGCAAACGCGCCGTCGTTTTCCGACAAGGCAGATTGCTGGGTTTCTGTGTCGATTGCGGACAAGGTGTGGGTTTCTTCTGCTGCTGTTTCCATATAGATCGTTCCGTCCGGTAAATTCTTGATCAAGGCGGCATTGTCTTGTGACAAGCCGTTCGCGAGCCCTGATATGATAAAGGTCAATAGGCTGATCAAAAAGACAATCGATCCGAGAATCACAAACTTCGTTTTGCTTTTCTTCATTTCTTTCCATGCTAAGTTCACGTTGTTCGCCTCCGTTTTGGTGTACTTTCAGTCTATAGAGGTAAGATGAATGGAAGGTGAACGGGCGTTAACAGTTTGGAATAAAAAAAGCCCTCCGGTTATGGAGGGGATTCGAGTCTATACAGATGATGAGGCTGGAAAAATAATGATTACACTGGTGCCGGCACCCGGCGTGCTGTTGAGTTCGATCTGGCCGCCGTAGAGCTCGATGATTTCCTTGGCGATCGATAGGCCGAGGCCTGAGCCTTTTTGGCCGCGGGTGCGGGCTTGGTCGGCGCGGTAAAAGCGCTCGAACGCATGCTTTGTTTCATCTTCGGTCATGCCGATGCCGTGATCGCGCACCGTCACATGGACATAGCCCTCACTTTGCGTAAGCGTTACATCGACCGAGCCGCCTTGTTCGCTGTATTTCACCGCATTGGTCAACAAGTTTTCCCAGACCGTTTGCAAAAGCACCGCGTTGCCTTGCGTATAGGCTGGGGTGAGCTGTGCGGACAGTGCCAGTTCTTTGTCGTCGAATGCATAGCGCAAATGGCTGAGTGTCGCATGCAATTGCTCATGGAGTGCGACGGTCTCGAGCGCTTCAGGCGTTTCCTTGTCGACCGATGCCAAGGTCAAAAGTTGCGTCGTCAACAGCGATAGCCGCGCCGTCTCTTCGCGGATGATGTCCGCGTAGTGCTGCTTGTCGGAATCGCTGATGCCTGGTTTTTCTAACAAGCCGAGGTAGCTTTGGATCGTATGGAGCGGCGATTGGATGTCGTGTGAGACGTTATGGACGAATTCCTTGCGCTTGACGGTCGACTGTTCAATGCGTGAACGCATCAACCGGAACTGGTCAGCGAGACGCCCAATCTCGTCTTTTCTGTCGATCGCGAGCGGCACGTCGAAGGTTTCTATTGCCATCTTCTCGGTCGCTTCGGTCAATTTCGTGATTGGCTGAATCAATAAGCGTGCGACGAGCAGCATGCCGAGAAAGCTTAACAACACAATCCCGACAGCCAAGCCGCCGAACAACAAATGAAGTTCCTGGAATAAGAGCTCAATGTCGGGACGCAGGAATAAGGCGTAGGATTCGCCGCCGAGCGTCACTGGGACGCCGATGGAATTTTGCAGTTCATTGGCGAAAAAGCCAGTGACGAAAGTTTGGCGCGGAAAATCACGGATGCCGTTGAAAATGTCTCCGCCGAGCACGCGCTCCACGTCTTCTTGGGCGATCGTTTCATCCCGGAACTCGCCGCCGAAGCGCGAGACATCAGTGCCATCGGTTAAATACAATTGATATCCGGCATCGCCGAGCACTTCGAGCGTGCTTTCCACTTGGCCAGGCGGGAGGCTGTTCAAATGCTCAGCAAACGATTCGGCAATGGCCAGGTTTTTATCGTTATTGTCTTCTTTCAAGAATTGGTGATACAGCGTATTCATCGCGAAAAACGAAATGGCGCTGCTGATGAGCATCGTCAGGAAGGTGAACCAGATAAATTTGACGTATAAACTCATGCGCCGGCCTCCAGTTTATAGCCGACGCCGCGCACCGTGACGATCTTGACATTCGGTGCGAATGACTCAAGCCTCGTGCGCAGCCGTTTGATGTGGACGTTGATGGTCTGTTCGTCCCCTTGGAAATCGAGCCCCCATACGCTTTCGATGATGGCGTCTCGTGTAAATACATGACGTGGTTTGGAAGCGAGCAAGGCGAGCAGTTCAAATTCTTTTAATGGAATGAACGACAAGCCGTTCGGCGAGCGCAGTTCATAACTTTTCAAGTCAATTGTCAGAGACCCTATCGTAAGGGTATTGTTTTCGGGGTGGTCATAGCGGCGCAAGATGGCTTTAACACGGAACAGCAATTCCTTGGATTCAAACGGTTTGACCAAGTAATCATCGGATCCCGCGAGAAATCCACGTTCCTTGTCTTCGATATGGTGGCGCGCCGTCAACAGGATGACCGGGATATCATAGTCTGTGCGTAGGCGTTCGGTTAATTCGAACCCGTCGATTCCGGGCATCATGACATCAACAATCGCCAAATCCACGGCCTGCTGTTCCAGTAGTGCGAGTGCCTCGCCACCGTTTTCAGCAGATAGAACCTCGTAGCCGGCTTGCCGAAGTTCTCCTGCGACAAACTGGAGCATATGTAAATCGTCGTCTACTGTGAGTATGCGGATC
This sequence comes from uncultured Planococcus sp., assembly GCA_947493585.1. Classification (GTDB taxonomy): domain Bacteria; phylum Bacillota; class Bacilli; order Bacillales_A; family Planococcaceae; genus Planococcus. The sequence goes on along the minus strand of CANLRI010000003.1, from coordinate 364,253 downwards.
ATATAAACTCCTCCTTGCCTCTTAGTATAGGACATCGTGCGAAAAGGCGTTAGATTTTCCTTTTGTGGATGTATAATGGAAAGAAAACAACTGCAGCATCACCAATTTTGCTGCATGGGAATAAGGGGTGCAGGGATGAGCGGAATTTCACGTCATACAGAACAAGAATGCTTAGGTTGCAAGCTGGCAAACGGCGAACTGCCGGTACATATGGTATACGAAAACGAATGGATTGCGTGTTTTTTGGATCACGATCCGTTTAATGAAGGGCATGTGCTCATCTTGCCAAAAGCCCATTACCGGTTTATCGACGATATGGACAGCGAGACGGCACTCGCCATGTTAAACGCATCACAAGTAATGAGCCGGACCATCCGGGAACTTTACGCACCGTTCGGCATTACGCAAACGCAAAACGGCGGCGGGGCCGACGAATTGACGCATTTTCATCTGCACATCGTACCAAGAGAGAAAAATCAGCCGTTTGCGAGTTTTTATACAGAAGACGAGTGGGACAACGAAGCATTAAAGAGCCGATTGGCCGAGACAAGAACAAACATAGCGGCGACGGTGAAAGCACAGCTGGCCGGATTTCCCGGGAAATAATAAGTGAACAGCAAGGAGGCCCATATGGCAAAACGAATCGATGAACAAGCGCTCCATCAACAACATTACGCAGAAATCCGCGACAAAGTGGCGAGCGACCCGTATGCCCAGTCGCTCGGCATCCGGTTGACGAAATTCGAGGAGACGGTAGCTGAGGCGGAACTGGTCGTGCAAGATCATATGGTCAATGCTTATGGCACTGCGCACGGTGCGGTCATTTACGCACTCGCCGACCACGTCATGTCGGTCGCAAGCAATGCCCATGGCAAAGCGTCTGTCGGCTTATCAACCAATGCCCAGTTTATCCAAGCAGCACAAGCTGGAGACTTGTTGACAGCTCGAGCGATTGAAACGAAGCGTAATTTCCGCGTCGGCTTTTACCGCGTCGACGTGTTGCGCGGAGACGAAGTCATTGCGACCGTTGATGGTGTCGCATACCGAAAAGACCAGTATTTCGTAGAAACGGAATAAGGAATAGCTGTTATTCGAAGGAGGCAAATGACGTGAACGAATTTGCAGAGTACTTGTCGGCGATTGACGACCCGGATCACCGTGAACGGGTAGAAGAAGTACTGAACTGGGTCATGGAAACCTATCCACAGTTAGCCCCGCGAGTCGCATGGAACCAGCCGATGTTCACTGATCACGGCACTTTTATCATCGCATTCAGCATTGCGAAAAAACATATGGCGGTGGCGCCGGAAAAAGCGGCAATTGACCGCTTTGAAGAAGACATTAAAGCGGGCGGACACTCGAGTACGCAACAATTGATCCGCATGAGCTGGGACCGCCCTGTCGATTACGCATTACTTAGCCAGTTGATTGAATTTAATATCGAAGACAAAGCCGATCATGAGAAGTTTTGGCGGTAAATACAGGAGCTTTGAGGCAAAGTGGAAATAATAGGTCAAGCATTTTAAATTTTAATTTTATTGGAAGTTTTATTCCGATTAAATGCAAAAAGAATTATAGATTTCGTACCTAAAAAAGAATGTCCCAGCGACATTCTTTTTTTATGGAAAAATAGATGGACATCAGAAATATATTAATAGGACTAAATGATGTATAATCCAGTATGAATTGAAAATTAATAGGAATAAAATGCACTTAATTAGTATTTAATAACTACTTGGAAGCGGGAATTATATATGTTGAATAAGTTTTTATCGAATAAAGATGGATTTACTTTAGTGGAAGTATTGGCATCAATGGTGTTGCTAACATTGATTCTGACGACATTTCTGATGATGTTCGGCATGGGTGCCAAAACGAATGTGGCTTCAGAAACCATTTTCAACAGCACTTACGAAGTTCAAAATGAGTTGGAAAAAATCATTGAATTGAGTTCACATCCAGCTGTACCGAAAAATCGCCTTTTCATCATCCAAGAAGAACTTAGTTATGACAGACAGCCAGACTTATTGAAAAGTGGAGTTTATTGGGGCGTTCTTTCAAAAGATGTTCAACAATACAAGATGAATATTTATCTAGAGAAAACGGAAGCTCGGCTAGCAAGAGTGTTGGTTGAATTAGTGGAAGAACCTAATACGAATCCCAAAGCGCAGATGGAAACGATATTGACATGGGAAGGTGAGGCACCATGAAAAAATGGATGCTCAATGACCGTGGTATTAGCCTCGTTGAATTGTTAGCAGTGCTGGCGATTGGCTCGATTATCTTAAGCTTGATCATTGGCATTATGGTCAACGGGCAGAAAACGTATAGCCAGCAAACGCATTCAGCTGAACAGCTAACGGAACTGCGCTACGCCATAAAAGTCATTACGAAAGAAGTCAGAAGTGCTGAAAAAATGACTATCTCTGAAAATCGTTTGGTAGTTCAAAGTGGTGGTCGTATTGTTTTTGAATTGCGAAACGACCAGTTGTGGCAGGATGTTTCAGTTCTGGCAGAACGAATTAGTGGGCTGAATTTTGAGATGGAAGATCGAGTATTGGCTATTTCCATGGAGACGGATGGCACAACCGGCAAGAAACAAGAAGTGAATGTACAAATTTATCTGCGGGAAGGTGTCGAAATTGAAAAAGAGAATTGATGCCTTATCATTATGCAAAAGAGAATCTGGCTACACGATGGTCACGGTCGTCATGCTGTTGCTTTTATTCTCTATATTGGGCATGGCATTGCTTGCGACCACAATGAATTCGATGAAGCAATCGTCTGGTGAGGTTAAAAGCCAGTCAGCCTATTATATTGCTGAAAGCGGAGCGACATTAAAACTGCAAGAAGTTGAAAAAGCGGCAACTGATTTGGCTCAGGATACCTCTTTAAGCCAAGTCTTATTCTACCGCGAGTTGGAAAAAGCCGTTTTATCTGCCAGCAGCGGAAACCAATTGATTCCTGAGGATTTCTCTAATTTTGAAATGCAGCAAGACGAACAGCCTCAAGCAAAAGTTACAACAGAGTTAGTGAAAGTGAATGCCGACACCGGCAGCCGCGAATATCAAATTGTTTCTAAGGGCATCATCGGAGGCCGCGAACGCACAGTTTCCATGCCTCTTACACTTAACTATACTGAAGGGGGAGGGGTTGTCATGCCTGAAAATCTAGGCGTCTATGCCAAGAACCGTATGGTGCTGACTAACGGGACAGTCAATGGCAACATCATCATGGACAACCCTGCCCCTCAGGTGTTGGAGATAGACGGGAATCCAACCATTAACGGGAAAGTTTATATACCAGCTAACAGCAACGGGAATGTATTCAAATACGATAAAAATCAGCAGTGGTGGTTCGATCAGAAAAAACCCATGGTTGAAAAAGGCGGACATGCTCAAGAGATGGTTTTGCCCCCATTTCCAACCCCGTTTCCTAGCTATCCAATGATGGCGAACCAACAAGTTTCGAAAGATGGAAATACACATGATTTCATCAAAGATGGGAATATAAATATCACTAGCTACATCGCTCCGAATGCTACGATTAAACTTGATCAGAATACCCAAGTAAAGGCTATCAACTTTGCAAGTGATTATAAATTAACATTCGACATCGGGAACAAAGATGTATCATTGGTGGTCGACAGTATTTCAGGACAAGGCCATTTGGATGTCATCAGTACCAATGGAGCCCGTTTAACTTTGTACGTGCGCAATAATATAAGCATCAAAGGAAATCTGAATAAAAGCGGTGGGCAGGACTTGTTTGTTTATCTGGGACCATCTCCTGATGCAGCCAATCCTAAAACTATGGTGAGCACCAGTTACGCCGAATTTAATGCTTCTTTATATGCAAGCGATGCTAATATTGAAATCGTTGGCTCTGCAGGATTCACAGGTCAGCTGATAACTGGCGGGAAATCCATTAAAGTATCAGGTGGCACAAGCGCTAGATCAGATTCGACCGTTGTCTATGCACCGAATGCGACAGTTGAATTGGTTGGCAGCGGAAAGTTATATGGGGCAGTTGTTTCAAATGTTTTTAAAATGCACGGCGGTGCGAGCGTAGACAGTACTGATGTCGATCTGAACGAAGGTCCTTTCTTCGAAGAAACCGGCGGTGAACCTCAAGTAAGTGTAGACAGTGGAGCGGCCTTGGAACAATAGGCGATAATCAATGCATCTAAAAACCCTTCGTACTCTAACTAGAGCGCGAAGGGTTTTCAGATTATGAAGCCGTATTAATGGCAAGCGGTGCTGCCGCCGGCTTGCCGAAATAATAGCCTTGGAATAATTCATAGCCTTGTGCTTTTAGACACAAGAAATCTTCCTCGGTTTCGATGCCTTCTGCAAGCGGCGTCGAGCCAACAGCTTGTGCTTTTTGGAGAAAGCTTTGTGCCACTTTCTGCTTATCCGCATCTTGAGCAACGCCAAACACATATTTCATATCGAGTTTCATGAAATGGGGCTTCAGTTCATGAAGCACTTCGGCGGTGCTATAGCCTTCGCCGACATCATCGAGTGCGTATTGGAAGCCTCTCGATTTATAATAGCCGAGGATATGTTTCAAATGCTCGAGGTCATCGACTTTCTCGGATTCGACAACTTCGAACACCAATTGGTTTGGGTCGACACCTGTTTGGTGGGCCAGATCGATTGTCGAACGCAGACAAAATTCCGGCGAGTAAATTGACGTTGGAATGAAATTGATGAATGCTTTCTCACCGGACAATTGGCCAGCCGCCCGAACAGCGGTCATCCGGCAGACGCGGTCAAGCGCGTACAAGCGGCCGCGGCTTTTCGCCGCAGGGAAAATCGTGTTCGGATAAATAACTTTTCCGTCGGCGTCATGGAACCGTGCGAGCATTTCATAAGCGAAGACATTGCGGTTTTGGTCGACGATCGGCTGGAAATGGGAGACGATGCGTTCATTCTGGATGACTTCATCGATCCACTCCATATCGAAGACTTGGTGCATATCGGTAATTGGTTGATAGCTTTCCCTGTTGATGCGGAATTCCGCCAATTCAGTTTCCAGCAAGTCTTCGCAAAAGCTCAAAAATTCGCGTGCGCCGAACTCGTTCATACGGAGCCGGCTGTCTTTCAAAGAGACGTCCAAGCCTTGGCGTTCTAGATGATCTATGGCAATGGGAATAATGGAATGGTTTAATTCACCGCTCAGGCGAATATCAAAAGTCAGTGTCGAGACAGAACAATTATTGCAGCTCAAACATGCTCCCCCTTAAATTTGTGGTAATTAAAGTATATCGGATGTGACTTAATTCACAAGAAGTATTTACAAAATTAGATTTTAAGGCATAAAAGGCAAAGTATCTACCAAAAAATGGTTAGCTTTATGATATGACTTTAATACTGCAAGTCGGAAGCTTTGCCTAGCTTCCTGTGAAAACGCTAAAATGGAGCTATTAACTTTTCAGGAGGCGATAGGATGAACGAAGAAATAATGTTTCGGCAGTGGAAAACTTGGCGCGGCATGATCATCAAGCTGCTGGACAAGATGAGTGAAGAAGAAGCGGACCAAATGCCGGCGCCGTTTCGCAACTCGATCCGTTGGAATGCGGGGCATTTGGCAACGGGCATCGATAGTTTCGTCTCGAAATCACTCGGCACGGAGCCGTTTTTGCCGGAACGCTATAAAGAATTATTCGCAAGCGGCACATCCCCGCAAAATTGGGAAGGCGAAGTGCCGTCATTAGAAGAACTCAAGCAGGTGCTGCGCGACCAGCCCGACCAGATCGAACGTGTGACGGCCGGCAAGCTCGACAGCAAATTGCTCGAGCCATTTCTCGGAATGGAGACGCTCGGGGAAGTCTTGGCATTCATGATTTCACACGATGCGCTTCATCTCGGAACGATGAGCGCTATCCGCAAAACGATCAAAATTCAATAACTAGAACAAAGCCCCGCCTGAAACTGCAGGCGGGGCTTTGTTACAGGAGTATGACATTGTCATTTCCATGGTCATATCGACGTGCCGGCCCTTATACAAAATGGTATACTGAAAGCAATTCATTGGAAAAGGTGGCAGACGGAATGTCTTCATTTACGGAGTTTTGCGGATATATCACAGCGAGCCCACGTATGCTCGCTGGACAAGTAGTGGACCGGGTGCTTGCGAAAATCGACCAGGATATCCCGGCAGAGGAACGTTTGCGCGCGGTGGATATGTACGAGGAATTGCTGGGTTATCTCGGTAAGACCATTGGCGAAGAGAGCGACCTTGAAGTACCGGATGCACTCATTGAGTGGAGCAAGCAAAACGCGGAGATGCAAGTATCGGCTGGCGGCAAGATTTCAGAAATCGTTGTGCGTTATCCGCCGACGCGCGCCGTTATGGTGGAGCTGTTCACGGAGTTGAGCGTCAAATCAGGTCTCAGCCTAGAAGAGAATGCGCTGGTCATCAAACGCGTCAATACCTTGCTCGATGTCAGCCTGAACGAAACTTTCTTTGCGTTCGAACGGTTTCAGGAAAAATACGAAGCGGAAATGCAAAGCGAGATGATTTCGCTATCGGCGCCGGTCGTCCCGGTCGCAGACGATGTGGTCGTGTTGCCATTGATCGGCTATCTCGATAGCTACCGGGTCAATCACATTTTGACAAATGTCATCCCGCACATTGCGGAGATGGATGTGTATCACGTCATCACGGATTTCTCGGGCGTCTTGAAGATTGACGACCAGACCGCAGAAGCGATCCACCATATCGGCAGCACGCTCAGCTTGATGGGCATTCACGTCGTCGTGGCGGGGCTGCGCCCGGATTTGGTGCAGACCATCGTCCGGTCGGGCATTCAATTGTCGTCGACAGATGCTTATGCGACCGTTAAGCAAGCGCTGGAAAGCTTGGAAAAAATCGAATCGTGAAAAAAACCGGACTCCTTAGGGTCCGGTTTTTTTATGGAGATTAGTAAATGTTTTATGGAAACTGCCGATAATAAAAGTGACAGGATTATAGATAGAAGGCATATGAAAATGTAAAATTTTTCATCTGGACACTCCAAAGCTATTGTGGGAAACGTAATAATAAGCTATCGTTTGGAATAAATAATTCATCTTGATTTCAAAGTAAAAACTTATAGCGGAGGCCCTTCATGAATGAAACCGAACAATTGGAACAGCGCATCCAGGAGTTGATGGCGTTATGGGATGCATCGAAAGAGCTCAATTCCCATCTTGAGCAGGATAAAGTATTCGATAACATTCTGCAGCAGATGATGCACGTCATCGGAGCGGAAGCTGGCACTTTGTGGATTGCGGATACAGACGGGCAGCACTTGCAGGCCGTGTCCGCATTCGGTGCGGCTGCCGAAGAAATTCTCGATGTGAAAGTGCCGAGAGGGCAAGGCGTCGTATGGAAAGTGCTCGAAACGGGCCAGGCCGAACGCATTGAAGACGTCACGCGGCACGCCGATTGGAACGAACGGATTGACCGGGAGAGCGGATTCATCACGAGCTCTCTCTTGACGGTTCCGTTGATTGTCAAAAGCCAATTGCTCGGCTCTTTGCAATTGCTTAATAAGCGGGACGGCGTATTTTTCACCGAGCAGGACCTGCTTTTAGCGGAAGCGCTGGCGCATCAATCTGCGCTCGCGCTGCACAATAGCCAAATGTACGATGAGCTAAACCGCATGCTCATCAGCATGATCCGCACGCTCGCGACCATGCTTGATGCACGCGATCCTTATACAGCGGGGCATTCGGGGCGCGTGGCGAATTATGCTTTATGGATCGCGCAGAAAATCGGCATGGCGCCGGCCGAATGCGAAGAGCTGTATAAAGCCGCGCTGCTTCACGATATCGGGAAAATCGGCATCCGTGATGATTTGCTGCAAAAACCCGGCCGTTTAACGAAAGACGAATTCCAGGCGATCCAACAGCACACGGTGATCGGTGCCGGGATTCTCGCAAACATGGAACCGAGACATGCGATGGAGCGAGCGGTGGAAACGGCGAAATCCCATCACGAGCGCTTGAACGGCAGCGGTTATCCGGAAGGGCTCCAAGGAGATGCGATTCCTTTATTCGCGCGCATTGTCGGCGTCGCGGATACTTTTGATGCGATGACCACCGTGCGCCCGTACAGCAAAGGCTTCACTCCGAAAGAAAGCGCAGAAGAATTGCTGCGCTGCCGCGGCGAGTTATTCGAAGCGGAATTGGTCGATGCGATGATTTCGATCTTGAAAGAATGCGATTACGATTTAAGTACGTATAAAACAGAGCGGAGATACCGGATATGAGCATGTTTGAGGTTTTACTGCTGGGGCATTTGACCGGTGATTTTCTGTTCCAGACGTCTTGGATGGCAAAGTACAAAGCGACAAAATGGCTGCCACTGCTAGTGCATGTGACGGTTTATACCACGATTGTCAGTTTGTTCGGGTTGCTTGCGGGCGGCTTGTCGCTGACGGCGATCGCGGTGATCTTCATCAGCCACGTAATCTTGGATCGGCGCAGCTTTGTCCAGTTTTGGGTCAAGCGCGTCCAGATGACGACAGGGCCTGAAAGCAGATGGCTGACGATTATGGCTGACCAGATTTTCCACCTATTGTTCCTGGCTTTGGCGATTGCATTGACATAGGAGTGAACGATGATGAAATTAAAACCGAAAGTTTACATACTCGAACAGGAATTTCCGATCGGCTGTGAATTGGCATGGCAGCTGCTCGCTGACAATAACCGGATGAACGACGCGATCGGCTTGTTTCCTGTAGCGTTCGGCCAGGCAAAAACGGAAACCGGCGGCGTGTTTTACCGGGAAGCAGCAACGAAAGTGATGGGGCTTGTGCCGATGAAATGGCAGGAGTTTCCGTTCGAATGGGAGGAACAGGAGTATTACACGGTCGAGCGGCGATATTTGTCGGGCCCGCTATTGTATTACAAATTGAAAGTCGAGTTGTCCGATGCAGCAAGTTTCGGCATGCAGACGAAAGTCCGCTTAACGGCCGAGTTCGCACCGCGCAATGCGCTTGCCTACCCGGCCATCCAGACGACTGGACTGCCGGCAGTCAAAAAAATTATGCTGTATTTGGAGAATGTCCAACTGGATGCACAGCCATCCAAACTATCGAAAACCATTGCACCGAAAGTGAACCATGCCGAACTCGAACGGCTTTCGAATGAGTTACGCGCTTATCCAGTCGAAGAGGAATTCATTGCGCAGCTAAAAGCGCATCTCGCTGAAAGCAGCGACCAAGATGCGGCGCAATTGGTGCCAAGCCAACTCGCCAAGCTTTGGGAGATGGACAGTGAGCAAGTGTTGAGGGGCTTGTTGTACGCAACGAAAATCGGACTCTCGGACATGAGCTGGCACGTCATTTGCCCAAATTGCCGCGTATCGAAAGACGATTACCGCAGCTTGTCCGGGCTCGAACAGCAATTCCATTGCGACTTGTGCGGCGTCCTGTACGATGCGAACTTCGACCAGTCTGTTGAGTTGCAATTTGCGGTGCACCCGAACGTCCGCCAAGCCTATGCGGAAGTGTATTGCGTCGGTGGCCCGATGATCACGCCGCATGTTAGAGCACAGCGCATCGTGCATCCTGGCGACACAGCGAAATTTTCGCTAGCGGATCAGGCGTCAATGCGTTTGAGGGTGCTGCAAAAAAATGATCAAGTGCCAGTCGGGCAAAAGGGTTCGTTCCGTTATACGGAAGCGGGATGGATAGAGGAATCGCGGGAAGCATCGGACATTTCCGTCATCAACGACAGCGAAAAAGACATTGTCGTTGCGCTGGAAAATTCCGACTGGAGCAAAGACACGGTAACGGCGGCGAAAGTGACCGCCATGCAAGAATTCTGTGATTTGTTTTCATCAGAAGTGTTGGCACCGGGGCAGAAAATCGCCATCGGTCATGTGACGATTCTCTTTACGGATCTGAAAGGTTCTACCGCGCTGTACGAAGAAGCGGGAGATGCCAATGCCTACGGGCGTGTGCGCGGCCATTTCGACTTTTTGACCGGACACATCAAGCAGAATTCCGGCAGTGTCGTCAAGACGATTGGTGACGCGGTCATGGCAGTATTCTCAAAACCTGCGGACGGCGTCAAAGCAGCGCTCGCGATCCAGGAAAAATTGGATGCCTTTAACGAACAGACAAATGATACACTTCTACTAAGGCTCGGCCTGTTCAGCGGTCCGGCGATTGCCGTCAATTCGAACGACCGGCTCGATTATTTCGGCCGCACTGTTAATCTAGCAGCGCGTGTGCAAGGGCAGGGAGATGCGGGCGAAGTGATCATCAGCCAATCACTTGTTGAGCAACCGGACGTGGCAGCTTTGCTGAATTCTCCGTTGCTGTCGATTGAACCATTCAGCGCTGAATTAAAAGGCATCGAAGGCGAGCAAGCTTTAGTACGTTTGCGCTTGCGGGAACTCGCCCAAACAGAAGCAGGCTAATCAGAAGTTTTCGTATAGAAAGGAAGTCAGCTATGAAAATCCAGACAGAACAATTCGGCGAGCTCGAACTTGAAGACAATCGTTTACTGACATTCGAGCGCGGCATCCCGGGATTCGAAGAGGAAACGACATTTGTCTTACTTCCGGCAGATCCTGCTGGCGATTCGCCGTTCTTTTTCCTTCAGTCCACAGAACACGCAGCGATCAGTTTCTTCATGGCGGACCCGTTCGTTTTTTTGCCGGACTACGAAGTGAAGCTCGATGACACTTTGACCGGGCAATTGAAGCTGGAAGACCCATCCGATGCAATCGTCTTGGTGACCGTCACGCCAAACAAACAAATTGGTGACGCGACAGCGAACTTGAAAGCGCCGGTCGTCATCAACAATAAACAGCAACTCGGCAAGCAGATCGTCCTGAACAACCCGAACTACCAAGTGAAACATCCGCTGTTCCAACAAGCGGCAAGGCAGGTGTAAGGGATGCTCGTACTCGGACGCAAAGTCGGCGAATCGATCGTCATCGACGACAACATCGAAATCACGGTCACTTCCATCGAAGGCGACCTCATCAAACTGGGGATTTCCGCACCGAAGGAAATTCCGATCCACCGGAAAGAGATTTATTTGGAGATTCAGGAAGAGAATAAGAACGCGGTGTCGAATGTGATTGATATCAGTGACTTCTTGAAAATGAAAAAATAAAACCTGGAGCGGGCTAATTGCCTGCTTCAGGTTTTTTAATTTACAGCAAAGAGTGATGAAACTTATCACGAGGCACCTGTTTCATTAATTCATCGAGGAATCGCTGCTTTTCGGCAGGCGAGATTTTGACGCTGCCCATAAATGCTTTGGGGTAAAAGATCTCGAGTGCGTCTCGTGAAGAAAGCATCCGCATTCCCGTGAGAATATCTGAAGTAGGTGCGACGAGCGAAATGTTTTCATAAGCAATGCTTATTCTCAGCGGTCCAGCTTTCACAAATAAATGATTATCAAGGAATACATAAGAAATACCGAGCAAGAGCCATAACATGAAGGCGATAGTACCGATAAATATTGAAATGAGAATGATGGCAGCGGACAGTAGCATCTCCTCATCAAAAAAGAATGGCCAAAAACAAGAAACAGCAATCAAGAGCGTCGCCGCACCATAAAGCGTCAGAAACGGACGGTCGATCTTAGAGCGGAATGTCATGGGTAGCTCCTCCTTCCATCAAGGGGTTTACTACTAATACGCAATGGAACAGAAGCGGCTTCAAAAATTTTTAGAGTTTTTTTCAAAAAAGGCTAAACATTTTAAAACGTTTACCGATAAATAGAGTGTAAGGCAGTCCAAACGGATTTGGGCGCTTGCAAAAAAACAAAAAAACATTACACGGAGGTAATACACAATGATTATCAATCACAACATCGCAGCACTTAACACACACCGCCAAATGGGCTCAGCCCAAAGCGCACAAATGGATAATATGGGGAAATTGTCTTCAGGGCTTCGCATCAACAGCGCAAAAGATGATGCAGCTGGACTTTCAATTTCTGAGAAAATGCGTGGTCAAATTCGTGGACTAGAGCAAGGCTCTCGTAACGCGCAAGATGCAATTTCTATGATTCAAACTGCAGAAGGTGCTTTAAGCGAAACACATGACATCCTTCAACGTATGCGTGAGCTTACTGTACAAGCCGGTAATGACTCTTATGACACTGATGATCGCACTGTAATTCAAGTCGAGATTGACGATCTAGCTGGAGAAATCACTCGCATTTCTGAAACTACTCAATTTAATGGTCAAAACTTGTTAGATGCAAGCGGTGGAGCTGGCGCTGACGGTACGTTCTCTTTCCAAATTGGGGCAAATAACGCTCAACAGTTAACTGTCGACTTTGCAGCGATGGATGCAACTACTTTAGTAGTAGATACTCTCGATGTCAGTACTTCTGCTCTTGCTACGGCAGCTCTTGACACTCTAGATGCTGCAATCAAAACAGTTTCAGATGAACGTTCTCAATTAGGTTCTAAACAAAATCGTTTCGAACATACGATTAATAACTTGAATACATCAGCCGAAAACCTAACAGCTGCGGAATCAAGAATCCGCGACGTTGATTATGCCGAAGCCGCGTAAGCGAGCAGAGGTACAGTCGTCCTGATTGGTAACGATCAGAGATTACGACCGGGTGAATTGCTGGGAAGCCCTGATAGCTTTTATTGCCACAACGCAGCTGGAAACGGCAAACGTGATGGCTTGAGAAAATGAAAGATTGGGTAATCAGCAGCCAAGCTCCTGTCTCGAAAGAGTGGAGAAGGTTCAACGACTAGGATAAACCATCTAAGGCGAGAGCTATGGTGATGAAATCCGTAGGTGACACAGTGTCCATCAGCACTGGCAGATCCGAAGTGCCCGGCCCCTACTAACACTAGAGGGTGAAGATATAGTCTAGTCATTTATGAAAGTAAATGTTCGCACGATGGCGAAAGAAATGATGGAACAAACAAAGAACTCGATTCTTGCACAAGCTTCACAAGCAATGTTGGCACAGGCGAATCAAGCGCCGCAGCAAGTTCTTCAATTACTACGTTAATTTTAAACACCAAAAGGAGCCTGATTGTAGGCTCCTTTTTTTATAAGCAAGTTCACAAGGGGGAGTTCCTATGGATATCGCCGCTTTATCGATGTCGCTCAGCCAGATGAATGTCCGGCAGGAAGCGAGTGTTTTAGTGACCAAAAAAGCGATGGACCAAGCCGAGACGAATAGCGCGAATGTCGTGAAGATGCTTGAACAATCGGTGCAGCCGCATATTGGCAGTTCGATTGATTTGAAAGGGTAAAATGTTTATAACGAAAGGGCTGCCAACAAAATCGGCAGCCCTTTTTATATGCGGAAACAATGATTGGTAATCTGACTGATGTTCAAGCCCGTCTCAAGTTTTAAATTGATTAATTGGGTTTTATATCTTTCCTTGATTTCTATTTGGTAGGGCTTTGTATGAATGGTAGTGCTTTTCACGAAGCTAGCCATTTTGAAAAAACTGATGCGATCTTGAAGCAGTTCCTGGAGGATGGGCAGCTTTTCATACTGGTCATTGATTTCTGAAGTCGGTTTTTCAATAATTAAATCCGCAGGTAAATAGATGGTAGATCTTTTCGCTATGGGTTTCATGTTTCTTTGAAATGGTTTTTTTCGAGCCATTGAGACATGTATATATGGTGTAACCAATCTCAAGAAATAGTTAATCTGGAATTGATCGTAAAGAATAAGGCGATTTTGGGCGTCTATAGAAAAGTTGAAACCATATTTTCTTTCAAGAAAATCAATCAGAAATCGGTTTTCTGTAGGAGAGAAACTGTCAGTAGAAAGAATAACTTTTTTTACTAACCCATTTCGCTGGTTTAAATGGCCATCATCCTGGTACCACCAAGCCAAAGATCTTTCGGTGAAATACTGTTCGATATAAGCGAAGGGTAATTCCTTATTGCCGCGAGGATACCATGTTTCATACAAAGCATTTAATTCCTGAGAAGTGCGGGATTGAACTACATAGCATTCTGTAAACCCTTGGGCGATTCTTGAATCTATAACTTTTTTATACTTTGGAGGAGCTAATGGATAGAATTCTGAAAGTCCTTCGAAGCAGTGTTCTGACCAGCCTTTATCAGTTAAAGCATGAGTGAACTGAAACCTAGGTTTTCTTCCAGTCTGCTTTGTTAAGCAGCCGTCTCCGAGTAATTTCCCGCACATCATGTCTTCCATATGTTATCTCCTCCCTAATCTAGAGAAGTCTTTTAATAATTATATGAATTTAAAGTAACGTATGCAAAATAGAACAAGGCATTAAACCGCTTTTTTTACTTCACAAGCTCATGTATGGAACATGGAAAAAGTCACAGCTTTTATTTCGAATAAAATTACTTTAACTTAATCCTACCCCCAATCCGCCTATTCTTTTTTCTTACATCTTCTTGTAAACTAAACGAATAAATGGAAACGGAAGGTGTGGAAGAGTATGATGGGGCCGATCAATACAAATTGGCTGTTTCAGTCGGCGATGAGTTCGCTTCAGCAGTCGTCAGCAACAAACGGAAGCGGAGCGGCGAATAGCCAAATGCCGGGGATGGCGGGACCGGGGTCGTTTATGATGTTGTTGATGGCGGCGATGATGGAAAATGTCCAGCAAATGCAGTCACAGCAAATGCCAACACAACAAGCGCCGGCCGCGAACAGCTTGTCTTTCATGGCACCGGCAAATTCGTCGTACAATCCGGCTGTCGCGAATCTGACGATGCAGCATAAAGACGTGGCAACCAGCGCTGCAGATCAAAGCGATCTGAAATTCCGGCCGGTCCAGTTTTTGAAACTCGATGGGCAGCTCGCTGGAAAACTGAGCGGCACGGCTGTACATTTCATCGAAGCTGGCAAAAAATACGATATCGACCCGAATCTCCTGTCTGCGATTGCGGTCCATGAAACCGGAAATGGCTCATCGCGTGCGGCGAATGAGAAAAATAATATCGCCGGCATGATGGGCAAAAATGGACTGCGCAGCTATGAATCGGTGGCGGACAGCATTTACGACATGGCACGCAATTTGCGACAGAATTATTTGAACCAAGGCAAGGAAAGCATCGCGCAAATCGGTGCAAAATATGCCCCTGTTGGCGCGGCGAACGATCCGACTGGCCTCAACAACCATTGGACACAAGGTGTCAGCAAATTTTATACGCAACTCACATAAGATAAGGCAGGCTCTTTACGGGCTTGTCTTATTTTTTTGATTCTATACTAAAAAAATCCAGGATCGTGCCGATAATAAGGATAGAGAGCTTTTTAGATCGATTTGAGAAGACGGGGAGTGTCGTCATGGAAGTCACTAATCAATCAATGCCACAGCTTCAAGAGCTTGGCAAAATAGATCCGATCACTGCAAAACAAACGGGAATTCCTGAAAAAAATCAATTCCAAGAACCCGCTCAAGCTATCACGAAAGAAATGGTGGCGGATAAAGTCGCCGTCATGAACGAATTTTTAGTACCGACTGAAACCAATATTAAATTCCAGCTGCACGAGCAATTGGAAGTGTATTACGTGCAAGTGATTGATACCAAAACCGATGAAGTACTGCGGGAAATTCCGAACCGGAAGTTTTTGGACATGTACGCCTCGATGGCCGAAATTACGGGCATGATGATTGATGAAAAACGATAAGACAGGAGTGAACGAGCTATGAGCGCAATGCGAATCGGCGGATTGGCTTCCGGGATGGACACCGACTCCATCGTAAAACAAATGATGCAAATACAGAAAATGCCATTGGATAAACTGATGCAGCAAAAAGTCTGGACCGAATGGCAGCAAGAAGCAACACGCGAGCAGAACCTTGCGTTCTCGAGTTTGCGCACGAGTGCCAGCAACCTGCGCCTGCAGTCGAGCTTCAATGCCTATAGCGCAGAAACGACAGGATCCGGCAGTGCGAAAGTGACAGCGGGCGCAACGGCGATGAGCGGGAATTACAAAGTGGAAGTTCATTCGCTAGCGACGGCTGCGAAAATGACTTCTGAAGTGGCAGTCCAGAAAACAGGCGGCGGGGCGGCGCAATCGACTGATGCCATCGGTGTCGCAGGGAGAATCGCGATTCAAGTCGCAGGCAAGGCCGATATCAATATAGATATTGAAGTAACTACGACCTATGCGGATGTAGCGAAAAAGCTGCAGGAAGCGACCGCAGGACAACAACCCGCACTTCGCGTCAATTTCGATAACACAACCTCGCATTTCTTTATCTCATCCAAAAAACTCGGAGCTGCGCAAAATTTCACCTTGGCATTCCAAAATACGGACGGCACCGATAATATCGCACTTGGCAAGCAGATTACCGGAGTTGAGCAAGCTTCAAAAGCTTCAAGTACCGCAACAGACGCTTCCGTCAGTCTTGATGGTATACGGGTAAATGGGCTGACAAGTAATAAAACGACCATCAATGGCTTGGCTATCGAGTTGAATAAAGTTGATGTGGCTGGCAGTTCATCGTCCATAACCGTTAGCTCTGATCCAGAAAAACCAGTACAGATGCTCAAGGATTTCGTAGAAGCGTACAACAAAACGATCGAAGACCTCCAAAAGCAGATCGTGGAAAAACGCTACCCTGATTTCCAGCCGCTCTCGGATGAACAGAAAAAAGACATGAGCGATAACGAAATCGAATTATGGGAAGAAAAAGCGCGCAGCGGCTTGTTGCGCAATGACCCAATCATGAAATCGGCGCTGCAGGATCTGCGTCGCGAATTCATGGATAAAGTCGGTGGCATTGGGGATGGCAGCATCAATTTATTGTCCCAAATCGGGATCAATACAGGCGATTACCGCGAAGGCGGAAAGTTGTTCATCGATGAAGATAAATTGAGGACCGCTCTTTCAGAAAAACCGGATGAAGTGATGAACTTGTTCACGGTCCGCAGTGCAGCTGGCGACGGAATCGGTGCGCGTGTCTATGACAAGCTCAACGACATCGTTAAGAATTTGAGCACACAGGCGGGGAGTCCGGCAAGCGCGGTCGACAATAGCACGATGTCCAAAAAAATGCGCCGCATGGAAACGGAAATCACGCGCTGGCAAGACCGTTTGACGAGCATCGAAGACCGTTACTGGAGCCAGTTCACGGCAATGGAAAAAGCACTCAGCAAAATGAACTCGCAAAGCGCCTGGATGCAGCAGAATATGTTCGGAGGCATGTAATGGAAAAAAGAATCGATGGACTCACCGACTTTTTGGCGCAGACACAAGCGATTTATGAACAAGCACAATTGATCGATTCAGATATGGATAAAAATGAACTGACGCAGCTTGAACGGCTGCAAGCGTTATTCGACAGCCGGCAAGAAACAATCGAAGCGCTCGCTGCACAAGGAACGGGCGAATGGTCGACGGATGAGCAAGCGATCATCGCCAAAATCCAACAGACAGAAATCCAGTTGCAGCCGCTGATGCAAACAGTGCAGGAACAGTTTGCAGCGCAAATGACGCGGCTCGGGCAAGCGCGGAAAGTCTCTGGGCAATATGCCAGCGCTTATCGCCAGACCACAAACGGCGGCTCGTTTATCGACCAACGCAAGTAAGAGAGGGGAACTATAATGGCAACGATCAATCCATACCAGACCTATCAGCAAAACTCCGTCATGACCGCATCTCCCGAGGAATTAACCTTGATGCTCTACAACGGCTGCTTGAAATTCATCAAACTCGCGAAAAAAGCGATGCTGGATAAACAGTTTGAAGAAAAGAACAAAAACCTGTTGAAAGCGCAGGCCATCATCCTGGAACTGCGCAGCACCTTGAACCCGGACATCGCGCTGTCGAAAGAACTCGAACAGCTTTATGAATACCAAAACAACTCGCTCATGGAAGCGAATATGAAAAACGACGCAGCGGCACTCGACGCCGTACTCGCAGACGTAACAGAACTGCGCAACACGTGGAAGCAAGCCATGGCATTAGCAAAACAATAAAGGATAGCAGTTGGGTTGAATTATTGAAAACATGGGGACATCGATAAAAATCGCTCCAGGCGGATGCTTTCCGCGGGCACGGCCTCAGCCGCTTCGTCGCTGAAGCTCCTGCAGGGTCTTCGGCTCGCGCTATTCCCGCAGGAGTCACCGCCTTACGCTTTTTCAGTGGAGTTTTCAAGCTTGGGTGCAAATATCTTTCGATTTAACGTCAAAAGATATGAAGCAAAACAGCGCAGACTCCTGGGGGATCAGTGAAGTGCTGAAATCCATTCGGGCGCTTAGCCCGAATTAGTTCAGCGCGAGCCCCCCGGAAAGCCAGCTGTTTTGCGGAATATCGCAAACAGTGAAATCTCACAGGCTCACTATTCAACTCAACAAATATCCAAAGTGAAATGAGGTATGGACGTGGATAAGACATCTTGGTTAGGCATCATCTTGGGCGTACTTGTGCTCGTCGGCGGCATGGCGCTAAAAGGTTCCAGCCCGGCCGCACTATATAACCCCGCCGCATTGGTCATCATTTTCATGGGCACCGCTGCCTGTATCTTGATCGCCTTTCCGATGGATGAAGTCAAACGCATCCCAGGGCTGTTCAAAGTCCTGTTCGGTGAACAGAAAACATTGTCGATCAAAGAACTGATCCCGATGTTCACCGGCTGGGCAATGGTCGCAAGAAAAGAAGGCTTGCTCGCCTTGGAAGAGCGTGCAGAAGAAGTGGAAGACCCATTTTTGCAGCGCGGCTTGAAAATGGTCGTCGATGGCCAATCGCTCGAGCACATCCGTGACTTAATGGAAGAAGACATCGCGGCGATGGAAGACCGCCACGAACTCGGCGCAAAAATTTTCACGCAAGCCGGTACCTACGCGCCGACACTCGGCGTACTTGGAGCGGTTATCGGGCTCGTCGCAGCACTCGGTCACTTGGACGACGTGGCATTGCTTGGAAAATCGATTTCAGCAGCCTTTATTGCCACGCTGTTCGGGATTTTCACAGGATACGTTCTGTGGCATCCATTCGCCAATAAATTAAAGCGCAAATCCGAGAAGGAAGCGCGCGTGAAACAAATCATGCTCGAAGGCTTGCTTGCCGTACAAGAAGGCTTGCCTGCACGAACTGTAGAAGAAAAACTTTTGACGTATCTGCCGGCCAAAGACCGTGTGCTAGAAGACGAACAACAGAGTGGTGTTGAAGTTGAAGCGTAAAAAAAAGCATGAAGAACATGTCGACGAATCCTGGCTCATTCCGTATGCGGACATCTTGACGCTGCTCTTGGCACTATTTATCGTGCTGTTTGCGGCGAGTGATGTCGATGCGAAGAAATTCAAGGCCATTTCCGAATCGTTCAATGTGGAATTGCAGGGAGGCACGGGGCTGCTCGATCAGTCAGCGCCTGTGGAACTGGACACCGACACTTCGCCATTTGCGATCATACCTGAAGAAGGCATGACCGAAGAAATGATGGACGATCTGGAAGCGGTGCGCGACCGCCAAGAACTAGGGGAGTTCCAAGAGAAAATCGAATCGTATATTGATGAAAAAGGCTTATCGCCGAAACTTCAAACGGAGTTGACCGATAAAGGGCTCATGCTGACGATCAACGAAGGCGTCTTGTATCAGTCCGGCAGCGCCGACATCGACGAACAAGCGGAAACCATCGCGAGCGAACTATCAGAGCTGCTCGTCAGCGATCCGCCGCGAATGATCTACATTGAAGGCCATACGGACAACGTACCGGCGGCTGGCGGCGAGTTTGAATCGAACTGGGAACTGAGTTCGGCACGCGCCATTAACTTTATGAAGATTTTGCTGGAAAACGGCGACTTGGACCCAAGAAAATTCAGCGCGACCGGCTACAGCGAATATCAGCCAATTGCTGCGAACGATACAAAAGAGGGACGCGCGCAAAATCGCCGCGTCGAAGTGCTGATTTCTCCTTATGAGAGTCAGCCGGAAACCGAAGAGTAAGAGGTGGATGATGAAAAAAGTATTGTTGGTCTTATTGATTGCGGCACTTCTAGGCGCAGGAGGGGCGGTCTATTTTCTCCTGACGCAAAAAGATGTGGATGCAGATGCACCGATGACAGCCGATGAAATGGTCGAGCTGAGCATCGACACGGAAGAAATCACGACGAATCTTGCCACGCCGGCATCTTACGCGGTGGTTCAATTCAATATCCTATCAGCGGATAAAACAATAAAAGAAGAGATGGAAACACGCCATGCGGAAGTTCGGGCAGCGGCAATTGCGACTGTAGCCGGCATGGAAAAAGAACAGCTGGTCGGCACAGAAGGCATCACCTTGCTTCAAGACGAAATGACAGCACAGCTCGAAAGCCTGGTCGGCAAAGGAAAAGTCGAGCGGGTACTCGTCACGCAGTTCAAAGTGCAATAATCTTTTTTGAAAAAAGGCTAAACATTTTTCAATAATGGCCGATATTAGTAGTATAGAGAGTAAATCGAATAGTCCCGGACAACATAGAACTGATTGCGACAAGAAACTAGGTGATCCATTTGACAACCCCGAAACTGGACAATTGCCCCAGCTGCGGAGCGCTCTTTTTGCGTGATCAAATCGCTTGCTGCCTGAAGTGCCATCAGGAAAACGAATCGGCATTCAAAAAAGTCTATATGTTTTTACAAGAGCACGAGCACCGGAACGCGTCGCTTGAGGATGTCCACTTATTCACGGGCGTTTCTGTCCACAAGATTTCCGAATTCCTTAGGGAAGGGCGGATTTTGACAGGCGATTATCCGAATCTCGGTTATCCGTGCGCCCATTGCAAAGAAATCATCCATCGCCATATGCTTTGTGACGACTGCCGGTTGGATTTCTTAAGAAGCGCCAACGAGATCCTGGCTGAAGACGGCGACTGGACGAATAGCAGCCAATCGCATTGGAGACTGAAGAACTAAAACTAAGAGGTGGTGAAGGAATGAATATTGATAAAACGAATAGTTCTTCCTTTATACAATCTTATCAAAAGCAAATGCAGGTGACGCCGGCCCAAAAGGCGCGCCCGCTCCAACAGGAAGACCATCTGCAAATTTCAAGTGAGGCGAAGGCGATGTTCGAGAAGAATACGGAAGCGGATATCGCCCGTCAGGAAAAAATACAGCTGCTGAAAGCCCAGGTTGCTTCCGGTGAATACCAGGTGGACCAAGACAAAGTAGCTGAGAAAATCCATCAGTACTGGTTTGACAAATAACAGTTGAGCGATGGAAAGAGAGGGAACTCCGGTGTTGAAAATGATGACTGCAACACTTGATGATCTGATTACCATTCAGCATCAGTTGATCCGCTACGCTGAGCGCAAGCAAACGGTGCTGATCGAGCACAAAGTCGATGAACTGACAGAACTCGTCAAAGAAGAGACGCGGCTGATCCGCAGGCTCGGGCAGCTCGAAGATGAGCGTGAGCGCCTGGTGATTGAAGTTCTTGAAGAACATCCTGGGCTCAGCTTCAGCCAGTTCACAGAACAATTGTCCGACGAAACAGCCAAACATGCATTGCAGGACCAATTGACGACCTTGAAGCACTTGCTTCTGGAGCTGCAAGCAAAAAATCGCCAGAACGAAAAACTGGTGCAAGACTCCGTAGATTTTATTGCCGGCATGATCGGGCACATCACGATGCCTGCCAAACAGCCGTACAACTACAAGCCGCAATCGAGCACCAAACCTACACAGTCAACCAATCGGGGCTTTTTCGATACAAAAGCGTAAACCGCGAAGAAAGCAGGGGATCACGTGTCAACTTTTCACACTTTGGAAACCGGGAGCCGCGGCTTGTCTGCAGGCCAGGCAAGTCTCTCTACGACCGGCCAGAATATCGCCAATGCCAACACGAAAGGCTATTCGCGCCAACAAGTGAATACGAGTTCCTCTGCTTCTCTGGAAGTCTGGACCAGCCAAGGATCGGGCCAGCTTGGAACCGGCGTTTCCATCGATTCAGTGATGCGCGTGCGCGACCGCTTTCTTGACCAGCAGTACCGAACACATACAGCCGAATTTTCGGAATGGCAAACGAAAAGCGAAGCGCTCGGGAGCGTCGAAACGATTCTAGGTGAGCCAGGCGATAACGGCCTCAATGCTTCGATGGGCCGTTTGTGGAATGCTTGGCAAGACTTGGCAAGTGACCCATCGAACAAAGCCGTTCAAGCAGTCGTGAAAGAGCGGGCGCAAGCATTTGCAGACGTGGCAAAAACGATTGACCGGTCGATGGGTGATTTAACGGTGGAATTAAATGAGCGTTCAACGGCAGCACAAAAAGATGCCCAGACATTGATTTCACGAATTGAAGAGTTGAACAAAAACATCATGAGGACAGGCCCGCAAGCAAACAATTTGCGCGACGAACGCGATGCGGCTGTCGATGAACTGTCGCAGTTGATGGACATCAAAGTCACAGAAAAAACAGACGGCAGCTATGCGCTGACACTAACGGCCAACAATCAGCCAGTGAAAGCCGGCGAAGCGATCAACCTTGAGGCAGCCGGCGGCAAGCTTGGCGGACTCGCACAAGCCGCAGCTACTGTCACGGGCTACCGAGAAAATATTCAGGTCGCGGTGACAGAATTCGCAAAAGCGAACGGCAATGTTTTTGAAAATGCGGCCGGCGGCGAATTGAGCGTGGCAAAAGATGCCCAGCTTGAACTGCCGAAAGGCCTTGATGAAGATGTGAAAAAAGTACAAGCCGATTTTCGTTCACTAGTGAGCGGCTTAGGTGCGGAAGCGCAGAGTGCAGGCTATGCGGTATCATCGCAACAGCAATTGATGGTGTCGACTGAAAACCGCCGCCAGTCAGTAGCGGGTGTTTCGCTGGATGAGGAAATGTCGAATTTAGTGAAATTCCAGCATGCCTACAACTCAGCAGCCCGCTTGGTGTCTACCACCGACGAAATGCTTGATACGATCATTAACCGAATGGCTGCACGTTAAGCCGATAAACGGAGGACAATCCCATGAGAGTAACCCAACAAATGATGCATCAAAATTCCGTCAACCATATGCAGCAAAATCTCGGACGCTTTGAGAAAACCAATTTGCAGGCATCCAGCGGCAAATTGCTTCACAAACCGTCTGATGATCCGCAAGCGGTGGCGAAATCGATGAGCTTGAAAACGGTCATGTCGGCGAACGATCAATTCGAGCGCAACATCGGGGATGCCAGCTTATGGTTGGATGAAAACGATCGGTCCATCCAGGCGATGGTCGATGTCACCCAGCGCATCCGGGAACTTGGGGTTCAAGGCGGAAGCGGGACATTGTCTCCGGAAGATCGGGAATTGATTTTCAAGGAAGTCGGCGTGCTCAATGAGCAATTACGCCAATTTGCCAACTCGGAAGTTGATGGAAGATATTTGTTCGGAGGCGGCGACGGCACGGTAAAGCCATTTGCGGATGCTGTTTCTTTTGAAGCAACACCAGCGAACGGGCCACTGAAAACAGCTAAGATCGGCCCGGGGATGCAAATTGAAATCGGTATTTTGCCTCAAACACTCGTCGGCAATGCAGAAGATCCGAGCAATTTATTCCGAGTCGTCGGTCAACTTGCTGACAGCATTCAAGCCGGTGGGCAAGTCGGGCTGGATGGCATTGACGAAGCGATGGAGCGTTTGCTCACGGCAGCCGCTGAAAACGGAGCACGCCAAAACCGCATCGAAGCAACCGAAAGCCGCCTGTTGGATGCCAAACTTTCACTTGGATCTGCGTTATCTTCTATAGAAGATGTAGATTATGCTGAAATACTAATAAAGCTCAAGAGTGAAGAAAGTATTTACCAGGCGAGCTTGTCATCTTCTGCTAAAATCATGCAAACCAACTTAATGGATTTTCTTCGATAAACGGCGAGTGCTCACAAGCATTGGCTGTTTTTTTATTTATAATTAACTAACTCTAGCGATATTGAAAATATGCTAATCGATCGCCAGCTCCTATCCAACGGAGTGCATAAAAAACCCGCATTCCCAGATGGTTCCTGGAAATGCGGGTTTTGTCGTTGTTATAGCAATCAAATATAATTTGGTTAACATTAGGATTTCATCGTATTGACCAAACCCATCATATCATCTGCAAACGAAATGGCACGGCCTTGTGATTGGAAGAGGCGCTGCGTAGCGATCAATTCGGTCATTTCACTCGCCATGTCGACGTTTGAAGTTTCCAGCACCGCTTGGGAAATAGGGGAAGCCCCCAGTTCCAAGGCGCCGGCTGCAATTTGTTCGGCTTCAGTTCCTGGCAAACGGTAACGATTATCGCCTGCTTTTTCCAGCAGAGCGGTCCGATTGATTTGGGCAGTGCCGAATTGGAAGGTTTCGGCTGCTTGGCCGGCATAAGTTGCCGTCACAGTGCCGTTTGATCCGATGTTCAATTCATCGTATCCAGCAGCGAACGTAATTGGCGCGCCTGCCGTATCGAGGACCGAATCGCCAGAAGCGGTGACAAGTGCCAATCGGCCGCTGCCCGGAATCGGTTCGGCTTGAAACGATCCGTTTCTCGTGTAATAAACGCCATCTTCATTGGAGGCGCGGAAATAGCTATTCGGCGAATCGATCGCAAAATCCAATTCACGGCCGGTTTCCTGCATCTGGCCGAGCGAATGGCGGGTGATGCCATCGGATAATAGTGTGCCCCCACCGATGCGCAGCCCGTTCGGCGTGCTTCGGCCGATTTCATTGGCGGGCCCGGCTTGCTTGTTCACACTATGGAGCAGCGTGTCCGCAAAATTGGCTTCTTGTTTTTTATAGCCGGTCGTATTGACGTTGGCGACGTTATTGGCAATCATGTCGATTTTTTTCTGCAGTTCGCGCATCGAGCTGCTCGCGGCATTCATTTGGATGTTCATGTGCTGGGCTCCTTATCAGACCCGGCCGATTTCGTTGACCGCTTTTTCCATGCTGCGGTCATAGGCCTGGATCACTTTTTGGTTGGATTCAAATCCCCGGTAAGCGGTCATCATGTCGGTCATCGTGCGGGTCAAATCGACATTCGATTGTTCGATGAAGCCTTGTTTGATGAAACGCTCGGCGTCACCGGCCAGTGCCGGGGCGTCTGCATCGTCTCCTGCCCAGGCAAGCAAATTATGTCCTTGCTTGATCAATTGTTCCGGTTCATCCGTTGCCCCGATCCAGATGTTTCCGGCAGTTACGCCATCGGAACGCGTGAGTTCGCCGTTCGTTTGGACAGAAAACTCGCCATCGCCAACTTGAATTGGCTGAAGGTTGTCTCCGAGCACACGTTGGCCGAAGCTGGTTGAAAGGAATCCTTCTGCGTCGACCGTGAATTGGCCGTTACGCGTATAGCGGATGTCGCCTTCTTCAGTTTCCACGGCGAACAACAAAGTACCGCGCTCGCCGGTTTCGGCATCTAGCGGCAAATTATCGTTGACCAAGGCGAAGTCGGTCGCATTCCCGGTTTCGCGTATCGGCCCTTGCAGGAATGAAGGAACCGCTTCCTGGACGTAAACGCCAGTGGAAAGTCGGCCGATCGGCGCAGGCTGATTGGCATTCTGCGCTTTGATCAACTGCTGTGGAAACGAGCGAATCGCTGCTTCATCTGTCTTGAATCCCGGAGTATTGGAATTTGATAGATTATTTGTCAATATTTGTTGATTTCTGTTTTGAGAAATCATTCCTGAGGTAGCCGTGTACAATCCTCGAAACATATTACCTAGTCACCTTCCCTTTTTTAGTCTTTTGGACTATATATTCTTAGTGGTGTCTTCATTTTAACAGAAAACCGTAGATTAAATGGAAAAAATAGTAGAATTTTTTTATAAAATAAAATAGCCAAAATAAAAAAAGCATGATACTATACCGAGGTAGTAACGGCTTAAAATGATTCTAAAAGACGAGTTTAAAGAAAAATATACCCATATCATGACGAAAATAGCAAACTTATACGAAAGTTAAGGACGCAAAACCACGGGTCTAACTGTCTAAGACACAAGATCGCCGGGTTACCGAAAGATGGTAGATTTGACTCAAATCCGCCTTTTTCAAAGTGGGTTTTTTATTTCGGCAAATTTGGAGACGGGGGAGAAAAAAGATGAATATCTTTCCATCAAGCATTCAAAAAATGGAGCAGGCTTTGTCGACTTCGACATTAAAACAGCGTGTCCATGCCGGCAATATCGCCAATGTCGACACAGCAAACTACAAAAGCAAGCAAGTGAATTTTCAACAGGCCATGGAACAAGCAAGCGCCTCGCGGATGAATAGTTACCGCACCGATACACGCCACCTGGAGTTCCAAAATGGGGCGGGGGCAACACCAGTGACGGTCAACCATAATACGAAAATGACACCGAACGGCAATAACGTCGATATGGATTTTGAAATGGCGGAACTGGCGAAAAACCAGTTATGGTATAACGCCGTTACAGAGCGCGTCAACGGCAAGTTTTCGAGCTTGAGTTCAGTCATCAACGGAGGGAGATAACGCGTATGTCTTTATTTAATGGTCTGAATATTAGCGCATCTGGCTTGACCGCCAACCGCTTGCGGATGGATGTCGTGTCATCGAATATCGCCAACGCCAACACAAACCGTGCTGAATTAGTCAACGGGGAATGGGTGCCGTATCGCCGCAAGACCGTCGAATTGTCGACCGCCGGCGCGTCGCCGTTCGCTAAACAATTGACGGCCGCCATGGAAAATAAAGGAGCCGGGGCAGGCGTGAAAGCAAGCGCTATCCGGGAAGACGCCACGCCATTTCCGGTGACATACGATCCGGAACATCCGGATGCCGATGCCGAAGGGTATGTGCGCACGTCGAATGTGGACCCGATTAAGGAAATGGTCGATTTGATGTCAGCAACGCGTTCTTATGAAGCGAACGTCACGGCGATGAACGCCTCGAAAAGCATGTTCATGAAAGCACTCGAAATCGGGAAGTAACGAAGTTTAGTTCAGGAGGGGCAGCATGGAGAAAATTACACAGCTGCAGACACCGTTTCTGCAAAATCAATTTCTGGAAAAAATGCAGCCGGAGCCGCAAGCGACGGGGTTCGGCGATGTTTTTAAGAATGCACTAAAAGAAGTGAGCGCGGCACAAAACGTATCCGATAAAAAGACGGATCAATTGCTGACGGGCGAAGTGAAAGACGTCCACGAAGTGATGATCGCTTCGCAAAAAGCGAGCCTGTCGCTGCAAATGACGATGCAAGTGCGCAATAAAGTAGTGGAAGCGTACCAAGAAGTGATGAGAATGCAAGTATGAAAGAAAATAAGGTGTGCGTTCAATGAAAGAGAAGTTCGAAACCTATAAAACCAAGACAAAAGACTCCTGGGGCAGTTTATCGAAAGCGACCAAATGGCTGATGGCCGCGTCCTTTTTCATCACATTACTTGCCCTAGGGCTTTTTGTTTTCTTCAATAGCCAAACGAATATGTCGCCTTTGTACTCCAATTTGGATCCTGCAGAAGCAGGCGAAATCAAGGCAGCGATCGAAACCCAAGGAATTCCAGTCGAAGTGTCGACGGACGGCTCGACTATCTCCGTCCCGGACGAACAAGTTGCCAGCTTGAAAGTGAGCCTAGCGGCAGAAGGCCTGCCGAAAAACGGCAATGTCACGTACGGCATATTCAGTGAAAATATGGGCCTCGGAATGACCGACCGCCATTTTGACGTTGTCGAACGCGATGCGATGCAAAACGAACTTGCGTATTTGGTGAAACAAATTTCCGGAGTGACTGATGCCAACGTCATGATCACGTTGCCAAAAGAAAACGTCTGGTTGACCGATGAAGAGCAAATGTCGACCGCATCGATCGTCATCCAGGGCGACGGCACCTTGAATTTGGACCAAAAACAAATCAACGGTTTATACCATTTGGTCAGTAAGTCAGTGCCGAATCTGCCAATGGAACAAATTGTCATCATGGACCAGAACGGCCAAGTATTTGAATTGCAAGATACAGGCGCGCCGGACACCAATTTGACGGTCTATCAGCAAAACCGCGAAATCCAGCAAGGCATCGAAAAAGATATCCAACGTGAATTGCAGCAGATGCTCGGGCTATTGCTTGGGCAGGACAAAGTCGTTGTTTCCGTTATGGCAAATATCGACTTTACGAAGGAAAAACGTGAAGAACAATTAGTGGAGCCGGTTGATCTCGAAACGGGCGAAGGCATCGACATCAGTGTCGAGCGAATCGTCGAAACCTACGCAAGTGAAGGTGCAGCGCTGGCAGATGATGCCGGAACTGGGGAATCGGATATCGCTAATTATCCCGCAGCAGACGGCACCGGGACGAGTGACTCTGAGCGGACTGAAGAACGAATTAACCGCGAAGTCAATCGCATTAGCCGCCAGATTGAGATGAGCCCTTATGTCATTGATGACATTACGATCAATGTTGGCGTCGAGCCGCCAGTGCCGGACAATCCGGCCAGTTTGACCGAGCAGAACATGACCGATATCCGCAATCTACTAGGGAATACGGTCAGCGCATCGCTCAGCATGAACGAGTTCCAGCCGACGCCGGCCGAACTCGATGACCGCATTTCCATCTTTGCGACAGAATTCCAAGGGCGTCCGGAACTGGCTGAAGAAGAGCCGGTGACGACGTTCTGGACAGGCGTACCGCTTCTTTGGTACGTACTCGCCGGAGTGGCCGTGATCTTGTTGACGGGCATCATCCTTCTTGTAGCCAAGAGACGCAAAAAGCAGCAGGAAGAATTGGCAGCCGAACTTGAGATGGATTATTTCGAGCGGGCGGCTGCGAAAATGCAGCCAGCAGCAACCGCCACCGAACAAGATGGTGGAGTCGATTTGTCTGAATTTAATAATCGGACCAATCCGAAGCGCAAAACCATCGAGAAACTTGCTAAAGGGCGTCCTGATGATTTTACAAATCTACTGCGCTCATGGATGGCGGATGATTAGGGGAGAATTGAATGGTAGAACGCATTAAAGAGTTGACGGGAATTCAAAAAGTCGCTGTATTGCTTGTGGGTATGGGCCCAGACGTTTCCGTCGAAGTATTCAAGCGCTTATCGGAAAGGGAAATCGACCAATTGACGATGGAAATTTCCAATGTGCGCCAGTTGAAGAATAGCCAGACAGAAAAAGTGATCAATGAATTTTACGAAATGGTCCTGGCGCAGGATTATATGAACGAAGGCGGGCTTAGCTATGCACGGGAAGTGCTCGAAAAAGCGCTTGGCAAAGAAAAGGCCATCGACACAATCGGCCGCTTGTCAAACCGGCTGCAAGTCAAGCCGTTCAATTTCGCGAGGCGTTTGGATCCGGCCCGGCTGGTGACCGTGCTGCAGAACGAACAGGCACAGACGATTGCATTGGTCTTGTCTTATCTGGATCCAAAGCAATCTTCGCAGATCCTATCGCAGTTGCCGGTTGAGCAGCGGGCAGAAGTCGCCAAGCGCATCGCGTTAATGGAAAGTACGTCGCCTGATGTCATTCAACAAGTGGAACAAATTTTGGAGCGGAAATTATCCTCTGTCAACGGCGTTCAAGACTACGCTGTAACCGGCGGGGTGGAAGCGATTGTCCGCGTCCTGAACCAAGTCGACCGCAGCACTGAAAAAGCCATTTTGTCTGAACTCGAAAGCGGCAGCCCAGAGCTTGTCGCGGAGATCAAAAAACTCATGTTTGTCTTCGAAGACCTGGTCAAATTGGATGTGCGTTCAATACAGCGGGTTATTCGCGAAGTGAGCGATGTGGAATTGAGCCTGGCATTGAAAGCAGCCAGTGATGAAGTCAAAGAAAGCATATTCAGAAACATGTCTTCAAGACGTTCGGAATTGATCCGGGAAGAGATCGAAGTGATGGGTCCTGTGAAACTGAAGGATGTAGAAAACGCGCAGACAGAAATCGTCGCGCTGATCCGCAAGCTTGAAGAAGAGGGAGAAATCACCGTTTCCCGGGAAGAGGGAGATGAACTGATTGTCTAACATCATCCGCAGCACCGAACAAAGCGGCACAAAAATCATCGGATTGCGTAAAGTGGAAACCCGCCGGCCGTTCGAAGCACAAGCGGAGTCAGACATCGAACAGTACGGTGTACGTTTAAAAGAGGAAGTCAGTGGTTTGGAGCAGCAATTGGATACGCTGAGAAAACAATTGGCCGAAGAACAGCAACAAGCACACGCACAACTGGCCGAGTGGCGCGAAATTCAACAGCAGCAAGCGCTAGAACAAGCGGAGCAACAGGCGCAAGCTGCGGCGGAGGCCGGTTTTCAAGAAGGCTTCACCCAAGGGCTCGCGCAAGCGGAAGCGGATTTTCTCCAAAAGCGCGAGCTGATGGAAAGCTTGATCGCTGCGGCTTACGAAGAACAGCGCCGCATTATCCGTGAATCGGAACCGTTTTTGCTATCGCTCAGCACCGAAATCGCGCGGAAAATCATCCGCAATGAATTGATGCAAGACGATGTGCAGCTGTTGTCGATTATCCGCCACGCGCTAAGGCAAGTGGACGATTCGGAAGAAGTCGCCATTCACGTAGCGCTTGAAGATTATCCGGCGATGCTGCCGTTTGAAGACGAGCTGAAAAGCTATATACGGGCAGGCGCCGAACTTAAGCTGATGCCAGTCGCAGGGCAAGCGCCTTCGGGGTGCACGATTCATACGAAAAGCGGCTCGTTTGATGCGACACTCGATAGCCAGCTGAACGAAATCAAAAAGCAATTGCTCGTTTATTGTGAGGAGAAATCCAATGATGAAGCTGATAGATAGTGAGTATTTGACGCTGTTGGAAGAAATCGAGCCGGTGAGAAAACACGGAAAAGTCGTCCAAGTGATTGGCTTGACGATCGAAGCGCAAGGCCCAAACGCCAAGCTAGGCGAGTTGTGTTTATTGTATCCAAGCCGTTTTGACCCGCCGATCGAGGCGGAAGTCGTCGGCTTTAAAGAAAACAAAATCATGCTCATGCCGTTGCGCGATTTGGCGCAAGTCGGCCCAGGCTGCCTTGTCGTGGCAACAGGCGTGCCGTTGCAGATCCGCGTCGGCCCGGCCATTCTCGGGAAAATTTTGGATGGCACCGGAAAGCCTTTGGATGACAATAAATTGCCGAAAGGCTTGAAAAAATATTCCACGACCAATACGCCGCCGAACCCGCTCAAGCGACCGCGCATCGATAAGCCTCTAGAAGTCGGCGTTCGCGCGATTGACGGCTTGCTGACAGTCGGGCAAGGCCAGCGCATCGGCGTATTCGCGGGAAGCGGCGTCGGCAAAAGCACGCTCATGGGCATGATCGCCCGCAACACCGAAGCCGATGTTAACGTAATCGCGCTGATCGGCGAGCGTGGCCGGGAAGTGCGTGATTTTATCGAACGCGATCTCGGGCCAGAAGGTTTGAAAAATTCGGTCGTGGTCGCTGCGACGTCTGACCAGACGCCGATGCAGCGCATTAAAGGCGCGCTGACGGCAACGGCGATTGCGGAATATTTCCGCGACCAAGGAAAAAACGTCATGTTGATGATGGATTCTGTAACGCGTTTTGCGATGGCGCAGCGCGAAGTGGGACTAGCAGTCGGTGAACCGCCGACCAGTAAAGGCTACACGCCGAGCGTCTTCGCGTTATTGCCGCGTTTGCTTGAACGCTCCGGAACATCTGCTAAAGGATCGATCACCGCCTTTTATACAGTCCTGGTCGATGGCGATGATATGAACGAACCGATCGCCGATGCGGTGCGCGGCATCTTGGACGGCCATATCGTCCTGGACCGCAAATTGGCGCAAAAAGGACAATTCCCGGCAATCAATATCATGGCAAGCGTGAGCCGTATCATGAATGAAGTGACGACGCACGACCATCAAAGAGCGGCGACTGAATTGAAGCGATTGCTCGCAGCTCACGATTCTGCAGAAGACTTGATCAATATCGGGGCCTATAAAAGCGGCGCCAATAAAGAAATCGATGAAGCGATCCGCGCGTATCCATTGATTCGCGAATATTTACAGCAAGATATATACGAGAAGGCCGAATTGACGGAAAGCGTCGAGCGGCTCGCACGACAATTTGGAGGTGCAGATACGTGACACGATTCAATTTCCGATTCCAGAAAATTCTCGAACTGAAAGAAAACGAAACACAGCTGGCCCAAGTAGAAATGGCCGAAGCGCTGAAAAAAGAGCAGGCCGTCCGCGAACAAAGCGAAGCGCTGCACAGCAAAATCACCCAAGCGGAAGAAATGAAAAAAGCAAAAGAACAAAAAGGCATCCCGATCTCCGAGCTGCGCATGCTCGAAGAATACATCCACCAACTCTATGAGC
The DNA here is from genome assembly GCA_947493585.1 of uncultured Planococcus sp. Lineage (GTDB taxonomy): Bacteria > Bacillota > Bacilli > Bacillales_A > Planococcaceae > Planococcus. The sequence continues at coordinate 332,098 of CANLRI010000003.1, read as the reverse complement.
AGTCGTTCATGGCGAACCGAGAAGTCGCGAACCACGAACGCCATGTCTCAAGAAGCCAAGATGCCTTAAAAGAAAAAGCGCGTGAAGAAAAAACCTGGGGCAATTTAAAAGAGCAGAACTACGCCGCCCACCAGAAAGAACATCAAGCGGCAGAGCAGAGCTTTTTCGATGACCTGGCCGGCAGCCGCTATTATCGCCTCGGCAGAACCGGTGACGCACAGTGAACGCACTGGTGTCTGCATTAACCGGCCGGCCCGCTGCACCCGCAGCTGCTGTGAAAACGCAAGCAAGCAGTGAGCCGACTGGACAGTTTGGACAATTGCTCATGGCGTTGTCGGCAGATCCGGCGCAGCCGCAAACGGAACCTGAAACGGCACCGAACGCGTTGCCAATGAAAGAACTCATCGCACTCCTCGAGCAATTATCGGGCATGCCTACAGAGCAATTGACCGAGGAACAGCAAGCTTTGCAATACGCGGTGTTCCAATTGCTCGCAGATGTCAATGGGGAACAGTTGCAACAAGCCGTCGAAGCCTTTAGTTCCGACGAAGAGCTGCAGGGTGAACTAGCTGCACTGGTAAAACAAATAAAATCCTTATTGCTGACTGCTAAAGAATTCGCACAGCCCGCCGAATTTTCGGGGGTCGCTGAAAAAGAAATTGCCTCGGCTGAAGCGGCGCCGGAAGAAGCGCTGCGCCCGCTCCTCGAGTTGGCTGCGCGCTTGAAAGAAGAAACGCCGCCTTCAGAAAAATTGCTGCTATTGAAAGAGCTTGCACCTATCAAACCAGAAGCGCGCCTGCCGTTTGCGCAGACGCCTGCCGCCTGGCTTCATGCGCTGTCGAAGGAAAGCGCTCCAGCTAACAGCGTAGTTGAACAGCAAGTGCCTGAAGCGAAAGCAGTGCCTGTAGAAGGCGAAGCGGTTCCAAAAGCAGAAGCGGTTCAAACTGCAGCTCCTGTGAAAACAGATGGGCAAGTACAAACTGCAGCACTAACGTCAGCACTTGCTGAACAAAAGCCAGTGGATGTTCCGGTCCGACAAGTGCCGGTGCAAAAACTGTCGGAAACACTCGCGGAATGGATCAGCTCACCGGCCCGCTTAACTGCGGGCGGAAATGAAACGCGCTTGCGCATCAATATTTTTCCTGAGCATCTCGGTCATCTGGAGATTTTGGTGAGCGCAGCAGGCGGCAAAGTGAGCGCGCAAATCATCGCGAGCCACGGCGCAGCGAAAGAAGCCGTCGAATTTCAATTAAATCAATTGCGTGTGTCGCTGACTCAGCAAGGCGTGGAGATCGATCGTTTGGAAGTGCGGGAAGAGAGCGGTTCATCCGAATTCCAGCAGCATGAACGGCAGCGGGAATCGCCTTTCGCGGAGGCGCCTGGAAATAGCGCTGGCTCACGCGGCGGAAGCGGCGGAGAACCCGTTTCGGATGATGCCGATATACCAAAGAGGCGCCAGCAGGGAGCTGTTTCAACGAATGGCCAAGTGAATTACACCGTTTAACAAAGGGGACTGATTGGATGAATATCACCACAGCAACGACGGCGGCGAACCAGCCGGCGGCAGCTGCAGAAAAAACAAAGCCGGATGCACTCGGTCAAGATGCTTTCCTGAAAATCCTGATTGCCCAGCTGAAATACCAGGACCCGATGGAACCGCAAAAAGATGCGGAATTCATTGGGCAGATGGCGCAGTTCAGCAGCCTCGAGCAATTGACGCAATTGAACAAGACGATGACAGGCTATGCCGGAGAAGGCGGAAGCGCATCGCTTGCGGGTTCTGCCCATTTGCTCGGGACCGAAATCAGCTGGTCGGCCAATGAACAAGCTGGCACCGGCATTGTCAAAGCGGTCACGATGAAGAACGGCGAGATCATGGTCGAGCTGGCAGACGGAGAAACGAAAATTCCATTGTCGGCCATTGAACGGATCGAACAGCAAGGCGAAACCAAAAACGAACATGCGGCCGAGCAAGCCTAAACTTGCAGCCAGCTGAAAGGGGAAATGAAAAATGTTGCGTTCTATGTACTCCGGGATTTCCGGCATGAAAAACTTCCAGGTGAAATTGGATGTTATCGGGAACAATATTTCCAACGTCAATACGGTTGGATTCAAGAAAAGCACGATCACGTTCCAAGATCTATTGAGCCAGAATATGTCCAATAGCGGGGCCAATCCGATGCAAGTCGGCCTCGGTTCAACTAGCGCTTCTTTGAACGTTAATCACAACGCGGGGTCCGCCATGTCGACAGGCGTCGGAACCGATTTAACGATTATGGGCGATGGATTCTTTGTCGTACAAGATCCGGAAGCACCAGGCGGTGAAGGACAGTATTTAACACGCGCGGGTAATTTCACAGTCACGGCTGAAGGCAACTTGGTCACGGCTCAAGGCTATAACGTATTAAATGACAATGGACAGCCAATCAATGTCAGCGGCTACGATTCCTACACGATCAATCGTTTGGGCGAAGTAATCGGTAAGCAAGCGGATGGCACAGAGGAAGTCGCAGCGAATATCGGTATTGCCACTCCTGAAAATCCAGCTGGCCTGCGCAAGTTTGGCGGTTCTTTGTATGAAATGACCAATATCGCAAGCCCTGGTGGCCTAGTGATTGAAAATGCGGCACAAGCGGGAACTGAAATCGGTTCTGGCATGTTGGAAATGTCCAACGTTGACCTTACGGAAGAGTTCACGGAAATGATCATCGCGCAGCGCGGTTTCCAAGCGAATTCACGGACCATCACGACTTCCGATGAACTGCTTCAGGAAGTTGTGAACTTGAAACGATGATAAAACCAGCCGAACGGAGTGAAGCGCAATGATTCGCTTAACAAGATTGAACCGTTCTGAAATCGTCTTGAATGCGGTTTATATTGAGCGCATTGAAGCCATGCCGGACACGGTTGTTACGCTTACTACCGGAAGAAAAGTGCATGTGTTGGAGCCAGTACGGACAGTGATTGACTTAGTATCGGCTTATTACCGTGATATCAACATCCTGCCGAAATTGCACGATGCACCTAGGGAAGAGTAAGGAGAGTCAATATGGAAACAAATTTTTCAGGCAGCAACTCAGAAGCCCTGAGCAGCAAAAAAATTCATACCTATGATTTCAAGAAGGCCTTGCGGTTTTCACAAGACCAGATCCGGACGCTATCCCGCATCCACGAGAATTTTGCGCGTCTGTTGACTTCCTACTTTTCGACACAATTGCGCACCTACGTGCAAATTACTGCTGAAAAAGTGGAGCAAGTGTCTTATACAGATTTCCTCGAGAATATTGAGAAAAAGTCGATTCTCGGCGTATTCGAAGCCCCTCCGCTCAATGGCAGCATGGTGATGAAGTTTTCGCCGGAAGTGGCATATGTCATGTTTGACCGCTTGCTTGGCGGTCAAGGAAATGTGGTGCAAAAGCCGAGTGATTTGACCGAAATCGAAATCAGTGTCATCAACCGGATCTTTGCCCAGTCTCTGGGTTGCTTTCAGGAAGCTTGGACATCGGTTATTGAGCTAACACCCGAATTAAAGGAAGTGGAAGTGAACCCGCAATTCTTGCCGATGGCTTCGCCGAATGAAACGGTCATCATCGTTAAATTACAGGCGAAGATTGGCGAAACGGAAGGCGAGATTCAGTTATGCCTGCCGCATTTGGTGCTAGAACAGGTCTTGCCGAAATTATCTGCACGCCATTGGCTGGCAAGCCAGAAAAAAGCAGTCGAGCATGAGGAAGTGGAAGTGCTCGAAAAGCGCCTTCATGCAACGAAGATGGACGTAGCGGCAGTGCTGGGCGAAGTGGCAATCGATATCAAGGATTTTCTGGACTTGAAGAAAGGCGATATTCTTCGCTTAGATGAATCAATTGATGCTCCGGTAAAACTGTATATCGACCAGAAACAGAAATTCCTCGCACAACCCGGAATTTCAAAAGGCCGCCTGGCGGTACAAATTACAGGCTTGTGTGTGGAAGGGGAAGTTTGCGATGAAGGATGAGCGCCTATCTCCTGAAGAGATGAAAGGGCTGCTGAATAAAACAGACAACACGGTCCAACAGGAAACTTTAGGCAGCCACGAACTCAGCGTATTGAAAGAGTTGTTCTGCACAGCGTTCGGCGGCACCGCTGCCCTTCGCGACCCGCTGTTTCCGGAAACGGCAGCCATCAAAGGGCCGGTTTGGACCGTAAAGAGCAAAGATGAGCTGTTTGCTGAAACCGAGACGGCGGTTTACGTCGCGCTCGGGGAATATAGCGGCTTGTTGAAAATGCCGCAGATCGTCACGCTCGACCAAGCAGAGGCGGATGCGATGACTTCGGAGCTGTCAGGTGAAACGGACAGCGACAAGCTGTTCGCGGCAGTCCAGGATATGCTCATGCGTCTGATCGGATCATCAGCGGCAGCTTTGTCGATGGTCAGCGGCCAAGAGATCGGCTATTCCTTATCGGGCATGGACATTCTGGAGGCGGGGCAGAAGTTTCCGTTCACTCATTTCACCAAAGAACAATGGTTTGCTGAAGCGCTATTTACGCTGACTGTCGGCGACCGCCAAAATGTAGCGTTCCGCATGTATTTGCCAGCCGGACCGTGCCGAGAGTTGGCCGAAGAGCTGGCAGGCTGCGAGCAAGCGGAAGAAGCGAAGGAGACACAGGATATGTCATCAAATGAACAGCAACAACCGGAAAAAACGTCACAACCGGATGCCAAAGGGCCAAGTGTCCAGTCCGTCCAGTTTTCGAGCTTTGACGAGATCGCCGCGGAACAATCGGCGCCGAACAACCTCGACATGCTCCTAGACATTCCGCTGCAAGTGACGGTGGAACTGGGCCGTACGAAGCGGATGGTCAAGGAAATTCTCGAGATGTCGCAAGGTTCGATCGTCGAACTCGACAAACTGGCAGGAGAGCCAGTGGATATCCTCATCAATAACAAACTAATCGCTGTCGGAGAAGTGGTCGTCATCGACGAAAACTTCGGCGTGCGGGTGACCGATATTTTAAGTACGGCAGAGCGCATTTCAAAATTGCGTTGATGCAAGGCGAAGGAGTACGGCAAGTGTGAATTACAGACAATGGATTTTACTACTCATAGCGCTCGCTGCCCTTTGGTTTGCTGTGCCGGCAATGGCGTCTGCAGATGCGGGAAATGTGGCCGATTGGCTGAAAGAAGACCCGGCAAGCGAAACGGAACCGGCAGAAGCGGAAGCGGTGCCGGAAATCGAAGAGAAAAGTTTTGCTGCGATCATTGGGCAATTGATTTTCTATACGCTGCTGATCGCGGGATTGATCTACGGGCTCATTAAATTTTTAGCGATGCGCCAAAAAGGCGTGCAGTCACAGCGTGCAGTCCAGCTGATGGGCGGCTCGCCGCTCGGCCAGAACAAGTCGTTGCAGCTGGTTAAAGTCGGCGGCCAATTCTATTTGATCGGCGTGGGCAATGAAGTAACGCTCATCAAGGAGTTTTCGGGAGAAGCGGAGATTGCTGCTTTGGAACAAGACTTGGAGCAACAGCGTCCAGCAGCCTCCGCGTTATTCGGCAACGGTGGAAAATCGAAAGAGTCTTTTGCGAATTTCGAGCAATATTTCGCCCGCAGTTTGTACAAGCAAAAAGAACGGCACTTGTCTTTCGGCAAAAAGCGCACAGATGACGGGGAGGACCAGCGATGATCCCAGAATTGTTATTGGCCATTCCCGGCATCTCACTGGATAATACCGACCCGGGAGACGTGTCAACGACTTTGCAATTATTATTGATGCTGACAGTGTTATCGCTCGCACCAGGCATCCTGATCATGATGACGAGTTTCACACGTATTATCATCGTCTTGAGTTTCGTGCGGACGGGGCTTGGGACGCAATCGATGCCCCCAAACCAGGTGCTAGTCGGATTGGCGTTGTTTTTAACTTTTTTCATCATGGCGCCGGTCGCGACGGAAATGAACGATACCGCGCTCCAGCCGTATTTGGATGAAGAACTGACGCAACAAGAAGCGCTCGATGCCGCCATGTTGCCAATTAAGGAGTTCATGGCACAGCATACGCGTGAAAAAGATTTGGCGTTGTTCTTCAAATACGCCGAATTGGAAAAGCCGGACAGCATCGAAGGCATCCCGTTGACTTCGCTGATCCCGGCATTCGCACTGAGCGAATTGAAGACCGCTTTCCAGATCGGCTTCGTCATTTTCATCCCGTTTTTGATCATCGATATGGTCGTTGCGTCGACTTTGATGGCGATGGGGATGATGATGCTGCCACCGGTCATGATTTCACTGCCTTTTAAAATCTTATTGTTCGTCCTGGTGGATGGATGGTATTTAATCATCGAATCGCTGCTTGTCAGCTTTTAGCGAGAGGAAGAATTTATTTGACGCCGGATATGGTCATCAAACTAGCAGAACAATCCATTTACCTCATCATTCTCATATCAGCTCCGTTATTGCTCATCGCACTGGGAGTGGGGCTATTGGTCAGCGTGTTCCAGGCCATGACCCAAATCCAGGAGCAAACTCTGGCATTCATCCCGAAAATACTGGCGGTTTTCCTGTCGCTCGTCATTTTCGGCCCCTGGATGCTGACGATGCTCCTGGATTATACGCGCGATTTGTTCGAGCAGCTTCCACGGTTTATCGGATAAGCGCCGATGAATGATGTTCTGAATCTGCTGCCGTTCTTCCTGCTCGTGCTTATCCGCCTTACCGCATTTTTCCTGATTGCGCCGCTGTTTGCGATGAGGGGCGTGCCCAATCAATTCAAGATCGGCATTGCCGCTTTTCTCGCGTTGACAGCGACCACTGCTTGGGCTCCGGAAACGGCATTGGTGCTCGATGGCAGCTACACTTTGCTGATCTTCAAGGAGCTGGCGGTCGGCTTGGCGCTTGGCTTTACGGCCGCGCTTTTGCTTTATGCAGTGCAGATCGCGGGCGCGTTCATCGATTTCCAGATGGGCTTTGCCATCGCCAATGTCTTGGATCCGCAGACGGGCGCTCAAGTGCCGATCATCGGGCAATTCAAATACACGCTCGCGCTGTTGTTCCTATTGACCGTGAACGGCCATCATATGATGCTAGACGGCGTCATGCAGAGCTTGCGCGCCCTGCCGGCGGAAGAGTTTTTGTTGGTCGGTGCGGAATCCATCGCGCGTTTTATGACCGATTTGTTTATTGAAATGTTCATCATCGCTTTCCAGATTTCCCTACCGATTGTCGCGTCCTTGTTTTTGATCGATGTGGCACTGGGCATCCTGACAAAAGCCGTGCCGCAATTGAATATCTTTGCGGTCGGCTTGCCGCTAAAGATCTTTGTCGGCTTTGTGCTGCTGCTCTTGACGATGAGCGTGTTCTTTTATTTGCTGCAGATTCTCTTTGAAAAAATGATGGGCAGCATGGGCGAATTAATCAGCTTATTGGGAGGCGGATAGGATGAAACGCTATCCATTGAACCTGGACCTGCAGTTTTTTGCCGGGGAAAAGACCGAAAAGGCGACGCCCCAAAAGCGCCAGGAATCACGCAAGAAAGGCCAAGTGGCCAAAAGCCAGGAAGTCGCGGCCGCACTCATCATGCTCGGCGGCATACTCGTCTTGAGTTTTCTCGGGGAGTGGATGCTCGACCAGCTGCTTGCCATTTACCGCATCAATTATATCCAATACATCAGTTGGGATATCACGCCAGACACGATCCGGCTCATGTTCGAACAACTGGCCATGGATGCGTTCTTGGTCATTGTGCCGATTATGCTGGTCGGAGTGGTCTTCGGATTTCTCGGAAATTACATGCAGGTCGGACCGTTGTTTACGGCAGAACCGTTGAAAGCGAAGCTCGAGCGGCTCGATCCGATCAAAGGCGCCAAACGGATTTTCTCGGTTCGTGCGCTTGTGGAACTGGCCAAATCCTTGATGAAGATTGCGATTGTCGGTGGCGCGGCGTTTGGCGTGTTGTGGTTCGGGCAGGAAGAGATTTTCTCGCTGTCGCGGCAAAGCCTTCGCGACTCCCTGAGCCTCGTCGGCGGCCTCGTCCTCCAGATGGGCATGGTTGCGGCACTGATTTTACTGTCTTTATCAACGCTCGACTATATGTACCAGAAATATGAGTTCGAAAAAGGCATCCGGATGTCCAAGCAAGACATTAAAGACGAATACAAAAAGGCGGAAGGCGACCCGTTGATCAAGCAAAAGATCAAGGAAAAGCAACGCCAAATGAGCATGAACCGCATGATCCAGGATTTGCCGAATGCTGACGTCGTCATCACCAACCCGACGCATTACGCGATTGCCATCCAATACGACGCCGAAACGATGGAAGCGCCGAAAGTTATTGCAATGGGCAAAGATTTCACGGCGCTCAAGATCAAAGAAAAAGCGAAAGAGCTCGGCATCGTGACAATGGAAAACAAGCCACTCGCCCGCTCGCTCTACGCACAAGTATCAATCGGCGATTCCGTGCCCGAAGAACTGTTCCTCGCCGTCGCCGAAGTCCTTGCTTATATCTATGCTTTAAAGGGCAAGCTTTCATAAATGTGTATTTAATACTGAACTGAATGAAGTAAGAACGTATCAAGAGCGCTGAATGAGTTCATAACCTTCTATTAGTATTAAGAACTGGCTACCTTCATAAAAGTGTCCAATATGAGTAAGAGCTCCAAGTGTTTGGAGAAGCGTCCGCTCGACTCCTGTGGGATCAGCGGGTTTGAGAGACCCCGCAGGAACGCAGTGACGAGGAGGCTCGATTCCCGCCCCACGGAAAGCGAGCGGTAAGCTTCGGAAAACACGCTTTCCCAGGAATATCCGGAATCATCTTCAACATACATAGCAAACCGCAACACGACAGAGGAGGAAGCAGTTTGAAATTCAGAGATTATGCGATATTGGTATCGGTGATCATGATTGTCATCATGATGGTTATCCCGCTGCCGCCGCTGTTATTGGATATTTTAATCATGATCAATATCAGCTTGGCGCTGACCATCATCCTGGTGGCGATGAACACGCAAGAACCGTTGCAGTTCTCGATCTTTCCGACGCTCCTCCTGTTGACGACTTTGTTCCGTCTCGGTTTGAACGTCTCGACGACACGCTCGATTCTGACCAATCAAACCGGTGGGCAAGTCATCGAAACCTTTGGCTCGTTCGTGGTCGGGGGCAGTGCCATCATCGGGATCTTGGTGTTCTTGATTTTGGTCATCATCCAATTCCTCGTTATCACCAAAGGTTCGGAGCGGGTAGCAGAAGTTGCGGCCCGTTTCACGCTCGATTCGATGCCCGGTAAACAGATGAGCATCGATGCTGATCTGGGCGCCGGCATGATTTCTGACCGCGAAGCGAAAACACGCCGCGAAAAAGTCGGGCAGGAAGCCGATTTCTACGGCGCGATGGACGGTGCCAGTAAATTTGTTAAAGGCGATGCGATCGCCGGTATCATTATCACCATCATCAATATCATCGGCGGCTTGATGATCGGCGTCGTCGTCCATGGCTTGCCGATCGGCGAAGCGGCACAATTGTTCACTTTGCTATCGATCGGCGATGGACTGGTCAGCCAAATCCCGGCGCTGTTGATTTCGACTGCAATGGGGATTGTCGTCACCCGTGCCGTGTCGGATGGCAACCTCGGATCCGATATTACCCGTCAATTGTTCGCTTTCCCGAAAATGCTGTACGTCGTCGCTGGAACGCTGATGATGCTTGCCGTTTTTACACCCATCAGTCCGCTGTTGATTATGCCAGTCGCTGGCGTCATTGCCTTTAGTGCCTTTAGGATGCAAAAAACGCTCAACGCCGAGGAAGCGGTCGAAAAAGACAGCGACCCGGGCGAAAAAGAAGCGGCCGATCTGAAAAGCCCGGAAAGCGTCACGGACCTACTGCATGTCGATGCGATCGAATTCGAGTTCGGCTACGGTTTGATTCCAATCGCTGATAAAAACCAGGGCGGGGACCTATTGGACCGCGTCATCATGATTCGCCGGCAATGCGCGATGGAACTGGGCATTGTCGTTCCGGTCATCCGCATCCGCGATAATATCCAGCTGCAGCCGAACGAGTACGTCATTAAGATCAAAGGCAACCGGGTCGCGCGAGGCGACATCATGCTCGATCATTATCTCGCGATGAGCCCGGGCGTCGATGATGAAAACGTTTTTGGCATCGAAACGGTCGAGCCTGCGTTTGGCATGCCGGCATTATGGGTCGATGAAGACATGAAAGAAGAAGCAGAGATGGCAGGCTATGCCATCGTCGATCCGCCGTCTGTCGTCTCCACGCATTTAACGGAAATCATCAAACGCCATGCGCATGAACTCGTCGGCCGCCAGGAAGTGAAATCACTGATTGAAAATATCCGTGACTCTTCTCCAGCCGTCGTCGAAGAATTGATTCCTAATTTGATGAGTATCGGCGAAGTCCAAAAAGTGCTCATGAAATTGCTGAAGGAAAAAGTGTCGATCCGCAATTTGCTAGTCGTTTTGGAAACTTTGGCTGATTATGCGCCCCAGACGAAAGATGTCGATTTGCTGACGGAATATGTGCGCCAGGCACTCGCGAGACAAATCACCCGCCAGTATGCCCCGGACAATGAAGCACTGAAAGTTATCACGGCAGGAGCGAGCCTGGAGAAGAAATTCGCCGATTCGGTCCACCGTACCGAGCAAGGCAATTACCTGTCGATCGACCCGGAATCGTCCCAGACGATTTTCCAGAAAATCACCGAGCAGGCGGGGCAGCTGCAACAAAACGGCGTCCAGCCGATTCTGCTCACTTCGCCTGCGATCCGCATCTATATGCGCCAGTTCGTGGAACGCTTTGCGCCGGATCTGCCGGTGTTGTCCTATAACGAGTTGGAGCCTGAAATTGAAATCCAAAGTGTTGGAGTCGTGAATATCCCATGAGATTAAAAACTTACCGAGTCGCTACGATGCCTGAAGCCATGGTGCTCATCAAAAGAGATTTGGGCGATGATGCCCTGATCCTCAACACGAAAAAAGTGAAGACCGGCGGCTTGTTCGGCTTGTTCCGAAAAGACTGCCTGGAAGTGACCGCGGCAGCCGAAACAGCGGAACAACCGGCACCAAAAGCTGTGGCACCAGTCAAAGGGCCAGCGGTGGCGGCTGAAGCGCCGGCGGCAAAGAACCAGGAAAATGATGCGCTGATGGACGAGCTGCAAAGTTTGAAGCGGCTCATGATGCACGAAGGGCCCGAAGATCGGCTGCCTGAAAAATTGCGTCCGATGCGAAGCTTACTGGAAAAGCAAGGCGTGGAACAAGCAGTGCAGACAGAGCTTCTCTCTAAATTGCTGAAGACATCAGAAAGCGAAGAGCCGGTGCAGGAGGCATTTCATGCGGAGCTCGTCCGCTTTATTGAACAGCATCAACAAGCCGTCAAGAATGACGCACCTTCGATTGCCTGCTTTATCGGTCCGACAGGCGTCGGCAAAACGACGACCATCGCGAAAGTTGCGGCGGAGCAATTGCTGGAACATAAACGCACCGTCGGTTTAATCACTGCCGATACGTATCGTATTGCAGCCGTGGCGCAATTGAAAACTTACGGCGAAATCCTGGATGTGCCGGTCGAAGTGGTCGAATCGCGTGAACAACTGGCCGGAGCACTTGATGCCTTAAAAGACTGCGACGTCATTTTGATCGATACCGCAGGGCGCAATTACCAGCAAGCCGAATACATTGAAGATTTACAGAAGCTGCTGCCGGAAACGCAGCATATCCATACGACTCTAGTCTTGAGCATGACGGCAAAATATGAAGACATGGTTCAGATCATCGGCAATTTCGAATCGTTGTCGATCGATGAGTTATTGTTGACGAAAAAAGACGAAACGGCTTCTGCCGGGGTCATCCTTAATTTATTGCACCGCTACCGGATACCGCTTCGCCGCATCGCGACAGGGCAAAACGTGCCGGATGATTTGGTTGCGGCAACGCCTGGGCGCATCGCTGATTACATTGCGGGGGAGCTGCGCCATGCGTGACCAGGCCGTTCAGTTAAGAGAGAAGATGTCCCGTAAGAATACGAAGCCCAGCATACGCAATACGCGTGTGCTGGCTGTGACAAGCGGGAAAGGCGGCGTCGGCAAATCGAATTTCACGTTGAACTTTGCGCTTGCGTTGATCGAACAAGGGAAATCGGTGTTGATCATCGACGTCGATTTGGGATTTGCCAATATTGATATCTTGTTCGGCCATGCGCCGCGCGAAACGATTGCGGGCATGCTCGACAAGCAATTGGCAATTGAAGACGTGATTGAGCGCGGCCCGCTCGGCTTGCAGTTGATTGCCGGAGGGCAAGGGTTTTCAGGACTGTTTGAACTCGATGCCGATAAAATGAAACGTTTTATGGAACAGCTCGGCAGCCTGCAAGGAAAAGTGGATTTTGTGCTGCTCGATACAGGAGCGGGATTGTCGGAAAATAATATGCGCTTTCTGCTCGCAGCGGATGAAGTGCTATTGGTTACGACGCCTGAACCGACTTCGGTCACCGATGCCTATTCGGTCGTCAAGATGATGCATGCAAAAGACCCGGACCTGGCTATCCGCCTTGTCGTCAATCAATGTACCGACGGCAAAGAAGGGCGCCAGACAGCCGAGAATTTTGCGGAAGTCGCAGGGCGTTTTTTGGATAAAGACATCCGGACGCTGGGCATTTTGCCATCGGATCTCCATGTGCCGCAAGCCGTTAAAAAGCAGCAGCCATTCCTGCTTTCGCATCCAAATGGAGCAGCAAGCAAAGCGATGCGCACGCTCGCAGCGGCGTATCTGGAGTTGCCGTCGCCGTTCAAGATCGGGCTTCGTGGATTCGTCATGAAATTATTCTTCAAATAAAGGCATAGCGGAAGTGGGGTGGACAGCTTGGTAAATCAGAAATTGTCGAATACAGAACTAGCGCAATGGGGCAACTGGCAGCAGAACAGGGACCAGGATGCCGGCGATTATTTAGTCGCGAAGTATTTGCCCTTGGTGGATTATGTGATTCAACGCTTTCTTATCAGCCTGCCGAAAACCGTCGACAAAGACGAAGTCCGAAGCTACGCCTATGAAGGCTTGCTGGACGCACTCGATAAATTCAAGCCGGAGAAAGACTGGAAGTTCGAAACCTATGCCGCTTGGCGGATCAAAGGCGCAATCATCGATGGCCTCCGGAAAAGCGACTGGCTGCCGCGTTCCTTGCGGGACAAAGTGAAAAAAATCGAAAAAGCATACGCCGAACTGGAACAACAGAAAGGCGAAAGTGCCAGTGACCAAGAAGTGAGCGAGTACTTGGGGATGACCCCGGCAGAATTGAACCGCGCCGTCTCAGAAGCTGCCTTATCGGCAATGCTGTCGATGGATGATGACCAGTCGAATTTGGAAGAGCGCATGCCGCGCGCCACTATCGGTTCGCCGGAACGCGAGCTGTCTGGACAGATGACCAAAGAGGCGTTGGCCAAAGCCATTGCCACATTGCCGGAAAAAGAGAAATTGACGGTTTCTTTATGTTATTTTGAAGAAATGAAGCTGACTGAAATCGCAGAGATTCTCGGGCTCAGCGTTTCCAGAGTATCGCAATTGCATTCAAAAGCGATGCTCCGGTTGCACGCAGCGATGCTATCGGTCCATGAACATTATTAATTGAAGGAAAGCAGGGAGCAGATGATAGCACTGTTGATAGTGGTCAGCACTTTATTGTTATTGCTGAACGTCAAACTGATAATGTCGAGAAAGCTGATGATCGAGCAGGAGTCCGATCGGCTGGAAGCGGCTATGGCGGAATTTATCACAGCCGTCGAACAGGAAAACGATGCCTTGTACGATAAATTGATGGATCGGCTGGAGCAAACGGAAGCGAAAATGGCGCAGTTAGAAAAAATGGAAGACCCAGCGCAAGAGCGGAAAAGCGCAGTTCGTTCTGCCGATGAGCCTCCAGTAGAAACAAGCCGGCGGCACAAAGTGAGAGAGCTGGTGAAACAAGGCTTCTCGGCTGCCCATATCGCGAAGCTTCTGGAATTGCCGATCGGCGAAGCGGAAGTCGCCGTCCAATTAGAGAAGAAAAGACAGATTCGATAGGTGGGACATGGAGATGCGCATTGATGCAGCAAGGCCTAGGCCTTCAGAACAACCCAATACAGCAATTGCTAAACCGCCAGGCGGCGCATTTGCAGAGGCCATGAAGCAGTCCCGGACCGAACTCCGGCGAGATGCGCTCACGCCCTTATTCGCGAATGTCGAACAGCGCGGAAAACGCCTGGCTGAACACAGGACTTTGGAAAACTTGGTTGCGTATAAACAATCCATCAAGCAATTCCTAAATGAATCGCTCCGCCATGGGCTCCAGCTAAGCGACCAGGCTACGTCTGGTTTCGGTGACGGGGCGCCGCCTCATCAAATCGTGAAAATCATTGATGAAAAAGTGATTGCGCTTCAAGATCAATTACTGGATAATGAAGTGGAATATATTGGTATACTCGAAACGGTAGGGGAAATAAAAGGCTTGCTGCTCAATTTGTATATGTAACAAGCTTGTGGGAAAGGGAGAAACGATGTGAGCGACAACCGTAGGGAATTTTTTCGCGTGTCTTTTGTCCGCGCGATCAGCGGCAAGGTAGGGGTATCTGAGAAAGAAGAGGTTCTTGTAGATATTTCCAGCCTGAGTGCCGGAGGGCTTGTGTTCGAAGCCTATCTTGATTTCGCATTGTATGAACAGGTAATCTGTAGCTTTGAATTGTTGGGTGAACCTTTTCAACTGGAAGGAAAAATCATCCGAAAAATAGCTAAAGAGCATAATTTCGAATACGCTGTGCAATTCAATGCCGGACAGCATTCTGTATCGAAACTATTTCAGCAATTGAATACATACCAGATCCGCAAACGAAAAAGCGTATTGAATGATTGAAAATCTCCGTTTTCACTGAATTTTAATCTCCGCAATACCAACAAAATGTTAAGAAAAAGCATAAAAGACATGCCCCCGTTAACAGGAGGCATGTCTTTTTCGCTTGTTTCTTTAGTTTTTGACGGTTTCGTCCTCGTAGACCGGAACCCATCCTTCCGTGGTGACAAAGATGCGCACGGCGACGACTTTGCGGTCTTCGGCGAGCGTGAAATAATGCGTGATGTTTTCCGGTACGGAGATCAAGTCGCCCGGAGTCAGATGGACTTCGAAAAAGCGCTCGTCTTTGCCTTGGATGATGAAGACGCCGTGGCCGCTGACGATATAGCGAACTTCATCGTCTGTGTGGATATGCTTGCGTTGGAAGTTTTTCAAAAGCTCGTCCAATTTCGGGTTCGAGTCGGACAAAGAGATGACATCTGCTGCTTTGTAGCCGCGGCGCGCCGAGATGTCATCGATTTCTGAACGGAATGCTTCAAGGATCTGTTCTTTTTCCTCGTCGCTCAAGTCGAATTTCTCGCGCAATGGCTCCGGCAATTTATGGATATCCCAATGCTCGTAGACGACTTCCTGGCTTTCGAGAAATGCGGCAACCTTTTGCTGGGCTTCGATTGTTTCGGCTGTTCCTTGAATTTTAATGATGGCCATGATGGATCTTCCTCTCTTGTTTTAGGATTTGAATTGGCGGAGCGCCAGTTGATATTGAAATAAAAATTCGCTCGCTTCAAGCAGTTTTTTCGCTTCAAAAGCATCTTTCCCCCACACGGTGATGCCGTGGTTACGGATCAGGACGGCGCCTTTATCGGCGTTGACGAAGTTTTGGAATTCATTTGCGAGCCTTGGAATGTTGGCGTAGTTCGGAATGATCGGGATCGACAGCTTGGCGTCTTGTTCCCATAAGCCGAAAGCTTTGATCAGTTCCTGTCCTTGAAATTGGATGAACCCGCCATCCCCATAGAGTTCGGAGATGACGTTGTTTGCAATGGTATGAACATGCAAACTGCAGCCGGCTGATGTTTCTGAATAAATGGCTTGGTGCAGCAATGTTTCGGCTGAAGGCTTAAGATTGCTATCTTGTGTCGGCTGCCCGTTTTTGTCGACGAGCAGGAAATCTTCGGCTGTTTCTTTGTATTTGTCTTTGCCGCTGGCAGTGACAAGAAATTCGAGCGGCTCATCCGACACTTTGATCGCCAAATTGCCGCTCGTTCCCATAAACCAGTCGCGCGCAGCGAGCGATCGCTTCACTTCGGCAAGTTCTTGCCAGCGGGTTTCGTAAGCGCTCATGAAATCACCCCTAGCTTGGCGTCGAGAATATCCGTCACGTCGTGGAAGCTTTCGAAGGCTTCATAGGCAATGCCGAGCTCCTCGCATTTGTCGATCAGAAAATCCCTGGCGATGACAAGATCTGCTTGCTTGGCGGCTTGCAGGTCGGTAATCGAATCACCGACGACGATGCTCGTCGATTGCTCCGACATGATGCGACGCATGACGGATGGTTTGCAGCAGCCACAGCCTTGACTGTCACACTGTTCGTCGCAGCCGTGTGGGAAACGGATGTGGATCTTGTCATTCGAGAAATCCGCTTCGTTACAATAAATTCCAGCGAATGGACCGTATGGCTCGAGCAA
The DNA here is from genome assembly GCA_947493585.1 of uncultured Planococcus sp. Lineage (GTDB taxonomy): Bacteria > Bacillota > Bacilli > Bacillales_A > Planococcaceae > Planococcus. Next base: position 315,609 of record CANLRI010000003.1, on the reverse strand, counting down.
TGGATAGACGAAAAAGTCGATGCCTCCGCTGACGATATAGAGCGGGATGTCGTGGCGTTTCGTGTAGGCGACAAAATCGGCGAAGCCTTCACGGATTTCCGCTTGGTCGAGCGTGTAGGCGATGATTTGTTGTTTGGCGGAAGAAGGCAGCAAGGAAAACATTTGCTGGACGCCTTCACGTATGGAAATGCGCTGATCAAGAATTTGATCTTTTATCGGCGACCAACCCGGCGGATCGAACTGTTTCATAATGGCGATCAAATTATCGCGGGAAGTCACCGTTCCGTCGAAGTCGCAAAAGATTACCGGTTTGTTCATACGGTCTCACCCCATAATGCTAAAGCTTTTCGTAATTCTTCTTGGTGTTTGGCGGCTTCTGTTAAAGGCTGTCCTTGAAGGGCGGCGTCGATCGCTTGGCGGAATGCTTTTCCGCCGGCAGCAGCGCCGTCCGGATGGCCGTGGACGCCGCCTCCGGCATTGATGATGCTGTCGATGCCGTAGTCTTCTAACAATAGCGGCACGAGTGCCGGGTGGATGCCTGCAGATGGCACCGGGAAGCTGCGTTTTAATGGGCCGTTGCTGACCAGTTCCTGACCGAGCTGCAACGCCGTTTGTTTCTCGAGTGCCACGCTGCCGTAAGGGGACGGGAACAAGCTAAAGTCGGCTCCGGCTAGTCGTGTCAGTTTGCCAAGTGCCAGCGCCGTGGACACGCCGTAAAAATCGGATGACGTGTAGGCGCCGCTGAATGCGGGATGTGCCATCAGCGGGAGCGCCACTTCTTCGTCTTCGGCCAGTTCCTGCAAGACGTCGAATCCGTAGGCATGGACATTGAACAATAAAGCATCTGCCCCGAGTTCACGTGCCCGCCGCACCTTGTCGCGCAAGCTCGACGTCCGTCCGGATAAATTGACGGCATAGAGCGTGCGATGGCCGGTTTCTGCGTACACTTCGTCCAACACACGACGTGCTGCTAGGATGCGCTTGTCAAACGGCGTCAGCGGGTTGTCGAATAAAATCTCATCGTCTTTCACCAAATCGACGCCGCCGAGTGCCTGTTGACGGAGTTGATCTGATAAATAATCGAGGTCACGTCCGATGACGCCTTTAAAAATGCTCATGGCGAGCGGGCGCCCCGTGACGCCAAGCGTGTCGCGAATGCCGTCAATGCCAAAACGCGGGCCGGGGAACTGGCGGAGCAAGGATTCCTCAAAATCCAAATCGAGTAATTTGATCTCGCCATCGAGCGACAGCTTGCCAAAAGCGGTCGTCAGGATGGCTGGCAGATCCGCTGAGAAATTGGCCGCCGGGTAATGGATTTTCAAATGGGCTTGGATGACTCCGTGCTTAGTGGGATGGGTGACGTGCGAGAATTCTTCGACCGACATGACGCGCCCTTTATGCTGTTGCAATTGCTGCTGCTCGAGCAATGGCAAATCGGTCCACGATCCAACCGTCAAACCAAGTGCAATGGCTTCTGCTTTTTTTTCGAATGAACCGGCTTTGCCGAATAATTGATATGTTGCGATAACACCGCTCATGAATAACCCTCCTGCTTAGTGGACATAAAAAAACCTCTTCACAAATAAGAAGAGGTTAAGAATTAACGACTTCTTATTTCCCAGCCACTCAATTGTGTTGGCTGCAAGAATTAGCACCGTGTCCATGATCGGACCGGTTGCCGGGCTTCGTAGGGCTTGTCCCTCCACCTGCTCTGAATAAGAATAGAATATAGAATTGTTGGTGTTGCAAAGTAATTCTGATTATTCCATGGCAAGCAGTATCTGTCAACGAAGAAAATCAAAATATCTGAAAAATATCCCCTGGTCATTTCAAGAAGGCGATTCATCCACCCATCGCCACGGGAGCCCGTGGAAAATCAGATGGAACTCAGCGACATAGACAACCCGAGTAGCGAACTCGCCTTTAGCGGAAAGATTTTCATTTTTTCAAAATATTTTATTGACAATGAATTCTGAATCATGCTAGCATTCGTTTCAGAACTTCATAAATGTTGCATAGCAAACTCTTATCAAGAGCAGGCAGAGGGAAATGGCCCGATGACGCCCAGCAACCGACCGTAATACCGTTGTGAGACGGGGCGCTTTGGCGCCGGGATTCGATCCCATAAGGCACGGTGCTAATTCCATCAGAAATGTACATTTCTGAAAGATAAGAGGCATGGGATCTCTTATTCTGCGCCTCTTTCTTTCGGGAAAGAGGCTTTTTATTATTCTACAGAAAAGAGGCAAATAAATATGACACTTACAGCACCGTCTACATACAAAGCATTGACTGAACAACAAGCGATTCAGCTGGCACATGAGCTGGGCGTTTTTGCCCCTGAAGCTGCATTGCAAAGTGAAGAAATCGGCGACGGCAACTTGAATTACGTATTCCGCATCAGCGATTCTGCGAACGGGCAAGGGCTCATCATCAAGCAAGCTTTGCCTTATGCGAAAGTCGTCGGCGAAAGCTGGCCGCTGACGCTTCACCGGGCGACCATTGAAGCGAATGCCTTGAAGCTGCACGGCAAGCTCGCAAAAGATCGTGTGCCAAAAGTGTATGCGACGGATGCTGCACTTGCTGTCACAGTCATGGAAGACTTGTCGCATTTGACGATTTTGCGCAACGGCCTGATCGATGGCAAGCATTACCCGAAGCTTGCGGAACATATCGGTGGCTATTTAGCGCATACCTTATTCCACACCTCGGATTTCGGCTTGCATCCGTTCGAGAAAAAGCGGCTTGCGGCTGAGTTCTCCAATCCGGAGCTGTGCAAAATCACGGAAGATCTGATTTTCACCGATCCGTTTTTCGACCACGAGACGAATGATTTTGAAGAGCCGCTGCGCGAAGAGGTTCAGGCGATTTGGGCCAACGAGCCGCTGAAATTCGAGGTGGCCAAACTGAAGCGCAGCTTTTTGACGGAAGCGGAAGCACTTTTGCATGGCGATCTGCATACCGGTAGCATTTTCGTCGACGAAAAGCAGACCAAAGTGATCGATCCGGAATTTGCCTTTTACGGACCGATCGGCTTTGATATCGGATTGTTCCTCGCCAATTTGATCGTTCAGGCGATTACGCGCAGCGGCGAAGAACGCGAACTGATTGTGCAAGACATCACACAAACATGGCAAGTGTTCGAAGAGCAGTTTTCAAGCTTGTGGGAAAGCGACGGAATCGAAACGTATAAAACGACGCCCGGCTACCGCGAATACGCCATCGAAAAAATCTTCCATGATGCGATCGGCTTTGCCGGATGTGAACTGATCCGCCGGACGATCGGCTTGGCGCATGTCCGCGACTTGGACGATATTGCAGACGAGTCAACACGCATCGACCGCAAGCGGCAAACCTTGAAAGCCGGGGAAGCATTGATCGAAACTCGCCGCAGCTATCAGTCCATCGCTGAACTGGAAGCGGCAATCAAGGAGCTGAGCAAATGACCATCCCGTTATCGGTTATCTGGAAAGATGAACAATTGACCATTTTGGATCAGCGGCTGCTTCCGCAGTCCGTCCAATATGAAACTCTTGAAACTTTGGAACAAGTGCACGACGCGATTTTTCAGTTGAAAGTACGCGGAGCACCGGCGATCGGCATCGCAGCCGCTTATGGCTTGGCTCTGGCGGCAAGACGGCACAAGACGGTGGACATCGAGTCATTCCGCAAGGATGTAAAAAAAGATGCTGACTACCTCATCGCTTCCCGTCCGACAGCGGTCAACCTGGCCTGGGCGGTCGCACGCTTAATCAATCGGATCGAACAGGCGGGAACCGTGGCACAGGCAAAAACACAGCTGATTGAAGAAGCCCAACTCATCCGCGATGAAGACGAAGCGGCATGCCGCAATATCGGCGAACATGCTCTCGAATTGCTTGCAGACAAAGAGAGAGTATTGACGATCTGCAACGCCGGATCGATCGCGACAGCCAAATACGGCACCGCACTCGCACCGTTCCATCTTGGCAAAGAACGCGGCCAAGAGTTTCAAGTGTACGCATGTGAAACCCGTCCTCTGTTCCAAGGGGGACGCTTGACCGTCTGGGAATTGCAACAGGCAGGAGTCGACGTCACGCTCATCACCGACAGCATGGCGGCTCACACGATCGCTGCAAAAGGAATCGAAGCGATCATCGTCGGCGCGGACCGCATTACGGCAAACGGCGACACGGCCAATAAAATCGGCACACTTAACCTGGCGCTCCTCGCGCAGGCATACGGCATTCCTTTTTACGTAGCGGCCCCTGTCTCGACATTCGATTTATCGCTCGAAACAGGCAGCTCCATTCCAATCGAAGAACGGGCGGCGGAAGAAGTCGCAACGATCGGCACGCAACAAATCGCACCGGCCGGAACAAAAGTGTTCAATCCGGCTTTTGATGTCACCCCTGCAAAATATATTACGGCGATCATCACCGAACGCGGCATCATCCGCCCGAACTATGAACAAACTATCGAGGCCCAGCTTTATGCAGTGCCATCAAAAGGAGAAACAGTATGAAAAATAAATCAGCATGGTTCATTTTATTCGGTTTAGTGCTCGCCATCTTGTTGTCAGGATGCCAGCCAAAAGGAGAAGCGACGGCAGAAGATGCAGATTCGGAAACTCCGGAAGCGGCAGCGGACCATCCGCTTTCAGGAAAGAAAGTCGCACTCATCATGCAGCAAAACCTCGGTACTTTTTCGGCACAATATATTGCAGGTGTAGAGGAACAGGTCGGAAAATTTGGCGGCAGCGTGACGGTGTTCACTTCAGACGGTGACCTGGCGAAAATGGCGTCCAATTTGGATGCATCGATCAACCAAGGGTTTGATGCCATTTTGATCGACCACGGAACGAAAGAAGCTTTGAACCAAGGGGTCGAACGCGCAGTAGAGCAAGGCATTCCGGTCGTCGCTTTTGACGCAGGCGTGGATGTCGATGGCGTAGTGTCGCTTGAACAGGGCGATCAGTTAATGGCAGAGTTGACGCTTGAAAAATTAGCTGCAGACCATGACGGGGAAGCGAATATCGTGAAAATCTGGACAGCCGGTTTTGCGCCCATGGAACGCCGCCAAGTGGCATACGAACAATTCCTCACTGACAATCCAGGCATCCAGGAAGTGACGGCATTCGGTGCCGCTACCCAAAACACGGCGCTCGATACGCAAGCGCAGATGGAAGCGGTGTTGAAGCAATACCCTGAAGAAGGCGAAATAACAGCGGTGTGGGCAGCATGGGATGAGTTCGCCAAAGGCGCCGTGCGCGCGATCGAACAAGCAGGGCGCGACGACATCAAGGTGTATAGCATCGATATGAGCGATGAAGATCTGCAGATGATCCAAAAAGACGGCAGCCCGTGGGCGGCATCAGCAGCAGTTGACCCTCAGGATATCGGCCGCATCCAAGTGCGCTATGCGTATCAATTGATCGGTGGCGAGACGCCGGAAGAACAAGTAACGCTTGAACCGATCTTCATCGATGCGGACAAACTGCCGGAGACAGCAGTGACTACAGAAGAATTGGGCGAATACATTGAAGGCTGGGGCGTGAGCGAGCAAGGCTACACCACAGCGCTTGAAGAATTGGAAGGGCGCTAAAGAAAAGTTTTACTGATTTTTGAGAAGGGAGGTACAACAATGGGTGGCCAGTTATTGGAAATGCAGGCAATTATGAAAAGTTTCGGTCCTGTCAAAGCGCTGGACGGAGCGGCGTTTTCGCTGGAAAGTGGTGAAATCCATGCTTTGCTTGGCGTCAACGGCGCCGGCAAAAGCACATTGATCAAAGTGCTATCAGGCGTCTATCCGCAAGACGCCGGAACGATTCGTTTGAACGATGCAGAACTTGCGTTGAATTCACCGAAAGCAGCAAAAAAGAACGGCATTTATTGCGTCTATCAGGAAGTTGATACCGCGCTAATTACAGATTTGAGCGTCGCTGAAAACATCTTGCTCGACAGCTTTGCAGCAGCTGGCCCATTGTTCGTTTCCAAACGGAACATACACGTCCGTGCGCGCGAAGCACTGTCGCGTCTCCAATCTGACCACATCGATGTAGAGCAGAAGGTCGCGCAACTTAGCTTAGCGGACAAGCAATTGGTGCTCATCGCACGTGCGCTGGTCCATTCAGCGAAAGTCATTATTTTTGATGAACCGACGGCCCCGCTGTCGGTCCATGAAGCGGATAAGCTGTTCTCAGTGATCCGTGCGCTCAGTTCACAAGGCGTTGGCTGCATCTTTATCTCGCACCGTTTGCCGGAAGTGTTCGAGCTGTGCAGCCGCATCACCGTCATGCGCGACGGCCGCCATGTTGCGGAATTCGATACAGCACAAGCCGAACAGCAACAAGTCGTCGAAGCGATGCTCGGACGCGCGCTGAGCCGTGAATTACAGCACGTGGAAGCCGTGCAAGATACCTTGCTGAAAGTGGAAGGTTTGTCTGATGGAAGAAAATTAAAAGAAATCTCCTTCACGGCAGCATCAGGTGAAGTCGTCGCCATCGTTGGGCTGGTGGGGGCAGGAAAAACCGAACTTGCTAAAGCGCTGTTCGGCGCTGCAGAAACCATCCGCGGCAACGTGTCGCTCGGCGGTCAATCGCTGCGCTTGAAGCATCCAGCTGACGCCATCAAATCCGGAATTGCGCTCATTCCCGAAGAGCGGCGCAAAGAAGGGCTCTTCGTACATGAATCGATTGAAACGAACGCCAGTTTTCCGAATTTACGCAAGTTCTCTGGACGGTTGTTCATGAAAAAAGCAGAGGAACAGCAATTCGCGCAATCTATTATTGAAAAATTGAAGGTCAAAACATCCGATACAAAAGCGCCGCTCACCCATTTGAGCGGAGGGAACCAGCAAAAAGTGGCAATCGGCAAATGGATGTCGTTGGATTCACGTCTCTATCTATTTGATGAACCGACAAAAGGCGTCGATATCGGAGCGAAAGTGGATATTTTCCACCTGATCCGTGAGTTGGCGGAAAGTGGAAAATCCTGCTTGTACTTTACGAGTGAAATACAAGAAGCGCTTGGCATCTCCGATCGCATTCTCGTGATGTGCGACGGCCGTATCGTCAAGGAATTAACAAGGGAACAAGCGACCCAGGAAAGGATTTTGTTATATGCAAGCGGTGGAGAAGAAGCTGTCCAAACAGCACACGACACAAGAAAAAGTCATCGGATTTCTGTATAAATACGGGGCGCTCGGCTTACTCGCAATCATCATTTTATATTTCAGCTCCATTAGCAGCGCCTTTTTCAGCTATGGCAACTTCACCGACATTCTGCGTTCGATTTCCATCGTCACCTTGTTGGCGCTTGGGGTAACGTTCACTTTGGTGGTGGATGGGTTTGATCTCTCTGTCGGTTCAACGATGTCTCTGTCGACGGTGTTCACGGCTTCATTGATGGTCTGGTACGATTTGCCGCTGTGGCTTGTTCTTTTGTTGCCGCTGGTGATCGGTGTACTTGTTGGTTTATTCAATAGTTTCCTGATTGTCATCGTCGGCATTCCAGATTTGCTCGCGACGCTCAGTATGATGTATATTGTCGCGGGACTTCACAGAACCTATACGGAAGGCTATTCGATCTACAATTACATGCCCTTGACGTCTGGAGGTACGGCGCCGGGTGAAATGTCCTCTGCATTTTTATGGATTGGACAAGGGTATTTATTCGGCTTGCCGGTGCCAGTGTGGATCATGCTCGCTATCGTCTCGGTCGCTTACGTCATTCTCCAGCATACGAGATGGGGGCGCGTGTTTTATATGACTGGCGGCAATCCGGAAGCGGCGACCTTGTCGGGCGTCAATGTCAAAAAAGTGAAAACGATTGCTTATGTCGTTTCCGGTGCGTTGGCGTCGATGGCGGGTATTTTGTTCACTGCACGCGTCGGCTCAGGCCAGATTGATGCGGGAGCACCGCTGCTGATGGAAGCAGTGGCGGCAGTATTCGTCGGATATGCAGTTTTGGGCGCCGGAAAGCCGAATGTCCTCGGTACGTTTTTCGGTGCAGCGGTCATCGGGATTCTGCTCAACGGGCTAACGATTCAGAACTTGCCTTATTATGCATTCGACATCATTAAAGGCGGCGTGCTCGTCGCAGCATTGGCGGTAACCTATGTATATGCGAAGAGGCGATTCGCCAAGACTTGAAAAGAAGGCTCCGGCCTTCTTTTTTTCATGCAGGAATATAGATGTCTCGAATCGAAAGTAATGGGAGATGGATGAGGAGAGGGGATTGGGAAATGCAGGCAGGTGAACATCTTCTGAATGTATGGCGGCGCTTTGATGGGCTGCCGATGGATAATTTGGTGAAGGCTTGGAATTATGAGCGGGCCGGGTTGAAAAAGCAGCGAAGCGTCGAGCTGATGCGGGAGCATCGTGAAGCGCATGGGCTTGGCGGAAATTGCTTTGACTTGGCGCTTTGGCTGATTGCGGAATTTCGCGAGGCTGGGATCGAGGCTTATGCGATTGGTTCCGAACTTAGCACAGAAGAAGCGCATGCAGCGGTATTGGCGCTCGATGAAAAAGGCCGGCGTTTTCTATGCGATTTAGGGGACCAATGGATACAGCCGATTTTAGTAGACTCGCAAGATCCAGCGTTCTCGGATGCCCCGCAAGCGGGATTTTTTCCGGGAGCGGACGTGCAGTTGTCGGCTGAACCTGATGGCATGACGGTCATTTATCAACGCCCCGGCGGCAAATTATCGGTCCAAAAGTACACACTGGAGCCAGTCGGCGAAGAAGCGTTTTGGCAGGCGGCGGAATATTCACAGCATCAGCTCGGCAAAACACCGCTCATCGAAGTTCGTGTCCCTTTCGAAGGCGACACCGCCCATTGGGAATTTAACGATTGGCAAAGTGAGCTCAGCACGAACGAGGGCTTGTTCCAGGAAGAGCCTGCACCTTCCTCTGACGCATGGGTAGAGCGCATTCACGAGCGGTCAGGGTATGACCGCGATATAATAGAAGAAGCACTCGCATTTTACAAAAGCATGGACTGAGCAAGGCAAGGAGGCAAAACACATGAACACCAATTCATTACCGAAAGAAATCCAGACGGAGCGGTTGAAGCTGGTCCCGATCACTGAAGAACTGTACCGCAATTTATACGGCAGCTACGAAATGGGCGCGCATATCAGCCTGCATTTGGATGATTTGAAACACGACCAGCGGCTATACGGCTGGGGCGCATGGATTGCTTTTGATAAAGCCGGAGCACCAATTGGCGATATGGGGTTTAAAGGACGCCCGGATAAAGCCGGAAAAGTGGAAATCGGCTATGGCGTAAAAGAGTTTTATCAAGGCAAGGGCTATGCCACGGAAGGCGTCCAAGGCTTGATTGATTGGGCTTTTTCATTTCCGGAAGTGCGGGAAGTGACGGCGGAATGCTATGAAGACAATATGCCATCGATCCGCGTGCTCGAAAAACTGGGGTTTGAACGTACTGCGCAGTCGAAAGAATTGGTGTTTTGGAGATTGCGCGATGGCTATTGAGAAAATCGCTTGTGTGACAGAAGATGGCGCGCTGACAGGCGTCGCGACCCGTGATGAAGTCCATCGGCAAGGTTTATGGCATGAGACGTTTCATTGCTGGGTCGTCTCAAGAGAATTGGGCCGCACCGTGATCCATCTCCAGCTGAGGAGCCAGGATAAAGCGGATTTTCCCGGGCTTTTTGACATCACAGCAGCGGGCCATATCGCAGCGCATGAAACGATGAAAGACGGTGTGCGTGAAATCGAAGAAGAGCTTGGCCTCACGCTGGCGTTCGAGCAATTGACGCCGCTTGGTGTGGTAAAAGACGAGATTTCATTGCCCGGCTTCACCGATCGCGAGCGGGCTTACATTCATCTCCATGAGGGCGCACAAATCGACCTGGCAGATTACCGACTGCAGCCGGAAGAAGTAGCGGGCATGGCGGCTGTCGATTTCCTGGCATTTTTTGAATTGTGCATGAAGCAAACGGAGACCATCGATGCCCGTGGGTTTATTGAAACACAACGGGGCAGGCAGCCAATCCAACAAAAGCTCGGTTTGTTGGATTTTGTGCCGCATCAACCGGATTATTGGAAGCAAGTGGCGATTCGGATCCGCCGGCACTTGATGGATTGTTAAGCCGAAAAGTAAAAAGCGCTTGTATGGGAAATACCTCATACAAGCGCTTTTTTAGTTTATCAGAACACGCTGAAGTCTTCTGATTTCAAATCAGTGACGAACATATGGCCAGGTGCATGGGTGATCATCAAAGAAGGTTTGCTTTCCATGGCGACAGCCTGTGGCGTCACGCCGCAAGCCCAGAAGACCGGCACTTCACCGGGCTTGATTTCCACCGCGTCGCCGAAATCAGGCTTCGCGATGTCTTGGATGCCGATCGATTCGGGATTGCCGATATGAATCGGCGCGCCGTGGACGTTCGGGAAGCGGCTCGTCACTTGGACCGCGCGGACGATGTCTTGCTCCTTGATCGGGCGCATGCTGACAACGGTCGGGCCTTGAAAGCGGCCAGCGGGAACGGCGGAAATCGATGTCTTGTACATCGGCACGTTGCAAGCCTGTTCCTGATGGCGCATCGGGATGCCGTTTTGTGTCAGCGCTTCTTCAAATGTAAAGCTGCAGCCAAGCAGGAAGGCGACCATATCGTCTGTCCATAATGAGCGGATATCCGTCGTTTCTTCCGTCAATACGCCGTCCCGGTAAACGCGGTATTTGGGGATGTCGGTGCGTAAATCAGCATTTGGTGCGGACAGCGCCGGAACGAACGAACCGGGTTCTGTGACATCGATGATCGGGCAGGATTTCGGGTTACGCTGGCAGAACAGTAGAAATTCAAACGCCATATCTTTCGGCAAAATGGCCAGATTCGTTTGGATGAATCCAGGGGCGAATCCTGAAGTTGGGGTTTGGAAATCGCCTTGTCGAATGGCGCTGCGCAGCTCTTCTGGAGATGCGAATTGCATGATTCATTCACTCCTTATTTGAATAGTTGTGGGATGCCGTTCAACAGCGTATAGCCGCCCATCCAAGACATCGCGATGACGATAACGACACCGAAGATTGTCATCCACAGCGGATGTTTGTAGTCGCCGACGATTTTCTTTTTGTGTGCGGCGATCAGCATAACGCCGAGTGCGATCGGCAAGATCAAGCCGTTGAGTGAACCGACAAGCACGAGAATCAAAACCGGGCGCCCGATGGAAATGAAGACGACGGTCGAGATAACAATAAAGCCGATGGTCAGGTAGCGATGGTATTTCTCGAGTACCGGGCTGAACGAACGGATAAACGAAACGGATGTGTAGGCAGCGCCGACGACTGACGTGACAGCGGCCGCCCACATGACGACGCCAAAGATTTTATAACCGATATTGCCAGCGGCGAGTTGGAACACAGACGCCGGCGGGTTATCCGGGTCGAGTGCCAGTCCTTGCGAGACGACACCGAGCACGGCGAGAAATAAGATGATGCGCATGATCGAAGCGACACCGATCGCATAGATAGAGCTGCGTGTTACTTGCGGCAAATGCCGCTTGCCGGTCATGCCGGCGTCGATCAAGCGGTGGCCGCCGGCGAATGTGATATAGCCGCCGACCGTTCCGCCGACAAGCGTAACGATGGCGAAAATATCAATCGTGTCGGGCACAAAAGTTTTCGCAACGGCTTCACCGACGGGCGGTTGTGCCGTGATCATCACGTAAACGGTCAATGCGATCATGACGAAGCCGAGAATTTGGGCGAAGCGGTCCATGGCGCGTCCTGCTTCTTTGACCATAAAGATCCCCACTGCAAGCAAGCCGCTGAGCCCGGCGCCGAGTTCTGGAGAAATGCCGAACAGCACATTCGTGCCGAGTCCGGCACCGGCGATGTTCCCGATATTGAAGGCGAGGCCGCCGATGACGACGAGAAACGCCAGGAAGTAGCCAAGCCCTGGCAGCACGTCATTTGCAATATCTTGGGCGCGCTTGCCGGAAATGGCGATGATGCGCCAGATATTCGTCTGTGCACCGATATCGATGATGATAGAAATAAGAATGACAAAACCGAATGAAGCTAACAGAGTTTCAGTGAAAACGGTCGTTTGGGTCAAGAATCCTGGCCCGATAGCCGAAGTCGCCATCAGGAAAGCAGCACCGAGCAGCACGCTGCGATTGGTATTTTTCATCTTTTTGACATTGTTCATGGAAGTCCCTCCTTAGGCGGTGTTAAACGATTTTCTGGATCTGTTGGATATCGATTCCCGCCTCTTTCAAGGAACTGGAAATATGCAACGCGAATTCTTTGGCGGTTTTGCCATCGCCATGGATGCAGATTGTTTCGGCTTTCAAGGCAGTATCGGTGCCTTCTGTATTGATGACTTTATTTTCTTTGACCATGCGGATAACTTGCTCGATCGCAGCATGCGGGTCAGTGATGAGCGCATTAGGCTGGCTGCGCGGAGTGAGTGTGCCGTCCGGTTGATACGTGCGGTCGGAAAACACTTCATTGGCAGTGCGCAGGCCGATGCGGTTTCCGGCTTTGACGATTTCACTGCCGGACAAGCCGAACAAAACCAATTCCGGATCGATTTTATAGACCGCTTCCGCGATTGCTTCGGATAGCTTAGCGTCGCCTGCCGCCATATTGTACATAGCACCGTGAGCTTTGACGTGCTGTAATTTCCCGCCTTCTGCTTTGACGAAGCCGTAGAGCGCACCGATTTGGTAGATGACAAGATCGTATACTTCCCGTGGTGTGACGGCCATATGGCGGCGGCCGAAACCGGCGAGGTCCTGCAAGCCAGGGTGCGCACCGATACCGACATTTTTGTCGAGCGCGAGCTTAACGGTTTCGCGCATCGTTGCCGGATCACCTGCGTGAAAACCGCAGGCAATATTGGCGGAAGTGACGTAATCAAGAATTACTTGGTCGTTTCCAAGTGAATACGTACCGAAGCTTTCACCCATGTCACAGTTCAAATCTACTTGATGGTTCATGTCCATTCCTCCCGTTTCATTTGGATGGCGATCTTCAATTGGCGGATCTGCTGTTCTTGTTCGATATAAAGTTGTTGTGCATCGTCCGCGGATATGTGGCGGAACTTCAGGGATTCGCCGGGTTTTAATTGGCTGATCAGCGGCAAGTCGACCGATGCGACTTGGCCGATCTTCGGATAGCCGCCGGTTGTCTGGCGGTCGGCGAGTAAGACGATGGGATTACCGTCTGCCGGCACTTGCACAGAGCCGAATGCGACCGCTTCCGAAATCAATTCCTCCTGCTTTTCGAGCGCAAGTGGAGGGCCTTCGAGGCGGTAGCCCATTCGGTCCGAATTGGCAGAAACGGTGAAGGTGTCTTCGAATATGCGCGTGCGGCTCGCTTTATTAAAGAGTGCGTACTGCCGGCCCGGCATCATCCGGACAATCGGCTGCTCATGATAGCGGGCAGGGGGGATGAGCCAATCGGGCGTTTGGGCATTTTGGTTTTTCAAGGCATTCATGCGTTCGGGGGCAATGGGGAGCACCTTCAAGACATCGCCGTTTTTCAAGGCGCGTCCTTTGAAGCCGCCGATGCCTGCCCGTAAATAAGTCGAATGACTATCCATGATAGGCGGCACGTCAAAACTGCCCGCTACCGCCAAGTAACTACGGGCGCCGCGTTTCGGTTCGCCAAACGACAAGACGCTGCCTTTTTTGACGAAATGGCCGCGCCACATGACAAGTGGCTCGCCGTTGAGCGAAGGGGACAAATCGCCTCCGCAAATGGCGATGTAATGGTCGGCTTCGAACTCGATGACCGGGCCGGATAAAGCGATCTCCAAAGTCGGAGCCGTTTCCGCGTTGCCGGCGAGCAAATTGGCGATGCGGTGGGCAAACGGGTCCATGACGCCGCTTGCGATGACGCCGTAGCGCTGAAAACCTGCACGGCCGAGGTCCTGGACCGCTGTCTGCAGCCCGCTTTTACGAATGCTCAGCATCTATCTTCGCCTCCTGTTCACGGTATTCGGCTTCATCGATTTGCGTGAAGCGGATTTCATCTCCTGCGCGCATCAAACTTGGAATGTCTTGTTCCGGAACAAATAGGCGCAATGGCGTCCGGCCGATCAACTGCCAGCCGCCCGGTGTTTCAATCGGATAGACGCCGGTTTGCATGCCGGCGATGCCGACGGTGCGTTCAGGAATGCGCAGGCGCGGTGATTTTCTGCGCGGTGCGGCAATTTTTTCGGACATGCCGCCAATAAACGGAAACCCGGGGGCGAAGCCGATCATGTGCACGCTGTAGATGCCGGAAGTGTGGATTTCGATGACTTCTTCTTCAGTCAGTCCGTTATGCTCTGCAACAAAGCTGAGGTCAGGTCCGAAATCGCCGCCATAGCAAACCGGGATTTCGATTTGGCGTGGCGCCGGTGCTTCGACCTCATCTAAATGTGCGACCAAGAGCCGCAATTCCTGTTCGGCTTCTGCTTGCTTGATTTGGCACGGATCGTAAAAAACAGTCACTGTCGTGAAGGCTGGGATGAATTCGACCAGCCAATCCGGTGCTCTCTTTTCCAGAAGTGAAGACAGTTTTCGCACGGCTTGTTCCGACTCTTTATTGATGATGGTGCCGGTTTCGATGACCAGCGCCTGTTCACTGAGCGGGGAAAATGTGAAATCCAAAAAAGTTCACCTCATCTGCAGATTATTCTAAATACTTTAATAGTATAATGCTTTTCACTAGTGAATGAAAGTGGAGGATAGTTGGAGTTTATCATCTTAATATAGTAAATAATCGTTGAAATACAAGAAAGAACTCAATAGATAGGGCTAACGAACAGGATGATTGTGGAAATGATGAGAAAGCGCTTTCTAAAAGCTATTTGAGAAATGCTATTAAAATGATAGCATTCTGCTAAAAAAGCCCCGATGTCCGTGGAGAGGGCATCGGGGCATTGGTGCTTATTCTTCAATTTCAATTGGCTCTGTCACATCGGCTCCGTCAAAAAACTCAGCGGAAAGTTCAGCGATGGTACCGTCTTCTAGCATTTCATCAATGGCTTTGTTGACGTTTTCGACCAGTTCATCGTTGCCTTTGTTCATGACCATGCCGCCTTCAGATGGGCGGTATTTGATCGTCGGGTGGATGACGATGTCGAGTTCCGGGAACGCTTCGATGGCGAGGGTCTGCAAATAATAATCATTGAGGATGACATCGGTGCGGCCGATTGCCACATCGCGCAAATAGGTTTCATTTGTCGCGTTGTCGTACGTTACTTCTTCCGCGCCGTAAGAACGGGCTGTTTCCATATAGACGGATGTCGAAGCGCCGGCTGCTTTTTTGCCTTCAAGGTCTTCGAGCGTTTCAATGCCGGAAAGGTCGCCTTCACGGACGATGGCGGTACCGTATGAATATTTGAACGGCGTGGAGAACACGAATTTTTCCTTGCGGTCTTCATTGATCTCGATATCGTTCGCTGCGATATCGACTTGGCCGGTCTGGACAGACGTCATCATTTCGTCAAAGCCCATTTCAGAGAATTCGACTTCGAGTTCGAGGCGTTCAGCCATTTCACGAACCACTTCGACTTCAAAGCCGGTCAATTCATCGGTGCCTTCCTCGCGATACGAAGTCGGGTAAAGCGTACCGGATGTCGCAACGGTCAATGTGCCTTGTTCCTGAATTTCGTCCCAAGCGCTTGCAGTGTCAGCGGTTTCTTCGCTGTCGCTGCCGCATGCGGACAGAGTAAGTGCTGCGGCTGCAGTGAGTGCGGCGACAGAAAACTTAGGTGTCATGATTTTATTCAAAAGAAGTTCCTCCTGTCTTGTCATACTTATGTAAAACATAGCACGACAAGCGCTTTCAGGAAAGCTGGAATGCTCTTTAAAATGAAGTTTAAATTGTCTGATTTTTATGGTTGACCAGTGTGGTCGAGTATTGTATATTGGAGTCGACCAGGGTGGTCTAGTTGTGTGTAAAAGAGGAGGTGGACATTATCATTGCACGATTTGAAAGTTTGGAAGAAAGCAAGCAGCATAAGATTCGCCAGGCAGCACTCGAGGAATTTGCGGCGCATGGCTACGAGAAGGCGTCAACCAACCGCATCGTCAAAGCGGCAGGGATCGGCAAAGGAATGTTGTTTTATTATTTCACCCGCAAGCAGGAGCTCTACGAGTATTTGGTGAAGTATAGTCTTGAATTCATCCAAAGTCAGTATTTGGATAAAGTGGATGCTGGGGAACCGGATTTGATCGAACGGCTCACGCAGCTGGCCCGCCTGAAAATGGAAGCCCAAGCGGAAAATGAAGAAGTGTTCAAGTTCTCGGCTGTTTTTTTGCAAGAAGGCGAGCCGCATTTGCCAAAAGAGCTCGCAGCGGATATAGAGAACATGAAACAAGCGGGTTATAAGCTCATGTATGAAGGAATCGACCGAAGCCGCTTCCGCAAAGATGCAGATCCCGAGAAAGTGTTCCATTTAATCCGTTGGTCGATCGACGGCTATCAGCAGGAGCTGCTCGCGCGGTTGACGGGGCAAAAACTTGCTGAGATCGATTTCGCACCGTATTGGCAAGAATTCTATGGTTATTTGGCCATTTTGAAAAAGAGCTTTTACGAAACGGAGGAGGAATCGTGATGACAGTCGTCAAAACGCAAGGGCTCAGTAAAACCTTTGGGGATTTCAAAGCGCTGGATGGGGTCGATATCGAAGTGAAGGAAGGCGAAGTATTTGGGTTTATTGGGCCGAACGGGGCAGGAAAGTCAACGACCTTACGTGTCTTGCTTGGCGTTTTGAAAGCATCCGAGGGCAGCGCAGAAATTTTCGGCAAAGACGTTTGGAAAGATGCGGTCGATATCCATAAACGTGTGGCATATGTGCCGGGCGACGTCAATTTATGGCCGAACTTGACCGGCGGCGAAGTGATCGATTTGTTCGGAAGATTGCGCGGCGGCTATGACAAGGGCCGGCGCGATGAATTGATCAGCCGTTTCGGGCTCGACCCGGGTAAGAAATGCCAGACCTATTCAAAAGGGAACCGCCAGAAAGTGGCGCTCATCGCCGCTTTTTCCGCAGATGCAGATCTTTATATCTTTGATGAGCCGACTTCAGGGCTCGACCCGCTGATGGAGCGCGTATTTTCGGAGTATGTCCAAGAAGCGAAAGCGCAAGGCAAGAGCATCTTATTATCAAGCCATATTCTGTCGGAAGTGGAAAAGCTATGTGACCGGGTAGCGATCATCCGCAAAGGACGCATCATTGAAACCGGGACACTCAAGGAAATGCGCCATTTGACCGGGTCCTTGATGTTCATCGAAACCGATCAGCCGATCCCGGATTTGGCGGAGCTTCGGGGTGTGCACCGCGTGCAGGCGTTCGACGGGGGCTGGTCGTTCCAAGTGGACGCCGATGAACTCGATGCGGTCGTCCGCCATTTAAGTGCATTTGGCATCAAGCGGATGGAAAGTCGGCCGCCGACGCTGGAAGATTTGTTCATTCGCCATTACGAGGAAACGGAGACAGGAGCAGGAGGTGGCGTGTGATGAGCCAGCTTTTTGACCATACATGGAGTTTGATGCGTTTTATCCTGCGGCGCGACCGCATCCGGTTGCCAATCTGGATCTTGTCGTTCGTCTTCGTATCGGCAGGCATCGTCCTCGTCTTCGACAATTTATACGGAGATGATATCGAGCGCCAGGCCATTGCGGAAACGATGGAAAATCCGGCGATGGTGGCAATGGTCGGACCCAATTACGGCGGAGCAGATTATACGACCGGTGCTATGACGGCGCATGAAATGCTGGTCATGACTGCGGCGATTGTCGCTTTGATGAACATTCTGCTTGTGAGCCGCCATACGCGCGGCGATGAAGAGGAAGGACGGCTTGAACTAGTCCGTGCGCTGCCGGTCGGCAGGTTATCCAGTATAACGGCAGTGTTGCTCGTGCTTGCAGCAGTCAACGCAGTGCTTGCGGTATTGACCGGCGTTTCGATGGCAGCGTTGCAAGTCGAGAGCGTCGACCTTCACGGTTCGCTATTGTTCGGGGCAGCGCTCGGTGCGACCGGCTTGTTCTTTGCTGCATTAACAGCAGTGTTTGCACAGCTGACGCAAAATGCCCGCGCGACGACCGGTTTGTCGATCGCTGCTTTGCTGGTGTTTTATATGGTTCGCGCGATTGGCGACGTCATGAGTGAAGCCTTGTCGCTCACTTCACCGCTCGGCTGGATTCTGCGCGCCAAGCCGTTTGTCGAAAATACCTGGTGGCCGGTCATGCTATCGCTCGGTTTGGCGGTGGCGCTGTCTATCTTGGCGCTGTATCTGAACAGCATCCGCGATCACGATTCCGGCTTTTTGCCAACACGTGCTGGGCGTACAGAAGCCCCTGCGACGCTTCGCGGTCCGTTCGGCTTGGCTTGGCGGCTTCAGCGCACGGGCTTGATCGCCTGGGCGATCGCTTTGTTCATTCTGGGCATCTCGTATGGATCGGTGCTCGGTGAAATCGAACGCTTTTTTGAAGGCATCGATTTGTTCCAGCAATTGATCGTCGAGCAGGAAGGCTTTAGCTTGATCGAACTGTTCATTCCTGTGCTGTCTTCGGTCATGGCGATTCTTGCGTCGATTCCGGCGATTATGGTGATGCTAAAAGTGAAGACGGAAGAAAAGAACGGGCGCATGGAACATGTCATTGGCCGCTCGGTTTCCCGCTGGCGCGTGGCGTTCAGCTATTGGCTGCTTGCAGCGTTGACGGCGATTACAATGTTGTTCTTGACCGGGAGTGGGCTGGGCTTGGCCGGCAATGCCGTACTTGATGAAGATCTGCCGCTTGGCACATACATCGGCGCTTCGTTCGTGTATTTACCGGCTGTGCTGATCATGATCGGCTTGGCACTCGTGTTCATCGGCTTTTTGCCAAGTTTTGCGAGCGTCATTTGGCTTTACTTGGGCTTGTCATTCTTCGTTGTTTATTTGGGCGAGCTGCTGCAGCTTCCGGATTGGGTGGAAAAGTTGACGCCTTACGGGCATATTCCAGGCATTCCGTTGGATGAAGTTAATTACGGCGTGCTCGCGGTGATGATTGCAATCGCTGTTCTCCTGTCGGTGGCTGGTGCATACGGTTTCCGCCGGCGTGATTTGAAAACTTAAGGAGGTTGATCACATGACTCAAACGATTACGACATTTTTATTGTTTCAAGGACAAGCAGAAGAGGCGATGAAACTGTATACTTCCATCTTTAAAAATTCCCATATCGATTCAGTGACGTACCGGGAGGATGGCAAAGTAGAGCAGGCGAGCTTTACATTGGCAGGCACCAAATACATGTGTATCGATAGCCCGATTCCGCATGAGTTCACTTTTACACCAGCTGTCTCGCTATTTGTCCAAGTAGACGATGAAGAACAATTCGATAAAGCCTATAATGCTTTAAGTGAAGGCGGGAAAGTACTGATGGAACCTGGCGATTACGGCTTCAGCCGGAAATTTGGCTGGTGCAATGACCGCTTCGGCGTATCCTGGCAAGTGAATGTAAAATAGAAAATTCCCAGTGCAGCGACGCACTGGGAATTTTTTTGAAGCTATTCAATTGCAATGACGGAAAGAAGAGGTGATTCCTCGTTGTACTTGAAAGCAGGCTAAAGGAGCAGCCAGGCAGCGAGCGGGCTGAGCAATGCGCCGAGAACAGCGGCCAAGGTCATTGCTACAGAACTCATCGACGCGTCTTCCGGGCCGTATTCGAAGGCTTTCGCTGTGCCAAGCCCATGTGCAGAAGCGCCGAGGCCGATGCCGCGCCCGATTGGGGAATCGATGTTCAATAAGTGCAGCAAATATGGCCCGAGCAGGATGCCTGTGAAGCCGGCGACCATGACGAATACGGCAGCCAGCGACGGAATGCCGCCAATCGTCGACGCAACTTGCATGGCGACAGGCGTCGTCAATGATTTTGGCAAGACCGTCAAAATCAATTCTTCCGTAAAACCAAGCCAGCGTGTAAACAAGGTGCCGCTGACAAGACCTGCAATGACGCCGGCGACAATTCCGGCAGCGATCGGTACCAGGTTTTTCTGGAGCAATTCACGATGCTTATAGAGCGGGACGGCAAGCGCGACGACAGCCGGGCCGAGAAAAGCCGCCACCCAGTCGCCGCCTTCCATATAGGTTTCATAAGGGATATCGAACAGGATTAAAATGGCCACTAGCGCTACCGTCGCTGTAATGACGGGATTCAGGGGCGTTTTACGAAAGCGCAGGTACACGAAATTGGCGATAACGTAAGTCGCTACGGTCAGGACGGAGAACACAATGGCTGCGGGAGTGAATGCCATGATTACGATTCCTCCTTTTGCGCTGCTGCGCTTCGATTCGCAATGTACTGGCTTGCAAAGCCGGCAGCCGCCATCGTGATGAGCGTGCTGATGATCACGATCGGCAGCAGCAACACGCCTTTTCCGGAAAACAAGGGGCCGTAGTCAACTACGCCGACCGTTGCCGGAATAAAATATAAGGAAAGAAAGCTTAATAAAAAAGTAGCGCCGGCGTCTATCCACTCGAGTGGATAGATTTTCAGCAATAAAGCGCTGAACAACAGCAAAAAGCCGATGATGCTTCCGGGCATCGGCAACTGGAGCAAAGCTTGAATGGCTTCGCCGATCAGCAAAAATCCGTACAGGACAAGCAATTGCAAAATGATGCGTACGATCTTCATTGGGCACCTCCGCCTTCCGGTCAGTTTTGGAAAACGATGGACGTCTTCATATATGTAGATATTTTACAGCAATGGACTGGAAATGCGAGCCCATAGTTTCGCGAATTGAAGCGGAATAACTGTAAGGAAAGGAAGAAAATGTTATAGCGCGAAAGCTCTACACAACAGCATTTCAAGCGAATAATAAAATTTTCCGAAAACAAGAATTTAATACTTGCATTTTATAGCGGATGTTGTAGTATTACCTTATGCAATATATCGCATACAATTATTCGTTGATAGTATTTTGGGATAAAAAAGAATGAATATTCAAAAATTAAGGGAGCTAGTAAGTATGGACAGCAAATTATCGATGAAGGCTTATCTTATCATTGGGACAATGCTTTTCGCATTATTTTTTGGGGCAGGGAATTTGATCTTCCCCGCGCAGCTTGGCCAGTACGCAGGTGAAAATGTCTGGGTGGCGATGGCTGGTTTCTTGACGACAGGGGTCGGCTTGCCGCTGCTTGGCATCTTGGCGATCGGCTTCTCAAAAAGCCGGGACTTGCAAGATCTCTCAAGCCGTGTGCATCCGGTGTACGGGTTATTGTTCACCGCCGCACTTTATTTAACGATTGGGCCGTTTTTCGCTTTGCCGCGGACAGCAGCCGTTTCTTATGAAGTGGGCATCGTGCCATTTATCGGAGACGGATCGCTTACAATCGGCTTAATCGTCTTCTCGCTTATCTTTTATGTAGTATCTTTATTGTTGTCGTTGAATCCGACACAAATGGTCGACAGCATCGGCAAATTCCTGGCTCCAGCCATCTTGATCGTCCTTGGCGTCTTGTTGGTGGCAGCGTTCGTTTCTCCGATGGGCGAGGCGGGTCCTGCACAAGACGGCTATGCAAGCGGCGCCTTTTTGACCGGCTTTACAGAAGGGTACAACACGATGGATGCGCTCGCTTCGCTCGTGTTCGGCATCATCGTCATTTCAGCTGTCCAGAAAATGGGTGTCACTTCATCTAAAGGCTTGCTGAAGGCGACACTTCTCAGCGGCGCTGTGGCAGCTGGGTTATTGGCTGTCGTTTACACGGGTATCGCTTTCCTTGGTGCGACTAGTACTTCTCAGCTTGGTCTTTTGGAAACTGGAGGACCGGTTCTGAGCGGGGCTTCTGAACATTATTTCGGAACGTTCGGTGCCATGCTGTTGGCCGTGATCATCATTTTGGCGTGCCTCACGACAGCGGTTGGCTTGACGGTCGCGACTTCAGAGTTTTTCCATAAGCTGACGCCTGGCATCAGCTACCGCACATATGTCTTCATCTTCACGATATTTTCATTGGTCGTCACCAATGCCGGCCTTTCAAACATCATCACGTATTCCATTCCGGTGTTGATGTTCTTGTATCCACTCGCGATCGTCTTGATCATGTTGGCATTCATGTCGCCGCTTTTCAACCATAGCCGGATTGTCTACGTATCGGCTATCGGCGTGACGTTTTTCATCGCAATCGTCGACGGAATGAAAACCTTGACAGGATCGCTTGGCATCGAAAATCCGGCTTGGCTCCAAGGTGTCATCGACTTTTATACTGAGGTCCTGCCGCTCTACGGAGATGGGCTCGGTTGGCTAGTGCCGGCTTTGGCTGCAATCATCATTTCAGGTGTAGCCACCCGTTTGAAAAACCGCGGTGAAGCGGAATCTCCAGCATTTACAAATCGCTAAAAAAAGCTGTTTCCAACGTGTCAGACACGTTGGAAACAGCTTTTTTAAATACCTTTCGAAGCGGTCAAGTCTTCGATGGTGCGGACCCAATTGGATTTCATCAAATGTGAAATCTTTTCGGCATCTCCGGCTTTCAATGTGTCGATGATTTCGATGTGCTCGTCATGGGAGCGCATCGTCAACACTAAGGAATGATGGAAAAATTGTCTGCGGACGTGTGATTGAAGCTGGCCGAGCATGGAATCTATATATGGATTTCCGGCTGCATCGACGATGATCTGATGGAATTCTTCATCGATTTTCAAAGCAGAGAAGGAATCGCTGTTGCGGATGGCACGCGCAAATTTCCGGTTGGTCTCTTCCAATAGCCCAAAAATTTCAGGCGTTAAATTGGGGATGGCCAGCTCACCGGCAAGTGCTTGCAGTACAGCAAGGGGGGGCAGGAGGTGTTTGATGTCTTCGATATGGATATCCGTAACGCGTGTCGCTTTACCGGGAAACATTTCAATGAATCCTTGTACTTCAAGAAGCTGCAGAGCCTCACGAATCGGCGTCCGGCTCAAATTGAGCGCTTCGGCGAGTTCAGTGTCGACCAGTTTCTCACCAGGCTGCAATGTGCCATCGATGATCCATTGCTGCAATTGCAAGTGGGCACTTTCTTTAGCGGAAACGCGTACCGGTCTTGTATGGTCTACAGGAATCGGCATAGTAAATCTCCTTTCGAAATTATCTGACTCCATTATACACTAATATGGAAAGCAATAAAATGCAGAATGCGATATATCTAAAACGGTGATTTTCGAATGGCAGTTTGATGCCCGCTGTAAAGGGAATAACAGCATTATCAGGAAACTTTAAGGAGGAGCCGCCATGCTATCATTCTTTACCAGTAAAGACGAACAAACCTTTGCCATCGAAGTCGAAGGCAAAGTGACCAAAGACGATTTGAAGAAATTTGACAATGTGGTGTTCGAAAAATTTCGCAACGATCAGAAATTCAATGTGTACGCCGTGATCGGCGATATCGATACGCCTACAGCTGGCGCTATGTTCGAAGAGTTGGCCATCGATGCGAAACGTTGGAGCCAATACAATAAACTCGCGGTTGTCAGTGAAAAAGACTGGCTCGACAAAGTATCTGGCGCACTCGACAAACTGCCAGGCGTGCAAGCCAAACATTTCCCAATGGACCAGATGGAAGCAGCCTGGGATTGGATAAAGGAGAGGTGACGAGATATGCTATCAATTGTACCGAGCAAAGACATCGAAACGATTGCGATTGAAGTGGAAGGGCGTGCCAGCAAAGCCGATATCGAAAAATTGGATCACGTCATCCGCGACAAAGTGAGTGAAAAAGGGCATTTCAATATGTATGCCATTATTTACAAAGTGGAAGATTCAACTTTGTTTGATGCGGCAGACAGTGCCGTAATCGACCGGCACAGCTGGAGCCAAGCGCGCAAATTCGCAGTTATCAGCGAAAAAGACTGGACGGCGGCAACGAGCGGCTGGCAAGGCTTCGCGGACGGCCTGGAGACACGCCATTTCAACCTCGACGAAATGAACGATGCCTGGGAATGGATGCAAGAATGAATAATGGATACAAAGCGTTCCGCATTTCTGCGGAGCGCTTTTTTCTGTTGAGAGAAACGTTGAGACCGGAAATTAGAAAGCTTGGCGTGAAAAGAAGCGAGTGGAAAAGCTTGTGCTTTTCGACTTCGTTGCAGGGGCACGCTTGCCGGGGGGCGGGTGTTGAGCCAATGTGCCAAAGAGCGCGGCACAATTGTCTCGCCAGCCCGCTCAGTCCCCCAGGCGTCGGCCCCTTCCACTCCGTCTCTAATTTTAGAAGGGAAGGAAATTTCTTTTGTTCACTTGATAGAAAATGTGAAAATGCTTCCTATTTTGTAACTCAGGTCATCTTTAGAGTTTGTGGTAGCGACTAGTTAGTTATGATCCATCACCAAAATCCTCGACTCAAGCACCAACGTGCCAGACTTGGCATCTCAGGAAGCGATTCCCCGCTAGCCGGCAACTGGCTAAAGAAGTAAATCTGATTAAACATATCCGGATCAATGAAATCTTCCAGCCGCCGAGCGTAAAGGGGTGAGCCGACGCAGTAAGACAAGTGTTCTTCTTGGCTTGCTGCCAAAGGCCAACCCAAAGCCCGGTGGCGACTACTAACCTGAAGCTGCGATAGATCGGCAAAACAATTCAACATCTAAACTCCCACTATCTTTTCCAATCATGTCCCGGGAAGCGATTCCCCCACTAGCCGGCAACTAGTTAAAGAAGTAGATCCAACTAATCACACCTCTCTTAATGAAATCTCACAGCCGCCGAGCGTAAAGGGGTGAGCCGATGCCGTAAGACAGACGCTCTTTCTGGCTTGCGGCAAGAGGCCAACCCAAAGCACGGCGGCGACTATTGAGATGAAGCAAGAACCGCAATACTAAGACATTTACACAAACAAACTCCAAATATCTTCATTAAGCTTCTTCAATACGCACAAGTTCCGCGCGCACGATGTGGAACAGATTCAAGACAATCGTCTTGCCCGCTGCATCTTCGACCGGAAACAAGCTGACGGCAATGCCGATGAAATGGTCTTCAAGCGCGCCTTCAATGCGGATGCCTTCTAGCACGTCTCCGTTTGTCAGCAGGATGTTGTAGATGTAGAATTTCTTTTTCACGACGGCTCCTCCTTTCCATATCCAATTCACTGAAAAAGGCGTTTGAAAGTGGGCAGGGCGACGGATTTCCTTTACACTGATTATAATGCAAAACGCAACGGCATAGATAGGATGAGGAATTATGAGAAACGAAATGACGGTAACGGTGAAAGATGTTTTGAGAAATGAATTGGCAAAAGGGTCTCCACTCGTTACAAAAGACGGGTTGATGAGTGAAGTCAACGCGCCGGAAGGCACATTGCTTCGCCTTGTTGATAAAGACGGGGAATATTTGGGCACGGGCTATTACGGCGAGCAGAACAAAGGCGCCGGCTGGGTCTTGACGAGAAACCAGGACGAGGCAGTCGGCCAAGCCTTTGTCGAACGCAAGCTGGAATTGGCATTCAGCCGCCGCGAGAAATTCTTCAACGACTCCGAGACGACCGCTTTCCGCGTCTTCAACGGAGAAGGGGATGGGTTCGGCGGATTAACGATCGATTATTACGCAGGATTTTACTTGCTGTCCTGGTATAGCGAAGGCGTCTACTCGTTCCGCGAAGATGTGGTGGCCGCTTTGGAGAATGTCGTGGAGTGCATCGGAATCTATGAGAAAAAACGCTTTGACACGAAAGGCCAGTATATTGAAGACGACGATTTCGTATCAGGCGAGCGCGGGGAATTTCCGCTGATCGTTCAAGAAAACGGTATGAACTTCGCGGTGTATTTGAACGACGGCGCGATGACCGGTATTTTCCTCGACCAGCGCGATGTGCGCCAGGCGATCCGCACGAAATATGCGGAAGGCAAAACCGTGCTCAATACCTTTTCGTATACAGGAGCCTTTTCCGTGGCGGCTGCGCTTGGTGGTGCCGACAAGACAACAAGTGTGGATCTCGCAAAGCGCAGCTCGGCGAAAACGATCGAGCAGTTCAGCATCAACGGCATTGATTTTGATGAGCAGGACATTCTGGTGATGGACGTCTTCAATTATTTCAAATACGCGAAGCGCAAGAACTTGAGCTTTGATGTAGTTGTCCTCGATCCGCCAAGCTTTGCGCGCTCGAAAAAGCATGTCTTCAGCGCAGCGAAAGATTACACCAATTTGATGAAAGAAACGATCGACATCACGGCAGCGGGTGGCTTGATTGTCGCTTCGACCAATAGCGCTTCATTCAATATGAAGAAGTTCACTCAAATGATCGATAAAGCATTTAAAGACAGAGATCAGAAATACAAAGTGGTGGAGACGTATAGCTTGCCGGCGGATTTCCACGTCGATAGAAGATTTCCGGAAGGCGATTATCTGAAAGTGCTATTCCTCCGTTTATTGTAAGCTAGGCTCATAGGCAGAAACAAAGAGCGCAGATGGGCATTCATTGGTGAATGTGCATCTGCGCTTTTTTGTGCATTTTATAACTCGAAAGAATTGGTTTATACTGGAAAAGATATGACTACATAAGTTGGAGGCGGCACTATGGCAAAAGCAATTTCCTCATCTTCGCTCGCGGGGAATCCGGTGTATCCGGTAATGTTCGCGATCGGCGGTGTCCATTTACTGAATGATTCTTTGCAGGCAGTGATTCCGGCAATGTTCCCGATTTTAGAGAAGGATTTGGGGCTCAGCTTCACGCAGCTTGGGCTCATCGCTTTTGCGCTCAATATGGTGGCGTCTGTGTTGCAGCCGGTCATCGGGTTCGCGAGCGATAAAAAACCGATGCCTTATGCATTGCCGCTCGGTATGGTGTTCTCGTTTATCGGGATCGCCGGTTTGGCCTTTGCGCCGGAGTATTGGCTCATCTTGCTGTCGGTCATTTTCCTGGGCTTCGGTTCTGCGGTGTTCCACCCGGAAGGCTCGCGCGTATCGTATATGGCTGCGGGTTCGAGACGCGGCTTGTCGCAATCGATTTACCAAGTCGGCGGCAACTCCGGTCAAGCGCTGGCGCCGTTGATCAGCGCCTTTATCCTCGTGCCGCTTGGGCAACGGGGCGCGGCCTTGTTTCTGTTTGTCGCGGCACTCGGCATTTTCGTATTGTCTAAAATTTCCGCTTGGTATAAGGCACAATTAGAGCGCGATAAATTGGAGAAAGTGAAAAAAGCGGTGCTCTCTTCCTTGCCGCCTTTGACGAAAAAGCAAGTGGGCACTGCTTTAACCTTGCTGTTATTGATTATTTTCGCGCGTACTTTTTACATAACGACAATCACAAGTTTTTACATATTCCATTTAATGGATAATTACGGTGTGACGATCCAGCAAGGGCAAATGTTTATCTTCCTATTCCTCGGAATCGGAGCATTCGGCACCTTTTTTGGAGGGCCGCTTGCCGATCGCATCGGCCGCAAGCGTGTTATCGTGCTGTCGTTGATCGTGCCGATTCCGCTGGCGCTGGTACTGCCATATGTGGCCTTGCCGATTGTCGCTGTCATTCTTGCCGTATTGGGCTTTTTCCTCATGTTAAGTTTTTCCGTCATGGTCGTCTATGCACAAGAACTCGTACCGAGCAGAATCGGCACGATGTCTGGGCTGACGGTCGGCTTGGCGTTCGGCATGGGGGCCATCGGAGCCGTCGCGATTGGAGTATTGATGGATTCGATCGGGGTTTATGAAACGATGATCATCATTTCTGTACTGCCGATTCTTGGGCTGGTTGGCCTCGCTTTGCCGAAAGATCGGAAAATTACGGCTGCATAAATGGCTTGAACGGATAGATAGGAGATGGAGTAATGGAATCAATTCAGAAAAAACAAGGCATCAAGCCATTTTTCACACTTTTAACTTCGATTAAAATCCCAAAATGGGCGCTCGTTTTCGGTCTGGGGACCAGTTTAATCACCACTATCGTCGGCTTGCTCGTCCCGTTGTTGACGAGAGAATTGGTGGACGGATTTTCAGTAGAAGCCTTAAGCGCAGGATTGATTGCTGCGCTTGCGGCTGCCTTTATCGTACAGGCGGTCATCAATGGCGTATCGATTTATTTATTGAGCATGGTCGGGCAACGCATCGTGGCTGGGCTGCGCGAGCGCATGTGGCTGCATTTACTGCGTTTGCGTGTCGGCTATTTTGACCAGCAAGCGAGCGGCCAGACGGTGAGCCGCGTTGTCAACGATACCGGCATTGTCCGGAATCTCATCACCGACCATTTCCCGAGTTTCGTGACCGGCATCATTACGATTATCGGGGCCGTTGCGATTCTCCTTGTGCTCGATTGGAAAATGACTTTGATTATGATGCTCGCAGTACCGCTGACGATTGCCATCATGATTCCGTTAGGGCGTAAAATGGCGAAGATTTCCCGCAGCTTGCAGGACGAAACGGCAGTGTTCACAGGCGACGTGCAGCAGACGCTTGGTGAAATCCGTTTAATGAAATCATCAACAGCGGAGCGAGTGGAAGAACAGCGCGGGCTTTTGGGCATCCAGAAATTATACGGTCTTGGCATGAGAGAGGCAAAAGTCTACGCCTTGATCGGCCCGCTTATGTATTTGGTTGTCATGGTGGTCATCGTGATGATCATCGGCTACGGGGGCATCCGTGTATCGGAAGGGTCGATGTCGACCGGATCGTTGGTCGCTTTTCTTCTGTATTTGTTCCAAATCATTGTGCCGCTCGCTACATTCGCGCGCTTCTTTACGGAACTGCAAAAAGCGAAAGGCGCGACAGAGCGCATCATCGATATTCTAGAATTGCCGCTTGAAGAGCAAAAGCAGGGCGTGGAGATGGACATTAGCGGCAAGACGCTGCGCCTTGAAGATGTCAGCTTTGCATACGAAAATGGCGAGCCTGTGCTGCAGGGCGTTTCGTTTGAAGCGCACCCTGGCCAGAAGATTGCGTTTGCCGGTCCGAGCGGAGGAGGCAAAACAACCATTTTCGGTTTGATCGAGCGCTTTTACGAACCGACTGCCGGCACTATCACGATCGGAGAGGTACCGATAACCGATGTAGCCATCGCTTCTTGGCGCGATCAAATTGGCTATGTATCACAGGAAAGCGCCATGATGGGCGGGACGATCCGTGCGAATCTGACTTACGGCTTGCCGGATGCGGAGAATTACAAGGATGAAGAGTTGTGGCTCGTCTCCCGTATGGCATATGCAGAAGAATTCATCGCGTCGTTTCCGGACGGATTGGACACACAAGTTGGGGAACGCGGGGTTAAATTATCCGGCGGGCAGAGACAGCGCATTGCCATCGCACGCGCATTTTTGCGCGATCCGAAGTTATTGATGATGGACGAGGCAACAGCGAGCCTAGACAGCCAATCGGAAGGCATCGTGGGGCAGGCGCTTGGCCGCTTAATGGAAGGGCGCACGACATTGGTCATCGCCCATCGTTTGTCGACAATCGTCGATGCCGATAAAATTATCTTTATCGAAGGCGGTCGGGTTACAGGCATTGGCAACCACCGGGAGTTGACCGGAAAGCATCCGCTGTACCGCGAGTTTGCGGAACAGCAGTTGACGTAATGTTTTCTCTTGACCTTGACGCAACGTCAAGGTTTAAAGTGGAGTCATCAGGAGGTGGCGGCATGTATACGGTACAGAAGCTGGCTTTGCTTGCCGGCGTGAGCGCGCGCACTTTGCGCTATTACGATACGATCGGTTTATTGACGCCGCAGAAAAATGAATCTGGCTACCGGGTGTACGGAAGCTCAGAAATCGATCGCCTGCAGCTCATCTTGTTTTACCGAGAGCTCGGTTTTGGGCTGCACGACATCGCGAAGCTTTTGGACGATCCGGGTTTTGACGAAACCGAAGCATTGATTGGGCAGCGGGAACAGTTAATGAAGGAACGCAGCCGCCTGGACCTTTTGATTAAAAATGTGGAGAAAACGATCTCCGCAAAAAAAGGAGAGAGCCAAATGGCAGAACATGAAAAGTTCGAAGGGTTCAAGAAGCAGCTGGTTGAGGACAATGAAGCGGCTTACGGGAAAGAAATCCGCGAGAAATATGGCGATGCGGAAGTCGACCGTTCCAACGCCAAAATGCTCGGCATGGACCAACAACGATACGAAGCGTTCAAGCGCCTTGAGCAGGAGATTCTGGATAAGCTGGAGCATGCGCTAAAAGACGGCGAACCGGAAGGAAGCTCAGGGCAGGGAATCGCCGACTTGCACCGGCAGTGGCTTGGGTTTACATGGGGCAGCTACGAGCCGCAAGCGCACGCAGGCCTCGCGGAGATGTATGTGGCGGATGAACGCTTCGCGGCCTATTATGAAAAAGCCGGTAAAGGGGCAGCGCAATATTTGCGGGATGCCATCATTGCCTATACCGATAAATTGAATGGATGAACAGTGGCCCGCGTGCTTGCGGGCTTTTTGGGTTTTATCTAGCAAGGCTAGTGAATGGAAGTAAGCCATTCAAAAAAAGAAAAAGGGCGGTGGGGAAATGCTGACAGTGATGAGCTTTAATATTGCTTCAGGCAAACGAATCGACGGGGAGCTCGACCTTGAACTAACGGCTAGGGCGATTGAACAAGGAGAAGTGGATGTGGCCGGATTGCAGGAAGTGGACCGAAACTTTTCTTCCCGCAGCCGTTTTTGGGACCAGGCTAAATGGTTGTCCAACCGGCTCGATATGCACATGGCGTACGGACCGAACTTGATTGACAGGGGAGCAGGCGGTACACGGCCAAAGCGTGAATACGGCAACGCCATCTTGAGCCGCTACCCGATTGTTTCCTCCCAAAATCATGACTTGAGTACAGTAGAAATCCATCCGGAAGAATTCGAGCCGCGGGGAATGCTCGAAGCGGTCATCGAAGTGGAAGGGCAGCGGTTTTCTTTCTATAACACACATCTATCGCTCATTGACGAGGAAGTCGACCGTAATTTGACGGAAATCATCGCTATCACAACGGATAACCCGCTGCCTCAAGTGCTAGTCGGGGATTTCAATGCTGCGCCTTCTACCAAGCACGTCCAGCGATTCTCCAAGCATTTTTACAACGCGTTCGGTGCTGGTCCTTATCCTGATACGTATAAAAAACAAGGCGACCACGGCCAAAAGATCGATTATATTTTCCACGATGCCCATTTTCAAGCGACGGAAGCATGGACTATCGAAAGTGATGCATCGGATCATATTCCAATTGTGGCAAAAATCAGAAATTTACAAAACTCTAACAATTTTTAACCTGTTTTTAACTTACAAAATCGGCATCCTTGCTATAATGAAGGGGACAATTGCAGCTGCCACTGATTCGTTTCAACCAGAAAAGGAGATGGTCTTATGCACGGCGATGCCAGCAGGACCCCAGCAGTGAAAGTGATGTCGTTCAATATTGCCCATGGAATGGGAATGGATGGCAAAGTGGATTTAGAAAGAACCGCGCAAGTGATCGAAGCGTCAGGAGCCACCATTGTGGCGCTTCAGGAAGTCGACCGTCATTTTTCGGCCCGCAGTTTTTATGTGGACCAGGTCGAATGGCTTTCCGAACGGCTCGGGATGTACGCCGCATATGGCGCCAACCTAAACCAGGCGCCGGATGATCCGGAACGCCCGAACCGCCAGTACGGCAATGCGACCTTAAGCCTTTATCCGATTAAATACGCAGAAAACCATTTATTGACGCAAGTCGTAACCGACATCTACAATAACGAACAACGAGGCGTCCTCGAAACCGTCGTTGAAGTCGGGGGCACGTACCTCAAAGTGTTAAATGCCCATTTAGCGTTGAAAGATGAAGAGCTTGAAATGAGCGTTGCGGAAATATTGGAGATTGCCGGCAAAAGCCATTTCCCGAAAATCCTTGCGGGCGATTTCAATGCACCGCCGACACATCGCCACTTGGCCCATCTCCATCACACCATGACGGACGTCTTCTTGAAAACAAAGCGCGGCGACGCCTATACGTATCCGTCTCCTTACGAAAATCAAGAAACTGGCGAATCGTTCAAGCCAATGACACGCATCGATTATATTTTTGCTGACCACGGTTTTGACGTGCGGGATGCAGAAAAAATCGAAACGGCTGCATCGGATCATTTGCCGATTACTGCAGAGATCGTCTGGACGCAGAAGCAGATCTCGACTGCAATTATTGTTCCTGCAGTTCAGCCAGCCAAACAAATAACTTAAATACCAAAAGCCGCCGGCAATGTTTGCCGGCGGCTTTGTTATGCGTAGATCCATAATCAAGCGAAGCTTTTTTGAGTGGCTGTCCTGGAGCGGCGCGCGAGTTTAACAAGCAAGTAAACGAGCGGAGTGTCCGCTGCTGCGACGATCCATTTGAATACATACTGCGTCAAAATCATGGCGGCCAATGCCGACAGCGGCATGGTCCCGTAAAAAGCGATTGTGATGAAAATCGTTGTATCTACCAATTGGCTGACCATCGTCGAGGCATTGTTGCGCAGCCATAACTTCGATTCGCCGTTACGTGCTTTTAATTTATGGAAAATCGTGACGTCCAAGTTTTGACTGATGAAATAAGACACCAAACTTGCGAGCGTCACTCGGAAGCCAGCCGAGAAAATCGACTCAAACGCTGCCTGGTCCGCAAAAAATGGTGCAGACGGCAAGTGGATGGCAGAAAAGATAAACACTAGCGCAGCCAGCTGGGTGAAGAACCCGGCCATGACCGTTTGGCGCGCGGCTTCTTTGCCGTATACTTCCGCGATCGTATCGGTGATCGGGAACGTAAAGACGTAGACGATGACTGCGGCAGGCAGCACGGCCCATTCACTGATGGAAAATAATTTTACGGCCAGGATATTGGATAAGATCAGAAGGCCGACAAAAGCGCCGTTCAAATAAAGTAGCATGGACGGTTCTCCTTATCGGTTGGTAATCGTTTCCGGATTCATGTCGTGGTTCATCATCCGGTACGTCGCCATTTCTTCGTATTTCGTGCCGGGCTTGCCGTAGTTCGTATACGGATCGATCGACAAGCCGCCGCGCGGAGTGAATTTGCCCCATACTTCGATATAGCGCGGGTCGAGCAGTTTGATCAAGTCGTTCATGATGATGTTGACGACATCTTCATGGAAATCGCCGTGGTTGCGGAAGCTGAACAAGTACAGCTTCAAGGCTTTACTTTCGACGAGTTTCTTATCGGGAATGAAGCTCAAGTAAATTGTCGCGAAATCCGGCTGGCCGGTTTGCGGGCACAGTGAAGTGAATTCCGGGCAATTGAATTTGACGAAGTAATCACGTGTGTGGAGATTGTCAATCGCTTCTAGAATGCCTGGGTCGTACTCGAATTTGTAGCGTGTGTTCTGGTTGCCGAGCAAAGACAAATGCTCGAGTGTATCTTCGTTTCTTCCTGCCATGTATGTGGCCTCCTTATAATGGGCCGGTGGGGGGAGAGCTATAAAAAATCGGACAACAGAAAAGCCGAATCGCATGTGGATTCGGCTTGATTTCAAAATCCATAGTTTTTTATAGAGGGTGGAATGCTATGAACCTCTCCCGTTGCCGGGTTATTTAATTTCCTGCCTTATCGTATAAGATGGGGCGGGTTCTGTCAATTGTTGGTTTGTTAGGGATTAGAATCTGTAATTTGTGAGGTATATAGTTGATGCGATAGAAAGTGTGAAATGAAAAGAAGTGATTGGAAAAGCTTCCGCTTTTCGACTTCGTTGCAGGGGGCTGCTTGCCGTGGGGCGGGTGTTGAGCCAAGGTGGCAAAAAGCGCGCCACCTCTGTCTCCCAGCCCGTGCGGTCCCACAGGCGTCAGCCCCCTTCCACTCCGTCTCCAGTTTTAGAGGGGAAGAAAACTTCTTCTGTCTACTCATCAGAAAATGAGGAAATGGGTCACATTTTATAGCTCATATCGTTTGGATGAGGAGAATGTGTTTTTAGTCCTCATCTTCCAACAAGATATTCGGTTTAGGAACTGATGTATCAGACGCTGCATCTCAGGAAGTGATTCCCCCACTAGCCGGCAACTCGATAAAGAGACAGATCTATCTAATCATGCTCCGCGCATTGAAATCTCTAAGCCGCCCAGCGCCACGGGTGAGCCGACGCCGTAAGACAGGCGTTCTTCCTGGCTTATGGCAAGAGGCCAACCCAAAGCCAGGCGGCGACTACCAACATGAAGCGCAACTAATGAACAGAAATGATCCCACAACCAAACTCTCACTATCTTCTTTTCCATCAAATAAAAAAAGCTAGAGACAGAATCTCTAGCTTTTCATTATTAATGGAACGGGCAACCTGATTGCACAGTCGTGTTCTTTTGTTCGTGATAGAACACATTGTCTGGGCGGTTTTTCAGTTTTTGGACGTCTTTTAAGATTAAGCGGCTTTTTGGCATGGTTGGCATGCGGGACATGTCGTAGGACAAGTCTTGTTCAGGCACGCTGTATTTCAAGTTCTCCGCAAAATATTTGAAGATCGATTGCATATACATGACCGTCATCCACTCACCTGCACAGCGGTGTCCGGTATGATGGTCGCCGCCTCCTTGCGGAATAAAAGAAAACGGACTGCCGTTCCATGTGCTGAAACGTTCTGGGATGAATTCATCGGCGTTGTCCCAGGAATCCGGGTGATGGTTCGTGCCATAAAGATCCAGAATGACGCGCATGTCTTTTTTGAAGTGAACACCGTTCCAGTTGAAATCTTTTTTGGAGATCGCTGCCATGACGGGTGCGAATGGATAATAACGGCGCACTTCCTGGGCGAAGTTGTGGCTGTAGTTATTTTCGTCTGCCTGCAGCTTGCCGCGCGTGACCGGGTTTTCATGCATCGCCATGATGCCGAAGACGATAAAGTAAGCCGTCGCAATCATTGGGCGGTAGGCGTTATTCAAATCGACCGCTGCCGTTTCGAGATCGAGCAGTTTGCCGTTCGGTGTCCGGTGATGGGCGACAATATAGGCTGCCGTGTAGGCCGGCGGATTGTATTCGCCTTTACGGATTTGCTTGATGATTTTTTTCAGCCAGTCTTCATGGGCATTGCGCGCTTTCATGCCTTCAAGGTAGCGTCCTTCAGTAAGGCCGAATGAATCGACCATCGTCACGAGCTCCCATGTGCGCTGCTTGACTTCGCTTTCTTTCATTGGAAGTCCAGCCCAATGGATCATGGAGCGGGTGAAAATTTCTTCAATTTCATCCAATAAGACAACTTCGTCCATCTGCTCCCATTGTTGAGCCTTGGCATCGAGTTCTTCGATCATCATGCGTTTGGCGTCTTCTAAACGTTCAGGCGTCATCATCGACAGGAACATGCGCTTTTGCTGGTGATGGTCTTCGCCGTCTCGGCCATGGACCGCACCGCGCCCGAATAGCGTTTGCTCAAGCGGAAGCGGCGCTGCACCGCTGCGTTTGAAATAATCGTTATTGTAAAACAGTTCAGCTGCTTCTTCGCCGGCCATGCACACGACCTTTTTCCCGAGTAGGCGGGTTTCAAAAATATCCGAACCCAGCTCTTTGCGACGGCCAGGCAGGAAATCAAACCCTTCTCCGAGAAGGGATAGGGTATTGTCCAATTCTTTTGCTTTCGGGATCGGGTGCTTCACTTTCATGTAACGTCAGCTCCTTCAGTATGTTCAATGCAGGCGATTCGCCTGTTAAGTTGAAAGGTCATTGTAGAAAACCATACCCTTCTCGCGCTGCGGTAAACGCTTTCGGAATTTCTGGAAGGCGCATATCAAAAAGCTGGAGTAGGCGTTTTTTCATGGTACACTTAAAGCAAAAGATAGGCTGAAAGGAGCGGCAAGGATGACAAATGGATTCGGCGGCTTATCCCGCCAAGCACTCGAATGGGTCGAGTTGAAATGGCCAGGAGCTGCATTGGAAGAAGCTGTTCCGTTAGAAGGTGGGACTTCTTCACTGCTTTATGAAATTCGCGCAAGCAAAGATGGAGAACAGCAGAGCGTCGTGTTGCGGCTTCACCATAAAGGGGAGTGGCTCGACCAGGAACCGGATTTGGCTAAGCATGAAGCGATGAGCCTGGAGCTTGCAGAAAAAGCGGGCATTCCCGCCCCGCGCATTTTGGCGTTTGATGAAAGCGGCGAAGCATGCGGCATGCCAGCCGTCTTGATGACGAAAGTTCCAGGAGCGGTCATCTTGCCGCCGGCGTATGATGCAGCCTGGCTTGACGGCCTTGCTGAAACGCTCGCTAAGATCCATCGCCATAAAGCGGAAAGCTTCCCTTACGAATATTTTGCTTATAATGATGCACGGCGCCTCGAGCGGCCGAAGTGGTCACGTGTAGAAGGTGATTGGATGCGCGCATTTTATATTGTAGCCGCGGGTGGTCCGCCGGTTGAGTATTGCTTGATCCATCGCGATTATCACCCGGGAAATATTCTATGGGAAGAGGGGCGCGTCAGCAGTGTTGTCGATTGGGTCAATACGTGCCGCGGTCCGGCGGGTGTCGATGTCGGGCATTGCCGCGTCAACTTGGCCCAGCTTTACGGCACACAGGTCGCCAATGAATTTTTGGATGCTTACGAACGCCATGCAGGTGAATCGTTTGCTTACGATCCGTATTGGGATTTGCTGTCGCTGATCGATACCTTGGATGGCAGCCCGGCAGTCTACCCTGGATGGAAGACGTTCGGCATGACCG
This sequence comes from uncultured Planococcus sp., assembly GCA_947493585.1. GTDB lineage: Bacteria > Bacillota > Bacilli > Bacillales_A > Planococcaceae > Planococcus. The sequence goes on along the minus strand of CANLRI010000003.1, from coordinate 279,091 downwards.
GTTTGTCCGATGAATTGGTTCGTTACCGCTTGGATGAGTATTTGATGAGCTTGATGGACCGCTTCGATGATTTCTGAGCTGTGGGCCTGAGGTTTGATTTCTCCGAGAAAGGCAATATATATAGCACAAGCAAGTATTTGGAGGAGGAGTCATAATGACGGACGAACAGCAAAAGAACTTGAAGCAAGAACTCGAAGCGCAATTGAAATCGCTCGAGCAACGAATGGAGCATACAGAGGAATTCGAAACTAGCGAATTATCCAATTACGATAATCACCCAGGCGATAACGCCACTGATTTGTATGACCAAGAACGTGGAATGGCGATGGAGCAATTCAAGGAAGAAGAGCATGAAGACGTGCTCGCTGCGCTTAAAGCCATTGAAGATGGAACTTATGGCAAATGCGCCGTGTGCGGAAAAGACATTCCGTATGAACGGCTTGAAGCCATACCGATCGCGCTCACCTGCATCGATCACGCAGATCACAGCCTGGACCTTGAAAGCCGCCCTTCAGAGGAAGATGTTATCGGATCGTCGACTGACCGCCCAGCAAAATCGGAAGACGGCAGAATTCGCGATTACGAAAACAGCTTTGAAGATGTCGAGAATTTTGGTTCCTCAGACGGCCCTCAAGACCAGCCGGGTGAAGACCAGGAAGATTTCTATAAAGACGATGAGGCAGAAGAAGACGAACAATTTAAATAATCCGGTCCCGGCGCTCGCCGGGGCTTTTTTTCTTCAATAAACCTAAATGGAAGGGGCATCTGGATGGAAAGCTTGCGTAAACAATTCCTGGCATTGGAGAACAGCCATTTGTCGCCGGTTGCCAGAGAGTCGAACCGGAACATGACGGACATACTGGATGACGAGTTTTTCGAATTCGGCTTCTCCGGCGGGATTTGCCAGCGTTCCGATTTTAACGGGGACTATGAGTTGCAAGAAGACGACTATCGGATTTCCCGCTTTGAAGCAAATATGCTTGGCCCAGAGTCAGTCCTGACAATATACACGTTGGAGAACCGAACGACAGGGATATGGAGCCACCGCAGCTCAGTATGGAAAAAACGCCAGGACGGCTGGAAGCTCTTCTTTCATCAAGGAACGAAGACAGATGGTTTCAAGAAATGGGAATAGGGAAAATGAAAGACAGGCATTAGTTAAAGGAGGATCATCTATGGAGCATGCGATTGTTTTATTCGATGGAGACTGCAATTTCTGCGATTCCAGTGTGCAGTTCATCATCAATCATGACCCGGCAGGTTATTTTCAATTCGCTTCCCTGCAAAGCGAGATCGGACAGGAGCTTTCCAAAAAGCACAATGTCCCGGACGACGTTGACAGCCTGGTGTTGATTGAAGGCGGCGAAGCGTACGTAAAGTCAGAAGGCGCGCTCAAGATTTCACACCATTTGACGGGCCTTTGGAAACTGGCGTATCATCTTCAGCCGTTCCCGCGCGTACTTCGCGACGGGGCGTATGACGTCATCGCAAAAAACCGCTATAAAGTATTCGGCAAGCTCGACAGCTGCATGCTGCCGCCTCCGCATATCCGCAAGCGTTTTTTGGATCAATTTTAAATACAGAAAAGGGCAGTTCCAGAAAAACTGGAACCGCCCTTTTTTTATATGGAACTGTCTTGCGAATGTTCATTATAGGAAATTCGAAAAGCGCCAATAATGGGCTGCAATCGGATCGGCCATCCAGGCTAGCCCTTCGCTTTCAGTCTGGTGAAGCGGCTGCCATGTCCCGCCGTCCCCGAGCTTCAAGTAAATCTCATGATTCGGCGATTGGTCATGGACCCCGATGAAATCATACACACCGTTCCGGTAAAACGTCGCAGATAGTTCGTAATCGATATTCGGCGATGTCGTCAACGGATTTCCGACGCTATGGGTGATTAGGATTTCGGTTTTCAGGGGCGTCTCTTCCGTTATTTTGGCACTGACACCTTCATTCGAAGCGACATCCGCTTTACGGAATTTCCGGCGCCAATTATAGGCGATGCTGGTGCCGATATCTTTGTCGAAATCGAACGTGCTCTGCTGTTCCACCAGATTGACGATGGAGTTGGTAAGTGAGCGATAATGTTTCGATTCGGGATCGAATGTACGATTATCCCCCTGGAAATAAGGGTTCGGCGATATCAGGTTGGGATTTTTCAACACATCATCGGGCAAAAAGGTCAGGTAGCGCAGGTGCCATTGCAGCTCCGGCGGCTTGCCCTGGCCTTCTCTGAGCAATTGATTGAGCGGGGCGATCTTTTTCGACAGCCAGAATTTTTCTACGGCTGCCTGTTCTTGCGACGAACCCAGGTTCAAGGCCCCGAATATATTGGCGGCGAGCGATTTGATTTTGCGCAATGGGCTTTCGGTCCGTTCGACTGGGCGTCTTCCGCGCACCCAATAAACCACTTCACGGTCTTCCGGCACATTCCGGTCGGTGAATTGGGTCTTCGCGATCTTCGCAACTTGCTCGCCGTCGCGGTAGATTTCGTATTCGTCGATGCCGTCGATGGCGCCCCAAGCGAGTGATACCCGACTGTGAGAAACGATGGTAGACAAGACAATCTGTTCCAATTGATTAATGCAGTCAGGGTCGCGTTTTTCGGTGCCGGTCAAAAGTTTCAAGGCTGGCACCCAGCTGCCTTGCGGGGTTTGGCGTTCAATCGTATAACAGAACAATTCGCCGGCGCTCAGGCCTTCATCGTGAAATGATGCCTGCGTACCTGTATAGACGATTTCTCCGTCTTTTTTTATTCGTGAAATTTCATCCGTGGGGGTCCAGGTGAAAGAAATCATGCTATCGGTCTGTTCCAATAATTCAATGTCCCATTCCTTCTTCATTGATGTACCTCCTTTTCGCTTGTGATAAGGTATACCCGATATTTGGAAATAGTGAACATGCTAAAAAAACTTATTTTGTTACACAATTTAAACATTTCAGATAATAAAGAGCGTTATAATGAAAGTAGATAAAAGAGCTAGTGTAATTTTCGGCTGAAGGACAAGTTGAAAAGGGGAGATGGGTGAATGATGAGGGGGAATCTGGAAAAAATAAGGGATTTCAGTGATTTCAATGAGGCAGCTTCATATATTCTCCAAATTCTCAGCAAGCAAGCAGGCATGAACAGCTTCTATATCGCGAAGCAAGAGGGCGGTGTCCAAAAAATCGTCAAGGTACATAACACAAAACATCATCTGATTGAAGAAGGAGAAGCTTCCCCACTGCCATGCATGTTGTCGGCTTTGAGCGTCGAGCATGGGGCACAGGCCTTGATCATCGAACACATTGGAGAACATGAATTGACGCGTTCCCTGGGGGTTGCGGATGGATTCGAAGCAGGTTGTTTTGTCGGCGTGCCGATTTTTTATGAAGACGGCTCAAGCTATGGCACCGTTTGCGGTCTCGACGATGGCCCATGCGAGCTGCCGGCCGATTTGCCGTTCATCTTTGAAACGCTCGCCACTTTATTGACGTATGTCTTAGAGCTTGAACGGGCATACGGGGAAATTGAATCGCTGGCTGCGCCGATGGTTCCAATTGTCGGGAGGGTGGCGATCCTGCCGATCATCGGCGAAGTCAGGGCATTGAGGGCACAGGCGATTATCGACCATGCCATGCACGGGTGTGCAGAAAAAGGCATCGAAGTACTGGTGATCGATGTATCCGGCGTGTCACAGATCAACTCACAGGTCGGCGAATATTTATTGAAGCTCGTGAAAGTCTTGGGCTTGATCGGCGTCCAGCCGGTTGTGACAGGCATCCAGCCTTATATGGCGTTGAAAGTCCCGCATTTTGCAGAGGCCTTGAAAGGGACGATGATCGAGGCGAATCTCGAGACAGCGCTCAAGCGACTCGGTTTCAGCTTCCAAAAAGATTGAAATTCAGTGATGTTGCCGATGCCGCTTATCTTCCACCCGTTGAAAAGGGCCATTTCCTATAAATTAGGAAATGGCCTTTTTGTTAATCTTCTTTATCGAAAAAAACATGTTTGAGTTCCCAAGTATCGCTAATTTCAAGCAACCCGAATGAATATTGCGGTTCACGGCGTTTATCGGTCGGTGAGCCGGGATTGAATAAGGTCGGGCCGTCCGTTTCACGCATGAGCGGCTGGTGGGAATGGCCAAAAACGATGATGTCGACATTTTCCCCTTCAAAACTATCCAGAGCCCGCTGCTCGGTCGTTTTCCGTATGCCGTCTCCGTGGACGACGCCGATCTTCAAATCGCCGAACGTGAAAATTTTCTTCCGCCCGAAACGGTCGACGATGTCCCAAGGATCGACATTGCCGGCCACGCCGTCCGTTTCAGCATAAGCCGACAATTCATGGTAGACATCGAGTATCTGCCAGTCGCCGGCATGGATAATGAAATCGGCTCCATCGCAAGCGTCAACAAGCGGCTGAGGGAGTTTTTTCGCCCGGTTCGGGATATGCGTATCAGATACGATGACTATTTTCTTCATCAAATCGCCTCCAGGATCATTTTGTTCCACTTTACCAAACTCTTGGCCGTACGTCTAAAAGCTGGAGAGGTTAAGGCGATTGAAAAAGGGGAAGATAAGATAGAAAGAACAACTTGGAGGGATCGTTATGGGCATCGATATGAAAAAATTCATCGCATCAGGCGCAGCACTCGGCGCAGGGTTGATCTTGTTAAAGGCTTATAATGGGAAAAAGCGCAATGTTTGGGTATATGAAGACAGCGACATGCACAATAGCTACGAAATCGACCATGAGGAAAGCGTTAACGCTCCTTATGACCATGCAGAACAAGGGTTGACCCAATTGGATTCGGCGTATCGTTCGGAATGGCAGGCAAACGCATTCCCGCAAACGAAAAAACAATTGGAAGAATTGGAATCCTGATTGGGCGTATGATGAAGAAAGCGGCGGCAACGATCCGCTGAAGGAGGCAATTGCGATGGGTGAACGGAAAGTCATTTGTTATATTGCACAAAGTTTGGACGGTTATATCGCCGATCAGGAAGAGACTCTGGACTGGTTATTGGATGTGGAAATGGATGGAGATGCCGGCTATCAGCAATTCATCGAAACGGTCGATACCATTTTGCTCGGCAGACGCACCTATGAATGGGTGGTCTCCCATGAAAGCGGAGAATTTCCTTATGTCGATCAGCGTTCCTATGTATTCACAAGCCATCCGAAAGAAGACGAGGGCCAAATCAGCTTTACATCGGAAGATCCGGCCAGTGTCGTGAAAAAATTGAAGCAGCAACCCGGCGGCACCATCTGGCCAGTCGGTGGCAGTTTGCTGTTGGAGCGCCTGTTGCAAGAAGACCTGGTCGATGGGTTTATCATTTCTATCGCACCAGTAACGCTCGGGGACGGGATCCCATTATTTCAAAAAGCGCAGCGCCATCTTGATTTCACATTGGAAGGTGTGGCAAAAGACGGCCAAATCGGGCAATTGCATTACACGAGACGGAGAAATTGAATCGACGAAATTTCGAGGAAGGCGAGCGCATAGCTCGCCTTTTTTTCGTTGCCTGATTGTTGAAGTGGGATTTTGTAGGTCTAAAGAATCCACTGACCATAGAAAGGCCTAGTGAGTTGATAGAAAAATTCGAAAACAAAGTAACTCCGTCATGTTGTTTTTGGTATTTGCCAAAGATATACTTTAAAAAGGAATCAATTGTCGATTCTTGTCAAAAAGGAAAAGGAGAGGAAGCATGAAAACAATTAAAGTGCTCTTATTCAGTTTAGCAGCGATTTTCTTTCTAACATTTTCACATTCAACAGTTTCCGCCCATGCGCCTGATTTACACGAAGGTGTTTCCGGAAGCGAAGTTACAGAGCTTCAAGCGAAGCTTCAAAAACTCGGCTATTTCAACCTCGCACCGACTGGTTATTACGGATCGATCACGAAAGATGCCGTTGTCCAGTTCCAACGCGATTTCGGCGTGAAAGCGACCGGCTTTACCGGCCCGATGACACGCGAAAAGATGAAGCAAGTCGATATGATGGCACGCACCGTCCACGGCGAAGCCCGCGGTGAAATCTTCGAAGGAAAAGTCGCGGTAGCGGCAGTCATTATGAACCGTGTGCAATCTCGAGCGTTCCCGAGCAGTACATATGGCGTCATTTTCCAGCGCAACGCTTTTACAGCAGTGAATGATGGACAGTATTGGCTGACGCCAAACGCTTCCGCTTACCGTGCTGTACGGGAAGCGGCGAAAGGCTGGGATCCATCTTCCGGCGCGACATACTATTATAACCCGGTCACGGCAACTGACCAGTGGATCTTCACCCGTTCGACGATCAAGAAAATCGGCAAGCACGTCTTTGCCAGATAATAAGAAGAGCCTCCGGAAAAACTCCGGAGGCTTTTCTTATTATCCTTTGACCGCACCGGCTGTGATGCCTGCGACGAAGTAGCGCTGCAGGAAGACATAGGCGATGACCATCGGCGCTGAGGCGATGATGACGCCTGTGAACAGCATCGGATAATTGGTGGAATATTGCCCTTGAAACTCTAGAAGTGCGAGCGGCAAGGTTTTGTAGGCATTGTCCGTGATGAACAGGAGCGGGTACAAAAGGTCGTTCCAGTGCATGACGAACAGGAAAATCGCTGTAGCTGAGATGGAAGGCAAGGATAAAGGAATCGCCACTTTCGTGAACATCTTCCAATTGCCGGCCCCGTCGATTGTCGACGCTTCAAACAATTCCTTCGGCAAAGTTTTCATGAAGCCGGTCAGGATGAAGACGGCAATCGGCAAGGTGGAGGAAATGTTGACGAGAATCAGCCCAAGAAGGCTATTCGTCAGCCCCAAATCCAGCATGAGCGAATACAGCGGCACCATGATGACTTGTGCCGGCACCATCATGCCGAGTGTGAACACGGCGAACAGTACATTGCCGATCCAATTATTCATGCGCGTAATGCCAAATGCGACCATCGCGGCGAGCAGCAGAGTGAACGAGACCGAGAACAAGGTGACGATGGTGCTATTGAGAAAATAGCCCGCCATGGTTTGTTCCTGGAATATCGCGACATAATTATCGAATTTAAAGCCGCCGTCCGGCAAGCCTAGCGGGTCGCTGAATGTCTCCTGAAGTGTTTTAACGGACGTCAACAGGACGACCACCAACGGAATCAGGATCAGCAGCGCATAGATGAGCAGTGAGAATTTCCTGAACAGCAAAGTTGCCGCCCCCTTTCTAGTAAGATACGCGGTCTGAGCGCAAGGCCTTGAACTGCAGGTAAGTTATCAACGCGATGATGACCATGAAAATGATGGAGATCGCAGAAGCGTAGCCGAATTGATAGCTCTTGAACGCGACATCGTAAATATAAGTCGCGATGATTTCAGTAGAGTTATTCGGCCCGCCGCCGGTCATCGCAAACACCAAATCGAATGCCTTAAACGACTGGATGGTCGTATAGGCGACGACGATGGTGGCGGAAGGTGCAAGAAGCGGCCAAGTGACGCTTTTGAACGTCTGCCACTTGCTGGCGCCTTCGATTTTTGCCACTTCATACAGTTCCTCTGGAATGGCTTGAAGCCCCGCGACAAAGATGATCAGCATCTGTCCCGCATGGAACCACACTTGCGTGATGGCCAGGGAGTAGATCGCGATATTGGCATTGCCGAGCCAGTTCTGTGCAAGGAAATCAAGGCCAATGAGCTCGAGCACTTGATTCAGGATGCCCATCGACGGATCGTAGATGAACGCCCAGATGAACGCCACCGAGACCGAAGAGAGAATGGTCGGGAAAAAGTAAAGCGCCCGGAGAAACACGTTCGTTTTTGTGTTCTTGATGACGATCAGCGCAAAAGCAAGCGCAACCAGCGTCTGGAACACGACGACCGTCAGCATGAACTTCAAGTTATTGCCGATCGTTTTCTGGAAAATTGAATCGCCCGTAAATGCCCGGGTGTAATTGTCGATGCCGACAAACTGGAAGGCAGTGCTTAAGCCATCCCAGTCGGTAAAGGAATAAAACAGGGCGCTGATGGTTGGATACAAAAAGAACAAGCTGTATAGGACAAGCCCCGGAAGAAAGAACAGGTAGATGGATTTGGAGATTCTCATGGACTTATTATTCCCTGTTTTCTTCTACGATTTGCTGGGCTGCTTCAGCCGCCGCCATTGGATCTTCGCCCCCAAGAACGTTTTCAATTGAACTGAGGACCGCATCTTCAATTTGGGCGTTGGTGATCAAAAAGCGCGGCTGGAAGCGCGTATTGCGCTCGTCGATCCAATACGAGGTATTCTGCAGGGCTTCGGACTCGTATTCGACGTCGTTGACAGTCAAGTGCTGCCCCGTTTCATTGGCGTATTTGGAAGCCACTTCCGGCTGGCTCAAATAGTCGATGAACGCTTTTGCTTGGTCTTTCTTGTCGGAGTTGCTGTTGACAGCCAACATGAATGTGGCGGTATTAATGCCTTCATAAGTGGCTTCGCTTTCTTCCACTGTAATTGGGGCAAGCAAATCAAGTTCAAGGTCCGGATTCAAGTCGAGCAGGGAATTCATATGGTAGGAACCGGTCGCAAGCATGGCCGCTTCCTCATTTGCTACCATCGCCATGGCGGAATCCTGGTTGGTGCCGAGTGCATCGTCCTGGATATAGCCTTTATCGGCAAGGAGTTTAAAGTCTTCTAGCGTCTTGACCCACCATTCATTCGTCAAGGATTCGTCGCCGTTTTGCAGTTTTTCGAAAATATCTTCATCCGGCGCATTATTCATCATCATGCTGTTCATGAATTGGTTCGGGCCGATGTCAGCGCCTGGGAAAGCGATTGGCGTGATATCGTTTTCGAGCAAAGTATCGGCCATTTCCTGGAATTCCGTCCAGCTTTTCGGCACTTCTAGGCCAAGTTCATCAAACATGCCTTTGTTATAGACCGGCATATTGAATACCAATTGATACGGCAGGGCATATTGCGTGCCGTCTTTCTGGCCGACAGTGATCAGGCTTTCGTCAAAATTCGAGACGAATTCTTCTCCGCTCAAGTCTTCAAAAAAGCCGGCGCTTTCGATCGATTCAAATTGCGCGCCAGGGAAAGAAGTAAAGACGTCTCCTGTTGAACCTTCCTGCAGCATGCGCTGTGCCGTCGCCTGGTATTGGTCGGACGGATAGATGTTCTGCTCTACGCGAATATCAGGGTTCGCTTCTTCGAAATCGGCAATGATTTCATCAAGCACGGCTTTGTCTTCTCCGCGCCAGTGCATGAAGCTAATTTGTGTCGCATCGCCGCTCTCAGAAGAAGAATCACCGCCTCCGCTTTCGCCTGCACAAGCGCCGAGTATGAGCCCGAGTCCTACTGTTCCTGTTGCCAGCCAAAGACTTTTTTTCATTTTCTGATACCCCCTTCGATTTTAGAAACATTCTTCTACTATATTTATAACCCAAATCTTCTGATAAATACAGAATTATCTAAATTAACCGTTTGCTTTCAGTTGACAGACGGCTCCGAATTCCATAAGATGGTCACAAGCTTTTAATTGCGCGGCAACCTGATGGGACTGCGGAAACAAAGCGCCACATTCAAAAACGTTGACTAAGACAAGTAGCACATGGATAGCTTCTGACAGAGAGCCGGGGATAGCTGGGAACTGGTGTGGCACATGCGTGAATGGACTTATGAGTGGCCATCTGAAAAGAAGGCCCGTCTGCCCCGCGTTATTGGGGTTCAAGTGGAAGCTGAGAGCTTCAAGATGAGGTGGCACCGCGGTCGATCCGTCCTCTGTACGAAATGATCTTATTTCGTGCAGGGGCTTTTTGTATTGATCCGGCGGTGCCCGAAAGAAAGAGGAGTGGAGCCGAGATGAGAAGAGATGTACAGATCCAGAAAGTAGAAGGAGATAGCTTGACGCCGATCATGGTGTTCCAACGTTTGCAAGGGCCATACAAATGCCTGCTGGAGAGCTCGTTGAAAACAAGTGCAAGCGGCCGCTATTCGTTTATTGCGGCAGATCCGTCAAAAGCATTTATCGGATTGAAAGACCAACTAGAAGTGATTGATTACCGGAGCGGTGAGCGTTCAGTGGAACAAGGGCGCCCGCTCGAACGGATCAAGGAATTGATGCCGAAAGACAATCAGGATATTGAAGGCTTGCCGTTTACCGGCGGAGCGATCGGCTATATCGGCTATGATGCAATCGCGGCGTATGAGCCGGTCGAAAGCGCTCGTAAAGATAGCCTGAACATGCCGGATATCCATTTGCAGCTATACGAAACGATCGTCGTGTTCGACCATGTCCGCCATGATGTGACGGTCATCTCGTTTGAAGGGCGTGCAAGCGAAATCGCAGAACAGCTTGAGCAGGCAGCGGAGACAGAACCGGGCGACCAGCCGGAAACATTAAATTTCCAGTCCGCAACGACAGCTGAACGGTTCCGCGAACAAGTCGAGCTGGCCAAACAGGAAATCCGCAAAGGGGAAGTATTCCAGTTGGTGTTATCGCAGCGTTTGTCTGCGGATTACCAAGGCGATGCTTTCACTTTATATAGAAAACTCCGCAAGCAAAATCCGTCGCCTTACCAGTTTTATATCGATTTCGGCGACTATGCCGTCGTCGGCGCTTCGCCTGAAAGCCTATTGACGATCCGCGGCGGCGAGATGGTCACCAATCCCATCGCCGGCACGAGAAAGCGCGGCAAGACCGAAGCGGAAGATACAGCGCTTGAGAACGAATTGCTGGGGGATGAAAAAGAGCGGGCAGAGCACCAAATGCTCGTCGACCTCAGCCGCAATGACGTCGGCCGCGTCGCAAAAGTCGGTACGGTCGCGATCCCGAAATACATGGTCATCGAGAAGTACCAGCACGTCATGCACATCGTGTCGGAAGTGACCGGCGAATTGGAAGGCACGATGCATCCACTAGATGCGCTTGTGTCCTGCCTGCCTGCTGGTACGGTATCGGGTGCCCCGAAAGTGCGTGCGCTGCAGCTCATCCAGCAATTTGAAGAGGAACGGCGCGGCGTTTACGGCGGTGCTGTCGGGTATCTCGGCTTCAATGGCAATCTTGATGTGGCGCTCGCCATCCGGACTTTCGTCGTTAAAGACGGCACGGTCCACGTTCAAGCGGGAGCGGGCATCGTCTTCGATTCCGAACCGCAAGCCGAATACGAGGAAACGCTTCATAAAGCGCGTTCGCTGACGGAGGTGTTTGGATGATTCTCCTAATCGATCATTACGATTCATTCACATATAATATTTATCAAGCGATCGCAGCTCTCGGTGAAGAAGTGGAAGTTGTGCGGTACGGGCAATTAAGCCTGGATGAAATCCGCGACAAACAAGCGCAGGCGATCATCTTGTCCCCAGGCCCGGGCCATCCGAGAGATGTACCCGAATCGATCGAGTTGATCCGTGCGCTCCACCGCGATGTGCCGATCCTTGGCATCTGCCTCGGCCAGCAATTGCTGGGTGAAGCATTCGGGGGACGCGTGACCGAAGCACCGGTCATCCGCCACGGGAAAGTTTCCGAGCTGTCCCATAGCGGAACGGATTTGTTCGCGGGAATGCAAGAGCGCGTCCCAGTCATGCGCTATCATTCGCTGGCCATCGAAAAAGCATCCATGCCTGACTGCTTTGACATGCAGGCGGAAGCGCTGGATGACGGCACCGTCATGGCAATCAAGCTTAAAGAGTATCCGGTCTACGGGCTGCAGTTCCATCCGGAATCGATCGGGACGCCGGAAGGATCCGATATGATGGCGAGGTTTGTGGAACTTGCGCGCGAAAGCCGCCTGCATACGCAGCACGCCGATCGTGAATAAAGAGGAAGACATAAAAAAAGCTGCCCGCTGATGCGGGCAGCTTTTTCAGGCTGTCGAGAAAGTTAAAAAGCCGTATTTTCCGAAGCTTATCGCTCGCTTTCCGTGGGGCGGGAATCGAGCCTCCTCGTCACTCCGTTCCTGCGGGGTCTCTCAAACCCGCTAGTCCCACAGGAAAGATAAAGTCGAACTACGTGAGACATTATCTTTGCGAAGTAATGCGCAGCATTATTGAGCAGAAGGTTTTACGAGCGAATGCTTCTCCAAATACTCAGATAGAACATTGATTTTAAATGTAGAAATGGCGATTCCCTTTTCATTCATAACGGATAATAGACTTCTTCAACACTCTGTAAAGCTACCCGTTGATGCGGGCAGCTTTTTCTGTTTTATCCTCTGGCGACTGGCATCGTGCAGCAGCGGAAAGCGCCGCCGGATTTGATGATTTCAGAGAAGTCGGTTTCAATCACGCGGAAGCCGTGTTCGCGAAGCTGCTTATTGACCTTGGTGTTTTGCGGCTGGCTGAAGATGCGGCGGCCACCGATTGACAGCACATTCGTGCCAAGTTTGAATTGTTCGTCGGATTCTACAGGAATCAGTGTATAGCGCTCGCTCAACATGTCAATTGACGCTTGTTCCAACGCTTCCGGAAAAATCAGCGCTTCGGTTGGTGATAAAATATTGAAAACGCAATCGAGATGCAAGTATTTTTCGTTGAGCCGGATCGGGACGACGCGGAAATTTGGCATGTGCCGCTGTAACTCTTCAATCGCTTCTTCGGAAGTACGGCTGCTGATGCCGACAAACACCGTATCCTGATCGACCATGACGTCGCCGCCTTCGATGCGGTGTCCCGGCAAATGCTTGAAGCGAACGCCTTTTTCAGCGAGCCAGTTTTGCAGCACTTGTTCTTCCCCTTGGCGGACATTTGCAGCCATCTCGCTGATGAACACTGTGTCGCCGATCGTGAAGCCGATGTCGCGTGTGAACACTTGCTCCGGATATTCTTCAGAGGCTTCTAAAAAAGCCGTGTCGATGCCTTCCGCAGCCAATGCCTCAACAAAGGCAGAATGCTGGCGCAAAGCTTCCGTTACGTCAATGTTTTCCTCTTTATAGCGTTTTTGTACATCGTTAATGACGTCTCGAATTTCCATGAAGCGCGGTGGGCATAGGAGCACATGGCGCAGTGTGTCGTATTCGCTGCGGCAATCGGCCGCTGGGACTGGTTTGGCGTGTGTGGACATATCGAGTTCCTCCAAAGAGCATGATTTTACAGTACTATTCCTTTTTCAAAGTCTCATAAAACCTAGAAAAGGGTTTATTTGAATCTGATGGAATGCAACTGTCTAAAGAAGCTTGTTTACAATCCCATATAGAAAAAACGGGCGCTCTATCGGGAGCGCCCGTTTGTCTTAGTCGCGATAAAATACTTTATCGACGTTGTATTTCGCTTTTCCTGTATTGATCAGGTAAGTCTCATAAATTTCGCGTTCCATCGGGTCTTCCACAATGGAAACCGCAATGCGATGGACTTCATCGCGATGGTTTTTCAATGGCGAGACATTGTCTTCAAAATGCTTTTTCACGCGCTGGCGCAGTTTGCGGGCTTTGCCGACAAACAAAAGCTCGCCGCTGTGGTTGAAGAATTGAATGATGCCGCCTTTATCGCGCGGAATTTCATGCAAGTCGATAAAACCGTATAGCGGTTTGATGACTGCTTCATCACCTTGAATTTCTTGTTTGCGCTGAGTGATGGTAATGTCAGCTTTCGGTACTTGAATATTAATCATGTTATCACGTCCTCTATTATCGTAAAGCTAGTCTACCATAGAAATGCCGTGAACGCCATCCGCCTAAAGCTTACAGACGGTCGAGTTCCTGGGCGATTTCAGCTTCGCCTTGAAGAATTTCGAAGACTTTCCCGTAGGTATTTTTACGGTCCACAACTTCAGCAAGTGTACGTGCTACATCTGCGCGTGGAATCGCACGGTTTTCGAAAGACTCAAAGTGCGTGGCTGCTTCGATATGGCCAGTTTTCTCATCATCCGATAATGGGCCTGGACGGACAATTGTATAATCGAGACCACTCTGTTCAAGAAGGTCATCCGCTGTGCGCTTGGCTACCAAGTAAGGCTTCATTTCTTCGCCGCCGGCATCCGGGTCATCAGATCCGACCGAGCCGAGCTGGACGAAACGTTTAACGCCTTTTTGCTTCGCGTAATCCGCTGCTTTGACAGAGCCCCATAGATCGATGGTCAAAGTCTTGTCAGCGCCTGTTTTCGGGCCTGAACCTGCTGCGAAAATGACTGCGTCGACATCGTCGAATGCATGGCTGAAGTCTTTTTCCAAATCGCCAAGGACGATTTTCTTCGCGCCGCGTTTTTCCATTTCTGCGCGCTGTTCTTCTTTGCGGATCATCGCTACCGCGTCATGGCCTTTTTCGGTCAATTCTTCTACAATGTGGCGGCCTACTTGGCCATTTGCTCCCAAAACTAGTACGTTCATCAAAATCCACTCCTAAATTTTTTATGTCTGTTTGGTGTTTTCCCGTATCGTGTACACCTAAACGCCAAACCTTCCCGCAATGCTATCCAAATGGCAAGATGAAAGCTAAAATAGAGCAATGGAGGTGCAATAATGGAAATCATTAATTACGAAGTTGAAAAATTGCAAGACCCGACCGGCATCCTGACCGGTGAACGTTATGAGTACACGATGGCGATCAAAGTGGACGAGGAAGACGAACTGTACCGCCCGGGCGGCCTTGACTTGCGCCTGATCTTGGCGGTTGAAGACGGCAATGCGCGCATCGCTGATTATCATTTTATCGACAATGACAGTGAGAAGCCGCTTGATTTTGCGTTGGACGAAGAGGAAGAACAGGAAGTCTTGGCGTTTTGCAAAGAGCGTCTCGCTGAATAGAAGACGGCTGTAAGAGCAAAAAAACCTCCTACCGATTACGGTAGGGGGTTTTTGAAATTAAAGTTTCACTTCGATTTCAGCTGCTTCACGCAATTCCTCGACGCGTGCAAAAGTAGCTTCCTGGTCTTTTTGTTCTTGCAATGATTGGCGGATGGTCGGTTCCATTTCTTCAAAAGCCGGTGCTTCTTCTTCTGAGCTTTCAACGAATTGGTCATACGCTGCCTGGACTTCTTCGTCCGTCACTTCAGGTGAATCGATTTCTTCTGCCATATAACTTTCGTAGACGAGCTGCTCACGCAATTGCTCTTCCATTTCTTCCATAGTAAAGCCGGTTTCAGCCAAGGCTTCGTTCATGGCGTCTTCGTCCTCAAAGTTAGCTTTCAATTCTTCCATGCGCTCTTCTACGACGGCATCATCCGCTTCGTGGCCTTTTTCCTTGGCATCCTGCAACAGGACAGCGTTTCCGATGACAACGGACATCGCTTCATCTTCGATCAATTGAAGGTTCTCTTCAGTTGAAGGATCCTGTCCTTGTGAAGTCAATGTCGATTCGAATTGGCGGGCGACGCTATTGTATACTTTGCCTTGGATTTCTTCGCCATTGACAACTGCTACGACAGCGTCTTCTTCAGGAAGTTCGAGCGCCGATTTGGCAGGTGCTGCTTCTTCGCTTCCTGCTGCTTCTTCAGTTCCTTCTGCTTGTTCAGTCTCAGGAGCTGCTGCTTCTTCGTTTGCAGTGGATTCTTCATTATCAGAACATGCGCCGAGCACTAGGGCGAGGGCGAATGGGGCAAAAATAAATGTCATTTTTTTAATCATGTGAAAACTCCTCTTTCGTCAGTCTCGTTAAAGTAAACCACATTTAGGTAAGGGTTTCAAATTGTAGGCTGTGTCCCTTTCAGGAAACGGATTTTTCTGTAATAATAGAGACTATTATTTTGCTTTAACTAAGGTGGATATGCAGGAAATCCAGCTTTAATGGTATCATTATTGATGGCAGTACATATTCATTCAGTATTATTAAAAATAGATGACGGAGGCGTACATAATGGCGAATTTGGAGAATATCAAAGCACGCAAAACCTTGGATCAAATCCAACCTTACTCACCTGGCAAGCCGATTTGGGAAGTGCAGGAAGAACTGGGCTTGGAGCGCGTCATTAAGCTGGCGTCCAATGAAAACCCGCTTGGCCCGTCGAAGAAGGCGGTTGCGGCCATCGAACAAGGCGTACTCGGCCTAAACCGTTACCCAGATGCGGATGCGAGTGATTTAAAGGAAGCAATTGCAAAAGAGCATGGCGTCGACAAAAATCAAGTCATTCCGACAAACGGTGCAGACGAATTGATTACGCTTATTTCGGAGGCGTTCTTGGAGCATGGCGATGAAATCGTCGTACCCGACCCATCATTCAGCGAATACGATTTCGGTGCGCACATCATGGGCGCAAAAGTCGTGAAAGTGCCGTTTGCACAAGGTTTCGCATTTGATGTCGATGCCATGATCGCAGCAGTGACCGACAAGACGAAAATCATCTACATCTGCTCGCCGAACAACCCGACCGGCACTTACATGAAGAAACAGGATGTCCAAAAATTATTGGACGCTGTAGGAGACATATTGGTGGTCTTTGATGCGGCATATAGCCACTATGCAGACGCGGAAGATTATACCGACGGCACCGAATTCATTCGCCAAGGCTATCCCTTGCTGACTTTGAAGACTTTCTCGAAAATCTATGGCATTGCTGGAGTGCGCGTCGGTTTCGGCATCGCGGCAGATTCGATCATTACGTCGATCCTGAAAGTGAAAGAACCCTTCAACGTCAATACGCTGGCACAGCTCGCTGCGACGGCAGCAGTGACAGACCATGAACATGTGACCCAATCCCGCGAGGCGAATAGCCGCGGACGTGAATTCCTGTATGAAGCATTTGAAGAACTGGGCCTTCCGTATACCAAAAGCATGGCAAACTTCGTATTGGTCAAACTGGGCGAAGAAGGCGAGACGCTTTACCAGGACCTGATGAAAAAAGGCGTGATCGTCCGGTACGGCAAAGGGTGGGGCCTCCCGGAATACGTGAGGGTTTCAGTCGGCACCGAGGAAGAAAACGAATTCTTTGTCCGGGCATTGCGTGAATTGATCCAAAAATAAAGCGGGCGGCACGAAGCCTGCGTTTAAAAACCGATTGTCCGGAAGAACTCCTGGTCAATCGTTTTTTTTTTAGATGCTCCTTCTGTTTAATGCAAATACGAACCGGGAAGAGGGGAGGAAAACGAAAGTAGAAAAGGATGAACGCTATGCTATACGATTGTGCCATTATCGGTGGAGGCCCTGCAGGTTTGAATGCTGCATTGGTGCTTGGCCGTTCGAGAAAGAATGCAGTGTTGTTTGATGATGATAATGGGCGCAATTTGGTGACCCGCGAAGCGCATGGGTTCATTACAAGGGACGGCATTTGTCCCGAAGAATTCAAGCGGCTCGGCCACGAGGAGCTCCGCAAATACGAAAGCGTCAAAACGGAAAACGAACGCGTCGTCAACATTGACCGCATTTCTAAAACCCATTACCAATTGACGACCGCCAGCGGAAAGGTTTTTCATAGCATCAAAATCATCATCGCCGCAGGGTTGAAAGAAGAGCTGCCGAATGTACCGGATATTGAGAAGTTCTACGGCACCAGCTTGTTCAGCTGCCCTTTTTGCGATGGGTGGGAAATGCGCGACCAGCCGCTCGCGGTCATTGCCGATAAAAAAGTATTTACGTTAGCGAAGGAAGTCTACACCTGGAGCCGGGACTTGGCGGTCTTCACGAACGGTGAAGGGCGTCTGGAAGAAGAGGAGAAGCAAAAGCTGCTCGCTAAAGGTATCAAAGTTTACGAAGATACAATTTCCGGCTTGGAAGGGCAAGACGGCAAGCTGCAAAGCGTCCGGCTGGAAGATGGCACATTGATCGACCGCAGTGCCGGGTTCGTCACGCCTTTGTGGAGCCATGCGACCAATTTCGCCAAAGAGCTCGGCTGCAAACAAAACAATCACGGCGGAATCTTGACGGACGACTACGGGCGGACAAATGTGTGGAATGTTTACGCTGCGGGCGATGCTTCGTTGATCGTCCCGTCGCAGCTTGTCATCGCAGCCGGGGAAGGCAGTGCCGCAGCCATTGGGGTGTGCGGCGATTTGATAAACGAATATTTCGACGAGATGTAGGCTGCGTATCAGTTGCATAGTCGCGCGCAGGTACAGTAGACTTTAGGAAAACAGCCGGGAGGCGAACCGAATGGATCCGAAAAGTTTGCTGTCTTCCATTACTTATGTCGACACGGAACGCTCGATCGTAGCCGGCCAGATGAAAATCATCCATACCGAATACGAAATTCACCTCTATGAAGATAAATTGACCGCTTCGACAAATGAGTTCAATTTGATGCATGTTTGGGATATTTCCTATAAGACCTTTTCCGACGATGCCAACCTATTATATTTGCACACGCATCGCGGGGTTTTGACCTATAAAGTGCCAAAAGATCCTGACCGTTTCGTCAAGACCTTCAAAAAACTAAAAAACGCCAATTACTGAGAAGCCGGAAATTCCGGCTTCTTTTTTTCGTGTAGAATGCTAAGAAAGGGGGAATGGATATGGGAAGCGAATACGCAGTCGGATGGGGGACACTTGCGTTGATCAATGCAGGGATCGCCCAAGGCAAGAACCGGAGCGGCCTTATGTGGTTCTTGGCGTCGCTCCTTCTGGGACCCATCGCTACGTTGTTACTGGTAGTATTTGAAAAATTACCGGAAGAAGGGAGCACAAATGATGATTGAACCGATCAAGCTCGCGGAACGCTTTACCGATTATGTCAATGAACAGAATGTCGACGGAGTGCTTTCCGTTACGGACCATAATGTCGAATTGATCAGTCCTGGAAAATCTGCTGCTGGCCACGAAATGCTTGCCGAATGGGTGAAGGGGTCTGGCATGCAATTGGAGACGCTCAATAAATTCGCTAAAGGCAATCGGGTCATCTTCGAACAGCTCGCAAAAAAACAAGGTGAGCCGGGAGAATCCCATATCTTCCATTATTTTGAGATGGACGACAAGAAAATCCATCGCATCGGGCGTTTTGATGAACTGGATGAGGCTTTCGGGGAAAGCGGACTGAGCGAAAGCGATCAAGTAAAATAAGTGAAGATTTCAAGCGCGATCAAGCAATATGCTAGAGGAATGAACTAAGCCCTTCTACAAGTTCCATTTGGAATTTGTGGAGGGGTTTGTTTTTGGTTTTTAACGATAATAATTATCGTTTGAGAAGCCATTTAAAATGCATTAATTGATATGTATTCTCAATTAAAAATAGTTATTCTCAATTACTTGGTTCGGCTGTAAAGTTGTGCTATGATATCTACATTAGAATAATTATAAATAAGAAACTTGAGAATTTGGGAGGTGTGGGCATGAGCACCCAGTACAAACCTGCGATCCACTTTCAGCATGTGGATTATCGCATTGGAGACATAGAAATCTTAAACGATATTACCGGTTCATTTCCACAAGGCCGCATCACCACTTTAGTAGGACCTTCAGGCGCTGGTAAATCGACCCTGCTGAAATTATGCAATGGCCTGATATCGCCGGCGAACGGAGAAATTTTCATAAAAGATAAAGCGATTGGCGAATACGATCCGGTGGAATTGCGCCGGATGGTTGGAATGGCGTTGCAGAGCGCGCCGATGATCAGCGGCACTGTCTACGAAAACTTGAACTTGCCGTTGGAATTGCAAGGGCAGCAATTATCAAAAGAAGAGGCTCTTGAGCTGCTTGAAGATGTTGGGTTGAAAAGCGATTTGTTGGAGCGCAAAGTGAAAGAGCTGTCAGGCGGGCAGCGCCAGAAAGTTTCCATCGCGAGAACGCTCGTCAACAAACCAGAAATTCTTTTGATGGACGAGATCACTTCTTCGCTCGACCGTGCTTCCAAGCTTGAAGTCGAAGAGTTGATCAGTAAAATCAACCGAAAATACAACACGACAATCATTTGGATCACCCACAATCTCCAGCAAGCGCTCGAAATCGGTGATTACACATGGGTCATGATGGACGGACAAGTAGTAGAGACCGGCGAGAGTTCGCTGCTTGAAGACCCACATAATAGCCGCGTCAATGAATTTGTGAAAGGGGTGGTGTCATGAGTTACTGGGCTTTATCACTGACGCTCATTTTTGTCCTCATCCCGCTAGTTTTGTCGAAAACATTAAATTTAGGCCTCGGACGCGATATGACGGTTGCGACCGTCCGATCGATCATCCAGTTGCTCGCAGTCGGGTATGTCCTGAAATTTGTTTTCGACTCCGAAAGCTTGATCTATATCTTGTTGATGGTCGCACTGATGATCGTAGCCGCCACCCATAATGCACAGAAAAAAGGCGCAGCGATCCAAGGGATTACCTGGAAGATTGCCATCACCTTAATCTTTGTGGAAGTGTTGACGCAAGGCATCCTGATCGGCTTTAACATCACGCCGGCCACGGCACAATACATCATCCCGATCAGCGGCATGGTCATCGGCAACTCGATGGTGCTGTCGATCCTGTTCTTGAACCGTTTCACCGCGGAAGTCGAAGATCATCAAGACCAGACGGAATTGATCTTGGCGCTTGGCGGAACACCGAAACAGGCCATTCACCGCCAATTGATCAACTCGATCAAGGCGAGCATGATCCCGACCATCGAAAGCCAGAAAACGGTCGGTCTCGTCCAATTGCCAGGCATGATGAGCGGGCAGATCATCGCGGGGGCGGACCCGATCCAAGCGGTGCAATTCCAGTTGCTCATCATGTTCCTGTTATTGACGACGGCTGCTGTAACGAGCGTTTTCCTCGGATACTTGTCTTATCCAACCTTGTTCAATAAACGCATGCAATTATTAAAAGGCTGACGCTATGTCAGCCTTTTTTAGTGTCGAGAAGCTCAGAAAGTTGTATTTTCCGAAGCTTACCGCTCGCTTTCCGTGGGGCGGGAATCGAGCCTCCTCGTTCGCTACGCTCACTGCGGGGTCTCTCAAACCCGCTAGTCCCACAGGAGTCGAGCGAACGCTTCTCCAGATACTCAGATAGAAAATTGAATTTTAAATGTAAAAAAAGGAATCCCTTTTTTATTCATAGCGGATCATGGACTTCTTCTCTATGTCAGCCTTTTTGTTTTGGGTAGATTCAGTTGGCGCTTCCCGGATAAAAGCTGTCGATTTCAAAGCGTCCCGAGCCGGGCAGGCTTTCGAGCAGATCCGGGCCGAACAATGCGGCGGGGGTCCAACTGCCGCCTGGGTAGTCGCCTGACAGTAAGCGCTCTGTCACTTCCAGTGCACCGTAGACAGTCAAGTCATAGACGTTTGCGGTGTCGATTCGACACGTTTTGACTATGCCGTCCGCATTTTTGGCTTGTCCCCAAATATACGCGGCACTTCCAGCGCGTTCTTCCTGATCTGGCCCTGTCACGCGCCGTTCAACCCATTTCAGCAAAGGCTGTTTCACTTTTTCAGAAGACAGCAAAGGGCTCGCGACGTTCATAAATCGTGCCGCGTGGGCAGCGGGTTTTGGTGTCGGGATCCATGCCGTAATATTGGGAATGCCGGTCGTATAATAAGCGGTGGCCACATCTCCCCACGGAATCGCCATGGCGGATTTCCGGCCGCGCCCAAAATCGATCATCCGCTGATGTTTGCCGATCGCAACAGCAGTCAGCTGCCCGTCTTGACGGACGATATTGCCTCCACCGAGCCCTTCGACCATCGTTTTCATCGTGCCAGGTGAAATGCCGGAATCTGAATCGAAGCCAAGTGCGAGCTCGACGGCGTCCGGTAACGCTTGTTTCAGTTTTAATGCGATGCAGTCAGTCGGGATGACATCAAATCCTACCCCGGAACATAAAATGATGTTTTTCTGTTGCGCTTCTTCGTGTAAAGCGTGGGTATATTCGAAAACGCTGATTTCCCCAGTGATGTCGAGATAATGGGCACCGGCTTCCAAGCAAGCGTGGATCATCGGTTTGCTGGTCTTTTCGAATGGGCCTGCGCAATGCAGCACGAGATCGATGCCCTCCAAATGCCCAGCTGTCTGGTTATTCAATTCGAAAATGCGGAATTCCAAGCCGAGCTGTTCGGCGAGCCGCTGGACTTTTTCTTTGCTGCGCCCAGCCAACACCGGCCTCAATCCGCGTTCGACTGCTTCTTGCGCGATTAATTGTCCTGTATAGCCTGTCGCTCCGTACAATAGCCATGTAGTCATTGTTTTTGGCCTCCTCATTTGGCATCTTTCTTGTGTTCTTCAATAAGCAGGAAATTCCTGTCTCTTTATTGAAACTAATAAGAACAACTTTCCAATTCAAAATACGAACAAACGTTTGATTTTAGCTGCGGCAATCAGGTAGAATGAAGGAAACGATCTGAAGGAGGAATTTTCGATGAAAAATATTCATTTGATTCCATACCGCGTTGAACAAGTGACGGCCGCGCCGCCGCGCATTCCGGAAGGCGTGAGGATGATCCAAGCTCCTGAAGTGTGGGAAAGCGCCGAACACGGCAAAGGCAATGTGGTAGCCGTATTGGATACAGGCTGCCAGACCGACCATCCGGATCTCGAGGCGCGGATTGTGGGCGGCCGCAACTTTACGCATGATGACGGAGGGGACCCAGAACGATTCGAAGATTATAACGGGCACGGCACCCATGTCGCCGGGACAATCGCCGCTTCGTTAAGAGATGAGGAAGGCGTAGTCGGTGTAGCGCCGCTCGCTGATTTGCTTGTGGTCAAAGTGCTTGATAAACAAGGCAGCGGAAGTTACGAAGGCATTATTGCAGGTATTCATTACGCCATCGATTGGCGCGGTCCAGAAGGGCAAAAGACGACGGTCATTTCGATGTCGCTTGGCGGACCTGAAGATCATCCTGAATTGTACGAAGCCGTGAAACGGGCGGTGGATGCCGGGATCCCGGTCATCTGTGCAGCTGGCAATGAAGGAGACGACGCGCACGATACCGATGAATTTGCCTACCCTGGCGCGTACGGTGAAGTCATTCAAGTCGGCGCTGTCGATTTCGACCGGCGCATCGCCCCGTTCAGCAACACCAATAACGAAATCGATCTTGTGGCACCCGGCATCAATATCTATTCGACTTATTTGGAAGGGAAATATGCTAGCTTATCCGGCACTTCAATGGCGACGCCGCATGTATCGGGTGCCTTGGCATTGATCCGCAATATTTCCGAGCGTGACTTCGACCGGGAGCTGACGGAGGCGGAATTGTATGCGCAACTTGTCCGGCGCACGATTCCACTCGGTTATCCGAAGACCGCAGAAGGCAACGGGCTGCTCGCGCTCGACATCTTGAATAAATTCGAGCAGCTGTTCAAGATCCTCAGCAATTCCTATGCTAATGGATTGGACCGGTAGCTAAAACCATTCAAAAACCCCCAGACTATGTGTCTGGGGGTTTTCTTGCATTTAATCCGTCACTAATTTATCCGTTTTCCGCTGCTCTTCGATCCACCACTCAATATGGTCTTCGTCGAACAGGATCATGTCGCCATAAGGCCGGGCATGCGGAATTGTTCGTTCTGACAGGAGCTGCTCAATCTGCTCTTCTGTCATGGGGCAACTTCGCTGCTCCAGATATTCGAGCAATTTCGGTATTCCCTGGATCTTCCCCATTTAATCACCTCCCACAAAACCTTCCTTACAGAAGCAAAGAAAGTTCAGCACGAGTTATTAAACGGTTTGCTGAAGATTATATTCCCATATTTTCAAGTGGTTAATCCTAAAAACTGAAAAAAATTTAAAGCGCAAAGTGGAACGGGACAAACTCCTCCCGCTCACTGCGCGAATATGTTAGAATTTCCCCATATGTTAAAAACTATGTAAGGCAATAACAGTGCTTTTCAGAAGAGAAGGTGCAGATAGATGAAAGTCGGAATAGATGCGGGCGGGACACTGATCAAAGTGGCCTACACCGATGGGGGCCCGATTCATTTTGCGAAATATCCGATTGCTGAGATTGGGTTGGTAGCGGAGTGGATCAACGGGCTTTCGGCTAGTGAAGTATGTGTGACTGGCGGCAAATCAGGTGTGCTGGCGTCATTGCTGGAGAACTCCGTCCAGGAAATGGTGGAATTCGAAGCGACTCATCTGGGCGTCCAGGTCTTGCTTGAACGCATGGGGCTTCGCGAAGAAGCGTATTTGGTCACCAATGTCGGGACGGGGACGTCGATCCATTGCGTGCAGGATAACACGCAAGAGCGTCTCGGCGGCACGGGAATCGGAGGCGGAACGTTAATCGGCCTCAGCCATTTGTTGACGGGCATCACCAGCTTTGATGAGATCGTTGAACACGCCAAACGCGGATCGCGTGAACGCATCGATTTAAAAGTGAAGCATATCTATGAGGGCAAAGAGCCGCCGATTTCAGGTGAGTTGACTGCCAGTAACTTTGGGCAAGACCTGTTCTCCATTTCACATGAGTTGTCGAAAGAAGAACTGCTGGCAACAGTCATCGGCCTCGTCGGCGAAACGGTCAGCACTGTCAGTGTTCATGCGGCAAGGCAATGCCGCAGTTCGACAATTGTCTATATCGGGTCTTCCTTCAGTGACAACGCGCTTTTAAAAGAAGTTGTCACCAGCTACACCATTCTGCGCGGCTCGACGCCGTTATTCCCGGATAACGGCGAATATTCCGGCGCAGTCGGTGCGTTATCTGTGTTGAAATAAAAAAGAGCATCAGCCTTGATGCTCTTTTTCTTTGTTATTGATCGATGATTTCCAGTTTTTCGCGGATATCGGTGCGGGCTTGCTTTTCAGGTACGTGGGCAGGGTAGCCCATCATCATCGTCGCGACAATTTTCTCGCCTGGTTCGACGCCAATCGCTTCACGGAAAACAGGGTTGTAAATCCAGTCGTTCGAGCGCCAGATCATGCCGATGCCGCGCTGCCAAGCAGCCAATTGGAAGTTTTGCAGCATGGAACTAAGTGCGCCGTAATCTTCATCAAAGCGTCGCTGGCGCGGGTCGACCGGCATAATGGCGACCAGGTGGAGCGGGATGTCGCGGAAATACTGGGCTTTATTGAGCGCTTTTTGCGGAATGTCGCCGTCCGGTGTTTTCATCGAATCGAGGAATGCTTGGACGAATTTTTCTTTGCCGGCGCCGGCATACAGCTGGAAGCGCCAAGGTTCGTTGACTTTATGGTTAGGTGCCCATTTCGCGATATTCAGCAAGTCGATGATTTCTTCGACATCGATAGCGTCTGGTTTGAACTTTTTGATCGATCTTCTTTCCATGATCAATTGATCAATCGGATTCATCAAATTGAACCTCTCCTATCCTTTAAATGCTTTCAGTTAAATCCTACCACGAATGGTGAAAATCGTGTTGGAAATGACATATTGATCGCTGGGAATGGTGTGGCTTCTTGATAAAATATAGATAGAATAAATAGGCTGATTAACTTAATTCAAATTATTACCATCATGAAGAATAGGGAATGATATTAGCGAGGAGTGATTCGGATGAAGAAAGCTGTGGTCATCGGTGGAGGGATTACGGGCCTTTCCGCTATGCATTATTTAGAACGAATGAAAAAGCAATACGGGCTCGAGTTGGAATTGGAGCTTGTTGAAAAAGAGCAAGAACTTGGCGGAAAGATCCGCACGGTGAAAAAAGAAGGCTTCACGATGGAAGTTGGGGCAGATTCCATCGTCGCGAGACATGCCAGCGTATTGCCGCTTGTTGAAGAACTTGGGCTCGAAGAACAGATGGTCTACAACGGGACCGGCATTTCTTATCTGTATACCGACAATCAATTGCATGCCATCCCAAAAGATACGGTATTCGGCATCCCGATGGACCGCGAAGCGCTGCTTAGCTCGACGCTCGTTTCACAGCAGGGGAAAGAGCGGGCAATGGAAGACTTTGAAACCGCGAACGACCGCTTTACGAAAGACAGCTCGATCGGGGAATTCCTAGAAGCATTTCTCGGCAAAGAATTGGTGGACCGCCAGATTGCGCCTGTTTTATCCGGTGTTTATTCGGGTTCATTGCGTGAACTGACCTTAGCGTCCACTTTGCCGTATTTGATCGATTATAAAAATGACTACGGCAGCATCATCAAAGGCTTCGAAGCGCATAAAGAAACTTTCCAAGGTGCGGCAAATAAAAAATTCATCTCATTCAATGGAGGGATGGCAGCTTTGATCGACCGCCTCAAAGAACAGCTGGAAACGGCGCTCGTCCGAAAAGGCGTTGGGACGAACTCATTGGAGAAATGCGACGGGCGTTACAAGCTCGGCTTTTCGGATGGCACTTCAAGCGAAGCGGATTTCATCGTACTGGCGATTCCGCATCAGCAAGCCCAAGCATTGGTGAAAGACGACACGCTTGATGAAGAATTTGGCCAATTGATCAATTCGTCGTTGATCAGCGTGTATCTGGGATACGACTTGCCGGACGAACAATTGCCGGCGGATGGCACCGGCTTTATCGTATCAGAAGGCAGCGATTTAGCGTGCAACGCCTGTACCTGGACGAGCCGCAAATGGCCGCATACCTCGGCGCAGCAGAAACTATTGGTGCGTTTGTTCTATAAAAGCACAAATCCGGTATTCGCTGAACTGCAAAACAGCTCTGATGAACAGATTGCGGCTAAAGCCAAAGCAGATATCCAGAAGAGCTTGGGCATCGAACAACCGCCCGCTGTCGTTGAAATTACGCCGTGGAATGAACTCATGCCAAATTATCATATGGGCCACAAGACAGCGGTCATGTCGCTTGAAGCGCGGCTGGCCGGCGCCTATCCGGGCGTCTATCTAGCAGGTTCTTCCTATTACGGGGTCGGCATCGGTGCCTGCATCCAAAACGGCAAAGACTTGGCGCAGAAAATCACACAAGCGATGAGTGAAAAATAAAAATACTGTCATCAACACGCAAAAAAAGCTCCGGAAAAATTCCGGAGCTTTTTTATATACTGCATTATCTCATGGCGTTGAGGCGCTTGTAGCTGTCGAAATGCTTGCCCCAATAGCTGTCGTTAAGGCTAGTGATTTGGACACGGTCTCCGCCGGCATGGATGAAGCTATTGTTGCCGACATAGATGCCGACATGGGAAATTCCCGGACGGTACGTGTTTTTGAAGAACACCAGATCTCCAGGTTGCGGAGAGCTGACCGTAAATGAACTTGCGTAATAGCCGATCGTATTCGTGCGCGGGATCGTGATGCCTGCGCGGTTATAGACATAGTATAAATAGCCGCTGCAGTCGAAGCCGCTTGAAGTCGCGCCGCCCCATGCATAAGGCACTCCCAATTGTGTGCGTGCAATGGAGAGAACTTGCCCAGCTTTCGAAGAAGCAGCCGGTTTAGAAACTTGGATAGGTGAAGGCGTAGGCGTCGCGCCTCCCTGGAGTTTCAGCACTTGGCCAACGCGGATATTGCTCGTGCTCAAATTGTTCCAGCTCATCAATTGTGCTACAGAAACTTTATAGCTTCTGGAAATTTTACTGAGCGTGTCGCCCGAGACGACACGGTATGTAGTTGTATTGGCTTGTGCTGGCGGCGCAGCCGGAGCTGGTGAAGGCGATGCGACGACAGCTGATGCCGTACCGCTGACTTTTAACTTCTGCCCGACGTGGATTGTGGAAGTGCTCAAATTGTTCAATTGCTGGATTTTTGCAACCGATGTAGCGTGTGCATTGGCAACTTTATAAAGCGTATCGCCGGCTTTAACAGTATAAGTGCTGGTTTTGACGGCAGCTGGTGCGGCCGGGGAAGATGGCGCCGGAGTGCTTGCTGTGGATGGTGACGTCAAACGCAGCACTTGGTTAGGATAGATGGCATCCGTGCTCAAACGATTCCATGATTTCAGATTGGCAACAGAAACATCGTTGCTTGAAGCTACTTTCCATAATGTGTCGCCGGGTTTAATTTTATACGAACTCGCTTCTGTATCTGCAGCCCCTAGTGCTAGAGACAGGACTCCTGCCGTGATTGCCATGCCGATCAGCTTCTTCATGCTCATTCCCCTTTTGGTATCCGCAACGTAACTTGCGTACGCAATTTTCTTTAAGTGTATTCAGTTTCATGAATATAGGCAATAAGTTTTATATTACATTTGTGTTACAAAAATCTAAAGGCTTAATTTATAGTTTTATTTTGCCTATGAAAATAATAATGGTAAAAATTTCTTCTAGTCTATTAGATGTGGATCATAACAGGTAATTCCTGAAAACAGTTGTTGAAATATTTTTGCTAATCTGACATTATGGAAGTAGTTTATTGGTGAATACTCATTCAGTTAGAGGGAGGAAAAAATAATGTATGCGACACTTGGAAGTATATTTGACCATACGGTTTCCCTGCACCCAGAACGTGAAGCGTTTGTCGATTTGAGAAGAAATAAGCGCTGGACATACGCGCAGTGGCGTGATGATGTGCACCGCTTGGCGAATGCGCTGACTTCTGCTGGCGTCGCTAAAGGGGACCGCGTTTCAACGTATCTTTTCAATAATCAAGAGCTGGCGACTGCATTATTTGCCTGCGCCAAAATCGGCGCTATCTTCAACCCAATCAACTTCCGCCTGAAAGCGGAAGAGCTGGCATTTATCATAGAAGATGCCAAACCTGAAGTGGTGCTGTTTGAAGAAGTGCTGGAAGGCGTTGTACAGACCATTGCGCCGCAGTTCCCGGCGGTCCAGTTCTGGACGATCGATGACAAGACGCCGTCATTTGCCAAAAATTATCATGAACAAGTGGCGGCGGCTTCAACCGATGATCCGGGTGTGGAAATGCATGAATCGGATACATACGCCATCATGTATACGAGCGGAACGACAGGGCGTCCAAAAGGTGTCATTCATCGCCACCGGAGCATGGCTGAACAGAGCATGATGTGCATTGCAATGCTCAAGACGACCAAAAACGATGTCGGTTTAGTTGCAGCACCGATGTTTCATTGCGCAGAACTTCATTGCAATATTATTCCGCGTGTCCAAGCGGGGGCATCGAGCATCATTATGCATCAATTCGACCCGTTTTTAGCGCTGGATACAATTGAAAAAGAACAAGTGACAGTCATGTTTGCTGTGCCGACGATGTGGAGCATGATTGCTGAAATCGACGGAGCCCAGCAGAAAGTGAAAAGCTTGACGCGCGGTCTTTACGGTGCCGCCCCGATGGCACCTGTGCTCGTAAAACGCGTCAAAGAGGTGCTGGGCATCGATTTGATCCAGGCTTATGGGCAGACGGAAATGGGCCCAGCCATCACCTTTTTATCGGAAGCAGACCAGCTGACGAAAGCCGGCTCCGCGGGGCAGCCTGCCTATAATCACGAAATCCGCGTCGTGCGGCCGAATGAAGACGGCCCGTCGGAACCTGAAGATGTGCTTGCACCGTTTGAAGTCGGAGAAATCATCGTGCGCGGGCCAAGCATGATGGAAGGGTATTTCCAACGCGCAGACGCTACGGAGAAAGCGCTTTATAAAGGCTGGTATCATTCGAGTGATTTGGGTTATTTAGATGAACAAGGTTATTTATACGTCGCCGACCGCGTCGATGATATGATCATCAGTGGCGGAGAGAATATCTATCCGCGCGAAGTGGAAGATGCGCTTCATGGCCATGATAAAGTACAGGACGTGGCCGTGCTTGGGGTTCCGGATGAGAAATGGGGCGAATCGGTATTGGCTTTTGTCGTCTCGAAAGATCCATCGCTGACTGAACAGGATTTGGAAGAATACTGTGTCAATCACGAAAACCTCGCTCGCTACAAGCGGCCGCGTTCGTACCGTTTTGTCGAGGAGCTGCCGCGCAATGCCAGCGGGAAGATCCAGAAGTTCCTGCTGCGCGAACAATATCGAGAACTATCGTCTTGAGTGGGCGATGAGAAAAGAGGGGCAAATATGGTGAAAATGAAGCCAATGGAAGAAACGATCATGGGGGTGCTTGGCATCGAGCTGACAGAACAGTCTGCTGAACGTATTGTCGCGACGATGCCTGTACATGCAGCGACGCATCAGCCATTCGGTTTATTGCACGGCGGCGCATCGGTGGTTCTTGCGGAGACGGTGGCAAGTTTTGGCACTTGGCATGCAATTGATCAGCAAAAAGAAATTGCGGTCGGGCTGGAAATCAACGCCAACCATATTCGCGGAAAAAAGGACGGCGTCGTGACAGCCATTGGCACACCGCTTCATAGAGGGCGCACGACGATGATTTGGGATATTAAAATCGTGGACGAAGAAGAGCGGCTCATCTGCGTGTCGCGCTGTACAGTGGCGATTGTCCAAAAACCAACTGAATGATGGAAAAAGGCCGGACCTCGCGCTGAGGATCCGGCCTTTTTAGCCGCTTCAGGCATTAAGTCAATAGGGCGGCCGTGATATAATGAAGAAATAAGAAATGCGGGATCTGGAAAGGCAGTGACAGGTGTTGAAAAGAGAAATTATGCAACAGAGCATTGCGCTATTTGTCGATAAAGGCTATAGCGCCACTTCGATACAGGATATTGTAGATGCGCTCGGTGTGACAAAAGGCTCTTTCTACTATCATTACAAAAGCAAAGATGCATTGCTAATGGATATTCACCAGCAATACATCGATGAATTGCTGGCGAGGCAAGGATCGATTCTGCAGGAAGCGGCGCCGGCGAAAGACAAGTTGGCAGCGATTGTCCGCTTATTAATCGGCGACATGGAAAAACAAGGGCCCATTGCCAATGTCTATTTCCGCGAACTCCGTCATTTAAAAGAAGAAAATGCCAGGACCATTCGTGCAAAACGAGCGGAATTCCGCGAACAGATCGAATCGGTCCTGCTTTCAGGAATCGAAAGCGGAGAGTTCCGTAAAGAGTTGAATCCGAAGATGATCGCTTTCGCCGTGCTCGGCGTGACCAATTGGAGTTATCAATGGTTTCAGCCGGGCGGCGAGCTGGCCACTGAAGAGCTGGCTGAACTTTATACCGATTTCATCCTCTATGGCATTACGCCTACACAAAGCTAAAAGCCGTGACCCGTTCACTGGGATCGCGGCTTTTGAACGATTAAGTTTGTTCCGTCTTCAACAGATGATGTTTGAGTGCCATGCCGCCTCGAAAGCCTGATACATCGCCGTTTTTTCGAATCACCCGGTGGCACGGGATGAAGACGAGCAAAGGATTTGCACCCACTGCAGAACCGGCTGCGCGAATGGCTTGCGGCTTGCCGATACGTTCAGCCAGCTCGGAATAAGAAACAGTTTGGCCGCGGGGAATTTCCTGTAAGGCTTGCCAAATGGAACGTTGAAATTCAGTGCCTGCGACATCAAGAGGCAGTGAAGATGATTCGGAAGAACCTGTGAGCCAAGCTTCGATTGCGTATTGATATTCCGTTAACGCTTGCGGATCTTGGACGAACTCGGCGCTTGGAAATCGCTTGGCGCAATGTTGCTGCAGTTCAATAGCGCCTTCACCCGGCGAACCGACATAGCAAAGGCCCTTGTCGCTTTTAGCGAGGACCAGGCGGAATCCACATTGCTCGGCGTAAGCCCAGCGAATGGTCTGTGCCATAATGATCATCCTTCCGTATTTTAGTTTCAGTATACGCTCCGCCAGGCCATTTTTCAGCAAGCAGATTTTCTGTTTGAGCTTATGGAGAACGGGAATACGAGGGATAAGACATAAGGAGGGATTCTACATGGCAAGAGATAAGAACAAAGAAAGACTGGAAGAAGAGCGCCGCGAACAAGAGTTGCGTGAAGAACAACAGGCTTTTAAAGACAGTGCCAGAAACCTCGACGAGCAGAACCAGATGAACGATACAGAGAACCAGCAAAAATAAGCCATATGCTAAAGACAGCCCGCGCACCGTCAAATCCGGTGGGCGGGCTTTTTTCACTATGCGCGCAAGCGTGGTAGTATGGTACATAATACTTTTTTAGGAAAGAGTGGTTTTCATGGTTGACACCCTTGAACAGTTGATGGAAGAAAAAGGAATAAACAGCAAGCGTTCGATCGCATGGAAGAAAATCAGCGAAGAAGAGCGGTTATCGGAAAAGTTTATCGCTGATCATGCGCGCAATATTCATTGGCAGCTGGTCTCCAAGCATCAGCCACTGTCAGAAGAGTTTATCCGCGAATACAGCGGCTTTCTTTACTGGAATGAAATCCTCCGCCATCAGCAAGTATCGGAGCGCTTTCTGGAGGAGTTTTCAGTCGCTGAAAAATGGCAGCCGGCAGAAGAACAATTATCCCCAAAGCAGTTGAAAACTTTGCAAGCGCATGGCCAGCCTTTTGACGAGCAAGAATACTGGAAGATCGTATCCTCGAAGCGCTTGTCACCGATGTTCATCGAAAAGCATCAGGACCGCGTCGATTGGCAGACGCTTAGCAACCAGCAGGAATTGCCGATGACTTTGATTGGCCGCCACGCCGATAAAGTCGACTGGCTCGCTGTGACGCGCGGGCAAAAGCTAACGGAACGATTTATCGAAAAGCACAAAGGCCAAGTGGAATGGGGAACATTAACGTTCCATCAGGCGTTGTCGGAGCGGTTCATCAATCGGCATAGTGATAAGATGGCCGCGATTTCTGCAGAACAGCCGCGCACAGAGGCATTTCTTTATATGCATCTCGAAAAGATGGACCCAGAGACGATTCTCGCGTGCCAAGAAATTGGTGAGGCAGTAGAATATGAAAGCTTCAAAGTTTATAGCATTGCCCGCAATAGCCGAAAAAAATACATTGTGGAGTTCCATCAGTACGACGAACCGGATTCCCCGCGTTTTCTGAAATTGGACGATGAAGGCTTTTATGATTTGCTGGAAGAGTATGAGTTGCAAGACCATATTGAAACGGATTTCCCGGAACTTTTGTTCATTGAAGAAATGCGCTTCTGACCAAACGCACCCAAATACGGGTGCGTTTTTTTATATGACTGAGGATTTTTCGGGATATTGGCAGGCTTGTGTTTTCCGGCATCCCGTTTATAATGGGAAGAAAAATTGAAAGTTGGGACTATGCATGGCGATGACCGATTTGACGATTGCAAAAGAAGCGGCGATCCGGCCGATCCAGGAAATTGCACAGCAAGCTGGGATTGCGGGAGACGCTTTGGAATTATACGGGAAATATAAAGCGAAAATCGATGTGGATAAACTGCCGAAAACAACTGCTGACGGGAAAGTTGTACTTGTAACAGCGATCAGCCCGACACCGGCAGGCGAAGGCAAATCGACGGTGACCGTCGGCTTGGCGGATGCTTTGAAAAGAAGCGGCGAGTCGGTCATGGTGGCGCTTCGAGAACCTTCTCTCGGACCGGTCATGGGCGTGAAAGGCGGCGCGACAGGCGGCGGCTTTGCGCAAGTGTTGCCGATGGAAGACATCAACCTTCATTTTACGGGCGATATTCATGCCATCACTTCGGCAAATAATGCGCTCGCTGCATTGATCGATAACCATTTGCACCAGGGAAATGTACTTCGCATTGATCCGCGCCGCATTACATGGAAGCGTGCGCTGGATATGAACGACCGGGCGCTGCGCCACGTGATGATCGGCCTTGGAGGTCCTGCGCAAGGCGTACCGCGTGAAGATGGCTTCGATATCACAGTAGCATCTGAAATTATGGCGGTGCTGTGCCTCGCCACGTCTCGCGAAGATTTGAAAGAACGCTTGGCCCGCATGGTCATCGGTTATACATATGACCGCGAGCCGGTAACGGTCCGTGATTTGGAAGCACAAGGCGCGCTTGCGCTTCTATTGAAAGAAGCATTCAAGCCGAATTTGGTGCAGACGATCGAAGGCACACCGGCGATCATTCACGGCGGCCCATTTGCGAACATCGCCCACGGCTGCAACTCTTTGATGGCGACGAATACGGCAAGAAGCCTGGCGGATGTCGTGGTCACAGAAGCAGGATTCGGTGCTGACCTTGGCGCTGAGAAATTCATGCACATCAAGTCGCGCAAAGGCGGATTCCATCCGGATGCTGTCGTCATCGTTGCCACAGTCCGCGCATTGAAAATGCACGGAGGTGTCGATAAGAAAGAGCTCAGTGCAGAAGACGCGGATGCGGTACGGCGCGGCATCGTCAATTTAGCAAAGCATGTGGAGACAATCCGTCAGTTCGGCATTGAACCGGTCGTTGCACTCAATCGCTTCACGGGCGATAGCGATGCGGAACTTGCTGAAGTGATGGACTGGGCACAAGCGGAAGCGGTCGCGATTGCGCTGACGGAAGTATGGGCGAACGGCGGTGCCGGCGGTATGGAGCTTGCACAACTCGTCAAACGCCAACTCGACAACGGAGCTGATTTCACCTATTTGTATGCAGAAGAAGATGCCGTCGAAGAAAAGCTGCGGACAATCGTTCAGAAAGTTTACGGCGGTGCGGATGTCCAGTTGACGGATAAAGCGCAGAAGCAATTGGCTGAACTGAAAAAATATGGCTGGGACGCGTTGCCGATCTGTATGGCAAAGACTCAGTATTCCTTATCCGACCAGCCGAAACTACTCGGGCGCCCGGAAGGCTTTACCGTGACGATCCGCGAATTGATACCGAAACTCGGCGCAGGCTTCATCGTCTGTTTGACAGGAGATATTATGACCATGCCAGGCCTGCCAAAATCGCCTGCTGCGCTCAATATGGATGTGGCGGAAGACGGGCAAGCGCTCGGTTTGTTCTGATGCCTGTCAGCGTCCAAATTAGGGATTATGTCGAACAAGGCCACTCTCTGTATATTCAATTGAAAGTGGTGGATGCAGAAGCTGGGACGACAGTTGAAGGCGAGGTCCGTTTTCTGGGCGAATTGCTTTACGGCGAATTGATCCATGAAAACAAGTCGCCGCTGACGAATCAGGCGCGCATTGAAGCAATCGCTTATTTGAAAACCCACTTCGGAAGATGATTTCCGGAGTGGGTTTTTCTTTATTTATTGTGACTGAATATTCAATTATTAATAGTCGATTCCATGCCGGATGTGCTAAGGTGAAAGAAATGAATAGCCTGAATGAATAATCGATTCAAAAAGGAGCGGTTGCCATGAAACTGCAGTCTACACGAAGCCAGCAGAAACATTTATCGGTGGCAGCATATAACGGGGGATTTGCACTTGTGCGGGAGAAACGTTATTTGAAATCGGACGGACCGGTGGAAGAAGTGCAATTTTTGGACGTTGCTGAACGGGTGGAGACGGATTCAATCATTGTAAAAGGGCTCGACGTCCTGGAGCAAAATTATGATTATGACTTGGTCAGCAAAGGGAAGTTATTGGAACGTTACATCAATCGCCATGTCCATGTGCGCAACAACGAAACCGGGGAAGAACTGGAAATGCGCCTGCTTAGCGTGTCAGAGTGCATCATCGGCGAACGTGCCGATACGAAAGAAATCGTCATCGATCCGACCGGGGAACTGATTCTTCCGGCATTGCCTGGGGGCTTATTGCTGAAGCCAGCGCTCGTTTGGAAAATAGCGCCGGCTGTGGTGGACCAGGAAATCAATGTATCGTATTTGACGAAAAGCTTGGAATGGCATGCCCATTACACATTGGAAATCAAAGACAACGGGTTTCAATTTGACGGCTGGGTGAAAATCCTGAATCATAACGGCGCACATTACGAAAAGGCAGAGCTTGCTTTGGTGGCGGGGGATGTCCAACGGGAAGAGGAAATGAATAATGGCGATTCGCCGATTTTGTATTCGCGCATGCAAGAGTCCTTGATTGCAGCGGAAGCTTTGCCGGACCGTCTTGTCTACCGGATCAACCGGCCGGTCACCGTCATGAACGAACAGCTCAAGCAATTATCGCTATTCTCGGCACACGGCTCGGAATTCAAACGGGCTTATCAAGTGAGGTCAGGCGATACACATGCCGATATCCAACTCGAATTTCCCAACTCAAGCGAAAATGGGATCGGAATGCCGCTGCCGGAAGGTGTAGTGAAAGTATACGAATCCGGGGATTCAGGTGAAGTGTTTTTCACCGGCGAAGATCGAATCGAACACACAGCGCCTGGGAAAAACCTGCGCGTCCATATCGGAAAAGCGATGGACATCACAAGCGACAGCCATGAAAAATTGCGTGAAAAGCATGGCGTCCATGAATACATCACTTATGTGTACAAACTTGAAAATGAAAAGACGGAAAGCATCCGTTTACTGGTCGAACATGTGATTTTTGAGCCCATCTGGGAAATGGAATCGTCCAGCCACGATTATGAACGGAAAAGCAGTTCGAAAGTAGAATTTGTCGTCCGGATCCAGCCCGAGACCACGGTTGAATTGGAGTTCACGTACAAAGTCGACAAACGGCGAGAAGGGCGAGGCTATTAGAAGAAGGAGGAGGAGAATATCATGGAAGTCGCATCAGTCAATGGGCGCATACAAGTAAGGAACTTGGCCACAAGCATACTCGTTCCGGTCGTCGGCGGGTCGATTGTCGGAGCGATTGCCAATAGGGGCACCCGCGAGCAATACAGGCGATTGGAAAATCCTTCGTTTGCGCCGCCGGGTTGGGTTTTCCCGGTCGTCTGGACAGCGTTATACAAAATGATGGGCGTCGCCAAATACCGTGCGCAAGAAACCGCCAAACCGCTTGGGCGGGAGCGGCGGGTACTGGCCCCGTATGAACTTCAGCTCGGCTTGAATTTCCTGTGGTCGTTTTTGTTCTTTAAATGGGGGTTGCGGGGGACGGCGCTCGTCGAAATGGCGGCGCTTCTCGGTGCAATCATCTGGGCGGCGTATGAATTCTATCAAGTCGATCAGCTGGCCGGAGGTTTGATGGTACCTTATATCGCCTGGGTGACGTTTGCGCTTGGGTTGAATTATTCATTCTGGCAATTGAATAAATGATCGCCCAAAGTGTCGGAATCCCCAGCGGTTTCGGCACTTTTGTCCATTTTTTGACCTGGTTTTAAAAAAGTATTTCAAACACTGCAAACTGTTAAAAAATTATGATGCATAGTGGCAAGAAAACGACTACAATGAAGGAAGTTGACAACGTTCGAGGCATGGCCTTTTTGGGACTGTTGAAATCAACGCAGTTGAAATGGTATCAGGAGGGAAATCAATGTTAAAAGATGTGTTTATCGGCTTGTCTCAAAACCGTCTCCTTACGGCTGCGGCCAAAAAGTACGGCTTGAAATTGGGAGCCCAAACCGTAGTGGCAGGGACCAATATCGAAGAGACCATTAAAAGTATCCGCAGTTTGAATGCGCAGGGAATCAGCGCGACGGTCGACAATCTGGGTGAATTCGTGTTCGAAAAGGAAGCAGCACTCGAAGCGAAAAAGAACATCATGGATATGATCGAAGCGATCCATAAGAATAAGGTAGATGCCCATATTTCCTTGAAACCGACACAGCTCGGCTTGGATATCGATTATGATTTTTGCCTGGAAAACTTGAAAGAAATTGTCGAACTCGCCCATAAATATCAAATGCACATCAACATCGACATGGAAGATTTCGGACATGTCCAACCTTCATACGATCTTTTGAATGCGCTTTCGAAAGACTATGATAATATCGGAACGGTTATCCAGGCGTATTTCTTCCGTGCCATGGACGATTTGCAGGAACACAAAGACTTGCGTTTGCGCATCGTCAAAGGCGCTTATAAAGAGCCGGCGGACGTCGCATACCAAACACGCGAAGAAATCGATGAAAACTTCATCAAGCTGATCGAGTACCATTTGCTGAATGGCAAATTCACGTCAATCGCGACACATGACCATAACATCATCAGTCATGTTGAAGCGTTCATCAAGGAACATGATATTTCATACGATAAATTTGAATTCCAGATGCTTTACGGATTCCGCAAAGAATTGCAGCGCGAGCTTGCGAATAAAGGCTATAATTTCTGCACATACGTGCCATTCGGCGATGACTGGTACGCGTATTTCATGCGCCGTCTAGCAGAGCGCCCGCAAAACTTGAACCTTGTATTCAAACAAGTGTTCACGAAAAAGAACAATATCGCCATCGGAGCGTTAGCTGGAGCATTTGTTCTCGGCCGCGCAACCAAAAAACGCAAGTAAGTAAAAGGCGTCTCTTCTGGAGGCGCCTTTTTCTAATTCCGTACAACTTAAGGAGTGGCAGCATGTACAAAACGACGATTACGCCGCGCGTATCCGAAACGGATGCGGTTGGGCATATCAATAACACAACTTTGCCGGTGTGGTTCGAAGCCGGCCGCAACCCGCTCTTTGAATTGTTCACGCCAGACCACGATTTCGCCAACTGGAAGATGGTCATCGTCAAAACAACACTCGAATTCACCGGGCAAGTGTATTTCGGAAAAGACGCCGAAGTCCATACCTGGGTCGAACGCATCGGCAACAGCAGCCTCGAATTGTACGAAGAGCTGTACCAGGAAGGGCGCCTATGCGCAAAAAACCGGGCCGTCTACGTAAACTTCAACTTGGCACAGCAGCACAGTGAGCCAATTCCGGACCGGATCCGCGCTGAACTGAACAAGCATCTGCGTGAGGCGAACGAAAGCAACGAGGGATTCTGAATAGTTTTTTAATTAAAACGACTCTTGAAAGGCCGTTTGGACATGCTATAATAGGTCCATTCAAAAGAATATTCACTCATATAATAGCGGGAATATGGCCCGCAAGTTTCTACCGGTCCGCCGTAAACGGACTGACTATGAGAAGCAATGGAACGAAAAGAAACCGCCTATTTCGACAGGCGGCTTCCTTTTGCGTTTCCTTTCGGGAAAGCCCGGAGGACCTTGCTCCACTCATGGTTATGAATGGATGCGCGTCCTCCGGGCTTTTTTGCGGAGGATGCGGGAAAAGGAGCGGAAAACATGAAGCAGTTGGAAGAAAAAATTCTAGCGGATGGACGGGTTTTGTCCGAAGCCGTATTGAAAGTTGATTCATTTTTGAACCACCAGATCGACCCGGCCTTAATGCAAGCGATCGGGGAAGAGTTTGCTTCCCATTTTAAAGCAGCGGGAGTCACAAAGATTTTGACAATTGAATCGTCAGGCATCGCGCCTGCAGTCATGACTGGGCTATTGCTAGGCGTGCCGGTCGTCTTCGCCAGAAAGCGCAAATCGCTGACCTTGACGGATGGCTTGTATTCAGCGCCTGTCCATTCCTTTACGAAAAATGAAACAAACGATATCTCCGTGTCCCGTGATTTTCTCGGGAAAGACGACGTCGTGATGATCATCGATGATTTCCTGGCGAATGGCCAAGCAGCACTCGGCTTGCTCGATATCGTCGAACAAGCTGGTGCAACATGTGCAGGCATTGGCATCGTCATTGAAAAAGGATTCCAGCCAGGCGGAAAATTGCTGCGCGATAAAGGGATCCGTGTCGAGACCTTGGCAAATATCAAATGGATGGAACCTGGCCACGTGGAGTTTTACGGGGAGGTGCCGAACTGATGAAAAAAGCTTTCGGGGAAGCAGCACTCGGACTTCAACACGTCTTGGCGATGTATGCTGGGGCGATTCTCGTTCCTTTGATCGTCGGGGCAGCGCTTGGATTGACGTCTGAACAATTGACCTATCTCGTATCAATCGATATTTTATTGTGCGGTGTTGCGACATTGCTGCAAGTATTCAATTCCCGCTATTTCGGCATCGGCTTGCCGGTCGTATTAGGATGTACCTTTACGGCGGTCGGTCCGATGATTGCTATCGGCGGCCAATATGGCATTTCCGCGATTTATGGATCGATTCTCGTATCGGGTCTCTTCGTCATTGTCGTTTCCGGCTTTTTTGGCAGCCTTGTGCGCTTTTTCCCGCCGGTCGTCACAGGCTCTGTCGTGACCATCATCGGCATCACGCTCATTCCGGTCGCCATTAATAATATGGGGGGCGGGCAAGGCGCTGCGGATTTCGGTTCGTTGTCCAATATCGCCCTAGCTTTCGGGACGCTGGGCTTTATCATTTTCCTTTACAAATTCTCTCGTGGATTTATGCGTGCCGTGTCGATTCTTCTAGGTTTGATTGCCGGAACGGTTGTTGCCGGATTTATGGGCAAAGTCGATTTCACGCCAATCGCAGAAGCATCGTATTTCCATATGGTGCAGCCTTTTTACTTCGGGATGCCGACATTCGAATGGTCCGCGATCCTCACCATGATTTTGGTGGCGCTTGTGTCGCTCGTCGAATCGACTGGGGTTTATTTCGCGCTCAGCGATATCACGAAAAAGGAAATCAACGAAAAAGATTTGGCGAAAGGCTACCGTTCTGAAGGCTTGGCAATTTTTCTTGGCGGGATCTTCAATGCCTTCCCGTACACGGCCTACTCGCAAAACGTTGGGCTGATCCAAATGTCCGGCGTCAAGTCGCGCAAGATCATCTTCATCGCGGCGATCATGTTAATCGTACTCGGATTCGTTCCGAAAATCGGTGCCATGACGACGATCATCCCGACGCCGGTGCTTGGCGGAGCGATGATCGCGATGTTCGGCATGGTCATCGCACAAGGCATTAAAATGTTAAGCGGCGTCATCTCGGAATCACAGGAAAACTCCATGATCGTCGCATGTTCTGTTGGCATCGGGCTCGGCGTGACGGTCGTTCCGGAATTGTTCGCGCTGCTTCCGTCGGGCGTCCAAATCTTGACGAGCAACGGCATCGTTGCCGGAAGCTTGACGGCGATCGGTTTGAACATCGTCTTTCATATGCTGCCGTCCCGTAAACGAAAGCGCGAGGCACAAGCGGTACAATCCAATCAAGCGGTCACTCCGCATGGATGAATAGAAAAAAAGCTGTCCCTTCGCATAACGCGAGAGGACAGCTTTTATTTTTGCACTTGGCTTTTTTCGATCAGGAAATCCAATGTTTTCTGGAGGGTTTCTTGGCCGTCGTTCGTGTCCAAGGCGTATTGATATTCATGCTTTAAGTTCTTGTCGGTGCCGCGGAAGAAGACATCGGTGACATCGACCCCTTTGAGGCGCAGGTTATCGGCGAGTGCGACTGATTGTGGCTCAAGAGGATCGCCGTCGCCGGCTGAAATAAAGACGTCCGGATAAGCAGGCGTTACATGCTGGATGGTCGACATTTCGTGGATATTGCCGAAGGTCTCAAAACTTTCAGCGCCCGTATAGGCGTTCAAGAAGAAATCAATATTCGGGAAGCCGGATTCGCGCACAGTGGCCATATCGTATAATCCGCAAAACAATATTGCGCCGCGCAATTGTTCCGAGGAAACAGCTGGCGATAAGCCCATAGTTTCAGCGAGATCCGGGTTGGTCTGCAGGGCGGCCACTTGGCTGGAAATCTGCGCGCCCGCAGAATCACCGCCGACAAAAATCCTCTCCATATCACCACCATATTGCGCGGCAGATCCGCTCAAAAACTTCAAGGCCTCATTCGCCTGAATGACAGGTCCCGGATACAATTGGCCAGGCGCCAGTGCATAGTCGATATTGGCGACCAGGAAGCCGGCATTCGCCAGCGTCATCCCATAATCCTGGCGGCTGTCTTTGGAGCCGCCGATAAAGCCGCCGCCGTGGATCCATAAGATAACCGGCAAGGGGCCGGTAGCATCTGCTGGATAGTAGAGGTCCATAAAGGCATTATCGGACGCATGGTAGCGGATGTCTTTGACGACCTCGACATGGGAAGCAACTTCCGCGAAATTCGGCGGCGGGCTGTAAATCGCTGATCCGATTATCGGCGCGGCTGTTTTCTCTTCCGTCAAATGGCTGGCCAGCACAAATCCGGCAGAGGCTAAAAACACCGCTGCGAGAAGTGCGAGTATTTTTTTAGAAATGGGTAGTTTGCGTTTCATGAGTTCCATCCTCTGCACGGCAAATACACCGAAATTTCAATTAAGCTTACTGTCATCCTATCACGTGCTGTACAGCTCCTCAAAAGATTAACTGTCATGAAATTGAAATGGAACTGTAAGGTATTGGGGGTTCGACACCGGCCAAATCGGGTATTTAGAGGAGAGGCCGATGGGTCATTTTTAAGAATTGAAGGAGGGGTTTTCATGTTCGGATTGAGCGATTTGATAGCACTGGTTATATCTGCATTTATCATTTTGCCGGTCGTTGTCTTTATCCGAGAAGCGGGCTATTTAATCGTCAGCGCCTTGCTTGGCGCAAAGAATCCGCGTTTAACAATCGGTTCAGGTCCCCGAGTCTTCAAGATCGGCATGTTTGACGTGAGAAAATATTATCACTTATATAGTTGGTTTGCCTATGATGATTTGAAAAGGCAAAGCAAATTCGCATATATAATGCTATACGCCGGCCCGATTTTAGCGAATGTAATTGTGGCATTTATTGTCAACGCGCTAGTCGCCAATGGAGTATTGGATCAATACGAGACGTTCTGGAACCGGTTTGTGTTCTACGGTTTCTATTTTGTGCTGTTTGATGCACTGCCGATGAAGACGGCAAACGGCATGCCGAACAATGGCATGATCATCTATGAAATGCTGCGCTACGGAAAGCGTACCGATTTCAACGACGAGCCGTTCTTGCCTTCGACAACCGAAGTCGAGGAGCAGTATGAAGAGGAAATGGAAAAAGTAGAGGAAATGAAGGAAAACCAGAAAGAGATTATTGAAAATGAAGAAAACGACTCAGCAGAGCAGCGGGAAAAAGAACGCCGCGAGAAAGAGGATCTTGAAAAAAGCAAGGAGAGACAAAAAGAGGAATTGGAAAAAGCGAAGAAATTAACGATCAAACAGCGCCATGAAGCAAAAGAAGAGCGCACAGATTGAAGGTCGAATGCAATTAGGCTTGTCATGATATGATGGTCATGTCGAAAAAGAGGGAGTGAATATACATGGGTGAAAGAACGAAAGGAATTCATCATATTACAGCTATCGTCGGGGAAGCACAGGAAAACACCGATTTTTATGCAGGGGTGCTCAGTATGCGCCTCGTCAAGAAAACGGTGAATTTTGACGACCCGGGTACGTACCATTTGTACTTCGGAAACGACCAAGGGGCACCCGGCACCATCATGACCTTTTTTCCTTGGGGCAAAGCCTACCAAGGAAAAGTGGGAGACGGCCAAGTCGGCGTTACAGCTTTCGCTGTCCCTGAAGGCGCTTTTGCGTTTTGGCGCAGCCGGCTCGAAAGCTATAATGTTTCGTTTGAAGAGCATCATCGTTTCGGCGAACACTATTTGAAGTTTGAAGATCCCCATGGGCTTCAGCTAGAGCTGGTCGAACGCGGGGCAGGCGAGGCGAGCGGATGGACCGGAGGCGGTGTTACCCAAGACAATGCCATTAAAGGTTTTGCCGGAGCTGTATTGTACACGGCCAATGCGGCCAAAACTGCCGAATTATTGGAAGAAGTGATCGGCTTCGTCCGCAAAGAAGAGCAAGGCGATTATGTCCGTTTTGTCTCGGATGGCGAGCTTGGGAACATATTAGACATCAAACAGACCCGTGTCGGTACCGGTCAAATGGGTGTCGGCACTGTCCATCACATCGCTTTCCGAGCGGATGATGACGTTGATCAACTGGAATGGAAAAATCGGATTGAAGCTTACGGTCTCGGCGTCACGCCTGTCCAGGACCGCAATTATTTCCGGTCGATTTATTTCCGGGAATATGGCGATCTGCTATTTGAAATCGCGACCGACCCCCCAGGCTTCACGATTGACGAAAGTCCGGACGCGCTCGGAGAAGAATTGAAATTGCCGAAGCAATACGAGCAATACCGAAAACGCCTATTGGCAGAACTGCCGCCAGTGTATGCGCGCCCGCTTGAATAGTATATAAAAAAGCAGCCCGGGTTTGATCCGGGCTGCTTTTTCGTTTCATCAAGATTTGGAGAGGGCGCCT
Source organism: uncultured Planococcus sp. (assembly GCA_947493585.1). Lineage (GTDB taxonomy): Bacteria > Bacillota > Bacilli > Bacillales_A > Planococcaceae > Planococcus. The sequence continues at coordinate 235,640 of CANLRI010000003.1, read as the reverse complement.
TTTAACACCAATTGAATGTTCTGCGGCCTCTCGGCAAGCCGCCTCATAAAGTAGCCGTACCAGTCCTTGCCGAACGGGACGTAAGAAGTCACCTGGTATTCCTCGGACAGCTCCTTCAACAAATCTGTACGGAAGCCGTAGAGCACTTGGAACTCAAAACGGTCCGTTGGAATGCCTCGTTTTTTTGCGTATTCAATCGCCGCATTGATAATATGATGGTCATGAGTAGCGATGGACGTGAACACTGGCTGGTCGAGCCTCAGCTTAATGAGCTTAAGGAAATTGGCATCCACTTCCTCGGCGGATTGATAGGCCACTTGTTCGCTTTCCTGATAGGCCCCTTTCACAAGCCGCAGCCTGACATTTTGAAGTGCATCCAAATCTTGTTCCGAACGGAAAAGATAAGCTTGGATAACGGTTCCGACGCCATCAAATTCTTCTTTTAAAGTATGCAATATATCGAGAGTCGGTTGGAGGTGCTCATAATTTTCCATATCCAGGTTGACATAAATCCCTCGCTGTTGTGCTTCGGCTGCAATTTCTCGAATGTTTTCCAAGCAAAATTGGTCATCGATATCGAGCCCGATCTGCGTTAGTTTGACGGATAAATGGGCATCTACGCCTGCTTCTGTGATGGCTTCAGCCGTCTGGATGATTTCATTTTTCGCTTGTGTCGCTTCTTCGCGGCTGGTGACGAATTCCCCGAGCCGGTCAATCGTGGCAGAAATTCCGTCTTTGTTCAATTCGCGAACGGACGCCATCATATTCGGAATATCGGTGCCTGCAACAACTTTTGCAGCGCCCAGCTGAAAGCCCCATTTTTTAGCTCCGCTGTTCAATAGCCGATTATTGGATAATGCGATAAAAAAACTCCTTGTGATTCCCATTACTAGCCCTCCAGTAAAATAAAGTATCCATGGCAATCCGCTCCCGAATAATAGCGGATCTATGCGTGAATTAACCCAGTAGAACCAGCGGGTGCTGAGCTTCTGCAAGGGATCGTTCTCCGTGTGGCTAGAGCATATCATAGAAATGACTGAAAATAAAAACAACTATTGAAATAATTATATCTCTTATTGTGTACCTTCCACTTATTGGGTTTTAGTAAACAAATTATTCAAAAAAGTTTTTCTAGAAAATGAAAATTGTCTCTTTTGGAGAAAAACAAAGCCTTTCCAGCCGCGGTAGGAGCGCAAAAGGTGTAGAATGGTCGGTATGTATTTAAAACTATTTGCTATATACGGGAGGAGGGCTTGCAGATGAGGACATTAGCAAAAAAAGGATTCACTTTATCTGTGCTTATTTATGCCGTTCTTCATTTCATTCACTATTTTTGTGCCAATTCATGGACCGATGCGCTATTGCCGATTGCCGGATTTCTCAGTTTGCTATTTGCTTTTGGCGTACTGCCGCTTCGCAAGCTGCAGCTGCAGACATTTCTGATGGTCACAGCGATCGGCGTACTAGCGGCGACGAGCCCGAACTTCTGGCAGGATCTGGCGTCAGCGCTGGTCCAGATGGAAAGCTTGATCGCCTTATTGCTGATCGTTCCGATGATCAGCTGGGTACTCAGGGAAGAGCCTTACATAGAGGAAATCATGAGCTTCGGCAATAAGTGGCTGAACAAAAGCCAAACTTTTTATGCAGGGTTGATGGGCATGACGCAAATCATCTCACATTTCCTATTGTTCGGGGTCGTGCCGATGATGTACAGGTTCATCGATTCATTTTTGAAAGACCATAAAGACGAAGCGTGGGAAAATTATAAAGGCACGGCGATTTTACGCGGCTTTGCCTTGTCCACCATGTGGGTCATTAGCATCCCGAGCTTCATCTTCGCGGTAGGCGCGATGGATGCGGTGTTGTGGAAGTCGATGCTGCTCGGCCTCGGTGCAGCCATTGCCGGGACCATGTTGTCGGTTGCCTTTGCGACGGCGGATGAAAAACGCTACGGCAAAGATTTTTCGGCCGTGCTGACGAACGAAATCGATAAAGCGGTGGCGAATTCCCGTAATGCAGGCAGCTGGAATAAAGATGTCGCCGAATTTGTCTTTCTATTCATCTCGCTATTCGGCACGATCTTCGTTCTTCACGAATGGACAGGTGCTGACTTTCTTGTCGTCATTCCGCTAGTCATTCTCGTCTGGACTTTTCTGTACTTTCTGCTCAAAAGACGGACAGGGAATTATGCGCGGGAAGCGACGATTTATTACAAAGAAGGCGTCTCGAGACAAGCCCAGCAGTTCAGCATCCTGCTCGCTGCCGGCTTGCTCATTTATGCACTCAATCAATCAGCTGTCGGTGATTACGTTATCGGTGCGATGAATTATTTGACCGGCCATGTGCCGTTTTTGAATTTGCTGTTCCTGATTCCGTTTATCGTCATCTTCCTGGGCTTTATCGGGCTTGGGCCGCTGCCGGTCATCGTTCTGGTGACGGGCGTCTTGGAATCAGCGGTGCTGCCGTTCCCGCCGGAGCTGATCGTGCTTGCGGTGACCTCAGGCAGTGTCATTTCCATCATCTTGTCGCCGTTCGTCATGCCGGTGATTATCTTAAGCAGCGTCAACGGCTTGAGCGGCATCCGCAATGGCTTGCGCTTTAATTTGAAGTTTGCCATTGCTTTCTATGTCATGATCCAAGTATTCGTTCAGACTTTATTGTATTTCTGGAGTTAAAAAAATGCCCGAAGAGCCCACCGCTTCTTCGGGCATTTTTGGGTCTTCATTGAAAACAGAGTTCTTTTGTCATATAATTTAGAAAATATAGAAAAGGGAGGCTGTCCAATGTCCGAGAATGCTGTCGATACCTTATTGGTCAACCGTTATGTCAATGGAGTGCTTGATCCCGACAAGGAAATGCTCGGCCCTGTCAAAGACGGTGGGCATATTATTGCCCATACCGCACCGGGATGCTGGGGGCCGATGATCACGCCGTGCATCCGGGGCGGCCATGAAGTGACGCAGCCAGTTTACGTCGAAGGAGCAGAGCCGGGTGATGCGATCGTTATCCGCATCAAGTCGGTGGAAGTGACTTCGCTCGCTACGGCTTCTGGAAATGACAAGCCGATTGAAGGCCGCTTTTTGGGCGATCCGTTTGTGGCAGTAAAATGCCCCGGCTGCGGGACATTGTATCCCGAAACGGTCATCAAAGGCGTTGGCAGCGGCGCGATCCGCTGCGCCAACTGTGGCGAAGACGTCAGCCCGTTCGAATTTACGCATGGCTACACGATGACGTTCAGCGATAAAGGAGATGTCGGCATTACGGTATCAAAACAAGCGGCAGAAACCATTGCGCAAGATGGCAAAGCATACATGAAAACACCTGAACATTCGGTGCAGAACCCCGTGGTCACATTTGCGCCGCATGATTTAGTCGGCACGATTGCACGCATGCGCCCATTTCTCGGACAACTCGGTACGACACCGTCCCGCCCGACACCCGACTCGCACAATGCGGGTGATTTTGGGTCGTTTCTCGTCGGAGCGCCGCATGAATATACAAGTACACAGGAAGAGCTCGAAACGCACCGGACAGACGGCCATATGGACATCAGCCGCGTGCGCGCCGGCGCAGTGCTAGTATGCCCGGTTAAAGTAAATGGTGGTGGTGTCTATTTGGGCGATATGCATGCCATGCAAGGCGATGGTGAAATTGCCGGGCATACTTCCGATGTGTCGGGCATCAGCCATTTGCAAGTGCACGTGTTGAAAGGGCTTGGAAATGCCGGGCCTATCCTGTTTCCGAACGTCGAAGATTTGCCCTATACCGCAAAGCCGTTCACCGAAGCTGAGAAAGCATCCGCCAAAAAACTGGCTGAACGTTTCGACGTCGAAAAGCTGGAAGATTCATTGCCGGTTTCATTTGTCGGGTCAGGGCCGACCTTGAACGATGCAACGGAAAATGGCATGCAGCGCGCTGCGGATTTGTTCGGCGTCACAGTACCCGAAATTATGAACCGTGCCACGGTGACCGGTTCGATCGAGATTGGCCGCCATCCAGGCGTGGTCACCGTAACGTTCTTGGCACCGGAAAGCTATTTGAAAAAAGTGGGCTTATTCGACCTTGCGAAAGCGCAATATGGATAAATAGGAAACCCGCCATTCAAATGCTGAATGGCGGGTTTTTGCATATCTGTCAAGGCTGTGGAGCATGGATGTCCCAGGACAATTTCAACGAATCAGCCAAATACTCTGCGGCTTCCATGGCTTCAAAATCATCGACTTGAAACTTTGAGTGGTTGGCTGCATAAATCGATTGACGCTCGTGGAAAAGCTGCTCCATTTCTTGTAAGGTCTTATCTTTCAGGAGCGGCCGCGTTTCTGTCAGTACATGAATGCGTTCTTTCCAGGAATCCCAAGAAATATCGAAATACAGGACTGTGCAATTGGCCAGGCAATGATTGCGATTTTCTTCCTGGAGAAAAGCGCCTCCCCCGACAGAGATCACGAGCAAAGGTTGGCTGCCGAAAGCCTGGATCAATTCCCGCTCTTTGTCGCGAAACACTTTTTCTCCGTAGGTTTTAAAGATTTCCGGGATCGGCAAGCCGAATGCCTTTTCGATTTCTTCATCAATATCAATAAAATCCCGGTACAACCGGCGTGCCAATAGTTTGCCGACTGTCGTTTTTCCAGCTCCCATAAAACCTGTGCAGACGATGCTTTTCTCACGGACGGACAAAGGGAAATTCAACGCAACCACTCTCTTTCTGTTTTGGATATTATAAGTTTTCACTTCACCACTTTACCGCACTGCATCGGCGAATTGAAAGAGGAAAATGAAAATATAAAGAACGTCACACTGCAGCTTGATGGATCATTGGCAGGAGATAAAGGGTAAAGAGAAAAAAAGGAGGGATAGGATGAGCAGCACATACATATTAAGCGGATCCTATGCGACTGCTGAACAGGCGGGTATCACGCTTTGGGAATTAGAATCTGCAACAGGGAAATTGACAAAACAAGCAGAGGCGGTGGGAGTGGAGCGCCCTTCATTCCTGGCGGTCCATCCAAACGGCACCAGCTTTGTCGCTGTCAGTGAAACAGGCGACGGGGAAGTGGTCGCCTATTGGCTAAACCCCCAAAAAGGCTTGATTCAAGAATTGAACCGGCAAAAAGCAGGTGGCGACCACCCTGCCCATATTGCGATCGATGAAGACGGACAGTGGGCGGTTTCTGTTACGTATTCCGGGGCGCATGTTACGGTCCATCCGCTTTCTGCAGACGGATCGATCGGCAAAATGACCGATTCCAAGCGCCACAAAGGAAGCGGTGTGGATCCGGATCGGCAAGATGCCGCCCATCCGCATTCGGCTTTTCAATTGCCGGGAACGAATCGCTTTTTCGTCTCCGATCTCGGAATGGACGCAATTGTTCGCTACCGTCTTGACCTTCATTCAGGAACGCTTGAGCAGGAAGCTGTGACCAAGACGGCACCGGGAGCAGGGCCAAGGCATCTGGCGTTTCATCCATCCGAAGATTTCGCTTACGGGGTGAACGAACTCGATTCGACCGTTTCCGTTTATGCGCTAGAAGATAAGGGATTGAAAGAGGTACAGAACATTTCAGCGTTGCCGGAACATTTCTCTGGCACTAATACTTCCGCTGAAATCGCCGTATCGGGAGACGGGCGTTTTGCCTATGTTTCAAATCGAGGCCATGACAGCATCGCGGTATTCCGTATCATGGAAGGCTTATTGGAATCGGTTGGCCATGCGGATGCCGGCGGAGCGGGGCCGCGGCATTTCACGTTGGTACCGGGCACCCCGTGGATCGTCATCGCGCATGAAAAGTCGGGAACGATCACCGTCAAGAAACTAGGGGAAGACGGGATGCCAGGCGAGACAGCCGATAGTGTCGACACGATCACTCCTGTCTGCGTACGCTTGCTGAAATAACAAAAGACAGAGCTGGGAGCCCTGCCAATTACCAATCAGTTTGCGTTTTTTCCATCAGCCCAAGTTCTTTCAATAGCCGGACTGCCGGGCTGTCTTGATTGCTTTCGAACGCTTTTTCCGTACATTCGGAATGCGGCGGGTAATTTAATTCCTGTGCATGGCCAAGCGTCGATTCTTCCAGAAAATTCGTCGGGTCGGATTGTTCGAAGCAGGACGGTGCGATAAACGTGCGATGCGTATGTTCAAGCACAATGCGGCTTTGTGTGGAAGGTTCGTTTTCCTGGGGCATGAAAAACCAGGCAGCCGCAGCAGCAACGAGCACGACTACGGCCATTATAACTAGTGGTTTGCGTTTCATCCTTCCGCCTCCTCGACGAGGATCTCCGCATCGCGGACGATGTCTTCAACTGGCGGGTTCAGGCCGTCATAATCTTTCATGATGACGCCTTCGTGGTCGATCAAATAAAACGAAGTGCCATGGATGACTTGATCGTCATCTTGCGGCTTCTGGGCAATCGCCTTGAAGTTCTCAAGTGCAAAGTCGGCGATCTCTTCTTGTGAGTAGCCCGTCAGGAGATGCCAGCTGGTCAAATCGACGTCATAGCTTTGCGCGTACGATTTCAAGGTTTCCGGCGTGTCGACGGTCGGGTCCACGCTGAATGAAACGATCTCCACATCCAGCCCTTGCGCCTGAAGTTCTTCCTGGATGCCTCTCATATTTGCCATCATCGGCAAGCAGACAGTTGTGCAATTGGTGAAGACAAAATCAGCCAGCCAGACTTTTCCTTCGAGGTCGCTGGATCCGAAATCTTCATTATTATGATCAGTGAAAGTAAATTCTTCTGTTTCCCAATTCAATGGGTCGTCGATGCCTTGGCCGCAAGCAGCCAAAAACAAGATGCCAATCAGCAAGAAGCTCAGTAAATAAGTTTGGGCTCGCAAAAATTTCGCGTCCTTTCTATGTTGAAGCTGGTCTTTCTTTAGCCTATTCCAATCCGCGCCTGACGACAAGCCGTTAGACAACGAAAAATATGAAGACATTGCGACATTCCGACGGATTGTGGAATTTCTTGGCAGCGACCGGCATCTTAACAAGGACTTTACATTTCAAATGTAGAATAGACACTAAACTTGGTTTTGGCCAAAAGGAGGCGCTGCATGGAATTTTTGTTGAATACATGGACAAAAGAACGGCTGCAAGCTTTTCATGAAGGGCAGATGGTGGATGGCTATTTGTATTTCGGCGCACATGCAGTCGGAGAAGAAACGACCTTTTCGGTTTGGGCTCCTGACATTAAAGGCATCGATGTAGTCTGTGTGAACCCAGAGACGGAAGACACTTCCACTTATCCGTTAAGACAGCATCCGCATGACCCAAGCATATGGGGAGTGAGCATTCCGGAAAATCTGGAAGGCCAACTTTATGAATATGCACTTCGGACGCCAAGAGGCGAAGTGCTGTGGAAATCGGACCCGTATGCACGACAAAGCGAGAAACGGCCGTTCACCAAATCGATTGTCTCGGGTCCGGAGGAATACGCTTGGCCGCTGGAAGTCTTGAAGCGCAAGCAAACCATCAACGATAAACATTTGGAACGCGCGATGGCCATTTACGAAGTGCATATCGGTACGTGGCGGCGCAAGGAAAGCGGGGAATTTTATACGTACCGTGAAATCGCAGATCAGTTGATTCCCTATGTCATCGAGATGGGTTTTACGCATATCCAGATCTTGCCGATTACCGAGCATCCGCTCGATGAATCTTGGGGCTACCAGACAACGGGTTATTTTTCGCCGACAGGCCGCTACGGAACAGCCGAAGACTTGAAATATTTCGTCACATCCTGCACAGAGCACGGCCTTGGTTTGTTCTTGGACTGGGTCCCCGGCCATTTTTGCGTCGACCAGCACGGATTGGCGAATTTCAACGGCCAGCTGCTTTACGAAGAAGCACGCGAAGAGCGCCGCATGAACCCGGATTGGGGCACCTTGAACTTTGATATCAATAAAGGCGAAGTGGTGAGTTTTATCTTATCGAGCGCCCATTATTGGCTGGAGGAATTCAAGTTCGACGGCTACCGAATGGATGCGCTCGTCAATCTATTGTTCATCCCGAATATCAAGGAGCGCCCGCATAACGAAGAAGGGGCGGATTTCCTCAGAAAGCTGACGGCTAGTTTGAAACTCCACTATCCAGAGAAATTATTGATTGCAGAAGATGCCTGGCATTATCCGAAAGTGACGCATCCGGTCGAATCCGGCGGTGTCGGCTACGACTACAAATGGAATTTCGGCTGGATGCATGACACGCTTGAGTATATGAAAACGCCGCCGGCAGAGAGGTCGAAAGCCCATGGCAAGATGAACTTTTCGATGGTCTATCAATACGAAGAGCGTTACCAAGTCATTTTTTCCCACGACACCGTAGCGGATGGGCGAAAATCTCTGCTCAACAAGCTGCCGGGCACAAGGAAAGAACGTTTCCTTCAACTGCGTTTGCTGTTCGGGTTTTGGATGGCACATCCCGGCAAGAAATTATTGTTTATGGGCCAGGAGTTCGGCCATTTCGAGGAATGGGAATTCCAGCCACAACTCGATTGGGCATCTCTTGAAGACCCGGAACATAAGCGGATCTCCGACTTCATGAAAGAGTTGCTGGCATTTTACCGGAGCGAAAAAGCGTTTTTTGAACTTGATGACGAACGCGACGGCTTTATGTGGCTCGATGCCGATAACCACGAACAAAGCGTGGCGACCTTTGTCCGTAGGGGTTTTTTGCCGGATGATGAATGCCTCGTGCTGTGCAACTTCTCTGAACATCATTACGAAAGCTTTCAAGTCGGAGCACCACGTAAAGGTGTCTATGAAGAAGTCTTCACCACCAATTCAGCAAAATTTGGCGGCACAGCTGTACACTTGCAGCAGGCAGCAGAAACACTCGATGTTCCGTGCGACAATCAAGATTTCTCGTTGAAGCTTGACTTGCCGCCGTTCACGATGAGCATCTGGAAAAAAAGAAAAGATGGGAGTGACTTATTGTGAATGAAAAAGTAGTTGCTATGCTTCTCGCAGGCGGCCAAGGGAGCCGCTTGAAATCATTGACGTACGATATTGCGAAACCCGCCATTCCTTACGGTGGAAAATACCGAATCATCGATTTTCCTTTATCGAATTGCACTAATTCGGGCATCACGACGGTCGGTGTACTGACCCAGTATCAGCCGCATGCCCTCCACCGCTATATCGGACTCGGCACGCCTTGGGATTTGGATCGCCATAAAGGCGGCGTGACGATGCTGCCGCCTTACGCTGAAATCGATGGCATCAAATGGTATGCCGGCACAGCGAGTGCGATTTACCAGAACATCAATTTCCTGACCAGCTGCGAACCCGATTATGTCGTGATTTTATCGGGCGACCATATTTATAAGATGGATTACGAAAAACTCGTGGAATACCATAAAGAAAAACAGGCGGATGTCACCGTGTCGGTTTTGGAAGTGCCTTGGGAAGAGGCGAGCCGCTTTGGCATCGTCAACACCGATGAAGACATGAACATCGTCGAGTTCGACGAAAAACCGGAAAAACCGAAAAGCAACTTGGCTTCCATGGGTGTGTATGTGTTCGACTGGGAAAAACTGGAGCGTTATTTAGAAGAAGACAACAACATTGAAGAATCTACACATGACTTCGGAAAAGATATCTTGCCGAAAATGTTAGTAGACCAACAAAAGATGGTGGCGTATCCGTTCAAGGGATACTGGAAAGATGTGGGGACAGTGGACAGCCTATGGGAAGCGAATATGGATCTGCTTGACCCATCGGCAGGGCTTGTATTGCACGACCCCGCCTGGCGGATCTATTCATCAAACCCTCAGCTGCCGCCGCAAGTCATCACAGAAACCGGGCGAGTGCAAGGTTCGATGGTCAATGAAGGCTGTGTCATTAGCGGGACGGTCAGCCATTCGGTCATTTTCCAGAATGTGCTGATTGATAAAGAAGCGGTCGTAGAAGACAGCGTCGTCATGAGCGGCACGAAAATCGGGCGTGGGGCTCATTTGAGCCGTGTCATTGTTCCGCCGGATGTGACGGTTCCGGAAAATTACCGGCTACTCGAACCGGCAGCGGGCATCACGTTGTTGACGCAAGACTTAATCGATACATGGAAGGAGAGTGGGCAGCAATGACTTTGATGGCCGCAGTGGACGCTTCTGTAAAAGTGGCAGGGCTCCAAGACCTGACCATTCATCGATCGGTCTCTTCGATTCCGTTCGCAGGAAGATACCGCCTGATCGATTTCGCATTATCGAATTTAGTGAACGCAGATATCAACTCGGTTGGCATTTTTGCGTCGCAGCCGTTTGGTTCATTGATTGATCATATCGGCGTCGGGAAAAGCTGGGATTTGGATAGACGTAAAGAAGGTTTATTCTTCCTGCCGACTACCCATCAAAATGGAGGCATTGCGACAGTTGGGTCATTCCGTGACTTTGAAGAGCATCTCCAGTTTTTCGAAAAGAGCCGCCAAACGCATGTAGTGGTCACGAGCAGCTTTGTCGCCGGGCAATTGGATTACAAAGAAATGCTTGCCCATCACTTGGCATCCGGCAAAGACATTACGGAAGCGGTTGGTGCAAGTGGTTCTTTGAAATCGTATATCCTGTCGCGCAGATTGATGCTTGAATTGATCCGCTCTTATCGGGAAAAGCGCATTCTCAGCGTCGAAGATTTAGTGAATTTGAAAAAAGCGCCCTATTCATATGGCGTTTATGAATATAAAGGGTATTTCGCTATCATTGACTCGATTCAACAATATTTTAAAGAGTCACTCGGACTATTGGATGAAAACAACCGCCGATTGCTGTTTTTGCCTCAAGCACCGATTTATACGAAAGTGAAAGACGAGCCGCCGACGCGTTACCTGGACGGATCAAACGTGTCGAACTCGATGATGGCAAACGGCAGCACGATTTTGGGCAATGTCAAAAACAGCATCATCAGCCGTGCAGTTACGGTGGGCATTAATGCGAGTTTGGACAGTTGCATCATTATGCAGAAGTGCACGATCGAAGAAAATTGTGATCTTTCTTATGTCATTGCTGACAAGGATGTCTACATCGAAAAAGGCGTGAAATTGAGCGGCACAGCTGATCGACCGATCGTCCTCAGAAAAGGCGAACGGGTCACGAAGGAGGATTCTCAATGAAAATTGTGATGGCCGCTGCGGAATGCGCTCCTTTTGCCAAAGCGGGTGGGCTTGCTGATGTCATCGGTGCGCTGCCGCAGGAGTTGGCCCGTCTCGGACACGAAGTGCAGGTCATCATCCCAAAATACAGTTTGATCCATGAACGTTACCAGCAGCAATTCCGGAAAGTGGAAGAACACTCCTTTGGATTTAAAGGTGAAGAGAGTAATTATGCGATACATGAACTCAATATGCACGGCGTTGAATTCCTATTTTTAGAAAATGATTCGTATTTTGAACGGGATAGCATTTACGGACCAGATGATGCTGAGCGCTACGCGTTTTTCAGCCGGGCCGTACTGGATTTTCTGATGCGTTCCGAAACCGCTCCCGATATTTTGCATGTCCATGACTGGCACACTGCAGTTTTGCCATTTCTATTGAAGGAAGATCCGCAATACCAGCAAATGTCCGGCCGCGTGAAAACAGTCCTGACGATCCACAATATCCAGTTTCAGGGGAATTTTTCGAAAGATGTGTTTTTGGAACAGTACCGCATGGATGAAAGGTTTTACGATGATGGCCAAGTGGCATGGCTCGAAAATTTCAACTCTTTGAAAACCGGCATTTTATATGCTGATAAATTGACGACTGTCAGCCCAAACTACCGCGATGAAATCTTAACAGCAGCTTACGGGGAGCATTTGGAAAACCTGCTCACTGAACGGCAAGCGGATTTGCATGGCATATTGAATGGCATCGATACAGAAGCTTATAATCCGAAAACCGACGAACACATCGCGCAGACTTTTAGCGCAGAGGAGTTGCAGGGCAAACAAGCGAACAAGCGCGCCATTCAAAGACGCTGCGGCTTGCCGGAACAGCCGGATGTTCCATTATTAACGATGGTCTCTCGGCTTTCGGGACAGAAAGGGATCGATGTGCTCGAACAAAGCTTGCCTGAATTTTTGGAAGGTGATATCCAGTTTGTGCTGCTCGGTTCTGGGGAAGTTCATTACGAAGAGTTTTTCCAGCGACTTGAAGTGGATTATGCGGGAAAAGTCTCTGTCCATCTTGGTTTTGATGAAGCCTTTGCCCATCAATTATACGCAGGCGCGGATATCTTCCTGATGCCTTCGCATTTTGAACCATGCGGCTTGAGCCAATTGATTTCCATGCGCTATGGCACGATTCCGGTGGCAAACCGGACAGGTGGCTTGCGAGATACGGTAGACGAATACAATGAAGACGATAAGACAGGAACGGGCTTCTTAAGCGATTTCAAAGCCGGCCTTCATTTCGATGAAGCCTTATCGCGCGCGCTGTCCTTCTACGACAAGCCCGACCATTGGAATGCGTTGATCGATAATGGCATGGCGAGAGATTCGTCATGGTCGCGTTCGGCGAAAGAATACGAGAAATTATATACGAGCTTAAACTGAAGGGTGTGTTGAGAATGTTTTACTCCAAGGAGCAATTCAAGGAAGAATTCAACCGGCGATTAACAGTGGAAAATGGGGATAAAACAGAAAACACAGCCTATAACGTATTAGGAAAAATGGTTTGTGAACAAGTGTTGCAGGAATGGGACAAGCAGCAAGCGGCCAACCGGGACAGCGGCGAGAAGCAATTGTACTATCTGTCGATCGAATTCCTGCTGGGCCGTTTGCTTGGGCAAAACTTGCACAACTTGGGTGCCTACGATTTGGTAGAAGAAGCACTCGGCGAACTCGGCTACAAATTATCGGAAATTGAAGAGCTTGAACAAGAGCCAGGGCTTGGGAACGGTGGACTCGGGCGTTTGGCGGCGTGTTTCCTGGATTCACTTGCTTCGCTCGGCTTGCCCGGACATGGCTGTGGGATCCGCTACCGCGGCGGTTTGTTCACACAGCATTTCATCAAAGGCTTCCAAGTGGAATTGCCGACCGACTGGATTAAAGAAGGGCAAGGCATTGAAGTCCGCAGGGAAGACCTTGCGCTCGACATCCCGTTTTACGGGGAAGCGAATGTCACAGTAGAAGAACATGGCGTTCGGACGGAACTGGAAAATGCGGTATGGGTCAAAGCGGTGCCTTATGACATGCCGATTGTCGGGTCGCAGGGCGGCACGATCAACACGCTTAGGCTCTGGCAGGCAGAATCGTCTGACCGGCCGCTGCCTTATGGGCTCGGGTATTTGGTGAATGAACTCGAGACGGCTAAAATATCTGACCGTCTTTATCCAGATGATGCGCTTGATAGCGGGAAACTGCTGCGCTTAAAACAGCAATATTTCTTGTGCAGCGCTTCGATCCGCACGATCCTTTCAACGCGCAATTTCGCTATCGAAGAATTGCCTGAAAAAGTGGCGATTCAAATCAATGATACGCACCCGGCGTTATCCGTACCGGAATTGATGCGGATATTGATGGATGACTATGAGCTGGATTGGGATACAGCCTGGTCACTGACGACGCGGACCATCTCTTATACAAATCACACGATTTTGGAAGAAGCGATGGAAAAATGGGAAAGCCGCCTGCTGCGCCAGTTACTGCCACGCGTTTACGAGATCATCGAAGAAATCGACCGGCGCTTCAGAGCCGAATGGGAATCGAAGGATTTGGATGAACATGCCGTACACAAACTGTCGATCATCGACGAAGGCGTCGTGAAAATGGCCGTCTTGGCCGTCGTCGGCAGCTATAAAGTGAACGGGGTAGCAAAACTCCATACCGAAATCCTCAAGAAACGCGAAATGAAAGAACTGAATGAATACTTCCCGCATAAATTCCACAACAAAACCAACGGCATCACACATCGCCGCTGGCTGCTTGCGGCAAATCCGGAATTGTCCTCACTCATTACCGAACACATTGGCCCGGATTGGATCCAGCAGCCCGAACAATTGAGTGAACTTGGGTATTTGGCGAATAGCCGGCCGTTCCTGGAATCTTTCCAGGCTATCAAAAGGCTGAAAAAAGAGCATTTGATCCACCACCTCGAAAGAGAGCACAATACCATCGTTGACCCCGATTCGATTTTTGATATCCACATCAAACGAATCCACGGCTATAAGCGCCAACTGATGAATATTTTGCACGTACAGCAATTATACAAACGCATCAAAACCGATCCGAATTACCGGCCGTATCCGAGGACCTTTTTGTTCGGTGGAAAATCCGCCCCGAGCTATCATTTTGCCAAACAAGTCATTAAGCTAATCAACACGGTCGCAGAGCGCGTCAATAATGATCCTGTCGCCAGGCGCCATCTGCACGTTGTTTTCGTTGAGGATTATAACGTCAGCCATGCAGAGTTCCTGATTCCGGCAGCGGACATTAGCGAACAGATCTCCACGGCTTCCAAAGAAGCGTCAGGCACTGGCAACATGAAGTTCATGATGAACGGCGCCTTGACCCTTGGAACGTACGATGGGGCCAACGTGGAAATCTTCGATGCAGTCGGCGAAGAAAATGCCTTCGTCTTCGGTATGAGTTCAGAAGAAGTCATGCGTTTCGAGCATGACGGAAGCTATAACCCGCAAGACATCATTAAAAAAAATCTGTCTATCCGCGAAACGATTGAAGAACTCGCACGCGGAGAATGGTCAGACGGTCCTCATAATTCCGATTTTATCGTGCGCCAATTGACAGAGCATGGAGACCCATTTTTCGTTTTGAAGGACTTGGGGGACTACGCCAAGACGCATGACCGTGTACTCGATGCGTATGAACATCCTGTCGAATGGGCGAGCATGTGCGTCAGAAATATTGCTGCTTCCGGCATTTTCTCGAGCGACCGGACGATCCAGCAATATTCCGAAGAAGTGTGGGGATTGTCGAAAGTTCCGACTAACTGAAACCGACAGGAGGATGAGCAATGGCACAAGCAAGTTTCGATAATACCGATCTGCCCGACTATAAAGCGAGCGGTGCTTTAGAAGGGAAAGTGGCAATTGTCACCGGAGCAAGCAGCGGCATCGGGCAAGCGGTCGCGATCGCCTATGCAAAAGAAGGAGCGCGTGTCGTAATTGGTTACCTCGACGATGACGCGGGCGCAGAAAAAACCTTGGACATTATTCAATCCTACGGTGGCGAAGCACGTGCTTTAGGCGGAGACCTTGGAAAATCCGAAAATTGCGATGCGCTCGTCAACTTTGCGCTCGATGAATTCGGCGCTTTGGATATCGTCGTCAACAATGCCGGTTTTCAATATCCGCAAACATCGCCGCTCGATATCAGCGATGAGCAAATGCTGAAAACTTTTGAGATCAAAGCGTTTGCGATGTTCTATTTAGTGCGTGCGGCCCTGCCTCATTTGAAAAAAGGCTCGCGCATCATCAATACCGCTTCCATCAATGCTTACCGCGGGCATTCTGATCTCATTGACTATTCGGGTGCCAACGGAGCGATGGTCGCCATGACACGTTCCTTGGCAAGGCGGCTCGTCCGTGAGGAAATAGCAGTCAACGGCATTGCGCCAGGCCCGATCTGGACGCCGCTCATCACGAAGACTTTCGGGGATTTGAACCCGGACGTCGCATCCGATTTCGGCGAAGACGTGCCGGCAGGACGCCCTGGACAGCCGTATGAACTTGTGAAAGCCTATGTGTTCTTAGCGGATCCACAAAATTCCTATATGACCGGGCAATTCTTGCATATGAACGGCGGCGACTATATGTCGACATGAAAGCACGGGGAGACCCGTGCTTTTTTATTTGGAATTTCCGTGCTTTCCGCGAATTATGGTAAAATTCGGCTAAGAGGTGGACAACATGAAAAAGACATTGTGGCTCGTCGTTTTGCTGCTGGGTTTAGCAGGCTGTGTCCCGCTCGGGGAACCGGCTAATCCGAAACCGGCGGAACCGGAACAGCCGGAACAACAAGCAACGTCAGAACAAGGCGGGCTTGCTGTCCATTATATCGACGTCGGCCAAGGCTCCGCCGCCTATCTGGAATGGGACGGCTATTCGATGCTCATCGATGCGGGCGATTGGAACGCCAGTGATGTGCTGATGTATTTGGACAAACTGGAAGTCGAAAAAATCGACATCGCAGTCGGTACCCATCCGGATGCTGACCACATCGGCCAATTGGCGCGCGTCATCGAGACTTACGAAGTCGGGGAAGTGTGGATGTCAGGAAACCCGAGTTCCTCCAATACATTTATCCGGACGCTGGAAGCAGTCGATGAAGGCGAAATTCCGTATGAAGAGCCGAGGCGCGGGGACGAATACGAGATCGGGTCGCTAAAAATCGAAGTGCTCCACCCCGAAGAATTGAGCGGCGACACAAATGGCGATTCGCTATCGTTTCGCATCAGCTACGGAGAGACCGCATTCATCTTTACGGGAGATGCCGACATCCAGGCGGAGCGGGAAATGGTTTCTAGCGGCTTGCCACTCGAAGCAGATATTTTGCTGATGGGCCATCATGGCTCCAATACATCCACCAGCCTTGAATTTTTGCAGGCAGTCGAGCCAAACGTGGCGATTTACAGTGCCGGCCTTGATAATCCTTATGGCCATCCTTATGCGGAAGTGCTGGCGTCTGTAGAAAACGAAGGAGCGGTAGTGTATGGCACTGACGTCAATGGCACCATCATTGTCGAGACGGACGGCCAGGAATATAGCGTTGAAACCGAACGGGAAGGCGTCGCGAAAGAAGGCAGCAACCGCTG
The DNA here is from genome assembly GCA_947493585.1 of uncultured Planococcus sp. Classification (GTDB taxonomy): domain Bacteria; phylum Bacillota; class Bacilli; order Bacillales_A; family Planococcaceae; genus Planococcus. Next base: position 218,901 of record CANLRI010000003.1, on the reverse strand, counting down.
TGTGGACATCAATGGAGCTTCTACTGCGGAGTTGACGGAGCTGACCGGAATCGGTGAAGCATTGGCAAAAGCGATCATCGATGAGCGTCCGTTTGAAACGCTAGATGATCTAACGCGCGTAAATGGCATCGGCAAAGGAAAACTGGCTGGATTAAAAGAACAGGGATTAGCTTGTGTAGGGGAGTGATGGGATGAGAGGGGTATTGGATCGTTTTGAAGACGGCGGTGTGGCCGTCATCATCGCAGAACAAGCCGGGCGCGAATTCCATGTGCCGCTGCGCTATTTGCCGGAAGGCAGCAGGGCAGGCATGTGGTTCACGCTGAGCATCGAATCGGGGCGCGTCGTAGATATCGAAGCAGATCTTACGCAGACGAATGAACGCGCAGATAAAGCTGAAGAGTTGCTGGCGCGTTTGCGCAGCAAAAACACCGGCAGCCGTTTTAAGCGGAAATGAAAAAGCGTATGGAGATTTTTTCTCCATACGCTTTTCTTGTGCTTATTTTTAAGTGGATTTGAGTTCGGTCAGTTCTAGATGATAGTCGGCTACTTCATTGCCTTTATAAAGATTGGTCGTATCGGTGAAGTAATTGGAAATGGCGGCATCGAATTCCTGAGCTTTCGCCGGCAAAGCGACACGGAAATTCATTTCATATAAGAGCACGGCAATGTCATGGTAGGCATCGCTTGTCACTTTGAAATCGCATAGGATCTTTCTGCGGCCATCCTCCAATTGATGAAGTTCAAGCTGGTCTGTTTCGATTGGGCGGCCGTTCAATTGAATAATTTCGCTCATCGTCTGTTCCTCCGTTCCGTTTGCTGAAAAGCATTATAGTAACGGTACCATGAAAAAAACACCAAAGCACAATTATGTGCTTTGGTGTCTGCTTGTCGAAAAAGGTAAGAAGTCGTATTTTCCGAAGCTTATCGATCGCTTTCCGTGGGCTCGCGCCCAAGCCTCCTCAGTCGTTCTGAAAATCTTGTGCTCAACTCTCCCAGTGGTCGAGCATCGCAGAAAACCCGCTTGCTCCCACATCTGCATGGCAGATGCGTCGCAAATGAATGCGCTCAGCTAAACTTCGCTCATTCATTCCTTGCGGGGTCTCGGTCGTCTCGCTGATCCACAGGAGTCGAGCGAACGCTTCTCCAAATACTTAGATAGATCATTGATTTTTGAATGTCGAAAAGAGGATTCCATTTTATTCATAACTGATTAATCGATTTCTGCAACACTTAGACATTAAAGCACAATCATGTGCTTTGGTGTCTGATTTTTTCTGCGCGCGTTTCTTGCAGTTTCGGTTTCTTGATGTCGGCGTAGATCAATGCGCCGACCAGGAACAACCCGAGGTATCCGACAATCGGATAGAACATGCTGACGAGTTTCGTGAACCCGACAAAGCTTAAGATATAAGCGACGACTCCGACGACGATGACGAAGATGCGGAACTTCGCCGTCCCCATTTTGACAAAGCGTGCGGAGAAGGAGAATAGCATGCTGACGCCGGTGTTGTAGATCATACCGAACAGAATGACGGACATGAAGACGCCAAGTGCAGGCGACAAATCATCTGCGATTTGCAGCATTGGCATTTCTGCCGTACCGACGACATCGACTTTCGAGAAGATCGCTAAATGGCTCAAGATGATCAGGATACCGAGCCCGAGCCCGCCGATCAAACCGCCGCGTGCTGCGATCTTTTCATCTTTTTCAGTACCGCCCATGACGATGGACATCGAAGCCCCGACCGCGATATTGAAGGATACATAGTTGATGGCAGACAGCCACCAGTTGGCAACGGCGGATTCCTGTTCTTTCGCGATGGAGTCAAGCGCCGAAAACGAACCATCCATCGTCATCAAACTGTAAGCGGCAAGCGCAATCACAGCAAGAATCAGAAACGGCGTGATGCTTCCGATAATATTGATGACTTTTTGGACGTTCAACATGATCGTCAAGATGATCAAAGCCGCCATGACGGTGCTGCCAAGAGCGGCTGACCAACCGAACTGCTGAGAGAAAATTGAGCCGGCTCCAGCAATCATGACAACCCCTACACCGAATAGCGTTAAAATGATGATGTAATCGACAATTGTGCCGATCAGACGGCCGCTGATGCCGAAAATGGCTTCTTTATGGGAAGTGGTGCGCATGCGGCTGCCGAGGCGCGTCAAACTCATCCCGAGATAAGCGAATAATGCAGTGGCAATGACGGCTGCGACAGTCCCCATGATTCCAAAACTGGTGAAATACTGCAGGATTTCCTGCCCGGAAGCGAAACCGGCACCGACAATGATCCCGATAAAGGCGCTCCCCATTTTGATACTTTTAAACATCTTGCTCCCCCTCGTTAAGCGTGCGAATTTACTTATTTGAAAATTAACCTTTTTCAAATATAGCAAAATTAAAACGTTTTCACAAACCCAATTGGCAAAACAAGAGTATTTTACTAGTTGCTTAAGAGGAGATAGGTAGCATAATAATATTTGTGGTATAGCATTTATTGGGAAGAAATTAACTCAAGACATAACAAAACCCCTCACGGCAATCTGCCGTAAAGGGTTTTATTGATTATTGATGGTCTTTATTGGCCACAATGACCAATTTGCCTGTGTCGAGCACTTCTTCGTACTCTTCAGCTTCTTGTTTTGTCAGGCCGGCTGATTCCAATTTCGCGCGCAACTCATCGCCGCGTGAAGAAGTCATGTTTTTCATGCTGTTGAGGAAGCCTTGTTCTTTTACGCCGACTGATTCTGTATCAAGTGCTTTCGTGATGTCTTTCGTGCGTTTCGGGTCATGAGCGAAAATATAGATGTCGTCATGCGTAAATCCTTGTGTTTCAAGCTTTTCAATTTCTGCTTTTGCTTGTACTGCGTTTTCAACTGATAGTTTAATTACCAAAACGAATCCCTCCAATATTTTCTTCCTACTTTCTATATACCACATGCTAAAACTCTTAAACTATGCGGCGTGTGTCGAAATGATATACTGAGGAAAACTGGAGGAGTGGTGAGCATGAAAATTACGCCAATCGGGATTTGGGGCGGCTACCCGAACAAAAACGAAGCGACGTGCGCTTATTTGATCGAACAGGACGGCTACCGCTGCCTGCTCGACTGCGGCAGCGGAGTGATCGCAGCAGTACAGAACTATACGGAGCTGAAAGACATCGATGCGGTCGTCATCAGCCATTACCACCCTGATCATGTCGCCGATATCGGCGTCTTGCAGCATGCCGCCATGGTCGGGATGCAATTGAAGGAGTGGGAGGTGCCTTTGCCGATTTATGCGCATGACAAAGACCAAGAGGGATTTGCTGCGTTGTCTTATAAAGGCGTAACGGAAGGCCGCGCGATCCAAGTGGGCGACACGCTCGAACTCGGGCCGTTCCAAGTGAGCTTCTGTGAGACGGACCATCCTGTCTATTGCCTGGCAATGCGCTTTACGAATGGAGAGCGGACAGCGGTCTTCACAGCCGATACGGCATGGAAAGATGAACTCGTGCCGTTTGCCGAATCCGCTGACCTGCTCATCGCAGAGTCCAATTTATACGAAAAATACCTCGGCATCATTCAAGGCCATATGAGCGGCAGCCAAGCTGGAAAACTTGCCTCACAAGCTTCAGCCAAGCAGTTGCTGCTGACCCATTTGCCGCAGTATGGTGAACTATCCGAAATCCTTGCGGAAGCGAAGAAAACTTACAGCGGGCATGTGTCATTCGCTGAAATCGGCAAAAGCTATCAATTATAAGTCAGAGCAGATAGTTTGAATTTGAAGGAATTTCCTCCTATCCTTATATCATCCGATTGGATGAAAGGAAGTTGACACATGACACAACAAACAAAAGAGCTTGCAGTATCCATCCTGGATCTCGTGCCAGTACGCCAAGGCTTTCCAATGGTGCAAGCGTTCGAAGATATGAAAAACCTCGCACGCCATGCCGAACAGCTCGGCTATAAACGGTTCTGGCTGTCCGAGCATCACAATACACCGACGCTCGCGAGTTCCGCGACGTCGATTCTCATTTCCAAAGTGCTCGAAGTGACCGACACGATCGAAGTCGGCTCCGGTGGCATCATGCTGCCGAACCACACGCCGCTTGTCGTCGCTGAACAATTCGGCACGCTTGAGACGATGCATCCGGGACGCGTCAATCTCGGTCTTGGCCGCGCACCGGGCACGGATATGCAAACCGCCCGCGCGCTTCGCCGGACAACACAAGAAACCGCCTTCCAATTTCCCGAAGACGTCGAAGAATTGCAACGCTACTTGGGACCGCTTGAGGCGCAGGAAGCCGTAAAAGCTTATCCGGGCGTTGAGACGGAAGTGCCGTTGTTCATTCTCGGCTCAAGCACATCGAGTGCGGTTCTCGCAGCGAAGCTCGGTTTGCCTTATGCGTTTGCGGCGCATTTCGCTCCGCAGCAGCTGGAGTCGGCAGTCGCCATCTACCGCAGCCGTTTCGAACCTTCCGATACACTATCAGAACCGTACGTCATCGCTTGTGTGAATGTAGTCGGTGCGGATAGTGCGGAAGAAGCGGAACAGCTTTCGACATCGAGCGACCAGTTTTACTTGAACGTCGTCCGCGGTACGAAAAACCCGTTGATGCCGCCTGTCGATACAATGGATGGCCGCTGGAGCTATGCAGAAGAAGCGATGGTCAAATCGATGGCGCGCTATACATTCAAAGGGAACGCTGAGCAACTGGGAGAACAAATCGGGCGTTTTGCCGGTGAATTGCCAATCGATGAATTGATGGCAGTTTCCTATATTTATGACCAGGATAAGCGCGCGCGTTCTTACGAAATCCTCAAACAAGCGGTTTCGAATGCGGTCCGATTGCCATGAAATGTTCACCTGACCGGCGGTAGCAGCCGCTCGACTTCATGTATAATACTAGGGAAACTTGAAGTTTAAAGGTGGTAATAATGTTATGGACTTTCTCTATTTTCCTGAAGATAAATCAGAATACATTCCGGGAATCATCTCGGTCGTCATCATTTTCATCCTATCGATCCTGATTGTGCGTCTTTTGATGAAAGCATCGCGGAAGCAAGTCAAAAAATTGAACGAGCAAGGATACCCGGTGATTTACGACCGCGGTGAGATGCGAAAAGATTCTGATGAGCAAATATCTGCAGAACGGCAAACAAATCCGAATACACCGGAAGAGCCGAAAGACACAAACGGCCCGCCGACCAAAAAGCCCTGACGTTTCAGGGCTTTTTCTCGTTAGTGGAGCATGTATACTGAAACAATACTTTAAATGAAAAGAGTTGCCATCATGACAAAAAATTTAGCGGGCGGCTTGCAATGGGCGATTTTTCTCATCGCGTCATCCATTGCGGCTCCCATCGCCATCGCAAGCATTTTCGGTATGGACACTGCCGACACCGCGCTGTTCTTGCAGCGCACTATTTTCGTCCTCGGCATCGCCTGCCTGATCCAAGCCTTTATCGGCCACCGTTTGCCAATCAATGAAGGGCCGGCTGGGTTGTGGTGGGGCGTGTTTATCGTCTACGCCGGACTTGTCGGCGTGTTGTATTCAACTGCCGAAGAATCCTTGCAAGTGCTGCAAAGCGGTTTGTTCTATAGCGGTATTTTATTCATTGTGTTCGCAGTAACGGGTGTAGTGGATAAACTGAAACAATTTTTCACCCCGACAGTTACCTTTGTCTATTTGCTGCTGCTCGTGTTGCAGATTAGTGAATCGATTATGAAAGGCCTATTCGGCATTTCATCGGAAGGGGATTTAATGGATGTGCGGGTGCTGCTAGCAGCGGTCACTGTCATTTTAATCACTTTTTATTTCATGTTCCACCGTTCCGCTTTTATCAGCCGCTATTCAGTCCTTCTATCCATCGCTTTTGGCTGGCTGTTGTTTTGGGCGATCGGCAAAGCGCCGAGCATTCCTGAAACTAGCGGGGCATGGATGACATTCCCTGACATGCTGGTCTTTGGCCCGCTCGTCTTTGATGGGGGAATGCTTGTCACGACTTTATTTTTGACCGTCTTGCTCATCGCCAATATGATGGCTTCGGTCAGTGTCATGGAGAGTTTATTGAAAAATGCTTTTTCCATCCAGTCAGAAGACCGTATGAAGCAAGCTTCTGTTGCATCTGGTTTGAACCACTTGCTTGCAGGCTTGTTTTCTTCCGTTGGCCCCGTGCCGATCTCCGGCGCAGCAGGATTTGTCAGCGCGACCAAGACGCCAGGACTCCGGCCGTTTATCGTTGGCGGGGTCATTGTCACGGGAATCAGCTTGTTCCCGCAATTAATGGCGGTGCTCGCTTCCTTGCCGGCTCCAGTCGCGTACGCTGTCATCTTCGCGATTTTCTCCAAAATGATAGAGATGGCATTCAACGAGCTTGAAGCGGAACCGAATCGCAAACGAGCTTATAAAGTGGCGGCATTTGGCTTAATGACAGGTGTCGGTTTGATGTTCATCCCGACAGAAAGCATGGCCGGGCTGCCGTCAGCTGTCGCGGCCATTCTGTCCAACGGCTTGATTTCAGGCACCATCATCGCCATCATTATCGAACAAGTAATGACTCGTGTCATACGCATAAAATAAAAACAGGCGTCATAAAGGGAAATCCTTTATGACGCCTGTTTTGTCTTAGTTTTGCTGCTCGATTTCTTCAGTCAAGCGTTCGAGTTCATCGATTAATTCACCGATATAGGCGATCGTGTCGCGGAGTGGCTGTTCGGTCGTGATATCGACGCCAGCCATCTTGGACAATTCGACAGGGGTTTTCGTTCCGCCTGCATTCAACACGCCAATCCATTCATCGACGGCTGGCTGGCCTTCCGCCAAGATGCGCTTCGACACTTGTGTGGAGATGGTTAGCCCGGCGCTGTAAGTGTACGGGTAGAGACCCATGTAATAATGTGGCTGGCGCATCCACGTCAATTCCGCACCTTCTGTGACTTCCACATCGTCTCCCCAGAATTCCTCAAGCACGCCGCGTTTCAGCGCATTAAGTACACCGGCGTTGACGTTTTCGCCCGCGTCGATCTTTTTGTACACTTCGCGCTGATAGGCCGCTTCAAGCAAATGAGTGACAAAGTTATGGTAATAGGTTCTCGCCACAATCGATGAAATGACCCAACGCTTGAATTTCGGGTCTTCGGAATTCTTCAGCAAATGATTCGCCACAAGCATTTCGTTCATCGTCGAAGGCGCTTCGATAAAGTATAAGGAAGGGCGCGCATTGAACAAATTTTGTTCGCGGTTCGCGTGATAGAAATGGCCTGCGTGGCCGAGTTCATGAGCCAGTACGAATACTTCGTTCATGCGGCCGGTCCAGGAAATCAGGATATACGGATGGTCGCCGTATGGGCTCGCACAGAATGCGCCTGTCGACTTGCCTTTGTTCTGCGCAAAATCGATCCAGCGCTCATCGTATGACCGCTCCACCATATGCAAATAGTCCGTCCCCATAATGCCGAGCGCATCGTTAATATACTGTTTCGATTCCTCGATCGTAATTTCCGGATCGTATTCCGGATCCAAGGAAATTTTTAAATCAGCAAAGGTCATTTTATCCAAACCGTGCGCTTTTTGCAGCAGGCGTGCGTATTTGCGCATATGCGGCGCCAGTTCCGTCTGAAGCAAATCGATTTGGCGGTCGTAAAGCGTGCGGTCGACTTCCTGGTTGAATAGCAAGTACTCAAAAATATCCCCATAACCGCGCAAATCGGCCGTCGTCTTTTCCGTCTGCAATTGCATATCATAAGTTTTGGCTGTCGTGTGTTGGTAATCACGCAATTTGTCGGAAAAGGCCTTGAAGGCAGCGCGCCGCAGTTCAGTATCGGTTTCCGCTTCCCAATCGCCTTCGAATGATACGTAGCTGAGTGGGTGGGATTTGCCGCCTGCTTCAAAATCCGGGAAATCCATGTCGACCATTTTCGTCGTATTGTATAGCTCGTAAGGCGCTTGGAAGACGGATGAGTATGAAGCCAATGCTTTTTCGGCTGCTGGATGCAATTGATGTGATTTTTTGCGCAGCAATTTTTTCAAATAGCCTTCGAACTCCTTGGATTCCGACATCGCTTGTTTTAGCGTGTCTTCCGGCAATTCCAATAGCTCGCTTGTCACAAAAGCGAGGCGGCTGCCGATTTTTGCGGAAAAGGCGCTGTATTTTCCGGCGCGCATCTGTGCTTTCGTATCGGTCTGGTCTGTACTGTAGGACAGGCTCGCATAAGTGCCAGGGGCAACCAGTTTCTCGGCAATTGCCAGATACGACTCGAGTGCTTTAAGAGCCGACTGGGCATCGGTGATTTGGCCTTGAAACTTCTCGGCATAGGCTGCTGTTTCCTGGTCAAGTTCTTTTAAAGCGGCATCGAATGCCTCGGGACTTGCCATCAGGCTTTCTAAATTCCATGTTTCTTCTATAGATATTTCTGAACGTGGCGGTAAACTTTTAACCAATGATTTTCTCTCCCCTGTATTCCGGATTTCGAACTAATTCTAAGTATAATGTCCAAACTACAAAAAGTAAAAAAAGTTTTAAAATTAATAAGAAAATTATGAAAAATAGGTTTAAGCCTTAAATTACGCGGGTATCCACATAGTACAAGGCGGAATGACCGTCAGAAGACACGAGCGGTTTTTACCGGAATCGCCTTTTGACGAGATTATGCACAGCCTTGGCGGAAAATTTGCTTTACTGGCGATATAGCTCTTGTCGGGAACCAGATGAAAATGGTTCAGCCTAAGAAGTTTCAACAGTAACATGTAGGTTTTTTGTGTAAGTGCAACTGAACGCCTGGCTGCAAAGTCTATTGATCACTGAGAGGTATATGTGAGAAATCCAAAGACGGCCAGCGCCATTAAACTGCATAGGCGGGAGTGTAACATCGCCAACATGTACGTTTGTAGAAGAATTGAATAGAATTTTCCGCGTGCGAAAATCCTCCACGGACGAATCGGAGGATAAGGTAAGGAAGAGCATGGCCCGAGTTTATCGGGTCATGCTTTTTCTATGTTTTCTGGCAGGCATCTTTCGAAACGATGTGGAATAGAGCAGAGGATAACTTTTGAAAAAGGAGTGGACTAGATTGAGTGAAACGGTAGAACATGCAATCCAAGATGAGTATGGAACAGATTTTGCCTGGTGCTACGGATGCGGCCGCTTGAACGAAGATGGGCTACACCTCCGGACCGGATGGGATGGCGAAGAAACCGTGACTTTCTATGAACCGCGGAAAGAACATACAGCAATTCCCGGGTTTGTTTACGGGGGCTTATTGGCGTCGCTTGTGGATTGCCATGGCACGGGATCCGCATCGCTCGCCCTTCACCGTAAAAATGGCCATGAGCCCGGCAGTGGAGAAGAGCCACCGCGCTTTGTGACAGGCTCGTTGCATGTTGATTTCCTGAAACCGACGCCTCAAGGCAAGACCTTAAAAGCGGTAGGGAAAGTCGAAGAAATCCATCCGAAAAAGTTCAAAGTGAATGTGGAAGTATTTGCAGAGGATGTAAAAGTCGCAAACGGCGAAGTGGTTGCCGTCTTGATGCCATCGACTTTTACTTCCTGAAATGAGCGCCGGGGACATCCGGCGTTTTTTTTTATGCACTTTATTCTTTAAAGTCTATAAGGCTTGTAGGGATTAAAGGGATGCTGTATGCTCAATGTATTCAAAGCTCTATTTTTGAGGAGGAACCCGAATGACCGAGAAAGTTTATGTGATCCATGAAAACGAAGAATGGACAGTCCATCTATTCAAGCGCTTGGAAGAGCTCGGCGTGCCTTATGAAGATTGGTTTACCGACGCAGGATCAGTCGATTTGACGAATGAGCCACCGCAAGGGGTTTTCTATAACCGCATGAGTGCTTCATCGCATACGAGAGGGCACCGCTTTGCGCCTGAAATGGCCGAAGCGAAAATCGCCTGGCTCGAACGCCATAACCGGCGCGTCGTCAATGGCAGCCGTGCTCTCCGTCTTGAAGTGAGCAAAGTGAACCAGTACATGGCACTTGATGCAGCGGGCATCCGGACGCCGAAAACGGTGGCTGTCAGTGGCAAAGAGCAGCTTCTTGCAGCGGCCTCCGCTTTCGAAGGCGAATCATTCATCACCAAGCATAATCGTGCCGGAAAAGGACTCGGTGTCCGGTTGTTCCATTCCAAAGAAGCGCTGGAGGAATATGTGGACGGCGGTGAATTCGACGAATCTGTCGATGGCATCACTTTATTGCAGCAATATATTCAAGCGCCTGAGCCATTCATCACGCGCTGTGAATTCGTCGGCGGCAAATTTCTCTACGCGGTGCGCGTGGATACATCGGAAGGGTTTGAATTATGTCCAGCCGATGCATGCCGGCTTGAAGACATCTCTTGCCCGGCAGACGGCGCATTGGAAACACGCCCGAAATTCCAGGTCATTGAAGGTTTCGATGATCCAATTATCGCCAAATACGAACGCTTCCTGAAAGAAAACGGCATCGAAGTGGCGGGCATCGAATTTATCCAAAATGCGGAGGGTGAGCTGTTTACTTACGATGTCAACACCAATACAAATTATAACGCGGACGCAGAAGCAGTGGCTGGCAAATACGGCATGCTGGAACTAGCGAAATATCTGGAGCATCAGCGGCAAACCCTCACGACTCTCGCGAAGTAATGAAGATAAACAAGCAAAAGAACGGCCGGATCTGCATCTGGCCGTTCTTTTTTTTGTGACCGAGACTGGACGTTTACCTCCCGCCATTCAAGGGAACGGTTGAAAAAAGGGATTGTTTGCGGAAGGGGGGAACTCGCGATGGATAAAGAAGCCAAGGAAGTGGAAGAACGGACGCCTTCGGAACCTGAGGATGTGGCGGACGTGGAAAGCAAGGAATTAAAAACGGCGTCGAAATTCGACGGCATCTATAGCCGTGTCTCTTCGAACCGCCTGGAAAACTTGCGTACTACCCATATCGAAAACAAGGCGAAGCAGTTAGCGCGCAAAAGTCACCGCTAAACTATTCCTCGCGCGGCAATTTCTCCATGGCGTTTGCGACTTCAAACGCCAAATCGTCATTGCCGAATGATTGGAGCACTTCGAGAAGCACGTCGCCGCCGATGTCGTATTCGAACGCTTCGGTTTCTTCCATTGCGGTTTTCAGTAGCTGATTTTCAGCCTGTGACGGATATGCTGTCGTATAAAGTGCGAGTGGATCGATTTTATGATTGACGCACCACTGCACAAAGACACGGACCATCGTTTCTTCGTCTTGCTGGTATTTCTTGATGATGAACTCTTCACGGCTTTCGTATTCCATGCGGGTCACTCCTTTAACAGAATCTTGGGATGTTTTCACAATAGCAGATAAATCATTCAGTTGCATGGACTTCCTGCATTGTTTGCTCTAAAATGGTCCATAGCACTGATAGTATCGGAGGGGAAAGAATGAAATTACTTCAAGTACGTAAAGGTCAATTCGTCTACTACAACAACGAATTGCACAAAGTTTATTCCGTCAAGCCGCTCGCTAAAAAATCGGTTTTGATGTTCCGTGTCAAGGATATGGAACAAGTGGCAAGCCGCGCTGACGAAGTATCGCTCTACAAGCCGAAACATATGGATTCGTTCATGTTCTTCGGGGAGCGTTACACATTGCGCGAAGACGTACCGGCAGAAGAAGGCGGTTACATCCTGATCGCCAAGCCGGATCCAGACTATATGGATCATTATTCTTTGAACGAGTTTGAGAAAGTCGAGACGGTCGAAGGCAAGAACGTCATTACGTCGAGACAAAATACAGTCAAGTCGAGAGAATTTTTCGTGATGGTTCCTGGAGAAGAGCAAGGCAGCAACGATATTGCTTATTACGATAAAGGAAAAGTATCGTCAGAACAGCAGCAGCAAGACGCGCAGCTTGCAGACGATTTGCGCGACAGAAGCTCGATCCGCCCGTCAATTGGCGATGTCTATTTGAACTTGGACAACACAGGCACAGCCATGGTCGTCGCGATCATGGGCGAAGAAGTGACACTCGGAACAGGCGACAAGCTGACGTTCCACGACTTGCATAAAGCGGATAACTGGAGCTACCTTTACAACGTAGCGGACGGCGATTTCCGTTAATAAAAAAACGCCGCAAATGTGGTAGCACAGTTGCTACGGGAAGCTTGAGCCAAATGAAAGTTGAATATTTTGAGTTTCTCGATACTAAAAAAAGGAAGCCGCAGCGGCTTCCTTTTTTTCTATCCTTTATTTCACCAGGACATCCTGGAATTCTTCTGTGCCTTCGATTACTTTTTTTGCGTATGGGCATTGCGGATCCACCGATTTGCCTTCGTTTCTTGCGTGCTCGACCATTTTGCCGACCAGTTTTTTGCCCATGCCTTGGCCGCTAAGTTGGGGTGCCACTTCAGTATGGTCAACCGTCAGCACTTCGCCGTTTTCAATATAGCTGACAAAGCCGACTTCCTCTGAACCGTCGAACATGGCAATCCGGTTGTCTTGGTGTTGAAAATCCATTTCAATTTCCTCCTTTTTTAAAAAACATTCTACGTACAAGGTATTCCCGTTCTTTTCATTTATATGCATTGCGGGTATGAAAGAAAAAAGGAGGGATGGTATGGAAGCCAATCAACAACAACAAAGAGTGGTCAACGAGATCGAAGAAATATTTGGTGAGCATAAAGGCTACCGGCGTGCACATGCGAGAGGCGCGGGTTATAAAGGACTGTTCGAAGGAAGCGGAGAAGCCATCGAATTGACCGATGCTGCGCATTTTCAAAACGTAAAGGTGCCGGTGCTTGTGCGCTTTTCCCATTTCTCACCCGATCCTACTTGGGCCGATGCCATGTCGCCAGTTAAAGGCATGGCCGTCCAATTCAAGATTGGGCCGGAAGAGGTGACGAATATCGTATCGGTGACTTCGCCGGTGTTCTTTACCCGTTCGCCGGAACGTTTCGTGGAGATGCTTGAAGTGTCCCGTTCTTTTCAAAAAGGCCGGCCGAAATTAGCAGAACTGGCAGAGTTGCTGACGGACTTTCCGGAAGTGAGGGCGATGTTCTCGAGCATGAGAAAAATGACGGTCCCGGAAAGTTTTGCGACGGGCATCTATCATTCCATCCACGCGTTTTATTTTGAAAAGGAAGGCAAGAAACAGGCAGTCAAGTATGTATTCGAGCCGGATACAGGGGAAGACAAACGTTCCTTAATGGACATGAAGGACTTGCCTTTCGGTTATTACGAACAGGAATTGGCTGAGCGAACCGCACGCAGCCCCGTGTCCTTCAAATTGTATGCGACCATCGGTGAAGCAGGAGACCCGACAGACGATCCGACGCGCGATTGGCCAAAAGACCGCGAACGCATCTTTCTTGGGCGATTGATGATCGAAGCGCCTGATGATGAAGCTGAAAAAGCTTTGTATGATCCAACCGTAATGACTGCAGGCATCAGCTGTTCGGATGACCCCATTCTCCAGTTCCGCCGGGGCGCGTACCGGCATTCTTACGAAAAACGCACAGCAGAAAATGAATAAGCGAAAAGCTTGCTGAAAATGTGCTTCTAAAGTAAAAGACAACCCGCTACATATCAGCGGGTTGTCTTTTTTAATAGAGTTTGCCTTGTTTATGCAGCACAGTCGATAAACGCTGTACGGCATGGATAAAACAATTTTCGCGAAGTGGATACGGGTCACCAAAATATTGGGGGAGGATCGTGTCCATTGTCTCCTGCATCTTCTCCAATAGCAGACGGAACACTTCCGACTCTTCGTGGTATTGGGTTTCACGGCCTTGCAGCCATTCAAGATAAGAGACAATGACACCACCCGCATTGGCTAAAATGTCCGGTATGATGATAACTCCTTGATTGTCCAAATACTCATCCGCAACCCGTGTCGTCGGTGCGTTTGCGCCTTCTACGATGATCTTGGCTTGGATGTCTTTCATATTGCCTTGGTGGATCTGATCTTCAAGCGCTGCCAAAAAGAGTACATCGACTGGCAAAGTCAATAATTCATCACGTCCGCGGATTTCCGCTTTGATGCCGGATTTGCTGAGTTCTGTGTCATCTTTCGGCAAATCTCCACGGTTGCCTGCAGTAAAGGCGACCAAGCTTGGGATATCGAGACCATCTTCGTTAAATAGTGTAACGTTGCGGTCGCTGACAGCGATGACTTGATTGTTCAATGAACGGCATTGATAAGCTTCGAGCGCAGCGACAGAGCCGACGTTTCCGAATCCCTGGACAGCCATCTTCAATGGGCGTTCGGCATGCTCCAATGCGGTTTTTGAAAAGGGATTGATGGAATTTTCCAGTTGTTCCTTATGCGCCAAGACGTAATCGTGGATCATGTAACGGAAAGTGAAATAAACGCCTTTTCCTGTCGCTTCCCGGCGGCCGAGCGATCCGCCGTTGACGACGCTTTTGCCGGTAAAGCTGCCGAGATAAGGCTTGCCATGGTGGATCTTTTTATACTCTGCCATCATCCAGTCCATTTCGCGTTCGCCAGATCCCATATCGGGTGCTGGAATGTCTTTATCCGGCCCGATGACATCTGCGAAATAACGGACGTATTTGCGCGACACGATATTCAATTCCTTTTCACTATAATTTCGTGGATTGATGACAATGCCGCCCTTGCCGCCGCCAAATGGCACTTGGTGGAGGGCATTTTTTAAGGTCATTAAAAAGGCTAAATTGACGACTTCTTCTTCATTGACCCCTTCATAAAAGCGGATGCCGCCTTTATAAGGCCCTAAACTATCATTATGTTGGACACGGTAAGCGGGTATTCGTTCGATTGTGCCATCTTCCCGCGGGACACGCAAAAATGATTTGTGGATATTGTTCGGCGTGGAAATAATGGCGCTTAATGAGTTGAATGCTTGAGTGCGGACGCCGTCAGTCAAATCAGGAAGAAATTCCTTTTTTTCGTATAGGGCATCGAGTGATTCTTGAATGATTTTCTTCGTTTCTTCTTCCAATGCAAGCACCTCCAAAATATCGTTACAGTCCTATACCCTCTCGACCAGCCAGTAAGCTATAGAAAAAACCCGCCATTGAAGTAATGGCGGGCAGGAAATTATTTTTTACGCTGCATCAATTGAAGTTCGGTATTCAAGGCTTTAAACAACGCGATGACCATCAGGATCATGATGAATGAAAACGGCAAAGCCGCGATGATGATGGTGTTTTGAACGGCAGTCAATCCGCCGACAGAAAGCAGGATTGCGGCGACGAGCGACTGGGCAATGCCCCAAAGAATCTTGATTTGGTTGCTCGGAAGCAAGGAACCGTTCGTTGACTGCATGCCGAGTACAAAAGTCGCGGAGTCAGCGGACGTGATGAAGAATGTGCTGACGAGCAAAATGGCCAGAATCGACATAATCATGCCGATCGGCAAATGGCTGAATGCCGCAAACAAAGTTTGCTCTGTGGAAAAGGCTGTCAAATCAATGCCGCTTTTTTGCATATTTATAGCAGTCGTTCCGAAAGTTCCGAACCAAAATGACCCAAAGATCGTCGGTGCTAAAACAACGCCGATTAAAAACTCACGGATGGTCCGGCCTTTGGAGACACGGGCGATAAACATGCTGACGAATGGCGCCCAAGCAATCCACCATGCCCAGTAGAAAATCGTCCAGCTATCCAGCCAACTGCGATTTTCAGCACTAAGAGGAGCGGATTCGAAGCTCAATCCAATCAGGTTTTGAATATAAGCCCCGAAAGTTTCTGTATAGATATTCAATATTAAGATAGTGGGTCCGAGAACAAGAACGAGTGCAAGAAGAGTGATCGCTAGCACCATATTCGTGTTGGAAAGATATTTGATGCCTTTATTGAGGCCGGACCAAGCCGACATAATAAACAGCAATGTTACAACACCGATGATGACCATCTGCACCCATTCTTCTTGAGGGGCGCCGAATAGGTAGGCAATCCCGCCATTAATTTGGGCAGCGCCAAATCCGAGTGAAGTAGCTACACCAAACACAGTAGCGAATACAGCCAAAACGTCGACCAATGTACCGAGCGGTCCGTTCATCCGATCACCGAATAAAGGTTTTAATGTAGATGAAATGAGGGCAGGTTCTCCTTTACGGAATTGAAAGAAAGCCAAGGACAAGGCGACCATTCCATACATGGTCCAAATATGGATGCCCCAGTGATAGTAAGTTCGTTGCAGGGCTTCTTTAAACGCTTCGTCTGTTCCGACTTCGGCAGTGGCTGGTTGAATTGCAAAATGCGATAGTGGCTCAGCTGCTCCGTAGAATACAAGACCGATTCCCATCCCTGCTGAAAACAGCATAGAGACCCAAGTAAAAGTAGAAAATTCCGGGCGGTCCGAATCGCGTCCAAGCCTGATTTTGCCGTAAGGGCTGAAAATAATAACAATAACGAGAATCAGGAGGATTGCCATGATTGTAAGATAATACCAGCCGAAGGCGTTGTTGATGTAGTTGCGGATGGTTCCAGTGCCTTGCTCGAATAACTCCGGAGCAATGACTCCGAAACCGACCGTCAAAATGACGAGTGCGAATGCGATATAGAAAACTTTAGTTGCTTTGTTCATGTTTCCTCCTATGATGTTTTTTTAACATAACTATTAAAGGTATAGGAATGCGAAAGAATAGTCAAATGCTTAGCCAATAACACTAAACTATTGTTTAGTGGTAATTTTATGGAATAACGATAATAAAATGCCCTGCACATTGCGCGCAGGGCATCGATTCACCAACCATTCCATTCGTTTTGCTGTTCCTCTTCCGCGACAATTCGCAAATCATCGGCGGAGATGATGAGAATGTCATATTCGTTCTTTTCGGCGTAGCGTTCAGCTTCTTGTTTGATAAACTTCGGCGATCCTTCCGTTTCCTCATCGTAAACTAGCAGGATGCCATCGGAATTTCGGAGGAAGAACTTATTTTTCTCGACAAACTGCCAAGGTGCCTCATAAGGCTTGTTTGTTAGGCTGCGGTGGAAATCGGCTTGAGATAACAGGAATTCGTATTTTTCCTGTTTCGCCTCGTTCCAGTTTTTTTCCTGGTCCTCGAAAGGCGTGAGAATGGCAAAATGCAACTGTGGAAATTCCTCTTGCAGCTCGATCACCGCTTCCGCAGCCCACGTTTCGACGCCGAGCTGGCCGCTCAGGATCACCCATTCGAGTCCTTCATCGACCAGTGTGCGCAGGCGGTTTTCGAGCGCTTTCTTAATAAAGCGGACGCCTTCGTGCTTGTCGTCGAATATGCCGAGCTCATGAGGTTTATAGCCGGTGATGACTAAGCGTTTAAGCATATCGTCTCCTCCTTTATGCAAATCAGTGTTATCAGTTTAACGCATTTTCTTCCATTATGGAGAATGCAGCGCTCGTTCTCATCGTCCATCTTTCATTAACTGAATATTTGCTCTTATGATAAGCTAGACGAAAAAGGAGTGAGGTCAGTGCCAAAAATCGAAGACGTGGAACAGGCTAGAAGCCACATTCAAGGCATTATCCATAAAACGCCGATCTTACAGTCGCGGTCGATCCAGGAAAAATGGGGGCGCCGCGTATTTTTTAAAGCGGAGCATTTGCAGAAGACCGGATCGTTCAAGATTCGTGGGGCGGCGAACGCTGTGATCAATGCAGTGTCGGGCGGTGCGACGCTTGTAACGGCCGCATCTTCGGGCAATCACGGCCAAGCTGTCGCTTATATAGCAGCCGAACTCGGCATTTCTTCCATCATCGTCGTGCCGACAGACGCAAGTCCGGCAAAAGTCGCAGCGATCCAAGCGTACGGCGGGAGGGTAGAATATTGCGGTACGACTTCAGCGGAGCGGATTCCTCGCGCCAAGTCGCTCGCGCACGAAATGAGCGGCGTCTATATTCCCCCGTATGACCATTGCGATATTATCGCCGGGCAAGGGACAGTGGGCTTAGAGATTCTCGAGCAAATGCCGGATGCCGATGTCATCGTGGTGCCAGTCGGCGGCGGCGGATTGATTTCGGGCATCTTGACGGCAGTGAAAGCACGGCGTCCGGATGTATTGGTGATCGGCGCAGAGCCGGCGCTTGCGAATGACACGGCCTTATCTTTGGAGCGAGGAGAGATTACAGCAATCGGACCGACCGAAACGATTGCCGACGGATTGCGGACCTCGCAGCCGGGCGACCTGACATTCCCGGTCGTGAATGAGCTACTCGATGGGCTCGTGTTGGTGGAGGAGCAGGAAATTATCGAAGCGATGCGCGATATCGCCATGCGTACGAAGCAGTTGGTGGAACCTTCCGGCGCAGTCGCCCCAGCTGCTGTCATGTCCGGAAAAGCAGGCACCGCAGACCAAACCATCATTGCGGTGACTTCTGGCGGCAATGTCGACCTCCAGCGTTTCGCTGAGCTAGTGAATATTGCGGAAACTGAATAGATCTGATTACTGATTGCTGAGCCTTGACCGTGATGGGGCTCGGCTTTTTGATGCGGGAAGGCGATTGCATATTAGCGGTGAAAACGGTAACATAAAGTTTAAGTATTCTGAACATACCGACTAGTCGGTATTTATAATGAAGGGGGATGCAATATGCCAGTGATGGATTTATTCGATTTAACAGGCAAGACAGCAATCGTGACAGGAGGCGGGC
Organism: uncultured Planococcus sp.; assembly: GCA_947493585.1. Classification (GTDB taxonomy): domain Bacteria; phylum Bacillota; class Bacilli; order Bacillales_A; family Planococcaceae; genus Planococcus. Next base: position 200,333 of record CANLRI010000003.1, on the reverse strand, counting down.
GAGGGCTTGGCGCGCAGATCGCGGAAGGGTTCGCAGAAGCTGGCGCCAATGTTGTATTGTGCTCACGCAAAGTGGAAGCGTGCGAAGAAGTCGCCAAACAGCTGGAGGCGAAAGGTGTGAGAACTTTAGCGCTCGCATGCGACGTCACCGATCCGCAAGACGTCAAAAATGTGGTCGAGAAGACCGTCGAAGCGTTCGGGACGATTGATATCCTCGTAAACAATTCAGGGGCTTCCTGGGGAGCGCCTGTGTCAGAGATGCCGCTTGAAGCCTGGAATAAAGTGATGGCGGTCAATGTCACGGGAACATTTCTCATGAGCCAAGCTGTAGGAGAAGTGATGATCCCTCAAAATAGCGGCAAAATCATCAACATCGCTTCGGTCGCCGGGCTCGGCGGAATCGATCCGCAGCTGATGGATGCGATCGGTTACAACACAAGCAAAGGTGCAGTCATCACATTTACAAAAGATTTGGCGGCAAAATGGGGGCACTACAATATCAAGGTCAACGCCATTGCGCCTGGTTTCTTCCCGACGAAAATGTCGAAAGACGTGATGAAGCATGGCGAAGAAGGTTTGCTGGCGAGAACACCGTTGAAACGTTTCGGGACAGATGAAGACTTAAAAGGGGCGGCTTTGTTCCTGGCAGCGAGAGCATCGGATTATGTGACAGGCGATGTCGTGATGGTCGACGGCGGCATGCACGCTATGTAAGGGGAAAACCGCTAGATGCAATACATATTTGAACAACAAAGGGGACGGAAATGATGAAAGCTGAGGCGAATGTATACCGGGGCGCTGATTTCCTATTGAAAGGTGCGGGCCCAATCTTTACACCCGAACAGTTTACCGATGAACACAAAATGATCGCGAAAACAGCAAAGCAATTTTTGGAAAAAGAAGTGCATCCGCATAACGATCGGCTGGAAAGTCAGGATTTTGAACTCGTCCAGGAGCTCTTTCACAAAGCCGGCGAGCTAGGCTTGCTTGCCCATAGCATTCCAGAAGCTTACGGCGGCCTCGGGCTCGACAAAATCAGCAAAGGGCTGGTAGGCGAATCGCTCGGCCCGGCAGGCGGATACGGGGTCGCGCATTCCAACCATACATGCATCGCGACTTTGCCGATCACCTATTTTGGAACGCCGGAGCAGAAACAGTATTATTTGCCGAAACTCGCAAGCGGTGAGTTTATCGGGGCGTATTGCCTGACGGAACCAGGAGCGGGATCCGACGCTCTTGCTGCTCAAACGACTGCGGTGCTGAATGAACAAGGGACGCATTATTTGCTGAATGGCTCGAAGTTGTATATCACCAACGCAGCGTTTTCGGATACCTTCATCACCTATGCGAAAGTAGACGGCAAAGCATTCACGGCATTTATCGTTGAAAAAAAGCATTCTGGATTATCGCTTGGGCCTGAAGAGAAGAAAATGGGCATCAAAGGGTCGTCGACGCGCCCGGTTATTTTTGAAGATTGTGAAGTGCCGGTGGAAAACGTGCTTGGCGAAGTTGGAAAGGGCCATCTTGTAGCTTTGAACGTTTTGAATCTCGGCCGCTTCAATTTAGGGTCGGCCTGTATGGGCGCTGCCAAATTCAGTTTGTCGCTGGCACTTGGCTACACGCAGGAGCGCAAGCAGTTTAATCGCGCCATTTCCGAGTTTTCGGCGACACAAGAGAAAGTGTCGACGATGGCTGTTCGCATATTCGCATTGGAATCGCTGCAATACCGGACCGCCGGCTATTTAGAAGAAGCGCTCGGCGGATTGTATGAATCGCAGGATCACGGATTGATCGCCAAGCGGATGATGGAATATGCCGCCGAATGCGCTATTTGCAAAGTATATGGCTCTGAGACTTTGGATTTTGTCGCAGATGAGAGCCTGCAGCTATTCGGCGGCTACGGCTATATCCAAGAATATAAAATTGAGCAAGTGTATAGAGATTCGCGCATCAATCGGATTTTCGAAGGAACGAATGAAGTGAATCGCCTGCTCATTCCGGGCAATGCATTAAAAGCGGCCGCAAAAGGGGCATTCGACCTAGAAGCAGCAGCGATGCAAGCGATTGAAGAAATGCAGGCGCCGGAAGTGCCGTATATCGGGACACTCGCCCGTGAGACGGAAGCCGTACGGGCGATGCGGCGCGTCTTCCTCAGCACACTCGGGCTTGCTGCAAAATCATACGGGAATGGGATCGGCGAACAGCAGGAGACGCTGTTGAAACTCGCCGACATTGCGATTGCCTTGTATGCTGCTGAATCGACGGTAGCACGGACGGTGCAAGCGCTCGAACAAAATGAGGAAAAAGCACAACACAAAGTGGAGATGACTCAAGTGTTCATCGATGATGCCTTGCTTGAAACCGAGATGACGGCACGTCAAATAATCCAAGGCATAACAGAAGGAGAAGAACTGGCGCGCTATACAGCAATGGCGACCGGAGAACTCAGCCGCCTGCAGCGCGGCCGGACAGCTATAGCTAAACGCCAATTAGCTCAAACGATTTATCAGGCAGGGCACTATATCAGCTAAGGGGGAAAAGACATGAAAGTGGTGAAATTTGAGGAATATGGCGGGCCGGAAGTGCTTCAGTATATCGATTCGGAGCAGCCGAAGCCAAAAGATCATGAAGTGCTCATTGAAGTGAAAGCAGCAGGTGTCAACTATGCCGATACGGCAAGACGCGAAGGGAAATATGTCGTGCCGACCGAATTGCCTTATATCCCAGGCTCTGAAGTGGCGGGTGTGGTCGTTGAAACCGGGACGGGCGTTACGCGCTTCAAGTCAGGCGACCGCGTTGTCGCTTTGATCGAATCATCGGGTTACGCAGAATATGTGGCGATTCCGGAACAGGTATTGACGCCGGTTCCGGAGGGCGTCAGTTTTGAAGAAGCCGTTGCATTGCCGCTTCAAGGCTTGAGTGCTTATCATATTTTGAAAACGATGGGCCGTTTGGAGCCTGGCGAAACAGTGTTGATCCATGCTGCTGCAGGAGGTGTCGGGACAATCGCCGTGCAGCTCGCCAAACTTTTCGGGGCCGGAAAAATCATCGCTACGGCGAGTACGGAAGAAAAGTTATTCCATGCAGAGAAGATGGGTGCGACTCATTTGGTGAATTATAGCGAAGAAGGTTGGGTAGGGCGCATCAAAGAAATCACTGAAGGTAAAGGGGTGGATGTCGCACTCGAAATGGTTGGCGGCAGCGTGTTCAACGATACATTGAAAACTTTGGCACCATTCGGGCGATTGGTCATTTTCGGAGCAGCGAGCGGAGAACAGGCGACATTCGCGCCAGGGCAGTTGATGAAACGCAATCAATCGGTCATCGGCTTTTTCCTGCCGCAGATCATGCGCAAACCGGATTTATTCCAAAGCAGCTTTCAGGAACTGCTTGAATATATGAATAGCGGACAGTTGAAACTGACGATCGGTGGCACGTATCCGCTTGAACAAGCTGCTGATGTGCATGAATTATTGCAAAGCCGAAAAACCATTGGCAAGCTGGTGCTGAAGCCATGAATGAAGTCCGACAAGCTGAAACTCAAGAGCTGCTCCATAAACTTGGATTGAAGCTCGTGAGGCATCCATTGCCGTTTAGGTTAAACCACGTCAATTGCTTTATGGCAAAAGGAGAAGAAGGCTGGACGATTATCGATGCCGGATTGAACAATGATGTTACGAGAGAGTTGTGGGAGCGAGAAATTGGGAATGAGAAGGTGGACCAAATTTTCCTGACGCACTACCACCCGGATCATTTCGGCTATGCGGGAGAGTTGCAGCAAAAGACCGGTGCGCAGCTGTCGATGAGCAAAATCGATGCAGATGCAGGTATGAAATCCTGGGATGAGGCATTTTTGAATGCTTTGCCAAGCTATTACAAGGCGGCGGGCATTCCGCGTGAAGCGGCGCAAGAAATGGCGGACAATACGAAAGCTTTTCAACCGCTCATTTCGCCGCTCCCGAAAGTGGACCATTATTTCGAAGAAGGGGAGAAAATACATATCGGCCGATTGGAATATGAAGTGCTGTTCGTGCCGGGGCATTCAGATGGCATGGTAATTTTTTACCAACAGGAACACAATGTGTTATTGTCAGCCGACCACATTTTGCCGCGCATCACGCCGAATATTTCCTATTGGTTCCACGGCGATCCGAACCCGCTTTTGACCTATACGAAGTCTTTAGAGAAAATTCGTGAATTGGATGTGGAATGGGTCATCCCGTCGCACGGACAGCCATTCCAAGGGGCAAACGAACGGATTGACGAATTGCTCACCCATCACAAAGAACGGTTAGAAGCGACGTGGAAAATGCTGGAACATCCCTTGACGATTTTTGAAGTGCGTGAGCGCCTGTTCGACCGGCCGTTGACAGTCCACGAAATGCGTTTTGCGGTTGGGGAAACCTTAGCGCACCTTGAATATTTACGCGCCGAAGGCAGATGCGAACGGGTGATGGAAGCAGAGCGCTGGATATATAAACAACTATAAAAAGGATGTGTCGGAATGAAAATGTTAATGGTAGGAGCAGGAGGCATTGGAGGTTACTTCGGTGCGCGTTTGTTGGAAAAAGGAGAAGATGTAACATTTCTAGTTAGAGAAGGCCGCAAGAAAAAATTGAAGAAGAAGGCTTGCGCGTCAACAGCCGGCACGGAGATCTACACCTCCAGCCGGCTCTTTTGACGAAAACGATGCAAGCCGAGCCTTTCGATATCGTGATCATATCCACCAAAGCTTATCAACTCGAACAAGCCATCGAGGACATCCGTCCATTTGTCGGTGAACAGACGATGATTTTGCCGCTGTTGAATGGCATCTCGCACATCGATCAACTGGTCTCTGCGTTCGGGGAAGAGGCGGTAATCGGCGGATTATGTTTTATCGAGACAACAATTGGCGAAGACGGATCGATTGTCCAGACGAGCCCGATTCATCAATTGGTTTACGGAGAGCGGGGCGGCAAGCGGACAGAGCGCATCGAGAAGCTCAAATCACATTTCGATGGAACGAAAGCGGAATTTGTGTTGAGTGAGGATATTGATCAAGACATGTGGCATAAGTATATGTTCATCACGGCGATGTCAGGCATCACTTCCCTCATGGAATCCCCGATTGGCCCAATCCGCGAGCTTCCATCCGGACAGACCGCTATCCAATCCTTGCTCGAAGAACTCGAGGCAGTGATGACGGCAATTGGCGCGCCAATCAAAAAGGGGATAGCGACGATCCAGCTTGATAAAGTGAATAGCTTGGATGACAGCATGAAATCTTCCATGCAACGAGATATGGAAAAAGGGCAAGGTATCGAGGCTGATCACCTGCAAGGGCATCTCATCGAAAAAGCCCAGCAGGCAGGCATTCCGGTTCCGGTGCTGGAGACTGTCTACACGAAACTGAAATTGTACGAAGCTAGTAAAGATAAAGAGAAATAAAAAACAGAACATTTACAATATTGAAATACTCCTCTATGATTAAACAAGGTATGCAGAAATTCAAAAATTAGAAAAAGGAGTTGGGAAATGTGAATGCAATTGCTTTAGCTGCTATGGGATTATTTATATTCGTTCTCGGATACCGGTTTTATTCAAAATACGTAGCAGAAAAGATCTTCAAGCTCGATCCGAATTACGTGACACCGGCCCATCGTTACAAAGACGGCGTCGACTTTGTTCCGACGAATAAGTTCGTCTTATGGGGGCATCATTTTACATCCGTTGCAGGGGCTGCGCCGATTCTCGGGCCGGCCATTGCCGTCTATTGGGGCTGGCTGCCGGCGGTCCTGTGGGTCGTCTTCGGTACAGTTTTTGCAGCCGGTGTCCATGACTTCGGTACGCTTGCGCTTTCAGTCCGCAACAAAGGGCAATCCGTCGGGACACTCGCCCACCGTTTAATCGGACAGCGCGGGAAGATTTTGTTCCTGTTCATCATCTTAATTTTGGTTCTGATGGTCAACGCCGTATTCGCCTGGGTCATCGCGAACTTGTTCATCTCGTATCCGGCAAGTGTCATTCCGGTATTTATCCAGATTCCACTCGCGATTTGGATCGGCTATGCCGCGTATAAGAAAAATATGAAAATGCTTATCCCTTCTTTGATAGCGCTTGCAATCATGTACGGGACAGCGGTCATTTCCAGCCAAGTGGACTTTTTGCAAATCGACCTTGTCCGCTATATGGGTGGAGAAGAAGGCGCCGGCCTGTTCGGTCTTGGCGCGATTTCCAGCGCATTCTTCATCTGGATTGTCGTGTTGATGGTCTACGTCTACATCGCATCCACCTTGCCGGTCTGGAAGCTTCTCCAGCCGCGTGATTTCATCAACTCGCACCAATTGATCGTCGGCTTGGCGATTTTGTATTTGGGGCTATTGTTCACGAATCCTGAAATCACAGCTCCGGCAACCAATCCGGGAGCTGACGTTTCCTGGTTCCCGCTGCTCTTCATCACCATTGCTTGCGGTGCGATTTCCGGGTTTCACGGACTCGTTTCTTCGGGAACTTCATCGAAGCAGTTGGATAAAGAAACAGATGCACGTTTTGTCGGCTATTTGGGAGCTGTCGGTGAAGGCGTTCTCGCATTAATCTCGATTATTGCTGTTATCACGCTATTCCCTGACCGTGCAGCATTCAGCGCATCTTACAGCAGCTTTGCTGAAGCAAGCGGCGCGGGCCTTGGAAACTTCATTGAAGGCGCAACAATCCTTGCTTCCGGATTGATGATTCCAGGTTCGGTCGCTTCGACAATCGTCTCGATCATCGTCGTTTCGTTCGCTGCCACGACACTTGATACATCTGTCCGCCTCATGCGCTATATCATTTCTGAGCTCGGTGTTGAATACAACGTGCCGCAGCTTGAGAAAAAGCATGTTGCGACATCGATTGCGGTGCTTTCGAGCATGGCGCTTGTTATCTTGCCGGAAGGGCCGAACGGATTCGGTTCTGGAGGCTACTTATTATGGCCATTGTTCGGGACTTCCAATCAGCTATTGGCTGGGATCAGCTTGCTGTTGATCTCAATCTGGCTGCGCAAGCTCGGCAGAAATTACATGATCACCATTATTCCTATGGTGTTCTTGATGTTCATGACGCTATGGGCGATGTTCCAGCAAGTGTTCCTGCAATGGGCTTGGTACAATGAAGGGTCGAATACATTGCTGTTCGTCTTCGGGGCCATCATTTTTGTCTTTACGTTATGGATCATCTTGACCGCTGCACAGGCGCTCATGAGCAAATCAAATCCTGGATTTTCAGACGAGGATTTGAAATAATAGCTTTATAGAAGGTGCAGGAAAGATGCTCCCAGCAGAACGTTCATTATTTATAGTAGGAAATGCCAAGGGATCATATTCATGATCCCTTGTACTTTTTTCAGGAAGAGGTGCCGTTATGCCGATCAGCGACAAACTGAAAAAACTAATCGACTGGTATGAGGCTGTCTTGGAGCATCCGCACCGCACAGAAATCGCCCGGGAGCTTCGCAGTGAAGACGATTTATTCCTGTTGATGCTGTATTCGGAAATGCTCGGCATCCCGAATCCGGTCTATTACTACACGCTCGAGCTGTACCCGTATATGATCGAGGAATTTCACGACTGGCATTTGCGCATGGGAATGGAAAAATCCCCGCTGTCTGGAATCCGTTGCTGCTGATATTTAACGAAACGAGGGAATGGCATGGACGTGTTATCAAAAAGCATTATTTTTGTCGGAGGCAAGGGCGGGGTCGGCAAATCGACATCCGCTGCAGCTATCGCCTGGCAATCCGCAAAAGCGGGGTATAGGACGTTATTGGTCTCCACAGACCCCGCACATAATGTTGGGGACATCTTCAACGAACAAATTGGCGGCCGTACAAAAGAAATCGCCGACAATTTATACGCGCTCGAAATCGATCCTGAAATCGAGACGGACAATTACATCAAAGGCGTCAAAAACAATATTCGCGGAACGGTCCACACGAGCATGATGGAAGAAGTGAACCGCCAGCTCGATACAGCAAAAGCCTCTCCTGGAGCGGATGAGGCGGCGCTTTTTGACAAACTGATCCACATCATTCTCGAGGAGCGCCAGCATTTTGATAAGCTGGTGTTTGATACGGCGCCGACGGGTCACACGATTCGCCTGTTATCGCTGCCTGAGCTGATGGGGGTGTGGATTGAAGGTTTGCTCGATAAGCGCCGCAAAACCAATGAAAACTACACGGCGTTATTGAATGACGGCGAACCGCGCGAAGATCCGATTTATGATGTCTTGCGCGAACGCCAGGAACGTTTCTCGAAAGCGCGTGATATTTTACTCGACGCCAAGCAAACCGGCTTTGTCTTCGTGTTGAATCCGGAGCGCCTGCCGATCTTGGAGACCAAAAAAGCATTGGAGTTATTGGATAAATACCATCTCCACGTAAAAACCCTGATTATCAATAAAGTGCTCCCGGAACAAGTGGAAGGCGCGTTTTTCCAGGAACGCAAAAAGCACGAAACCAAATATATGGACATGATCAAGGAAACATTCCCGAAACAGCAGCTATTGTATATTCCGCTGTTTTCACAGGATATCATCAGCAAGCAGCAGCTTGAACAATTCAGCCAACATTTTCAGGAGGGTGACGCAGTTTGAAAGCATTTGTGATGGAAGCAGGCCAATATAAATTAAAAGACATGCCGGAACCGCAAGCACAGGCAGGAGAAGTAGTCGTGAAAATCCGCGACGCGGGAATCAACCGCCGCGACCTCGGCCTTTTGAAGCGCTACGGGGACAACCCGGAGGCATTGATCATCGGATCGGACGGGGCAGGCGTTGTCGAATCACTCGGTGAAGGCGTGACCAATTTTGAAGTAGGCGATGAAGTCATCATCAATCCGGGGCTGCGCTGGGAACAAAACAGCGACGCGCCGCCAGAAGGCTTTGATATTCTCGGCATGCCCGACCACGGTACGTTCGCAGAAAAAATTGCCATTTCCGCACAGCAGCTGGAGAAAAAGCCAACACATCTATCGTGGGAAGAAGCAGGCGGTCTCGCGCTTCCTGCTTTGACTGGCTATCGTGCCTTGTTCACGAAAGGGCAGTTGAAAAAAGGCGATACTTTGTTCATCCCGGGTGCTGGTAGCGGAGTTGCAACGTTCTTGATTCAATTCGCCAAAAACGCCGGAGCGACAGTCATCGTCACATCACGCAGTGAAGAGAAACTGGCCCAGGCGAAAGAAATCGGAGCGGACATCGCCATTCCGACTGACAGCGATTGGGTCAAAGAACTCGAAGGCCAAACGATCGACCTCGTCATCGACAGCGTCGGCGGCGCCACGTTCAACCGTTCGCTCGAAGTATTGAAAAAAGGCGGGCGAATCGTCATTTTCGGTGCGACCACCGAGGATAACGTCGATTTCAATTTGCGCAGCTTTTTCTATGGGCAGTATCAATTGTTCGGTTCAACGATGGGCAGCCGCGAGGAATTGCGCGATATGATCGAGCATATCGAACAGCACGATACGCATCCTGTCGTCGACCGCGTCTTCTCTTTGGACGAAGCACAAGAAGCATTCGATTATTTGGCGGAAGGCAAGCAGTTCGGCAAAGTAGTTTTGCGTGCTTCCGAATAAAAAATGAAACTTTTTTGATCATCGGCCGTATATAAGGATAAGAAAGCAATTTGACTGGAGGTCAACCTAATGGAGAACACAGGAATGAAAATACTTGTCCACGCCAGTGCGTTTTTCGCTCCGTTCCTTGTCCCGGTAATCGTCTTTATTCTTGCGGCCGATCAGGAAGTGAAGAAACTATCGATTCAAGCGCTATTGTTCCAATTGGTCATGGGCGCATTGATCTTTGTATCGAGCATGCTGACGGTCGTCTTGATCGGATTCCCGCTCTTGCTGTTGTTTGGCGCCATCGGTATCATCGTGCCGATCATCGCGATCATCAAAGCCTTGAACAACGAACCGTACGATTACCCGGTAGTTGGAGCATGGTACCAATAACGGAATAGAAGCAGCATCACAAAACCCGCCGGGAATTTTCTCCGGCGGTTTTTTTGTGAAATCAAGTATGTGAAGTACGAGAGAGGGGAAGTAGTAATTTTTATATGGGGGATTGCGCTCCAATCGAACACCCCATATAGCTCGGACTACGTGAAGAGTATAGTATAGGAAAGTGAGTAGAAAAGCTTCCGCTTTTCGACTGCGTTACAGGGGGCTGCTTTCCGAGGGGCGGGTGTTGAGCCAACGTGCCGCTAAGTGAACGGCACATTTGTCTCGCCAGCCCGCGCGGTCCCTCAGGAGTCAGCCCCCTTCCACTCCGTCTCTAGTTTTAGAGCGGAAAATCACTTCTTTAACTCACTCAGAAGAAAGTGTGGAAATGTATCATATTCTACAACTTACTTCAACCAGTTCAAAGAATGAAGTGTGGGAGTAGCTTTCCACTAAACCAAGCAACAAGCTTTCCGATTCAAGCACTGATTTGACAGACGCCTCATCCCGCAGAGCGATTTTTCCACTAGCAGTTACCTAATATAGAAGCAGATACAATTAAACAATCTACAGACAATGAAATTTCTCAGCTGTCGGCGCTCGGGGTGCGCCGACGTAGTAGGAGAAAAGCTGCACCCAATAATCGTATGAAACGGCTGGCTCAAGTTGCTTTCGCCAATTCATTACTGTCAAAGGCTAACCCAAAGCAAGGCAGCGAATATTATCAAGAAGAAAAATAGAACTGGGGAACAACGCTGTTCGCAAACTCTAACTATCATGCACACGCCTGATCTGGGAAGCGATTCCCCCGCTAGCCGGCAACTGAATACAGAAGCGAATCCGGTTGAACATTCTTCACACAATGAAATCTCCAAGCCGCCCAGCGTCACGGGTGAGCCGACGCAATAAGACAGGCGCTCTTACTGGCTTATTGCGGGAGGCCACCCCAAAGCCGGGCGGCGATTGCCGAGGCGAAGTTCCATTCAATCCTCAGCAACGTTGCCACAAGAAGACTCTCGCTACCTAGCCCAGCGAAGCATAAATACCAAGCATCTTCGATTTTCCACCATTAAAATGTATCAATAAAAAAGTGCAACGGCTCAGCCGCTGCACTTTTGGTTATTCAAAAATATAAGACAATGCTTTGATCGCCTGGTCGCAGGTTTCAACGGTGGCGTTCGCTTTTTGGGACAGTTCTTTTAACGGGTGGTGCAGTTTTTCGGGGCGGATGACGATGAGCGGCTTATGGTTTGCCAAAGCGGCGCTCGCGTCCATCGCGGTATTCCACTGCTTATACTGCTCGCCGAACAAGGCGATGACAAGGTCCGATTTTTCCATCAACACGCTCGTGCGCAAATTATTAAAGCTCGATGCGGCGGCGTCTTTGAAGATGGCGTTCGGCTGTTCGCCAAGGATCTCTTCGCCGATATTGTCGGAGCGGTCGTGGTCTTCCATCGGCCCAACGAAATCGACCGGCAAATTGAGCGCCAAGGATTTCTTTTTGATTTCTTCGCGCCAGGAGCTGTGAATTTCGCCTGCAAGGTAAACGGTTAATCTCATGAGTCTCATCCTCCATTTTCCATTTCCTCTTAGTGTAGCATAAAGCAGGAAGAGTCGGAAAAGGATTCAGACAATTTGGCGTTCTCGCGTTCGGACGGGCATGCATGAAAGCACATGGCTGATTTTAAAGTGGCGCTTCTCGCGGCGCAAAAAACAATAAGCCTGGAACGAATCGCCGCTAACTTTCAAGATTTTGACGCGGCGCTTGCTGATGGTGCCGTCGTTTGCCATATACATCATGTCGATCAATTGCCGGTATTTGAATGCTTTCAGAAGTTGCGCTTTCATGATAACCCTCCTCGGATAAGAACGTTTGTTCTCATTATATACCGGGCAGGGGAATGAAACAAGTGAAATGAATCGTGTATAATGGAACGAACGTATATTCTTTTATATAGAAGAAAGGGGATCTTTTCATGAAATTCATCCATACCGCTGACTGGCATCTTGGGAAATTGGTGCAAGGCGTACATATGACAGAAGACCAGCGATTTGTGCTGGATCAATTGATCAAAGTGATTGAACAGGAGCGCCCTGATGCACTGATTATTGCGGGCGATTTATATGACCGCGCGGTGCCGCCGACAGAAGCGGTGCAGTTACTGGATGACACACTCACGAAAATCGTGCTAGACATGAAAGTGCCGGTGATTGCAGTGGCAGGAAACCACGACAGTCCCAGCCGCTTGGATTTCGGGAGCCGCGCATTAAAGAGCAACGGCCTCCATATTACGGGGCCAATCCGTGCACAGTCCGAACCAGTCGTTTTAAAAGATGCCGCGGGCGAAGTCCATTTTCACTTGGTTCCGTACACCGATCCATCAATGGTGCGCCACGTGTATGAAAATCCGGACATCAAAACGCATGACGACGCGATGAAAGCGATCACTGCTCGCATATCCGCTAGCATGGATCCATCAGCGCGTCACGTGTTCGTCGGCCATGCGTTCGTGACGCCTCGTGGAGAACAGGAAGACAATACGAGCGACTCCGAACGGCCGCTTGCGATCGGTGGGGCGGAACACGTCAGCGCGCAGCATTTTCAGCCGTTCCATTACACCGCGCTCGGCCATCTCCATAAAGCGCATTATGTATTGAATGAGACGATCCGTTATTCGGGGTCGCCGTTAAAATATTCGATTTCAGAACAACATCATCAAAAAGGGTTCCATATCGTCGACTTGGGGGCAGACGGTTCTGTCACGGTCGAAAAACGTTTGTTCGAAGCGGCACGTGATATGCGTTCAGTCGAAGGGACCATTGCGGACATCATGGGGCATGAAAGAAGCGATGATTATGTTTTCGTCACTTTGCTCGATGAGACGCCTGTTTTGTATCCGATGGAAAAAGTGCGCTCCGTGTATCCGAATGCGATGCACGTCCAGCGCAAAACTTTCGTAAAAGAAGCCGGCGAATCGACCCTCGGCAGTCGCCGGAAAATGGATCCCATGCAATTGTTCAATGCATTCTACGAAGAAGTAAAAGGCGATGCACCGTCTGGGGAAACAGCGGAACTGTTCGGTGAAGTGTTACAGGAATTCCTGCGAGCAGATTCTGAACGGGAAGAGGTGAAACCATGAGACCGGTCAAATTGAAATTGACGGCATTCGGCCCGTACCGCGACAGTGAGGAAATCAATTTTGAGGACTTGGAAGGCAATCGCCTATTTGTCATTTCGGGCAGCACCGGTTCCGGCAAAACAAGTATCTTCGATGGCATTTGTTTCGCACTTTATGGATCTGCAAGTGGCTCGGACCGCAGTGAGCCGAAAAACCTGCGCAGCGATTTTGCCAAAGATTCGGTCCATACATCAGCCGAATTGACCTTTGAAGTGCACGGCACAACTTACCGCATCCTGCGCCAGATGAGCCATGTGAAAACGGGCAATAAAAGCGCGACCGGTGAACGCTATGAGTTTTTTGAAGTGACAGATATGGGCGAAAAGCCGTGCGTCGAGCGTCAAATTGTCTCGGAACTCAACCGGCGCATCGAAGAAATTCTCGGGCTGACTTTTTCACAGTTCAACCAGATTGTCATGCTGCCACAAGGGGAATTCCGCAAGCTCTTGACGTCTGAAACGGATAATAAAGAAGCGATTTTGAGGAAGATTTTCCGCACCGAACCGTACCGTTTGGTGGCCGAGCGGCTCAAGCAGAAAAAAGATGAGGCGCAGGAACGGTTTAAAGCGCAGCAACTGCTTTATAAAGAACAAGTGCAGGCGATTGCGGGTTCTTTGCCGCAGCGTGAATCGGCTCTTTTTGAAGTATTCGCACAAGCGGAGTTCCAGCGAAGCCAATTGCTCACAGGTCTTGAAGGGGAAATCCGCCATTATCAATCGGAAAGCACTAGCCTGCAAGAGCGCTATCGGCAATCTTATGATTTCCACAATCAAAAGATGGGCGAGTTCCACGAAGCGAAAGGCTTGAACGGGCGCTTCGATGAATTGGAAGCGAAAAAGCAGCACTTGCACGAACTCGAACAACAACTTCCGGCGGTCAAGGAATGGGAACGGCATGTTTCAGCCGCCGATCAAGCGAGCATGATCACCGGCTTGGAGGAACAGCTGCTGGAACTGTTAGCCAATGAACGCGAAAAACGCCAAGAATTGCTTCGTGCCGAAACCGCTGAACAAAAAGCCCAGGAAATCAAGCAACAGGCCCAGCAAGCGAAAGATGAAGAAGAAAGCCGCCACGAACAGCGTCAAACTGCACAGCAAGCGCTAATCCGCTTGATTGATATGGAAGCCGGCGTAAAGGAACTGGAGCAGCAGCGTACAGCGATCGAGTTATTGGAACAAGCAGCTGCCCACGCCAAAATGGCAGTACAAGAGACCGATGAACAAACGGCGAATGCTGAGCAACGATTGGCACAAACCAAATCATTGATTCAACAACTGGAAGAAAGGCTTGAGCATTTCGATGATAAGCGGGACCGCCAGAACCAGTTGGCGCAACAACAACGCGTTTTGGAGGAATATCTGCGTTTAGCACAAAAGCTTGAAGGTTTAGCTGAACAATCAGCAGAAGGTCAGGCGGAATTTGAACAAGCGCAAAAAGCCTATCAATTAATGGAACATGATTGGTTCGCCAACCAGGCGGCGCTGCTCGCATCAAATCTGCACGACGGGGAGGCATGCCCGGTTTGCGGCAGCCTCGACCATCCGGCAAAACAGCAAGGCAGTTCTGCAACAGTGAACCAGCAAGCAATGGAACAGGCCAAGCAACTATTGGCGCAAAGTGAGCAGAAGTTCCGCAAAACACAAGCGGAACAAGCGGCGGTTCATGAGCAGACGGCAGAGAAGCGAGTGGAACTGGATGCCATGTCACTCGCTGCAGAACAAGCTGGCGCGCAATTGGAAGCGGCGCTGGCTGAACAGCATTTATTAACTGGAGAGCTCAAACAATTGCAGTCCGATAAGGAACAGCTGCGAAAGCGCAAGTTGGCATTTGGCGAGATGGAAGAGCAGTTATCTAGCTTAAAAAAACAACAGGCGGAAGCTCAGCACAGCGCGCACGAAAAACGCTCCGCGCATGAATCGGCGCAAGCGGTATTGGAAAGTAAATTGACGTCGATCCCGACAGCGCTCCGTAATCTTGGATCGCTTCAAGCGGAGACTGCAAAAGCGCAGGAAACAAAAGACCGTTTGGAAGCGGCTTGGCAACAAGCGCAGGAGGCCCTGCAAAAAGCTGAAAGGCAAGTATCGGAAGCGGCCATGTCGCTTCGCCATAGCGAGCAGTCCGTGCAAGAACTGCAAGAAAAGCGCGGCCAGGCCGAAAGCCGTTTTGAAGAAGCGCTTGTGAAATCCGCTTTCGCTACGAAGGAAGCTTATCAAAAGGCCAAACTGGAAGCATCCCGTTACGAAGAATTGAAAACGCGAATTGAGCAGTACAAGCAAGACCGTCACACGACAGAGCGGCAAACGGCAGAACTCGAAAATGCCCTGGATGGCCGTGACCGTGTTGACATCTCGGATGCGGAACAAGTGCTTGCCGGATTGAAGGCCGATTACGAACAGGCGCTGTCTGAATTGAATCGATCCAAAGAATACCAGAAAAAAGCCCAAGCGTTCTTTGACGAAGTCTCCGAAGCGTCTGCCAAAGAAGCGGCCGCTGAAGCGGAGTTTGCGCGCATCGTCGACCTCTACGATACGATTCGGGGCCAAAACGATGTGAAGCTGTCATTCGAACGCTATTTGCAAATCGAGTATTTGGAACAGATTTTGGAAGCGGCCAATGAACGCTTGAGGCATTTGTCGAACGGGCAATTCCATTTGACGAGAAGCGACCGTCAGGAAGCACGCGGGAAACAAAGCGGTCTAGGTCTGGATGTATATGATGCCTATACCGGCCAGACGCGCGACGTCAAAACGATGTCCGGCGGAGAGAAGTTCAATGCCTCACTGTGTCTGGCACTTGGCATGGCTGACGTTATCCAAAGTTTTGAAGGCAATGTATCGATTGAAACGATGTTTATTGATGAAGGCTTCGGCTCACTGGATGAGGAATCTTTGAATAAAGCGATCGAGACCTTGGTCGACTTGCAGAAATCAGGCCGCATGATCGGCGTCATTTCCCATGTACAGGAATTGAAAGCAGCGATTCCGGCCATTTTGGAAGTGGAGAAGACGAAAGAAGGCATCAGTCGGACGCGTTTCCAATTAAAATAACAAGAAACGTTTATAAGCTGTCTTGAACGTGAATGATAAGAGCAAAGCCTGCTTACGGAACGTGTTTTTAAAAACAAGCGAAGCAGATCGGCAAAGGGGTTTTGAAGATGAAGAATTTCAGTTTCAATGCCAGATTGATTTATTTCGGGGCGATTGTAATTTTCAGCCTCGGCTTCTTTTTCCTGCAGCTGTCATCGGTCATGGACGGCGGCACTGGGATCGGTTCGATTATCCTTCTTATTTTATGGGGAGTGATGGCCGCATTTGGGATTGGCGGCATCATCGCGAGTTTCGCAGTGAAAAAACGCAGCAATAAATAGGAGAAGAGCCGCCGCATAACCGATAATGGTTTTGCGGCGGCTCTTTTGACTGAAAACGCAGAATAGCGGTGAAATTTTGGCAACTCAATCAAGCGCAAATTCTATGATAAAGTGGAAATAATACTAGAAATCAGGAGTGAACGCAGATGTCCAAACAACTTAGCCCGAAGCAAGTAGTCGATTTGATCGAATCACAAGCGGATATCATCGTGCCCATCGCAAACGGAGAGCCAATCCAGCTGCTCGATATTCTGGAACAACACGCTAATGAGCTGGACGGGGTCAAGATCCACCAGATGCTCGCTCTTCGTGACCGTGCCTATATCCGCGGGGAACTCGAGCAGCTCCGCCACGTCTCGTATTTCCTGAGCGGCGCTACCCGCAAAGTATATCAGCAAGCGAAGATGGACCTGGTGCCGAATAATTTCCACGAGATGCCGCGCCTATTGCAAAAAGCGACGAAGATGTCGATGATCATGACAGTCGCTTCGCCTATGGACGAACACGGCTACTTCACATTCGGCACACAAGCCGATTACGTCGCTGAATTTGTCGGAAAAGTTCCGTTCATCTTGGAAGTGAACGAACATATGCCGCGCACGTTCGGCCGCAACCAAATCCACGTTAGCCAAATCGCAGGCTATGTGGAGCATCACGCGCCGCTTGCAGAAGAGAAGGCTAGTGAAATCAGCGAGATGGACATCCAGATCGCCTCGTCGATCATCGGCGATATCGAAAATGGCGATACGCTTCAGATCGGCATCGGCTCTGTTCCGAACGCGGTCATCAGCATGCTGAAAGACCATCGCCATTTGGGTATCCATACGGAAATGCTGCCGGATGGGGTGGCTGACCTGGTCAATTCAGGGGCGATCGACGGCACACGCAAATTTACGAACCCCGGAAAAATCGTTGCGACGTTCGCCTACGGATCGAAGAATTTGTATGATTTCATTGATGGCAACCCAGCCGTAGAGATGCTTCCGGTAAGTGTTGTCAACGATCCACGGGAAATTGCCAAAGAAAAAAATATTGTATCAATCAACGCGACAACAGAAGTTGATTTGTACGGCCAATGCGCTTCCGAAACGGTTGGCGGAAAATACTATTCATCCAGCGGAGGCCAAGTCGATTTCGCGCGGGGCGTCCGCTTCGCAGAAAATGGCAAAGGTTATATCTGCATGCCATCGACTGCTAAAAGTGAGAGCTTATCGCGCATCAAGCTAAACTTGGCGCCGCAATCGGTCGTAACGACCGGTAAAAACGATGTCGACAATATCGTTACGGAATATGGCATTGCGCGCCTGCACGGCGTGTCTCTTGCTGAGCGGGCGAAGCGCCTGATTGGCATCGCGCATCCAAAGTTCCGTGATGAGCTGATGTTCGATGCGAAAAAGAATGGTTTCTTGTTGTAAATGAAGATCTTGTTTTAGTTGAATATCAAAATCCCCAGCTGCAAAAGCAGCCGGGGATTTTTTAATGGACGGTCAGTTCGACACTTCCGATACCTTCATATTTCGCTTCGTAACGCCCTTTTTGCAGTGGCTTCGGCAAGATGAATGTGCCGGATGAAACGGTCAGGCCGCGCTTTAGTTTGAGGCCGTGTGCTTCGAGTTCTGCGGCCAGCCATTTGATGGCATTTACGGGATGCCCCAAAACTTCAGATGAGCTTCCGGTAGCAATCGACTCGCCGTCGAGGAATAACTCGCCGCGGACTTGGTCGAGGTGATCGTAAGAGCAGTTCTTTGCAGGTTCCCCGACCACGATGCGGCCAGCGACAGCACTGTCTGCGATGACTTGCCCGAGTGTGATGTTCGGGAACCACTCGGTGAATCTTGAGTCTGGAACTTCAATGCCCGGTGCCACCAAGGTTTTTTCAAGAATCGCCGTTGTCGAATCATCGGCGTCGATATCTTCCTGGATGAGGAACATCAATTCGATTTCGATCAATGGTGAAAGCATGCTTGAGAGCTCAATGGCATTTCCGGAAATAGCGGGAGCAGTCAATGCGCCGTACAATGGTTTTTCGGAGCTGAACAATTGCTGTGTTTCAGGGCTCGTCAAACTGATTTTATAGCCTGCCAGCGCTTCGCCGTTCTGGGCTTTCTTAGCTGTCACCGCTTGTTGCAACTCATAAGCGAGGCGGGGGTGGATCGATTCGGGTATCTGGTCTTTCTCGAAAGCTTGACGTTTTTCATATGCGCTATAAAGGCGGTTTGCATATTCTTGGTGCTCTAAGTCTAATGGTGCCATTATTCATTCTCCTTTCTTTGGTTTTATCTTATCATTTTACGTCTAGTGTTGGCAGGCGGAGAAGGGAAATTTGCTTTTCGATTGGCTTATCTTATAAGATGATAGGGACAAGCTAGAAAAAGGAGCGGCATATCTTATGGGAGAAATTAGCAGGGAGCTACATGATTTCATTTTAGAAAATAAAAATTCCATGGTTGAAGAATGGCTGGAAACACGCGGCAATCATGCGAACACCGTTTACTCTGCTCAAGCATCTGACGACACGGTAGAAAAGCTGAGAAAGGAATCGATTGGCTTTATCGAGGCTGTCACGGCGATATTTATCCATGATAAAGAAGAATCGCTTGCCTATGTTGAAGATTGGTCGTCGACAATCGCCAAAGAACGCGCTCAGCAATCCGTACCGCTTTATGAAGTTATGGAGCATCTCGGGCAATTGCGTAAAATCTATTGGACGTGTGTCCGCCATTTCTTTGAGAAAGTCGACAGAGCAGGCAGCCAAGATGCGCTGCGCTGGAGCGAAATGCTGAATGACATGTTTGACTTTATTATTGAAAGCTTCGCGCGGCACCATCACGAAGCCCACCAGCGCTTGCTGGCAGGACAGCAGGAAGTGATCGACGAGTTGAGCAGCCCGGTCATTCCAATCCGTAAAGGCGTTGGCATTTTGCCGTTGGTCGGCGGGATCGATACATACCGCGCCAAAGTGATTTTGGAGACGGCGCTTGAAGAAAGCGCGAAGCAGAAATTGACGACACTCTATATTGATCTGTCGGCAGTGCCGATCGTTGATACAATGGTTGCCCATCAATTGTTCCAGTTGATGGATTCGCTCAGAATCATCGGCGTGGAATCGGTCCTATCCGGAATCCGCCCTGAAATCGCGCAAACCGCCGTGACACTCGGCATCGATTTTAAAAACATTCAAGTTTACGCCAACCTGATGCAGGCACTTGATGCACACGAACATTAAAAAAGAGCCGTTCTCTTTGAGAGCGGTTCTTTTTGCGTTACAGCACGTATAAGTAAACGGCCAGGAAGTGGCATGTGCTTCCGAGCAGGATGAAGATATGGAAAATCTCGTGGAATCCTAAATAACGTGAAGACAGGAAGTTCGGCTTGAGCCAATAAATGACACCGCCGACCGTATACAAAAGACCGCCGGCAACGAGCAGCCATAACCCCGCAGCGGGTAAGCTGGAGGCGAGCGGGCCCACTGCAAAGATAATAATCCATCCCATCAAGATATAAATGGCGGTCGACAGCCAGCGCGGGGAATGGAACCAAATCATCTTGAAAAAGATGCCGCTGATGCCAAGCGTGGCCACTACAGCGAAAATCGACCAGCCGAGCGTGCCTTCAAGCGCAATCAAGCAAAACGGGGCATAGGAACCGGCAATCAACAAGAAAATCATGGAATGGTCCAGTTTGCGGAAAAAGGCGATGACGCCCGGGCGTGCTTTTACGGAATGATAAACGGTTGAAGCCGTATACAGCAAGATCAAGCTGATGCCGAAAATGACGACCGCTGTAATATGGGCTGCAGGGGCTTGCGTATAGGCAGCTTTGATGGCCATAGCCAGTAATGCGGTAAAGGACAAAAGGGCTCCCGCCAAATGGGATAAAGCATTAAAAGGCTCTCGGATAAATGCAGTCATGGATCTGTACCTCCTGATACGTAGTTATCGAAACTACTTATAATAATATATGCATTTATTTCGCCGGTCAAGTTTGTCGGCTTTTCCATCATAGGGTAAAATGAAGAAACAGAAGTTGAGGTGAAGCGAATGGAAAGCATCGATCGGCTTATTGGCCAATTGGCTCTCGACAGCCAAATCCGCACAAGCGATATCCCAAAAATCGATTTGTACGTGGACCAAGTCATTCAATTATTTGAGACTGCCTTTCACGAAACGAAAAGGCATCCGGACGATAAAATACTGACGAAAACGATGATCAATAATTATGCCAAAGGGAAATTATTCTACCCTGTGCAGCATAAAAAATACACCCCTGACCATATTATGCTCATCAGTTTGATTTATCAGATGAAAAGCACCTTGTCGATCAACGATGTAAAAAAAGTGCTGGAGAAAGTGAATGAACAAGCACAGGCGAGGGAGTTGGATCTCTCTGCGTTCTACGAAACGTATTTGGCGCTGCAAGAGGATAATCATGCTGCGTTCAAAGAGGAGCTCGAACGGCAGGCTGAGGCTGTCGCCCGTACACAAAGCGAAGCGGATGGCGAACTTTCCAAGGTGCTGTTCATCGCGTCGCTTGTCCATAAAAGCAACCTGTACAGAAGGGCTGCTGAAAAACTGGCTGATGAACTGGTGAGGGAGGAAGCCGATGGCAAAAATACTTATTGATGCAGATGGTTGCCCAGTCGTCGATTTGACGATTGCGCTGGCCAAACGGTTCAATTGGCCGGTGCTGCTCATTAGCGACACGTCCCATGAAATGTACCGTGAAGGGGCGGAGACGCTGACGGTATCCAAGGGAGCAGATGCGGTCGATTTTGTTTTAGTGAACCGTGTGCAACCGGGCGATATTGTTGTCACACAGGACTACGGACTCGCGGCGATGGTGCTTGCAAAACGCGGTGTGCCAATCGACCAGAACGGGCGGATTTATAATGAAGGCAATATCGAACAATTACTTCACGGCCGCCACGTCGCCAAAAAAATTCGCCAAAGCGGCGGGCGCATGAAAGGGCCGAAAAAACGCCAGCAAGCCGACAATGACAAATTTCGCGATAGTTTGACGCTTATACTGGAAGCCTGAAAGACCTGCTTTGCTGCAGATCTTTTTTCTATAGGCAAGCGCATCCAGCCTTTGTTGGAACGAGTAATTTTCAGGCGATGGGGAATAGAAAGGGATAGGAATCGATGGGGAGGAATATGCCATGAAGAGAATAGCAGTTATCGTGACGAATCATAAAGATTTAGGGAATCGCGGCAAAAAGACTGGCTTGTGGCTGCGTGAATTGACGGATTTCTACCATGAAGTGAAAAATGATTTTGAAGTCGATATCATCAGCCCTAGGGCTGAAAAAGTACCGATCGATCCGAGAAGCCTTCCAGCCGCAGTCATTAATGGCCAGACGCGCCATTACTACCTGGATAAAAAAATCCAGCGCCAATTGGACCGACCACTGACGCCAGGCGAAGCGAAAGCCAACGAATATGCCGGTATTTACTTTACCGGCGGACACGGGACGATGTGGGATTTTCCTGACGACAAAGAATTACAGCGGATGACGGCGGGGATTTATGAAAAAGGCGGCATTGTGGCAGCTGTCTGCCACGGACCGAGCGGTTTATTGAATGTCCGGCTATCCGATGGCAGCCCTTTATTATCAGGTCATCTCGCTACCGGATTCTCGGATCTGGAAGAAAAGCTCCTCGGACTCTATAAAGACATTCCATTTTCCTTGCAACATGAAATGAAAGAACGGGGCGCACTTGTCCAAATCGCCCAGTTGCCACTCGAAGCATGCGTCATTGAGTCGGGCCGCTTGATTACAGGGCAAAATCCGGCTTCGGCGTCAGGCGTCGGAGAAAAGATGCGTGAACAATTAAAAGACATGGAACGCTATTCGTAAATAGCGGGCGTCGAGGGGCCAGCACAAAAAACATTTCCTGCTTGCTTAAAAATCGACATTCAGGGTATACAGAAGAGAAGTGACAGAAAGACGCAATATTTTGGAGGGATTCTGATGAAGAAATCAACGATGAACACAGTAGTAGGCAGTGCACTTGCAGCAGCTGCAGGAATTTTCGTCTACAAAGCCTATCAAGAGAAAAACACAGTGCGTGTAGAAGAAGACCACGACATGCGCAACAGCCGGGCGATCGATGAGCGCGAAAGTGTCTACGCCATCGAAGATTCAAGTGAACAGGGACTCTCGCAATTGGATTCAGCTTATCGCGAGGAATGGCAAGCGAATGCTTTTCCGCAAACCCAGAAGGAATTGCGCGAATTGGAAGAAGATAAATAAATCATATGAGCGAGCGAGGGCAGAAAAACATCTGCCTTCGCTTTTTCTTCGTGTATGATTTAAATATGCAACTAACTTTGAAAGGAGTGTCAGCAAGTGTGGATCCGAAAGCCGTTTTTTGAATACACAGCGGGAATATTATTGCTCGCCCTTACATTATACGTACTCAGCAAGTTGGACTATATTTGGGAACCGATCCGCATTGTCATTGCGACGTTATTTGCGCCAATCGTCATAGCAGGGATTTTATATTACCTGCTCCGGCCATTGGTGCGTGTGCTCACGCGCCGCATGCCGAAGATTGCCGGCATCGGAATTGTTTTTGCAGTCATCGCGTTGGCGTTTGGAAGCCTCGTCTATTTCTTTGGGCCGACCTTGATCGAACAAGGTGAGAGCCTGGTGGATTTGGCGCCTGAGAAAGTGGAGGAAATGAGTTCGGAGTCCAATAACCTCTTGAAAGGGTTTGAGTTTGGCGGAATCTCCGGACAGGAAATCAGCGACCGCATCTATGGTTATGCCCAAAGCCTCTCGAGTAATCTATTTGAAAACGTGCTCGATATTCTCGGTATGCTCGTCAATGCGGCAATTGTCTTGGTTGTCGTGCCTTTTATCCTGTTCTTCCTGTTGAAAGATGACGATAAATTCATTCCGTACTCTGTTAAGCGTCTCCCGGAAAATCACAAGCCGGAAGGAAAGAAGCTGATGAAAGATCTGGATGAAACTTTATCAACATTTGTGGTCGGCCAAGCGATGGTCGCAGCGGTAATCGGTGTCTTGATGTATATCGGTTATTTGATCATCGGCCTTGAATACGCTTTGACGCTCGCCGTCTTCGCCATGTTCTTGGTAGTCGTCCCGTTTCTAGGACCGATCATCGGGATCATCCCTGCCATTTTCGTTGCCCTATTGAACGATGGATTGTTCATGGCATTCAAAGTCGTTCTTGTCCTGTTGGTAGTTCAGCAGCTCGAAGGCAATCTCGTCACGCCAAACGTCATGGGCAACCGGCTTCATGTCCACCCTTTAACAATTATTTTATTGTTGTTGGTGGCAGGCTCCCTATATGGCTTTATCGGAATTTTGATCGCCATCCCGACTTATGCAGTCTTGAAGACGCTTGCCCATAATTTCCGTTTGTTTTACAGGCTCCACAAAAAACGCGCCGTCAGCCATTAAGAGTAGTCATTTAGGAGCAAGCCTGCATCCTCTATCCTAGTTAATTTAATTCTAAAGGTTCTGAATTTGCAAATATTGTGATATATTAGTCAGTAGAATGACCATTACCGAATAGAGGGGGATGTATTAAATGAAGAAATGGACATTATTGGCATTATTGCTAGCAGTTCTTACAGTGCTTGCTGCATGTGGCGATTCGGAAGAAGAGTCGGGCGGCGGTGAATCCGGCGGAGGCGAGGGGGATGTCTACCGCGTCGGTATCGACACCACGTACCCACCATTTGAATTTGAAAAAGACGGCGAATACACAGGGATCGATATCGACTTGATCAATGCCATTGCAGAAAACCAAGGCTTTGAAATCGAGTTCAACCCGATGGACTTCGGGGGCATCATCCCAGCGCTTCAAGCGGGGCAATTGGACGTTGCGATTGCGGGGATGAGTATCACGGATGAGCGAAAAGAAATCGTGGATTTCTCGGATCCTTATTTCGATGCGGGCCTTTCATTGGTGGTAGCGGAAGACAATAGCGACATCACATCACTTGAAGATTTGGAAGGCAAGACGGTTGCCGTGAAGAGCGGTACGACTGGCGCTCAATTCGCGCGCGACAACGAAGCTGAATACGGCTATGAAATTTCCCAGTTCGAAGACAGCCCATCGATGTTCCAGGAAGTATCGAACGGCAATGCCGATGTACTTCTTGAAGATTATCCTGTTATCGCTTACGCTATCGCAGAAAGTGACCTGGCCTTGAAAACTGTCGGCGATCGCTTGACTGGTGACCAATACGGCATCGCTGTATTGAAAGGCGAGAATGCGGAATTACTTGAACAAATCAATGCAGGGCTGCAGGAGTTGCGCGACAGCGGCGAATATGACGAAATCTTAAACAAATACATCGGAGAATAAGATCATGTAGCGCGCATTCGCGCGCTGCATTTTTTTATGCAAGGGGGAACGAAAGGTGCAGACAATCATCAATGCTTTTCCGTATTTAATGGAAGGCTTACAAGTGACGCTCTATATTTTCAGCATTGCCATCGTCCTCGGCTTCTTGATCGGGCTGGTCGTCGCGTTGCTGCGCTTGGCGCCGTTCAAAATCCTGAACTGGATCGCCAAAATCTTCGTTGATGCAATCCGGGGGACGCCATTTATCGTCCAATTGTTCTTCATTTACTTCGGATTGAACTCACTTGGGTTCTTTTCGCTCGACAACACGACAGCCGGAATCGTGACCGTCGCGATCAACGCCGGAGCGTACTTCTCGGAAATCATCCGGGCAGGGATCCAGTCGATCGACAAAGGGCAGACGGAAGCGGCGCGGTCGCTCGGTCTCAACTCGACGCAAACGATGCGCCACATCATTTTGCCTCAGGCATTCCGCCGCATGCTTCCAACGATTACCAACCAGGCGATCATTTCCTTGAAGGACACTTCGCTCCTGTCGGTTATCGGCGTAGCGGATTTGACACAGGAAGGGCGCATCCAGGCAAGTGCCACATTCGATGCGTTTAATGTGTACTTGATCCTCGGCATCATTTACTTTATCGTCATTTACTTGCTCTCGATGCTCGCGAGCTTTGTGGAAAGGAAGTTTGTATTGCGATGAGTATGATCAGAGTAGAAAACCTCAAAAAATCATTCGGAGATTTGGAAGTCATCAAAGACATGAGCACGGTTGTCGAAGAGAAGGAAGTCATTTGCGTCATCGGCCCTTCCGGTTCCGGCAAAAGTACGTTTCTTCGTTGCTTGAATCGCCTGGAAGACATCAGCGGAGGCCATGTTTATATTGAAGGGACAGACATCACCGACCCGAAAGTCGATATCAATAAAGTGCGCCAAGACGTAGGGATGGTATTCCAGCAATTTAACTTGTTCCCGCATAAAACGGTTCTTCAGAATGTGACGCTGGCGCCAATCAAATTGAAAAAAGGTGACCAGAAAGCAGCCGAGAAGAAAGCTTACGAATTGCTGGACAAGGTCGGTTTGCGCGAAAAGGCGAAAGCCTATCCGGGCGAATTGTCCGGCGGGCAGAAACAGCGCGTCGCGATTGCGCGGGCGCTCGCGATGGACCCGAAGATCATGTTGTTCGATGAGCCGACTTCAGCGCTCGATCCGGAGATGGTCGGCGATGTGCTGGATGTTATGAAGCAACTTGCGAGAGAAGGCATGACCATGGTCGTCGTGACCCACGAAATGGGCTTTGCGGCGGAAATGGGCGACCGTGTGTTGTTTATCGACGGCGGCTATATCGTCGAAGAAAACGTGCCGAAGGAATTGTTCGGCAATCCGCAGCACGAACGGACGAAAGCATTCTTGAGTAAAGTGTTGTAAAGATGAGTGGAGAAGCGTGCCTATTGGGCGCGCTTTTTTATTTGCTCTGGAGCCATAGCGATAAATAGTGAGAGTTTGGGTGTAGAAATATTTTGAGGGTTAGATTGAGCATCGCCATGGTCGTCGCCGCCTTGCTTTGGGTTGGCCTCCTGCAATAAGCCAAGAAGAACACTTGTCTTATTGCATCGGCTCACCCTTGGCGCCCGGCGGCTTTGAGATTTCGTGGCATGTTGCTTGTTTAAATTGATCTGCTTCTATTATATAGTTGCCGGCTAGTGGGGGAATCGCTTCCTTGGAAGGGATATCTGACAGATCGCTGGTGGAAAAGGGAAGCTTTTTGTTTAGTTTAGCGGATGGAGATTTGCGACACTTCCTTCTTTGACTTGTTTGAAGCAAACTGCAGAATATGATGCATTTTCATATTCCACATTAAAAGGATTGAAGAAATAATTTTCCGCTTTAAAACTAGGAGACGGAGCGGAAATGGCTGACTCCTGGGGGACCGAGCGGGCTGGCGAGACAAATGTGCTGCGCTCTTTGCAGCACATTGGCTCAACACCCGCCCCCCGGAAAGCAGCCATTGGAGCGCAGTCGAAAAGCAGAAGCTTTTCTAATCTCTAATTATTTAATCTTTTATTATCTCCCTAAATTCCAGCAAAACAAAAAAACGTGCCGCAGGGGCACGTTTTTTATAATGGATTATTCAGCGTCAAAGACGTGGACTTTCTCCATTTTGTCGCCGTTTTTCATAGCTTTTGCAGTTTCAAGGCCTTTTGTTACTTGGCCGAATACTGTGTGCACGCCGTCAAGATGCGGCTGTGAATCATGGACGATAAAGAACTGGCTAGATCCAGTGTCTTTGCCGGCATGTGCCATAGAGAGGCTGCCTGGCTGGTGTTTATGCGGGTTGCCTTCTGTTTCACATTTGATCGTTTTGCCGCTGCCGCCCATGCCAGTTCCGGTTGGGTCGCCGCCTTGGGAAACGAAACCTGGGATAACGCGGTGGAAAACAACGCCGTTATAGAATCCAGAGTTTGCAAGTTCCTCAAAGTTTGCTACTGTGTTCGGTGCTTCGTTCGGGAAAAGGTCGAATTCGATTACTTCGCCGTTTTCCATGTGCATGTGGCCTTTTTTCGCCATAACTAACATCTCCTTTTCAATTGGTTCATCCCTTAGTATATCGGCTTTTGGTTCGACTGCCTACTGATAAGGGGCTTATAGCGCTTTCAGGAATCCGCCGTCGACGACGATGGATTGCCCAGTAACATACGAATTGGCAGCAGAAGCTAAAAAGACGACGGTGCGGGCGAATTCAGCGGGTTCGCCCAAGCGGCCAGTTGGAATCTGAGCTTCCGTATTCTTCAACACTTCGTCTGCTGTAATACCTTGTCGTTTAGCCGCTGCTTCGTTCAATTCCGCGATGCGGCCCGTTGAAATTTTGCCGGGACCTACAGTGTTGACCATAATATTGTCGCCGGCTACTTCCCGGGCAAGTGTTTTTGCGAAGCCGACCATGCCTGCGCGCATCGTATTCGATAAGATCAAGCCATCGATTACTTCTTTTGTCGAAGAAGATGAGATATTGATGATGCGGCCGAATTGCTGTTCTTTCATATAAGGAAGCACTTCACGGCATGTGCGGATATAACTCAATAAGTTTTGGTCGAATGCTGCATACCAATCGTCGTCACTCATATTGTCGAAGCCGCCTGCTTTTGGGCCGCCGGTGTTGTTGACGAGCACATCGATGCGCCCGAACTGTTCGTTGACTTTATGGAATAATTGCTGGATGTCTTGAGCTTTTGACATATCGCACGAGAATGCGTGGACGTGTTCGTTTTTGCTTGTGCTGCGGATTTCTTCAGCAGCTGCGCTTGCTGAATCCTCACTGCGGCTTGAGACAATGACAATCGCCCCTTCTTTAGCGAATTCCAAGGCGGATGCTTTGCCGAGCCCTTTACTGGAAGCCATGACGACAACTACTTTCTCTTTTAATCCAAGATCCACATTTATCATCCTTTCCATTTGGTTCCTTGTTTCAGTTTACGATAGAATAGAGGGGATGGAAATGCTTGTTTCGGATTTCCGCCATAAGTCCAATGGCGGAGACCCTATATAGATGTGGTAGGATGGATATATTGATCAGATTAGGAGTGTTGGAAATGGAAGAACGTGAAATCTTCGATATTACAATCATCGGCGGCGGCCCAACCGGCTTGTTCGCTTCGTTTTACGGCGGCATGCGCAAAATGAAAGTGAAAGTGCTGGACAGCCTTCCGCAGCTCGGCGGGCAATTGATGGAATTGTATCCGGATAAATTCATTTATGATATCGGCGGCTTCCCGAAAGTGCTGGCAAAAGACTTGGTGGATAATTTGGTCGAGCAGGCCAAATACGGCGATCCGGAGATTTGCCTGGAAGAGACCGTGGCATCTGTCGAACGTGAAGACGAGCATTTTGTTATCACGACGGACAAAGGCACACATTACTCGAAAGCGATTCTTTTAACGGCTGGCGTCGGGGCTTTCCACCCGCGCAAATTGGCAGTCGATGGCGCTGAACAATTCGAAGGCAAGACTTTGCATTACGGCGTGAAAGATTTGACTTTGTTCAGCGATAAAAAAGTCGTAGTCCTCGGTGGAGGCGACTCTGCGGTTGACTGGGCGATGATGCTTGAGAACGTGGCTTCGCAAGTGACTTTGAGCCATCGCCGCGAGAAAATGACGGCGCATGAAGCGAATATCGATACGATGATGCAGTCGACAGTGGAAGTGAAGAAGCCTTTCAACGTCAAGGAACTGGTCGGCGACAACGGCGAAATCCGTGAACTTGTGCTGGAAGACAAAGAAGGCAACGAAGAGCGCCTGGAAGTCGACCACGTCGTCGTCAACTATGGCAATATTACATCACTCGGCCCGATCAAGGAATGGGGCCTCGAGATGGAGAAGAACTCGGTCATCGTCAACTCCAAAATGGAAACGAACGTACCGGGCATCTATGCAGCTGGCGACATTGCCACCTACGAAGGAAAAGTGAAATTGATCGCTGTCGGCTTCGGTGAAGCACCGACCGCCATCAATAATGCGAAATCTTACTTGGATCCGAAATCCAGAGTACAGCCTTTGCATAGCACGAGTGTATTTAAATAACCAACGAAAAATGCCCGGCAAGCTGATTCAGCTTGCCGGGCATTTTTGTGTTCCATCACAAGGGATGTTTTTTCTGCTTCACTGCTACGGGGTCTTGGCTGGCCGCTTTCAAGAACGCGGCCCCCATCAGCAGGACGACGATCGAGAACGGCAAGGCAGCGATGATCAATGAATTCTGTAAGCCTTGTGTTCCGCCGCTGTAAACGACGATGGCAGCAACAGCTGACTGAATCAATCCCCAAGAGATTTTCACCAAGTTGGGCGGATTCAATAAGCCGCCGGTTGTCTGCATGCCGAGCACGAATGTCGCGGAGTCGGCAGAAGTGATGAAGAAGATAGCGACCACGAACAAAGTCAGAATCGACATGACAGTACCGAGCGGGTAATGTTGCAGGACGCCGAATGTGGCGGTTTCCAAACTGTATTCGGAAATCTTGTCAACGCCTTTTTGTTCCAAGTCCAAAGCAGAAGCCCCGAACACTGAGAAGAAAATAAAGCAAACGAGTGACGGAACGACAAGGACGCCAAGCATGAATTCCCGGACCGTGCGCCCTCTTGAGATACGAGCGATGAAAATGCCGACAAATGGTGCCCAAGACACCCACCATGCCCAGTAAAAGACTGTCCAGCCATCCACCCAGGCGCGGCGGTCTGTGTTCAGCGGTTCCAAATTGAAGCTCATCGACAGGAAGTTGGCGAAATAGCCGCCGAGTGCATCTGTAAACATATTCATAATGTAGAGCGTTGGGCCAACAATCAGCAGCATGGCGAGCAAGATGAATGCCAGCACCATATTGATGTTACTCAAATACTTGATGCCCCGCCCGATGCCGGACCATGCAGAAATGATGAACAATATGGTGGCGACGGCAAGGATCAATAATTGAAAGGCAAAGGTATTCGGTGTGCCGAACAGGAAAGACAACCCTTCGTTTATTTGCGCGGAGCCGAAGCCAAGCGTAGAAGCGACGCCGATGACCGTCGCGAAGACGGCGAGCGTATCGATCAGTTTGCCTAACCAGCCGCTCATGCGCTTTTTCCCGAACAGCGGAATGAGTGTCGCGCTGATCAGGCCGGGTGAACCATTATGGAATTTCGCATAAGCGAGCGATAAAGCCACAAGCCCATAGATTGCCCAAGCGTGAATACCCCAATGGAAAAACGAAAACTGCATCGCTTCCTTGACGGCTTCATCAGAACCCAATTCAGAACGCGGTGCGCTGATAAAGGCGTGTGAAATGGGCTCGGCGGTCGTCCAAAAAACGAGCCCCATGCCCATTCCGGCAGAAAACAACATCGCGAACCAGGAAATCAGGCTGAATTCCGGCTCGTCGCCGGCTTTTCCGAGCTTGATATTGGAAAACCTCGAAAAAATCAAATAAAGGCAAAAGATGAGGATAACAAAAACGGAAGCTAGATAATACCAGCCGAAAGTGGATGAAATCCAGGAAGTGAGCGCACCTGTCTGCGCTTGGAAGTTTTCAGGCACGAAAAATCCCCAGGCGACCATGGCCAGGCAGATGGCGATCGAAATCCAAAAAACGATCGTGACATTTTTCAAATGAGTTCCTCCTAAACTGAAAGCTATGCTTTCCCAGATGAATAAAGCTGTAATTAGTTATTCCCCAACAAAGGGAGGCTAATCCATCCTAACGTTATTAATAGAAGAAAAAAAGAGGAGAGGGGCAAAAAGACCTTATATCGACTTAGGAGAAAGAATGTTCTGATTTATTACAGCCTGTCATATTTAAAAGAATGCCGTAATGTAATTGTTAAGTTTGAACTGTCGTCCTGTCATGTTCTTGCAATGCGCACGTGTTAAGCTGTGTCTTGTGTTAGTGAAAAGGAGGAATTTCAATTATGAAAAAGCAAATCGTTACACTAACGGCCATCGCAGCATTAAGTGTAGGCGCAGCAACGACAGCAAGCGCCAATTCATCGTATACAGTCCAATCAGGTGACACTCTTTGGGGAATCTCACAAGAAAAGAACGTTTCAGTGCAAAACCTTAAAAACTGGAATGACTTATCTTCTGATTTGATCTTCCCGAACGAAACGCTTTCGGTTGAAGGAAAAGAACAGGCATCTAAGAAATCAACGAACTCATCATCTACCTATACAGTTAAAAGCGGCGACACTTTGTTCAAGATCGCTTCCGCTCACGGAATCTCATTGGATCAATTGATGAGCTGGAACAACATCTCCGGCCACACGATCTACCCTGGACAAGAATTCGCAGTTAAAGGCGCAGCGGCAAAAGCGGCAGCACCTGCACCGGCAGCAAAAGCTCCGGCTAAAGAAGCACCAAAATCAACTCAAGCAGCACCATCACCCGCAAGTGCACCAGCAGCAGCTAAACCAGCAGCAGCTTCTACACAATCAGGTAAAGAAATGACAGTATCCGCAACAGCTTACACAGCTTATTGCGCAGGCTGCTCAGGTACAACAGCAACTGGAATCGACTTGCGTGCGAACCCGAACCAAAAAGTTATCGCAGTTGATCCATCCGTTATCCCACTCGGTTCAAAAGTATGGGTTGAAGGATACGGAACAGCTATCGCTGGCGATACTGGCGGAGCAATCAAAGGCAACAAAATCGACGTCTTCATCCCAACTCAAGGCGAAGCTTTGAACTGGGGACGTAAAAACATCACAATCAAAGTTCTAGACTAATATCTTTATAAGCTACAAAGCCGAGGTGACCATCCCCTCGGCCTTTTTTTATATCAGCCCTTGCACCTATGCAAGGGCTTTTTTTTGTTAATTACGTCTTTTTTTTAATGAATAGTCAGAAATCTATTGAAATCGAAGTTAGGAGGCATATAATGTGGGGTATAGTTATTGAGTATTTATAATTTTTATACCTATTAAAGGAGGCGCATGAGATGGCAGAGAAGAAAAATGTTTCCAGACGCGATTTCCTGAAAACGTCAGGGATTGCGGCAGGCGCTCTCGTCGGTGGAGGAATCATTGGTGGGGTAATTGGCGCAAATACACGTCAGGACACGGCAGCTCCAAGTGGTGGCGAAGCCGGCCAAAGCGGCGGAACAGAAACGACCGAATCGGTACGCGGCTTGCAATTTTTCAAGAACCAACAGGAGTTTGCTGTATTGCAGCAAGCGACTGAACGTATTTTCCCGGAAGACGATTTGGGACCAGGTGCAATCGGACTTGGCATTCCATTTTTTATCGATCATCAGTTGGCAGGTAGTTATGGTGAGAATTCACGTGAGTACATGCAGCCGCCATTTCAAGAAGGCGAAGCGACTCAAGGCTATCAAAGCCGCTTGAAGCGCAATGAACTATTCAGACAAGGTCTTCAAAAAATGCAGCAGGAAGCCCAAGGCCGTTTTGAAGCGAATTTTGTCGATCTTGAAGCTGAACAAATGGATGAAATACTGACAGCGTTCCAAGACGATGAAGTAGATATGCAGGGAGCGAATGCTCAATTCTTTTTCCGCCTTTTGCGACAAGCAACATTAAACGGGGCTTATGCAGATCCGATTTACGGAGGCAACCAGAACATGGATGCATGGCGCATGAAAGGGTTCCCGGGACACCGTCCATCCTATATCAACGAAATTGAAAGTGAAGACTTTGTGGAATTCGATCCACATTCAGTAGGAGACATGCTGAGCTAAATAAGAAGGGGGAGTACGTATGGCGACAACGCTAGATAAAGTAGATGTAGTAACGGTAGGCGTCGGATGGACCGGCGGAATCATTGCGGCCGAATGCGCAAAAGAAGGACTAAAAGTTGTCGGCTTAGAGCGCGGGCAAGAGCGCTCGACAGAAGATTACTCCATGGTCCATGACGAATACCGCTATGCGATCCGTTATGAGTTGATGCAAGATTTGTCGAAAGAAACGATTACATTCCGTAACTCTAGAGATCAGAAGGCATTGCCGATGCGTCAATTGGGTTCATTCCTGCTAGGGGAAGGCCTTGGGGGCGCTGGGACGCACTGGAACGGCCAAAACTGGAGATTTTTGCCATATGATTTCGAAATTAAATCCATGACTGATGCCAAATACGGAGCGGATAAATTGCCTGCAGAGTATACTTTGCAGGACTGGGGCATCACTTATGATGAACTGGAACCGTATTTCGATAAATTCGAAAAAACGGCAGGTATTTCTGGGGAAGACAAGAACCCATTCTGGGGCAAACGTTCTTCGGATTATCCAACGCCACCGATGAAAAAGACGCCTTTGCTGTCGAAATTCGAAACAGCAACCAGCAACCTTGGATATACGCCATTCATGATGCCTTCTGCCAACTTATCGGAAGCATATGAAAATCCGGATGGCCAGCAAATCGCTGCATGCCAATATTGCGGATTCTGTGAGCGCTTCGGCTGTGAGTACGGCGCCAAGACATCACCAGAAATAACTGTCGTTCCAGCGGCTCGTGCCACTGGCAACTACGACATCCGCTTTAATGCGAATGTCGTAGAGGTAATGAAAGAAGGCGATCGTGTAACAGGCGTGCGTTTCATTGATACGGTAACCTTTGAAGAGTTCATCCAGCCGGCGGAAGTCGTCGTGTTGACAAGCTACGTAATGAACAACGCGAAACTATTGATGGTTTCGGAAATCGGGCAAATGTATGATCCGGAGACAGGGGAAGGTTCACTTGGGAAAAACTATGCATACCAAATTCTCCCGGGCGCGACTGGCTTCTTCGATGATCAAATGAACGTCTTTATGGGAGCGGGCGCACTTGGTATGACAATCGATGATTTCAATGGTGATTCTTTTGACCATAGTGATCTTGACTTTATCCACGGGGCGAGTATTTCCATGACACAAACCGGCTCGCGTCCGATTGCTTCAAACCCACTTCCTCCGGATACTCCTTCTTGGGGAGCGGATTTCAAGAAAGCTTCCATTGAAAATTATACGCGTACATTATCGGTCGGTGGGCAAGGCGCATCCATGCCACACCGTGACAATTACTTGTCGCTTGACGAAACTTATAAAGATGTTTATGGTGTGCCACTACTGCAATTGACTTATAACTTTACAGATCAGGACCGTGCGCTGCACAAATACCTTACGGAAAAAGCAGTTGAAATTATGGAGGAAATGGGCGCGAAAACAGTCGTGGGGAGATCGCCGATCTCTGATTATGACATTGTCCCTTACCAGACGACGCATAATACAGGCGGCACCATCATGGGTGGAGACCCTGCAACTAGTGTCGTAAACAACTACTTGCAACACTGGGATATGGAAAACCTGTTCGTAGTAGGTGCCGGAAACTTTGCGCACAATGGCGGCTATAACCCAACGGGCACTGTGGGTGCGTTGGCGTATCGTTGTGCAGAGGGCGTCATTAAATACAGCAAAGATGGCGGTTCGTTAGTCTAATTCGTGAGGAGGAAAAGATATGGGTGGAATAGCTTCAATCGGCGTACCAGGATTAATCATCATTTTGGTCATTGTACTTATTATTTTCGGACCTAAGAAATTGCCGGAAATTGGTGGGGCCGTCGGTAAGACTTTCGCAGAGTTCAAACGTTCGACTAAAGGGCTGATGGACGATGACGAGGAAGACGACAAAGATAAAAAAGATAAAAAAGAAACAGCAGAAACGAATAAAACCGAAAGTTTATGAAGGTGGTTAAATGGATCCGTACGGAGAAAACAATCTGATCAGTCCCTTGCATAAGAAAAAGGCGAGAGAAGATCCGGCGGGACAGGAAAAGCAGAAGGCCGACTCCGGATCGGAACATGAAACCGGAGACGTGCCAAAAGAGCCGACTCCGGGAGGGGGGCAAAAACCCCCTGAAGAGCCGGAAGACAGAGTGGAGACACTAGTCGATCATCTGGGAGATCTGCGAAAACAATTGATCAAAAGCTCCGTCGTTTTCCTGTTCTTCCTGTTGCTCGTTTTTTCCACGCTGAATTTCTGGTTTCCTTACGTGGTGAAGGGCAATGATTTAGTGATTTTAGGGCCGCTTGAAGTCGTAAAATTCTACACGTCGATTTCTGCAACGATGGCGCTTGGTTTATCTTTGCCGTTTTTGATCCATTTCATTTGGCAATTCGTCAAACCTGGCCTGGAAGAAACCGAAGCCAGATTTCTCGGCTTGTATTCGCCGGTCATGCTGTTATTGTTTGTATTCGGCGTCGCTTTCGGCTATTTTATCGTCAACCCGTTAAGCTATCAATTCCTGATTGGCCTCGGGGCAGCGAATTTTGATGTAATGATTTCGGCAAACGAGTATGTCCACTTCTTGATCATGACCACAATTCCGCTTGGCTTATTATTTGAAATGCCTATCTTGGCATTGTTCTTGTCATCCATCGGGGTCTTGACGTCTGGATCGATGAAGAAAGTCCGTAAATGGTCGTACCTTGGCTTAGCAATTGTTTCAGCCTTGATCACACCACCGGATTTTCTCAGCCAGCTGCTGGTTTTGATTCCGATGGCGGGACTTTATGAAGCCAGTATTTATGTGGTGAAGAGAATGGAAGCACGGAACGAACGCATGGAAGATACGACTGTATAACGGAAAGAAAAAGGGCTGCCCAAAACATCATGATATGATTTGGGACAGCCCTTTTCCTGTATCGCTCACTTAAAAAGGAGGACATGAAAATGCCGATGGAAATCAGAGAAATCGAAGACTTACGTGAAGTGGATGCTATGGGCCTTGTGGAAGAAAGTGAATCTGAAGGATACCGTTTCCTGAGGAGGCTCGTCGATCAATACGAGGACGGAAGCAATCGCTTCGACCAACAAGGGGAAGTGCTATATGGTGTGTTCGACCCACACGGCAAATTGGTTGCAATCGGCGGATTGAACCGTGACCCTTATTCCACGAAAGAAGGAATCGGCAGGCTGCGGCGCCTTTACATTGCGGAAGCAGTGAGAAGAGAAGGAATCGGGACGAAATTGCTGCAAACCATTATTGATTATGCAAAAGGCCAATTTAGTGAGCTGGTGGTGCGGACGGATTCCGCTTCAGCGGATGCCTTTTACCGTGCGAATGGCTTCGCTGGTGACGTTGGTTTGCCGGATGTCACACACAGACTCGTTCTAGAGCAGCACGCTGCCAAAAAATAAGTCTGAATATCCGATTCTAAGCTTTTGACATCATTCTCCCTAATTGCACGAATGGCTAAAAATCTGTTTGCTGAATCACCTTTTCTTGTACAATGGAAGTCGAAGGGCTGCCATTTTAGAAAAGGTGATTTTTTTGAATTGGATCGGAGGTGTAAGAGAATGCGCAAAGTGATTGTAACGCCGTATGACGAGAGATGGCCGATTGCTTTTGCAAAAGCCGCAGCAGAAATTCGCGGCGTGCTCGAATCCAACTGCCTGAACGTGGAGCATATCGGCAGTACCGCAGTGCCTGGCCTTGCTGCCAAGCCGGTGATTGATTTGCTCGTGATCGTTTCTGATATAGAGGCCATAGACCGCTTTGAAGAGGATTTTCGAAAGCTCGGCTATCAAGCCAAAGGCGAAAATGGGCTGCCGGGGAGACGCTATTTTGAACGCGGCGGCAATGAACGCACGCATCACGTCCATTGTTATGAACAAGGCAATCCTGAGATTTCCCGCCATCTGGCATTCCGTGATTTTTTGAAAGCAAACCCGCAAGTTGCCGGAACATATGGTGAACTGAAGGTGAAATTAGCGAAACAATACCCTTTGGACATCGAACAATACATAAATGGAAAACAGGCGATGGTCCAGGAAATTGAGAAGAAAGCGATGGGAGAGATTTGATGGAAATGGCAAATTGGAAAGGCGCAGCTGGCGTCTGTGTAAATGAACGTGACGAAATTTTATTAGTGCTCATGAAAGCACCGGAAGAAGACAGCAAATGGTCGGTTCCTGCAAGCGGCCTTGAAGCGGGCGAGACGCTTGAGCAATGCTGTGAGCGTGAGTTCGAGGAAGTGACAGGACTAAGGGTCAAAGCGGGCGACATCGTAAAGACGCGGGACGGCAATTATGAAGATGCGGCCGTGTTATTTGATTTGCATTATTTTCGGGTCGAAGTGACAGGCGGCGAATTACTCATCCCCAAAAATGATTTTTTGATTGAGGACATCGCCTGGAAATCCATCGAAGAAATTGAAGCGCTCGAGCTGGCCTATCCGGATGACTTGGAGCT
The DNA here is from genome assembly GCA_947493585.1 of uncultured Planococcus sp. Classification (GTDB taxonomy): domain Bacteria; phylum Bacillota; class Bacilli; order Bacillales_A; family Planococcaceae; genus Planococcus. Next base: position 162,787 of record CANLRI010000003.1, on the reverse strand, counting down.
GTTCAAATCGCTTGTTGTTGCTTGAGTGCAACAGGATTTAAAAAATGAGGCGGGGGTAAAGAACAACAAAGAATGTTTTCGGGAGGGCGATCGCATGGACAAGGAACGGAAGAGCAAAGAAGGCGAAAAACTGCTGCCGGATGTGGAACCTCGCCGTCACCAACCACCGCACAAGGAATTGGATCCGATGCCGGATAGGGAAATAGAATATGAAGAAAATTCCAATGAAAAATACAGGGATCAGACACCAGATGACAAATATGATGACTAGATCAACCGGCCGCTTGCAATAGAGCGGCATTTTTCATGTGGTTTGGGTAAGTTAGGTTTCAAAGCCTGTTCATCAGGAAGAAAAGGGGGAGGCTTATGCCGCGGCATCAATTTGCGAATGCAGTATGGCAAGAAGAGAATGTGATGGAAGCGGCGGATTTCCGTCAATTGCTCACAAATAATCCAAAGCTTCAGCAATGGATCGACCAATCGGAAAATTTAAGCTTCAATATTCTTCATGCCGATACTTCCCAGGTCGGAAAGGAAGTCTTATGGGGTTCATTGATTTATAAACAAAGCCGCCATGCCCGGGATGCCCAGGATGTCTTTCATTTTTATGTATCTCCGGATTTGTTGGTGACGAGTACACTCGATTTTGAGGAAGATATGGATATGCCAAGACATTTGATGATCCAGCAGATGGAACATGCGGAATCGCCGCTTGAAGTGATGATGATTTTGCTCGGGGGAATGGTCGGTTCGGTATTGCACAAAATCGATGGCTTTGAAGAACGGCTCCATCATTTACTGTGGAATATTAAAGAGCATAATAACCGCCAAACTTTAGAAAAGATCGAGGAAGTGCGGCACGAAATCTTATTGTGGAAACATTTAATCATGGGATTCCGTGAAATCAGCATGGCGATCGAAGAGACCTTCGGTGAAGTCGTGCGTGAAGGCAGGGAATACAAACGGACCTCTAAGCGGATTGACCGCTGTGTCATGCTCGTCGAATCGTACGAAGATGAAATCGGGAATATGGTGAATATGGAAGACGTCGTCGCCAATTACCGTGGAAATGAAATTGTTAAAACCTTGACCGTTTTGACGACTTTGTTTACGCCGGTTATGGCGTGGGGCGCTTTGTGGGGCATGAATTTCCGTGTAATGCCGGAGCTTGATTTGAGGTACGGCTACGCGATATCGCTTGCCGTTATCCTGAGTTCTACGTTTATGCTGTATTTGTATTTCAGGCAAAAAGGATGGACGGGTGATATTCTTCGGTCAATCGATAGCAAAACCAAACGAAAACAAAGGCAGGACTGATTCCAGTCCTGCCTTTGTCATTTCGGTTTGTCTTTTTTTAGTTCTTCGAGCAGTTCGGTGTAGCGATGCAAGTCGCGGTCATCGTATTTGCCAATATAATTGATCAGCATCTCTTCGACGTCCCGCCGTTGCCGCTCAGCTGCAATGAGTTTTTCTTTCATCGATTTCTGCTTCCACAGAATCGTATCTTCTACGTCTTCCATTTTGTTCAGCATATCGATTTCTGCAAGCAGTACCAATGCGGCGTTCTTTTTCTCATCGTACTTTTTTAATGCCTTGTCAATTTTCCGCGTGTCGTTCTCATAGGTCATATTGGAATACATCGACATATGCATGCTCCTCCTCCGCCGTTTATACTTTTACATTAACAGATATTAGAATATTCTGTCTATAATAATGGGTAAAAAGATAGCGGAAACCCTCCTTTATCGTGGAGTGCTTTCCGCAGTCTTTGCAGGTTCTATCCAATTTTGTGACCAGCGTTCGATTTCCTTCATGACCGGTTGCAGCGAAGCGCCTTTTTCGGTCAACGAATATTCAATCCGTACGGGGGTCTCGGGGTGGACGGTACGTTCAACCAAACCGTCTCCCTCCAGATTTTTTAGCCGTTCAGAAAGGAGGCGGCCGCTGATTCCAATTTCTTCAGTCAATTGGCCGAAGCGCTTAGGCTCGTCCATCAATTGATGGATGATCAATCCTGTCCAGCGTTGTCCCAATAAGGAAATAGCTGCTTCAAACCGTGGGCAAATTTCCTGGCTTTTCATGTTCACCGCTCCTTTTTCTTCATAATAGCATATCTATATGAGAATTAAAAAACAGATGACTTGACGTAACTAAGTTATTAAAATAAAATTAGTTACAAATAGTAACTGAATGGAGGAACTAAAGTGAATTTTCATCAACAACCGGTAAGCTATGTAGAAAGTTTGACGTTGAAAGTACTGGATTTGCCAGGGATGAGCCGTTTTTATACAGACGTATTGGGATTTGAACTACTGGAACAAAAGAACAGTGAAACAATTCTCGGAGCGGGTGGAAAGGAAATATTGGTGCTTCAGCATTCCCCAGAATTCGCAGCGAAAGCAGGGCGCTATGCCGGATTGTATCATTTCGCGGTGTTGCTGCCGGACCGGAAAGAACTCGGCAAAATGCTGCTCCATCTTCATGAGCAGCGGATTCCGATCGGTTCTTCCGATCATCAAGTAAGCGAAGCCTTGTATCTATCAGACCCGGAAGGCAATGGTATTGAAATCTACCGCGACCGTGCGCCCGAAGAATGGGAATGGCGAGGAGACCAAGTGCATATGACCGTTGACCCGCTCGATGTGCAGGAAGTCGCGCAAGCATCTAATGGTAAAAAATGGAGCGGTATGCCAGCGGGCACTGTGCTTGGGCATATCCATCTCCATGTGTCGGATCTCCAGGCAGCGCACGATTTCTATACCGGCGCAATCGGTTTTGACTTGGTTGCGAACCTCGGCAATCAAGCGCTATTCGTCTCAGACGGAAATTATCACCATCATATCGGATTGAATATCTGGAACGGTACAGGCATTCCGGCTTTGCCGGATCAGGCGGCAGGTCTTGGACATTATGTTATCCGCGTCGCAGATGAACAAGCACAACAGGCCATGCGCGACCGGTTGCAAGTATACGGTGCTAAAGTTCGGATGGACGGGGCGGCCCTCGAAACTGCTGACCCATCTGGCAACCGAATCCGCATTTTAACCGCATAAGAAAATCCCCGGGACTTTTGTCTCGGGGATTTTTTTATTTAAGGTGCAGGGCACGAAGCGGATGCATCCGCATAGGATATGTTTTGTGTAGAACGCCCAGGCGCAACGGCTTGCTGGACCTGGTTTGTTTGTTCGGGCATTAAGTGATCTCTTGTTTCTGTATAAGCTTGAAGCCGCTCCTGATTTTGCCAGTCTTCAAAAGGTTCATTGTAAAAGCCTAAAAGGATCAATCCGCAAAATACGGCAATCAATGTGATCCCAAGTAACGAAAGGAAACCTTTCATGATTCAATCCCGCCTTCTCATAGATGCTGATATTAAGAACGCAAGCGTTTAAAAAAGGTTCCCGGTTGAAGAAATCCCAAAGACTGGGATACTTATACATAAGCATACAAACGGGAGGGGAAACCATGATCTCATTAAATACAGAAATTTGCCGCTTGCTTGGGATTGAGTATCCGATCATTCAGGCAGGAATGGCAGGCGGGCCGACAACAGCCGAATTGGTGGCAGCAGTTTCGGGAGCAGGTGGCTTAGGGACGCTCGGCGCTGCCTATTTGACGCCTGACAAGCTGCGGGAAGATATTTTGGAAATACGCAAACGGACCGATAAGCCGTTTGCTGTCAATTTGTTCGCACCCGTACCGAAAGATGATTTCTCACGCATCGATGAAGTGAAGCAAGCACTGCAGCCAATGTACAAAGAACTGGCGATTGAAGGGGAAAGCGTTGAATACCATTCGCTAGATTACGGAGAAGAGCTGTTTCGCCTGTGCCTGGAAATGAACGTACCGATCATCAGCACGGCATTCGGATCGTTATCGCCGGAGCATATGGCTGCTGCCAAAGCGCAAGGCGTTACGATCATCACCATGGCGACGACTGTCGGCGAAGCGCTAGACGCACAAGCAGCAGGAGCCGATGTTATCGTAGCACAAGGCAGCGAAGCGGGAGGGCATCGCGGCAGCTTTTCGTTTGACCGCCATCCGATGGGCGCACAGGTCGGCTTGATGGCATTGCTTCCACAACTCGCAGCTGCTGTAGATGTGCCGGTGATTGCAGCTGGTGGCATCGCGGATGGGCGAGGGGTGGTGGCGTCGCTTGCACTCGGAGCACAAGCGGTTCAGGTCGGCACGCGTTTTGTCGCAGCGAAGGAATCGGGTGCGCACAAGGCGTACAAACAAGCAATTTTTGATAGCAATGAAGAAAGTACCGTTGTGACGAAAAGTTTCTCCGGACGCCCAGCGCGCGGCATTAAAAATGATTTCATCAAACAATTCGAATTATCGGGAACCCAACCGCTGCCGTTTCCGTCCCAAAATACAGTAACGAAAGAAATTCGCGGAGCTGCAGCGAAACTTGGCAATCCGCAGTTTATGTCATTATGGGCAGGGCAGGCAACAAGGGCAATGACGCAGGAAGAAAACGCAGCGGAAATTGTCTCTTCCATGATGGAACAAGCACGTGCTATCTTGCGGTGATACGGCTCGAGTTTTCTGTTTCTGCGTGCTATACTGGTAAAAGTGATTTTTGAAACGAGGAGATTGAACGAATGGAATGGAAAAATATATACCGCGGTATTTTAATGGGCATCAGTGATTTGATCCCGGGAGTCAGTGGAGGAACGATTGCGTTTATCCTTGGAATTTATGATCGTTTGCTTGAATCGATCAGCGGCTTTTTCAGCCGCGAATGGAAAAAGCAACTGGGCTTTCTCGTGCCGCTTGGGACAGGGATTGCTATCACTTTATTATTGTTTAGCCGCTTTATCGAGTTTTTATTGGAAAACCATTACGAAGCGACGCAATTTTTCTTCATGGGGCTAATACTCGGAGTCTTGCCGTATATCATGAAGCAAGCGGAAGTGAAAAAGAATTTCACGGCGCGCCATTTGGTCATCTTGCTGGTCATCGGGGCAGCGCTTGCTTCCATGGCATTTATCCAGACGGATGACAATGTCGCGCCGATTACGGAGTTGAGCGTGCCGACCTTCTTCTTGCTGTTTTTCTCTGGCTGGATCGCGAGCATGGCGATGCTATTGCCTGGCATCAGCGGCTCGTTCATCCTATTGTTGATCGGTGTTTATTCGACAGCCATTAACGCCTTGTCGACGTTGAACTTGCCAATCGTCATGGCAATCGGTGCTGGCGTCATGGTTGGGTTTATCGTTTCAAGTAAAGCGATCAGCTATTTGTTGGAGCATTTCACGTATGTGACATATGCGGCCATCATCGGCTTGATCCTTGGATCGTTGTTCGTCGTATTCCCAGGATTTGCGGCTGACCCGATGACTTTGGTGACCAGCCTGATCACATTTGCAGTCGGCTTATTGTTTACGCTATGGTTCAGTTCGCCGAAGAAAACGGATATTACAAGCGAACACAATGTGGAAGCTTAAAAAGTGAAAATCGCAAAGCGGACGGTGAAAAGCACTCCTTTTCCCGTCCGCTTTTGGTATTTATTTAAGAGAAAAAGTAAAAAAGGCTTTTTACTTTCCGGATTTCGCTTTTGCGATTACACTGAAATGAAGAGAAAGAGGTGATGCATGTGCGGAAATTGTTTGGCATCCTGTTGCTCATAGTATTATTGTTTTTCACCCGCCCGGTATGGGAAGCATCTGTCGAAGAATATGTCGACCTGGGCTTTTTGGACTCGGTAGATGAAGTGATCGGAAATGTAACAGCGGACGCGGATGTTTCCAAAGCGCTCGATGAAGCCAAATATTTCACGACGCGCATCAGCCATCAACTGCAGGCGATGGTGACGGAAAGTTCAGCTGTATTGCCTGAGGCAGTCGCAAAACCAGAGCTTTCGGACACGGATTCCATGGTGGCGGTCCATAATGTCACGCTCGGCATGAGCAAGGAAGAAGCCCAGCAAAAGCTTGGCTTGCCGCTGCGTTTAATGGAAAATGAATACGGAACCGATTGGCATAGTTACCATCAGGATTACCAAAATTATGTATTGCTTTCCTATGATGACAATGGCAAAGTCAACGGCATGTTCACCAATCAGGATCTCATCTCTTCCGCGAAAGGCCTGTCGATGGATTCAACCAAAGCGCAAGTGCGCGAATTGTTTGGAACGCCGCTGACAAGCCTGCAAAAAGGGCGTGTTCAATACATCCTAGATTCGCGTGATGAGTATGATTTGTTTGAAACCGCAGATGCTTATACAACGGTTTTTTATGATGTCCACGAAGAGGATACCGTCACGGGAGTGCAGGTCATCGACAAGGATTTGGAAGAGCAGCGCAGTGAAATTTACGCGGAGCCTTCACCTGAAGTGAAAGAAGGTTATGAGTTTTTATTATTCGAACTGACCAATTCAGCAAGAATCCAGCGAGAGCTGCCGCTGTTGAAATGGGACGATGAGACAATGGAAACGGCGCGAGCCCACAGCCAGGAGATGGCAGATGAGCGTTATTTCAGCCATACCAATCCCGCTGGCCAATCGCCGTTTGACCGCATGAAAGAAGACGGCATCACGTTCTTTATTGCCGGTGAGAACTTGGCATACGGGCAGTATAGCGCCGTCTTCGCGCATGAGGGGCTCATGAACTCGATGGGCCACCGGGAAAACATCGTCAAGCCTGACTTCGGATATCTCGGCGTGGGCGTCGCTTTCAACTCGGACCAGCAGCCGTATTTCACGGCAAACTTCTTTAATCGCTAAGCAAAAATCCCTCGATTGCAGTTACGCAATAGAGGGATTTTTAATTAGTTTAATAAGAACCAAGCGAGCACGACAAGCGGGCCGACGATAAAGCAATAAATCGCAAAATACTTCAGCTGGCCTTTTGCCATGATGTTCATGAACCATTTCAGCGAGAAGTACGAAGCGACGAGCGAGCCAATGAATGCCATGATGTACGGCACCGCCATCGTCGATAGATTATCGTCATTAACGATGTCGGTGATACTCAGCACCGCCCCGCCAAAGCTGATTGGAATGAACAGCAGGAACGAGAAGCGCAGCGCTGTTTCTTGGTTAATGCCCCGTGCCATAGCAGCAACGATCGTGGCCCCGCTACGGCTGATGCCAGGAATCAAAGCGACAGCCTGTGCGCCGCCGATGATCCAGGCATCTTTCATCGTCATATTGCCGTCTTTGCGCTGGCCGCGCATATTACGGATGAACCAAAGCGCAAGGCCGGTGATTACTAAGGTGACGCCGACCGTGACGATCGTCGACAAATAGGAATCAATCGTATCCTGGAATAACACGCCGATGATGCCTGCAGGAATGGTCGCGACGACCAAATAAACGACAAACATGAAATCGCGCCGCGTTTCCGGCGTTTTTTCTTTGAAGAATTTCAAGCCGTTGACGACCAGCCGTTTAATATCTTCGCGGTAAATGATCAAAACGGCGATCAAGGACGCGCTATTGACGAGCAGTGCAAAAGTCGAATTGCTGCCCTCGATTTCTACATCGAGAAAATACTGCGCAATCAGCAAGTGACCGCTCGAAGAAATCGGAATCGGTTCCGTAAGCCCTTGGAATAGTCCAAGCAGCAAGAATTTAATTGTAAGCCATAATTGTTCCATCTGTATGTATCCTCCACATTCTATTCATTCTTAAATCCACAGTCATAGGACGCGCAGTGTTTGAAAAAGTTCACACTACATAAAAACATATAATACCATATAATCATGATAAACTGGGTATATACATGGAAGAAAGGAAGTGCAATAAGTGACAAATAAATTGTGGTTTCAAGCAGGCGTCGGAATTATCCTGACACTGGTCATCATTCGTTTATTCATCGAAGTCCAAGGGATTTTCGACCCGCTGTTCATTATCGCAGGGACGATTTTCGTGCCGCTGCTTCTAGGAGGCGTCTTGTTTTATCTGACGCGCCCGCTGCTATACTTTTTGGAGAAACGAAAATTCCCGAAATGGGCCGCCATCTTAACTATCGTTCTTTTGATTGTTCTGGTCTTTTATCTATTGTTTTCAATGGTTGGTCCGATGGTAACCAAGCAAGTCAACTCACTCGTCGACAATGCACCAAGCATTATCAATGATGTGGAGGACTATACCCAGTATCTGCTGGCACAACGCGACCGCTTGCCTGATTCCTTGGAAGAGCAAATCAATGACATGAGCGGCCAGATCGGTGAGCGTATCGGTGATATCGGCGGCTGGGTCGTGTCGTTCCTCACGAGCTTCATCTCAGGTGTCATTACGCTTGTGCTTGTGCCATTCTTCTTGATCTACCTATTGATCGACCACCGGAAATTCGTGCCGTTCATCTCCGGGTTTTTCAGTGGCCAGCGCAAGCTATGGGTCATCAAGACCTTGAAAGACATCGACCATACCTTGCGTTCGTATATTCAAGGGCAACTATTCGTCAGCTTCTTGGTCGGACTCATGCTGTTGATCGGTTATTGGATTATCGGTCTTGAATATGCGCTGCTATTGGCATTGATCGGCATGGCGACAAACGTCATCCCGTTCCTCGGGCCATACATTGCGGTCATTCCCGCAATGCTGATTGCGCTCGTGCAGGACCCGATCATGGCGGTTTATGTCGCCATCATCATGTTGGTCGCGCAGCAAATCGAAAGCAATTTCATCACCCCGAACGTCATGGGCAATGCGCTCGATGTTCATCCGCTGACAGTCATCACGTTGATTCTTGCAGCTGGGAATATTGCGGGCATCTGGGGAATCATCCTCGCGATTCCGTTTTATGCGGTTGTGAAAACGATCGTCAAAAACATTTACGCAAGGCGCCAGGAAATCCGCTCGACCGCTACAAGAGAAGTATAGGAAAGAACCCGCAGTCCTGAGCTGCGGGTTTTTATTATGGAGGAAATTGCTTGACTGAAAATGGTTTAGTCCCTAAACTATTATTATTAGTTGAGGGGGTAAACCATTTATGGATATGCGCATTAAAGAAGCAGTTGAATTGTTCCAGGAAGTGTTGTTTTACGGGACGGAGCGGGTCATCCGGTCCGTCGACAATCCGTTATGGGAGGAGTTTTCCCCTGAGCAGATGCAATCGCTGAAACTGATCGGCAAAGAAGGACGAATTACATCGGCGAGGCTGGCCGTGCTGCAGGGTGTCCATAAAAGCGCTGTTTCGAACCGCACGAAAAAGCTTTTGCAAAAAGAATTGATTCAAGTGGTCCAGACGGCAGACCGTCGGGAAAAGCTGCTTGAATTGACCGATGCCGGAAAATCGGTCCTTGAAGAATCAGACAGGATACTTGCGGAATATTTGGAAAAACTGATGTCGGAGCAAGTCGATGACCAGGAAATCGAACAATTCCTGGTGATTTTCAGAAAGCTCAGCGCAATCATGAAAACGGATGGAGTGTAAGGGATGCAGACGATACTGAAATTAAAATGGCCAATCATGATTGGGCTGATCGTGTTGACGGCAGCATTATTCTTGCTGGCGCCGAATTTAACGGAGCAAGCGGAAGAAGCTGGCTCGTTCCAATTATCCGAACAAGCGGATTCCCAGCGTGCAGCAACGATTCTGGAATCGGCGGATGTGTCGGGGCAGACGATTTCATTGGTCATCGAACTGGATTCAGCGCTCGATGAAACAAGCGAACAACAAATTACAGACATGAGAGCGGAAATTGAAGCGCTCGGGGATCCGGTGACGGCAGTATTAAATCCATTTGAAAATGAAGAACTGGAAGCGCAATTGGTCGCAGAAGATCGCCAGACGGTCTTGCTTCCGGTATCGATTGAAGGAACAGACGAGGAAGCGGCGACGCTCGCCGATGAAATCCGTCAAATGGTGCCGGACGATTTAACGGTTTACTTGACGGGTGAAGCAATCATCAACCAAGACGTCAATACAAGCGCGCAGGAAGGCTTGAAGAAAACGGAAATCATCACGGTGATTTTGATTTTCGGCTTACTGCTAGCAGTGTTCCGTTCGTTTATCACACCAATCATCCCGCTTGTTGCGGTAGGGCTCAGCTATTTGCTCAGCCAATCGCTCGTGGCGTTTTTCATCGATTGGTTCGGCTTCCCGGTCTCGAATTACACGCAGATTTTCCTGGTGGCGATTCTGTTCGGTCTCGGGACCGATTACTGCATTTTACTGCTGAGCCGCTATAAAGAAGAGCTGACAGAAGGTAAAGATGTGCAGGAAGCGATTCTGAACACGTACCGGACAGCTGGGAAGACCTTGTTCATTAGTGGATTCTCAGGCTTTATCGCCTTTGCAGCGATTGGCTTTGCCGAATTCCCGATTTTTAAATCGGCCGTGGCCGTCGCAGTGGGAATTGCCGTCTTGCTGGTCGTGTTGTTTACCGTTATGCCGTTTTTCATGGCGGTGCTAAAAGACAAATTGTTCTGGCCGAGCAAGGGATCGGCTTCGCATAAAGACAGCAAGCTGTGGATCTGGATCGGCAAACTATCCGTCAACCGGCCACTATGGTCGATGCTTTTGGTCGCAGCCATTACGGTTCCTTTGCTGTTCTCCTATAATAACGACCTATCATTCAATACGGTGGATGAGATCAGTTCGGATTATGAATCGGTGAAAGGGCTTGATGCCATTGAATCGGCATTCGGCGCAGGCGATACGATGCCGGTGCAAGTCGTCATCAAAGGTGAAGAGAGCTTGACCGCGGAAGAAACGATTCCGTATTTGGACGCTTTGGCGCAGGACATGGAAAAAGTAGAAGGCGTCGACATGGTCCGTGCCATTACACGCCCTACCGGTTCGGTCATCGATGAATTCTTCGTCGATCATCAGCTGGGCCTCATTGCAGAAGGGCTTGAAGAAGCGAATGGGGGGATTGGCGAAGTCCAGTCCGGCCTTGGTGAAATTGAAACGAACCTGGAAACGATTAGCGGACAGGCTGGAGGCGCTGGCCTTCGGGAGGCAGCTGCAGGATTATCGCAAGTGAATGGGCAGCTCGAACAGATTTCGGGTGGCCTCCAACAGACCGGCAATATTGAACAGACGGTCGGCGCGCTCACGCAAGTGAATGCGGGGCTTTCAGAAATCGAACAAGGCCTGAGCGGCGGTGCTGGCCAGTCCGATGAATTGGCTGCTGGCATCGGAGAGCTCGCGCAAGGTATCGGCGCTTCATCCGACGGCCTTACAGAAATCAGTGAAGGATTGAGTGAAATTGCCGATACGCTCACTGGCATCAGCGGTAGCGAAGCGGTGCGCGGCACAGGCATTTATCTGCCGAAAGGCATTTTGGAACAAGAAGAGTTCGAACCGCTGCTTGAGCAGTATGCATTTGCCGATGGTGAAGGCATGCTGATGGAAGTAGTACTCGAAGAAGATCCGTATTCACCGGAAGCGATCGACATTGTCACGAATCTGAAAGAAGCGGCTGAAAGAAGCATTAACGGTACGCCTCTTGAAGAAGTGGATATCGCATACGGCGGGGTGCCAAGTATCAATAGCGATTTGAAGGATATCTCAGAGAGCGACTTTACGCGCACGGTCAGTATTATGCTCGTTAGTTTGTTTGTGGTGTTGGCGGTGCTTCTACGTTCCTTCATCATGCCGCTGTTCATGATAGCTTCTCTTTTATTGACCTATTATAGTTCGATTGCGATCACCGAGTTGATCTTCGTCGAATGGCTCGGCTATGACGGCATCACATGGGCCGTTCCGTTCTTCGGCTTCGTTATGCTCGTCTCACTCGGCATCGACTACTCAATCTTCCTGCTCGACCGTTACCGTGAAGAAGCTTTGACGGCTGCAGACTTCTCGAAAGCGATGCACCGGTCGATGGCGAAAATGGGGACAGTCATCATCACGGCTGCCATTTTACTCGCGGGAACGTTCGGGGCGATGCTGCCATCCGGCGTGCTCAGTCTGATGCAAATCGCAACGATTGTCATCACAGGCTTGCTGCTTTACGGCTTGATCGTCTTGCCGCTGCTCGTGCCTGCGATCACGGTCTCGTTTGCGGGCGGCGCTTGGTGGCCATTCGGATTGAAAAAGAAAAAATAAGTTTTAAGGGCTGTTCCAAAAGGTCACGAAAAGTGACTTTTAGGGGCAGTCCCTTTTCGTCTTCTAAAGAACAGGCTGATGCCCATTTCGACGGACGCTTTCCGCGGGCACGGCCTTAGCCGCTTCCCTCGCTTCGTTCAGTCCAGGGTCTTCGGCTCGCGCTGTTGGAGTCGCCGTCTCCATTTCCATCAGCCGGCTACTTTCAGGGTCCTCACCTATAAATGAAAAACAGACGGAGAAAAAGAATTTCTTTTCTCCGTCTGTTTTATTTTAGTGACTTATGGGCAGTCCTTTTTCTATTATTTCGCAAACGGCGAAGCATGGCTATGCGTGTTATACTGAAATCAGAAATCCAAAGAAGAAATGGGGATGTCCAGTGCTGACATTTGAGCAAAAACTAGAAGTGATCGAAGCGTTTCCGGAACTGACACGAAAAGAAGTGTCGATGAAACGAGTCAACTTCCAATTTGAAGAAAGCCTCTACGATAAGAAAAACGTGGTCTATCACCTTCACCCGAACGGCAATGGCTTTGTCTTTGTCGGCGATTTGCCGCAATACGAATCGGACAGCCGCGGCTTAGTCAATATCCGCGATTTTTCAGCGAGCCAGCTGCGCAGCATCATCGCTGACTCGATTGATTATCTGGGCCAGGAACCAGAACCACCTTATGACAAGCGGTGGACCAATAGAGAAGGCGAAAAACTCGACCTTGTCTACGAAGAGCCTTTCTGGAATATCTACACAGGCAAAAACCTCGAAGAAAGCTTTGGCACGTTTGATGACGCCGAAGATTATCTGCTCGACCAAGGATTCAGCGAGCGAAAATAATGGACATCCGAAAACTGGGAGTCAACGAGGAATTGCCGCTCGACCTGTTATTGGAAGCGGATCCGTCTGAGCAGCTGGTCCGCGGCTATTGTGCGGACGGCCGTTGCTTTATCGCTGAACAACAGGGAACCGTCATGGGCGTGTTCGTCTTGACTGCGCTGGATTCGGAGACCGCTGAAATCAAAAACATTGCACTCGCTGAATCCGAGCGCGGCAAAGGGCTTGGCAAGCGCTTGGTGTTTGCGGCGCTCGAAGAAGCGAAAAATCTCGGGTTTTCGGCTGTTGAAATCGGCACAGGAAATTCAAGTTTGGCGCAATTGGCACTCTACCAGAAATGTGGGTTCCGCATGAAATCAATCGACCGGGATTTTTTCATCCGCCATTACGAAAAGCCCATTTTTGAAAATGGCTTACAGTGCCGAGATATGGTCCGTCTTGATTATCGGTGGTAACGAGCGAATGCAGCAGATGCATTCGCTTTTTTGTCTTTTAATGTAAAAACCAAGTTTGGATGCGGCGAAAAAGAGGAAAATTCTGACCATTTTCGGTATGCTGAGAAGAGAGGTGAGGACATGTTCAAGAAAGTAATACTGTACACGAATCGTTTGGATGAAATGAAAGGCTTTTATGAATACCAGCTAGGCTTCCGGATTGTCGAAGAAGATGAAACGAGCTTTGCGCTTTCGATCGGCACATCCGTTTTGGAATTTCGTGAGTCGGACCGAGCGTCTTTTTACCATTACGCGATCAATATTCCAGGCAACCAGTTCAGTTTGGCGAAGTTTTGGGCGCGTGCACGCGTGGAGCTAAACCGCCAGGAAGGCATGGACGAAATTTATTATTCCAATTTCAATTCCGATGCCTTCTACTTCCAGGACCCTGCCGGCAATGTCGTTGAGTTTATCGGGCGTCGCCATGTTGACATTATGGATGACTTCACGATCGATTCGCTGCTCGACATCAGTGAAGTCGGCATCGTTTCGCCATATGTCAAAGAGGTAGGCGATTCATTGGAACGGATGGAGATTCCGGTGCGTGGCAATAAAGGGATCGATCCAGCGACACTGAATTTTCTTGGTAAAGACCCCCATTTTCTGGTGCTCGTACCGCCGAAACGTACATGGTTTTTCTCCAAGCTGAAAAGCGAAACCCATCCACTTGCCATCGAACTTGTGGATGGGCGGATGATCGAGATCGACGGGGAAGGGCATATGGTGCAAAAGCAAGCAGATAATCCAGTTTCCGATTTGATGGAATCCGCTGCATTTTCAGGTGCTGCCCATATGGCCGGTATTGAAAATTGGTCGCTTGCCAAAGGATTCGCGAATCGTGCGGACGAACGGCCGATTGCTGTCGACAGCCGCTTCGGCATCGCGTCCGGAAGTAAGATCTTTACAGCAGTGGCCGTATTGCAATTGGTGGAGCAAGGCAAGCTTGAGCTATCAGCCAAGCTGTCAGAACTATTGCCGAAGACCTTCCCGCATTTCAATGCGACGGTTCATCAGCTGTTATGCCATACATCAGGCCTTCCCGATTACTTCGATGAAGAGACGATGGATGATTTTGAACAATTATGGCAAGAGATCCCGATGTACCGGATGCAGACACCAGCTGATTTTGTGCCATTGTTCCACGACTTGCCACCGATTGAAGAACCAGGTGCGCGTTTTCGCTATAATAATGCGGGCTATATTGCGCTCGGCCTAATCGTCGAGCAAGTGACTGGCGAGGAGTTCGCCGATTATGTCGAGCGGGAAGTATTGGCGAAAGCGGATATGTCAGACTCAGGTTATTTCCGCTTGGACCGTTTGCCGAAAAATACAGCTTATGGATACATCGAGGAAGGCGGCTCCTGGCGTACGAATCAATATGCCATTCCTGTCCGCGGTGGAGCGGACGGTGGGGCATTCGTCACGGCGGGCGATATGGCGAAATTCTGGATCTGCCTAATGGACGGTACTTTATTATCTGAAGAGATGAAAAATCATTTGCTCGCTGTCCAGGCACAACAAGGCGGACAGGCTTACGGCTATGGCGTGTGGATTGACGAACAAGAAGGAACCGCGGTGAAGTATCATGTAATGGGCTATGACCCGGGCGTGAATTTTCATTCGGGCTATTACCCCGAGCAAAAAACCATCGTTACCGTATTGTCAAATACCGGGGAAGGCGCGTATGATATAGTGAAAGCCATTGAACGCGAGAAAAAACTGAGAGGGTGAGTCGATGGACGGAAAAAAACTGGCCATGAGCGTAGTGGTCGGAACGCTCCTGTTGGTCGCGATCATTTTCCTGGTCTTCCAATTATATTTCATCATGAATTAAAAAAAGCTGCCATTGGGCAGCTTTTTTCTTTGCAACTGATGAAATTGGGAAGGGAGAGAAGGGTGTGGATAAAATTTATACTTTTCGACTGCGTTGCAGGAGGGCTGCTTGGGGCTCGCAGGATGCGAGTCATGCAGCTAATGCGACGGGACGTCGCGATTTCAGCTGCCCCTGGATGGGGCGGGTGCCCGGCCAATATGCCAAAAAGCGCGGCACGTTTGTCTCGCCAGCCCGCGCGGTCCTACAGGCGTCAGCCCCCCTCCCACTCCGTCTCTAGTTTTAGAAGGAAAGAGAATTTCTTCTATCCGCTCGACTGAAAACGTGGAAATGCTTAATGCTTTGTAGCTCATATCATTTGGAACAAGAGAAGGTGATAGTGAGTACTAGTTTCACCACAAGCTTCTTGACTTAAACGCTGTAGGATCAGATGCTACATCGCAGGAAGCGATTTCCCCGCTAGCCGGCAACTGAATACAAAAAGAGAGCTATGTAAACCAGCATCATCCAATGAAATCTCTCAGCCGCCGAGCGTAAGGGGGTGAGCCGACGCAATAAGACAGGTGCTCTTCCTGACTTATTGCCAAAGGCCAACCCAAAGCAGGACGGCGAGTATCAAGACGATGCTTAATCAATACGCTGGAACAATTCCGCAAGCAAACCCTCGCTATCTTCACCTAAAGAACTCGCTCCGGTGCATATATTTTTAGACAATAAAAAATGGACTCTTCCGAAGAAGAGTCCATTGAAAGTTTAAGGGTTAATTAAGCTTTTGATACGTTAGTAGCTTGAAGACCGCGTTGGCCTTGCTCGATGTCAAAAGTAACTTCTTGACCTTCGTCAAGAGTTTTGAATCCTTCGCTTTGGATAGCTGAGAAGTGAACGAATACGTCGTCGCCGCCTTCGCGCTCGATGAAGCCGAATCCTTTTTCTGAGTTAAACCATTTTACTTTACCTTGTTCCATGTGTGTATCCTCCTCGTATGCGATTGCATACATTGTATTACTATCCTTGCTCAAATCCTTCAGATAAAATCTGATACTTAATGAAAAGCCATCGAACAAAAATAATTCTTCCTTAGAATAGCATGGTACTCTTTGGAATGCAAGGGTTAAGTTCAGTTGCTTCTTTTTCCCGCCATTCGTTATAGTTGAATGAAAAGGGATAGGAGGGGGATCGATGCAGCGGATTATGGTGATCGGTGTGTCAGCGGGAGCTGGTAAATCAACGTTTGCAAGACGTTTAGGTGAAGTGGCCAATTTGCCTGTGCATCATTTGGATGTGTATTATTGGAAGCATGGATGGGTTGAAGCAGAGGAAAAAGAATTTCGGTACACGCAACAGGAGCTGGCGAACGAGCCACGTTGGGTGATCGAAGGAAACTACAACAGTACCGGCAATATTCGCTTGGCGGCTTGCGATACACTTATCCAATTGCAATTGCCGCTTTGGCGCTGTTTATGGCGTGTATTGAAAAGGCGCATTCAATACCGCAAACAGGCGAGGCCAGATATGGCGCCAGGATGCCCTGAAAAGCTGGATTACGAATTCCTTAAATTTATTGTGACGACTTATCGCGGGCGACAAAAATCACAATACCATCTAATAGAAGAATTTAGGATGAAGTATCCTGAAAAACAGGTGTATATCCTCCGTACACAAAAGGAAATCGAGGTTTTTTTAACACAGGTCGGTAAATAGTTTCAATTTTACAGTCAATTGAAAAAACTTGGAGACGATACATAGCGAACATGGTATTCTGATAGTACGAAAGAGATGAGGGGGAATGGGCTTTGAAAGACCGCCTATATGAAGGTACACTGACCAATGTGCGCATGCACAAACAGGTGCCAATGTATATGAAGCGCCTGTACCTGGAGGATTTGGCTGAAATTGAACGGGTTCAGCAAATGGTCATTGACTCGCTGCCAGAGAAAAATACATTGCAGCCGTTGTCGACCGAAGAATTTTTGTTTATTTTGAATCATCACGGGCTAATTGTCGGGGCATATGTGGAAGGTGAGCTGGTGGCTTTTCGTGCATTGCTCGTTCCTGAAATCGACGAAGAGCATCTCGGGCGTGATATTGGCCTCACGGAAGATGAACTTGGCAATATGATTTATCAGGAAATTTCGGCTGTCGCTCCCGACTATAGAGGGAACCGTCTTCAGCAAAAATTGGCTGAAGTGGTCATGAAGGAATTGAAGAAGCTGGAGAGGAAATTCCGTTACGTGGCCTGTACAGTGGCACCGATGAATATCCCGAGCCTAAAAGATAAATTTACACAGCAGATGTATATCGCTGCATTAAAAAAGAAGTATGACGGCCTGGAGCGCTATATCCTGGTCAAAGATCTTGAACAGCCGAATGTAGATTACGGCAATCAAGTCACGGCACCGATTGATGATCTGCAAAAACAGCACAAATTACTAAAAGAAGGATATGTTGGAATCGGCTTCCAAATGGTCAAGGGCTTTCACGCACTGCAATTTGCCAAACCTCTTAGTTGATCGGTAATTTTTTTAAAAAAGCGTCTCGAATTGTGGAACACTATAGCGCTTTCCTGTAAAATTATCAGAAATTCACATAAATTTATCTTCAAGAGGAGTTACGATATGAAGTTGCATTTTGCACGAATCCCCGGAGTACGCACAATAAAATCGTTCGGGCCAGAGTCTGCGGAGATCCAGTCGATTGTTTATAATTCATCGGCTGCACGGGACGGGTCTGCATTTTTTTGCGTCATCGGGGAGAACACGGACGGACATTTATACATAGAGCCTGCGATCGAAAACGGTGCACAGGCGATTATCGGCTCCAATGAGGAAATTCTGTCGCAGCAAGCCAAGTGCTATCCTGCTGTCAGCTTTGTGCTGGTGGCGGATGTGCGCAATGCGCTCGCCCATACGGCAGATTTCTTTTTCGACTCGCCGCAGCAAGAGCTATTTAAAATTGGCGTGACGGGAACGAACGGCAAGACCACGACTGCTACTTATGCCCGAAATTTATTCAACCTGTTGGGAACGCCTTGTGGATTTATCGGCACAACTGGCGTCGAAACAGCTGAAGGCAAAGTCCCATTCGAGAAAAGCACGCCCACTACACCGATTGCGTCAGACATCCACCAGATTTTCTCCATGCTGGTCGATGCTGACACAAAGGCAGTCGCGATGGAAGTGTCTTCGACTGCGCTGGATCAGCAGCGTGTGGAAGGGATCGTTTTCGATGTAGCCATCCATACGAATTTATCCGAGGAACATCTCGAATACCATAAAACCTTTGAACATTACCGGGAGTCCAAACTGAAATTGTTCGAACGCGCGAAAGCGGCAGTCGTCAATCTCGACGATCCGGGTTTAAGCGGCGGCATTTTAGCGGTGGCGGATTATCCGGTGCTGAGCTATAGCCAAAATCCGTCGAGCGGCGCGGACCTCATTTGGGGGAATTACAGCGCATCTGCGCAAGGCATGCGTTTTGAATTGAATTATAGAGGCGATGTCCGGATGATCGAAGCCCCGTTATTCGGAGATTATAATGCCGCGAACTTGACGGCTGCGATTGCCACGGCATTACACGCAGGGCATTCGATCGACCAAATTATTGCGGTCTTGCCTGATATGCCTCAAGTGGAAGGGCGCTTTCAAGTGATCAGAGGCCCTGAAGAGCGGACCATTATTTTGGATTATGCCCATACTCCAGTCGCGATCGATGCGGTCTTGACGGAAGCCCGTAAATTGCCCCATCGCCGTCTGATCGCACTTATTGCCGGAATCGGCATCCGGGACTTTGCGAAGATGCCGAAAATGGCCAAGGCGTCTGAAGGGAAAGCCGATGTCCTGGTCGTCACAGTCGATCATCCGGGATATAACGACCCCGATGATGTGGTCTCGGAAGTGATCAAAGGTTTCACTGTGCCATATATGCAAAAAGTGCTGAAGGCGCCGACGCGCAAACAGGCAGTGGAAAAAGCGCTCGAAGAAAGCGGGCCAGAAGACATTATTTTGCTTTCGAGCGGCTGTATTAATGGCGCACAAATCATCAAAGGGGAACATATCCCGCATTCAGATGAAGCGATAATCGAAGCGTTTTTCTCGAGCAAAACCGGGGAATTTTAGCGGCGAGGGTCGCTTTTTTCGGGTGGAATGTGTTTAATAGAAGAGAAGCAAGTTAAAGACTAAGAATTGGAGTGAATGGAATGCAGTATCGTACAGAAAAAGACACGATCGGTGAAATTCAAGTTGAAGCTGACAAAATGTGGGGCGCGCAAACTCAGCGCAGCGTCCAAAACTTTGCCATCGGAACAGAACGCATGCCCCATGAAGTGGTCATGGCATTTGCTCAATTGAAAAAAGCGACAGCTAAAGCGAACCACAAGCTCGGCAAGATGTCCGACGCTAAAATGCGCGCAATCGAAGCGGCTGCCAACGAAGTAATCGAAGGCAAATGGAACGACCATTTCCCGCTCGTCGTTTGGCAGACAGGAAGCGGCACGCAATCCAACATGAACATGAACGAAGTATTGGCACGCCGCGGAAACGAAATCTTAGCGGAACAGGGATCGGATGAAAAACTTCACCCGAACGATGACGTCAATATGTCCCAAAGCTCGAACGATACATACCCGACGGCGATGCACGTTGCCGGCGTTCTAGCGGTTACGGAGCAATTGATTCCAGCGGTCCAGAAGTTGAAAGCGACTTTGGATGAAAAAGCGAAGAAATTCGACGACGTCATCAAAATCGGCCGCACGCATTTACAAGATGCTACACCGCTTACACTGGGCCAAGAAATCAGCGGCTGGCGCCATATGCTCGAGAAAAGTGAACGCATGATCAAAGAAAGCGTGGAGCATATGCGTGAACTTGCGATCGGCGGAACAGCTGTCGGAACGGGCATCAATGCAGACCCGAAATTCGGCGGCTATGTTGCGGAATTCATCGCAGAAGCAGTCGGCACGGAATTCACTTCAGCGGAAAACAAATTCCATGCACTGACAAGCCACGATGAAATGGTCTATGTGCACGGTGCGGTCAAAGCACTTGCGGCGGATGCGATGAAGATTGCCAACGACGTACGCTGGCTTGCAAGTGGCCCGCGCAGCGGCATCGGTGAAATCACGATTCCGGCTAACGAGCCAGGCAGCTCGATCATGCCAGGGAAAGTCAACCCGACGCAAAGCGAAGCCTTGACGATGGTATCAGCCCAGGTCATGGGCAACGATGCAGCAATCGGATTCGCGGCAAGCCAAGGGAACTTTGAATTGAACGTCTTCAAACCGGTCATTGCGTATAACTTCCTGCAATCGGTCCGCCTGTTGACGGATTCACTTGTTTCCTTCAACGACAACTGTGCGATCGGCATCGAAGCGAACTTGGACGTTATCGAAAACCACGTGAAGAATTCCTTGATGCTCGTCACTTCGCTCAACCCGCATATCGGCTACGAAAAAGCGGCAGCGATTGCCAAGCAAGCACATAACGAAGGCACGACGCTGAAAGAATCAGCAGTCAAGAGCGGCCATTTAACGGCGGAGCAATTCGACGAATGGGTGCGCCCGGAGAATATGGTAGGAAAATAATGCAGACAGCCGGGGTTTTCCCGGCTGTTTTTTTGTGGAACAAGGAGTTTTGCGGCAGGAAATAGAAGTAGATGGAACAAGGAAATGAAAAAGAAAGACATAAGAAATCACAGAAGAGGTGCAGTATGCAGAAATCATTTATTACATCATGGAGTGGTGGAAAAGATTCCGCTTTGGCATTTTACCGTGCGGTTCAGCAAGGACATGTACCAATCGCGTTGTTCACCATGTTTGAAGAAGACGGGGAACGCTCAAAATCCCACGGACTGAAAAAACGGATCTTGGAAGCGCAAGCGGAACGGATGGGCTTGCCTTTGGTGATCGGCCAAGCTGACTGGTCAGGATATGAAGAGGAATTTATCCGCCACCTGCAGCATTTCAAAGAACAAGGCATCGAAATGGGTGTATACGGCGATATCGACTTGCAGGACCATCTTGATTGGGTCGTGAAAGTCAGTGAAAAAGCAGAACTCGATGTCTTGCATCCCTTATGGCAAGAAGCCCGCCGGTCGCTGTTGGAAGAACTGGTCGAAGAAGAGTTTAAAGCCGTCATTACAGTGGTGGACACCGCGCGTGTCGGGGAGGAGTTTCTCGGACGAGTCTTCACTCGTGAGCTGATCGAGGAGCTCGAAGCACTCGGCATCGATGCTTGCGGAGAGGAAGGGGAGTTCCATACGACATTGGTAGACGGGCCGATCTTTGTTGAACCGCTGCCAGTTGAGTTAGGGGAGATTGTGCGAAATGGCCAGTATGCGATGCTTGAAGTGAAACTTCAAACAGGGGAGTGATGGAACATGATCCAAATCATCAGTGTAGAAGAAAAGCACATTCGCCAAATGTCTGCATTGCTTTCAAAACGCCAGGCGCGGGAACGGAAGATTTTCCCGTACCTGCCGGATAAGTTCGAAGAAATTGATGAGGCGGAGATTGTCATCCGCAAATTGCTCGATCGCCCTTATGTCAGCGGGGTGGTCGCTGTTCGTGGCATTGATGTGATCGGATACCTGGTTTATGAATTCAAGGAAGAAGCCCATCGCGGCCGTTACGTATGGATGGATTATGAATCAATCGCTATCAGCGAGCATGAACATCCGCGCTTGTTGCGTTTATTGTATGCGGATGCCGGAGCGGAATGGGTGAAGCATGGCTATTTCCATCATGTGTTGATGGCGCCGCTCGGAGATGAAATGGTGTTCGAGCAATGGCTGGATCAAGGATTCGCTTTCGAGCAGAAATACGCCATCCTGTCGCTGGATGATTATGAACCGAAGAACGGTTCGTTGCCGGAACTCGAATTTCGGCGCGGTACGAAAGCGGATGCGCCACTTTTGAAAAAAATGGCGGTATGGAACAGCATCCATCAGGCAGCCGCACCGTCTTGGCATCCGATCACGAGAGAAACGATGGAAAATGTCCAGAAAAGCTATGTGGCACTGACGGAAAACGAAGAAGCCTATCTATGGCTTGTTAACCAAGGCGAACAAGCTGCCGGCTTCCATGTGTATTTCCGCAAGGAGGATCCATTCAGTTTGGTGACCCCCGAAAATTGCGTGGAGCTGCCAGCTGCTTCGACCAACCCAGATATGCGGGGCCGTGGCATCGGCCGCGCATTGGCAAACCATTGCTTCTCCGAATTGAAAAAAGAGGGCTATGATTATATTTTTGCCGACTGGCATACGCCAAACCAAATGGCTTCCTATTTCTGGCCTCGGATGGGTTTCCAGCCCGTCATGGTCAGGATGTCACGCCAGATCGATCCGCGGATTTCATGGGCACATGGGCATGATTAAAGAGAGAGCGTGTCAAATTACCGACTCATCAAAGGGGAGTGTTGCGAAGTGTACAAGAAAATCCTACTCGCTGTGGATGGTTCCGACCATTCTCTTCGCGCAGCTAAAGAAGCTATGAAAATAGCACAAGGGTCGGACGATTCACAGGTTACAATCGTTTTTGTGGCAGATCATGACAACGCGAAAAATGAAGTGCTCCACAGCGGCAGTTCCGCGGAGCTGGATTTTCAGCGCCGCAAGAAATTGCAGCCTGTTGAAGAAGCCATAGCCTCAGAGAATATCAAATACCGCGTGGAGATCCTTCACGGGACGCCGGGCCCAGCAATTGTCGATTTCGCTAATAAAGAAGCGTTTGATATGCTTGTGATCGGCAGCCGCGGCTTGAACTCCTTGCAGGAAATGGTGCTTGGCAGCGTCAGCCATAAAGTGGTCAAGCGCGCGAACTGCCCGGTACTGATCGTGAAATAAGAAAAAGGGCTCCCCGGTGGAGCCCTTTTTGCTGTAGCAAGCAGGAAGGAAGAGAAAAAGTGAAAAACACTGCGCTAATACATACGCCATTTTATTATGGCTGGGTCATCGTCGCGATTTCGGCGTTGTCGTATTTCTTTTCGGGACCCGGCCAAACCTTTTCCAATGCCATTTTCATCGATTATTACATCGAAGAGTTCGGATGGAGCCGCTCAACGGTGTCGGGAATCTATTCTGCGGCTACATTGCTAGCAGGTTTCCTGATCTTTATGGTCGGCAGACTGTTCGATAGTCAGGGAGCGCGCAAGATGGCGGTCATCATCTCAAGCTTGCTAGGGCTCGCCTGTTTGTTTAACGGATTGATCGCCAACACTTTCATGCTGTTCATCGGCTTCTTTTTGATTCGCCTGCTCGGGCAAGGCTCGATGTCACTTACGCCGAAGTCGCTCGTACCGCAATGGTTCATCGCCAAAAGAGGGCGCGCGCTTAGTCTAGCAGCTCTTGGGGCGATGGTCGGCTCAGCTGTTTTTCCATTGCTCAATGTATGGCTGATCGAAACCTTCGATTGGCGCATTGCATGGCTATTGCTCGGTGCGTCGGTACTGATTATTTTTACGCCACTTGCATTTTTGCTGATTCGCAACAAGCCGGAAGATATCGGCTTGCGTCCTGATGGGGAAGTGATTCCTGAAGGGGAAACCGCAGAGAAAAGTTTGTCGGCAGACATTAGCTGGACGGTGAAAGAAGCGCAGACAACCCGCGCCTTTTGGCTGCTGCTGTTTTGTGTGGCAACGCCTGCTTTGGTAAACACGGGAATCACTTTCCATTTGGTGTCGATTTTTTCACAACAATCGCTGACACCTGAAGCCGCAGCGACCGTGCTCAGCTTGATGGCGGTCGTCGGATTTCCAGTAACGTTTTTAGCCGGCTATTTGCTGGATAAAATCGAAGTGCGCTGGATGCTCGTCGCTTTGTTCGCCGGGGAGATCATTTTCATTTTGCTGCTCCAGCAAGCGACCGTTCTGTCGTTAGCGATCCTGTTCGGCGTTGTATGGGGAGTCGTGTCAGGGATTGAGCGGGTCACGTTAAGCATTGTCTGGCCCAATTATTACGGCCGCCAGTATATCGGCAGCATCAGCGGTATCGCGATGGCGATCATGGTCATCGGCTCTGCTTTAGGGCCTTTGCCGTTCGGCTTGTTTTACGATTTCCTTGGCGGCTACGATGAAGCATTAAGTTTCCTGCTCATCATCCCAGCCTTAGCGATCGTCGCTTCCATCCTGGCAAAACCACCCGTGAAAGAAGAGTTGAAAACCGGACAATAGAAAGCAGTTATATTCACCTTGGCAGAGCGTTGAATAAATAATTTTTCTACGCTAGTGAAGCGGAAGCCGGCGACTCCTGCGGGAGCAGTGACGGAGCTTTGCGACGGAGCGACGCGAGCCGAAGCCCCTGCAAGCGAATGAGCGAAGTCATTCGCTTGCAGGGGCTCGAACTTAGTGAGAGTTGAGCGGGATGTTATTAACGCAGCGACGAAGCAGCTGAGGCCGTGCCCGCGGAAAGCGTCCGGCTGGAGCGAAACGCAAAAAAGCTGCTGAGGTTTCTCGACAGCCTATAAAAAAAGAGCGCCTCGGCGCTCCTTTTTTAATTCTCCAAATAACGATACAGAGTGGATTTGCTGATGCCGGTCTGTTCCTTGATCTCGGCTAAGCTATAGGATTTGCTTTTATACATCTCGATCGCTTTTTTGACATTGGCATCCGGCTTGCGCGGGCGCCCGGCGTGCATGCCTTTTTGCTTGGCTTCCGATAAGCCCGCTTTGGTCTTCGCACTGATGGAGTCGCTCTGGAATTCGGCGATGCATTTCACGATTTCCAAAATAGAAAAGGATGCTCCTCTAGCAGTGTCGATATTTTCGTTGACTGCATGCAAAAAAGCGGATTTTTCCTCAATAGTTTCAAGCAAATCCACCAATTGACGGGTTGAATCTGCCAAAACGTGGAGCTTCATCACGATGATGTGGTCCTTGGGACTGACCACTTCCAGCATTCGCTCGAGCTCGGTCCGTTCTTTTGGGGAACTATGGGCTTCTATATGAATGGCCTCACAGCCAAATTCTTCAAACAACGCGCGTTGCTTTTGGCAGTCTATATCTTCTTCAATGGCTCTTGCGTAACCGATTCGCACGTAAAAAACTCCTCGCTGTACAAAGTGAATATATTATAACATATTAATTTTTTTGTAAAAACGGGCCCAAAAAGGTTCCATTAATGGAGAGCCGGTGCTAAACTATTTCCATTGTGAAAAAATAAGGTTTCTAGGATATGGAGAAACTTTTAAATAAAGAATAGAGGAGCACGAGCACGTGACACAAAGTCTTAAAACCCAATGGTTCGGGAATATCCGCGGTGATATATTGTCAGGGATTCTCGTCGCCATTGCGCTTATTCCAGAAGCCATTGCCTTCTCCATCATTGCAGGTGTCGATCCGATGGTCGGCTTGTACGCTTCCTTCAGTATCGCGGTTATCATCGCTTTCGTCGGTGGGCGTCCCGGTATGATTTCGGCCGCTACCGGCGCCATGGCGCTATTGATGGTGCCGCTTGTCCGTGATCATGGGCTAGAATATTTGCTTGCTGCGACAATTTTGACAGGGGTTATCCAGATTCTGTTTGGCGTCTTCAAAGTGGCAAGAGTAATGAAATTCATCCCGCGTGCTGTCATGATCGGCTTTGTCAACGCGCTGGCCATCTTGATCTTCATGGCGCAAGTGCCGCATTTCATCGGCATCAACAATATGACGTACCTCTTCGTGGGCATCACGCTGGCTATCATCTATATCGTGCCGCGCTTTTTCAAAGCCATCCCGGCTCCGCTTATCGCGCTGGTCGTGTTGACGGCAGTGACCATCTATTCCGGTTTTGAATTGCGCACAGTGGGCGATCTTGGAACGATCAGCCAGACGCTTCCGAGCTTCCTGTTGCCGGATGTGCCATTCAACTTGGAAACCTTGTCGATCATTTTCCCGTATTCATTGGCACTGGCAATTGTTGGTTTGCTTGAATCGCTCTTGACGGCGAATATCGTCGATGACATGACCGATACGACGAGCGATAAGAACAAAGAAGCCAGAGGGCAAGGAATCGCCAACTTCGTCACCGGTTTCTTCGGAGGGATGGCAGGTTGTGCGATGATCGGGCAATCGGTTATTAACGTCAAGTCGGGCGGCCGGGGTCGCTTATCGGCGCTCGTTGCCGGTACGTTCCTGATGTTCTTGATCATCGTTCTTGGCAATGTGGTCGTGCAGATCCCGATGCCGGTGTTGGTTGGCATCATGATCATGGTGTCGATCGGGACATTCGACTGGGCTTCGTTCACTTATTTAAAAAAAGCGCCGAAAACCGATTCGATTGTTATGGTGGCGACTGTGGCCATCGTTGTCTACACGCATGATTTATCGATCGGCGTACTGGCGGGCGTCTTGCTAAGTGCCATCTTCTTCGTCTCGAAGATCTCCAAAATCAAAGTGGAGAAGCGTTTGCTAGATGCAACACAATACCGTGTTGAAGGTCAATTGTTTTTCGCTTCCGTAGAAGACTTCCTGGAGAAATTTGATTTCGATATCGAGCGTGAGAAAGTGATCATCGATTTCACGGATGCCCATATTTGGGACGATTCGGGCGTCGGGGCCATCGACCGGGTTGTGTTAAAGTTCCGCGAAAACGCCAATGAAGTGGAAGTGACCGGCCTAGATGCCGGAAGCCAGAAATTGGTCGATCAATTGGCGATCTTCAAAAGTTCGAATGCAAAATTGCCAACTCATTGATTTCAACAGAAAAAGTCCATCCTTCAACAGAAGGATGGGCTTTTTCATGTCTGGTTGAACACATGAAACCAACACAACCGAAAAAGCAAAATTAAAATATTCACGATTTAGAAATATTTTCTATTTAAAGAGTTTTTCAATGTTATATAATAACTTTAAATGGATTTTATAGGAAAAGAGGGGTCATTATGAAGAAGACAATTATCGGTGCAGTGGCCGTACTTTTATTGCTGCTTCTGCCATTCGCGATCTGGTGGTTTCAGGGAAGCGAACAGCTAAAAGTGGCTATTATCGACAAAACGGTCCCTTCTGAAAATTATCGCGAACATAAAGGCTTGACTTGGGTATTGAACCACAATCGTTACGTGAAAGAAGACGAAACGGGTTACCGTGCAGCTGACGATTATTTCGGTTTTATGCCGAATGAAACCGAAAAGGATTATGAAATTCGCGGTGTCGAAGAACTCGGTTCAGGCCATGATTTGATTTATTTGGCTGACGCATACGGAGTGTACGAAGACGACCTCCCTTGGCAAGAGCAAAAAGGACAACGCTCCGAGCTCATCTACGGTGGTTTGGAAATGGCGGAATGGCAGACGATCAAGCAGCAAGTGATGGACGCGGGCAGCGATTTAGTCGTTGAATTCAATACATTCGCTTCCCCGACAGATGCTGCCGTCAGTACTGATATGGAAGAGTTTCTGGGCATCAAGTGGAGCGGCTGGAGCGGCCGCTATTTCCCAGATCTGTCGGCAGGTGCCGAAGTGCCGGAGTGGATCATCGAGAACTATGAACGGGATGCTGAAGATTGGCCGTTTACGGGGGGCGGATTTGTGCTCGTCGAAGACGAAAGCGGCGAGATTGTCGTGCTGTCCGAAGAGCGTGGAGATATCGAAAGCGCAGGGCTGCACGTGAAATTCACTGATTCAGGGCAGATGGCGTTCGACTTGAAAGAGAGTCCATCGTTCGATTATTGGTTTGATATCAATGAAGCACAAGGGCAGACAGAGGTGCTGGCCGAATACGAATGGTCTCTCGGCGAACAAGGCCAAGCTGTCCTGTCCGACCGTGGGATTCCGAGTAATTTCCCAGCCATCATGCGCAAGCCTGTAAATGAATCGGAAGTCTATTACTTTGCCGGTGACTTTGTCGACATCGAGGACGTGCCATCTTTCTATCAATACAGTGGCCTGGCTAAAATGCGCCAGTACATGCCTTTTAACGGCAACAATAGTTTCTATTGGAAAACGTATGTGCCGATGATGGAAAAAATTCTTGCGGACAGCTCATCAAAAGAGCAGGAAACACCTTCACAAGTGTCGTCGGCAGCTGAAAAAGACGGAATTTCCTATCCATCGCGTGTGAACGGCGAGCAATTTGAAGTGTTCGAAGATGGTGAGTGGAAAGATTTCACCGTCAAAGGCGTCAATATGGGCATGGCGAAACCCGGTACTTTCCCCGGCGAAGCAGCGATCACACGGGAAGAATACGATCGCTGGTTCAAGGCGATCGGCGAAATGAACGCCAATGCGATTCGCGTCTATACGCTGCACCCGCCGGCTTTTTATGAAGCATTGGCGCAGTATAACAAAACGGCTGAAACGCCGCTCTATGTGTATCACGGCGTATGGATCGATGAAGGGCCGTTAGAAGAAACTCTGGACGCGTTCACGCCTGAAATTACGGAACGTTTCCAGCAAGAAATGAAAAAAGTTGCCGATGTGGTCCATGGGGAAGCGAAAGTGGAAGCAGAGGCTGGCCATGCTTCCGGCACGTACACGGCAGATATTTCCGATTACGTGATCGGTTGGATGATTGGCATTGAATGGTATCCGCACACTGTAGACAATATGGAACAAAAATACCCGGATCTCGGGGAGTTTTCTGGCACATTTGTCGAAACACAAGATGCCAATCCAATGGAGCACTGGATTGCCCAGCAATTGGACGAACTGGCCGTTTATGAATATGAAACTTACAACAGCATGCGCCCGCTCAGTTTTACAAACTGGGTAACGACGGATAATATCGACCAGCCGGCGGAGCCAAGTGAGCAGGAAGACATGGCGACCGTCGACCCGAACCATATCCGCGCGACAGGCGAATTGGAGGAAGCGGGCATGTTCGCTTCCTATCACGTGTATCCGTATTATCCTGATTTCCTTAATCTGGAGGAAAAATACACGGAATTTATTGACCACCGGGGCGAACGCAATAATTATGCGGGGTATTTGCGTGATTTGAATGAATCGCACGATATGCCGCTGTTGATCGCAGAGTTCGGCGTTCCGGCATCAAGGGGAATGACCCATAAAAATCCTTTCGGTTGGAACCAAGGCTTTATTACCGAGAGCGAGCAAGGAGAAATTGCCGGTCATTTGTATGAAGACATTCTTGAAGAAGGAATGCTTGGCGGTTTGGTATTCACTTGGCAGGATGAATGGTTCAAACGCACGTGGAATACAATGGATTATGACAATCCGGATGAACGGCCATTCTGGTCCAACGCCCAAACGAATGAACAGCAGTTCGGCTTACTCAGCTTTGACCGCCATAAAGTGAAAGTCGATGGCGAAGATGATTGGCAGGACGGATCACCGCTGTATGAAAAAGAGCAAGGGGCCTTGCGTTCGTTGTCAATGGATTCCGATGAACGCTATGTTTATGTCAAAGCAGAATTCGATCCACAACAGGAGTGGTGGAATGAAGACCGCTTGAGCTTGTACTTCAGTGTGCGGGAAGATCAAGGAATCGAAGTGGCAGATAGTTTCCTTGCTGATTTCGAACTGACCATCGATGGGGAAGAGTCGGCGATCAATGTCGCTGGCGATTACGACACCTTCTATTACGATTACTACGAACAGCTTAAAATGATTCCAAAAGAGCCGAATATTGAAAACAACTTCCACCCAATGCGCTTAGCGCTGAATAAGGAATTCACGCGGCCAGACACAGGAGAAGTCTATCCTTTCGAGTATTATGAAACAGGGAAACTTCGCTTTGGCATAGCCGATCCTGAAGCCGATCAATACGATTCCTTAAATGACTATTACTATTCAGAAGAAACCGGGATTTTGGAAATCCGGATTCCGTGGATGCTGCTGAATGCCAAAGACCCGGCGAAAAAGGAATTCACGGGCGATTTGAAAAAAGACGGCATCGAGGCGAGCATGACCGTTGAAGGCATAAAAGCCGCAGCGGTTCTTGAGAATTCAAATGGAAAAGAACTTGAATCGATGGGGCTGGACAATAGCAAGCTTTATTCATGGGATCCATGGGAGCTTCCGCAAACGCAGGAACGCTTGAAAGAATCCTATTACATTTTGCAAGAGATATTCAAAAATACTAAGTGAAGAAAAGACCCATTATCGGGCTGCGCCGGAACCGTTAGTAACAACTAACATCCTAAAGGCAGTTCGTAAGGGGTCTTTTTTTTGGTGAACAGCTTCGGCTATTTCATTCGTAAAAAAACAAATGAAAATAATTCTCATTTAGTTCTTGAAAGTGTTTTTTATTCTGCTATACTAATAAATGTGGTTAAGTGATAATGATTATCAGTATCATCTGATCGATGGAAGGAGCGGTTTCTCAAGAGTTACCGAAGAAAGAGTACATAATGCAATGCGGATGTCCATCATCCAATAATTTCAATAGAAGAGGAGACGAAAAAAATGAAGAAATGGTTAGCGGCAATTTTAGTAGTAATGATGTTTGCAGTTCTTGCAGCATGTGGGGCAGAAGAAGAGGCGACAGACAGTCAAACGGCAGATGCACAAACAACCGAAGCTGAAACGATCACGGTGACGCATGAACTAGGTGAGACAGAAGTTCCGAAAAACCCTGAAAAAGTCGTCGTGTTCGACTTCGGGATTCTCGATACACTCGATCAATTGGGCGTAGAATCTGTGGCAGGCGTTGCACAAGGGAATATTCCTACATACTTGGAGCAATACGAAGACACTGAGAAATACGAAAACATCGGCACATTAAAAGAAGCGGATTTTGAAGCGATTCACGCTATGGATCCAGACTTGATCATCATTTCCGGGCGCCAAGCGGAAATGTATAACGAATTCAGCGACATTGCACCGACCATTCACTTGGGCGTAGACACAACAGAATATATGAACTCGTTTACGACGAATATGGAAACGGTCGGGGAAATCTTCGGCAAAGAAGCAGAAGTTGAAAAAGAGCTTGCAACCATCAACGAACAAATCGAAGGCATTAAAGAGAAAACAGCAAGTTCTGAAGAAAAAGGCTTGATCGTTTTGGCTAATGAAGGAAAAGTCAGTGCGTACGGCGCGGCTTCACGCTTCGGCATCATCCATGATGTATTCGGCGTAAAACAAGCGGACGAGGGCATCGAAGCTTCGACTCATGGCCAAAGCATCACATACGAATACATCCTTGATACGAACCCGGACATGATGTTCGTCGTCGACCGCAATGCAGCAGTCGGCAATGACGCAAGCGCGAAAGATTCATTGGAAAATGAGTTGGTCCAGAAAACGAATGCTTACCAAAGCGATAAGATCATTTATTTGGACCCGGATTACTGGTATCTGTCCGGCGGCGGATTGCAGTCTGTCAGCGAAATGGTTAACGCCATCGGATCTGCATTTTAATGGCCAAAGCTCCGGCATCGCCGGGGCTTTTTTTCAATTACAAGGAGGGATAGGAACATGGAACAAATCAATTCCTATATCAATAAAGTGTTTGTCGGGCAAGATGAAGTGCTGGAAAGCGTGCTTGCCGCAATCGATGAAAAAGACATGCGGCCGATTTCGGTCTCGCCAGCGTCTGGAAAACTGCTGACGATGCTTGTGGCGATGACGGGGGCAGAAAAAGTGTTGGAAATTGGCGCGCTCGGCGGCTATAGCGGCATTTGCCTGGCACGTGGCTTTAGGACACAAGGTCATTTAACTTCGCTGGAATTGGAGCAGGACTATGCGGAACTGGCAAGCGCCCATCTGGCACAAGCTGGATTTAGTGGGCAAGTCGATTATTTGACCGGCCCGGCCTTGGACAGCTTGGCGCAATTGAAAAACGATGGGCGGACATTCGATTTCTTTTTCATCGATGCTGATAAGGAAAATTATGAAAACTATTTAGCCGCTTGCTTAGAACTTGCAGAAAACGGGGCATTGATTGTCGCCGATAATGTACTGGCAGGAGGAAGCGTGGCAGAGGCGGGTAAAGAGCGCCAGCACACCGAGCTCATGAAGAAGTTCAACAAAACGGCTGCAAGGCATCTGCAACTAGAGTCGATCTTGCTGCCGGTCGGCGATGGTTTGCTCGTGTCGAGAGTGAAGAAATAAATAAAGGACGGGAGGCTCTCACGCCTTCCGTCCTTTATTGTATGAACAGACTAAAGTTTATTCGTAGGTGCGGAAAAAGGCTAGTGTGCCGTCGATGATCCGTTGCTGGTCGTGATCAAGCGTTGCCACATGGTAGCTGTCCGGCATTTCGATGAGGTCTTTTTCCACAGATGAAATATGATCGAAAATGAATGTTGAATTAGCTGGCGGAACGACATGGTCTTCCGGCGAGACGAACAGCAGCGTCGGGCAATGGATAGCTGAAAGGTTTTTGCGCACCAAGTCCATGAAAGATAGGATCTCCTTAACGGAAGCGACTGGTGTTTTGTCGTATGCAAGCTCAGTGATCCCTGGTTTTTTGATATCGGATCCGATGGCGTCCAAAAAGCGCACATCCTGCAGTTCTTTGACGCCTTCCATGTCCGGGACGTCGACAGCAGCGTTGATCAAGGAAATGGCGCGGATTTCTGGATGGTTTTCCGCCATATACAAAGCGAGTGTGCCGCCCATCGACAAGCCTGCGACGAATATCTTATCGCAGCGCTCCGATAGCCAAGCGTAAGCTTCTTCGACAGAGGCGATCCAATCCTGATAGGTGCACTTTTCCATATCTTCGTAATGGGTGCCATGCCCTTTCAGTCGCGGGGCATAGACGCTATATCCTTCGTTCGCGAAAGCCTCGGCAAGCGGGCGCATGCTTTGAGTCGTGCCGGTAAAACCGTGGGATACGAGGATTCCCGTTTTCCCGCCTTCGGAAATAAACGGCTCTGCGCCGGAAAGTACATCAAAATCGTGTGTCATCCAAAAACCTCCTTTAGGTAGTCCTTAAGTATTCGTTGCTTTTTAGGAAAATCCTGCCGATTCAATTGCCTCAAAAAGGAATGCTATACTAATGGAAGAATAGTCAACTGGGGGAGATCGTGTGCAAAACGTACAGGAATATATGCAATTGATCGAGCAGTTCGAGAATGGACCTTATTTCCAGCTGCTCGGTTTTGAAATCGACCGGGTAGAGTACGGCAGTGCATCTATGCGTTTGGAGAAAAAAACCGAAAACGACAATATGCAAAATATGCTGCATGGCGGCGCGATCATGTCGGGAATCGATATCGTTATGGGCTTAGCTTCTCGGTCACTAGGGAGTGACGCGGTTTCGACGATTCAAATGGAAGTCCGCTTTATCAAAAGCTTGGCGGAGGGAACGGCCATTTTCCACGCTGAAATGCTGCATCAAACGAATAGTACAGCGATCCTGACAGGGCGCGTTGTCAGCGACCGGGATGAATTATTGGCTTATAGCACGGGCACGTTCAAATTATAAATTTCTATAGCTCCTTTTCGCATATCGCGGAGAGGAGTTTTTTTATTGGCTTTAAGTGGAAGCCGTTCTCTTGACCCATCAGCGGCAGCTTGTTATAATTACTTTTAATTAAAGATATTTTAATTCGAAATAAAGAGGTGAGAAGAATGGAGTTCTCCAACCAGAACCTGAAAGCTGTAACGGTTTTGATTCGCGCAGCAGATGCTGTACACGATGCCATCAAGCGCGATGTGGCGGGATACGGTTTGAACGCGACGGAATTCTCGGTGCTTGAATTGCTTTATCACCAAGGCCGGCAGCCCATCCAGGCAATTGGCAAAAGAGTATTGATTGCAAGCAGCAGCATTACCTATGTGGTCGATAAGCTCGAGCACAAAGGCTATGTCGAACGGGAGGCCTGCAAAGAAGACCGGCGTGTGACATATGCGCTTTTGACAGACAGCGGCCAGGAGTTGATGAAGCGGATTTTTCCCGAACATGAACGGCAGATGGACAAAGTGTTTGCCGGTCTGGGGCAAGAGGAAGTCGTGGAATTGATCGAGAAGTTGAAAAAAGTCGGCTACGAAGCACAAGAAAGCAACGAAACGGAAGATAAAAGACCAATCGATAAGGAGCGGTATGCATGAATGAATTAAAAGGGATCCACCATGTAACGGCGATTACGAGCAGCGCCGAGAAGAATTATGAATTTTTCACGTATGTATTGGGTATGAGATTGGTCAAGAAAACGGTGAACCAGGATGATATCCAAACCTATCACTTGTTTTTCGCAGACGATAAAGGATCAGCCGGGACGGATATGACGTTCTTTGATTTTCCGGGAATCCCGAAAGGCTCACACGGCACGAATGAAATTTATAAAACAGCTTTCCGTGTGCCGACTGACGAAGCGCTTAGCTATTGGGAAAAGCGCTTTGATAAATACGAAGTGCAGCATACGGCCATAACCGAGCAATTCGGCGTCAAAACTTTGTCGTTCGCAGACTTCGATGACCAGCAGTATATGCTTGTATCGGACGAGAATAATAAAGGCGTACAAGCCGGCACACCGTGGCAGCAAGGGCCGGTTCCGCTTGAATTTGCCATTACTGGTCTTGGTCCAATCCATATCCGCATCGGCCAATTTGATTATTTAAAGGAAGTGTTGGAAAAAGCGATGCATATGAAAGAAATCGCTGAAGAAGGCTCGTTGCATTTGTTCGAGATGGGCGAAGGCGGCAACGGTGCGCAAGTGATCGTCGAGCATAATGCAGATTTGCCATCCGGTCAGCAAGGCTTTGGCACAGTGCATCACGCCGCGTTCCGTGTGGCGGATCGTGAAGCGTTAAATGAATGGATCAGCCATATGCAGGAGATCGGATTCTCGACTTCTGGCTATGTCGACCGCTTTTTCTTCGAATCGTTGTATGCACGCGTCGCACCCGGGCTATTGTTCGAGTGGGCAACGGATGGCCCGGGCTTTATGGGCGACGAGCCATATGAAACACTCGGGGAGAAACTTTCTTTACCGCCATTTTTAGAACCGAAGCGCGAACAGATCGAAAGCATGGTGCGCCCGATCGATACCGAGCGCAGCACAAAGAATATCGAAAAAGAATACTTATAAGAAAAATCCGGCACTGCTCACAACGGGCAGTGTTTTTTAAATGCCGAGGGGAAGTGCGGGAATCTCCAAAAAACTGAAATAATGGGGCGATTTTGGGAACTTATTCCGCTTATGTACGTAAGTATAGATAGTACAAGGAAAGGGGAGAGTGGTGATGCCGAAATGCCAAAATTGTGGAGCGGCGTGGACATGGGGACAGACCGTCTGCCGCCTGTTCACGTTAGGGGATAGCTTAACTTGTCCAGCCTGCCGCCAAGAACAATACGTTTCCATGGAGTCGAAGAAAAAGACCAGCTTATTCGTTTTTGCCGCTCCGCTCATCATGTTCATTTCGGTCGCTTTCGGCATCGATCCGTTCGCTTCCCTTGCCTTATTCCTGGCTTCCTTTTTAGTGATCATGGGCATCTACCCTTTTTTTATCGAGTTGACAGATGAGCGTGGGCCAATGTGGTAATGGCAAAATCCGAGTCGATTTCTGGTAGTTCGGTTGGCTGTGCGCAACAAATGAAGATTCTTTTCTGGACACCCCTTGAAGCTTGCGCTAAACTTACAGATAATCATCTATAGCGTTCTTCGGGGTCGGGTGAAATTCCCAATCGACGGTAACGGAGCAATCCGAAGCCCGTGAGCCTTTCGGGGCAGGATTTGGTGCAAGTCCAAAGCCGACAGTTAAAGTCTGGATGGGAGAAGAACCGTCAAGCAGCCTATTAGCAATAGCTTAGGTTTCTTTGATATGCACTTTCAAGGCCCCTTTCTTTTATGGAAGGGGCCTTTTTTGCATACTATGGATGATCAACTGAATAGTATTCCTTCGGGGTCGGGTGAAATTCCCAATCGACGGTAACGAAGCAATTCGAAGCCCGTGAGCCTTTCGGGGCAGGATTTGGTGCAAGTCCAAAGCCGACAGTTAAAGTCTGGATGGGAGAAGGAAGAACACGGAAATTATAGAGTATTCTATAGTTCTATTTCCTATTGTCTTCGAACCCATTGATGAATCAATGGGTTTTTATTTTGTTGTGAAAGGTGTGATCAAGTGGACGATCAGCAAATCATGAAGCATGCACTGGAGTTGGCCAGATCAGCTGCCGGGCAGACTTCCCCGAACCCGCTTGTCGGGTCGGTGATCGTCAAAGGTGGCCGCATCATTGGCATGGGCGCGCATTTGAAGGCGGGAGAGGCGCATGCAGAAATTCACGCGCTGAATATGGCTGGCAGTGAAGCGCAAGGCGCGGATTTATATGTGACGCTGGAGCCGTGTAGCCATTATGGCCGGACGGGGCCTTGCGCAGATGCAATCATCCAAGCCGGCATTCGCCGTGTCGTTGTTGCTGTGCTGGACCCAAACCCGCTCGTTTCAGGGCAAGGCATCCAAAAGCTTGAAGATGCGGGAATCATTGTAGAAACCGGTGTCTGCGAGCAGGAAGCTGCGGAGCTGAACCGGATGTTCTTCACCTTTATCCGTAAAAATCGGCCGTTCGTCACATTGAAGCATGCCATCACGCTAGACGGCAAAATCGCTGTATACGGCGGCCGTTCAGAAAAAATTACGGGATCTGAAGTGCAACGCGATGTCCACAAACTGCGCTTACTGCACGACGCCATTTTAGTCGGCGCGCAAACGGTCGTACTCGACAACCCCCGCTTGACCAATCGGATTGCCGGCTTCCCGAAGCAGCCAATCCGAGTCGTCCTGGATCGCCATCTGCGTATCCCGATAGAAAGCCACATTATTCAAGTACCTGATGCCCCTACTTGGATTATCGTCGGGTCACAAGCT
The DNA here is from genome assembly GCA_947493585.1 of uncultured Planococcus sp. GTDB lineage: Bacteria > Bacillota > Bacilli > Bacillales_A > Planococcaceae > Planococcus. The sequence goes on along the minus strand of CANLRI010000003.1, from coordinate 125,944 downwards.
GATATCGACAGCCGCGGAACATTTCCGGGGCATGTCCGAATCCTTCAACTGGACACGCCGGATGTGGAAATCACGGCCGCATTGGAAATGCTGGCCGAGCAGAAAGTGTTATCTGTCCTTGTCGAAGGCGGCCAAAAAATCAATACCGCTTTTTTGAAAAGCGGGCAAGTAGATGAAATCGCTACGTATATCGCACCGATCATCCTCGGCGGCGAAGGAACCGTTTCTGTCTTCGGCGATTTGCAAACCGATTCTGCTTCAAACGGCATTCGCTTGGAAACGCAGAAAGTAGAACGCCTCGGAACGGATCTGAAGATCATCTCCACCTTAAAGGAGTGACAAAAATGTTTACAGGCATTATTGAAGAAACCGGACAACTCGCCGGCATCAAGCGCGGCGCGTCCAGCATGGAAATGACGATACGCGCAAATGTCGTTTTAGAAGAAACAAAAATCGGCGACAGTATTTCAGTCGAAGGGGTGTGCTTGACAGTGACTTCATTGTCGAGCGGCCGTTTTACAGTGGACGTCATGCCGGAAACATTCCACGGCACGACACTTTCTTCGCTGGGCACATCCAGCACGGTCAATTTGGAGCGTGCCATGGCGGCGAATGGCCGTTTCGGCGGACATCTTGTGGCAGGCCATATCGACGGGGTCGGCAAGATCTTACGCAAGCGCCCACAGGAAAATGCTATGTATATCGATATAGCAGCACCCGCTGAATTGCTTGCGCAGTCGATCGTCAAAGGGTCCGTCGCAATCGACGGCATCAGTTTAACGATCTTCGAACTCAGCGAAAATCATTTGACCGTTTCGCTTATCCCGCATACGGCCGGAGAAACGACTTTGGGTAGCAAAAAAGTAGGCGATTCGGTCAATCTTGAAACCGATATGTTCGGAAAGTACGTGCAGCGTTTTATGGAGCATGCGCCAAAACAACCGATGAACGCCGATTATTTGCGGCGCCACGGATTTTAAAGGAGCAAAGCGATGCTAAACACAATTGAAGAAGCAGTAAAGGATTTGCAGGCAGGAAAAGTCATTATTCTGGTAGACGATGAATCAAGGGAAAATGAAGGCGACTTTGTGTGCCTCGCAGAACATGCGACGCCTGAAAACATCAATTTTATGGCCACGCACGGTCGCGGTCTCATCTGCACGCCGGTCTCGCCAGATATCGCCTTGCGCTTGAAACTCGACCAAATGGTCAGCCATAATACCGACCACCACGAAACGGCATTTACCGTCAGCATCGACCATAAAGATGCCAAGACCGGCATCAGCGCTTTTGAACGGTCGGACACCATTTTGCAGATGCTCAATACGAAAGCCGTACCGCAGGATTTCAAAAGACCTGGCCATGTCTTCCCGCTTGTCGCAAAATCAGGCGGCGTTTTCCAACGCCAGGGACATACGGAAGCATCGGTCGATCTGGCGCGTCTTAGCGGCAGTGAACCGGCGGCAGTCATTTGCGAGATCATGAACATTGACGGCTCGATGTCGCGCATGCCAGAACTGGAAAAGCTGGCGGATGAATTCAACTTGAAACTTATTACCATCGAGGATCTGTATGCGTACCGCGCGGAGAAAGACCCAATCCTCAAGCGGGAATCGAGTGTCCACATGCCCACTGATTTCGGTGAGTTCCGCATGGTTGGCTATTCCAACCGCTTGGATACAGAAGAGCACGTTGCCATCGTCAAAGGCAATCCGGAATCGGTGGAAGCACCAATCGTCCGCATTCACTCAGAGTGCTTAACCGGTGATATTTTTCATTCGCGCCGCTGTGATTGCGGGGCCCAGCTTGAGAAATCGCTCGAATTGATCGAGCAGGCAGGCGCGGGCATCGTCCTTTATATGAGGCAGGAAGGGCGCGGCATCGGTTTATTGAACAAACTGAAAGCGTATGAGTTGCAAGAACAGGGCTTGGATACCGTCGAGGCGAATGAACAGCTAGGCTTCCCGGCAGAAATGCGCGATTATACTTTATGCGCTTTAATGTTGAAGGATTTGGGCGTGTCGCGCGTTAGGCTGTTGACGAACAACCCGGCCAAGACAGACGCGTTGATCGAATACGGCATTGAAGTGGAAGAGCGGCTTGCGCTCATTATCCCGCCGACTGAAGACAACACACAATATATGAAAACGAAAAAGCAACGGATGCATCATCTAATCGACTAAGGAGTGTTTATTAATGGAAACAGTTTACGAAGCAAATTTGATCGGCTCGGATTTAAAAATCGGAATCGTCACAGGAAGATTCAATGATTTTATCACGTCCCGCCTGTTAGACGGCGCAGTGGATGGCTTGGTGCGCCACGGTGTCAATAAGGAAAATATCGACACGGCTTGGGTGCCAGGGGCATTTGAATTGCCGCTGGTCGCGAAGAAAATGGCGGAAACGAAAAAATACGACGCAGTCATCGCACTGGGCACCGTCATTCGTGGTTCGACAACGCATTATGATTACGTCTGCAGCGAGGCGGCAAAAGGCATTGCGCAAGCTGGCATGTCGACAGGCGTTCCCGTCATTTTTGGTGTGCTCACGACGGAGACGATCGAACAAGCCATTGAACGTGCTGGCACAAAAGCCGGAAACAAAGGTTACGAAGCAGCGGTCTCTGCAGTTGAAATGGGCAACTTAATGAAAGCATTCGACTGATCGGAAAGAGCCGAAATACAATTTCTTAACTTTCTCGAAAAGCTGAATAAAATGAGCCAGCATTCTTTTGTGAATGCTGGCTCATTTTTTATGGATTTCCCTTGATCCAGTATGATATAGATGGAATTTTAGCCCATCACACATGGAGTTCAAAAGGTATTTTATTTGAATATTATTATAATAATGCATTGACAATTAACAGAAGTTTTAGAATAATGAAAAAAGATACCATCTATTATCCTTAAAATGGAAAGGGAGGGGGAGAGGCGAATCATCGTCAGCGCTAGGTCGTCCGTAGCTATATTTGTTAGCGTTTTCAAAGAAGGAGTGAGTCGATGATCTGGGTTCTTACATTGAGCCTTATTACCATCGTGTCTGTAGTAGCAGGGTTAAGAAAGCGGAAGGTGGTCTACTTTTTCCTTCCATTCGCATCGATTTTTGCATTCATGCTCGTCAAAGTCATTATGGTGCCACTTCCATTCCTGGATACAGTCCGTTTCATTTTCCAGTTGAGGGGGTGAACTTCGCAATAGAGGAATTCGGCTAAAAACTGGCAAAGAGGTGAGTAATTTGAGGAAAATCGATAAAAAACAAGCAGATGCGTATTTCCGGACCCGTACCACGTTGGTCACCATCTATTTATTGATTGGGTTTTCAGCATCTTTTGGGGTTGTCATGTTCGCGGAGGAATTGTCCGGCTTTAGCGTCAATGGAATGCCTTTCCATTATTTCATGGGAGCGCAAGGGGCGGTGTTGACCTTCATCATCTTGCTATTCGTTAACGCGATCGTTAATGACCGGATCGATAAGAAGTTTGGGTTGGACCAAGACCTGGAAGACAAAAAATAGCGTACGGTTTCCAATGAAATGAGAGTGATGGATAAAATTGCATAAATGACAAGGGGGAGAAGCAGTGGATTCACAATTTCTCGTATCACTTGTATTGATCCTGGCAACATTCGGCTTGTATATCGGCATCGCCGTCTACAATATGGCCAGGCAAACATCAGACTTTTATGTAGCTGGACGCAATGTTCCTGCCGTGTTCAACGGGATGGCGATCGGCGCCGACTGGATGAGCGCCGCGTCGTTCATCGGGATGGCCGGGACGGTCATGCTGCTCGGATATGACGGCCTTGCCTATATCATGGGCTGGACAGGCGGTTATTTACTTTTGACGTTCCTATTGGCGCCGCAGCTGCGAAAGTCTGGGCGCTACACGGTGCCGGAGTTTATCGGCGACCGCTATAGCAGCAGCACCGCCCGCTTGATCGCGGCAGTTGCTACCATCATCATCAGTTTTACATACTCTATTGGGCAGTTGTCGGGATCCGGCGTCGTAATCGGCCGGCTTTTGGAAGTGCCAACAGCGGTCGGGACCATCATCGGCGTTGTCTTAATCGCTTTCTACTCGGCACTTGGCGGGATGAAAGGGATTACGTGGACGCAAGTAGCGCAATACTTGGTTTTGATCATCGCTTATTTAATTCCAGTCATTTTCATGTCGCTTCAATTGACGAGCAATCCGATTCCTTGGCTGTCTTACGGGCAGATTATCGGGGAACTCCAGCAGCTTGATCAGCAGCTCGGCGTTTCTGAATACGTCGTGCCGTTTACTGAAGCAACCAAATGGCAGTTTCTTGCACTTATGTTCACATTGATGGCCGGTACCGCCGGTTTGCCTCACGTTATCGTGCGTTTCTATACGGTTTCTACAATGAAAGCAGCCCGTTGGAGTGGTGCATGGGCTTTGTTATTCATCGGTTTGCTTTACTTGTCAGCACCGGCTTACGCAGCATTTTCACGTTTTATCCTGATGACCCAAGTAGCGGGTTCTTCGATTGCCGATCTTCCGGCTTGGACGACGTCTTGGGTTAACACTGGCTCATTATCGGTAGCTGATACGAATGGCGATGGCATCCTGCAATGGGAAGAAATCGTCATCAGCAACGATATCGTGGTTATGGCGACGCCTGAAATCGCCAATCTTGGCGTCTTTGTTGTTGGCTTGATGGCTGCAGGTGCTATGGCCGCCGCACTTTCAACAGCGGGTGGGCTGATGATTGCCATTTCCGCCGCGTTGTCACAAGATATTTATTATCGTTCCATCAACCCGAAAGCGACGGAAAGCCAGCGACTATTGGTCGGGCGTTCGTCGATCATCATCGCAACTGTCGCAGCCGGCATCGTGGCGCTCAATCCACCGGGCGCGATCACACAGATTGTGGCATGGGCCTTTGCGCTTGCATCCGGAACGTTCTTCCCCGCACTGATTCTCGGCGTATGGTGGAGAAGGGCAAACGGGCCAGGCGTCATTGCCGGCATGCTGGTCGGTTTGACGGTCACCTTGACGTATATTTTCGCTGCTAAATTCGGCGGCTTTACGATTCTTGGCATTATCGATACGGGCGCCGGAGTCTTCGGGGCAACGGCGGCGATTTTGACGATCATCATCGTTTCACTGGCGACGAAGCCGCCATCAAAAGAAACGCAAGAAGAAGTGCTGGACTTGCGCTATCCAGAAGGCATGACCTATAAAGACGGTGAAGTATGGCGCACTGACCCGGTCGAAACCAAACGCCCAGAGCATTGAAAAAAGAGCGGAAGCCTAAGCTTCCGCTCTTTTTCTATGCTCGCCAAATATGTGTGACGGTCTTTATTCTTTACGGAAAACCCAAGCGCGCTGAGCCACGAAGCCGAAGATGAACAACACCGTATCGACCATCACTTTTAAGATCACTTCTCCGCGGCCGAGCCATTCTGCATACAAGAAGTGGACCGATGCAGCGGAGACGCCCATGATGAAGGCAGCCAGTATGTAATAGCGCAGCAAAGATTGTTTCGAGCCCTGCTTAAAGACTTTATTCCGGTTGATATAGTAATTGAACAGGGAAGACAGAATGCGTGCCGCAATCGTTGCGAGAATAATGAACGCTTCTGGCGATTCGTCGCGCAACAGTTGGACAAATAGCCAGAACAAGGCGATATCTAGACCAAATGAAGCCGCGCCTGATATCCCGTAGAATAAAAAGATTTTGTAGATATGGTACGAGTCGCGGAGCGGGTGGAAATGTGATGACTTATTGTCATCCAAATAAACTGTTTCGATCGTTACTTCCGATACCGGTATGTAATTCTTTTTCAATGCCGCGAGCATATTCATTTCGTATTCAAAACGTTCGCCGAGCACATCAAGAAGCCTTGGCAAAAATTTCACGGGAATGCCGCGCAGGCCGGTCTGGGTGTCTGTTAGGTCCGCGCCGGTAGACAAGCGGAACAATACGCGTGTGAAGCGGTTGCCGAAGCGGCTGCGGAACGGGATGCCCGGCTGCGTGAAATCCCTGGCACCGAGCACCACATGGTTCGGTGAAGCTTCAAGTGCATCGGCGATTTTAACCATATCCGATACCAAATGTTGCCCGTCTGCATCAGCGGTAATGATGGCTTCGATAGGCAATTGGTGATTAAGAATGTAGTGGAACACGGTCTTTAACGCGCGCCCTTTTCCTTGATTGATCGCATGAGTCAATAACGTCACTTGCGGAAGTTTTTCCAGCTCATCAAAAAAGCCTTCATAGGGAGCTCCACTGCCGTCATTCACGACAATGATCCGGGAAAAGCCAGCTGATATCGCTTCTTCGATTGTACGTTTGCACGGCTCTTCTGGTTTATAGGCCGGAATGACGATGGCGAATTGTTCCACAGGCAACCTCTTTCCATTTCTGGCATCCAGAAATAAAGTACTGGCATATGTTTCTATCTCTATATAAGGATACTACCCCAATTCCGGTCCTTTAGTCGTGCCTTTCCGGAATTCCTTGTCGGTTTTTGGCAGGAATCGACTCATCATCTTGCATAAGACTTAATCGGAGATGACATCCTCGGGACGGTAGCCATCTTGCAACTGGCGGATCGACAAGCCGAAATCCAATTGAAGGTGGGGGTAATCCTTGAAGCGTACCCAATCGCCACCCCATTCAAAACCGAGCTCTTTGCCGATGTCGGCTACTTCAAACCAGTCGGGACGGCCATTTCCGTTGCCGTCCCGCTGGATATCCCAGACGACTGAACCGTCTGGCAGACGAAGCGCAAAATCGATGGCCAAGCCGTAATTATGATAGGATTCGCCACCTTCAGCGTAAGTGACGACATTGCCCCCGCGTGTGCGCCCTTGGGCGTGGATGTCATTTTGTTCTTCGACGGAACGGAAACCATCGGTGATGAGGATTTCGATGCCGACTTCTTCAGCTTGCGCGATTAGCTGGTCACGCTTGGATTCGACGATGGGATGCAGCCCGGTCGGCAGCGGGCGTTCAGCGCGTTCGTGGCGCTCTTCCATTTCCCGTTCGATCCAAATGAACAAAAAAGCACCGAGGATGAATAAGAACAGCAAAGAAAAGACGGTGCGGAATGTTTTCAAGTGATTTCACCTCGTAGCTTGATTGTAGCAAAAATCCTGAAGCAAGTATCCGCCAAGAGTTTTTGGTACGATAAGGGAAACAGATTCTTTGGAGGGATACATAATGGTCATTGAATTAATGAAATCTCACGCATCGGTCCGCGACTACAAAGACCAGCAATTAACGCGCGCAGAAGTCCATGAATTGGTCGAAGCGGCACAGCATGCGGCAACTTCCCACTTCGTACAAGCATATTCGATCGTTTGGGTGACAGATGAAGACAAGCGCAAACGTCTTGGCGAGCTGTCCAAAAACCCGAAACAGATGGAAGGGGCAGGCGCCGTATTCTTAATGTGCGCCGACTATAACCGCTTAGGCCATGCTGCGAAACTGCAAGGCGAAGACATTGTCTTTGACCAGGCCGAAAATTTGCTGGTCGCGGTGACAGACGTCGGATTGCTCGCACAGAACTTGGCGCTTGCCGCTGAATCCAAAGGTTATGGCATCTGCTATATCGGCGGAGTGCGCAATAATATGGAGGAGATCAGTAAACTCGCCGGTTTGCCCGAAGGCGTCTTCCCGGTTTACGGCTTGACCGTCGGTGTGCCGAACGAAGCCAATGAAGTAAAGCCGCGACTTCCTGTAGAAGCCGTACTTCATGAAAACGAATACGACGAAGCGAAATACGCAGAGATTTTACCGGCGTACGATGAGACAATTATGGCTTACTATGCTGCACGCTCGAATAACCAAAAAACCGCTAAATGGAGCGAACAGATGGCGACATTTTTAAACAAACCACATCGTCCTGATCTGAAAGATGTATTGGCTAAGCGCGGATACCTATTCAAATAAAAAATACATCCATAACCAACTGGAATGATTGAGGAGGCTGCGAAACAATGAAAATCGCTTTATTTGGAGCAACAGGAAGAGTCGGGAGATATGTCTTAAATATGGCGCTTCGCGATGGCCATGAAGTGAAAGCGCTCGTCCGGAGAGCGGATCTTGAGCCGCATTCAAATCTTGAAGTAATTGTTGGCAATGTCCGCAATGAAGAAGATATCCGCCGGACGCTCGAAGGGGCGGATGCCGTGATTAGCGCAATCGGAACCGACCGCACGACTACCTTATCGGATGCTACACCGCTGATTGTAAAAGCGATGGAAGCAGAAGGTGTGCGGCGCATCATCACCATCGGGACAGCCGGTATTCTGAACAGTCGCTTGAGCCCAGGGCTGCTTCGCTATCAAGGCGGGGATTCAAAGCGCCAACTGACCTTTGCCGCGGAAGAACATGAAAAAGCCTATAAATCATTGGAACAAAGTGATCTGGACTGGACAATCGTGTGCCCGACCTACTTGCCGGACGGGGAACCGAAAGGCTATTTCCGCTTTGAAGAAAATTACTTGCCGGAAGATGGCAAAGAAATCACGGCTGGCGATACGGCATTGTTTGCTTACGAGCAATTGGATTCGGATGATTTCCTGAAAAGCCGAGTCGGCATTGCCTATTAAACGAAAAACCCCCTTGAACTGTTAATAGTTCAAGGGGGTTTTTGCCTGCATCAGGCGGTGACGTCGCGTTTTGAGAATGTCCAATAGCTGATCAGCATGAAGACCAGGAAATAGACAGTCAAAACGATGAGCGACATGGCCATTGTGATGTCTGGAATTGGCATGAAGCCTGTATAGAATTGAGTCAAATCGGTATGCGTGAATAAATAATATTTGACGATTTCAAAGCGCTGGAGCAAGAAGACGAGTTGCACGCCGACAAACATCAAGAAAATCGACACGCCGATCGCGAGCGAACTCGAACGGAAAACTGTCCCGAGCATGAATGCAAACGTCCCGATCATCCAGGTGCTCGCTAAGCTGAGCGCGGATAGTTTCAATGCTTCCGCCCAGTAAGAGCCTTCCACGACTTCCGATCCGTTCCATACCAGGAATGCGCCGTCCCCGACTCCGAAGAAAATCCAGCTGAACAAGGCGATGGATGCGAAGGTGATTACTGCAAACAATAAAGCGAACAGCATCGTGGTAATGTATTTTGATGTTAATATTTTCCATCTTTTGACTGGACGGGTCAACAACATCTTGATTGTCCCTTGTGAAAACTCAGAAGCAACGATTCCTGCGCCGACGATGACTGTGAAAAGCGTCACGAGCGACAGCATCATATGGCCGTCAAGCACTTGTTGCTGCAAGCTTTCAACTTTAAACGGTTCAGCATCATTGGCTAACCGGTATTCGGCGATGGCGGCCTGGCCTTCGTAATAGTCTTGTTGGGCAGAGCCAATGTCCGGATTTTGCAGTTGATCTTGGGCTGACATTAAGTTCATTTCTTCCATTTCCTGCCATCCTATCTCCGGTGCAGGGGAAGTGGATTCGATCCATTTGGTGATGCCTGCATTTGCCAATAAGATGACAATTAGGAGGATCGCCATAATCCATGTCGCTTTTTTACTCCATAATTTCATCCATTCATTTTGTATGAGCTTGAGCAATTTCGCCGCCTCCAGTCATTTCAAGGAATTGATCTTCTAAGGTCGTGCGGTGCGGCTGGACAGCGTATAAATCGATGCCTGCAGCAGTAAGCAGCTTAATGGCGCCTGGAATGTGCTCCGGTTCTGTATCGATTAGATAGCCGTTTTCATGCGGGTGTACGGTGAAGCCAATTTCTTCAAGTACTTGTTTTGCCTGCTCAGAAGGCTTGGCTTCTATGTAATAGCGAGATTGCTGGTGTTCGTTGACATTTTTGATGTCAATCAATTCACCGTTCTGGATAATGGCGATGCGGTCGCACAATAATTCAATCTCCGACAATAAATGGCTGGAGACAAAAATGGCAACATCGTTCTCGCGTGCTACTTTGCGCAAATACATGCGGAATTCGCGGATACCTGCAGGATCCAAACCGTTTGTTGGCTCATCCAAAATCAAAAACTTCGGATTGTTGAGCAGTGCCTGTGCGAGCCCAAGACGTTGGCGCATACCGAGTGAATACGAACCAACTTTTTCTTTGATGCGGTTTTGCATCCCGACTTGCTGGATCACTTCGTCGATGCGTGCTTTTGTCACGCCTTTATGCATGCGCGCGAAATGCACCAGGTTCTTATAGCCTGACATGAATTTGTACATCTCCGGATTTTCCACAATGACGCCGACTTTTTCGATGCTTTCCTCAAAATCAGTGCGGATCGATTTTCCGCCGATCAGGATGTCGCCTTGTGTCGGCTTCATCAATCCGACCATCATCCGGATTGTCGTCGTTTTACCTGCACCGTTTGGCCCGAGAAACCCAGTGATTTCCCCTTTATGGAGATCCAAGTTCAAGTTTTTGATAATCTGCTTTTTGCCGATCGTCTTCGAGAGCTTGCGAATCTCAACAATTTTCTCATTGCTCATATGAGCCACCTTCTTTCCGTTTTACTTCCTTCAGTACTAACGATTCATTTCCCAGAAAGTTTCAGTTTTTTGGAAATCCGGCAGGCTTAACTATCGCCTCAGCGGGAATAAACCAATTAACAACGAATATATGGAGGGTTTGGCCTTATGAATGAATTGCAGGAAAAAGAACAAGTGCTCATGGCGTATTATGCCCAGTATTATATAGGTGCCTCATTGGAAGACATCCAGGAGCTCGACCGCAGCTTGTCTCAAGGCATCGGTGAAGAAAAATATAAAGAGGCGATGGACGAGTTGAAAGAACAAGGTTTGATCCATGGCTTGGAGACGGTCGAGGAAAGAAATCAAGACGGCGTCGATTCCCCGATGGCGACAAATGAAGGAATGCTCTATATTAATGACGTTCTCAATCTCCAGTCGGACGCGGTAGAAGACCACCAGCTCGATTATTTGGCGAAGCATCTGGAGACCAGCCACCTGGAACTGACGCTCGAGCCGGTGAAGAGCTATATTGAGTCGGTCGTCAAAGAACAGGCGGACGAAAAGCCGAACGACAACACACCTTGAATAGTGGAAAGCCGCTTCTTGAAAAAGAAGCGGCTTTTTGTGTGAAAAATAGTTGGCAACAATAACTGCGTGATGGGACAAGATTCGGGTCAACTGGGTGATGTAGAAAGAATGAAGTACAAAGAGGGGAGCGGAAAAGTTTCTGCTTTTCTACTGCGCTCCAGGGGCACGCTTTCCGGAGGGCTAAACCCTTGTGCTCCCACATCTGCATGCAGATGCGTCGCCAATGAAATGACTCAACTTCCTTTCGCCATTTCATTGGCTTATTGCAAGAGGCCTACCCAAAGCACGGCGGCGACTACCAACAAGAAACCCGAATCGCATGTAGAAACACTTCGACAGGCAAACCCTAGCTATCTTCATACGTATTCAAACCGGGAAGCGATTCTCTCACTACTAAAACAAAAAAAGGAACCAATGCTGAGCATTGATTCCTTACATATCAAAAGCTAAAGCCCGAGCACGAAGAATGCCAGGAAGATGGTAACGATGACCAAAGTGTTGGTGATATAGGACACCTTTTTGCTGACGGGTTCATCGAGTGCAGGGAAGCGTTCGACGAGGCGGATGCCTCCATAAATCAGTACCATCAATAAGACCAAAGTCAAAATGAGTGGCATATCGTAGACGCGCACGTCGATAAAGCGGATGAGGATGACTGAAAAAGCAAGAATCATGCCGTTGACTAAATTTTTTCGTTTCATAGGAGCTCCTTTAATTCGTTTTCAAGAAACGGTTTAGCGTTCAACAGTCTGGTGAATTCCCGGTAGCGTTCCAATTGCCCAGCTGCCGGTCTTTTATTGGTGCGGTAGGCGCGGATCAGAATATTTTTTGGCGTATGCTCCATATCGATAAACTCCATCAATTGGGTTTCGTAGCCGACCAATGACAGCAGTTCCGCGCGGATCGAATCAGTCGCGAGTGCGCTGAAGCGTTCTTTGATCAAACCGTGCTGCAGCATGATATCAAGCGGCGATGACTGGATTTGGCTATTGAGTTCGTGTTGGCAGCACGGCACACTCAAGATGACGCCTGCGTTCCATTTAACAGCGCGGGCAAGCGCCATATCTGTCGCCACGTCACACGCGTGCAATGTGACGACCATATCGACGGCGGTATCTTGGTCGTAATCGTTGATGTCGCCGACAAGGAATTCGAGCTGCTTGTAGTCGAGGTCGCGGGCAATATTTTGGCATTCCTCGATGACGCTTTTTTTCAAGTCGAGGCCGGTGACGCGCAAGTAGAGTCCTTTTTCAACGCGCAAATAATGATACAGTGCGAAGGTTAGGTAAGATTTGCCGGAGCCGAAATCGAGTATGCGGATCGGGCGATCTTTCGGCAAATGTTCGAGTGCATCGTCGATGAATTCAATGAAGCGATTGATCTGGCGGAATTTATCGTATTTTTGTTTCTTGACTTTTCCATCCGGCGATTGGACGCCGAGGCGCACAAGAAATGGATAAGGGGTGCCGTCCTGAAGCAAATAGTCTTTCTTGCGGTTGTGCGACAAATCGGCAGCAGCACGAACCTCGGCTTCGGATTTATAGCTGACTTTGAATTTCTTGCTCAATTGGACTTGGACTTTTTCGTCGGTGAATTGGAACAAGCCTTGGCGAAACTCAGTGAGCAGCCGCTCGAGTTCAGCGTTGGCTTGGTCGATGGGGAAGTTTTGGTGTTTTAAGATCTGTTCATATTGATATTCGAACTGGATGCGGTAGCCTTCTTTCAGTTCGACCGGTTTTAATTTGATGCGCTTCAAGTCGTTCGATTTTTGGCGCGGCTGGCTGATGGTGGCAGTGACGAGTGCGTGGCTTTGCAATTTTTCTGCAAGTTGGGCGTGCATAGTTTGGAGTTCCATGGAAAATCCCTTCCGTCTTTATGATAGCCTCATTTTAGCACGGTTGAGAGACTGGGGCGACTTCACGAACTGGAAAAGGCGCTTTCCTTTTATTTGGAATTTTGAGATAATATCGGAGTGGAAACGTTTTCAACAAGGGGGACAAGGAAATGGCAATTCTCGATCAAACAGTGGGGGAAATTGTGCGGGAGCAGGCAAAAAAGTTTCCAGAGACAGAAGCATATGTCTATCCGGAAAAAGGCATCCGCAAAACCTATGCCGAATTTGACCAAGAAACCGATGCACTAGCGAAGGCATTCATGGGGCTTGGCATCGAAAAAGGCGAGCATATCGCGATCTGGTCAGACAATAAACGCGAGTGGCTACTGAGCCAATACGCCACAGGCAAAATGGGCGGCGTGCTGGTCACGGTCAACACCAGCTATCAGGCGAATGAGCTCGAGTATTTATTGAAGCAATCGGATTCAACGACCTTGATTTTGGGGGAAGAATTTAAAGGCACTAATTATATCGACGTACTGAATCAAGTGTGCCCGGAACTGGCCGGATCAGAAAAAGGGCAGCTCGATTCACCCAAGCTGCCGCATCTGAAGCGCGTCATTGTCATGAGCGACAATGAGTATCCGGGAATTTATACTTGGAATGAATTTGAAGGATTCGCTGAAAGCGTACAGGATGAGCAACTAGAAGAGCGCTTCCGTTCGATGGAGCCGGATGAAGTCATCAATATCCAATACACGTCCGGGACAACCGGTTTCCCGAAAGGCGTCATGTTGACGCATCGCAACGTCGTCAATAACGGGCGCCTCGTCGGCGATATGATGAATTTGGATGAAACCGACCGATTGTGCATCCCGGTCCCATTTTTTCATTGCTTCGGCTGTGTGCTCGGAACTTTGGCGGCGGTAACACATGGTACGACGATGGTCATTGCAGAGCAGTTCGAGCCGAAGCGCGTATTGCAGATGGTGCAAGATGAGAAATGCACGGCGCTTCACGGCGTGCCGACGATGTTCATCGCGGAACTCAATCATCCGGAGTTCGCTTCGTTCGATACGTCGACATTGCGTACCGGCATCATGGCCGGTTCGACCTGCCCGATCGAAGTGATGAAAAAAGTCATCAGCGATATGGGCGCAAGTGAAATCACCATTGCATATGGCCAGACGGAATCATCGCCAGTCATCACCCAAACCGGTAAAGACGACGCTATCGAAAAGCGTGTGGCAACTGTCGGTAAGCCACATGACGACGTCGAAGTGAAAATCATCGACCCGGCGACTGGCGAACAAGTAGTAAAAGGCATGCCGGGCGAATTGTGCACTCGCGGCTATTTGATCATGAAAGGCTATTACAAAAACGAGGAAGCGACGAAAGAAGCCATCGATCCGGAAGGCTGGCTGCATACTGGTGATATCGCAGTAGAAGACGAAGATGGCTATATCTCCATCACCGGCCGCATCAAAGACATGGTCATCCGCGGAGGGGAAAATATTTATCCGCGTGAAATTGAGGAATTCTTGTACCAGCATCCGTCCGTACAAGACGTCCAGGTCGTCGGCGTACCGGATCCGAAATACGGGGAAGAATTGATGGCCTGGGTCATCTTGAAAGGTGGCGAAACCCTTGATGCGGATAAACTGCGTACATATTGCAAAGGGAAAATCGCCCATCATAAAATCCCGCGCTATATTGAATTCATTGATGAATACCCGATGACTGCTTCCGGAAAGATTCAGAAGTTCAAGCTGCGCGAACTGTCGGAAGAAATTGCCGGGAACGTCAATTAACTGAAACATGGCCAGATGGAGGAACGCCTTCATCTGGTTTTCTTTTGGACGAAACCTTCAACTGTTAATTTGTAAATAATTGAAGATATTCAGAAAAGAAAGTTTAATGTTTCGCCAATTGGGGCACACAAGTAAAAGAAGTTATCTTGAATATAGGATAATTTGTGCGAATCACGAGCAAATCGATAAAGGAGAGGTTATGACATGAGCAATGTAAACTTAGCGATCATCTATTACAGTTCGACAGGAACCAATTATCAGATGGCACAATGGGCAGAAGAGGCTGCAAAAGAATCGGGAGCACAAGTGAAAGTAGCGAAAGTAAAAGAGAACGCGCCGATGGGAGCTATTGAATCGAACCCGGCTTGGAAAGAGCATTACGAAGCGACGCAGGATGTGCCGGAAGCGGACAATGATTTGCTTGAGTGGGCGGACGCTATTATCTTCAGCGTACCGACACGTTTTGGCCATGTGTCTTCACAAGTACAGCAATTCTTTGATACAACAGGCGGCTTATGGGCGCAAGGCAAATTGGCCAACAAAGTGGTAAGCGCCATGTCTTCTGCGCAAAATTCTCATGGTGGCCAAGAAGCGACGGTCCTTGCGGTCTATACGACGATGCACCATTGGGGCGCTATCATTGCAGCACCTGGCTACACAGATGAAGTGCTGTTTAAAGCAGGCGGAAATCCGTACGGAACAAGCGTCACAGTCGACCAGGATGGCAATATGGTAGAAGACGTAAAAGACGCTGTGGCACATCAAGCGAAACGTACGGTTCAAGTTGCAGGATGGGTTAAAAACGGCTTGAACGGGTAACTAAAACTACACGCCGAAAAGGCGAATGCTGGCAGACGGGCGAATGCGCCCGTCTGCTTTTTTTAGTCGAGGAAGGATAGTTTGCAGTGGCTTAGTTTGCTGTTTGTCATGGGATTTGTTGTCATCCACCTATTTTCCAAAAACATGAATTTCCTGAAGTCGGTGCCGCGCAGCCGGTTCTTATCGATTGCAGGCGGCATATCCGTCGCATACGTATTTTTGCACTTATTGCCTGAATTAGGCGAATTCCAAGAAGAAGTCCACGAAGAGTTCGGCGGCCCAGGTGAAGGTTTCCTGAGCAATCATATTTACTTAGCCGCGATGGCTGGGCTGGTCCTTTTTTATGGCTTGGAGCAAATGGTGAAAAGTTCGAAACGCAGGGCTTCAGAAGGCAAGTCTTTTTCAGGTGTCTTCTGGATTCACATTGGCTCTTTCGCCATGTACAACGGGATTATAGGCTATTTGATGATGCGTGAAGAGTATGAAGGCGTGGCCGGGATGACCTTGTTTTTCATTGCGCTCGGCGTCCATTTCATCACTAACGACAAGGGGCTTCGGGAAGCGCATAAAGGCGAGTATGACCGCTACGGCAGATGGCTTCTCCAGCTGCTATCTTGGCTGGCTGGGGCATTGGCTTGATAGCCGAAGTGCATGAATTGATCATTGCGTTTCTCATGGCTTTGATTGCCGGCGGTGTCATTTTAAACGTGCTGAAAGAAGAACTTCCTGAAGAGCGCGAAAGCAGTTTAGGTGCTTTTATAATAGGCCTGTCCCTCTACTCAGCACTGCTATTGTTCGTTTGAATAAAAAAATGACGCTATTTATAAAAAAAGGGGAATATCTTTTAAATTTTCGGGTAAAGTATTAGGTAATGAATCACGTGCGCAATCCTCGTGCTAGTGTCGAAAGGTGATGTTTATGCCATGATCACGAAAGAGGAAGAGGTAGTTTTTGAATACGAATTAAAGAAATTGGCGACAGAGTATAAAAAGTGCATGGACACTCCTTTAAAGAGGAAGATCCAAGACGATGCTTTGTGGTTACAGGCCATTGTTTTCCCTGCCTCTGGTAAAAAGTAAGATCTAACAAGCGAATACCCGATATTCCAGCCGCGCAGCCTTGCTGCGTGGCTTTTCTTTATGAAATGTGAACCGTTTTGTAACAATTTCTCGGGAAATGGCTCTTAGAGTGGGCGTCCTTAAAGGAATCTCCTTGATGCTCCTTTATAATAGGGGTAAGTGAAAGAAAGGGCGATGGAAATGGGAAGTTTGAAACAAATGGCCTACAGCCAGAACAATCGCATACGATTATTGTTTCTAGCCTCACTGGCAAAGGGTCTAGCGATGATCGGGCAGGCTTTGTTTTTTGTATGGGTAGCTGATTCTGTATTTATGAAAGCTGCCTCTTTTGAAGAAGTGCTGCCTATATTGGCTGCGCTGCTGGCGGTCATTTTGCTGCGAGCTGGCGCAAGCTATGCGATCGGCCGGCTCGGTGTCACATTGTCTATAGAAGCAAGGCGCCGCTTGCGGCAGGAATTGATCGCTTCGTATAAGGAGAATCCGCTGCAAGGGTCGATTGCCGGGCAGTCGGGGCGGAAGGTCGGCTTGCTGCTCGAAGCAGTCGATAACACCGATGGTTATTTCAGCAAATACATTCCACAGATGATCCAAAGTTATACAATCCCGTTGATGCTGCTGGGGGTAGTTTTTTACCTGAACTGGACGACGGGTCTGATTATCTTGATCACGGCACCGTTCATTCCTTTGTTCATGGCGATTGTCGGTAAACGTACGAAACAAAAAGCGGATGAGAAAGTTGAGCAATTGGCTGGTTTTTCAGGCGCGTTCCTCGATGTGCTCCAAGGATTGACGACTCTGCGCTTATTTGGCCAGGCGAAGCGGCAGAGCGACACGATCCGCGACAATAGCTTGAAGTTCCGCGACTCGACGATGGACGTTTTGAAATCAGCTTTTCTGTCTTCGTTAACGCTTGAATACATTTCCATGCTTAGCATCGGGATTGTGGCACTTGAAATTGGTTTGCGGCTCGTCGTCTTCGATAGCATCACATTTTTCCCGGCGTTTCTTGTCTTGTTGCTTGTACCGGATTTCTTTAATCTGTTGAAAGAATTCGGCAGCGCTTTCCACACAGCGAGAGGGAGTGCGGCTTCTGCTGAGCTGTTGACGGAAGAATTGGCGAAAAGCCATCAGCCGGTCGCATGGGGAGAATCCTCAGTCGATGCACCGGTCGAGTTGGCTTTGGAGCAAGTGAGCTTTCAGTACGGGGAAGGATTTCAACTTGAGCCGGCGAGTTTCAAACTCGAAGCGGGAACGTCCACTGCACTGGTCGGGGCGAGCGGCTCTGGAAAAAGCACATTGATGAATGTTGTAGCAGGGTTATTGCCGGCAGCGAGCGGACGGTTGCTGATCAATGGCCTGCCGCAAGAACAAGTGAATGAAGACGAATGGTTCGGACAAGTGAGCTATATTACGCAAGACCCTTATTTGTTTGCAGGAACTATTAAAGAAAATATCGAACTCGGGGCGAAACGGGCCGTGGCGAAAAAACAACTGATTGAAGCGGCACAGAAAGCAGGCATCTTGGAATTGATCGAATCGCTTCCTTTAGGCTTCGACACGATGATTGGTGAAGCAGGGCGCGGATTGTCCGGCGGTGAAAAGCAGCGGCTCGTGTTAGCGCGCGCATTTCTCAAAAAGCCGTCGCTATTGTTTTTCGATGAGCCGACAGCAGGGCTCGACCTTCACACAGAACAAGTGCTGCAACGGGCGATCGAAGAGCTGTCGAAAGAAGCCACCGTCATTACGATTGCCCACCGTCTGCATACAATCCGGAACGCATCACGCATTATCGTCTTGGACGCAGGAAAGGTAGAAGCCATTGGCACGCATGAACAGTTGATGGACAGCTTCAGCCCGTACCGGTCCATGATTGAAGCACAGCAAGGAGGCAAACAGGCATGGGTGAATTAAAAACGGTTTTTTGGCTGACGCTGAAAGAAAAACGCGATGTCGCCCTTGCTGTAATGTTCGGCTTTTTGGCGGGGCTTGCCGGTGTGGCACTTCTCGGGTCAAGCGGGTATTTGATTTCGAAGGCAGCGCTGACTGCTCAAATGACGACCTTGGTCGTCATGGCAGCTTCGCTTAAATTATTCGGCTTTGCAGCTGCCCTTACACGCTATGCGGAACGGTTATACTCGCACCGGGCAACATTTACGATGCTCGGCCATTTGCGCGGCAATTTCTTTGAACGTCTGGCACCACTCGCACCGGGTATTTTCCAACGCCACCAGAGCGGTGATCTGCTGTCGCGCATCGTAGGCGATGTGGAAAGTTTGCAAAATTTTCTGCTGCGCGTGTTATATCCACCGATTGTCGTGGGCATGGTATTAGTGGCGACGGTGTTCTTCACTTCGTTTTATTCGCTGCCCATGGCATTAGTCGTCTTGGTGGGCGCCATTTTTGTGGTCGTTATCCTGCCCGCGCTCTTCGCTCTCCGGAGACGGAAGAAAACGCATGCGACCGGAGAAACCCGCGGAGCCTTTGCGGCTGCATCGGCGGAATTTCTTTACGGGTTCAAGGACTTGAAAATCCATTTGGCGCTCGATCAAAAAAGCGCGGAACTGCAGCAAACGGCACACCGTTATGAACAAGCCCAGAAAAATGAAGGGCTTGAAGAAAACCGTGTCCAGTCGGTGAATGCATTAGCCGCTTTCCTGGCTTCATTTCTGGTGTTGGCGACCGGGGCGTATTTCGTATCCACTGGGGAATTATCCGGCCTGTATTTAGCGATGCTTGTCATGGTATCGCTTGGGGCATTTGAAAATGTCGGCCCGCTTGCTGCACTTCCGGCGTATTACGAGGAAAGCCGGATTGCTGCGCGCAGACTTGAAGAAGTGGTAGACGAAGAACCGGATAATAGTGCAGGAGAGATGCCGAAAGGTTCAGTGGATATTCAGGTTGACCGCTTAAGCTACCGCTATCCGGATGATAGCCGCTTGTCGCTCGATGACGTCAGCTTCCATTTGCCGCAAGGATCGAAAACGGCGATTGTCGGGCCAAGCGGTTCGGGCAAGTCGACCTTATTGCAGCTATTGTTGAAAGTGGCAGTGCCTGAGAGCGGCGACATCCGCTTTGGAAATGAAACGCTTAGCGGCATGCGCCCGGAAAACGTATGGGAACGCATGAACGTTGTGCTTCAGGAGAACCATTTCTTTTCAGGGACCATTGAAAGCAATTTGCGCATTGCGAATGAGCAGGCAGGTACAGAACAATTGCTTGAAGCACTCGAACTTGTAAACTTGAGTCATTTGGAGTTGACTGCGCCAGTTTATGAAAAGGGCCGGAATTTATCGGGCGGCGAAAAGCAGCGCCTGGCGATGGCCCGGGCATTCCTGAAAGGCGAGAGGCTATGGCTATTGGACGAACCGTTTTCATCGGTTGACGGTGTTACCGCTAAGTCCATTTACAACGAGCTGTTCACTCGCCATCCACAGGACACGTTCGTGATCATCAGTCATGATTTATCGGGACTTGAAAGCATGGACCGCATCCTTGTATTGGAAAACGGCGGCTTGATCGAACAAGGCAACTACCAGGAATTGATGGACCGCCGCGGCTATTTCTACGGCCTGAAGAAAATAGAAGAGCAAGTTTTCGTTTAAGTGTTTCGGAAATTGTGCAGAAAAAGACGCGTCTATGCAGACGCGTCTTTTTGCCGTTCGGCTATGAGTGGTTGGTGCTTTAAGGCATCGTCGAGTTTCATCTGTTCAAGTTCCAGCCGCAGCTTTTGTGTTTCAATGACGTAATTGTCATGCTTGAGCTTTTCGAGTTCCAATTCTGTCTCCAGCGCGCGCTGGTGCATTTTCTTCTTTTCGGTCAAATAGTCCGTCCAGATAGCGACGAGGGGAATGGAAAAGACCATGATGACGGCTACCAGTCCTGTCATAGTGTTCACCTCTATTCGGATTATTCTGCATATATATCAGTATACACGTTTTTCTTGATTTTAGAAAGTTATGGAAAAACCAAAACCCATGACAGGTGTCATGCCCACAAACAGACGTTTATGTCTTATGAAGAAGTGGATAGGGGCGTAATATGATGGTTAACAAGTACACCGATGGGCACTTCGCCCATTCTAGGAGGAAGACAAGATATGAGCAAAGAAAAGACAGCGCAATTACGTAAGTTTGTCGCCCCTTTCGAAAAAGCAGATGTTAAAGCAAGTGTTCAACAAATAATTAACACGATACCCCCATTTTTTATTCTTTGGTTTTTAGCTTATCTCGCACTAGATGTTTCCGTTTGGTTAACAGTAGGAATTTCCATCGTCGCAGCTGGATTTGTCGTCCGCATGTTCATCATTTTCCATGACTGTACACACGGATCGTTCTTTAAAAACAAAAAAGCGAACGCGGTCGTCGGTACGATTACCGGCATATTGACGCTTTTCGCTTATGAAAAATGGAAACGCGAGCACGCAATCCATCACGCATCGAGCGGCAACCTCGATAAGCGCGGAGTCGGCGATATCTGGGTCATGACGATCGACGAGTACGTAGAAGCTTCCAAATGGGAACGTTTCAAGTACCGCATGTACCGCAACCCTCTCGTAATGTTTGGGTTAGGGCCATTATTCCTCGTATTGATCTCAAGCCGTTTCAACCGTAAAGATGCACGCAAGAAAGAACGCAACAATACGTATTTCATTAATGCTGCATTGGTCGTTCTTTATACCATCATGATTTTGGCAATCGGCTGGCAGGCATTTGTATTGATTCAAGGTACAATCATGTTCACAGCTGGGGCACTGGGCATTTGGTTGTTCTACATCCAGCATACATTCGAAGATTCTTATTTCGAGGACGAAAGCGAATGGGATTACGTGAAAGCGGCAATTGAAGGCAGCTCGTACTATGAATTGCCGAAAGTACTGCAATGGGTGACTGGGAACATCGGTTTCCACCATGTCCATCACTTGAGCCCGCGCGTTCCGAACTACAACTTGGAAAAAGCGCATGTTTCCACACCGCCGCTGCAAAAAGCGACGACGGTCAACTTGAAAACAAGCTTCCAATCTTTGAAGTACAAAGTGTACGATGAAGAGAACAAGCGATTTGTAACATTCGGTGCCATCAAGCATTTGCTTGGCGACTCTCGGACAGTACAACAATAAAGCAGAACTGCCATTGCCTCAGCAGAGAGGCAATGGCAGTTTTTCTTTACGGGTATCCTTGTGTTCGTTTGGAAGCTGCGCATATTTTCTCTTTGGCTGTGAGCTTTGGTATGATGGGAGCAAAGAAACTTTAGGAGGCAGTTATGCAAAACTGGTATCAAATTTTCCCCCGCAATACGTGGTTGAGCATCTATGCATGGACGATCTTTTGCATTTTGCCATTCTTTTTCATATTCCGATCGTCTTCTCCAACTGAAATTGCAGCAGGGATCATCCTGCTTGGGGCATTTTTCATCGCTTATCGTTTGTCGTTCAGTTCCCATTCGTTCCTCGTATACCTATGGGTAAGTGTCGAGATGATTATCAATGTCGCGATGATTTTCTTATTCGGTTATGTTTACCTGGCAATTTTCTTGGCGTTCTTTATCGGCAATATCCGCAGTAAAGTCGGCTTTTTCATTATTTACGGCTTGCATATTGGGACCACGCTCGCCGCGATCATTTATGGCTTGTTGGTCGATTTCAATCTGTATATGACACAATTGCCGTTCATCATTTTGAGCGTTCTCGGTGTTATCTTATTGCCGTTCAACACCTATAACCGGCATAAACGCGAAAAGCTTGAAGGGGCGCTTGAAGATGCCAATAAGCGGATTTCGCAACTCGTGCTGATTGAGGAGCGGGAGCGAATCGCGCGCGATCTCCACGATACGCTTGGCCAGAAATTGTCATTAATCGGCTTGAAAAGTGACCTGGCGGGGAAACTACTCAGTAAAGACCCGGAACGCGCAGCGGCTGAAATTCAAGATGTTCGCCAGACTGCACGCACCGCCTTGAAGGAAGTGCGGGAGCTGGTGACGGATATGCGTGGCACGAAACTTGAAGATGAGTTACTGCGCATCCAACAGATTCTTCGAGCCGCAGATATCGATTTCGTCTTCTACGGCAATGCCAAACTCAACAATACGCCGCTCTTAATGGAGCATGTGCTGAGCATGTGTTTGAAAGAGGCTGTCACTAATGTGGTCAAACATAGTGCAGCCTCCCGCTGTACCGTGTTGATCAAGCAGACGCCGAACGAAATTTTGGTGCAAGTCCAGGATGATGGCGTTGGTTTTCCTGAAGGCAACCCGTTAGTTCAAGGAAATGGGCTCGCCGGGATGCGCGAGCGTCTAGACTTTGTCAACGGGCAAGTGGACATCGAAGTATTGGACGGCATGACTTTGAATATCCGGGTGCCGAATGTCATTCTTTATCAAGATGTGGAGGGGAGAAATTCATGATTCGAATTGTACTCGCGGAAGACCAGCGCATGATGCTCGGTGCGCTCGGGTCGTTACTGGATTTAGAAGACGATTTGGAAGTGGTCGGTATGGCGTCAAATGGAGAGGAAGCCATCCGCTTGGTTGAAGAGCTGAATCCGGACGTCTGCATCATGGACATTGAGATGCCGGTCAAGAGTGGCTTGGACGCGGCAGAAGCTTTGAAAGACCATCCATGCAAAACCATTATCCTGACGACTTTCGCACGTTCCGGTTATTTCGAACGCGCACGAAAGGCGGGCGTCAGCGGGTATCTCTTGAAAGACAGTCCGAGTGAAGAGCTCGGGACATCAATCCGCACCATTATGGACGGCCGCCGGATCTATGCCCCAGAACTCGTCGATCTTGCGTATGCGGGCAGCAATCCGCTCACTGAACGAGAGCGGCAAGTGATGGAGTTGATCACTGAAGGGCGCAGCACGAAAGAAATTGCCAAAGAGCTATTCATCACGACAGGCACGGTGCGCAATTATATTTCCACGATTCTGGATAAACTGGAAGCGAGCAATAGAATTGAAGCCATCGCACGCTACCGTGAAAAACGTTGAACGACAAAACAGCAGGGCAAGGAAAGTGGCGGCTTTCCCTGTCCTGCTGTTTTGGTGTTTACTCGTATAATTTTTCTTGCAGCGAATCGTCTTCTGAGTAAATATGGAGTTCTCCATTATTGCGGTTAACATAGCGCTTCGCTTCGCCCATCAGGTCATCCTTAGTTTCTTCAATGAGGATGGCTTTTTTGCTGTCTTTCTTTTTCAACTGCCAGCCCACTGAGTGTTTGCGGATTTCATAAATCGGGCCATCGCTGGCTCCCTGTACGGTATCGCGCGCCTGGTCCAGGGCAATCGGAATGGCACGGCCTTCTTTATAGCCATCACGCAACAATGCATTGGCAATCTCAATTGCTTTGTTACGGACCTCTTCATCCAAATTTTTGAAAGAATCCGGGTAATCATTCTTATTCCACGGCATATATATCGCCTCCTTGCCTCTCTATCCCCATTTAAATAGGAAATAAAACGTAAAGCCCCCTTTTCATATAAGCTCATTATGTTAAAGTGTTTAATAAAGGAGGAGATGTCATGACAGATACAACTTATCAAATCATAGCCTTACTCGTGTACCTCGCGGCTATGCTATTCATTGGCTGGTATGCGTATAAGAAGACAGCCGACTTATCCGATTACATGCTCGGGGGACGTGGTCTCGGACCATCCGTAGCAGCTCTCAGCGCCGGCGCATCCGATATGTCCGGATGGCTCTTGCTCGGACTGCCTGGAGCAATTTATGTCGGAGGTCTCGTGGAAGTTTGGATCGCCATCGGGCTAACAGTCGGTGCTTTCCTGAACTGGTTCTTTGTTGCGCCTCGTCTGCGAATCTACTCATTTGTCACCAGTGATTCCATCACCATTCCAAGCTTCTTAGAAAATCGACTGAAAGACCGTTCGCGTCTATTGCGGATCGTTTCAGGTATTATCATTTTGATTTTCTTCACATTCTACGTTTCATCCGGTATGGTAGCTTCTGGCTTATTCTTCCAGAGCTCATTCGGTATGGATTACCACCTTGGCCTCATCGTAGGTTCTGTGGTAGTTGTCGCTTATACTTTATTCGGTGGGTTTCTCGCCGTCAGTTACACGGACTTTGTGCAAGGGATTATGATGTTCCTATCGCTTATTGCCGTACCGGTCGTCGGAATTTTCGTTACCGGCGGATTCGGTGAAACAGCAGCAAGCATCCGGGAAGTCGACCCGAACATGTTGAGCCTGGTTTCAGGAGCTTCCACCATCGGCGTCATTTCTGCCGCAGCGTGGGGCCTTGGGTACTTCGGCCAGCCGCATATCATCGTCCGTTTTATGGCCATTAAAACTTTGAAGGAAGTTCGGACGGCCCGCCGCATCGGCATGGGCTGGATGATCTTGAGTCTCATCGGTGCTACGGGCACGGCGTTGGTCGGGATTGCGTATTTCCAGCAAAACCCAAGTTCTACGTTAGTGGATCCGGAAGCAGTATTCTTGGACTTGAGCCAAATCCTATTCCATCCGCTAGTAGCAGGTTTTGTCCTGGCAGCCGTTTTGGCAGCAATCATGAGTACGATTTCGTCTCAATTGCTCGTCAGTTCATCTGCCTTGATTGAAGATTTGTATAAAATTGCTTTCAAGAAAGAGTCCAGCGATAAAGGCTATGTTATGCTCGGCCGTTTTGCCGTCGCACTCATCGCGGTTGTTGCTGCAGCGCTTGCGTGGGAACAGAACAACACCATTCTTGGTTTGGTTGCTTATGCATGGGCTGGGTTCGGTGCCGCTTTCGGCCCGATTATCTTGCTTTCCCTGTTCTGGCGCAAGCTTACTTCTAAAGGCGCGCTTGCCGGTATGATCGTCGGTGCTGTCACGGTCATCATCTGGGACCTCGTAGGTACTGTGCCTGAGGATGCAGGAGCTACTGAGCTGACGAACCTTGTCGGAAGCATCTATGAAATCATTCCAGGATTTTTCCTTAGCTGGTTGGTTACATGGGCAGTCAGCTTGATGACTTACAAGCCGAACGCTGAAATCGAGGCGGAATTCGATGAAACAGATCGTTTGATACAAGAAGATAAAAAATGATCCGATAAAATAGGCTATCCTCTCAAATGAGGATAGCCTATTTTTTGTGGCCGTGAATAAGCTTCAAGCTTCTTTAATTCATTGCCGGCCGTCGTCATGGCTGAACATCCAAACGACGCCATATTTGTCTTCTACTATGCCATAGCCAAGGCTCCAAAACGTCTCCTGCAGTGCCATTTGAACTTTCCCATCCTGCGCCAGCTGATTGAACTCTTCCGTCATTTTGTGTAAGTCATCCGATATCACCGTGACGTTAATGTTCTTGCCGAATACAATGGGGGAATCTGACATGGCATCTGAAAACATGACGGCGCTTCCGTGGATGTCCAGGCTTGCATGCATAATCCGGTTTTTCATTTCTTCGGACATTTCTTGCCCAGGCTCTGAAGGCATATCCCCGAAACGAGAGAATTCCGACGGCTCTGTATCAAATACTTTTGTGTAATACGCTACGGCTTCTTCACAATTGCCGTTAAAGATCATATAGACATGGACGGTCATTGGAAAAACTCCTTTCGATAAGATTATGTAAAAATGCGAACAAATATTCCCTTTCTTTATTATAGTGTATTGGTCAAAAAAGTAAAGCTTTATTAACTCAATAATCAGTTTATTCGCAAGAGAAACCGAAGTAGTTTATTCAAAAAAACTGCCTTAAAAGCTCAAGATCTAGAGCTTCTAAGGCAGCAAGGATTTTGCGTTTACTTATTCTGCTGTTTTCGCGCTTCGCGTTCCAAGCGTCGGAAGCGGCGCAGCTCCGATTTACGGATCGGCGGCGACTCTCCACGGATGATTTTGGTGAATGACCAAAGCATCAGAAGCAAGAGCACCGTAAATGGTAAGGCCGATATGAGTGAAGCGGTCTGCAAGGCGCTAAGCCCGCCAGCGTAAAGCAGAACGGCTGCGATGGCTGACATCAAAACGCCCCAGATGACTTTGAATAAAGTCGGCGGGTTCAAGCTGCCGAAGCTGGTCATGGTCGCCAGGATGTAAGTAGCGGAGTCAGCTGATGTCACGAGGAATGTGAAGATCAGCAAAATCGCCAATACGGACATGATGGTCGACAGCGGAAGAACGTCAAAAGTTTGGAACAAGGCAGAAGTCAAATCGACATTGACTGCTTCCGCAATGCCCGCTTGTTCGTTCAGGTCATACCATAAAGCTGTACCGCCGAAGACGGCGATCCACACACAAGCAATGGCTGGCGGAATGACCAAAACGCCGAAGACGAATTCGCGGATGGTACGCCCGCGTGATACCCGTGCAACGAACGCTCCGACAAATGGAGACCAGGCAGTTGCCCAAGCCCAGTAGAAGATGGTCCATCCGAGCACCCAATCTCCGCCGGTGTAGGGTTCCATGCGCAGGCTGTACTGGACAAAATTGGTGATGTAATCGCCGATTGCGAGCGTAAATGTATCCATGATGAATACTGTCGGGCCGGCAAAGAAGACGAACACCATCAATACGAGTGCCAAGCCTAAGTTCAAATTACTTAAATAGGCGATTCCTTTATGGAGGCCTGTAGAAGAAGATAGGGTATAGGCAGCGAACATGACGCCGATAATCGCCAATTGGATCGGGAAGGCGTTATCGATGCCGAATACGGCGTTCAAACCGCCGTTCATCTGCAAGACCCCAAGGCCAAGTGAAGTCGCGATTCCCATGACGGTTGCAATGACCGCGAGCGAATCAATCGTGTGCTTGACTACTGGCTTCGAACCTAAGACCGGCTCGAGTGCGGTCGAGACCAGGCCGGGCTTTTTGCGTCTGAACTGCAAGAAGCCGATGACCAAACCTACGATGGCAAAGACGGACCATTGGCTAATGCCCCAGTGGAAGAAGGAATAGCCCATCGCAATGCGCGCTGCCTCTTCTGTCTGTCCTTCCGTACCGAACGGTGTTGTAAAGAAATGGCTCATCGGTTCCGCTACGCCCCAGAAGACGAGCCCTGCACCGAAGCCGGCTGAGAACAGCATGCCGATCCAAGTGAAGAATGGAAATTCCGGGCGGTCGGAGTCGGCTCCGAGCCGGATGCTGCCATATTTGCTAATGGCGATGATGATCAGGAAAAGGGTGATGATGAAGACAGCTAGCAAGTAGAACCAACCGAAGTTAAGCGTGGTGAAGTTAAATAAGGTGCCGGCGATTTCACCGAAACGGATCGGCATAAATGCCCCAGCAACTACCAACAGCAGGATCACGGCTGTCGATATGATAAACACGGGGTTTTTCAATAATTTTTTATCCATGATGACCTCCTTTGAAATATGGTAATTATCTTTTCCTATACACTAGCGTATCGAAAATGAGGCCTAAAAACCACCCATTTTCCGGAAAAATCAGAATTGACAGCTAAAAAGTGACCATATACACAGCAAATTGGCAACGCTAGAGGGTATGATATTTAATAGAAGAAAGCGATCAATAGGCAAAGAAAAGGAGTGCTTGCAAATGAAGTTGGATCACATCGTCCATTTTACCCACACCAATCCGGAAGCCAGCAGCAAATTTTGGAACGAAAAAGGGTTCCATGCGATTGCTGGAGGCAGCCATAAAAACTGGGGAACGCAAAACGCCCTTATGTACGGTCCGGATTATTATATCGAGTGGCTCACGGTCGAAGACAAAATGCGCGCTGAAGCTTCTGACCACCCGCTGATTCAACAACTGCGCCTCGACGGAAGGGGCTTCGGCACAATCTGTCTACGTTCTGATGACCTTGACGAATTAGCGAAACAAATCGAAGGGCGCGGGTTCAAGACGATCGGCCCAATGGACGCCGAGAGGTTGACTGATACAGGAGAAACCGTCCGCTGGCGTTTGCTGTTTATTGATGAGTCGATTACATCTGCTTTGCCGCTGCCATTTTTTATTGAGTGGGAAGAACCGGATGAAGCGCGTTTTGTTGGCTTGAAACAAAAAGGCGCCATTACGGAGCTGAATGAAAGCCTGCGCTTGGAGTCGCTTGTTTTCTCGGTAAAAGATCCGGCGCAACGGGAAGCGCAGTGGAGAAGCTTGCTCGGAGGAGATATTGACTTGGAGAATGGCCGTATTGTGTTTGAGGCGGGCGAAGGAAAAGAGCGGTTGTGTGAAGTGCGTTTTGAATCGGCCGGACAGGAAATCGGTTTTGAGCAAGGAAGCTACCAGGCGCCGCGTTTCGGATAGGGGTGCCCGTGGTACTGTGGTAGGATAGAGGGAAACTTCAGGTTGATAAAAACATGAGGGCTAGGCGGAAAAAGTCTGCCGAAGGAGGCAACAAGAGATGGAACAATTGATTGAAAAAGCGATTATCGTGGGTGTCCAATTGCAAAAAGATATCCATTTTGAATACAGCATGGAAGAATTGCGCAATTTAGCGGAAGCATTAAGCGTTGAAGTGGTGGGCGAACTGCATCAAAATCTGGACCGCGTCAATCCCGCCCATTATATCGGCACGGGAAAGGTCGATGAAGTGAAAGTATTATACGAAGAAGCAGACGCCAATCTCATTATCTTCAACGATGAACTGTCGCCGTCCCAGATCCGCAACCTTGAAGAAGAGTTGGAATGCAAAGTGATCGACCGGACGATGCTTATCCTGGACATCTTCTCGAGACGCGCCAGAACGCGTGAAGCGCAAGTGCAAGTGGAATTGGCGCAATTGCAATATATGCTGCCGCGCCTCGTCGGCTTGCGCGCGTCGCTCGGCCGCCAAGGCGGTGCCAGCAGTGGTGGGCTCGCCAACCGTGGCGCCGGGGAAACGAAGCTTGAGCTTGACCGCCGCAAAATCGAAGACCAGATCACTAAGCTGAGACGGGAACTCGATCAAGTAAAAGAACAGCGCACGACACAGCGCAAGCAACGATTGAAAAAAGGCATGCCGGTCGTCTCGCTAGTCGGCTATACCAACGCCGGCAAGTCGACGATCATGAACAGTCTGCTGTCGAAGACGGGTCAAGACCTGGACAAGCAGGTATTCGAGAAAGACATGCTGTTCGCCACTTTGGATACATCTATCCGCCAAATCCGACTTGAAGACAATAAGACATTTCTGTTGTCCGATACCGTCGGGTTTGTCAGCCGCTTGCCACACCATTTGGTCAAAGCATTCCGCTCGACACTTGAAGAAGCGCGTAATGCGGATCTGTTGCTTCATGTGGTCGATGTCTCGAACGATGAGCACGATTACATGATGGAAGTGACCGATGCGACGCTCCAGGATGTTGGCGTCGAGAACGTCCCGACTTTATATGTCTATAATAAATCGGACCTCGCCGGTGTTGCATATCCAAGAAAGAGTGCCGATGCCGTCTGGATATCAGCCAAAGAAGGAGCGGGACTCGATGAGCTGATCGAAAGCATACGTGAGCGGCTCTTTGCGAACCACGTCATGTGCCGGATGGAAATTCCGTTCGGGCGTGGGGACGTCGTTGCGTATTTGAACAACCATGCAAGTATCAAGGAAACCGAATATGGAGAAGAAGGTACATTGATTACTGTAGAATTGAGCCGTGCAGATTATGACCGCTACGAACAATTTGTCATTGGTAAATGAGTAAGCCGTATGCAAATAGCTAATATGTAAACAAGTCGGAGAATCTCTCCGGCTTATTTTATTGTGGAAAAGCATATTTTAACGGATGGCAATTAACCGGCTGTAAATTGGGTAAACTGTGAGTAAAGAGAGAATGCTGTATAATGGACGACAAGTCTTGATAAGGAGAGTGAACGCCATGAGAAAATGGGTGGCAGTCATAGGAACGGGCGCTGCTGTTATCGGCCTTGGCGCATGCAGCAATGCTGAGGCACCGACGACTGAAGAGGAAAGCGAGACCCCTGCACAAGAAGCTCCCGAAGAAACGAAGAGCGCTTCGGAAGTTTATGCGGAAGCGGTAGAGGCTTCGCAGCAAGTGGAAAGCGTGCGCGCCCAGTCGAACACCGAACAACAGATGAAGATGCAGCCGGATGGCATGGAAATCAAGATGACGGTCGACTCTGAAATGGAAATGACCTACGAGCCCCTGGCATTCCATCAAACAGGCGAGACCAGCATTGTGTCGGAGGATATCGACAATACCAATCCGATGCTGACAGAAATGTATATGACGGAAGAGGGCTTATATATGCATGAGACGTCCGTCGATATGTGGCTGAAGATGCCGGAGGAAATGTACGAAAACATGCAGTCGATTGCCGGACAGCAATCGGCTGACCCTGCGCGCCAATTGGATGAGCTCGGTGATTTTGAAGAAGAATTCGTGCTCGAGGAAACGGATGAAGCTTACATCCTGACACTCGATGCGTCGGGAGAAGAGTTCCAGGAACTAACGGATGAACAATTGGAGAAAACATTGGGCCAGATGGAAATTGAAGCACCATTGTCTCCGGAAGACTTGGAAGTGCATTCCGTGAATTATGTCATCACGCTGGATAAGGAAACCTATTTAGCGGACCGCATGGAAGTTGATATGGAACTTGATGTCAACGTGCGCGGTGAAATGATGGCGATCGAATCGCAAATGCAAGTGGACTATAGCGATTACAATGCCATCGAACCGATCGAAATTCCATCGGAAGTACTGGAACAAGCACAGGATATCGAATTTTAATAACCGAAACCGAAAGCAGAGGGAATTTCCCTCTGCTTTTTTATATTGAAACAAACCCGTGCAAAGCGGTGATTCACAAACTGCGCCTATCCCTTGGCGCACGACAGCCCCAACCCAAGAAGCGATTCCCCCGCTAGCCGGAAACTGTTTAAAAAAGCAGATTCAGCTAAACATACTGCAATCAGTGAAATCTCCTAGATGACCTGCGCCAAGGGTGAGCCGAAGCAATGAGACAATTGTTCTTCTTGGCTCATTGTGAAAGACCAACCCAAAGCAGGGCGGCGACTCCATAAGCGACGCCCGACCAAGTTAATAGTTAGCACACCCACATTCCCACCCAAGAAGCGATTCCCCCACTAGCCGGAAACGTCTAAAAAGCAGATCCAGCTAAACATACTGCAATCAGTGAAATCTCCCAGCCGACCTGCGCCAAGGGTGAGCCGAAGCAATGAGACAATTGTTCTTCCTGGCTCATTGTGAAAGGCTAACCCAAAGCAGGAAGGCGGCTCCAAAGGCGACGCCTTGTTCAAGCAAGCTGGTCGCCAAATTTGAAAAACACGTGAACATTTCAAAGCGCTGAAATTCTTAATGAAAATAGTTCTCAATTATCCCTTGACGCTATTTTTTATACTGCTATACTAAAAAACAATGAGTTACTGATAATCATTATCATTCTCAATTGGAAATAGCTTTAGATAGGGAGCGGCACCACATGAAAAAACGTATTCTAATACCCATATTGATCCTTCTGTCGTTCATCTCCCTGTTTGTCGGAGTCAGCAGCATCAACCCGCTGGATCTCCTTGATTTTCAATCAGAAGAAACGCAGATTTTCCTCGTCAGCCGCTTTCCGCGGCTTGTCGCGATTTTACTGGCGGGGGCTGGCATGAGCATGGCAGGGCTCATCATGCAGCAATTGAGCCGCAATAAATTCGTCTCGCCTACGACTGCCGGCACACTCGATGCGACGCGCCTCGGGATTCTTGTTTCGATGCTGCTGTTTGCGAACGCTTCGATGATCGAGAAGATGGCAGTGGCGTTTTTGTTCGCGCTTGCCGGAACGTTTTTGTTCATGCAAATCTTGAATCGCATTAAATTCAAGGACGCCATCTTCATTCCGCTTATCGGCTTGATGTTCGGCAATATCCTGTCGTCGATCACCACATTTTTTGCCTACCGGGCAGACGTCATCCAGAACATGTCAGCTTGGCTGCAGGGTGATTTTTCGATGGTCATGAAAGGCAGTTATGAACTTCTTTACATAAGTGTACCGGTCTTCATCATCGCTTATATGTACGCCAACCGCTTTACGGTCGCGGGAATGGGGGAGGACTTCTCAAAAAACTTGGGATTGAAATACCGCAGCGTGGTCAATATTGGTTTGACTTTAGTCGCGCTCATTACAGCAACCGTTGTTTTGACGGTCGGCATGATTCCGTTTCTTGGTTTGATCATCCCAAATATTGTCTCCATCTTTAAAGGGGACCATCTCCAGAAAACCTTGCCGCATACCGCGATGCTCGGCGCCATCTTCCTATTGGTCTGTGACATTCTCGGGCGCGTGTTGATTTATCCATACGAGATCACCATCAGCCTGATGGTGGGCGTTATCGGAAGCTTTATCTTCCTGATTATGTTGTTTAGGAGGAAGGCGTATGCGTGATGTACATAAATTATGGATTTTGATTGCGCTTGCCGCAGCGGCATGCGGTTTGTATTTATTCGATAATTTGAATGGCAGCTTCGATTATGCGCTGCCGAGAAGAGGCGTGAAAGTCTTCGCGATGGTATTGACGGGTGTGGCGATCGCTTATGCGACGGTAGTGTTTCAGACCATCACCCATAATCGCATTTTGACGCCCAGCATCATGGGATTGGATTCGCTGTATATGCTCCTCCAGACAGTATTGATTTTCTTCTTGGGTTCAGGGCATATCACGATCATCAATAAGCAAGTGAATTTCTTATTGTCGATTGCGGTCATGGTCATCTTCGCTTTATTGTTCTATAAACTATTGTTCAAAAAAGACAACCAGCCGATTTATTTTCTTCTACTGATTGGTATCATTCTGGGCACCTTTTTTGGCAGCGTCTCAACCTTCCTGCAAGTGCTGATCGATCCGAATGAATTCCAAATCGTCCAAGACCGGATGTTTGCGAGTTTCAATAACGTCAATGCCGATCTGGTATGGATCTCGCTACTATTCATCGTCGTCTTGATCGGCTTGGCTTGGCGCCATAATCCATCGCTCGACGTACTGTCTTTGGGGCGTGATACGGCAGTCAATCTCGGTGTCGGATATGATGCGCTCGTCAAGAAAATGCTTGTACTGTCTGCTGTCTTGATCGCCATTGCCACAGCATTGGTCGGGCCGATTACGTTCTTCGGCTTGATCGTCGCCAATTTGTCTTATCAGTTTTTCAGATCCTATAAGCATTCGGTCGTCATTGCCGGCGCAAGCATCATCAGTATCGTCGCGCTCGTTGGCGGGCAATGGGTCGTCGAACATGTCTTCACGTTCAACACGACGCTCAGCGTCATCATCAATTTCATCGGCGGCGTCTATTTCATCTATTTGCTATTAAAGGAGAGTCGGTCTAAATGATCCAAGTCCGTGAACTGACGAAATTATATGGAAAGAAACAAGTCGTAGAAAATGTATCGGTCGATATTCGGCGGGGGCAGATCACCTCATTTATCGGGCCAAACGGGGCAGGGAAATCGACGCTCTTGTCGATGGTCAGCCGGCTATTGGATGCGGATACCGGCGAAGTGTTGATCGATAAAACCAACACGAAGCAGATGAAGTCCAATGATTTCTCGAAACGCGTCTCCATTTTAAAACAATCGAATTTCATGAATGTGCGCTTGACGATTCGCGAGTTGGTGTCATTCGGCCGCTTTCCTTATTCGAAAGGCCGCTTGAACGCAGAAGATGAGCAGATGGTCGATCAGGCAATCGAATACATGGACCTTGGGGATATGGAGGATTCGTATTTAGATGAATTGTCCGGCGGCCAGCGACAACGGGCGTTTATCGCGATGGTTATCGCGCAGGACACCGATTATGTATTGCTTGATGAACCGCTCAATAATTTGGACATGAAGCATTCTGTGCAGATTATGAAGATTTTACGCCGCTTGGTCGATGAACTCGGCAAAACCGTGATCATCGTTCTTCACGATATCAACTTCGCCTCGGTCTATTCCGACCGCATTGTTGCATTGAAGAACGGCCGTGTCGTGAAAGATGGGCCGACCGAGGAAATCATCCAATCGGCTGCGCTAAAGGAAATTTACGATATGGATATCCCGATACAACAAATGAATGATTGCCGGATTTGCGTGTATTTCAATTCCTGAAAGTGGAAGTTGTTGAATGCGAAAACAAGGAAATTCAGGACCCGTGTGGAAGTGTACTCCATACGGGTTTTTTAATAGTTGTGGACGATTTTCCAACATGCCCTATCGGTGCGGCAGGAAGAAGGTGCGAGTATGAAACGAATCTTTTATCCATTAGCGATGGCGACACTGCTGGGATTTTTCGGCATCCTTTATTATTATCAGCAAGAACCGGTCCGGGAATTGGATGAACAGGCAGCTTCGGTGTTCGGCGGGATGGGGTGGCTTGAGGCCGTGTCGTTTATCGGGGAGCAATGGATGATTTTTACAGTGAGCTTTTTCCTTTTGGTCTTTCTATGGGCATTCCGCCAAAATTACCGCGGCATGTTTTTTGTCTTATTGGCGGTCGGTGCAGGGAACGCGTTGAATCAATTGCTTCGGCAGTGGTTCGCTCGTCCGATGCCGGAATTTCCAGAAGAAATGGCATCCTATAGCTTTCCATCTGATCATGCAATGGTCGGCTTATTGTACTTGTTCACCTTGGCGTACTTTCTTGGCGAGAGAGCTGGCACAACATCAATTCGCCTGGCTATCTGGCTGGCTGCGGTATTGCTGACCATACTCACGGCTTTATCGCAAGTAGCAAGCGGCGCGCATTACCTGTCGGATGTATTGGCAGGCTTGTGTCTTGGCTATACGCTATTCGTTTTAGTGGCCATCTGGTATGAAATGAGGGAGCGGCAATTCCGCAAGCGCAAATATATGCGTACTGTCGAGCAAGAAGAAATTGAGGAGCGTTGAATTGGCGCAAAAAAACGAACGGAGAAATTTTCTCCGTTCGTTTTTTCTATTAAGAACCCCCAGGATTTTCGTTCGATTTCTCTCTCTGTTTTATACTTTGCTTGAGGCTGGCCGTTCCTCGCCAAGCTGGTTCAGGCGGTCTGCAAAATTATCCGCTCTGCCAGATGAACCGCGCAGCACGTCTTGCATCGAATAGGCTTGCGATCCGTGTTCTGCAAAGTCCAAGCCGATTTCTTCTTCTTCGGCCGTTACGCGAAGCGGTGTTACAAGGCTGATCAAAAGAAGGACGGCTCCGGTAGCCAAGGATGCCCAAGCGATGACGGCCAGTACGCCGACTGCCTGGATGCCGAGAATTTCAGCTCCTCCTCCGTAAAGCAATCCACCATTCACATCGAAAAATCCGATCGCGAGAGTTCCCCAAATCCCTGCGATTCCGTGAACCGATACAGCCCCCACTGGATCGTCCACGCGAATTTTTGTATCCAATAGATGGACAGCTTCTGTCATGATGATTCCGGCGATCAAGCCGATCAAAATGGCGCCGAGGAATGATACATTGGCAGCGCCGGCAGTGATGCCGACAAGACCTGCAAGCGCACCGTTCATCGTCAAGGTGCCGTCAATGCGCCCGTAACGGAAGCGAGTGTAAAGCGCCGTAGCCAAAACACCAGCAGATGCTGCGAGTAAGGTGTTGGCAATGACAGGCGGCACAAGTGCAGGATCTGCTGCGAGCGTGCTGCCGCCGTTAAAGCCGAACCAGCCAAGCCATAGGATGAATACACCAAGCGCGCCAAGCGGCAAGCTATGCCCGGGAATCGTATTGACGGTTTTTCCGGAATACTTCCCGAGGCGAGGGCCGATTTTCCAAGCCGCAATAAAGGCGGCAACAGCACCCGTCAAGTGGACGACAGTGGATCCGGCGAAGTCGATAAAGCCGATTTCAGATAACCAACCGCCTCCCCATACCCAGTGGCCGACAATTGGATAGATAATGGCTGTCATGGCAACGGTCAACAAGATATAAGCGGTCAAGTGCATGCGTTCTGCGACGGCCCCTGAAATGATTGTGGCACACGTGGCGGCGAAAACTGCCTGGAAGACGAAGAATCCGATATCCGTGACACCTGATAAAGCGAATCCTTCCGTGCCGATCAAGCCAAACGACGACGGCCCGAACATCAGCGCATAGCCGACGATGAAATAAAGGATGGAGCCAAGTGAAATGGTAATCATGTTTTTCATCAAAATATTAAGGGTATTTTTAGAGCGAGTGAATCCTGTTTCCACCATGGCAAACCCGGCGTGCATGAAAAAGACGAGCATGGCACCGAGCATGACCCACAGCATATCGACTGAACTTTGAACAGCTTCCATAATTATCTCCCCTTATCCAATCGCGACAGTGCCGCGTTCTTTTGTTCTGATCCGGATGGCTTCTTCTACAGGCAAGATAAAGATTTTCCCGTCTCCGACTTCACCGGTGGAGGCATAGTCAAGCAACGCTTGGATGATGTCTTCGACTTTTTCGTCCGAGACGACCATTTCCAATTTGAGTTTCGGGGAGAATTCCATGCGGTAAGCGTTCCCCCGGAACAGGCCGACGCGCCCTTCCTGTTTGCCGATTCCCGCGATTTCAGTTACGGTCAGCCCATCGATTCCTTCGAGAGCCAATGCTTGCCGGACGTCAGCGAAAACAGAAGGGCGAATGATAGTCTCAATCTTTTTCATGCTTCTTCCTCCTCGTGTTAGGTTTTCTAACATGTATTTCGTGTTAGGTTTGTTAACATATTAATCAATGTTTTCTGACAATGCAAGTATTATTTTTGTTTTATGTTATGTTTTATTACATGAAAACGATTTCAAATGCCGGTATTCATAAGAAAAATTATTTTTGACTTATTTAAAGGGACGGGTGATGACGATGTACAGAATTTCGCAAGAACTGGCAGAACTAGGGAAAAAGCGTATTGCAGATTTTCCGGTAGAAGGCTTTGTTTGGGGGAGTGGGCCGCAATCTCCGGCATTGATGCTGGTCGGGGAAGCGCCAGGTGAGAACGAAGTGGAGACAGGGATTCCGTTTACGGGCCGTGCAGGCAAAGAATTGATGGCTTCGTTGGAAGGGATTGGCCTTGAGCGAGAAGATGTCTATATTACCAGCGCTGTCAGAAGCCGTCCGTACAAATGGGGAGAGAAACGTACGAGGAGCGGTGAAGTAGTGAAACGTAAGTACAACCGGGCCCCAAACAAAAAAGAGATCATCGCTCATGCCCCAATCCTTGATGAAGAAATTCGTGCGGTAAAGCCTCCATTGATTGTGACACTTGGCAATGTCGGCTTGCAGCGGCTTGTCGGGCGTGAGGCGAAGATTATGCAATTGCATGGGACGCTGATGGAAACGCCGATCCTGTATTGGGATGAAGACAGCGGCGCATTTTTAGAAACAGAGGAGAGCTATCACATTTTTCCGACCTTCCATCCTGCAAGTGTGTTCTATAATCCGGCAGTCCGCGAACACAAGGATGCCGATTGGGAAAAACTGGGGCGATTGCTGCGTAATGAAGTGAATGAATAATGGAAAATCTTTCTTCGTTGAAAAAAGTTGCGCAAAGGAAACTTCTGGAGTAGAATAGCTTTATTCATTACTACTGGAAGGAAGTTGGCTTTATGGACAGTACGGTTTTATTCGCGCTTGGCTTGACGCTGTTCGCGGGACTGGCAACTGGGATTGGCAGTTTAATCGCGTTTTTTGCTTCGCGCACCAATACGAAATTCTTGTCAGTGTCGCTCGGTTTCTCGGCTGGCGTCATGATTTATGTCTCGATGATTGAGATTTTCTTCAAAGCGAAAGATTCACTGACGGCTGCACAAGGAGAAACGGCAGGATACTGGCTGACACTTGCTGGATTTTTTGGCGGAATGGTCTTTATGGCAGTGCTTGACCGGATACTGCCGCAAATGGGGAATCCCCATGAAGTGCGCACGGTGGAAGACATGGACGAGGGCCCGACCAACGACGAATACGCCCGCCTCCGCAAGATGGGGATTTTCACGGCGCTGGCCATTGCCATCCACAATTTCCCTGAAGGCATCGCGACATTCATGTCAGCAATCCAAGATCCTGCGCTCGGCATTGCCATTGCAATTGCTGTGGCGATCCACAATATTCCTGAAGGCATTGCGGTGTCGGTACCGATCTATTACGCAACCGGCAGCCGCAAGAAAGCATTCCAATACAGCTTTCTCTCAGGGATCTCGGAGCCAGTCGGAGCCATTGCGGCTTGGTTGTTCTTGATGCCTTTCTTGAGCGACACATTGTTTGGCATCATCTTCGCAGGAGTTGCGGGAATCATGGTGTTCATCTCGTTGGATGAATTATTGCCGGCAGCGAAGCGTTATGACGAAGCCCACTTATCGATTTATGGATTGGTTGCCGGTATGGCAGTCATGGCTCTCAGCCTCGTCCTTCTTGCGTAACTTGAAACCTCACGTCTCTTTGACCGTATAAATGGTCAAGGAGGCGTTTTTCAATGGAAACTAAAAAAATTGAAGAAACTTATGGGCAAGTTTCGAAATCGCTCGGTTGGACGGTAGACAAGCAAGTATCACTCGCTGTGACGATGATGTATCTGAGCCGGGGGCGCGAATTCGATGCGGATGCACATCTTGGAGTATCTCAGCTTATCAAAAAGAAAGAAGGGTTCACTTCGCCGCTGCGCGCGCATCTCCATCACATTGCCGCGGCGTATCTCGTGCTTGGAGATGAGCCGGCCGAAGAAGGGCTGGCCAAACTCAATGCCAATCAGCAGGCGCTAAACGACTGCAAATTCTGGAAGAGTGCCTATACATATCTCGCGGGCTTGATGATGGAATCTCCTGAACAAGCGGAACGGTCGAGGGAACTGTATAATGCGATGAAAACCTATCATCCATTCCTCACGTCAAGCGAAGACATTCCATACGTCGCTTTGCTTTCGAATCGTGAAGGGGAAGTCTTGGAGCGCGCAGAAACGATGAACCGCTATTATAAAGAATTGCGGACGCAAGGATTTTCAGCAGGCAATCATCTACAATGGCTGAGTCAGGTCATGACCTTCGATTCGCCGGTGTTTCAACCGGAAGTGGCGGGGCGCGTCGTTGCGATCCGCGATTTTCTGAAAGCGGAAAAGATAAAAGTGCGCGGCGAGCATTATCCAGTGCTCGGGTTTTTAGCTATCGCGAATGCGGATGGCCAGGCGCTGGCTGCTGTCGTAGAGACGGCCCGCGTGCTAGAAGCGTCGAAATTATTCCGCTGGTACGGCTGGTGGGTCTTGCCATCGGCAGTCCAATTGACCATGGCGGAATCGGCAGAGCTGCGGGAAAGCGAAGCAGCGGTATTTTCGGCTTCCGTGGAAATGCTTCTGCAAGCGCAACAGGCAGCGATGATGCTTGGTGTGAGCGCAGTAATCGCTTCTTCAAATAACTCTGGGAGTTGATTGCAGAGTTGTTCGCTCATCTCTTGCCACTTGAACGTTGTAACGGTATAGTTAGGGTGTGAAAAATAACAGACACATGTCAAGACAAGGGGAAAGAACATGACAACTGCTGCAGAAAAAAATACAAAATCCATATCGCAACGAAAACTACTGGGCGTAGCGGGTCTAGGCTGGCTATTCGACGCAATGGACGTCGGGATCCTGGCGTTCATCATCGCGGCACTTCATGAAGATTGGGGCCTCACTTCCCAGCAGATGGGTTGGATTGGGGGCGTCAATTCCATCGGCATGGCCGTCGGGGCGTTCGTTTTCGGCATTTACGCTGACCGTGTCGGCCGCAAGAAAATCTTTATCATCACCTTATTGCTGTTCTCGGTGGCGAGCGGCATTTCGGCATTCACCACAACGCTTGCGGCTTTCTTGATTCTGCGCTTCTTCGTTGGCATGGGGCTGGGGGGAGAATTGCCGGTCGCTTCAACTTTGGTATCGGAAAGCGTCCCGGCAAAAGACCGCGGGCGGGTGGTCGTACTGCTCGAGAGTTTCTGGGCTGCGGGCTGGCTGGTCGCTGCAATCATTTCATACTTCATCATTCCTGAGTACGGCTGGCGGATAGCGCTTTTGCTGACGGCATTGCCTGCGTTTTACGCTTTGTATCTGCGTATCAATTTACCAGATTCGCCGCAATTCACGGCGAAAAAGGATGTGCTGCGCTCTGTTTCGACAAATATCCGTGACGTGTGGTCAAAAACGTACCGGCGCCCGA
Source organism: uncultured Planococcus sp. (assembly GCA_947493585.1). Lineage (GTDB taxonomy): Bacteria > Bacillota > Bacilli > Bacillales_A > Planococcaceae > Planococcus. The sequence goes on along the minus strand of CANLRI010000003.1, from coordinate 85,346 downwards.
CCATGATGTTGTGGATCGTCTGGTTTACGGTCGTCTTCTCGTATTACGGGATGTTCCTATGGCTGCCGAGTGTCATGGTAATGAAAGGATTCCCGCTCATTCAAAGCTTCCAATATGTATTGATCATGACGCTCGCGCAATTGCCGGGTTATTTCTCGGCGGCTTGGCTCATCGAACGTGCCGGCCGGAAGTTCGTGCTGGTGACATATCTGATCGGGACGGCTGCTTCCGCATTAGCGTTTGGGAATGCAGACACCGTTACGACGCTATTGATATCAGGTGCTTTCCTGTCGTTCTTCAATCTTGGTGCCTGGGGAGCGCTTTACGCATACTCTCCTGAGCAGTATCCGACGGTCATTCGCGCGACGGGCACAGGCATGGCGGCGTCGTTCGGCCGGATTGGCGGCATTCTCGGCCCGATTCTGGTTGGTTCGATGCTGACGGCCGGATTCGGCATCAATATCATTTTTGCGATTTTCTGCGTTTCGATTTTGATCGGCGCATTGGCGGTTGCTTTCCTTGGGACTGAAACGAAACAAATGGAATTGGAATGACAAAACGCGGGCCGGATGAGGTCCGCGTTTTCGTTTCTCTAAAGCGAAAAGAGGGAATGAACCAGAAATAGCTAATAAGTAGTAAAGAAATGAATTTAATGGAAATGAGTGTGGAGACATGGAATGGAAATGGTACCAGGAGATTGGCGAATATATGGAAAAAGCGCGGCCGCTGCTTGAAAAAAGGGAAGACCTATACAGTTTATTTCTTGGTGTACTGGGCCAAATTGAACAAGGGCGCTATGAAATGTTCTATTTAGGACTCGCAGAAGACACACAAGGAGTTGCGGCATTGGCTTTGATGACGCCGCCTCATCCGTTGCAATTGATCGTTTTGCGCGAAGGTGAAGATGTAGAAACGCTGGCGGCGAATGAATTCCGCAATGCAGAAATTGAAGTTTCCGGAGTCATTGGAGATAAAAGTACCGCTGAAAGATTTGCGGAAGCTTGGGGAGAGCTCTCGGAAATTGCGATGGATCAAGGCTTGTACCGGATCGATGCCGTGCGGAAAAAACTTGCGAAAAGCCCAGGAAGCTGGCGTGTGGCAAACCTGCTGGATGCACCGTTGCTCATTGATTGGTATCAATTATTCGGCGAAGACACCGGCATCGGCATTCCATCGCAAGAGGAATCGGAAGAGAAAATTGCTGACTTCATCTTACGTAAAGAAGTGTTTCTGTGGGAAGATGAAGGGCGCGTGGTATCTTGCATGAAAAAAGCACGGCCATCCAAGCATGGCATCACTGTGTCATTCGTCTTTACGCCGAGAGAGCTTCGGAAGAAAGGCTATGCGCGCACGCTTGTTGCGGAAGTTACGGAAGAGCTGCTTATTGAATATGATTTTGCTATGCTTTATACAGATTTGGCAAATGGCACTTCGAACAAGATTTACCAGGAAATCGGTTATGAACAAATCGCCAATCCGGTGCACTTGAAATTTGGGCAATCGCAACGGGAGTAAAGCCCTGTGTAAAAGGGTATAGGAAAACGACCAATTGAAAGGGGGCGAAGCGAATGATCCGCTTTGACAAGGTCACAAAACGCTATCCGGACGGTACGGAGGCATTGAAAGACGTTACGCTCGATTTGCCAGCACGCCAACTAACCGCCATCATCGGCCCCAGTGGATGCGGAAAGACGACCTTGATGAAAATGGTCAATAAATTGGAAAACCCGACAGCAGGATCCATATACATAGACGATGAGCCGATCACCGGTATGGACGAGGTGAAGTTGAGGCGGTCGATCGGCTATGTCATTCAGCGTATCGGCTTGTTTCCGCATATGACCATCGCCGACAATGTTTCGTTAGTTCCCAAATTACTGAACTGGCCAGCTGATAAAACCGATGAACGCTCGAAAGAACTGCTGCAGCTAGTCGGATTAGACCCGGCTATTTTCATGGATCGCTATCCATTGGAATTGAGCGGTGGCCAGCAACAGCGTGTCGGTGTTGTCCGTGCGCTCGCGGGAGATCCGAATATCGTGTTGATGGATGAGCCGTTTTCGGCGCTCGACCCGATCAGCCGTGAACAATTGCAGGATGAGCTGCGACATTTGCAGCAGGAAATCCATAAAACCATCATTTTCGTCACGCATGATATGGATGAGGCTTTGAAAATCGCCGATACGATCGTCGTAATGAAGGATGGTCAAGTTGAACAGGTCGGGACGCCGCAGCAATTGATCGATGAACCTGCAAATGAATTCGTGCGCAGCTTTATCGGCACTGAACGGATCAACCAAAAACGTTCATTTGGAGACCGGCGTTTGAAGGAATTCGCATTTCTCTTCGACAAAGACTGGGCAGGGGAAGCGGAAGAGGCAGATGCCAAATTATCAGTTAGCGACGCGCATCAGCTATTGGAGCAAAGCGGCAAGCCGCGCCTCGCTGTAGTCGATGAAGGAAAATTGGTCGGCTTTGCCGGAGAGCGTGAATTGTTGCGTGCAGCTCTCCATGTTGAGAAGGGGGCTACTGTATGAATGCATTTTTCGATACACTCGTAAGCCGCCAGGACATGATTCAAGATGCCTTTCTCGAACACATTTATCTGTCCTTTGTTGCTGTGGCGATCGGCATCGCAATTGCTTTGCCTACGGGCATTATGATCGCCCGCTACCGGCGCTTTGCTGAGCCGATCATCGGAGTCACTGCGGTATTCCAAACGATACCAAGTTTAGCTTTATTCGGGTTTTTGGTGCCGATTCTTGGAATTGGTTCACCAACGGCTTTAATTGCGCTAATTATTTACGCGCTATTGCCGATTTTACGCAACACCTATGCTGGCATTGTCGGAGTTGATGGATCTACCATTGAAGCAGGGCGCGGCATGGGCATGACGAGAACGCAAATCCTGCGCCAGATTGAACTGCCTTTGGCGCTGCCGTTCATCATGGCCGGCATCCGCACCGCGACGGTTTTGACAGTCGGTATCGCGACACTCGCGACTTTTGTCGGTGCTGGCGGCCTTGGCGATATCATCTACCGAGGGCTGCAATCGTATAATAATTCGCTGGTGCTCGCAGGGGCATTGCCGGTTGCCTTGTTGGCGATCGGATTTGATTTGATTTTGAAATGGATCGAAAAACGCGCCACGCCAAAAGGGCTGAAAACCTAAGTTTTGCCTGTGGTTGAGGTGCAGCGGCAAGATGAATAAGCAACTAGGCTCGAAATGGGCCAAAAAGGGGGAAGCATCAATGAAAAAAACAGCATTTGGCGTATTGCTTGGCACATCTGCAATCCTTGCTGCCTGCAGTGGCGGCGCAGAGTCGGAACCAATCGTTATCGGGGGCAAACCTTGGACAGAGCAGTATATACTGCCCCATATTCTCGGGCAGTATATCGAAGCGAACTCAGATTACAGCGTGGAATACGAAGAAGGGCTCGGGGAAGTGTCGATCTTGACGCCGGCACTTGAGCAAGGCGACATCGACCTGTACGTCGAATACACCGGAACCGGCCTGAAAGATGTGTTGAAACGAGAATCGACGCCAGGACAATCTTCGGAAGAAGTGCTGGAAGAAGTGCGTGCAGGATATGAGGAAGAACTTGATGCTACGTGGCTCGAACCACTCGGCTTTGAAAATGGCTATACCTTGGCATACGCCAAAGATTACGACGCAGAAACGTATTCAGACCTTGCGGAAATCTCACAATCCGAAGACATGACCTTCGGAGCGCCGCACCCATTCTATGAGCGCCAAGGAGATGGCTACGATGATATGGTCGCCACATACCCGTTCGAGTTTTCGGCGACTGAAAGTTTCGACCCGGCCATTATGTATGAAGCGGTCCAAAATGGCGACGTTGATGTCATCCCGGCATTCACGACCGACAGCCGCATTGCTTTGTTCGACTTGAAGACGACAGAAGACGATCAATCATTCTTCCCGAAATACGATGCTGTTCCGGTTGTTCGGACCGAAACGCTTGAAGAATATCCAGAACTCGAAGATCTATTGAACGAACTGGCTGGGCAGATCACAGAAGAAGAAATGCTCGCGATGAACTCGCGTGTAGACGTGGACCAGGAAATCCCGAACGAAGTAGCACGTGACTTCCTCATTGAAAAAGGCTTGATTGAAGAATAAGTGAATCCTCTGCAGCGTATTGCTGCGGAGGTTTTTTATTTGCGCGGAATTTCCATCCTTTGTTTTTCGTGTAGTAATCCCTGAAGGATTCTTGTACAATAAACGAAGGTGAGTGAATAGTCATTCAATTCAGTTTAATTATATGGAAGCGATTTCAAAATGGGAGTGATCAGGAATGAAAGAAGTAGTCATCGTTGAAGGCGTCCGGTCGCCAGTCGGCAGGCGCAAAGGGCAATTCCAGGACATGCGCCCGGATGAACTGGCAGCTGTCGTGATAGAAGAATTGGTGAAACGCGCGGGCGTTGATAAAGGCAGTGTAGAAGACGTCATTCTCGGATGCGTATCGCAATCGGGTGAACAAGGCGGCAACATCGCCAGGACAGCGGCATTGATTGCCGGATTCCCGGACTTTGTGCCGGGGGTCACCATCGACCGCCAATGTGGATCGAGCCAGCAAGCCGTTCATTTCGGTGCGCAGGCGATTCTTTCCGGCGATATGGACATTGTCATTGCAGGCGGTGTGGAAAGCATGACGCGCGTCCCGATGTTCTCCAATATGCAAGGAGCAAAGCCGAGTAAAAAACTGACCGATCAATACGAAATCATCAATCAAGGCTTGTCAGCAGAGCGCATTGCCGAAAAATGGGGGTTCAGCCGCCAGCAATTGGATGCTTATGCAGTAAAGAGCCACGAACGTGCACAAGACGCTATCGATGCGGGTCTCTACGACAAGGAAATCGTGTCAATTGATGTATCGGATGAACAAGGCGGTTTCCAGAAAGTCACGACAGATGAAGGACCGAGACCTGGAACGACTGAAGAAGTGCTCGCCGGCTTAAAGCCAGCATTCGATGAACAAGGCGTCATCACAGCAGGCAACGCCAGCCAAATGAGCGACGGGGCGTCCGCTATTTTATTGATGTCGAAAGAAAAAGCGCAGGAACTTGGTTTGAAGCCGAAAGCTCGCATAATTGCCCGCACGGTTGTCGGGTCGGATCCGACTTTGATGCTGACAGGACCGATCGCCGCGACGAAAAAAGTGCTGGAGAAAGCCGGGCTGTCAATCGAAGATATGGACCGCTATGAAGTGAATGAAGCATTTGCGCCTGTTCCGCTCGCGTGGCTATCGGATATCGGGGGAGATCCGGATAAGCTCAACGTCAACGGCGGCGCCATCGCACTCGGGCATCCTTTAGGTGCTACCGGCACGAAATTATTAGTGTCGCTTGTGCATGAACTGGAACGCTCTGACAGCCGCTACGGCTTGCTTGCGATTTGCGAAGGCATGGGAATGGCCAATGCAACGATCATTGAACGGATCATTTAACTAGATAAAGATATAGCCAAAGGGGAGAATGAAATGGATTTTTCTGAAGTAAAAGCCATCGTCACGGGCGGCGCATCGGGTCTTGGTGAAGCGACAGTACGCTATATCGCAGAAAACGGCGGGCGCGCGGTAATCTTTGATTTGAACGAAGAGCGTGCGCAACAGGTGATGGCTGATTTCAGTGAGGGGCAAATCAGTTATTTGGGAACGGATGTAACAAACGCACTTCAAGTGGAAGAAAATGTAAGTAGAGCGGTCAGTCAGCTTGGCCATGTCAATCTCCTGGTCAATTGCGCAGGAATCGGTACACCCGGAAAAGTCGTATCGAAAGGGCAGCCGCTTGCGCTTGAGCGATTCGAAAAAGTCATCCAAGTCAATTTGGTCGGCAGTTTCAACGTATTGCGCGCTGTTGCGGCGGCTATGCAAAATAACGAGCTGAATGAGGAAGGGGAACGCGGAGTCATCATTTCAACCGCATCCGTCGCGGCATTTGAAGGGCAGATCGGGCAAGCGGCCTATAGCGCATCAAAAGGCGGCATCGTCTCGATGACCTTGCCGATTGCGCGTGAATTCGCGCGTGACGGCATCCGCGTCATGGCAATTGCGCCGGGTCTCATGAAAACGCCGATGTTCGACGGCTTGCCGGAATCCGCCATCGCTTCGCTTTCTGCGACAGTACCATTTCCGGCGCGTCTCGGACACCCTGCTGAATACGCAAAATTGGTCGAAAGCATTGTTGAAAATCCGCTATTGAACGGCGAAGTGATCCGCTTGGACGGCGCGATTCGCATGCAGCCGAAATAAAGTAAGAAAAGGGGAATGGGAGAAATGGCAAGATACCGTTTTGAAGAAGAAGAGCATACGATGTTCCGCAAATCCTTGCGTAAGTTTTTGGAAAAAGAAGCGGTGCCACATTACGAGCAATGGGAAAAAGACCGCCTGATCCCGAAGTCGTTCTGGAGACAGCTCGGCGATATGGGCTTTTTATGCCCTCAAATAGAAGAGCAGTACGGCGGGCTTGGCCTTGATTTCCGCTACGGCGTCATTATCGGTGAAGAAATGGAGCGAGTGGGGGCGAGCCTGACGGGTGTCGGGCTGCACAATGATATTACTGTCCCTTATATTGAAGCATATGGAACAGAGCAGCAGAAACAGGATTGGCTGCCGGGTTGTATCAGCGGCGAGTATATTACCGCGATTGCAATGACGGAACCAGGTGCTGGGTCCGACCTTGCCAATATTTCCGCCACGGCTGTTAAAGACGGCGACCATTATATCGTCAACGGCCAGAAAACCTTTATTACCAACGGCATCAATTCGACGCATGTGCTGGTCGTCGTGAAGACCGACCCGAAAGCGGAACCGAAGCATAAAGGCATTTCCTTGTTGATGGTTGAAGAAGGGACGCCAGGGTTTACGAAAGGACGCAAGCTCGATAAAGTCGGGCTTCATGCGCAGGACACGTCCGAACTGTATTTCGAGGGTTGCAAAGTGCCGGCAGCAAATCTCGTCGGCGAAGAAAACAAAGGCTTTACATACTTGATGGAAAAATTGCAGCAGGAGCGTCTTGTCGTGGCGCTTGCCGCCCAAATTGCATCGGAAGATATGCTCGAGATGACGATCGATTATGTGAAATCCCGCAAAGCATTCGGCAAGCCGATCAGCGCATTCCAGAACACCCAATTCAAACTAGTGGAAATGGCGACCGAAATCGAACTTGGCAAAGCATTCTTAGAATCCTTAATCGAAGAACATATGGCTGGAAAAGATGTCGTTTCGAAAGTATCGATGGCAAAATACTGGCTGACGGATACGGCGAAGAAAATATCGGGTGAATGCATGCAATTGCATGGCGGCTACGGTTACATGGAAGAATACAAGATTGCCCGGCGCTACCGTGACATCCCAGTTGCAGCGATTTATGCCGGTTCGAATGAAATCATGAAAACCATCATCGCCAAACGGATGGGGCTCTAAATGGAAAAGGCGCTGACAGGCGTCCGTATCCTGGATGTAACGTATTACGTTCCTGGACCATTTGCGGGCATGCGGCTCGCTGAACTCGGTGCGGACGTCATCAAAATCGAGCCTCCCGCAGGCGATCCATCGCGCGGGATGGGCGGCGGCCTTGTGCACAGTGCGCATAACGCCGGTAAACAAATCGTCCATCTGGACCTGAAATCCGAAAGCGGCAAACGCGAGATGCTCGAACTCATGCGTTCTGCTGACGCCCTTATCGAAACCTTCCGTCCGGGAGTCATGAAAAAGCTGGGGTTGGATTATGAAAGCATCAAAGAGCATAAAGGCGATATCGTCTATTGTTCGCTATCGGGGTATGGGCAAATAGGAGAGCTTGCGCATCTTGGCAGCCATGACCTTAATTACCTTGCGCTTTCGGGTGCCTTGGACCAACTCCGCGATAAAGTCGGCCGGCCGGTGCACCCGACCAATACGCTCGCCGATTATACCGGGGGCTTGCTTGCATCTGAACAGATCCTCGCCGCATTGATCCGGAAGTTCAGGACGGGCGAAGGGGCTTATCTGGATATTGCACTTGCAGAAGTGATGGCGGAGTTTCTGCCGAATCACGATGCTTACATGAAAGCGGGCTTGTCGGATCATGGCGTCCCGGAAATCGGCGGCGGCCGCATCAGCTACGCAATTTACGAAACAAAGGACGGGCGCTTCGTGACGCTCGGTGCTTTGGAAGAAAAGTTCTGGCGCAATTTCTGCAAACTGGCAGGGCGTTCTGACTGGTTGTCTTGGGGAGAGTGCGCACCGGACACGCCGGAGCACAGGCAAGTCGCGGCGTTTTTTAAATCGAAAAGCTGGCAAGAGTGGTATGGGTTGTCGCTCATTCATGACTGTTGCTTGTCGCCGGTCTTGACGGCGGATGAGCGCCATCGCCATCCTTTTTTTCTTGGCCGGGCGCCTGGCGCGAAAACCAGCAAAGTGCGCTGAACAAAGGCGATCGATTGGTGGGTGTGGAGAAGTTGAAGTTTGTCACTTGACAGAATATACAAAACCTTTTAGTATGAAGAACAACTTGTTGGTAGCGGCAAGTCTATTCGAGAGAAGAGTTAGCAGAGACGAGAACAGAAGAGTGTAAATCGAGGAATGAGACGAGTAGGCAGTGGCGTCTATTTAGAGAGTCAGCGGGTGGTGGAAGCTGATTAGAAGCGCTGTGCGAATGGACTTATGAGAGCCAGCCGGAAAGCGGAAGCGAGTATGGCGGACGTATCCCTGCGTTAAAGGGAAAGGCTTAAGAAGCCTGTTTGAGTGAGTGCAAAATGCATTAATGCGTGGTGGTACCGCGGTTAAAACCGTCCCCGCAACCGGAATAGACCCCGGTTGCGGGGATTTTTGCATTTAAAAACGAGACGAGGAGAGATTGAGATGAGCAGAGCAGAGAATATGAATGAACATACAATGAAACAGCGAGCGTTGGAATTATTGGAAGGGCGCATGAACCGCCAGCAGATGAAAAATTTCTTGAACGAATTGCACGAAAAAGGCGAGACGGCCGATGAATTGGTCGGCATGGTCCTGGCGATGCGTGAGAAAGCAGTGAAGCTTCCGGAAATGGCGGGCGAGCTGGTGGACGTTTGCGGGACAGGCGGCGACAAATCCTTCAGCTTCAATATCAGCACATTGACGGCTTTCGTGTTAGCGGGCTGCGGCATGAGCGTCGCAAAGCACGGCAACCGAAGCGTCTCCAGCAAGACGGGCAGCTCTGATTTATTGGAAGAGATCGGGATCTCCACCCAATTGGCTGTAACGGAACTGCCGGCACTCGTCGAACAGACAGGCATCGCTTTTTTGTTCGCGCCGGCAATCCACCCGGCACTCGGTGGCTTGCGCGAAGTGCGCAAGGAAATCGGCACGCCGACCATCTTCAACTTGGTCGGCCCGCTGGCGAATCCTTTGCCGATCGCCATCCAAATGAGCGGCGTCTATCGTCCGGACATGATGGAACCGATGGCGGATGCCTTGATGCGTCTTGGCAGAAAGCGCGGGGCGATTGTCCACGGGGCAGGCGGGCTGGATGAATTATCTCTTGCTGGAACTAACCATTTGATCGTCTTTGACGAACAAGGCAAGCGCAGCATGACAGTCCATCCTCACGAAGTCGGGCTTGAAACCGCACCGATCGAGGCGATTCGCGGTGGCGATTCGAAGCGCAATGCGGAGATTTTCATGCAAGTGATCGACGGGACGCCGAGCGCATATTTGGATACGGTAGCGCTGAATGCGGGAACGGTGCTTTATGTGAGCGGCCGTGCCGCAAGCATTGCGGAAGGCGTGCATCAGGCAAGAAAATCAATCATTTCAGGCGAAACGGCGCGTGTGTATGAATTGCACCGCCTAGCATCGGGGGTGCTCGTATGACCATATTGGACAAAATCATGGAAACCAAACGGCAGGAAATCACTGCTTTTGAAAATAGTTATCCCAAAACCGAGCGATATCCGGATAAACCGAAACTCATCGACACCTTGCGGAAAAGCCGCGGAGTCATTTCGGAAATCAAGCGCGCATCGCCGTCAAAAGGCACCATCCGCATGGAAGTGGACGTCGTTGAACAGGCCCGCCAATACGAAGGGGCCGGTGCAGCCGCCATTTCCGTATTGACGGATGAGCAATATTTTAAAGGGTCCATTGAAGATTTGAAGAAAGTGGCGCGTGCGGTTTCGGTTCCGGTGTTGTGCAAAGATTTCATGGTCAGCGAAATTCAGATTGAACGGGCGAAAGCGGCTGGAGCAACGATCATTCTATTGATTGTCGCAGCGCTTAAAGACGAGGAGCTCGAGCGATTATTCCGCTATGCGGATTCGCTCGGCCTGGAAATCCTCGTGGAAGTGCATGATGCAGGAGAGCTGGAAAAAGCCGTAGCGCTCGGAGCGCAATTGATCGGCGTCAATAACCGCAATTTAAAAACTTTTGAAGTGTCGTTGGAACGGACGGCGGAATTGGCTGAGAAATTTATATTTGGCAGTGGTTCGGTGCTGATCAGCGAGAGTGGCATGAACGATACGGCGGATGCGCACAAAGCTTACGAACTCGGTGCAAAAGGCGTACTGGTCGGTGAAGCGTTGATGCGTTCGGAAAATCCGGCAGCCTGGATTCGCCAGGCAACAGGACAGGAGGCAGCGCAATGACACGTGTTAAAATCTGTGGATTAATGGAAGAGCAACACGTTAAAGCCGCATCACAAGCGGATGCGATCGGATTTGTCTTTGCCCCAAGCAAGCGGCGCGTATCGATCGAACGGGCGCAAGAGTTATCGCGTCTCGCAAATAATGATATGCAGCGGATCGGCGTATTCGTCAACGCCTCATACGAAGAAATTGAAAATGCTGTCAAGACGGTGCCATTGACGATGGTGCAATTGCACGGCGATGAACCGGATGAATTGATCCAGCGCATCGAAGTGCCGGTCATTCAAGCCTTCTCGATCCGCACACCGGACGATGTAGAGAAATTGAACAACTCGATTGCAGATTATATATTGGTCGATGCACCAGGCACCGACTACCGGGGAGGCAGTGGGCATGTGTTTGATTGGAGCCTCCTGGAAAACGTCAATTTGGATCATAGCCGCCTCATTTTAGCGGGTGGATTGGATAGAGACAACGTGCAAGCGGCCATCAGCCAAACCACTCCTTTCATGGTCGATGTATCGAGCGGGGTGGAAACCGATGGCCGAAAAGATGAAGCGAAAATCCAGCAATTCATACTACAGGCAAAGGGTGATTCGATGGAGAGAACAAAAGAAAAGACAATAGACCCAGTAGGATTTTTCGGTCGCTACGGCGGCCAGTTTGTTCCGGAAACTTTGATGAAAGCAGTCAAAGAACTGGAAGCGGCTTATAAAGATGCGAAAAATGACGCGGAGTTCCAAAAGGAATATCACCATTACCTAAAGGAATATGTCGGGCGCGAACAGCCGCTGACTTTTGCGGCACGCATGACCGAAGCGTGGGGCGGGCCGAAAATTTATTTGAAGCGCGAAGATTTGAACCATACCGGCGCCCATAAGGTGAACAATGCGATTGGCCAAGCGCTGCTCGCACAGCGTATGGGCAAGCGTAAAATCGTCGCCGAAACAGGAGCCGGCCAGCATGGCGTGGCGACAGCTACCATTTGCGCCTTGTTCGATTTGGACTGTGTCGTGTTCATGGGCGAAGAAGATATTAAACGCCAGCAGCTCAATGTATTCCGCATGAAATTATTGGGAGCGCGAGTGGAAAGTGTCTCGAAAGGCAGCGGCACATTAAAAGACGCTGTGAATGAAGCGCTGCGTTACTGGGTCACCAATGTAGAAGATACCCATTATTTGATCGGCTCGGCGCTTGGGCCGCACCCATTCCCGACGATGGTGCGTGATTTCCAAAGCGTCATCGGCAAGGAAACAAAGCGGCAGATCCTGGATAAGGAAGGGCGTCTTCCGGATGCTATCGTGGCATGTGTTGGAGGTGGATCCAACGCCATCGGCATGTTCCACCCGTTCGTCGATGATGAAAAAGTCCGCTTGATCGGTGCTGAAGCGGCAGGGGAGGGCGTTGATACCGAACGCCATGCTGCCACTTTAACAAAAGGATCGGAAGGCGTGCTCCACGGCGCCATGATGAAATTATTGCAAGACGATGCCGGACAAGTGCAGGAAGCGCATTCGATTTCGGCAGGCCTTGACTACCCAGGCATCGGTCCGGAGCATGCGCATCTGGCGGATAGCGGTCGCGTCACTTATCAGGCCATCACGGATGATGAGGCACTCGCATCGGTCATTGAAATGTCGCGTCTTGAAGGCATCATTCCGGCTTTGGAATCTGCCCATGCGATAGCGGAAGCGAAAAAACAAGCGCAGTCGATGACAGCGGATGAATTGCTCGTCATCTGCGTATCCGGCAGAGGCGATAAGGATATGGCGACATACGCCGAAAAAATGGAGGGGCTGTCATGAAACGATTAGCAGAACTGAAACAAGCAGGACATAAAGCCTTTGTCGCCTATATTATGGCAGGCGACGGCGGAATTGAAAAACTCGGTGAGCAGATCCGGCATCTGCAAGAGCGCGGTGTGACGGCGATTGAAGTCGGCATTCCGTTCTCGGATCCGGTCGCTGATGGCCCGACGATCGAAGCGGCGGGGAACCGTGCACTTTCTGAAGGCATCACGCTGGAAAAAGTGCTCGATGAGATGCAGCGCTTTGATTTCGAAGTGAAAGTCCCGCTCATCATCATGACGTATTTGAATCCGGTCATTCGCTTCGGAGCGGAGCGTTTTACACAGGAAGCGAAAAAAGCGGGGGCATCAGGCGTCATCATTCCGGACTTGCCGTTTGAGCATCGCCAATTGATCGAACCGTTCGCGAAACAGCAGGAACTTGTGCTGATTCAGCTCGTCACCTTGACGACAATCGACAGCCGCCTGGAAGAAATCCTGAAGCAGGCGGAAGGATTCGTCTATGCGGTAACCGTGACCGGCATTACCGGAAGCCGTGATGAGTTGGCGGAAGAAGTCGGCGCATTCACGCGCAAAGTAAGGGAATTGAGCCCTGTCCCGGTCTATGCAGGATTCGGCATCTCGAAAGAAAGCCATGTCGAGATGTTGCGTGATGATGTCGACGGCTTTATTGTCGGCAGCGCGATTGTCCAAGCGTTCCATGAAGGCCGCATTGAAGACGTCGAACCCTTGATCGATGCAGTGACCGCCCCTCATTCGGTATAATGCCGTTAGGAGGGATTAGCATGTTTGAGCCGTTGGATGCGAATTATTTTGAAGCGCCGACACTTGATTTGTCGCGCGACTTATTAGGGAAAATCCTGGTCCATGAACTGCCCGGCGGTATTGTCGCCGGCAGGATCGTCGAGACCGAAGCATATATGGGGGCGGAAGACCGGGCTGCACATAGTTTTGGCAACCGCCGCACCAAACGTACGGAAGTGATGTTCGGCAGATCTGGCCTTGTGTATACCTATCAAATGCACACCCATACATTATTGAATGTCGTCAGCGGCCCGCAAGATACACCGCGCGCCATCCTGATCCGCGCAGTCGAGCCGGTCGAGGGTATCGAGTTCATGGCGGAGCGGAGAGGGCAGCATATGCCGATGAAGCAATGGACGAGCGGACCCGGCAAGCTGACGAAAGCGATGGGCATCACGATGGATTATAACGGCCATCATTTCACTGAACGCCCGCTTTATATCGCTGAGGGCGATGCGGTGCACGCGGTGTCGACAGGGCCGCGCGTCGGCATCGGGAATTCACAGGAAGCGGTCCATTATCCATACCGCTTCTGGGAATCGGAAAATCCGTTTGTCTCGAAATTCCGTCCGTAATCCGGATGTTTAAGCTTTCTAATTCGTGGAATACTGAGAGGGAGTACTTAAACAGAAGGAGTGAAGGAAAGTGGCAAAAATTGCAACGTTAATTACAGATATGTTTGAAGATGTGGAGTATACAGAACCGGCAAAAGCGTTTAACGAAGCTGGCCATGAACTGATCAATATCGAAAAGGAAGCTGGCAAGAAAGTAACCGGCAAACAAGGCGAAGCCGTTGTGACCATAGATAAAGGCATCGACGACGTCAACCCGGATGAATTCGATGCGCTGTTATTGCCAGGCGGTTTCTCGCCGGACCAATTGCGCGCAGATGATCGTTTCGTGACATTCACGAAAGCCTTCATGGATGCCAAAAAACCGGTCTTCGCGATCTGCCACGGGCCGCAGCTATTGATCACGGCGAAAGCTTTGGAAGGCCGCAAAGCGACAGGATTCAAATCGATCCAAGTCGATATGGAATACGCTGGCGCAACTGTTGTGGACGAAGAAGTGGCTGTCTGCCAAGATCAATTGGTAACAAGCCGCCAGCCGGATGATATCCCGGCATTCAACCGCGAGTCACTGAAATTGCTTGAAAACAAATAAGGAACTATCCAAACCGCTCCCGTCATTGGGAGCGGTTTTAAAGTGTTGAAGAAGGCTATGTATCAGTTATGAATTAAAATGGGATCATCTTTTCGACATTCAAAAATCAATGACCTATCTGAGTATTTGGAGAAGCGTCCGCTCGGAACCCCGGCTGCTCAATAATGCTGCGCATTACTTTCGCAAAGATAAGTTCTCCCGTAGGTCGACCTTATCTTTCCTGTGGATCAGCGAGACGACCGAGACCCCGCAAGGCGCGTAGCGGCTGAGGAGGCTTGGGCGCGAGCCCACGGAAAGCGAGCGATAAGCTTCGGAAAATACGACTTCTTAGCTTTCTCGACAAGCTGGAACCGCTCCCGTCATTGGGGGTGGTTTTTTCGTGATGAAAATTATTAGGGAATCGAAATGCCCTCTTGCATACATAAGTGATTGCTTATATAATAAACCCATTGCCAAAAAGAGGTGACTGAAATGGACTATAAACAAATGGAACAAAGCTTGAAAGCGGTAAGCGACGAAACCCGCATGTTGATTTTGAAATACCTATCGAAAGAGGCATTGTGCATCTGTGAATTCACGGAACTGCTGGATATGTCGCAGCCGGCCATCAGCCAGCATATGCGCAAACTCAAGCAGGCGGGATGGATCTGTGAAGAAAAGCGCGGGCGCTGGACGATCTGGTCGCTCAATGAAAAACATGGGCTTTTCGAGGTGCTGTCAACGCTTCTTGCGATGCTGCCCGAACCCGAACGCACAGTGGAATCGCTCATAGCAGAAGGCAAGAAAGTGAATTGCAATTAAGGAGTTGGAACTGAAATGGATGTTTGGTTAGCGATTATTATTTTTCTGGTGACATTGCTCTTTGTCATCTGGCAGCCGCGTGGCCTGTCGATCGGCTGGTCGGCGATTGCGGGTGCAGTTGTCGCCTTGATATTCGGCGTCGTTGACTTCGGCGACGTGTGGGACGTAACAGGAATCGTATGGAATGCGACATTGACTTTTGTTGCTTTGATCATCATTTCCTTGATTTTGGATGAAATCGGATTTTTCGAGTGGGCTGCATTACATATGGCGCGCTTTGCCAAAGGCAGTGGCTTGCGCATGTTTTTCCTCGTCACGCTTCTTGGTGCGGTCGTAGCGGCGCTTTTCGCCAATGATGGCGCGGCGCTAATTCTGACGCCGATCGTTTTGGCGATGGTAAGGGCCTTGAAGTTCCGCGATACGATGATTTTGCCTTTTATCATGGCATCCGGCTTTATTGCCGATACGGCGTCATTGCCGTTTGTCATCAGTAACTTGGTCAATATCGTCTCGGCTGATTTCTTCGGCATCGGCTTTACGGAATACGCATTGCATATGGTGGTTCCGAACTTATTCAGCATACTGGCGAGCATGCTTGTGCTGTACTTATTCTTCAAAAAAGACATTCCGGGCCGTTTTGACCCTGGGGTTTTGAAAAAACCGGATAGTGCGATCAAAGATATCCGCATTTTCCGCCTGTCTTGGGTCGTTCTTGCGATCTTGCTGATCGGCTACTTCATGAGCGAATCGCTTGAGATCCCAGTTTCCTTGATCGCCGGTTCAATCGCGATCATCTTCTTGGCGATTGCGCGCAACAGCAAGCACGTCGAAACAATGACGGTGTTAAAAGGCGCACCATGGGCGATCGTCTTCTTCTCGATCGGCATGTACGTCGTTGTCTACGGCTTGCGCAATGTCGGCTTGACCTCGGTTCTCGCCCAGGCGATTGAATGGACAGCTGGGCATGGCTTGTATGCGGCGACGATCGGCATGGGCTTTATCGCAGCGATCCTATCGTCCGGCATGAACAATATGCCGACGGTCATGATCAATGCCTTGGCGATCGCCGAGACGAACACGAACGGCGTCATGCGCGACGCTTTGATTTATGCCAATGTCATCGGATCCGACCTCGGTCCGAAAATCACGCCGATCGGTTCGCTTGCGACACTTTTATGGCTTCATGTATTGAAGACGAAAGGCGTCGAAATCAGCTGGGGTTATTATTTCAAAGTTGGCATCATTCTCACCGTCCCGACTTTGTTCATCACCTTGACCGGGCTGTATCTATGGTTAACGATGTTGAATTAATCAACACAACGAAAAATGCCCGCCATTCAAAAGTGAATGGCGGGCATTTTTTAATTTTGGCTTAGTCCAAAAACTTGGCCAAGTAGATTTCGTCGTGTTCTTTGCCGTCGATAATGAGTGAGCGGCGGCGTGTGCCTTCTGCTTCGAACCCGGCTTTTTCATAGAGTTTGCGGGCGCGCTCATTGGCTTCGAGAACCGTCAATTCCAGGCGGGAAATGCCTTTTTGCTTGGCCCAGTCTTCCGCTTTTTCAAGGAGGGACTTGGCGATGCCTTTCCCTTGGGCTTCCTTCAGAAGGCCGATGACCAATGCGGCGCGGTGTTCGGCCCGCTTTGCTTCATTGCCGATGACCATCAAATAGCCGACGTGCTGGCCATTCAAGACGGCGATGATGATGGCGGAATGGCCGCTTTGTTTCCACTCAATGATTTGTTTGCGGACACGCTGCGTGGAAAGGGAGCGCTCGTCCTTGCCGTAAAGCATGAAATCGGATTCCGCCTCCACGGCTTTTTGGAGCAAGGCCAGCGAACGGGCATCCCCGTGTTCAGCGGTGCGGATCAACAAAATATCTTTATCTTCGGCCTCCGTATTGGTTGCAGTGTTCTTGGCATCGGCTTTTTCGAAGACGACATAGCGGTCGGGTTCGACTTCCGCAACGCGGTAGCCGGCATCCATCCAAGCGTGGAAATGTTTTGCAGGGGGCTTCGATTTTTTCCACCAGCTTTTGTTGAGGTAAGCTGCGTTGGGCAAGTTCTGGCCCATGATCTGCTCAATCTCCGAGAAGGTCAAACGGATGCTGGAATTTGTTGCGGATTGAAAATAATGGGACAAGGGAATGTATTTCTTTTCCAATAATATAGTCACTGGCACCTCTTCCTTCCAAAATCATAGGATTAGTTAGTCATATAATACCATTCAGATATGCTAAAGTACACACTAAACTTTAAAAATACTGATAATTCTAAAATCATTTCCGTATTTAGTTAGTGAAATGCTAGATAACACTAGGTTTTCAGTCGCAGATTTTTTCTGAAGAAGAAATTTGTGATAGAATAATCTCAGAAACTACACAAGCCAGGAGGCCATTATTCATGTCAAATGTTTTTGTATTAGGTCATAAAAATCCGGACACCGATTCGATCTGTTCGGCAATCGCTTATGCCCATCTAAAAAAAGAGCTCGGAATGGACGCTGAAGCCATTCGACTCGGTGAAGCGAACAATGAGACGCTGTTTGCGCTCGACCATTTCAAAGCCCCGAACCCCCGCCTGGTGAAACGCGCGTCTGACGAAGTGAAGCAAGTCATCCTTGTCGACCATAACGAACGCCAGCAAAGTATCGACGATATCGAGGACGTCCAAGTGATCGAAGTGATCGACCATCACCGGATCGCTAATTTCGAAACAACCGATCCGCTTTATTTTCGCGCTGAGCCTGTCGGATGCACAGCCACGATTTTATTGAAGCTCTACAAGGAACATGCAGTCGAAGTGCCGGCTGATATTGCGGGATTGATGCTATCTGCGATCATTTCGGATTCCTTGCTGTTCAAATCCCCGACATGCACCGAACAGGACATGCAAGCAGCGAAAGAGCTGGCGGATATCGCTGGCGTTGATTCTCAGGAGTACGGCCTTGCCATGTTGAAAGCTGGCGCCGATTTGAGCAATAAAACCCTGGAAGACTTGATTTCACTCGATTCCAAAGAATTTGAAGCAGGCGACCACCGCTTTGAAGTGGCGCAAGTTAACGCCATCGATGTGTCAGAAGTACTCGATCGCCAGGCGGAATTGGAAGTGCTGATCAGCAATACAGTTGCAGCCAAAAATTTGGATCTATTTGTCTTTGCTGTCACGGATATCTTGAACAATGATTCGGAAGCGATCGTTCTTGGACGCCGTTCAGACATTATTGAATCTGCTTTCCAATCGAGCGTCGTCAACAACCGGGTGATTTTGCCAGGTGTCGTCTCAAGAAAAAAACAAATCGTTCCGGTAATTACCGAAGCATTAAGCTGATTCCCCATGGGAGTCAGTTTTTTTGTGCTGGGAATTATTTTCAAGCAAAAAAATTGTGGCATATCTATGTCATTGCTATAGTAAGTGGCGAGGTGAATAGTTATGAAAATTGAAGTTTGGTCAGATTACGTTTGCCCATTCTGTTATATAGGAAAACGCACATTGGAACAGGCACTCGTACGCTCAGGCTACGAAAGCCAAGCAGAGATTGCATTTAAAGCATACGAATTGGATCCACAAGCGCCAGTAGACTCCAGCAGATTTGCCTATGAACACTTGGCGGAAAAGATGGGTCAAAGTCTCGAACGGGCAAAGAAAATGACAGCAGGCGTGGCAGAACAGGCGAAAGCGTTCGATCTGCATTACGACGTGGAGAACATGCCGCATGCCAATACCTTTTCTGCGCACCGACTCGTCAAATGGGCGGCCACACAAGGTGAGGAACATCGCCTGACCGAGCTATTGATGCATCATTACTTCGAAAGAGCGCATAATATCAGCAATACAGAGACATTGTTGGCGATTGCTGAAAAAGCAGGTCTTGACCGCATGCAAGCAGCCGAAGTTCTCGATTCGGACCAGTTCCAGGGCGAAGTCGAACAAGATATCCAAGAAGCCGGGCAGATTGGCGTACAAGGCGTCCCGTTTTTCGTCGTCAACCGGAAGTATGCCATCTCTGGCGCACAGCCGCTTGAAGCCTTCATTGAAGCGCTGGAGCAGATCGGCGAAGAAGAAGGTTTGCGTCCGGCATTGAAACCGATTGGCAAGGCGAAGACCAGCTTTTGTACAGGGGATTCCTGCGACGGCGGCGAATAAGCCAAGCAAGCGCGTTGACTTTGTATCTCGAATTACTTATAATTAAAAAGTCTCGAATTAAAGAATAATATTAATAGTATAAAGGAGTTTTACAAGTGGAAAATATCTTAGTCGTAAAAGCCAATAACCGTCCAGCTTCTGAGGGCGTTTCAAGTAAAATGCACGAAGTATTCATGGAGAACTTGAAGACGGATGCAGAGGTCAACACGTTTGACGTATTCGCAGAAGACATGCCGTATTTCGGCCAAGATTTCTTCGACGCAATGCAAAAATCCGCACAGGCAGAAGAATTGACTGACCTCGAGCAGCGCATCTTGACTGCAGCCAATAAAGCGATGGACGCATTCATGGATGCTGATGTAGTCGTTTTTGCATTCCCATTGTGGAATAAAACAATTCCTGCAGCTTTGCAAACATTCATCGATTATGTTTACCGTGCAGGCATGACTTTCAAGTACACGGAAGAAGGCCCAGTAGGTCTGGTTCCAGAGAAGAAAGTCATCATATTGAACGCACGCGGTGGCGTTTACTCGACACCAGAAATGGCGCCTAGCGAAATGAGCGTCAACTACATTCGCGCTATCATGAACTTCTTCGGCATCACAGATATCGACGAAGTCATCATCGAAGGCCACAATATGTACCCTGACCGCGCTGAGCAAATCATTGCAGACGGCATGGAACGCGTGAAAGAAACAGCTAATACACTTTCTAAAGTAAACGCGTAATGAATGAAAAAGACGGAAACGCTTCGGCGTTTTCGTCTTTTTTTATTTCAAATTAACGGGCTCAAGCTTTGACAATCAAATAGATGAAGTCAGCTGTCCTTTATCCATTTATTTGCTCGACTTTCACGTTGTTCAAGCCTCGCAAACGAATGTCCGAGGCAAGCCTCGTGCATTCGCTTGCTCCCACATCTGCAGGGCAGATGCGTCGCAAATAAATGAACTCAGCTGCCCTTCGTTCATTTATTGGTTAGCAATTTCCACATAGGGGTAGACAGTCAATAAGCAAAACATTCAATAAAGGAGGGGCAGCATGTCTCAAAATGAACAGCAAAGCCGCATTCCCGAATCGAAGGAGTCTTTTTGGAGAGCCTATAAGGAACTGCCGGATTACCCGGCATTTACAGGCAATAAGTCCACGGAAGTTGCAGTAGTTGGGGCTGGCATCGCAGGTGTCATCACCGCTTATCTACTGGCGAAAGAAGGAAAGAAAGTGACGCTTCTTGATGCCGGCAAATTAATTGATGGCGTCACGGGTTATACGACTGCGAAGATTTCGGCTCAGCATGGCCTGTATTATGCGCCATTGATCAAACTGGCCGGGGAAAAACAAGCGAAGCTCTATTACGAAGCCAATATGGCCGGATTGAAATTCATCGAAGAAACAGCAAAAGAACTGAACATCGATTGCGATTTCTCGCATCGGGATGCGTTCATTTATTCGACGAAAGATTCTACGGTGAAGTTATTGGAGAAAGAAGCGGAAGCGTATCAGCAGCTAGGCATCGACGGCGGGCTTGCACGCGAGGAGTCGGAGCTGCCATTCCCTGTGACAGAAGCGCTCGTTATGCGCAACCAGGCACAGTTCCACCCTGTGAAATTCTTGACCGGCCTCGTAAAGGAAATGGAGAAAATGGGTGTGGACATCCATGAACAAAGCCGCGCCATGAAAATCTTGAGCAAAAAAGACCCGGTGGTCCAAACGGAGAATTTGTCTCATCTGTCATGCGATAAAGTGGTCGTCGCGACTCATTATCCATTCAATGATTTCGACGGCATGTATTTCTCGAGGCTGTCAGTCAACCGCTCCTACGCCATTGCGGTCCGGACAGAAGGCAAGATTCCAGAAGGCATGTACATCAGCGCCGACAGTCCATCCCGCTCCATCCGGTTTACGCCTGGTGAAGACGGGGAGAAACTCCTGTTGCTCGGCGGCGATGGCCACGCCACAGGCCAAAGTTCAGTCGAGACAATGGAGCATTACGAGAATCTAGCGAAATTCGGCGAAGATTATTTCGCTGCACAAGAAATTCCGTATCGCTGGTCGTCGCAGGATTTGACGACTTTGGATAAAATCCCTTATGTCGGAACGATTACCGCTGGGTATGAAAATATTCTCGTCGCGACAGGATTCCATAAATGGGGCATGGCGAACGGTGCCATTGCCGGACGGATCTTGACCGACCAAATCGTCGGGCGTGACAACCCATACGCTGCGCTATTCGATCCGACGCGACCGAAAGTGAAAACGGCTGATGCGGCAAGCTTTTTGAAAGACAATGCATCAGTGGCGAAAGAACTGGTCAGCGGCAAACTGAAAAAAGCCTCCAAGACAATCGACGACCTGGAAAAAGGGCAGGGCGGCCTTGTCAAAGTGGACGGCAAAAAAGCAGGCGGCTACCGCGATGAATACGGACAAGTGCATCTCGTCAAACCGACCTGTACGCATATGGGCTGTGACGTAGCATGGAACGATGCTGAAACTTCCTGGGATTGCCCGTGTCACGGCTCGCGCTTCTCGCACACCGGGGAGGTATTGGAAGGACCTGCTGTAAAACCGCTGAAAAAATTGGAAGGCGGCATATAAAACGCAAAAAAGGAAGCAGCCGCCGCTGCTTCCTTTTTTAATGCTTATGCTGGGTTTGCTTGGATTTCCAAGTTCAATTTGATGTCTTCGCCGACAAGCGCGCCGCCTGTTTCAAGCGCTTGGTTCCATGTCAAACCGAAATCTTTGCGGTTGATTTTGCCGTTGACGTTGTATGCAACAACTTCAACGCCCCAAGGGTTGGTAGCTTTGCCGCCGTATTCAGCTTCGAATTTTGCTGGGCGGGTAACGCCTTTGATCGTCAAATCGCCTTCAAGTTCATATTCGTCCTCGTCTTTTTTGCGGATATCGGTTGCGTTGAACGTAATGTATGGATGCTGCTCAGCGTCAAAGAAATCTGCAGAGCGCAAGTGGTTGTCGCGGTCTTGGTTATTAGTATCGATGCTTGTTACGTCGATTTTGAAATCGATCAATGCATTTTCCAGGTTGTTCTCATCTGCTTCCACCTGTGCTTCATATGAAGCGAAAGAGCCTTTCACTTTCGAGATCATCATGTGTTTCACGGAAAATCCGATTTCTGAATGCGCTTGGTCTACTGTCCATTTTTTCATGAGTAATTCCTCCAATTTCGTATGTGTTAGCTTTACTATAAACACATATTATCTCGAAGTCAATAGGTTTTAATTAAAATAGTTTTAATTAAAGATAAATTTTATCCGTACTTTAGTCCTTAACAAGGCAATATCGCTTGTCAAAACATGATGAAAAATGGATACTATTAAGAGCGAAAAGTTTAGAAGGGATTTGCTTGGAATGATGAAAGAAACTTGGTTGACGGATTTGCGCCGTTTTGTGGCGGAAGATCACGTCAAAATGGACGAGCCTTTGCATTTGCATACATTGACGAAAATGGGCGGGCCGGCCGATATATTTGTAGCACCGACAACGGAAGATGAAGTAGCTTATACTGTAAAATACGCATATGACAATGATATCCCGCTATTGATGCTTGGGAATGGCTCCAATATGGTCGTCCGCGATGGCGGCGTCCGTGGAATCGTGCTGACGTTCAAGAAGCTGGATGGCATCATGATCAATGGAACAACTGTGATTGCCCAAGGGGGCGCGGACATTAAGAAAGTATCGCGCGCAGCAGCAGACCGCCAGCTGACAGGCTTGGAATTCGCCTGCGGCATCCCGGGCTCGATCGGCGGCGCGATGGCAATGAATGCCGGCGCATATGGCGGCGAGATCAAAGATGTCATCGTCCAGGCGACCGTCTTGACGAAAGAGGGAGAAAAACTGGTCTTGACGAAAGACGAGTTAGAACTCGGCTACCGGAAAAGCATCATCACGAAAAAAGGCTTTTATGTCCTTGCTTCCGAGTTTGGCCTCGAAGTTGGCGAGCAGCGGTTTATCGACGCGAAAATGGACGAATTGACGTTCCAGCGCGAAAGCAAACAACCGCTTGAATTTCCTTCAGCAGGCAGTGTCTTCAAACGGCCGCCTGGCAATTTTGCCGGCAAGCTGATACAGGAAAGCGGATTGCAGGGCAGAGGATTTGGCGGTGCGGAAGTGTCAACGAAGCACGCCGGATTTATCGTCAATAAAAACAACGCGACAGCCAATGATTATATCCAAACCATTGAAATGGTGAAAAGAGCGGTGTTCGAGAAATTCGGCATCGATCTAGAATTGGAAGTAAAAATTGTCGGCGAAGATATGGCTTGATTTCAACTTGCGGCACTCTTTATATGGAGTGCTGCTTTTTTAAATAGAGCCATTATTATGGTATAATGAATTCAAAGTAATTTATGGAGTAGGTGGTCAATATACAGAGCTTTAGTGTAGACGGTATAATCTTAATCGGCGGGATCTTCCTGCTGGCTGGCGTGTTGATGACGAAAGTATCAGCCCGCGCCGGCGTTCCCTCGCTCGTTTTGTTTATGTTCCTCGGTATGGTGTTAGGCAGTGATGTTTCAGGCCTCATCTATTTCTCCAACGCAGAAATTGCCCAGATGGTCGGGATTGTCGCCCTCATTATTATCCTCTTCGAAGGTGGTTTGCAAACCCAGTGGAAGCACATCCGCCCGGTTCTCGGCGGTTCAATCGTCCTGGCGACGCTTGGGGTTTTGATCACAACAGGCATTGTAGCTGTCGCAGCCTACTATGTCTTTGATTTGACTTGGCTGCAGGCTTTGCTGCTTGGGTCTATCGTGGGGTCGACGGATGCCGCAGCGGTATTCTCGGTTCTTGCAGGCCAAAACATCAAATCTAAAATCTCCTCAACGCTCGAAGCAGAGTCAGGAACGAACGACCCGATGGCGATGTTTTTGACCATCGCATTTGTTCAATTGATCATGATTCCGGATTCATCGGTTTGGAAAATGCTCGGCAGCTTCGTGCTTCAAATGGGACTCGGCTTGGTTCTAGGCTTGGCGCTTGGATTGTTCGCGTCATGGACCATCAACCGGATCCGGCTTGATGCATCCGGGCTTTACGCAGTGCTTGCCGCAGGCTTTGCGATTTTCATCTATAGCTTTACAGCCGTTCTTGGCGGCAGCGGATTGCTGGCGGTTTACTTAGCAGCACTCGTAATCGGGACGCGTGATTTGACGCATAGCTATTCGATCGTTTCTTTCCATGAAGGTTTTGCTTGGCTTATGCAGATTGTCATGTTCGTCATTCTGGGGCTGCTCGTTTTCCCAAGCCAATTGGCCGACTGGGATCTTATATGGAAAGGGCTTGTACTATCGTTTGTGTTGATTTTCGTAGCCCGTCCGATTGCTGTCTTCGTCAGTACAGCGTTCTTTGATTATGATTTGAAAGAAAAGCTATTCATGTCCTGGGCGGGCCTGCGCGGAGCGGTTCCAATCGTTTTGGCAACGTTCCCGATGCTCGCCGGCATGGATAACAGCATCATGTTTTTCAATATCGTTTCGTTCATCGTGTTGACGTCTGCGTTGCTGCAAGGCTCGACCATCCCGTTTTTTGCCGAAAAACTCGGATTGAACGGGCGTCCGGTTCCAAAGCGTATCCATTCACTGGAACTGGTGTCGATGGACCGTGCCAATGCAGAAATGCTTGAAGTTGAACTATCGGAAAAATCACCCTTCGCCGGCCAGTTGGTGCAGACGATCGGCCTTCCGAATCAGACCTTGATTAGCGCCATCATCCGTTCTGGCAAGCTCGTCATGCCGACCGGCACGACACGCCTCAGAAAAGGCGATGTGCTGTATGTCCTTACTGAAAAGAAACAAGTGCCGAAAGTGAAATTAGTGCTTGGAGAAGAAGATTTCGTCAACTAAGCTTGCCCTTGCGGCAGGCTTTTTTTAATGGCGAGGAAGGATTTTCCACTAAATCGGTCGAATGAAAATCACAAAGGGGGATTATTCATGAAAAAGAAAAAGTGGCTAAAATGGCTGTTGATTGCATTCGGCTCATTGCTCGGGCTGGCAATTGTTGCAGGTATTTTTGCAAACGCTTACATATCGAAGTCGAAACCAGTTATTGAAGGGGAAGTGGCTGTACCCGGTTTAGAACAACAAGTAACTGTCGTGCGGGATGATATCGGAGTGCCGCATATCCAGGCACAAAGCGATGCGGATTTATACCGAGCGCAAGGGTACGTGCAGGCACAAGACCGCTTGTTTCAGATGGATCTATCGAGACGGCAAGCAAGTGGACGCTTGGCTGAAGTGATCGGCGAAGCTGCCGTCGATACCGATAAATATTTCCGCACCTTCAGTTTGCGGCGTGCCGGCGAAGCGTCTTGGTCGGGTTACGGAGAGGAAGCAAAACAAGTACTTGAGTGGTACGCAGAAGGCGTCAATGCGTATATCGAAGAAGCGAAAGAAGAGGGGCGCCTCAGCTATGAATTCGCGCTGCTCGGCTATGAACCCGAACCGTGGACGCCCGTCGATTCTTTAGCGATCGGCAAGTTCATGGCTTACGACCTTGGGGGCCATTGGAATTCGCTCGCTGTCCAGCATTGGGCGTTGAATGAATTCCCGGAAGACAAAGCACGCGAATTGTTTATCCGCTACCCAGAAGATGCGCCTGCGATTTTGGCAGCCAATAAAAAACAGCCGGTCTCAGTTGCCGGTGCTTTCGACCCGTCGGTCATTCCGCCTGAGTTCAATGGCAGCAACAATTGGGTGGTGTCGGGGGATAAAACGGAAAGCGGGCTGCCGCTATTAGCAGATGATCCGCACCTTGGCCTCAGCACACCATCGATTTGGTACCAGATGCATTTGGAGTCGCCTGAACAAAATGTCAGCGGCGTCATCTTCGCGGGCATTCCGGGAATTATCCTTGGACATAACGAACAAATCGCATGGGGCGTGACAAATGTCGGCCCGGATGTACAGGATCTCTATATCGAAACGCCGAACCCTGAAGATCCGACACAGTTCCGTTACGAAGGGCAGTGGGAGCAAGCGGAAGTGTTGAATGAACCGATCAAGGTGAAGGATGGGGAGACGGTTGATTTCGAAGTGCTCGTGACGCGCCATGGCCCGATTGTGTCACCTGTTTTATATGAAGAAGAAGAGCCTTCCGCTGTCTTTTCCATGCAATGGACTGCACTTGAGCCGACACTTGAACTGCAGGCTGTGTTGAATTTTAATAAAGCGGAGAACTGGGAACAATTTGAAACAGCTTTGGAAGATTTCCAAGCGCCTGCACAAAACTTTGTGTTCGCATCGACGGACGGCACCATTGCGTACAAGGCGAACGGGCGTATTCCAATACGCAAGCAAGGCGACGGGCAATTGCCAGTGCCGGGGGATTCTGCTGAATATGGATGGGATGGCTATGTGCCATTTGATGAGCTGCCGCGTTCAGTCAATCCGGAATCCGGGTTTATCGCGACTGCCAATAACCAAGTTATAGATGACAGCTATCCGTACCACATTACGGATTTCTGGGCGCAGCCTTATCGCTATGAGCACATCGCGGAAGTGCTCGAAGGCGGCGATAAACTAACAGCTGAAGACATGATGGCCTTGCAGATGGACCAGAAAAATCTGTACGCTGCAGAATTTCTTGAAGGCATGATGGCAGAAGTCGAAAAAGTGACGGATGACCACAAAGGGCTGTTCAGCATGCTGCGTGACTGGGATCAGGTGGATGGGGCAGGCCAGGCAGCGCCTTTCGTGTTCCATACCTGGATGCGCCAATTGCCGGACACCTTATTCGAAGAACAATTTCCTGACGACGTCTATGACATGCTGTCAGGCAAAAATCATATTACGGACGCCTTGTTGCGCAATGCTTTTGAAGGCGACGAGGGTGCATGGGTGCGTGAATACGGCGGCACCGGCAAGTGGCTGGCGGATTCACTTGAAATTGCACTTGCCAATATCGAAAGCGAACAAGGCGATAATCCGGAAGATTGGGAATGGGGCGACTACCATCAATTGACCTTCCCTCATCCTGTCGCCGGAGCCTCGCCGATTCTCGAGCGTTTCCTAAATCCAGAAAAAGTACCGGTGGGCGGCTCGAATATTACTGTCCAGGCGGCAGCTTTCAATGATAACGGTGATGTCGACCACGGGGCTTCATGGCGTTTTGTGGCCGACCTTGCCGATTTATCGAAAGCCTATCATATTGTCGGGCCCGGATTGAGCGGCCATATGAAATCCGACTTTTTCCATAACCAAGTCGACAAATGGGCGCAAGGCGAATTTCACGAAACCCGCATCGAAGGTGATGTGGAAGGAGCCGAATTAACGCTCATCCCTGAATGAGGTATACTGGAGAAAATGTTTCGGGGGATTTTATGAAAAATGTATTGGCTGTAGGGTTTGGCGGCATGGCGGGATCGCTTCTCCGCATGGCCGTGTTTCAATTCGCCGGAGCGGGACTGGGATTGTGGGTAGTGAACATTGTCGGAAGTTTCGTCATCGGCATTGCAGCGGCCCGCTTAGTAAAGCGTTCGGCGGAGGCGAGGTTGTTTATTTCGACCGGGCTGATCGGTTCGTTCACGAGTTTTTCAGCTTTTTCGGCGGATTGGTTCGGTTTGCTTGAAACGTCCTTAATAACAGGGATTATTTATGCTCTTGGCATGACAGCAGCTTCGATTGCGGCGGCAGCTTTAGGGCTGTTAGCAGGACGCAAGGGGGCAGCAAAATGATTAGCATCGCTGTCTTTGGCTTTTTTGGTGCAGTTGCCCGTTATTTTTGTTATATGGCGGTGGAGAATCGTGCGCGCCAGCCGAAACTTGCGACTTGGTTCGTCAATAGCTTCGGTTCGCTCATTATCGGCGCATGCCTCGGGGCGGAATTGCCGGCAGCTTCAGGGGTTTTCGGGTTTCTTGGGGCATTCACAACCTTCTCGACGATGGCGCTCGATTGTGTGAAGGATTTTGAAGACGGCCATTGGAAACAAGGCATGTTTTATATTTCCGCAACGCTTGTTTCTGGCTTGCTGCTGTTTGCTGTTGGTTATTCCATTGCTTCTATATAAAAACCGTTCCGCAGAGATCGCGGAACGGTTTTTTTGTGTTGTCTTTATTTAAACAGGCCTTTTTCAACGACGCGCCCCATGCGACCAGCGGTGGTCTCGGCGTGGAACAGCGATTGATAGACCGCTTCTTCCGTTGATTCGATCACGCCTTGGAAAAGCGAAGCCATCACTTCGTGGTCATCGCGCAATACCCGCAAATCGGTAAAAGGGGATTGCTGCTGGTGGGGAATCGTATACGCGGTGGAGAAGGCAATGATGATGTCCCCTGAGCCGTTATGTACATGCGTGCCAGTTCGTCCAAGCCCGATCGCCGCACGCTTGGCGAGCCGTTTCAGTTGGCGGCTATCGAGCGGTGCATCGGTCGCGATGACGATGATGACGGAACCGTCGGGGCGCTGTTCCGGAGTATTTTCCGGCAGCCAATTGGCGATGGCGATTTCTTCTTTGCGCCCGAAATTGGTCAAAACGAGTGCGGCGGCTTTGAACTGTTCATGGCCACATTCTACAATGCGTGAAGAAGAGCCAATGCCGCCTTTGACGCCGTAGCAGATCATTCCTTTGCCCGCACCGACAGCCCCTTGCGCAAAGTCGGAGGAAGCTGTGCGAATCGCCTCGGCGGCATGAATAGGTTCGACCGCCATCCGCCGCATCGAATTCAAATAGCTGTCATTGCATTCGCCGACAAGCAAATTCAATGAACTGGTCGAATCGCCGATAGCTGGATTCTCAGCGAGCATATAGTCCATCGTTCCTTGCAGCACCGCTGCCACGCTGAACGTGTTGGTTAGCATAATGGGAGATTCGAGCACGCCAAGTTCATCCACTTGGACGAGCCCTGCGGTTTTGCCAAAGCCATTCAATACGAACGACGCGGCAGGCACTTTTTGTTCGAACCAATTGCCGGCATGAGGCAGAATTGCGGTGACACCAGTGCAAATCGATTCCTCTTCATTAATCTTTTCATCAAGCGTGACATGGCCGACGGTGACGCCCGGCACGTCGGCGATGGAATTGCGTTTTCCTTTTAACATCTTCATCATTTGATGACCAATACGGGCGCTTTGACGTGCTTTGCCACTTTATGGCTGACGCTGCCGAGCACGAATTCCTGTACAAGATTCAAACCGCGGCTGCCGATGATGACCAGGTCGTATGGATGTTCGTTCGCATGAGAAACGATGGCCGGCCCAGGGGCTCCTTGTACAATGACACTTTTCACACGGACACCTGCCTGGTGGAAAAGGTCTTCGAATGGTGCCATGTGCTCGTGGGTAGCGGAGATTATTTGCTCACTGGTTAGCCCACGATTGCTTTCCTTTTCGGATTTTCCGTAATCGACGGCGCAAATAATGGTTGCTTGTGCCTCAGGCGTGTCTGAAACGAGTTGAATCGCATGGTGTGCGGCGCGTTTTGAGTGATCAGATCCATCAATGGCGACCAATATGTGCTGGTACATAATTCGTCTCTCCTGTTCTATGGTGTCGTTGTTTTTCCTAGTATAGCATTTACTGAATTACAAATAGAGGGCTGTATTCTTCATTCAAATGAGCATTTGACTGTTTGTGGATATAGTCTTATACTAAAATCAATCAAATGAAGGTTTGAATGAAAGGCGGGAACACGATGAAAGAAATGTGTGATATTACAAAAGTCCATCCCGAAGCGGTGGACCGGGTGCAGCAACATATGGTCGAGCTCGATGGCGTCGCCGCATTATTCAAGGCATTGGCGGATGAGACGCGCTTGAAGATTGCTTATGCGCTGACAATCGAGCGGGAAATGTGCGTGTGTGACATTGCTGCGGTGATCGGTTCATCGACAGCGACCGCTTCCCATCATCTGCGGTATTTGCGCGAGCGGGATTTGGCGAAATCCGAACGCAAAGGCAAGCAGATTTATTATTCTCTATCGGATGACCATGTGCGACAGCTCGTGACCATCGCGAATGAACATGCGAAAGAAGGTGTTTCGGTTGAGCAAAACCTATCGTCTTGAAAACCTATCGTGTACGAGCTGTGCGGCAAAGTTTGAGCAGAACATCCGCAATTTGCCGGAAGCGAAACATGTCGAGCTGAATTTCGGTGCTTCCAAACTGCGTGTTGATGGCAATGTATCAATTGAAGCACTGGAACAAGCCGGCGCGTTCGACCACATCCGAGTATATCCGGAAAAACAACGCGTGCCGCACGTACCGTTTTATAAACGGCGCCAAACCATTGAAACAGCGATTTCATTCGTCTTTCTCGTTTTAGGGATCATCGCTTCTTTTCAACTTGGCGAAACGCATCCATGGTCGATCGGTTTATTTGGCACATCGATGCTGATTGGCGGCTATCATATGTTCGCGACCGGCTTGAAAAATCTCAGCCGCTTTGAGTTTGATATGAAAACATTGATGACCATTGCGATTATCGGCGCGGTCATTATCGGCGAATGGCGTGAGGGCGCGGTTGTCGTATTCTTATTCGCCATCAGCGAAGCACTGGAATCGTTCTCGATGAACAAAGCACGCCAATCGATCCGTTCGCTCATGGACTTGGCTCCGTCACGGGCATTGATCCAGCGCGACGGGGAATTGATTGAACTGGAAACGGAAGACATCCGCATCGGCGACGTATTGATCGTCAAGCCTGGGCAAAAGATTGCCATGGACGGCACGGTGCTGCGCGGGGAATCTTCCGTCAACCAGGCGGCGATTACCGGAGAATCACTTCCAGCGGCGAAACAGCCAGGGGATGAAGTGTTTGCCGGCACGATGAACGCGGAAGGCGCACTCGAAGTAACCGTCACTAAGCGTGTGGAAGATACGACCATCGCAAAAATCATTCACTTAGTCGAAGAAGCGCAGGCAGAAAAAGCGCCTTCACAGCAATTCGTCGATCGCTTTGCAAAATATTACACACCGGCCATTATTGTTGCCGCATTCTTGGTCGCGCTTGTACCGGGATTTGTCACAGGGAATTGGGAGCTGTGGGTGTATCAAGGCCTGGCGGTGCTTGTTGTCGGCTGCCCATGCGCGCTCGTCGTCTCGACGCCTGTCGCAATTGTCACAGCAATCGGCAACGCGGCAAGACAAGGGGTGCTCGTCAAAGGCGGCATCCATTTAGAAGAAACAGGGCGACTGCAGGCTGTCGCATTCGACAAAACCGGCACTTTGACGAAAGGCTATCCGGAAATGACCGATGTGCTGCCGGAAGAGGGCTACACGCGGGAAGAAGTGGTCAAGCTGGCGGCATCAGTCGAAGCTTTGTCTCAGCATCCACTCGCCCGTGCCATTGCGAAACAAGCCGCTGAACTGTATCCATCCGAGCGCTTCCAATCCTTGACCGGTAAAGGCGTGCACGCTGAAATTGGCGGCACGCGTATCCGAGTCGGCAGCTTGAAATGGGCAGAAGAGCATGGCTTTCCTGTGTCTGCAGCAGCGTATCGCTTACAGGAAGACGGGAAATCTGCGATGGCGGTATTTTCTAGCAAGCATTTGTTCGGGGTGATCGGTGTGGCAGATGCCATCCGGGAAGAAAGCCCGGCTATCATTGAGCGATTGAAAGAAATCGGCATCGGCCATACGATCATGTTGACAGGCGACCACCCCGCAACAGCTAAAGCCATTGCTGAAGAAATCGGCGTGACGGATATTCGCGCCGGCTTGATGCCTGAAGACAAATTAGCGGCCGTTAAAGAGCTGCAGGCGAAGTATGGCCGCGTAGCAATGGTCGGCGACGGCATCAACGACGCACCCGCACTCGCGGCATCCGACATCGGCATTGCGATGGGCGGAGCGGGTACGGATGCAGCTCTTGAGACAGCTGATATTGCCTTAATGGCGGATGATTTGGAAAAACTTCCTTATACCATTCGACTAAGCCGAAAAACTTTGCGTATAATAAAGGAAAATATCATCTTTGCACTGGCACTGAAAATCTTAGCTCTGCTATTGATCATTCCAGGCTGGCTCACTTTATGGATCGCGATCTTTGCGGATATGGGGGCTACGCTATTGGTCATCTTGAATGCATTGCGTTTGGTGAAAGTCCAGAAGTAAGAGGCGTTTGGAGGTTGCGATTTGAAGTTAACAGAATGGACCATGGAAGAGCACGAGAAATTGATCGAGTTTATGACAACCAACTCATGGCCTTATCATGGCCATGAACACCCGGTGCGCGCTTTGATCGAAAAGACGATCGTAGAGGGCGGCTATAAATCGGATCAGGTCAAGACCTTTTGGATCGAAAACGATGAAGGCGATCAAGTGGGCTTGGTGAAAATATTCGACTTGCAGGATGAAATCCCGCTATTTGATTTGCGCATTGCCGATTCCTACCGCGGACAAGGATACGGACCGAAGGCGCTGCGCATGATCGCCGATTTCGTCTTTTCCTTGCCGGAGAAGAAAATCCGCCTAGAAGGCCATACACGCCACGACAACTTTGCAATGCGTAAAGCATTCGAACGAACCGGTTTCGTGAAGGAAGCGCATTTGCGCCAAGCATGGTTCTCGCCGAAACAAAACCGTTATCATGATGCGGTAACTTACGGCATGACCCGCGAAGACTGGGAAGCGGGCGTAACGACGCCGGTCATGTGGGATGATGCGGTCAAAGCGCCGGCAGAACCGCCATTCAATCCCTTGTTGCTGGAGTTTCCGGAAACATTCGAATCAGAACGTTTATTGATCCGGGCACCTAAAAAGGAAGATGCGGTGCTTAGTTTTGAAGCGGTGCGCCATTCGCTAGAAGCATTGCGCCCGTGGATGCCTTTTGCGCAACACGAGCCCAATCTTGCAGAAATGACGGCTAATTTGATTCAAGCAGAGACGGATTTCATGTTGCGCAAAGATCTTCGGCTGCATTTCTTTGATAAGAATAGCGGGCAGTTCATCGGTTCGAGCGGCTTGCACCGCATCGATTGGGAAGTACGTAAATTCGAAATCGGTTATTGGGTGGACAGCCGTTTTGAAGGAAAAGGCTATGTAACGGAAGCAGTAGAGCGCATCACGCGTTTTGCGTTCGAAGAGTTGCAGGCGAATCGCGTTGAAATCCGCTGCGACCCGGACAATGTCAGGAGCCGTGCAGTAGCGGAGCGCCTTGGCTTTGAACTCGAAGGCATTTTGCGCAAAGACAGCCTGTCGAGACATGACGGCAAAATCCGCGACACGTGCGTCTATGCGAAAGTGAGAGCATGAAAAAACCCCGGGAAGGCAGATCGCTCTGCTTTCCCGGGGTTTTTAGGGTCCGGTGTTTATCTAAACACCTTTCCTGCCTGTCACTAAGTTAACGATCAAGACGATTGCCGCGATGATCAAAAGAATGTGAATAAGTCCGCCTGCTACGTCTAATAAGAATCCGATCACCCATACCGCAAGAATTACTACCAAAATAATCCAAAGAATACGTCCCATGTTCTCCACCTGCCTTTCAATTTCATCTATCTTTTGTGTTATACCTATCACTACCCTGAGCGAAAATCCATTAAACCTCCCATTAGCTGTTCAAGGTCATTTTCACGAATGTTGGAAAATTGCCTTTATTCGGCGCTTTGGAAAGCTCACGGTAAGCGCTCATGCTCAGTTGTTCAGAGGACGGCAGTATAGTAAACTGAACATAGCGACGCGAGGGAGGAACGGAATTTGCCTACTCCAAGTATGGAAGATCATATTGAAATCATTTATTCATTAATAGAGCAAAAAGGGTACGCGCGCGTCTCGGATATCGCCGAGGCGCTATCGGTGCTGCCGTCATCCGTAACGAAGATGGTGCAGAAGCTCGATAAGGACGGCTATTTGATCTATGAACGCTACCGGGGGCTGATGCTGACGCCTAAGGGGCAGAAACTCGGCAAGCGCTTGCTGCAGCGCCATGACCTGCTTGAGCAATTTTTGCGGCTGATCGGTGTGGATGAAGATAAAATCTACGGCGACGTAGAAGGAATTGAGCATCATTTGAGCTGGAATTCCATCGACCGCATCGCTGATCTGGTCCAATTGCTTGAAGAAGATAAAGGCGTAGCCGAAAAATTGAAGAACTTAAGCTCTGAGCAAAAAAACAACGAACCCAAATAGAGGAGGTATGCAGCATGGCTTTGCATCCAGGATTGAAAGCATTATTGCACATTAAAGACCGTTCCACGTCCCAGTGGATCTTAACGGATGGTTCCGGGGACGAAGTAACGATGAACGCATCAGAAATTGAAGAAGGACAAGAAATCGGCGAAGAAATTGAAGTTTTCTTATACCGCAACCGTCAAGGCGGCATCTCCGCCACGCCGATGATTCCGCACATTTTGCCAAGTGAATACGGCTGGGCCAAAGTATTGAAGATTTCCCCGCGAGAAGGCGCAGTCGTCGATATCGGCACGACACGCGAAGTTTATGTCCTGCCGGCTGATTTGCCGCCTGTACAGGAATTATGGCCAGTTCAAGGCGACCATATCTTCATGACGCTACGCACAGACCGCTACGGCGATCTTTACGGACGCTTGGCAACGGAAGAAAAGGTGCTGGAACTTTGCGAACGAGCGCCTGCTGAAATGTATAATAAAGATTTGAAAGCACGCGCTTACCGCTTGCTGCCAGTCGGCTCATTCATGCTGTCGGTGCCGGAAAACTACCGTGTCTTCGTCCATGAATCAGAGCGCGAAGCAGAACCGCGCCTCGGCGAAGAAAAAACGGTACGTATCATCGATGTCAAAGACGATGGCACGCTCAACGGATCTCTTTTGCCGCGCAAACAAGAACGCTTATCGGATGACGCGGAAGAAATTCTGCGCTATTTGGAAAATGCAGGCGGACAAATGCCGTTTACAGACAAATCCTCGCCGGATGAAATCATGGAAATGTTCGGCATGAGCAAAGCCGCATTCAAACGTGCACTCGGCCGTCTTTACAAAGAACGCCGCATCGTGCAAGAAGACGGCTGGACAAAATTGCTCGGATAAGGAACCTTTCTGCCTCAAATGCGTACTAATATTTGAAGAAAGGGGCAAAAAAAGATGAAAAAAATAATGACACTTGCCGCATTGGCGTTTGCTTTTGTGTTGGCTTTTACCGGCACAGCATCCGCGAATGTCGGGATAAATGAGAAATTCGGCTTGCCGATCGTCGTCTATGGAGGCGATTTGTCAGCAGATGAAAAAGCGCAAGTCGCTGAAAGCCTGGACGTTGCCGGTGAAGTAGAAGTGGAAGAAATAGAAGTAACCGGGCAGGACCTGGTCACATACATTACAGACGGGGACGCGCGTGCACGCATGTATTCGTCTGCCAAAATCACCCGCACTGAAGAAGGTGAAGGGCTGGTCATTGAAATCGCCACCCCTGACAACATCACACAAGTGACGACAGATATGTATGCCAACGCCATGCTGACGGCCGGTATTGAAAATGCGACCGTTGAAGTGGCTGCACCGAAAGCGGTAACTGGCCATTCTGCACTTGTCGGGATTTATAAAGCCTACGAAGTGAACGGTGAACAGCTCGACCCTGAACGTACAGATGTCGCCAATGACGAATTATCCGTTGCGACGGAATTGTCTGAAGGTGGCGTCGACCAAGAAAAAGTCAGCGAATTGCTGACGGAAATCAAAAAACAGATCGCTGAACAGAACCCGGCAACTCGTGAGGACGTAGAGCAGATTGTCGAAGAGCAATTGAGCCGCCTCCAGATCGAATTGAGCCCGGAAGACCGCCAATTACTGGTTGACTTGATGGACCGCATCCGCCAGCTCGATATCGATTTCTCGAAATGGTCAACTGAATTGGAAGACTTGAGCAACACAATCGGGGATAAGATCGGTACTGTCGTCAATGACGAAGGATTCTGGGAAAGCGTTAAACAGTTTTTCCGCGACTTAGCCAATACCGTACGTGGCTGGTTCAATTAAGCCATCTAATGTGGCCTTAGAAAACTAAGAATTGCCCTGGAAAATCATGAACATGATTTCCAGGGCTTTTTTTTTACCTATTATCCGTATGAGATTCAAGTGCAAACAGCTGTGTTGCAGAAAAAGCTGGATGAATGCTAAACTAAAGATAACAATCTCGAATTCGAGATAAAGAGAGGGTGTTTTTCATGCAAGTTGCAGGCATTCACCATGTTTCGGCCATTACAGCCAATGCAGATAAAAACCATGATTTCTTCACGCGCATTCTTGGGATGCGCCTCGTCAAAAAAAGCGTCAACCAAGACAATCCGTCTTCCTATCATCTGTTTTATGCAGACGCAGTAGGGACGCCGGGAACTGATATGACCTATTTTGATATTCCGATGGCGGGCAGGACCTATCCGGGCGTGACTTCCATCAGCAATACAGGCTTCCGCATCCCATCACGCGAAGCGCTTGATTACTGGGTGGAGCGTTTCCATGAGTTAGGCGTCCCATACGGTGAACAAACACAGCGATTTGGGCGTGATACCTTGGAATTCCAGGACTTTGAAGGATCACGCTTAATGCTCGTCGTCGATGATGGTGAAGGCATTCCATTCGGCGAACCTTGGACCAAAGCGAGTGTTCCGGAAGCATACGCCATTCGCGGGCTTGGGCCGGTCAGGCTGACGGTACGGAAAGCGGAGCGCACAGCCAAGGTGCTGACCGATATTCTTGGGTTTTCAAAAGCCGGTGCTTATGCGCCTGAAGTGGAAGGACAGCCTGAAATAATCGTCTTCACGACAGGAGAAGGCGGCCCTGGCGGCGAAATACATTTAGAGGAACGCTCAGACCTTCCGCCGGAGCGTCCCGGCCGTGGAAGCGTCCATCATGTAGCGTTCCGAGTCAAAACTTATGAAGAGTATAATCAATGGAACGAATATTTGCGTGCAAATGGTTTTCAAACATCTGGGGAAGTGGATCGCTATTATTTCAAAGCGATTTATTTCAGGGAACCGAACGGGATCTTATTTGAGTTATCGACCGATGAGCCTGGCTTTGCGACGGATGAAAACGCAGACGAACTGGGCGAAGGCCTGGCCTTGCCGCCATTCCTTGAACCAAGACGCAAGGAAATCGAAAACTCACTCCGTCCTTTGAAGATCAACCTCTGACTAGCGGTGCAATTTTAAGATACGGGAAGTTTCGATTCACTTGGATAGATAAAGTGGAACATAAGGAGGAATTGGACTGATGGAATTGAAATTTACAGAACTTGGACATGATGAATTCGCATTTCGCGATACAGACGGCGAGACAGTGAAAGCAGAAATTACGTGGACGCAAATGGCTGATTTGATGGTCATGGAATATACTTATGTTGAAGAAAGTTTGCGCAATCAAGGGCTTGCCAAAAAATTGGTGGACCACGCAGCAGCTTATGCGCGTGAAAACCAGTTTAAAATGCAGCCGGTTTGTTCTTATGTAGCGGGAGCGTT
Source organism: uncultured Planococcus sp. (assembly GCA_947493585.1). Classification (GTDB taxonomy): domain Bacteria; phylum Bacillota; class Bacilli; order Bacillales_A; family Planococcaceae; genus Planococcus. The sequence goes on along the minus strand of CANLRI010000003.1, from coordinate 47,622 downwards.
TGAACGTTCTGATGAATACAATGATGTCAAAGTGTAGTTCACCAAACCGAGTCATAAAACGCAAAAAAGCAATCCGTTTCCTCTTTGGGATGGATTGCTTTTCTATGTATTGATGAATGTTTGACACATAGGCTCACTCCTTCTTACAGGCTTGTCATGAAGAACACGATGGCTGTAAGGATGGATGCGCCGCCTACTCCGTACATGAAATCCGCTTGGTTAAAAATTAGTTTATTTTCCATTTTTTAGAACCCCTTTTATAATTTGTCTTTTGTTGCTGATAGTAATAAAATACCCAGCTTAATAAAACTTAAACAAGTTTTATTAATTTTTTAGCGGGAATTAAGGTAATGCGAAACTTAAGAGGCATGAAAGCGTATGTATGAGGGTAGAATCATAATAAGGAAAGCGGAGAGGCTGCTCGCAATGTGGACTATCCATTGCAGCGGAGTATCCGAAACAGAAATAGGAGGTTTTTTTATGAATCAAGCGCCAGAGAATTACGGGTCCATCAAAAGGACAGGAGAAAAAGCTCTTGGCATCATCGGTTCCATTTTCAATGTCATCGGCATCATTCTATCGATTATTGTCATCACTAGCTTGAGCGGTTTTGAAGGCAGCCAGATGCAAATGCAAATGGAAGAGGAACTGCGCAACGATCCAAACATCACGAATCCACAAGATGCCGAGATGGCAGTAGATGCGTTTAATGCTGTAGTCGCAGGATTTGATGTCATTGGCTGGGTAGTAGTCATCTTGCTTGCAATCAGTACAGTATTCGCCATTTTGGCCATCACGAAATTGAAATCATTTGATAAAGCAAATACGGCAGGCATTTTCTTCATCCTTGCCGGGATCTTTGCTGGGATCTTGTCGCTGACATCGATTCTCTTCTACATCGCTGCGATCATGTGCTTCGTGCGCAAGCCGCCGCTCCGTGAAGACGAATTGATGGGCCGCAGCAACGAACCAGCCCCAAGAACCGATGCGGTGACGCGTGAAGACGACACGCCGTACCGTCCGTTATAAGAAAAGAAAGTTTCAGATGTAATAATAAAAACCCCCTCGAAATGGATTCGAGGGGGTTTTATGTGGTTGATTTATTGCGCTTGCCCTGAAAGGTCAAAGACATATTTGGCTGTTTGCAAGGGATGTCCTTCAAACAATTCCTCAAATTCTTCAAGCAACAGGAAGCCGTTCGCTTCGTAAAACTGGCGGCCTTTCTGGTTTTCGCTTTCAACATAGACGAATAATTGCTGCCCGCCTTTTAAGCGCGACAAACCGTCTGAAAGCAATTTCTTGCCGAAGCCTGAACGCTGGTGCTCGGGCTTCATGTACATGGCGATCAATTCGGCATCGCCGTCTTCATCGACTTTTGTGAAGTTCGCAAAGCCTACAGCCTGCCCGTCATGTTCAGCGAGCAGTAAAATGGTCCGCTCGATGCGCATTTCTAGCATCGGGGTCGAGTAGGATTGCTCCAAAAACTTCTGTTGTATGGGAGATGGAATGATCCCTTCGTACGTATCATTCCAGCTGATGTGAGCGATTTCCCGTACAGATTCGATATCTGCCGGTGTACCTGTGCGAATCATGCAATCACCTCTGGAATTATTTTTGCTATCATATCAAACTCTAGCCTGAATAGCCATTGATGTGGAATAATGAAATGACAGGAGGCGATTGATTATGGCGTGGAAAAGTTATCAATTTGACGACTTCACAGCACAAGCATTATACAATATATTAAAGCTGCGTGTCGAAGTATTTGTTGTAGAACAGAATTGCCCTTATCCGGAATTGGACGGGTTGGATGAAGTTTCAACCCATATCGTCTATGAAGAAGGCGGCGAGGTGCTTGCCTATGCCCGTCTAGTGCCGGCAGGAAAGAAATACGACGTGCCATCAATAGGCCGCGTCATCGTCCGCAAAGAGGCGCGAGGACGCGGGCTGGCAAAGGAACTCCTAGAACGTTCGATTCGTTATATTGATGAACAATGGAAAGAACCCGAGATCCAATTGCAAGGACAAGAGTATTTGAAAGACTTCTATGGCTCATTCGGGTTTGAAGCGATTTCGGAAGTTTACGACGAGGACGGCATTCCGCATATCGACATGAAGCGATCTGCAACCGAAACAGCTGGATAATGGATGATTAGCTTTAGACGATTAGGGTAAACAAGTGTTAACTAGAAAAGTAAAAGGAGTGCTGCAAATGGCTAGGAAAAAAGGTGGCGGCAGAGGTCTGCTTTTGGCAGGACTGGCAGCCGGTGCATATGCATATTTCAAAAAACCGGAAAACCGCGAGAAAGCAACTGTTGCATTTAATGACGTGAAAGCGAAGGTGAATGAATACATGGAATCTCAAAACTTGGATCAGAACAAAAACCAGCAAGACCAAAAGAGCGAAGGCTTAGACAAGACCGACCTGCAAGAAAACAAGATGACGGCAGAGGGCGGTACGCAAGCAACTGTTCAGTATTACAATGAAAAAGAGCAGAAGCAAGGCAAGGACGATGTAAAGCTTTCTTCGAACGATGAAAGCGAAGAGAAATCGGAAAACACCGATTCGGTTTCATCCGAACCGCGCCTGAATACCGACAAATTATAAACTTCAAAAAGACCGCCTTGGCATAAGTGCCAAGGCGGTCTTTTTCGGTGCCAAGAAAATCAGCGTTCGAGCGTCAGCCAATTGGCCAAAGCGATTGACAGCAAGAGCGAGCCGCTGAATAGGAAACCGCCGTCTGCAGCGAGTGCCAAAGCCCCTGTGACTCCGGACCCGGCGACCACACCGATGGAGAAAAAGGCATAAAAATATCCGTAAGCACGTCCTCTTGATGCGGGTTCTGTCGCATCAATCAATAAGGAATTGATTGAAGGGAACAACAGCGCAAAGCCTAATCCGTACGTACACATCGCCGCATACAGCAGTGGTTCGGATGAGATATTGGCGAGTGCAAACAGCGAAGTGCCCATGACCGCGAAGCCAGTGATCAAGGTGATGATCGGGCGGACGGCATCAAACAGCCGATTAATCGGCAATAGGAAGACCAGGATGGCCGACAAACCGAATGCGCTTAGCAATAAGCCGCTCAGCTGTGTAGAGAATCCGAGTGCTTCCACTTTCAGCGGCAGCATATAAGCAAGCACGCCTTGAGAGAACATTAAGAAAAACGCGCCTGAAAACGAACGCCAAAGCCCAGCGTTCCATTGGAAAGCTTGGCGTTTAGCCGATGAACTGTCCGTTTGCTTGTTCACTTGATGCGTCCGCAATAAAAAGAACGCAGCAACCGTGAGCAGTCCGATCAAGGTGCCGGTCACGGCCATGGTTTCCGGGACGCTGCCGCGACTCGTATAAATCGCTCCGTAAGCAGGACCAATGATTGCCGCGAGGCCGACGAAGGCGCCGGAAAGCGCCGCATTTTTGCCGCGTCGGCTATGGTCAGTGCGATTCGCCAAATAAGTGAATGCGGCCGGCACCGTCAATCCCGCCGCTAAGCCGTGTAGAAAGCGGATTGCAAGGAGACTGTAAGGGCCATCCGCCCAAGCGTAGATGAACAGCGCTGCACTTGTCGAAACAAGGCCTGTCAGCAATATGGCAAAAGGCCCTTTGCGGTCGGAGAAAATCCCTGAGATGATATTGCCGAATGTGTTCGACAATGAATACATTCCGACCGCAAGACCCGCTAAAAATGGGCTAGCCCCGAGTGAAATAGCAAAAGGGCTGATTATGGGCAATTGGGCAAACAAATCGAAAAACGCGAAGAAGATGATAAGATAAATGAAAAAGCGCAAGCGGTTCCCCAACTTCCTTTTAAGTGTAATGATGTGCGGCTCAGCTAAGTTCCGCGGGTCAATCGTGAATGTGGCCGGCACAGGCGGCAAGCGCCTGAGTGAGAAGAAATAAATGCGGTAAGGTGGATTACATTCCGCGTTATTTAGGGTATTGAAACACATGACCTTATTATAGCACCGGAGGGAAAAAGATGAAAAAAGCGATGTTCATATGGAACCCTTCCTCAGGGAAGGAAAAAGCAGCGGATTATAAAGATTTTGCGGAAAAGACATTAACGGAAATGGGCTACGAAGCCGATACGCGTGAAACGACAGGACCGGGAGATGCCACGCATTTTGCCGAGGAAGCCTGTGAAAAACACTATGATCTTGTCGTGGCGATGGGTGGCGACGGGACAATCAACGAAGCGGTATCGGGGTTGGCGGAAAAACAGCATGAACCGCTTTTTGGCCTGGTCCCCCTAGGCACAGTAAATGACTTTGCGCGCGCGCTCGGCATTTCGCTGAATCCGGAAGAAGCGATTGAAGGCTTGAAAACGGGGCGTGAAAAACGCGTGGACATCGGAAAAGTGGGCGATCAATACTTCATGAACATCCTGGCAATTGGTGAAATTGCCGAATCGACCTATGAAGTGGAACCAGAACAGAAAACCAAGCTAGGTGCATTCGCTTATTTTGTCGAAGGCGTCAAAGCGGTCGCTTCCGATGAAGTCACGACATTCGTCATCGAGCATGACCACGGCACTTGGGAAGGGGAGGCAAAACTTGTCCTTGTGGCCTTGACCAATTCGGTGGGCGGTTTTGAAAAACTGGCACCGGAAGCCTTGACCGATGACGGCCTGCTCCATTTATATATCGTAGAAAACGCTGCACTTCCAGCGTTTGTCCGAATGGCGACTGCGTTGGTGCGCGGCAAATTCGAAGAAGACCCGGCAGTGGAAGCCATTCACACGACGCGGGTCTCGATCCGAACGAGTGAGCCGCTGTCATGCAATATCGATGGCGACGAAGGCAGCACCACACCATTTGATATCGAAATCATGCCGCGCCATATCCGTGCGGTTGTTCCTGGGGAAACGGACTGATAGCTGCAGCAGCAAAACCAATCGGATATAAATAACACACAGCAGGCCGGGTATCATCGACGGCCTGTTTTGAATTTTTTGTAAAAACATTGGAAATTGGAACTTTTTCGTCGCTGAAACGTACAGTTAAGTGTATAATTGGTTTTAACTGTTACTGATGTCATATGTTTGAAAAGTAAATTAGCTCAATTTACTTAAAAACTTGTAAATTTATCTGTAAAACGCTATTATTATTATTTATTCAAGCAGTTCCTTAAATGAATAAGTTCGTTAAATTTTTTACATAGAAAGCCGGGGAGAAGATGAATATACTTGAAACGCCATCCATTCAGGAAACTATTTCCAGAATCTTTATGAACGAAACGGAAAACGTCGCGCAGCTGGAGGGGCTCGAACGTTTTTTTGAAGTGGAGACTCAATTGATGCACGAAATCCACAACCTTGAGAAAGACCGGGCCAAAGAAACTTTGCGTGAATTGATCGATATGCTGGCTCTTCATGCAGGCAAAGACATCATCCGCACGGTCCGCAACTATTACATCATTTTATCGTCCGTCATGGCGCGTAAACTGTATGAAATGCGCGTGCCGCCGAAAAAAGCGTTCGCTTTCAATGCGGCTTGTGTTGAATTGGTCGATAAGCATATGAACGATTCGGAATTTATGTATGTGGCCGATGAACTGATCGAATTTTTCACATCGATCATCTCGGAACGCAAGCAGCCGTCATTCGGCCACCAAACCGTCAACAAAGTCGTCATTTTCATCAATGACGAAGTGGAGCGTGACTTGTCGGTGGAGGAAATCGCCAAACACTTCAATATTTCGACAAGCCACTTGTCACGCATTTTCCGTGAACATGCGGGCATCACATTGGTCGAATACTTGAATGTGCGCCGCGTGGAAGAATCGCAATATTATTTGCGCCATTCCAATAAAGGGATCTCGGAAATCTCTAAGCAGTTCCATTTCTGCAACCAGAGCTATTTCACGCGGATCTTCAAAAAATATACCTCGGTGACGCCGAAGCAATTCCGCGACAGCCAGCATATTCCTTATTTCCGCTATACCTTGCCGAATGCCAAGTAAAGGAGAAGCAATTCTCCTTTTTCTTATGCCTAATTTTTGTCACAAGAAATGAAAAAAGCAACTAGTCCCCAGACCGCGCATTGAATTTTTGCGGCCATATCGTTATACTTCTTAGTAGTCCAAAAAGGTGAAGGTGACAAATGTGAAAAAGAAACTTACATTACTGCTCATGCTTGCGGCAACGATCGCTTTCTTGAGCGGCTGTTCAGCAGTTGAAAACAAAGAAGGATTTTTCTACACGATTTTTGTAGCGCCATTTGATTTTTCGCTCGATTATTTAGGGAACCTCTTCGGCGGAAGCTACGGGATGGCGATCGTGGTCATCACGATTATCATCCGCCTCGTCTTGATGCCGTTCATGCTGCGTACTTATAAGCGCCAGCAAGGCATGAAAGTGAAGATGGATAAGATGCGTCCGGAAATGGAAGACATCCAGAAGCGCTTGAAAGAAACGAAGGATAAAGAAGAGCAAATGAAGCTCCAGCAGGAAATGATGGGGCTCTACAAGAAGCATGACGTCAACCCGCTCAATATGGGCTGCTTGCCGGTCGTCATCCAGATGCCGATCATCATGGGCTTGTATTTTGCCATTCTCTATTCGCCGGATGTGCGCTCGCATGAATTCCTGTGGTTCAGTCTTGGATCCCCGGATATTGCGATGACTTTGATCGCCGGTGCGGTGTACTTCTTCCAGGCGAAAGTTTCGCTATGGACCATGCCGGAACAACAGCAGAAGCAGATGAAATTTTTCATCTACCTGTCTCCGGTCATGATCATGTTCATCTCGTTCACATCGATGGCTGCACTGCCTGTTTACTGGGCAGTCGGCGGGATCTTGTTGATCATCCAAACGTTCATCGGCCGGAAATTCTATTCGGAACATCCGGAAAAAGCGTTGGAAGCGGTAGAAGGAAACGAAGTAATCGAAGAAAAAGATGCAAGAGAAGAGAAAAAATAAACGAAAAAGCCGGCGCAGCTGCCGGCTTTTTTCTTAGGAGAGAGTATTGATGAACCCGAAAGTTTTGCAAGGCATCTTGATTTTACTACTCAGCATATTAGCGATTGTCTTCTTGTTTATGGGCAGCATGGAAATTGCCGTATTGTTTATGACGCTCCTATTCGTCTTAACGAACACGTTCCGCTATAAGCAAATGAAAGAGCGCGGCATGGACCGCGAAGCGAAATGGATGAAAGGCATGGCCATCATTTTCGGCATTTTGTTCTTCGTCGTTCTCGGCACGATCTTCATCTGATGAAAAAAACAGCACAGGCTAATTAGCCTGTGCTGTTTCTGTATGATGGTGTTTATCTTTTTTGCGTTCTTCCAGAAGAAAGTCCAACTGACTCATGAGGGTCAGCAGGTCATGCTTTGATATCTCTTTCAAAATTCCCAGCTCCCTTAACAGTTATGCCAAATTATTCGGCGCAGTGGCGGTCGTTAAGGGGGTCGGAACATTATTTTTAAATATTTTTAATAAGCAAAACGTTTGCGCGTTAATAGTACCAAGATGACTGCGGGGAATGAAGACGCCGCCATCCCGAGGAATGAATAGCCCGGGGAGATTTCGTATAGATAGCCGCCAATAAATGTCAGCAATGCGACACTCAAGCTCATGCCGAGTGCGGCGTACATACCTTGCGCTGCTGGGATATTGAGTGGGTCGAGCTTTTTGAAGATATAGCGGATAAAGGCAAAATGCGCGACGCCGAAAGACAAAGCGTGCAGCGTCTGCGCCAAAATGAATACCCAAACCGATGGGAACAGGAAAATCAAGATCCAGCGAACGGTCGAGCCAATGCCTGCGAGTAGGAACATCGACGACACCGACCATTTCTCGAACAGCGTATCGGCTTTAACAAAAAAGACAATTTCAAAAATCACGGCGACATTCAAGATTAGGCCGATGTAAAAACTATTGACGCCAATATCCTGAAGGTAAATAAAGCCGTAATTATAATACGCCGCATGTGCTCCCTGCAGCAGGATGGAAACCAATAGGACTGTCAAAAACCCTTTGGATTTTAGCAACTCCGCTGTGGCGCTCGGCCCTTTCTTGGTTCGCGGTGCCGGCTTCGATTGCAGCGGGACCGGAGAAGCGAGCGATTGAGTGACCGCCATGAACAGCAGCCCTAGCAGCATGATCCATAAAATCGCATTTTCCTGCCAGAGGGCTGTCGCCGCCCCGACGATCAATAAAGCGACCGTATAGCCAAGCGAACCATAGGACCGGCTTTTGCCGTAATGGATGCGGTCGGTCTGCATCAAGACGGTCGCGCCGCTTTCCATTGCCGGCAATAAATTCGGATAGATAAAGCTGAAAGCAAATGTGATGATGAACAGCAAGGTGTAGGAATTGGCCGGGATATAGAATGCCATGACGATAAACGAGGCAATGGCCAGGATTTGCATCAAGCGCCCCAGCGAGAACAGCCGCGTCAGCAGCGGGAAGAAAAACAAAGTCGATAGCGACCGCGCGACCATACCCGTTCCCATGATGACACTGGCCGCCGAAACGCTCAGCCCTTTTTCATTGGTCAGCCAGCCGGTCCAATAAGGCAAAAAGACGCCCCATGTAAAGAAAAACGCAAAAAAGTTCAACGATAGCCATTTTTGATTGTGCATAAATAAATCTCCACTCTTTTCCAGAAGTCTGATTAAAGTATACCGAAATATTTTCGCGCCAGGGGAATTTCCGGAAAGAAAATGATAGAATGGAAAAGGAATTGATAGGAAAGTTGGCCAGCCCATGAAACCGGCAAAAAAGAAAAACGAATTCGATAAGAAATTTTATATAAAATGGATGGTGATCGCAATGACAGCAATCTGGGCAGCAATTGCCGCAGTCTGGCTCTCTATGCATAATTGGGATACAGAAGAAAGCATGAAAGCATTGGCACAGGCCTTTACCGAACAACCGGCAGAAACCGAGCAGCAAGAGCAAGCTCCGGCAGAGGAGGAATCGGCAGTGAAAGAAGAAACAGCAGCGACAGAAGAAACCGAACAGCCTGAAGAACAACCGGAAGAGCAGCCGAAAGAAGAAGCGCCTGCACCGGCACCGAAAGACGCCACCGTCTATCCGGAGATTGATCAATTGCCATCAGAACCAACCGTTGTGAACGGCATCTTGCTGGCGAATAAACAGCACCCGCTGCCAGAAACTTATGCACCGGGCGAAAATGCGGAGGCCCGTGCGGCATTTGACTCGATGGCACAAGCTGCTGCTAAAGACGGCCTGCAACTGGTCGCCTTCAGCACATACCGCGAATTTGCCCGTCAAAAACAATTATACGAAGGTTACGTTGCCAAAGATGGCCAGGAAGCAGCAGACCGTTACAGCGCACGGCCTGGCTTCTCCGAACACCAGACCGGCCTCGCCTTTGATATCGGCGAAGCGGGCCAGGAACAGCACTGGGCATCAGCTTCCTTCGGCGACACGGCGGGAGGCAAATGGGTAAAGAAAAACGCCCATAATTACGGGTTCATCCTGCGCTACCCGCAAGGAAAAGAACAGATCACCGGCTATATGCACGAATCCTGGCATTTCCGCTATGTCGGAAAAGAAGCCGCTACTGCGATTTACAACCAGAACATCACCTTGGAAGAATATTTGGGAATTTAAGCAACGAATAAATAGAGCCGGCCGTTTTCCTGAAAGGGAGAGCGGCCGGTTTTTTTGTTTAGAGAAAGCCTAGTTAGACATGAAAGCGAGATTTGTTATTCATTACAGGTTTCATCCGCTGGAGGTGATACCTAGCTAGGCTTGATAGTGAAATGTATCGTTCGTTATTGCGCGTATCTCTAAGTAGCCGCCTCCCGCCTTGGGCATGCCTCCCGCTATAAGCCAAGAAGGGCGCTTGTCTTATGGCTTCGGCTCGCCCGTATGCGCGGTTCGGCTTTTAGATTTCATTGGATATTGCGTGCGAAGACGTTTCACAGTTAGTTAATTTCATCCGCTGGCGGGGACGCTTAGTTAGACTTGCTGATTTTAGAAGTACTTCGCGACTATTCAATTTGACTATATGAGTCTGGACAAACTGATCATATTTATTTCATTGTGTGATGAATTTAATTTCCTCTCTAAAACTAGAAATGAAGCGGAAGGGAGGCGACGCCTGGGGGACTGCGCGGGCTGGCGAGACAAATGTGCTGCGTCCTTTGCAGCACATTGGCTCAACACCCGCCCCACCCCTCGGGCAGCTGAAAGCGCGACGTCCTGTCGCATCAGCTGCATGACTCGCATCCTGCGAGCCCCAAGCGTCCTCCTTGGAGCGTAATCTCTACCTCCATACATTTTCTCTATCATTTTCCGATGAAAAGAATCTACCATATAAGCAATTCACCAAATGAAAAAACGCCCTTCCATATGGAAAGAGCGTTCACTGGTTTGATTAAAGAATCGGTGCCAACAGGCGGGCAATGGATTCTTTCGATTTGATCATGCGGGTTCTTGCCATATACATCTCATAAGTCAGCTCTGACGATAATTCCGTATCCTGTCTGAACAGGTTGGCCAATTCCATCGACACCTTCTCATCATATATGAATGCATTCACTTCAAAATTCAACTTGAAGCTGCGGACATCGATATTCGCTGTTCCGACCGTAGACGCTTCGTCGTCAATAACAATCATTTTCGTATGCAGGAACCCGTTATCGTAAATGAACACACGGGCTCCGGCTCGCAACATCTGGCCGGCATAAGAATACGTCGCCCAATAGACGAAGGGATGGTCCGGCTTGTTTGGGATCATGATGCGCACATCGATTCCAGACAGCGCCGCAATCCGAAGCGCATCATAGAAACTCGCATCCGGAATGAAATACGGCGTCTGGATATAAATATATTCACGCGCCAGATGAATCAGCTTTAAATAGCCGTCTTTAATCTGTTCCCATTCCTCATCCGGGCCGCTGGAGACGATTTGCATCGAAGTCGATCCTTCTTCAGGTTGTGGAGGGAAGTAGGCTTCATCGTATTCAATGTCATGCCGCGCAGAAGCTTGGTTCCAGTCGAGGATAAAGCGGGTTTGAAGAGGGTACAGCGCATTGCCTTCTAGCCGCAGATGCGTATCGCGCCAATAGCCGAAGCGGCGGTTAAGTCCGAGGTACTCCTCGCCGACGTTAAAGCCGCCGATATAGCCGATTTTTCCGTCAATGACGACGATTTTGCGGTGGTTCCGGTAGTTCAGCCGTGGGTTGATGATCGGCATGATGGAAGGAAAGAAAGTTTCCACTTCGCCGCCAGCTGCCGTGAATTCCTTGAAGTGGCGCTTGCTTAAACTGCGGGAGCCCATGTCATCATATAACAGACGTACTTTCACGCCTTCTTTCGCTTTGGCGAGCAAAGCGTCCATGATGCGGTTGCCGAGTTGGTCCAGCCGGAAGATATAATATTGGATATGGATATGGTCTTGTGCCTGTTCGATATCGCGAATCAAGGCATCAAACTTTTCCCGGCCGTCGTTGAAGATTTTCACATGATTGTTTTGCGTCAACAAAGCGCCGTTATTACGCAAATGAAGGTAAATCAAATTGCTGTAATCTTTTGTGCTGACATCGTGGAACGGGAACGTGCCGTCATGGATTTCATTCATTTGATGCGCAATCAGGCTTTCAATCCCAATACGCTTGCGGCCTTCTTCCCATTTAAAAAGCTTTTTTTGCCGCAGTTTACGGCCGAGCAATAGGTAAATGAAGAACCCGGCAATTGGAACAAAGAATAGAACCAATAACCATGCCCATGTGGAGGAAGCGTCCCGGCGTTCCAGAAACACTAGCGCCGCTGCCAAGAAAATATTCAAGATGAAGATTGCCGCAGTCAACACACTGATAATGGTGACGGTCATGACCATTCTCCTTTATGGATAATTGTTTATTGACTCTAGTATAGTCTAGTTGTGCAACTGAAAGAAAGGAAGAGCCAGTTGGATAGTATTTACTATTAATTGATTTTTATGTAATTAACTGGATTCTGAAATTGTGGCAATAAAAAACTGCACTCTCATTCAAAGAGTGCAGTTGTATTTAGCTGAGGCGTTCTTCTTCTTTTAATTGTTCGACGATGCCTTCGACTTCCTGGCGGCTCATCTTTTCCTTGCCGGACTTGAGCGCTTTTAAGGTGCTGTGGGCAAGTGCGAGCGGCACTTTACAGAACATAAGGATGCGTTTGTTTTTAATAGATCTCACATATTGATCGGCTTGCGACAGGTTTTCGCGCGCATAGCTGAACATATCGTCGCGCGTCCAGCCGTCCGGCACGAACGTGACGCCGCGTTCGTAATCTTCATCGTAATTGCGCAGCATATTGACAGCCTGCAATCCACGGCCGAATCCTATGGCAAGTTCTGTGTCGGTTTCGGTGCCGTCATGCCATCTCCAAAGATCGGAAAGCATGACGCCGACGAGCCCTGCGACATAATAAGTGTAATCGTCCAGGTCTTCGCGCGTATGGATGACCCAATCTTTTTCGACCCATTTGGCCATACCGCCAGCCATGATGGCCGTCGACTCGAGCACTTTTCCGCGGATTTCGGGTGGACACACTTCGACCCAATCGGGAAGCCGCATCGTCACGGATGGCAAATCGTCCGCGTACGGGGCGACAAGTGCCGCGTACTCCGTTTCGTCAATATTCGTTTCGAGCATATGTTGGATGGAGCGCAGAAGAGACGCTTTCACTTCAGCTGGAAGCTCGGGATGATCTTCAATTTCATCAATTGCACGCATGCACAAATAGGCGGAGCCAACGGTTTTTTTCAGGACAGGATCCAAAAAGCTGATTGGAATGAAAAAGGTACGGCTCGTTTGTTTCAGCATCGCGAGTGATTCTTTTTGCAGATTGGCGACTTTGCTCATCTTCAGTCCTCCTTTATGTGGATTTTGAACGTGCTTATGTATGGGTCTTGCCCACTTGATTCGTAAAATGTCTTCCTTCTAAATATAAACGAAATGGCTGAAAAAACAAATGATTACCCATAGCGCCATTAGAAAACCCTTTGGAAGAAACAAGTTCTCCAAAGGGTTCAGTCTACATGAAAATGCTTCCACGCTTCATAAATTCCACCAGCGCAATGACGATTCGCGCGGAAAATGAGCGGATGCTCTTCGTGGGTTTTGAGTTCGGGCTGGGCGTTTCCTACGATAACGGAAGGGAAACCGAGTGTCAGCATTTCCAAGTCGTTTCCGGAATCACCCGCGACCAATAGTTTAGCATCTGAAATGCCATGGCGTTCCAATAAATAGCGGAGCGCCTGGCCTTTTCCGCTATTCGGAGGCAGAATATCCAAATCCTTGCCGCCGCTGAAGATCAGCTTATGGGGCACTTTTTCTGCTTCAAGCAAGTTGCGGAATTGTTCGACTGCTTGGACATCCGTGACATGGTAAGAACGCCGGCTTGTTACAGGCAAATCCTGCGGAGCCAAACCGTCGATTGTTTTCGCTAGCGCTTCGATTTGTTCAGGTGCCCAATCGTCCATCAAATGGGCTTCCCAATGTTCATCTTTAGAAAACCCATTACCTATATAGATTTCGGTCCCAACGTCGGTGACCAGCGCTTTTGGAATCGGGAGCCCTTCATCCGCAATCAGCTGGCGTGCCGAGGCGAGATGGCGGCCGGTAATATAGATCAAGCCGACTTCGTAGGACTGCTGTTCATAAAAATCCAGCAATTCCTTCAATCCGGCTCTATCACCGACTAAGGTTCCGTCCAGGTCGGTCGCTAGCAAGTGTGTTGCTCCGTTCACGGATAATCACCTCATACAATGTATTTATTCTTTTTGAAATGCTCACCCAGTTGAAATCTTTGCGGGCGATGCGCACGGCTTGGCGGCTAAGGCGTTCAACCAGTAGCGAGTTGACGGAAAGTACTTCCATAGCAATTGCCAGGTCGATCTCATTTTGCGATTCTACAAGCAAACCGCTGACACCGTCTTCGACGACGTTTTTCAATCCGCCGACTTTTGAGGCAATAACAGGGCTGCCGCAGGCTTGTGCTTCAGCTGCAACCATGCCGAACGATTCGTAGAAACTCGGGACGATGGTAGCGGTAGCTGAATTGAATAACAACGCCAATTGCTCTTGGTTTTTCGGTCCGACAAAACGGACATGCTGTTCGATGCCGCGCACCGCTTTACGCAGCTCTGGGTCTTTCGGCAATCCGGTTTCCGCATCAATGGCATCCGGTTCACCACCGGCAATCACCAATTCAGGCATGTAGCGGTTTCCGCTTTTTTCTGCAAGAAGCTTGAAAGCTTTCAATAAAGTGAAGATGCCTTTCGTTGCTTCTAGGCGGCCTGCGAAAACGAAGAGGGGATCTGCGTAGCCGAATTTTTTCCGGATATGGTGTCGGCTGCCGCGGACACGGAATGCCTCGTCGACTCCGATGGGGATTACTGAGATGGGAGAAGCGGCGGAAACGTTCTCTTTGATCACTTGTTTTTCTGTATTTGTCGTCGCTAAGATATGGTCGCTGTGGGCAAGTACGGTTTCTTCTGCTTTTTCGCGCCGTGCGTCATGCGTGCCGGTCGCTTCTTCTTTCGCCCATCCGAGAGAATGGGATGTATGGATATAAGGCAGCCCGAATTCTTCTTTGAGCTTCTTGCCAATCAATCCCGAAAGCCAATAATGAGTGTGGACGATATCATAAGTTGATAGCGGCAACAGCTGTTTCATTTCTTCATAAAATGCCGGGAGCATGGAATACATTTCGTTTTTTGACACAAATCCTTTAAAGCCCGCTTCTACACGGATCACGCGGCAGCGTTCGCCGAAATGTTCGATTTGTGGGGCATTTTCATCGCACCAATGGGTCACGACATCCACCTGCCACCCTCTAGTTTCAAGAGCGAGTGCCAGTTGCTTGACGTAATTGTTTTGGCCGCCTGCTTGTTTACCGCCGAGCTTTGCCAAAGGATCGCCATGGTCTGATACAAAAAGCACTTGTTTGGTCATTGTCGTTCATCTCCGTTCGTTAGTTCCTCCCTGAAAAAAAGGCGGGAGTGCATATTATATATACCCATATTTAGGAAAGGCTAAACAGGATTTCTGAAAAGTTCCAAAATTTTTATTGGCGTTAAAAAAAGAGCGCCCATGAAAGCGCTCTTTTGACCGTTCATTTCGTATGGACAAACTTGCCGTGAGACGGAACGGCGATTTCAGGGAAATGATCCACCAGCTCGACGAGGCCTTTAGCCAAGACAGAACCTTTCATTGGCTTGCCGTGCCCAGTGGCAGCAAAAGAAGGTTTCAAGTCCACAAGTTTAGACACCGATTCCCAGGCAGCACGCCAATCGGTCGTTAAATAAACGGGCGGGCCGTGCACTTCTTTTTTCTGGCGCATCACTTTATAAAGTGAATCCTGCTTGACGGTGACGAAGGCATCTCCTGCAATCAATACGCGGCCGACGTCCTTGAAGAACGACACATGGCCTTTCGTATGGCCGGGTGTATGGATCCAGCGCCAATTCGGCAAATCAGGGATGCTGCCGTCTGCCGGAAGCTCGACCAAGTGCTCAGAAATATCGATAGCTTTTACCGGGAAAGTCTTGGACATTTTCGCGACCATTCCGCCTTCTACAGTGGAATCGGGCTCTGGATAATCTTCTTTTCCGATCAAGTACGGAAATTCTTCGGGATGTGCATAGACAGGGACCGGGTGCTTTTCCAGAATATCGATGAGTGCGCCGACATGGTCGAAATGGCCATGCGTCAGTAAAATTGACTGTAATTGCTGATCAGGGCCAAATCGCTTTTCGGCTTCCTTTAAAATCTTATCGGCAGAATGTGGCATGCCAGCGTCCACCAATACCCAGCGCGGGCTGATGGAAGGATTTCCGATTAGAAAAACATTGGAGATCTTTGTCGTGTAGCAATACGTATCCGGAGCGATTTCGATGCCCGAGCCGCTGCGGATCGATGTTATCGGCATGATGGCCTCAGTTTCAGTGCTGCGTTCCATAAACATTGATTCCTCCTTCAGATTCGTTCATTGAATATTCGTCATATGATTGTTTTACCCGAAATGAAAAATTCCAATCCAGCCCGGCTCAATTTGAGTCTCTTGCCGCGATTCGGTAGAATGGAAAGAACATTGTCAAGGAAGCAAGGTGCAAAAAATGAAATCGATCATTATCATCGGCTCCGGCATCGTCGGGGCAAGCGCAGCGTACTACGCAGCAAAAGCGGGGAATAGCGTCACATTGATCGACCGGGCGGACCGCGGCCAGGCGACAGGCGCGGCAGCAGGCATCGTCTGCCCGTGGATCTCCCAAAGGCGCAACCAGGCCTGGTACCGTCTCGCTTCAAACGGCGCTGCTTATTACCCGGTGCTCATCGAAGAACTTGAAGCGCTGGGGGAGAAAGAAACTGGTTATAAGCAAGTGGGTATCGTCAGCATCCACGAAGAATCGAAACTCGACAAGATGGAACAAAAAGCGCGCGAACGCCAAGCGGGATCTCCTGAGATGGGCGAACTCGAACGGCTGACGCCCGAACAAACGAAAGCCAGGTTCCCGTATGCGGGCGATCGCTATGGTTCTTTGTATGTCAGCGGGGCAGCGCGCGTTGACGGCGGCGCCATCCGTGATGCGCTTATCCGTTCCGCCAAGAGCTTAGGTGCAAGGTTCATCCAAGGCGACGCCCAGCTGCTAATAGAAGCTGATCAAGCGATAGGCGTCGAAGTGAACGGAGAACAGATGAGTGCAGATCGCATCATCTCTGCCGGGGGCGCTTGGGCGGCGGAACTGTTCACACCGCTCGGGCTTCAGTTGAAAGTCGTTCCGCAAAAAGCGCAGATTTTGCATTTGCAATCTGGCGACACGGGAACAGGCGACTGGCCGGTTGCGATGGTGCCATTCGGGCAATACATCGTGCCGTTTGAGGACGGACGCATCGTTGCGGGTGCGACGCATGAGAACGATGCCGGCTTTGACGAAAAACTTACCGCTGGCGGCATTTTTCATATCCTGGAGAAAACCTTGGACGTCGCTCCTGGTCTAGCATCGGCTGAATTCACGGGAGCCGCGACCGGATTCCGCCCGGCGACATTGAGTGCCTTGCCGTTTATCGGGCAAGTGCCGGGACAAGAGAAGCTGTTTGCGGCCAACGCACTCGGCGCATCAGGGCTCACGGCAGGGCCTTATCTCGGCATGCAGCTCGCGAAACTTACGATCGGGGAAACCCCGGATCTCGACATCAGCTTATATGACATTGAAGAAGCTTTCGAAGAAATTAAATAAGAAGAAGGCAGGAGACCCGGGTCTCCTGCCTTTTCTACATTCTACAATCAAAGCCCTGTCTCAGTATTTGAAGACGCGTTTGTTCTTGAATGTTTTTCTTAATAATACAGAGCATTACTTCGAAAAGATAAGCTCTCACTTAGTTTGATCTTATCTTTTCGGTCATTTTTATGCGGATACTGATTATCAATCCGACTCGCCGAAAATCTTTCTGTACGTCTTCAAGATGAATTGCTTATATGGAAGGTCCGGCATCGGCTCGATCAGTTCTTTTGCTTGTTGCGCATAGACTTTTGCTTGTTCATGATTTCCCATCTGTTCGTAGATGAGCGCCATATAGGCTTCTTTCTCATAATGCATCGATAAATCATACGGGTGGTGGATGAAACTGTTCATGCGGTGTTGCTTGAAACAATCTAGCGCTTCCTCGATCCGCCCCATGCCGAAAAGTGCCTTGCCTTTTTCGAGGAAATAAAAATCCTCTTCATCCAGCAGATTGCGTGTCTCTTCGAGCAATCGGTCTGCTTTTTCGTATTCGTGGGTGAATGAATTCAAGTAGTGGATTTCGATGGCGTTGGCGTAGGCGTTGATTTCCGGATCATCCGAAAATTCCGCGAAAAGTTTAAGTTTCCCCACATAATAATCTTTGCGTTCCAGATCTCCCGCGAGAAGCGCTTCAAAACCGGCAAGCCGGTAAAGCGCATTGATCTGGTAGAAAATCTGCTGTTTCCTGGAATAGTCGATCGCCTCTTCCATCATCCGGCGGGCATTTTTTTGATCGCCTGTCGCGGAGTAGAGAATTGACTCGTAATAATCGAAATCCAGTTTTTTCAGCGGATCCAAAACACCGGTCTGTTCTTCAATGGTTTTCCGCGATGCTTGCAGCGATGCCAAAGCTTCTGCGTACTGGTGGTCAGTGAACTTCATCAGTGCTCGGAACATATGAAGGTCGGCGACAGAATTAATCAAATGCAATTGTTCATAAATTGCTTCCGCCCGGTCGAACGCCGGTTTCCACTCATAGCGTTTCGTTTGATAGCAGCAGCGGCTATAGATCTCGAGCAGCCGAGCCGATTCGTAGCGGAACGGCAATTTCTCTACGTAAGGATGGATGCGTTCTGCAATTTCCTCATAGCCTGAGATCATCTCATCGCTTGTGCCCGAAACGTTTCGGCGCTTTTCTTCAATTTCATCCAGCAACGCGCGCAGCTCCGCGGTCGGCATTTCCTGAAGCAATTCATTGCGCTCGATCCCGAGCCGCTCGGCAATATACGAAAGGCTCTCCATGGATGGATTTGCTTTATTGTTTTCAATCAAACTGAGCATGCCTTTCGATAGTTCTTCGCCGGCAAGTGCCTGCAAAGTCAGGCCCTGCTGTTTTCGTATCTGTTTAATCCGTTCTCCCAAAGATGCCATAAACTCACCTGCTTTTTTCGTATATTTAGTGGCGCCATGCTTTCATGCATGCGCCGATTCTTTTGAAAATGTGATTTTCACTTTCATTGTAAACCAGCCCGATGCCCCGTGCAGGAAATGAATTAAGAATATAGTTTAATTATATTAAACTTTTTCTTGTAATGCGAATAAAAGCGTGATATGTTTTGTTTAATTAAATTAAACTTTTTGAAAAGGGAGCGAGTAACATGAACGAAGCGGGTAAAATCAAACAGGCTACGTACCATCTGTATACGTTCACCATCAGCAAACTGATTTCCACTTTCGGCAGTTCGGTTTACGCATTCGGCATCAGCCTCTACGTCCTGGCTTTGACCGGTTCCGCCGCCAGTTTCGCCGTCAATTTAATCTGCAGCATTCTGCCCCGTACCTTGTTTGCTCCGTTTGCCGGTTATGTCGCGGACAATTACCCGAAAAAAGCGGTCGTGCTCTTGTCCCAATCAGCGAGCGTATTGTCGGTTGGCGGGCTATTGCTCTACAGTATGTCGAACGGCTTGTCGCTGACAGCGATTTACACGGCGACTGCGTTGATTTCCGTCAGTTCCATGTTTACAAGTGTCGCCTTTTCATCTTCCATTGCCAATTTGATTGACCCAGACCGCATCCAAAAGGCGATGAGCTATAACCAATCGGCACTCGCCATCGCGACAATCGGCGGTCCGGTCATCGGCGGCATGCTGTTCGGCTTCGTGTCGATGAACGTCTTCTTGTTCATTCAAGTGATCGCCTATGCGCTTGCCGCGGCACTTGAGGCGACGATGAACTTCCGGCTCTATACGAGACGCGGCGAGACGGAAATTGCAGAAGATAAGCAAGGCGTTTGGCAAGGCATGAAAGAAGGCGCTGCCTACTTAAGGAAGAACCGTGTCATCACCGTCATTGTCACAACGGCTATTGGCTTGAATTTCTTCTTCTCTGCTTTGATGATCGGCTTGCCGTTCATCGCCGTCCAGCAACTGCAAGTGCAAGCGACGCATTTCGGTTTCATTGAAGCGATGATCGCACTCGGCATGCTACTGGCGTCGATTTATTTCTCGGTGCGCAAGGAAGTCAAATTCCCGCTGCAATTTTCCAAGCGTGCCATCATCGTCATGTCGCTGTTGCTTGCGGCGGTCTCCTTGCCGCTTATTGCCGGATTGTCCTATTGGGGCAATGTCATTTACTTGCTCGTCTTGATGCTGGCGTTCGGCATCTCCAATGTCTTCGTCAACACGCCAATCGGGGTCATGATGCAAAAAGACGTCGACGAAGAATACCGCGGCCGCGTCTTCGGAATCCTGGAATCGATGGCGATGGCCATGATGCCGCTTGGCTATTTGCTGTTTGGCTTGCTCTATGACTTGGTGCCGGCGCAATATGTGTTATGGGCTTGCAGCCTATGCCTCTTAATCTTGACGGCTTACAGCATGCGCCCGGCCATTATCCGCGAAGCTTATCCCGAGCTTGCGGAAAAGCCATTTGATAAAGTTTTGTCCTGAATCTGCAACAGCCGCCTTATTTCCAGTAGTCGGCTGTTTTTTTGCGTCCTGGAAGTTCCATGTTTTAGGAGAACGCGGAAAGGGAAAAGCGGAGGAGATATAAAACTCGAGAAAGGTGGAGATGCACGATGAAAGACAAAGTGGAAAAAGTGCCGGCGCAGCATCAGGAGCGCCAGCCTGGATTTGAGAATGAAATGAAACCGCACCCGGATTTCCAAGGAAATCTGGCGGGCGCCTCGCAGCGTTTGCCTGGCAAAGCCGCACTCATAACCGGCGGCGACAGCGGAATCGGCCGCGCCATTGCCGTCGCTTTTGCAAAAGAAGGGGCAGATGTAGCAATTTCCTATTTGGATGAACACGAAGATGCCGAGGAAACGAAACAGCTTGTCGAAAAAGAGGGACGCAAATGCCTGCTCATCGCTGGAGACATCGGCGACGAAGCATTTTGCAAACAAGTCATTTCTCAAGTGATCGAGAAATTCGGGAAACTCGATGTGCTGGTCAACAACGCCGCAGAGCAACATGTACAGGAGTCGCTAAAGGACATCACAGCAGAGCAACTAGAGAAAACATTCCGTACCAATGTCTTCAGCATGTTCCACCTGACAAAAGCGGCACTGGACCATTTGAAGCCTGGTGCATCGATCATCAATACGACGTCGATTACCGCATTCCGCGGCGAGCCAAGCTTAATTGATTATTCGTCTACAAAAGGTGCAATCCTGGCATTCACCCGCGCTTTGTCCGGATCGCTCGCAAAAGAAGGCATCCGGGTTAACGGAGTCGCCCCCGGCCCGATATGGACACCGCTCATCCCGGCTTCCTTCCCAGCGGAAGAGGTCGAAGGATTCGGAAGCGGCACCCCGCTCGGGCGGCCAGGGCAACCGGATGAACTGGCCCCGGGATATGTCTATTTGGCTTCAGACGACTCATCCTATGTTACAGGACAAGTACTCCACATCAATGGAGGTACGCCATATTAAGCATTTTCAGGCATTCGATCAGTCCAATTGATCGAATGTCTTTTTTATCCATAAAAAAATTAATTTACAGGGAGGAGCGGTGCGTGACATGTCCGAGCAATTGAGAACGCCGCTAAAGAAACCGATCTGGACATTGGTCGTATTGAATTTAGCGGATGGTTTTTTAACTTATTGGGGGCTGTTGGCGGGAGCGATCGAGGAAGCGAATCCCTTGCTCAGCGGCTTGCCGCCGCTTGCGATCTTTTCGGTTAAGCTATTGTTATCCGCCTGCCTTGCCGCATTCCTCTTCACCCCGCTCGTGCGGCTCAACTCCCGGCTCTGGCGCTATTTCCTATTGGCCGCCAATTTCATATATGTTGGCATATTGTCGCTGCACATCGCTTGGATTGCGTTATTGTATCTATGAAAAAAATCCCCGGACAGCCGAGCTGTCTGGGGATTTCTATGCCGGGGTCTGGCCCGCTTGTTGCTGTTCTGTATAGCGCAGCGATTTTTTGGAAGCTTTAAACAAAATGATCAAAATGATGCTAAAAATGGCTAGCGCGCCGGAAAGATAATAAATCGCGCCGGATTGCATCGTGAGCAGCCAAGTGAAAAACAGCGGGCCTATAATGCGTCCGAGATTGTCCATCGAATAAGTCATACCGGCTGCTGTCCCGTATTTGCCGCCCGCTTCTTTAGACGTAAGTGAGACGAGCACAGTGCGCGCGAGGGCGTTTCCGGCAGTAAAGATGCTGAGTGCGACACCGGCAAATACCAGGCTAGTCGTAAATGGCAATAGCACTAACCCTAAAGCGGTGACGATCTGTGCACCGATAATCCACTGCGTTTCCGTCCCATTTTTCACGCGCCGGACTACGCCGCCTTGGATCGCAGCGTCCACAAATCCTGAGGCCATGAACAAATAGCCGAGCTGGAGCGGGGTGATTTCGATTTGGTCAATCTGGAACAATTGGAATGTCGATTCCAAACCTGCGAGCAAAAACGTCACCATGAAAGAGAACAGGAATAAATAGCGGATGCGGTAATGCCAAAGCGTGCTGGCACCTTTTGGCAACAGCTTGCGCTTAACAGCTTCGCCTCTGCGCACTGGTTCTTTCAAGACGATGCTCGCATAGACCATCAGTAACAGCACAAGGGCAGCTGAGGCGGTGAATGGCAAGGACAAGGACACCGCACCGAGCAAACCGCCGATCGCCGGCCCGAAAATAAACCCGAGGCCGATCGACATGCCGAGAAGGCCCATGTATTTATTGCGCTCTTCATCTGTCGTGATGTCCGCGACATATCCCGTAACGGCTGTATATAGCGCACCTGAGAACAAGCCGCCGATAATGCGCGACATGTATAGCAGGATAAGATTATCGAGAAATAGCGAGAACAGGAAAAAACTGAGTGCGAATCCGGCTAGCCCGACCAAGATCAGCTTTTTGCGGCCTGTGCGGTCGGATAATTTGCCCCATAGCGGAGCGGTAAAAAACGACGACAGGGCATATATCGTAATTAATCCTCCGACATGGATGTCCGCATATCCTTGCTGGACAATCACCTCAGGGAGTATCGGAATGATCAAGCCGAAGCCAAGGTAGACGAAAAACTGGACGGACATGAGCAATAAAATGGTTTTCTTCATAAAGGAATTCCTGCTTTCTGCAAAGACTGGTGTTTTCATTTTACTCTTGTTTGCCACTCAGAACAACGGCAGCGGAAAAAAGATCGGCAACGAAAAAAAAGCTCCCGCTTTGCCTGATGGCAGCCGGGAGCTGTGGGAATCGGTTACTTATTCAATTTAACGCGCTGCAGACGCAATGCGTTCATGACAACGGAAACAGAACTGAACGCCATTGCGGCGCCTGCGAGCCAAGGCGCGAGGAATCCGGCGGCGGCGATCGGAATGCCGACTGAATTATAGGCGAGCGCCCAAAATAGGTTCTGCTTGATGTTGCGGACGGTCAGTCGGCTCATGCGGACAGCATCCGCGACGCGCATCAAATCGCCTTGCATCAAGGTGATGTCGGCGGCTTCCATGGCGATAGCAGTACCAGTGCCCATGGCCATGCCGATATCGGCGGTTGCAAGCGCCGGTGCGTCGTTTAAGCCGTCTCCAGCCATCGCGACTTTGCGTCCTTGTTCTTGCAGTTTCGCGACATGTCCGGCTTTTTCGGCCGGCAAGACACCGGCGACGACTTCATCAATGCCAACTTGTCTGGCGATGGCATCGGCGGTACGCTGTTGGTCGCCGGTCAGCATGACGACACGCAGTCCCATGCGTTTCATTTCTTCCACGGCGGCTTTTGCAGAATCCTTGATGGTATCCGCGACAGCGATGAGGCCAGCGTATCTTCCATCGATGGCAATGAACATCGCGGTCTTTCCGTCTTGTTCCAATTGCTCGGCCGCTTGTTCGTCGACTGCAATGCCATCGAGCAAGCGGCGGTTGCCGACCCAAACATCCTGGTCTGCTACATGGGCTTTAATGCCGTGTCCAGGAACTGCTTTAAACCCAGTGACTGCAAGTCCGGCAGCTCCGAATTCCGCGATTGCTTGTGCAACCGGGTGCTCGGATTCGCTTTCTGCGCTGGCGACGAGCCGTTTGATCAGTTCGGCATCGTAACCCGGTGCCGGAATGAAATCCGTCACGACCGGTTTGCCGTTGGTGATTGTGCCAGTTTTATCGAGCACGATCGTGTCGATATGCTTTGTTGTCTCGAGGGATTCTGCTGTTTTGAACAACACGCCTTGTTCAGCGGCGCGTCCTGAACCTGCCATGATCGAGGTCGGCGTCGCAAGTCCGAGTGCACAAGGGCAGGCGATAACAAGAACGGCGATCGTGCTAGTCAACGCTGACCCAAAATCTCCAGGAGCGACGAGGAAGTACCAGATCAAGAACGTCACAATCGCAATGCCGACGACAATCGGCACAAAAATGCCCGAAATCTGGTCGGCTAGTCGCTGGATCGGCGCTTTCGATCCTTGCGCCTGTTCAACGACACGGATAATATTCGATAGCACCGTGTCTTTGCCGATCTTATCTGCGCGTACTTTTAACGAACCATTGGCGTTGACGGTCGCAGCATACACGGCGTCGCCTTCCACTTTATCGACCGGTAAACTTTCACCCGTCAGCATCGATTCGTCAACGGCAGAACTGCCGGAGACGACCGCTGCATCAACAGGGATGGAAGCTCCGGGTTTAATCAATAGGATATCGCCTTCTTTGACGTCTGCGATCGCCACGCTGATGAATTCTTCGCCGCGTTCAACGAGTGCATGCTGTGGCTGCAGCTTCATCAGTTTCTTAATGGCGTCGGACGAACGGCCTTTTGCACGGGCTTCAAAAACCTTCCCGAGAACGATCAAGGTGATCAAGACGGCGCTCGTTTCGAAATACAAGCCCATATTATGGCCCATCCCTAAGTTTGCGAGGACCAGGTAGACGCTGTAAAAATAAGCGGCTGACGTGCCGAGTGCGACCAATACATCCATATTGGCACTTTTGTTTTTCAATGCGAAGTAGGCACCTTTATAGAAGGTCGCACCGACCCAGAATTGCACGGGCGTCGCGAGTGCCCATTGCACGAACGGGTTCATCAGGAATTCCGGGACGTACATCCAGGACGTGAATGTGAAGTGGCTGAACATCGTCCATAGGAGCGGCAGTGAGAAAGCCGCCGAAATCCAGAACAGCTGGGTCTTTTTCTTGATTTCCTGTTCTTTATAATCTGTCGCTTCTTGCTGGTCCTGCTCGAGCACGGCGTCATAGCCGAGCGATTGGATTTTTTGGACGAAAGCCTCAGGCGTCAAGGTACCTGGGCTGTAAACCACGTGGCCGCTTTCTAGTGCCAAGTTGATCGTAGCGCGTTCAACGCCATCCATTCGATTCAGGGCTTTTTCGATCCGCGCTGAACAATTTGCGCACGTCATGCCCTGAATCGAGAAATCGACTTCTTCTTGCTGGATGCCATAGCCAAGCTGTTCAACTTTTTGATGCAAATCATCCAAATTGGATTGTTCGTCATCGAAACTGACCGACGCTTTTTCGGTTGCGAAATTAACCGTCGCTTCAGATACGCCCGGAAGCTTTTGCAAACCTTTCTCGACTCGATTCGCACAAGCGGCGCAGGTCATGCCGGTGATCGGCAATTCCGTTTGTTTTATTGTCATTGGAAATCCCACCTCCATACCTCATAGGGGTATATAGTTTTGAAAAAAATAACTGCGTTTCCGCAGTTATTCGCTTAATGCCGCTACGTCGTAGCCTTGATCTTCGATAGCTGAGGCAATTTGCGCCACATCGACATTCTTGCTGTCATACGTGACATCCACTGCGCCTTGCTCAAGTGAAACCTCCACTTTTTCAACACCGGAAAGTGCGCCGACGCTGTCCTCTACGGATTTAACGCAATGCTGGCAGCTCATGCCGCTTACTTGCAGGTGAACTTGTTCTTTCATGAAAAATTCCTCCTTAGTGATATGGAAAGCAGATCGCTTCCTTTATTTATTTTCTCATCAACTTTTGGAACGTGACAAGCAACTCGTCCAGAATTTCTTCGTCGCCTGAAGCCAGGCGGTCTTTGACACAGCCTTTTAAATGGCCGTCGAGCAGCACTTTCGTCACGCTGTTCAATGCGGACTGCGTAGCTGCCAATTGTGTGATGATGTCATCGCAATAGACATCCCGGTCGACCATGCCTTTGATGCCGCGCACTTGCCCTTCGATGCGGTTCAGCCGGTTCGTCAAATCCTGTTTGACCGAAGGGGGATGGTGGCTTTTTCTACAGGCATCAGGGGCCGGCATTTCTTCAATTGCTTCACTCATTCAAATCCCCTCCATTTGTTTTTGGCTAGCGACTCATTCGCCGGCTTAATCCAATCGGCAAGTAAATCGTTTTGATTACACCTTGAGTATACCTTAAGGGGGTATGTGATTCAAGAAATTAACTCAAGCTTTGCATTTGTCATCAAATTGATACGTTTAAAACTCTGAAAAGATGGTATTATATACGTAGATAAGGAAAAGTCAACTATTTCGAACGGAACAGTCACATCAGCGAGATCTGCACACGTCCAAATAGCAACAACTACTCTTAAAGAGGTGATCATGGATGATTAAAAATGGAGAGATCCGCAACATTGTATCAAACCTGGCAAAACTTGGCGTCCAAGCGACGATAACGAAATCCCGTGTAGAGCTGAGCAAAACTTTGGCATTGCCACAGCCGCCGCAAGCCACATCGCATTCTTCATAAAAAAACTCCGACGCTCATTGCGCCGGAGTTTTTTGTTGAGCTTATGAATTTTGGCTTGAGCGGTCGAACATGTAGTTCTTATGATGGAACCGCATGCTGAAAACCACGCCGAGCGCGAGCATATTGCCGATTAAGGAGCTGCCGCCATAGCTGATGAAAGGAAGCGGGATGCCGGTGATCGGCAGCAATTGGATTGTCATGCCGATATTCTGGAAGACGTGGAACGTAATCATCGCAATAATCCCTGCACACACGTAAGTGCTAAAGGTATCCTTGAATTGAAGCGTGATTTTCGTCAAATGGTAAATGAGCATGAAGAATAAGATGATAACAGCACTTGCCCCGATAAAGCCGAAATCCTCTGAAATGACCGTGAAGATGAAGTCGGTATGGTTTTCCGGAACGTATACTTGGCGGCCTTGATAGCCTTTCCCGAACACTTCTCCGGAACCGATCGCATTCAAAGCGGCGATCAGGTTGTATCCGCCTGATTCTGCATAAGAGTATGGGTCAAGCCATGTGTAGATACGCTCGAACATATACGGTTTCAAGCCGAAGCGGCCGAGCAGGTCCTGCATATTGAGTGTCATCCATAATAAGGTGACGCCAATGAGCGCTACGCCGCCAAAGCTTGGCAAAATGATTTTCCAGGAGATCCCGGAGACGACCACGATGGCCAATGTAATGGCGATGAACACGAGCGCCGTTCCAAGGTCGGGCTGTAGCAGGATAAAGCCGAGTGGAACCGCTAGCATGAAGGCGATTTTTCCGAGCAGGAGCAAATCGGTTTTGATGGTGCTCAGCAAATGGTGTTCATGATGTGAAGAAATCATTTTCGCGAGCGCTAAAATATAGAAGGTTTTCATGAACTCCGCTGGCTGGATATTGACGAATGGCGTGTGGAACCAGGCTTTTGCGCCATTGATCGGTTGTGCGATCTGGCCTTGCCCGTCCGGTGCGATCATTAGGGCAAGCAAAAGCAAAAGGCCCGCACCGTACAAATAATACGCCATTTTTTTGTATTGATCGGTATCGAAGTACATCAATACCGCAATCATTCCGGCCGACACAATATAGAACAGCGCTTGGCGCGGGACGAAATTGGTCAAGTACTGCCCCGAAGTCTGGGCAGAAGAGATCGCGACCAAACTGACGATGAAAAACAGGAACAATATAAAGGTGAGCGACCAATCGAAACGATCGGAAAAGCTCTTGTTAGTTTGCATATCAATTCACCCATACTTTTCTTAAATCTATAACGCACATCATTATACAGCATATGCCAAACTTGTGCGCATGCAAAAAGTAATGACGATTTGAAAACAGGAATGTTTCCTAACCGGCGCCTAAGCCGTATAATGAGAGAGGAAATGGAGTGGGGCACATGGAGAAAAAACCGTTGAAGACGGATTTTTACATACAGCATTTATATATCTATGTGAGCGAAGCGGACCGCATGGCGCTTTTCAGCGGTTTTGGCTTCGGGCATTTTCTCGAAGCGGTCGACATGCCGGAGAATTTATTGCTATTGAAGCATCCGTACGAGGAAGCTTCTTTCAATATGCACACCCACCTGGACTTCGCGACAAGGGAAGAATACAGCCAATTAAAAAGAGCGCGCTCCAATCGAAGAAGTGAATTCTGTTGGGTGGATTTCCGCAGTGAAAAGCAGTTGAATTCACTGACGGCCCAGGAGCAGGCAGAACTTCTCTACTTGGGGCATAAAAAAGAACCGGTAAAGAGCCCATTCTTCACAACTTTGCAAAACGAGTACGTGTATTTGGCAGGCGAGGAAAAGGAATGGACGAAGATCTATTTCCGGCGCATGGAAAAGCTTGGTGCATTGATCGCCAATCATTTTACGCAAATCATCCGCAAAGAAACAAATGGCCAGCATTTTTTCCGTCGCCGCATGAGGGACTTGATTCCAGAACTGCCGAAAGAGCAATTTCATAAATTGCGCATGGACATGGGCGAAGGGGTGCTGCTGTCGTTGGCGGACCCTGAAAAAACGAAAAACACGATTGAACTCCATGTCCGGACCGTCGGCGAGATCGATTTTATGGACGAATTCTGGGAAGATCTCGGAGAAACGATCCGCAAACCGCTATCGGGCCGGATCGTCTATGATCGAAAACAAAAAGGCTGGAAATGATACCCGGTAAGACGTGGGTATCATTTTTAGTTCGGGCGATTTTACAGCCGCTGACAAAAAGATTTTTCGGCTGACAACGTTCGTGATAAACTAAGCAATATGCAAAACGAAATGAGGGTCATTAATGAAAAAACGAATTGGGCTTTTATACGGCGGCAAATCCGCTGAACACGAAGTATCCTTGACGACAGCCAGCGCATTTTCTAAAGCGCTTGATTTTGATAAATACGAAGTTTACCCAATCTACATTACGCAAGACGGCGAATGGCGAAAAGGCACTCCTTTAACTGGGCCTGTTTCTTCTATAGAAGAGCTTCAATTGGCAGGGGAAGCGGAACGCAAGAACGATATTTCCAGTTTCCTTCCAAACGCTCAGGAGCCATCTCTAGATGTCATTATCCCATTGCTCCACGGGCCGAACGGGGAAGACGGCACAGTGCAAGGTTTGCTCGAAGTAATGAATTTGCCGTACGTCGGAAATGGCGTTCTTGCTTCATCCGCAGGCATGGACAAAGTGGTCATGAAGCAATTGTTCGAACAAGCCGGCCTGAACCAGACGCCTTACGTCTATTTCCTGCGCCGCGACTGGAAAAACGGCCAGGACCTATGGTTGGACAAAGTCGAGCAAGAGCTAGCATGGCCGGTATTCGTCAAGCCAGCAAATCTTGGATCGAGTGTCGGAATCAGCAAAGCCGAGTCACGCGAAGAGCTGATCGCGGCAGTTGAGGAAGCACTTAAGTTCGACCGGAAAATTGTCATCGAACAAGGCGTCGTCGGCCGTGAAATCGAAGTCGGCGTACTCGGAAACGATGAACCCGAATGCTCGGTAGCAGGCGAAATCAAACCGTTGAAAGCTTTTTATGATTATCAGGCAAAATACAAAGACGGCAACACGGCGATGATCATCCCGGCGGAACTGCCGGATGCGGTGTATGCAGAACTTGTCGAGTCGGCGAAAAAAGCGTTTAAGATCCTTGATTGTTCAGGGCTTGTGCGCGCAGACTTTTTCGTGACGGATGCACACGAGATCATCATCAACGAAGTCAATACTTTGCCAGGTTTTACGCCGTACAGCATGTTCCCGCTTTTGTGGCAGCACACGGGCCTCGAGTATTCGGACCTGATTGAAAAATTGATCGCACTTGCCATTGAACGTTACGAAGAAAAACAATTATTGCAATTTAAAATGGATTGAGTGGGGAGAACCGATGAAAAAAACGATTGAACAGATAGCCGACTGGCTGGACATCAAGACGAATTTAAAAGGATTTGAAGTGACTGGCGTGTCGATCAATACGCGGACGCTGAAGCCGGGCGATTTGTTCATTCCGTTCCGCGGCGAAAATGCCAATGGCCATAAATATGTCCGTTATGCGATTGAAGCGGGAGCTGCCGCTGCATTATGGCAGCGCGATGAACCAGAACCGCCTTCCGATTTACCGTTATTGATCGTTGACGATTGTGAAAAGGCGTTGCAGGAAATGGCACGTGCTTACCGCAACGAACTCAAGGCGACTGTCATTGGCATTACGGGGTCAAACGGCAAGACCTCAACGAAGGATTTGGTCGCAAGCGTCTTGAAGCCGTATTATAAAGTCCAGAAAACCCAAGGCAATTTCAATAACGAACTGGGGCTGCCGCTGACGATTCTATCGTTGGATGAAGACACCAAATACGCTGTTCTTGAAATGGGCATGAGCGGATTCGGGCAGATTCAATTCCTGTCGGAGCTGGCACGCCCCGATTATGCGGTCATCACCAATATCGGCGAAGCGCATATGCAGGATCTTGGATCAAGAGAAGGCATCGCCGAGGCGAAGTTCGAAATCGTTGCCGGGCTCGAGCAACATGGCAAGTTGTTCTATGACGGCGATGAGCCGCTATTATTGCCGTTTGTCGAAGATTTTACACAAGCGGTATCGTTCGGCTTTGGCCCGGATAATGAATTGAGCGTGACCGACATCAAAGCGACCGAAGACGGCAGCAGCTTCTTGGTCAACGGCATCATCGACGCGAAGTTTTCCATTCCCGTGCTAGGCGAACATCAAGTGAAAAACACCTTGCCGGCGATCTTGATCGCCCTTGAAGCCGGATTGACGGAAGAAGAGATCCGCCGCTCGTTGAAAAATGCAGCACTGACCGATATGCGCATGCAATTGGTGCCTGCTGAGAACGGGGCGGTGTTCATCAATGATGCATATAATGCAGCGCCGACTTCCGTGAAAGCGGCACTGAACTTCATTCGCGAGACCACTATGAAAGAAACGAAATGGGCAGTGCTCGGAGACATGCTGGAACTTGGCGAACACGAACAGCGTTTCCACGAAGAGCTGGCGAGTTCAATCGGCCCGGAACTCGAAGGCGTCTGCCTGTTTGGCCCGCGCATGAAATGGCTGTACGACAAATTGGCCGATTCTTATGAAGGAAAACTATTGTGGAGCGAAGACGATTATGCCCCGATCATCGACTTGTTGAAGAAAAACGTCGGAAAAGAGACCGCGGTTCTCGTCAAAGGATCGCGCGGCATGGCGCTTGAAAAAGTCATCGAACCATTCACTGGCCAATGAAGACCGGCGTCTTGTGCATCCACGGGTTTACCGGTGGGCCGTTCGAGGTCGAGCCGTTTGCTGACTATTTAAGCGAGCAGACGGATTGGGTGATCGAGATTCCCACATTGCCTGGCCACGGCGAAAAGCTTGAACTCGGGGAACAAAGTGCAGAAGTATGGATGATGGAAGCGGAGCTGGCATTGAAACGCTTGAAAGCGAAAGCCGACCGCGTCATCATCGTCGGCTTCTCGATGGGCGGCCTGATTGCGCTGTACTTGTCGATGCGCTATAAAATCGACAGGCTCGTGCTGTTGAGTGCGGCTGTGAAATACATCAGCCCGGGGCAGATCCGGGAAGAAGTGCGGGAAGCGTTGGGTGACTTGCTCGGCAAGCGCATCAACCAAAATGCGCTGTTCCACCTATATGAATACAAATTCCGCAATACACCGATCCGTTCAACGATCGAATTTCTGCGGGTCGTTAAGACCGTGGAGCCGTATTATCATTTGATCGATGTGCCGGCGTTTATCGTTCAAGGCGAAAAAGACAGTGTCGTTCCGCCATCCGCCGCACAACATATATACGATCACCTCGGTTCCAGGGAAAAGTATCTTTATCACTCGGCAACCGGCAAGCATTTGATCTGCTATAGCGACGACGCTGCCGAATGGTTTCCGAAAGCCTTGGAATTCATGCGCCTGGGACAGTAAACTGATAATTGGAACCTTTGCATATCAATTGCATGTGCAGGTAAAGCGTGTTATTCTGTTTAGAGCAATGGATACATTTTTGAGACACTCTTCCTTCGTGAAGAGGTTTTTTTTGAGCATAAACGGTTTGTTCTACTTATTGGGGAAGACAACCCCCGCTGTGCAGACCGCTCGGCAACGACCGAGCTTTTCCTGTTCACACATCCCCTCTGTTACATCAGCAGAGTATGATTTTCGACGTGAAAGTTCCTACTAAAAGGCTCGACCTTGTCATAAATTCATCTAAAATGTGTACCATTTGTAAATAAGATGAAGACAAAAGGAGATTGAAAAAATTTGGTTAAATTTACAGAATTAAACATCAGCGAAACAACATTGAAATCCGTACGACGCATGGGCTTTGAGGAAGCGACACCTATCCAGGAAGGTACAATCCGTCTTGGAATGGAGGGCAAAGATATCATCGGACAAGCACAAACAGGTACTGGTAAAACAACCGCTTTCGGTATTCCGTTGATCGAGAAAATCGACACTCGCGACGGAAACGTGCAAGGCTTGGTCATTGCACCGACACGCGAATTGGCAATCCAGGTTTCTGAAGAGCTTTACAACCTAGGTAAAGACAAAAACGTGCGCATTCTGTCCGTATTTGGTGGCCAGGAAATCGGCCGTCAGATCCGCGCTTTGAAAAACCGTCCGCAAATCATCGTCGGCACACCTGGTCGCTTGATCGACCATATCAACCGCCGCACGTTGAAACTCGATAACGTCAACACGCTCGTATTGGACGAAGCTGATGAAATGCTGAACATGGGCTTCATCGAAGACATTCAGTCCATCATGTCGAATGTCCCTGAAACCCGTCAGACGCTTCTGTTCTCTGCAACAATGCCGGATCCGATCCGCCGCATCGCAGAAAAATTCATGAAGACACCTGAAATCGTTAAAATCAAGTCGAAAGAAATGACTGTCGAGAACATCGAGCAGTTCTACGTGAAATCCGTAGAACGCGAGAAGTTCGACATCCTTTCCCGCTTGTTGAACGTTCAACAGCCGGAGCTTGCAATCGTCTTCGGACGTACGAAGCGCCGCGTCGATGAATTGGCGAAAGCTTTGAACCTCCGCGGTTACCTTGCAGAAGGAATCCACGGCGACCTTAGCCAAGCGAAACGCATGTCTGTTTTGAAGCAATTCAAAGCAAACAAAATCGACATCCTTGTTGCCACTGACGTAGCGGCACGCGGTCTTGATATCTCAGGCGTATCTCACGTATACAACTTTGATATTCCACAAGACCCTGAAAGCTATGTTCACCGTATCGGCCGTACTGGCCGTGCAGGCAAAAAAGGCGTAGCCGTCACTTTCGTTACACCACGCGAAATGGGCTACTTGTCAATAGTTGAAAGAACAACGAAGAAAAAAATGGAAGCTCTAGTTCCTCCAACTGCTGATGAAGCGGTTATCGGACTTCAGCGTGTTGCAGTAGAGCAATTGGAAACAATGACTGAGAAAAACAATCTCGGCAGCTACCGTGAGCTTGCAACAGAAATGTTGGAAAAACACGATGCAGTCGATTTGGTTGCAGCAGCTCTCAAAACACTTACAAAAGATCCGGAAGATGCTCCGGTTTCAATTACTGAAGAGCGCCCATTGCCATCCCGTGGCGGTGGCGGCTACAAAGGTAAAGGCGGCGGCGGACGTTCATCCGGCGGCGGCTATAAAGGCAAAGGCGGCGGCGGACGACCGTCAAGCGGTGGCTATAAAGGCCGTCGTGAGTCATCAAACTCAAGCCGTCCTTCAGGCGGAGGGCGTCCAGGACGCACTCGCCGTCACGAATCCTAAAACCCGATCAATAACATAACAAGACGGAGAACCGGCATTAACTGCTGATTCTCCGTCTTTTTTGTCGTTCCAGAATAAGGTACAATGAAATGAAACGTTCCGGTTCATGAAACGTATAGATGAAGAGAGTACTCTTGATTGGAGATGACATAATGAACCATCAACCGAAAAACCGGATCTCGCGAAAAGGGCTGACTGTCTGGCGGCTCTATGGAATGATTGAGACGGCGGTCGTCGCCGTGCTACTGGCAGGTATTGGAACCCTTACATATTTCTTCGACTGGCCCAATTGGATTTATGCCGCAGCGGGTGGCGTCTTGTTGCTGTTTGCTTTCCTATTCATCTACCTATTCCCGAAAATCCGCTGGGAAAGATGGCGCTACGAAGTGCGAGACCAGGAAATTGAATTGCAACACGGCTTGTTCATCGTTAAACGGACGCTTGTGCCGATGGTCCGCGTGCAGCATGTCGATACAGAACAAGGGCCCATTCTCCGTAAATACGACCTATCGGAGATTTCCATTTCAACTGCCGCAACAACCCATACCATTCCAGCGTTGATAACGGAAGAAGCCGATGAATTGCGCTCCCGTATTTCTGTGCTCGCAAGGGTGGCGGAAGATGATGTCTGAGACGCGTTATAAACTGCATCCGATTTCAGCACTCATTAATTTTTTGAAAGGCTTAAAAGAATTGATCTTGCCGTTCGTCATTATTTTCGGCGCCAACTTATTCCGCGAAGACGGAATCTCGGGGATGTTCAACCAAGGCTGGCAAGGTTTATTGCCGCTGCTTATTGGTGGTGTTGTCCTGTTGTTCATGCTGATTGCCGGCATCATCAAGTGGAAGCGCTTCGTCTATTGGTTTGAAGATGGGGAGTTGCGGATCGAATACGGCTTGTTCGTCAAAAAGAAACGCTATATCCCGTTTGAGCGAATCCAAAGCTTGAATTATACGGAAGGGATTTTCCACCGTCCGCTGGGGCTTGTCAAAGTGAAAGTTGAAACGGCAGGTTCCGGAAAAGCGGGACAGTCGGAAGCTGAATTGACCGCCATTTACCGTGCGGAAGCTGACCGCATCGAACAGGAAATGCATATGGCGAAGCGCGGCTACGCAACTCATGCCGGGGCATCTGGCGAAACGCTCTACGGGCCGGTTGAAGCCGAAATGCCGCGCGAAGAGCCTGTGGAAGAACAAGCGCGTGTATTGTACCGCATGAGCATGAAGGAATTATTGGTGCTCGCAACGACTTCTGGCGGAATCGGTGTCGTCATTTCCGGTGTCGCTTTATTTCTGTCGCAGTTTGCCGAGCTGATTCCCTACGACGCAATCTACGAAGAAGTCATGCTGTTCATGCGTTTCGGCTATCTGGTTGTCGCGTTGACTGTCTTTGCAGGGTTATTGCTTGCTTGGGTCATTTCAGTGGCGATGACGCTCATCGCCAATTATCAATTCACCATCCATGCAGACGATGAACGGATTTACATTACACGCGGCTTATTGGAGAAGAAAAAAGTCTCTGTGCCGTTCAACCGCGTGCAAGGCATTAAAATGACGCAAAACCCGCTGCGCCAATTATTCGGCTATGTTAACGTAACGGTCGAAAGCGCAGGTGGTACTTTGGCCGATAAAGATGAAAAGATCCGCTTGTTTCCGCTCGTGAAGCAAGAGAAGATGAAGCCGGTCCTGGATGAACTGTTCCCCGATTTCGATTGGTCTCCGGAATTGACCCGCTTGCCAAAAAGAAGCCGCCCGTTCTTTTACCGACTGTCGATCGGCTGGCTTGTTCCGGCGTTCGCGGCGCTCGGCTACTTCTTCTATCCTTACGGTTTGTGGGCACTTGCAGTCGTGCCGATCATCATTGCGATGGGCCTCTGGCAGCACCGTTCGGCAGGTTATGCCATCTCTGGCCGCCAATTGACGGCGCAGTTCCGCGGCATTAGCTTGCACCGCTTCTATATGCTGAAAAAACGCATCCAAGTAGTTGCGGTGACACGGACGATCTTCCAGCGCCGCCGTGATGTTGCCTCTGTCCATGCCACAATCAAATCTGGCATGCTCGGGGCTACCGCACTTGTACCGAGTCTGTCGCGGGAAGATGCCGAACGCATCCTGGCTTGGTATGAGCCTTCCAGGCAGCGCCAGGCAATGGATCAGGCAGAAGCCAACGAAAAACCCTCAACCGACTGAACTCGGCTGAGGGTTTTTTGTGAGAATCAGCGGCGGTTTTTGGCGCGCCAGCTGACGATGCGTTTCGGATGGAAATAGCTAAGCCCAATCAGGAAGCCAGTGATCATGCCGGCGATGTGCGCCGTAACATTGATGTTTGGCGTCACAAATGTCATGACTATACTAATGACGATAATCGGGAGTATAATTTGTTTGAGTTGCGGTAGCGCCCGTCCGCCGTAATAGACGAGGGCACCAAATGCGCCGAAGATCCCGAAGATCGCGCCGCTTGCCCCGACATGTACATAATCGAGCGGCTGCAGGAAATATGTGGCTGCCGATGCGAAAAGGCCGGACAACATATAAATGGTGATGAAACGCACCTTACCGGTCAAACGCTCAAGTTCTGGCCCGAACAGAAACAGCGAGAACATATTGAACAGCAAATGCATCAACCCACCGTGGAGGAAAATTGGCGTCACAAAACGCCACCACTCACCGTTCGCGATGTGGAAATTCGACCCGACGCCGTAGTAATAAATATATTCGCCAAGCATCGGCAAAAATGTCAACAAGTGAATGAGGACATTTAACGCGATCAACGTCGATACAACGGGGTACATTCTTAAGTACTGTGAAAAACTTTCTCTTCTAATAAACAATAAGGTCACCTCAATTTCATAGCTTTATTATACCCGTTACCCATTTGCGAATGAAAGGAGAAACCTTTATGATAACAGGAATCGGTCTTGATATAGTCGAGCTGGAGAGAATCCGCAAGCTCGATGAAAGATCTTCGAAATTCCGCGAACGTGTCCTCACTGAATCAGAGCTTGCCGAGTATCTTCTATTAAAGAGTAAGCGCAGAATCGAATTTTTAGCCGGGCGTTTTGCGGCGAAAGAAGCATTCGCTAAAGCCCGTGGTACCGGGATAGGCGCTGCATGCCCTTTTGCCGATATGGAAATCAGAAAAGATGAAAACGGCAAACCCGGCATGTTTTTCCGTGGGACGGAATGCGGCTTCGTTTCGATCACCCATTCAAAAGAATTTGCTGCCGCGCAAGTTGTTTTGCAAAACGAATGAACAGGATGTGTAGAATATGGAAATGTATCGACCGACAAAAGCAGTCATCAATTTAGAAGCGATCCGCAATAATTTAGCGGCTTTCCAAAAACGGGCAGGCGACGCTCAAGTCATCGCGGTCGTTAAAGCGGACGGTTATGGCCACGGGGCAGAAGAAGTTGCCCGTACTGCTGTTGAGTGCGGCGTCCGCATGCTGGCAGTTGCCACACCTGATGAAGCGCTAGTGCTGCGACGTGCGGGGATTGAGCAGGATATCCTTGTAATGGGGGCAGTGCCCGCTGCATTCGTGCCCGTCGCGCAGCGCGAAAATATCACCGTCACGGCCCTGTCGCTCGAGTGGATCGAGGCAGCTGGAAAAGCAGTTGTTTCAGGACAGCCGCTGCGCGTTCATTTAAAAGTCGATACCGGAATGGGGCGCCTCGGCATACAGCCTGAGGAAGCAGAGGCGGCGTTTGTTAAATTAGCTAAGGAGAATTTTTCATTCGACGGCATCTTCACTCATTTCGCAGCAGCGGACGAGCAAGATCCTGCGCTTTTTGAACAGCAGGTTGAGCGGATGAATGGCGTCTTGAAGCAGTTGCCGCAAGGGGTTATGGTTCATGTGTCGAACAGTGCCGCAGCGCTTATGCATCCATCTGTCGCATGTGATGCGGTGCGGATCGGCATCTCGCTCTACGGTATCGCCCCGTCGCCTTATGTCGGAGAGCATTCACCGATCGTGCTTGAGCCGGCATTGGGCATGGAAACAGAAATCGTCCACATCAAAAAAGTGCAGCCGGGTGCGACGATCAGCTACGGCGCGACCTACCGCAGCGAACAAGAAGAATGGATCGCCACACTTCCTGTCGGTTATGCGGACGGCATGCTGCGCGGCTTACAAGGGCAAGAAGTACTTGTGCGCGGCGAGCGTGTGCCCATTGTCGGGCGCATCTGCATGGATCAATGCATGATTCGCTTAAAAGAGCCGCTTCCGGTTGGAGAACCGGTCCAGTTGATCGGCCGCCAGGGAGATGGAGAGGTCTTAATTGACGAATGGGCCGAAAAACTGGGCACAATCCCCTATGAGGTCCCTTGTATTTTGACAAAGCGGGTTCCGCGCGTCTATGTGAATGGCACCAAAAATACCGGATCGCCTTTTCAGTCGAACGATTCAATGGTAAGATGAAAAGGTAAACTAGACAGAGATCGGGATTTTCGGAGGTGTCGGCTGTGTACGAGAAGTCAAAGACGAAAGAAGTGGTAGTCAAGTTGCCGAAGCAATTCATGTCGGAGCTTACAGCCCATTCAGATGAACGCATTGAGGAGAACGGTGAATTCATCTATGTATCCACTCAACGGGTAACAAAAAATGTCTACGATTCATATCATATTCGGGAAGCGATGATCAAGGGCTACGTGGAAATGTCGCAGATCAACCTGTCGATTGCCTGCGAATGTTCGCACGCTGAGTACGAAGCGGAGCACACGACAGTGCAACTCGTAAGCGGAGGGTGACAACTTGATTGTAAAACGCGGGGATGTTTTTTTCGCAGAATTATCACCGGTCGTCGGGTCTGAGCAAGGTGGGACCCGTCCGGTCTTGGTGATACAAAACGATATCGGGAACCGATTTAGTCCGACAGTGATCATTGCGGCGATCACCGCCCAGATCCAGAAAGCCAAATTGCCGACCCACGTGGAAATCAACGCCAAGAAATACGGCTTTGAGCGTGATTCTGTTATTTTGCTTGAACAATTGCGGACGATTGATAAATCGCGTCTGACCGATAAGATTACACAGCTGGACGACGAGTTGATGGAAAAGGTGGACGAAGCCTTGGAAATTAGTGTCGGACTTGTAAAATTTTAGCATACATACTCCATGGAAATACCCCGAGATGCCTTTTCTCGGGGTGTTTTCGTATAGAAAATCATCATAATCGGAGCGGCCCATCAAAAAAGATGTGAAATGCTCCGTTTTCCGATACAATGGATAGACAAGTATGAAATAGTGGCTCCAAGGGTCACCGGGAGGGTTTTACGACAAGATGAACAAACAAATGGCTACATATATACAAGAAAACATGACTGACATCATTGCCAAATGGCAGCAAATGATGAGAGATGAAAAAGATGAACCTTCATTTCAGGTGATGTCGGAAGAGATGGTGAACCAGACGAGCCGTGAATTCGCAGGACTGATGACGTCGAGTCTTCTCGAAAGCCACCAGGTCTACGAAAACCGCTTGCAGGATTTCGCCGAGAAAGTGGTCCGCCTTGGCTGGTCCATCACATTCATGACAAAAGCAATCGACCATTTTGCTGAAATCGTCTACGAAGGAATGCGTGATGCCGGTACGATCCATCCAGAAAATATGGATGGATTTATCCATGAATTTGCGAATTGGGCCACGCCAATCCGCAACAGCATGATCGACACATACTCTAAAACCTGGGAGCGCACGGTCAGCCTGCAGAAGATTGCATTGCAGGAACTGTCTGCTTCCTTGATCCCGGTGTTCGATAAAGTTTCTGTCATGCCGCTCGTCGGAACGATTGACACGGAACGAGCGAAATTGATTATGGAAAACCTGCTGGACGGTGTTGTTAAACATCGTGCGGAAGTGGTGCTGCTGGATATTACCGGTGTGCCGGTCGTCGATACGATGGTCGCCCATCACATCATTCAAGCAGCAGACGCAGTGCGTTTGGTTGGGGCAAAATGCATGCTTGTCGGCATACGCCCTGAAATTGCCCAGACGATTGTAACGCTTGGCATCAACTTGAACGACTTTACGACAACGAGCACATTGCAGCGGGGCGTAGAACAGGCGCTGGCGTGGACAAACCGAAAAATTGTGGAGGTTGAAGAAGTATGAATGTGAGAATCCCAATTCTAAAATTGAAAGATACATTAATCGTTTCGATCCAATGGGAACTGGATGATCAGACAGCTTTGCAGTTCCAGGAAGATCTTTTGACTAAATTGCATGAAACCAGCGCCCGTGGAGTGGTCATTGATTTGACGTCCATCGACTTTATTGATTCATTCATTGCCAAAGTACTGGGGGATGTCATTAGTATGTCCAGCCTGATGGGGGCAAGAGTGGTTATTACCGGTATCCAGCCGGCAGTTGCCATCACTTTGATCGAGCTCGGAATTCGACTTGAAGATGTTATGACGGCACTTGATCTAGAGAACGGCTTGGAGAAACTTCAACTGGAATTGGAGGCTTGAAGATGAGCGACCAATCCTCAGTGGAAATTTTAACGGAATGGGATATTGTAGCGGCACGGCAGCTCGGGCGTAATGTCGCCAAAGAGCTCGGCTTCGGCACCGTGGACCAAGCGCGGATCACGACGGCCATCAGTGAGCTTGCCCGCAATATTTATTTATATGCCGGTCAGGGCAGGATTGAAATTCAGCAGCTGATCGAAAATGGCATGAAGGGAATCCTGATTATCGCTGCTGACAGCGGCCCGGGAATTCCGGATGTCAGAAAAGTAATGGAAGATGGTTTTACGACATCAGGAGGACTGGGTGCAGGCCTGCCGGGTGTGAAGCGCTTAATGGACGATTTCAAGATCGAAACGATCCAAGGCGAAGGGACAGATATACGGGCTACGAAGTGGCTCCGCTAGGGGGAACGCTAAATGCCTCAACACATTGAAGCACAGTATCAAGAAATTCTGAACGAATACGTAAAAAAGCAGACGGAGCAAAATCTATACGTCGGCCAAAATTTCAGCAGACAACTGATTCTAGAGAATATTTCTCCGGAAGAAGTGATCAGTATGCACAAAGCAGCCATCCGGGAGCTCTATAGTGATCTCCCGGATGTTGTTTGGCATTCATTTGATTTTTTGATTGAAATGATGATCAATTATGGCTTAGCATTGCAAGAACGCCAGAGTTTGCTGAAGCGCCAAGAAGAACTGAAAGTGGAAATGGACTTGGCAGCCAATGTGCAGGAAACGCTGCTCAAGACAAAGTTGCCGTCGCTTGACGGATTGGATATCGGCTTATTGTCGATTCCGGCCAAGAAGATGAACGGGGACTATATTTATTTTGTCAGCGATTACGATGGATACGCTGGCGTAGCCGTTGCCGATGTCATCGGCAAAGGGCTGCCGGCAGCTCTTTGCATGTCCATGATCAAATTCGGTATGGACAGCTTGAACAGCTCGCACGCCTTGCCAAAAGACGTGCTCGGCGTGATTAACCGGATCGTAGAAAAAAGCGTAGATGATTCGATGTTCGTATCGATGTTCTATGCAAACTATGATGCCGGGGCTGCCCGGCTTACTTATGGATCGGCTGGGCACGAGCCTGCCATTCTTTACCGGGCCGCTACAGGAGAATTTGATGAACTTGAAGCAAAAGGTTTGCTGCTCGGCGTTTCGCCGGCTGCGGTTTACGAAGAGCATTCCGTCACCTTAGATAAAGGTGATATGGTCATCATGATGACGGACGGAGTGACCGAAGGCCGTACGGATGAAGGGTTTATCGAGCGCGAGGTCATCTATAAATTAATTGAGCAAAAGAAGAACCAACCAGCCCAGGCAATTGTTCAACATGTCTATGATGAACTTGAAAGAATGCAGAACGCAGAACTACAGGATGATTTCACTTTAGTGGTTTACAAGAAGGTTTAATTGGATGTTTAAAGTCATTTAACAGCGGGTATGAAAGCTTAGAATGGCTTTTTTACAGCCGAATTGAATCATACAAAACGGGGTGTCATATAGAGATGAATATTCAAGTTAATTTGACAGAAAATGACAATAAATTAAAAGGCGATATTCACGGAGAAATCGATGCACATACAGCACCAGTACTCCGCGAAAAACTAGAAGCATACCAGGGGCAAGAAGGCTTGAATGCCGAATTGGACTTATCTGGTGTCGATTACATGGATAGCACAGGCTTAGGTGTTTTCGTTGCGTTCTATAAATCCATCAATGCAAAGGGTGGCCATCTGAAACTGACTGGCCTTTCGAGCCGCTTGAAGCGACTATTTGATATTACAGGCCTAGGCGATATTATGGATATTGAAGCAGCAGTCGGGAAGGGTGGGAATTAATCATGCGTCCTTTCGATTATGTAGAGATGCGCGTCCCGGCCAAATCCCAGTATGTAGGCGTTGCTCGTTTGACGATTTCAGGCCTTGCAAGCCGCATCGGGTTTTCATTTGACGACATTGAAGATTTGAAAATTGCTTCAAGTGAAGCAGTGACAAACGCTGTCCAGCACGCTTATTCTGAAGGAGAAGAGGGCGAAGTGGTTATCGGTTGCGCATTATATGAAGATAAAATTGAAATTATGGTAGCCGACCACGGCCAAAGCTTCAACTTTGAAGAAACCAAGGCAAAAGTGGGCCCTTACCACGATCAGGAAGAAGGAGCGTTCCTGCGCGAGGGAGGTCTCGGTCTGTATTTGATCGAAACGCTTATGGATGAAGTGAAAGTGCATCATCAGGAAGGCGTTACTGTCTTTATGACCAAGCATGTTGAAGGAGAGCGGGTGGAAGAGGATGTCGAAACAATCTCATCCTAATCAGCCAACGAAAGAACAGGTACTGGAATGGATTGAAGCTTATCAAAAAACGGAGGATGAGGAAGCCCAGACAAACCTTGTCCTCAATTACCGCCGTCTTGTGGAATCGATTGCCCGCAAGTATTCAAACGGGAAATCTTATCACGAAGACATTGCACAAGTGGGCATGCTTGGCTTGCTCGGTGCAATCCGGCGTTATGATCCATCTTATGGCCGCAGTTTTGAAGCTTTTGCGGTGCCGACCATTATCGGTGAAATCAAGCGCTTTTTGCGTGACAAAACATGGGCAATCCATGTACCGCGCCGCATAAAAGAACTTGGGCCGCGCATCAAAGCGACGGTTGAAGTGTTGACGACAGAGCTTCAGCGTTCTCCGCAAGTTTGGGAAATCGCTGAGTATCTGGATGTTGACGAAGACGACGTTTTGGAAGCGATGGAGATGGGCAAAAGCTATCAAGCGCTTTCCATGGACCATTCACTCGAGGCGGATTCGGACGGCAGCACGGTTACATTGTTTGACGTAGTTGGCCAGGAAGATGACGGATACGAAAAAGCGGATCAGCGTATGCTCGTGGCGGAAGCGATGAATGTCCTTTCCGATCGGGAAAAGCAGATCATCCAATACACCTACATAGAGCAGCTGAGCCAGAAGGAAGCAGGCGATCGCCTGGGTATATCCCAGATGCACGTTTCACGCCTTCAACGAAAAGCCATCAAAAAGCTTCAGGAAGCCATTTTGGCTGCCGGCGGGGTTTCCTAGTGGAAGAAATTCGCCATGAAAATGTGGAAGCCTATGCCTACAACGCAGCGAAAAAAGGAAATTATGAATCCGGCGACAGTTATTTCACTGTATTGACGGATGAATACTTTATTTGCTCCGTAGCCGATGGTTTGGGAAGTGGGCCTGTAGCGCGCGAATCGTCGCAGGTCATCCCACAAATCTTGAAAGAATATCATCATGAGACAATCGATCAATTGATGAACCGATTCAATGGTTTGATGATGCAAAAACGTGGGGCTGCAGTCGCCATCTTTAAAGTGGATTTCAAGAAACGCACTTTGGAATACAGTTGTGTAGGCAATATCCGTTTCTACCTTTATAGAAGAGAAACCGATGAAGTGATTTATCCGCTGCCAGTCATGGGCTACCTTTCAGGACGCCCCCAAAAGCTGAAAACGCAGCTTTATACGTATTTGGAGAACGACTTGTTCCTGATTCATTCAGATGGCGTGGATTTACGCAATCCAAAAGCCATGATGAGAAGAGCGGGAGCGCCGAAACGGCTTTATGAAGATATCCTTGCATCCATTCAAACAGGCGACGACGCTACATTAATTTCAGGAAGCCTTCTCCATTAAGGAGAGGCTTCTTTTTTTATGGAAAAAGAAGCGTGTCGGCTTGTTTCTCTGATTATCACCAAGCATGTTAAAATAGAAAGGCAGAAAGGAAGTGCATAGAATGGATACTCAGCAATTGCACGCATTAATCGCCAAAGATGCCGGCGTTAAACCAAACCAGGCAAAACAAGTCATTGAGCTGCTTGAAGACGGAAATACGGTGCCTTTTATCGCCCGTTACCGAAAAGAAGCGACTGGTTCATTAGATGAAGTCCAGATAAAAGCAATAGAAGATCGTTATACATATATCCAAAACTTGGAACAAAGGAAAACGGATGTGATCCGTTCGATTGAGGAACAAGAGCAATTGACTCCCGAACTTGAAAAAGCCATCAAAGGAGCTACTGTGCTTCAAAGAGTAGAAGACTTATACCGCCC
Source organism: uncultured Planococcus sp. (assembly GCA_947493585.1). Taxonomy (GTDB): domain Bacteria; phylum Bacillota; class Bacilli; order Bacillales_A; family Planococcaceae; genus Planococcus. The sequence continues at coordinate 3,436 of CANLRI010000003.1, read as the reverse complement.
TTATAAACAAAAACGCCGCACGAAGGCGACTATCGCAAAAGAAAAAGGGTTGCAGGGACTGGCTGATTGGCTTTTGAAACCGGGACAAGAGCCGTTGAAAACCGTTGTGGAACAGTATATCAGTGCTGAAAAGGGTGTTGAAACTACGGAAGAAGCGATTGCTGGAGCACAGGATATTTTAGCCGAGCTTTTTGCGGATGATCCTGAAATCCGTGAAAAAGCCCGTCGCATGACTCGTGATAATGGCCTGCTGGAGACAGCAGCCAAAAAAGGGCATGAAGACGAAAAACAAGTTTTCCAAATGTATTACGAATACAGTGAAGCTATTAAAAAGATTGTCCCGCACCGTATTCTAGCCATTAACCGTGGCGAAAAAGAGGGTGTATTGAAAGTAGCTGTCACACCTCCAGTCGACCGGATCATTCGTTTGATGAAAGACAAATGGATGAAAACAGGAAGCCCTGCCGTTAAAGAAGTCGAAGCGGCCATTGAAGACAGCTACAAACGCCTAATCCAACCATCCATTGAACGTGAAATCCGGACAGAACTAAGTGAAAAAGGTGAAACCCAAGCCATACACATCTTTTCGGAAAATCTGCGCAATCTATTACTGCAGCCCCCGATGAAAGATAAAATGGTGCTCGGCATTGACCCAGCTTACCGAACGGGATGTAAATTAGCAGTGATTGATGCGACAGGAAAACTATTGGAAGTGGCAGTGATTTATCCACATCCCCCAAAATCCGACCAAAAAGGCGCGAAGAAAATCTTGCAGTGTCTAACGGACACCTACCCTATTGAAATCATGGCGATTGGAAACGGCACAGCATCGCGTGAAACCGAACAATTTGTTGCGGATTTCCTCAGCGAATCTGCGAAAAAAGCATCTTACGTCATCGTCAACGAAGCGGGTGCCAGTGTTTACTCGGCATCTGACGTAGCCCGAGCGGAGTTTCCGAACTTGCAAGTCGAAGAACGCAGTGCAGCTTCCATCGCCCGCCGTCTCCAAGATCCACTTTCGGAACTGGTGAAGATCGACCCGAAAGCTGTAGGGGTTGGGCAATATCAACACGATGTCTCACAGAAAAAGCTAGCAGACCAATTGACCTTCGTTGTCGAGACTGCGGTCAACCAAGTTGGCGTGAATGTTAACTCGGCTTCAGCATCTCTTCTTCAATACGTCGCCGGCCTCAGCAAGACCGTTGCCGAGAACATCATTAAAGTGCGAGACGAGAATGGCCGATTCACTTCCCGCGTTCAATTGAAGAAAATCCCTCGGCTTGGCGCCAAGACTTATGAACAAGCTGTCGGGTTTCTGCGCATAACAGAAGGGAAGAACCCGCTTGATGCTACCGGTATCCACCCAGAAAGTTATGAAGCTGCCGAGAAAATTCTTAAGTTGATCGATGCAGACAAAAAAATGATTGGCCGCCCAGAAATTATTGCGAAGCTGGAAGGCTTGGATTTAACGGAGTTAAGCGAGGAATGGGGAATCGGCAAAGTGACACTCAAGGACATTGTGGATGCGTTGAAAAAACCATTCCGCGACCCGCGGGATGAATTCCCTCAGCCCTTGCTGAAGAGCGACGTCTTGAAGATGGAAGACTTAGCTCCTGGAATGGAAGTGCAAGGAACGGTGCGCAACGTCGTCGACTTCGGAGCTTTTGTTGACATTGGTGTGAAACAGGACGGACTGGTCCATATCTCTAAGTTGAAAAAAGGATTCGTGAAACATCCGCTTGACGTTGTGGCAGTCGGAGATATCGTCACTGTCTGGGTCGACCAGGTCGAAAAACAAAAAGGCCGAATCGCTTTGACGATGCTGCCGCCAAAAGAACAACAACCGGATCTTCAGGAGAGGTAAGATGACGAACGAAGAATTGACCAAGATGATTGCAGATATTTCGCGTGACATCTTCGGAAAACCGTTCCGCCATCAAGGTATCTTCAACAAACGCCTCCGGACAACAGGCGGCCGTTACTTGTTGGGTTCTCATAACATTGAAATCAATCCGGCTTCATATGAGAAGTTCGGCAGTGACGAACTAGCGGGCATCATTAAGCACGAGTTGTGCCATTATCACCTTCACCTTGAGGGAAAAGGATACAAACATCGGGACAAAGATTTCCGGGAGTTGTTAGAAGAGACAGGGTCTCCGCGCTTTTGTTCTCTCCTTGCGGAGAAGCGGCGGAAGTCAAATGGTTTTCATCTATATGAATGCATCTCCTGTAAAACAGAATTCCCGAGAAGGATCCGCATGAACACTGCCAAGTACAGATGTGGACGCTGCAGCGGAAAATTGCGGATGAAAAGAGAAAAGAGTCTATAATAAAGAAAGGGCTGCTGAAAAAGCAGCTCTTTCTTTTTGTCTAGCAACTTGGAGTGAAGTTTTGCTAAACGGAGATGAGCCAAAGAAAATACTGTCGATTCATATTTATATATAGGAAGAGTAGAAGGGGCAGTGAAAGTTCGAAGTGACTATCGACCGTTCATAGACTATCGGCTGTTCGTGGTCTATTAATGAACGATTCACGTGGGTCAACTGAACATGCTATGGGGTAGGCCGAATTGAAGTATATTGCTACAATAAATGCCGAACTCAAATTAAAATATAAAATGATGAATAAAAGTGTTGACGATTCCTGTAAGGCTCTTTATAATAGAAAAAGTCGACAAGTACTTAAACATTATTCCGAAGTAGCTCAGTGGTAGAGCACCGCACTGTTAATGCGATGGTCGTAGGTTCGAGTCCTACCTTCGGAGCCATTTAAATGGCCCCTTGGTCAAGCGGTTAAGACACCGCCCTTTCACGGCGGTAACACGGGTTCGAATCCCGTAGGGGTCACCATACATATACTGAATTACTTTTTCTAGTATAATACTTGTGTGCGGTACAATTGAAAATATTATCATTGTCGCGGGGTGGAGCAGTTCGGTAGCTCGTTGGGCTCATAACCCAAAGGTCGCAGGTTCAAATCCTGCCCCCGCAACCAAATGGTCCCGTGGTGTAGCGGTTAACATGCCTGCCTGTCACGCAGGAGATCGCCGGTTCGATCCCGGTCGGGACCGCCATTTTTTTCAATGGGGTATAGCCAAGCGGTAAGGCAACGGGTTTTGATCCCGTCATGCCCTGGTTCGAATCCAGGTACCCCAGCCAATTTCAGGGTTACTGAGACGAACTTCAAATGAATGATTAGCTCTTGACAATGAAGAACTGAAGTTATACAATAGAATTTGTCCCAAAAAATATTATTATGCGGTCGTGGCGGAATGGCAGACGCGCTAGGTTGAGGGCCTAGTGGGAGAAATCCCGTGGAAGTTCGACTCTTCTCGGCCGCACCATACATATTCAATTATTTGCGCCCGTAGCTCAATTGGATAGAGTACTTGACTACGAATCAAGCGGTTAGAGGTTCGAGTCCTCTCGGGCGCGCC
>CANLRI010000002.1 GCA_947493585.1 uncultured Planococcus sp. | reverse complement strand
TTGCTGGCGTATCGCCGTCTCGAAAGACGCGCGATTCGCTTGATCTGCCGAAGCTGATCAGTAAGTTTGCCGCGATCGCTCGCGGCTGTATTATTGACGTTTTGCTGTTCAGTTTTCAAGGTTCATGTTGTCCGCCTTGTTTTGGCGACTTGACTAATATAGCACGCTACAAAAATACCGTCAAGCTTTTATTAAGAAACTTTTACACTTCTTATTATAACTTAATATTCTTAATATTCAACCATTAAATTATTACAATTTTGAAAGGGGTTTGCTTCCTTTCATACAAATACTTTCCTCCTTCCTCTATTACCAGTAAACCAGCAAAGATAGATGTAAATAGTCGACGATTATAAACGAAACACTCATTCATGATTCATCTAACTGGTTTTTCTACTATATAGAAGAAAGACTTCTTAATAAATATAAAAAGCCGCCGACATAAGTCGACAGCTTCTCTATTAAGCAAGGAATATAAAATACAAAACGAAGATAACAAACAGGCCATACATGATAGGGTGGATTTCTTTTCTTCTCCCCGCAACCATCATAGTGATTGGGTAGAAAATAAATCCGATTGCGATCCCGGTTGCGATACTGTAACCAAGCGGCATTGCAATCATTGTAAGAAATGCTGGAACAGCAATTTCAAATTTCCCCCACTCGATTTGGCCAAGAGCCGATACCATCAACACTCCGACGATGATCAAGGCTGGTGCAGTCACTGCGCTGGTGATGACTGACAACAACGGATAGAAAAGAATAGCCACCAAGAATAGAATCCCTGTAACCACTGAAGCAAAACCGGAACGCGCTCCAGCTGCTACGCCAGCTGTCGACTCGATGTAAGAAGTTGTTGTTGAAGTCCCAAAGATCGCTCCACTCACTGTCGCAATCGAATCGGCAAGTAAAGCTTTTCCAGCTCGAGGTAATTTATTATCTTTCATTAAGCCAGCTTGGTTTGCTACTGCCACTAAAGTTCCAGCTGTATCAAAAAAGTCTACGAACAAAAATGTTAGTACGATCACCAGGAATTGAATGGTCAGCAATGAAGTTGGGTCGTTAAAGATTGGTTCAAGCGCAACACCGAAAGTCGGAGCGAGACTTGGAACATTCAAATCGATAATTGCAGTTGGCAAGCTGACTACTTGGAAAATCATTCCGACCACTGCAGCGATTAGGATCCCAAAGAAGATTCCGCCCTTAACTCCGCGCACCATCATGATGACAGTGATGAATAATCCGAAAATGGCAAGTAAAGCTGAGCCAGTCGTCAAGTCTCCAAGCCCCACAAGCGTATCAGGATTGCCTACAACGATCCCTGCGTTTTGTAGCCCGATAAAAGTGATGTAAAGCCCAATGCCAGCACCGACTGCATATTTCAGTTGAGCCGGGATAGCATTGATGATTGTTTCACGAATGCCTGACAAAGTCAGCAGAATAAAAATCAGTCCGGATACCAATACACCGGTCAATGCAGTTTGCCAAGGCACTCCGTATGTTAGTACAACTGTATAGGAGAAGAAAGCGTTGAGCCCCATCCCCGGCGCTAAAGCAAGCGGGTATTTAGCGACGATTCCCATTAACAAACTGCCGATAGCAGCTGCTAACGCCGTAGCCATAAATACAGCTCCATAATCCATGCGAAGGGCAGGATCCAGATCAGGAATCGAGTCCATCGTCAGCGTCAACGGGTTGACCACCAAGATATAAGCCATTGCCAAGAATGTGGTTAAACCGCCTATAAATTCCTGACGGTAGTTTGTTCCAAGTTCTTCAAATTGAAAATACTTCTTCATACATGATTCCTCCGTATGCTTTTGTATAAGTCTACGTAAAAAAACGCATACAGCGATTTGCCGTATGCGTCCGATTATCTCCGTCCGAAAACAGAGAGTCCGCCTATTTTATAAGGCGGACAAAAAATCGTAGTCGGATCATTTACGGTGAACCGGTAGAGACTCTCAGGCCATATTCCTGAATTTATACGACAAGCTTATTTAATTTCATTTATAGAATACCACGATAGGTATGGAAAAACAAGACGAAACACGAACAATTATCTCTTTTTTTAACTGAAAGTTCGTGAAATAGAAAAACGGCTGCTAATGGCAGCCGCTTGTTTCTATTCCCACTCGATCGTTGCAGGTGGCTTGCTCGTAATATCGTATAACACACGGTTGATGTGATCTACTTCGTTGACGAGGCGTACGCTGATTTTCTCGAGTACATCCCACGGGATACGTGCCCAGTCCGATGTCATGCCGTCGATCGATGTCACTGCGCGGATCCCGATTGCGTAATCATATGTGCGGGCATCGCCCATTACACCAACGCTGCGGATATCCGGAAGCACTGTGAAGTATTGCCAGATATCGCGATCAAGTCCAGCTTTTTTGATTTCATCGCGCAAAATCCAATCCGACTCGCGGACGATTTCAAGTTTTTCTTCCGTGACCGCTCCCATAATGCGGATGCCGAGCCCTGGGCCTGGGAATGGCTGGCGCCAAACGATTTCGTCCGGCATGCCGAGCTCAGTGCCGAGCGCGCGCACTTCGTCTTTGAATAAAGTGTTAAGGGGTTCGATCAATTCAAATTGCATGTCTTCAGGCAATCCGCCCACGTTGTGATGGGATTTGATTGTTTGGGCAGTCGTTGTACCGCTTTCGATAATATCGGTATAGAGTGTGCCTTGGGCAAGGAAGTCCATGCCTTTTAGTTTCTCTGCTTCATCATCGAATACATAGATGAATTCATTGCCGATGATTTTGCGTTTTTGTTCAGGATCGCTGACGCCTTCAAGTTTTTTCATAAAACGCTCGCGTGCATCGATTTTGATGACGTTCATATGGAAACCGTCGGCGAACGTTTTCATGACGCTTTCGGCTTCCCCTTTACGGAGCAGGCCGTGGTCTACGAACATGCATGTCAATTGATCGCCAATTGCTTTGTGGATCAAAACGGCTACAACTGAAGAATCGACGCCGCCGCTTAGTGCGCAAAGGACTTTTTTATCGCCCACTTGTTCACGGATTTTCGCGATTTCCAATTCAATGTAGTTTTCCATCGACCATTCATCTTTCATGCCACAGACATCAAACACAAACTGGCGCAGCATTTCATTTCCGTAAACCGAATGGCGGACTTCTGGATGATACTGCACGCCGTAAAGTTTACGCTCTTCATTTGCCATGGCTGCAATTGGACAGCCTGGGCTTGTCGCGATGACGTCAAATCCAGGAGGCGCTGCTGTGACGAGGTCACCATGGCTCATCCAGACGACTTGTTCTTCTGGCACATCTTTGAAAATGGAGCTTTCTTTCGTCAAGGTCAATTCGGCTTTTCCGTATTCGCGGTTGGAAGCTTTTTCAACTTTCCCTTCCATACGGAGCGCCATCAATTGCATGCCGTAGCAGATGCCGAGTATCGGCAGTCCCATTTCAAAAATTTCGGGATCGATAGAGAATGCGTTTTCGTCATAGACGGAATTTGGCCCGCCCGAGAAGATAATTCCCGTTGCGTTCATTTCCTTGATTTCAGTCGCGGTAATCGTGTGCGGATGGAGTTCGCTATAGACACCGATTTCACGGATGCGGCGCGTGATCAATTGATTGTATTGGCTGCCGAAATCCAAGACGACGATTTTTTTCTGTTCCTTCAACATAGGGCTGACTGGCAAATCCTTCACCTCTTCTATTCGATTCAGGCCACAATATAAAAAAGAACGCGAAAAAATCACTCCTCGCGTTCTTGTCCTCTACGTTAAAAAGACGAATGCACATGCAAATAAGCATGCGTCATCCGCCTTCATAGTCAAGTCATTTCCGGTGACTTGGTAGAGACATCCGAACCGTATCATCGGACATATATGAGGGCACTGTATTCTATAATTTTCTCAATTGTACAGGCTAGTGTTTTCAAAATCAACCGCTTGTCCGATTGATTAAATTTTCCCAACTTTCCTTCAGTTTCGGCCAATCGACTGATTGGGCGTCACCGCCGTAAACGGATTTTTCATACGCTGCCGTTAATTCGGTCATCTCTTTCGTTCCATAAAATGAATCGACGTATTCGGCATACGAACGCAATGTTTGGCCTGGTGCTCGTTTTATTCCATAAAGCTCCAATTGCTTCAAAAGCCGCAGATAGGCTTTTTCGAAGGTTTCCGCGTCTGCTTCTTTTCTACGGTAATACGGAATCAACACTTTCGGCATCCATTTTTTGCGTACCTTGAATAGCATGAATGCGAACAGCAGCAAGCCGATTGTTGCTGCGATGAGCTTCCCTGCCTGTTCAGATACAAAGGCAAGGAATCGCTCACCAGCTGTCGGTCCTGTATCAGCCCCAGCTCCGGTGTCCGGTTGTTCAGGCTGTGCTTCGGGTTCAGGTTCAGGACGGTCGGGCATCTCCTCTTCTTCCGGTTCGGACGTATCGATTTCCAAATCGAAATCAATGGATGAAGCGCCTGTAAAGCCGATGGTCGGCTCAAACATCATCCAGCCCACCCCTGGCATATAAGCTTCTACCCATGAGTGCGCATTGTTATTCGTAACTTCGTATACATCGTAGCCATCCACTGTATCGATGACTTCCCCTTCATTGAAACCTTTCACCCAGCGCGCTGGAATATCCAGCGAACGCAATAAGACGACCATCGAGGTTGAGAAATTATCGCAATAGCCACGCTGCGTTTCAAAAAGAAATTGATCAACATAGTCCTGGTCTTCCGCAGGAACAGCGATGCCGCTTTGGCTATACTCAAAACCATTGGTGCCAAAATACCGTTCGACGGCTTGGGCCTGGCCGTAAACGGTATCTGAACCGGCAGCAATTTCTTCCGCCAGTTCCCCGACCCGATCCGGCAATTCATCAGGCAATTGCAAGTAGCGGTCGTATTCCGGCGGCAGTTCAGACAGTTGTTCCGTATCGGTTTCACGCAATGCTGTCAGGCTGTAAGAAGGTTCGCTATAGAACACTTCATAGACGTCCGGTTCAAAAGCGGTATTCTCTTGCAATGTGTCAAAGCGCTGCTGGACCGGATCGTAACGATAATCCAGTGTTTCCTCCATTAAGAAAGAAGCAGTGCCGTAAGGATAGAGAACAAATGGGAATGGCAGCTGCATATCGACCAGTGCTGAAGAGCGCTCTTCCGATGCTGGCGGAAAGTCTGTCGTAACTTCATCGCCATTTTGGTAAAGCTGCTCATCTGCATCTTCTTCCGAAAGCTCCCAGCCTTTTGTCGTATAGACATCTTTCACTTCAACTTTCCAGTATTGGCCTTCTTCGGCTTCCGCCCTGAAAACAGTCGTATCATCAGAAACGAACGAGCCGCCAAGCTGTGAATCGTCAACGCCGTAGCCGATGCGCCCGACGCCCCCTTGTCCAACACCGCCTTTTCCGGAATAGGAAGTGATGTACGGAACAGGATCCGGCCAAATCGGATCTGCTTTGGGCAGATAAAACGCAAATGCGGTCGAAGCGACCAACAGCAATAATAAGGGAATCGAAAAGACTAGCAATTTATCTGTCTTTGCTGCCGCGCCGTGACGTTCCATCCACCTGGCTAAATGCAGCAATCCCGCCAACAATAGGCCAATGACCATGATGCGGACGATCGCTGCATCCCCAGAATAGGGGCTGAACGTATCCAGCACGGCAACGAAAATGACCGTCAGTAGATAAAATAGGAAGATACTTAGCCGGAAACTGACCCAGTAATGTATCAGATAGATAGCCATCCACAATAGCGCAAAAAACAGGACGGTGCGAAATACATCAGTGGTCGCCTGCCAATCTTGGCTGAAGAGCGCCGATAAGCTGATGCTCGCCTGTTCCACAACAAAAGCCAGGCTTTCTGCTGTGAAGAATAGATTGCCAGTATAGACATATACAATAAACCATAGAATATAAAATAATTTCAGCGGGCCTGTGATCCACCACGGAACATCGAAGAACGCCATAACGAGGCCCAGTGCCACAAAAGCCAAAAACAGCCGGTGATGGCCGGTTGCGGTTAATTCGATGACAGGGCGCAGCCATTCAGACAACAGGAAAAACACCAAGACATACAACAAACCCATGAATACTTTATTTTTTCTGATCGATGTCATGAACGGCTCGCCTCCATAAACGCCGAAGCGAAATTCTCTGGCCCGATAACTTTCACATGAAAGCCTTTAGACCTTGCATATTGATGGTTTTTTTCATCTTCCGGGCTGACCGACTGGCCCGCTTCTGTCACGACCAGGCACAAGCATTGGCTCAAACTCGTTACATTCCGGCGGATTTCATCGACCATTCCGCGTGACAAGGAACCTGTCACATAGACCAGGCTCGACACATGGACTTGCTTCAAATCCTGTCCGACCACCGCTTCGATCGGCCGGTCCAAATCATCCTGGACTTTCGCCAAATGATAGAGCGCTCGCTGCAACTGCTCATCGCTTTGGATCAGCGGAAAAAAGGCACGCGGTGTGCCGGCCGATAAATAGGCCACACTAGCATGGGATGCTACAACTGAAGTAAGGATCGAGGCGATTAATTCGACTTGTATTTCGAAAGCCGGAGACGGCGAACGGTCATCGAGCAAGAACAGATCTTGCGATTGACGGTCTTCAAATTCTTTTGTGCGCATCGTCTGGGTTCGGGCAAATGATTTCCAATGAATCCACGAAACCCGGTCTCCTGGCTGGTAATCACGGATACCGCTCGCCATTGTTGTATCTTTTACTAAAGTAAATGGTGCTGCGATCGAACCCTGGTCAAAACTGGAACCGATTGGTCGATACATCATTTCAACAGTATTCGGATAAACCAAGACGGATTGACGAACCGGCAACAGCTGGCGCTTTTTCACCCATCCGAAAAAATCGGCAGTTTCCACTGTGACGCCTTCTAACACATGTTCGCCCCTTGGCATTTCCCCTATTTCATATGTCCAGGAAAATTCACGGCGAAACCCGGGAAGCAGCAAATGGCGGCCTGCTTCCGCCATGCGGACTTTAAGGCGTGCAGATTGCGCCTGTTCCTCAAGAACGGTGTAGAGCAGCGGAAACGGAAATGCCCGCCGAACGGTGACAGTGGCTGAAAAGCGGTGGCCGCTCCGAACTCGCGGCGTGTGAACAACCCGTTCTGCGCGTAAATTTCGCAACGGATAGAACGCCAGCAAGACGGAGTAGAGAATGAAAGGAACAGATACGTAGAAAATGAACCAACTGACGAAGCCGCCTTGGAACATGGCGAACGAAAAAGTCAAAAAGAGCAGGATGAGCACAAATATCATCCTGCCGGAAGAACCTAAAATTTGTTTGACCCGCCTCATTGATTCACAAGCCTTTGTACAGGAACGCGCGTTTTGGCAATGATGCGCTCTGTCAGTTCTTCGGCAGTAATCCCGTCATAACGGGCTTCCGAACGAAGCATGATGCGATGACCGAAGACAAACTTCGCCAAATGCTGGATGTCATCCGGCGTGACATAATCACGCCCTTTAAGCATCGCGTAAGCTTGTGCAGCTTTCATCAAGGCAATCGAGCCACGCGGGCTAACGCCTAGATAAACATAAGGATCGCGGCGAGTTTGAGTCGCGAGTTCTACAATATAGGTACGGATCGTGTCATCCACGCGAATCGTCCGTACTTCTTCCTGCAATTTGAGCAGTTCTTCAAGCGTCAGCACCGATTCAAGTTCTTCGATTGGCGGAATCGACTGGGACCGGGCCAATACTTCGATTTCTTCTTCACGCGTCGGATAGCCCATTTTCACTCTCAGTAAAAAGCGGTCTAGTTGCGCTTCCGGCAACGGATACGTCCCTTCGTATTCGATCGGGTTTTGAGTCGCCATGACGAAAAACGGTTTCGGAATCTGCATCGTCACGCCATCTGTTGTGACGGACGCCTCTTCCATTGCTTCCAATAATGCAGACTGTGTTTTTGGTGAGGTCCGGTTGATTTCATCTGCCAAGACGATGTTGCCCATGATCGGGCCCGGGCGGAAATGAAATTGCATGTCTTTCGGATTATAGATAGAAACGCCCACCACGTCTGAAGGCAAGAGATCTGGAGTGAACTGGATGCGCTTGAAATCCGCTCCAACTGACTTTGCCAGCGCCCGGACAAGCATCGTTTTGCCAACGCCCGGAACATCTTCAAGCAAAACATGTCCATGCGATAACAAAGCGACCAAACTCAACTCGGCGATTTCGCGTTTCCCGATAATCACTTTTTCGATATTATCTATGACTTTTCCTAATCGTTCTGTCGCTTTCATATCGGTTCCTCCCATGTAAGTGAAAAAGGTTTTGAATTATCACAATCTTATTGCCATCATATCGGATTCCAGGCGATAACTCAACTGAGCCACCGTAAAATGCCAGTTTGTCGGGTTCATTTGTACTACTTCTTAAAATTGAAAAACGGGAAAAGCATATGCTCTTCCCGTCCGCAGATTTTATTTACTTTTCTTCCAAAAATCATCAAAAATCGTCACTGGCATATTGCGTTTATGCTGGGTTTTCAAATAATAGCCTTCTAGTTTCTCTCGCGCATCTTCAGCAATTTCCTTGCCTTCAAGATAGTCGTCGATTTGCTCATACGTGATTCCCAGCGCAATTTCATCTGGAATGGCCGGTTTATCTTCTTCCAAGTCTGCTGTTGGGACTTTTGTATACAAATGCTCTGGTGAACCAAGAGCTTTTAGCATTTCGCGGCCTTGGCGTTTATTTAAGCGGAATAACGGCACTACATCTGCTGCGCCATCACCGTATTTTGTATAAAAGCCTGTGATTGCCTCAGCTGCGTGGTCGGTACCGAGCACAACTGCACTGTGCATCGCCGCCACCGAATATTGGGCTTTCATGCGTTCACGCGCTTTCTCATTGCCTTTTGCAAAATCGGTCAGCTTGATGCCTTCCGCTTCTAATGCGCGGTCGCTGCCATCGACAGCTTCTTTAATATTAATGGTATAGACTTTCGTCGGCTCGATAAATTTGATGGCATCCTGTGCATCGTGCTCATCGGCTTGAACGCCGTATGGCAGGCGCACACCGTAAAAGCTATAAGTTTGGCCGCCTGCTTCCTCGTTCAGTTCATTAACGGCCATTTGTGCCAGTTTGCCGGCAAGTGTTGAATCCTGGCCGCCGGAAATGCCGAGTACAAAGCCTTTGAGGAACGAATGATGCTTTAAGTATTCTTTAAGGAATTCGACCGTGCGCTTGATCTCTTCCCGCGGATTAATAGAAGGCTGTACCTTCAATTCCTTGATGATCTGCTGTTGTAATGTCGACATGTAGATCCTCCTTATTTGTTCGTGAATTCTTGAACCGATTCCCGTACTTCCTGGATGTTCCGCATTTTATTGTTCCAACATTTTTCGCTTAAATCAACTGGGTATTCTTCCGGATTGAGCGACCGTTTGTACTCATCCCATAGCAAATCGAGCGTCCCAACCGCATATTTCTGTATGTCCTCGAGCGGCGGGTTTTCATAAACGACTTCTCCCGATTTAATGACTTGCTGATGGATGTTGACGGCATCGAAATTGGTAACGAACTTCGAGACAAATGTATGGACTGGGTGGAACATTTTCAAACGTTCTTCAGAAGCCGGGTTTTCATCGTGCAGCGTGATGTAGTCACCTTCTGATTTCCCATTTTCCCTATCTATAATCCGGTAAACGTTTTTCAATCCGGGCGTCGTGACCTTTTCTGCATTGCCCGAGATTTTGATGGTATCTTCCATGTCGCCTGCACTGTTTTCGATAGAGACGAGTTTGTACACCGCACCCAGCGCTGGCTGGTCATAGGCAGTGATAAGCTTTGTCCCGATTCCCCATGCATCGACTTTCGCTCCTTGCGCTTTCAAGTTGAGAATGGTGTATTCGTCCAAATCGTTGGAAACGACCACTTCGGTGTCAGGGAACCCTGCCTCATCGAGCATTTTCCGTGCTTCCTTGGACAAAAAGGCAATATCGCCGCTGTCCAGGCGGATGCCGCGGAAGTTGATTTTATCGCCAAGCTCCTTCGCCACTTGAATCGCAATCGGCAAGCCGGATTTCAATGTGTCGTAAGTATCGACTAAAAAGACGCATTCACGATGGCGCTTCGCATAGGCGTGGAACGCTTCGTATTCGTCTTTATAGGCTTGGATCATGGAATGGGCATGAGTACCCGCTGCTGGAATGCCAAATAGTTTAGCTGCACGTGTGTTGCTGGTCGCTTCCAAACCGCCGATATATGCTGCACGTGTGCCCCAAATCGCTGCATCCATTTCCTGTGCACGGCGCGTACCGAATTCCATGACGCGTTCTGTGCCGACGACTTGTTTGATACGGCTTGCTTTGGTGGCAATCAAAGTCTGGTAATTAACGATATTGAGAAGTGCCGTCTCGACCAATTGCGCTTCCAAAAGAGGCGCTTCGATGCGGATAAGCGGTTCATTTTGGAAAACCAGCTCGCCTTCAACAACTGAATAGACATCCCCCGTAAAGCGGATTTCTTTTAAATAATTTAAAAAATCATCCTTATAGCCAAGCTCATCGCGTAAATAAGCAATATCGCTTTCCGAAAAATGGAAGTTATTCAAATAGTCGAGTACTCGCTCAAGCCCCGCAAATGTGGCATAACCATTGCCGAATGGCAATTTCCGGAAAAACAGTTCAAAAACTGCTTTCCGTTCGTGCATCCCATCCGCCCAATAGGTTTCCGCCATATTGATCTGGTATAAATCGGTATGTAATGCCAAGCTATCATCTGCATAACGCGTTTCCACAAAAATCCCCTTCTTCCACAGTAATGACTCTCATTATACATTAAATTTCTTATTTTATAAGATGATGAATTACCATATAGGCCCTATCATTGACATATACCCAAAAATATGAGATAGTATTCAGAGTTAACTACGAGGTAACATATAAATTTTGATGACTGGCATTCTACGCAATGTTTTTGAAGATACTTATTCACACTGGCGCGATTACAGGATCGCAAGGACGTAAAAGAAGGCAGGGTTTACGTTGCTTAAGTTTAAAGCACCCAGTGGAACTATTACCGCGGCACTGAAAGCACACACTTTCAATGGAAATGATTCCCCGTTCGTTACGGGTTAATATTTAAGTCAAAACGCATGATTGTTACCTATAAAAACAAAGGGCTGTCCTCATCTGAGGGCAGCCCTTTTCCAATTCCTTCACGATTTAAAAGCAGCGTCGATTCGGTTTTATGCCGAAATCGACGCTGCTTTTTTTATTATCGGTTCAAATAATCTGTAACTGCTCCTTTGGATGAGCAGGAAACATTATGTGCGTATTTGCCGAGAACGCCTTTGCGGTGAAGCGGCGGTGCGACCCATTCTCTTCTGCGCTGTTCAAGTTCTTCATCGGAAACGTCCATGGAGATTTCCTGCAGATCCGAATCGATCGTCACCATATCGCCTTCCTGCAGCAATGCGATCGGGCCGCCCGACTGTGCTTCCGGTGAAATGTGGCCGACGACGAGGCCGTGCGTGCCACCCGAGAACCTTCCGTCAGTCAGAAGGGCAACGGATTCGCCCATGCCTTTCCCCACGAGGATTGCTGAAATCGATAGCATCTCTGGCATGCCCGGACCGCCTTTCGGGCCAACATAGCGGATGACCAAAACGTCTCCCTCGTTGATTTCGTTCGCCATGACCGCTGCAGTCGCTTCTTTTTCATTATCGAAGACGCGCGCTGGGCCTGTGTGGCGGTTGACTTTGACTCCGGATACTTTCGCAACGGCACCTGTTGGAGATAAATTGCCTTTCAGGACGATCAACGGGCCGTCTTTTCGTTTGGGGTTGTCGAATGGCATGATGACGTCTTGGCCTTCAGTCAAGTTCGGCGCTTCCTGTAAGTTTTCTGCTACGGTTTTACCGGTGACGGTCATGCAATCGCCGTGCAAATAACCAGCTTCCAATAGCATCTTCATGACGGCTTGGACCCCGCCGACACGGTGAAGGTCCTGCATGACATATTTTCCGCTCGGCTTGAGGTCCGCAATATGCGGCACCGTTTTTTGAAGGCGGTTGAAATCGTCGATCGTCAAATCCACTTCCGCAGCATGTGCGATTGCCAACAAATGAAGGATGGCATTGGTCGACCCGCCAAGCGCCATTACGACCGTGATGGCGTTTTCGAACGCTTCTTTTGTCATGATGTCTTTCGGGTAGATGCCAAGCTCGAGAAGATTATGCACTGCAGCACCTGCCGCTTCACAATCCGCTTCTTTGTATTCGGACACTGCTGGATTGGAGGAACTGCCTGGCAAACTCATGCCCATCGCTTCAGCAGCAGAAGCCATCGTATTCGCCGTATACATGCCGCCGCATGAACCGGCGCCAGGGCATGCACTGCATTCGATTTTACGGAGCGCTGAATCGTCGATAGTGCCGTTATTATGCTGGCCGACACCTTCAAACACCGAAACGATATCGATATCCTGGCTGTTATAGCGCCCTGCTGCGATGGTGCCGCCGTAAACGAATACTGCCGGCACTTCTGAATTCGCTATGGCGATCAAACAACCGGGAATGTTTTTATCACAGCCACCGATTGCGACAAGCCCGTCCAAGCTTTCTGCGCCGACGACTGTTTCAATGGAATCCGCGATGACGTCGCGGCTCGATAGTGAATACTTCATGCCTTCAGTGCCCATCGAGATCCCGTCAGAAACGGTGATGGTATTGAAGATAAAAGGAACTGCCCCAGCTCCTTGAGCGCCTTTTTTCGCAGCCCTTGCCAGTTCGTCAATATGTATATTACATGGCGTCACTTCACTCCACGTACTCGCGATGCCGACCATCGGCTGCTCGAAACCTTCATCCGTCACTCCGACCGCTCGCAGCATTGCCCGGTTCGGGGCTTTCATCGGCCCTTCGCTGAAAACTTTACTCTTGATGCGCAAATCTTTCTTCATAAGTATCCTATCCTTTCTTTTCTATGTATCTGCTACGCGGATTCCAGAGTCGCTATTAACATTAATAGCACCTTAGATCAGCTAGCTAGCAACGAGGAAGTGATTCCCTGGCTGCTCTGAGTTTCTCTTTATTATAGAGGACATTTTTCAGAATTCAACGAATAAAACGATAATTAATAATAATATTTCACAATTCGTCACAGATATTATATATGTATCCGTTTTCACATGGTATAAAAGCTTTTATGCTCATTATCAACTATTCCGACGACACAATTTACATATTGCGCTATAACATTAAAAAAGCACGCACTTTGTAAGCTGCGCGCCGAATTCTGAAATTA
The DNA here is from genome assembly GCA_947493585.1 of uncultured Planococcus sp. GTDB lineage: Bacteria > Bacillota > Bacilli > Bacillales_A > Planococcaceae > Planococcus. The sequence continues at coordinate 401,623 of CANLRI010000002.1, read as the reverse complement.
TCCCAATTTAAAGCAAACCACTTTCGTATCGGTCATTTCCTGTATGGCGAATTTAACGCCTTCACGGCCGAGCCCGGATTGCTTAACGCCGCCAAATGGCATGGCGTCGATCCGGAAATCGCTGCTGTCGTTTATCATAACGCCTCCGACTTCAAGTTCCTCGATCGCACGGTGGGCATGGTCGAGGTTTTTGGTGAAGATTCCTGCCTGCAGCCCGTAATCGACACTGTTTGCCCGATTGATAGCTTCATCCAAGTCAGCCACTCGGTAGAGCAATACGACCGGACCGAAAATTTCTTCTGCAGCGAGTGCGCAGTTTTCCGGCACATCCGTAAGCACAGTCGGCGAATAGAAAGCACCGTCCCGTTCGCCGCCAGTTTCGAGCGTCGCGCCTTTATCCAACGCTTCCTGGACCAGCCGTTCGACGCGCTTTGCTTCTTTTTCTGTAATCAAGGGTCCCATATCCGTCAGTTCGGATTGTTTATCGCCGACAATATAACGTTCGGTTTGTTCGATGAATTGTTCTTTGAATGAATCGAATACACGGCCTTCGATATAAACCCGCTGGACGCCGAGACAGTTTTGCCCGGCCGCCCAAAACGCGCCAGAGACGCAAGATGCCACCGCGTCTTCTACATCGGCGTCTCGCAGGACTATGGCGGGTGAATTCGATCCAAGCTCCATACCTATTTTTTTCAAGCCCGCTTTTTTCGCAATCGCGAGACCGGTCTCGACGCCTCCTGTAAAGCTGATCATCCGGACGGCTGGATGTTCGACCAACACATCCCCGATTTCTCCGCCTCTTCCGGTGATGACGGAAAGAATTTTTTCTGGCAAGCCCGCGTGCGAAAAAGCTTGAGCCAATAACAACGCGCTGAGCGGCGTGACAGTTGCCGGCTTGACGATAATTGCATTGCCTGATGCGATTGCCGGGCCGACTTTGTGCGCCACCAGATTGAGCGGGTCGTTAAACGGCGTAATCGCGCCGATGATGCCAAGCGGAAACCTCCGGTAATAGCCGACTTTGCCGATTCCGCCAGGCGATTGATCGAACGGAATCGTCTCGCCCGTGATGCGCCTCGCTTCTTCTGCGCTCAAACGCAAAGTTTCCACTGCCCGCCCTACTTCTTTCCGGGCTTCGCGAATGGTCTTGCTGCTTTCTTTCGAGATGATACGCGCATAATGTTCTGTGTTCAATTCGATATAATTCGCCGCTTTCCCGATAATCCTCATGCGTTCTACTACCGGCATTCGCGCGGCAATTTGTGCGCCTGATTTGGCTGCCTCGATGCACGCTTCCATGTCTTCTTTCGTTGCGGCAGGCACCCGGTCGACCAGTGCTCCGTCCTGAGGATCGGTGACGTCGATCCATTGTTTGCCGTCCACCCACTCACCTGCGAGAAACATTTTCCGGCCTTCAACATGTGTCGCCATCTATTCCTCCTCCTTTCACGACCGCACCGCTTTCCTTGCCTTGGCAATCGTTAATAAATCGATGAGCAAGGAAAAGCCAGTTTCCGTTTTGCCGGCCCCCGCTCCGCTCAAGGTAACGGGTCCCAATAGGTCGGTTTCATAAGTAATGGCATTGAGTGCTCCTGAAACGGAAGCGAGCGGGTCGTCCAGTGGCACTTTTTCCGCCGCCACTTTCGCTGAAACCACTCCGTTTTCTTTTTTGGCTGTGGCTATCAGCTTCCAGCGCTTCCCTTCCGCACGTGCTTGTTCGATCAGTTCTGCGGTCATTTGCGAGATGCCTGTGCATTCGACGTCTTCGACCGATAAAGGCATGCCCATGACATGCTGCACGAGAATGACGATTTTATAACGCGCATCAAGCCCTTCGACATCACTCGTCGGATCCGCTTCCGCATAGCCAAGCTGTTGTGCTTCCTTGAGCGCCGATTCGTAACTCTCGCCTTCATCCATGCGCATGAGCATGAAATTTGTCGTGCCGTTTAAGATGCCGCGAATTTCGGTGATATCGTTTCCGGCAAGTGCGAGTTTCGGCATTCGTAGTGCAGGCGTCCCGCTCATGACCGTCCCTTCAAATCCCCAGGAGACATTGTGTTTGTTTGCTAACGCCGTTAGCTCCTGATAAGCGAGCGAGACCGGCCCTTTATTGGTCATGACAACATTCTTGCCGTTTTGGAAAGCTGCGCGGCAATGGTCAATTGCCGGCTGGCCGGTCAACACATCCGTATAGGAAACTTCCACAATGGTGTCGGCATTCGATTGTTGAATGGTCTGTAAACTATCCCAACCAGTGATCAAACCATCTGTTTCCGGATAATTGACGAACGTTCCATCTGTTTGTACAGCATCCAGCACCGCTTTCAAATCGAGCCCTTCCGGATGATACAGTGATCCTTTCTTGAAATCGGATATGGCCACAACTTTCGCTTCAAACCCTTCATCATCCCTCAAGCTTTGACGCTTGTTCTGCAAGATTTCAGCGAGACCTTGGCCAACGACGCCGAATCCGATAAATGCCAGTTTTTGTGCCATGCTATTCCTCCCCTTCTCCGTGTTTGCCCGGTTTGGTCAAAAATCCGATGGCCGCGTTCGCTAAAATGGCAGCGCCGAGAGGCAAACTGCGTTCATTGATATCGAATTGCGGCGTATGCAAATCTCGATTGACTCCATCATCCAGCGAACACCCGAGGAAAAACATCGCCCCCGGCAATTGTTGCGTGACATAAGCGAAGTCTTCGCCTCCCATGCCGAACGCCTGATGAATGAACTTTATAGATGGATCCGTTTTACGGATGGCGTTTGCAATTCGTGCGTTCACCTGCTTGTCATTCACTAGCGCCGGCTCTCCCCGCTGGTATTGAAACGAGAAATCGCCGCCCAATTGTTTCGCGAGGGCGAATGCATCGCGGATTTCTGCTTCAAGCAAATCGCGCGTACTGGCCGAATAGCTTCTGACCGTTCCTTCCACTTGAACTTCGTGCGGGATGATATTGCTGGCGGTTCCTGCATGGATCTGCCCGATACTGACGACAGCGGGTTCGAGTGCGGATATTTTCCGCGGGACGATACCATGCAGCGCCTGTAAAATGATGCCGAGCATCCAGGTCGGGTCGCTGCCGAGTTCCGGATACGCCCCATGCCCGCCGGTGCCCTGGATTGTGCCGTAAAAGACATCGACGTTCGCCATGCTGACGCCGTCATGCAGTTGAACTGCACCGACTGGCAGCCACGGGCACATGTGAAGCGCAATCGCCAGCTCCGCACCGTCGTAAACGCCCGCTTGTAGCAGATACGGTGAGCCTGACATAGAGTCTTCGTCAATCATTTCTTCTGCCGGCTGGAAAATGAATTTCACGGTTCCATTCCATTGTCGTATTCGGTATTGTTCCGCCAGAAGCTTAGCTGCGCCGAGCAAGATAGCGGTGTGCGCATCGTGTCCACAGGCATGCATGACCCCTGGCGTTTTCGAACGATAATCGCATGTATTCGTTTCATCGATCGGCAAGGCGTCAATATCCGCCCGCAGCGCAATTACCGGTTCCTGGCCGCTCCCGAGGGTTGCGATCACGCTCGTCTGCACGCCGATTCCACGATTGACTGTAATACCATCGATAGTCGCCAAAACACATGCGATAAAATCCGCCGTCTCGAATTCCTGGAAGCTTAGCTCGGGGAATTGGTGCAGCGTCCGCCGCCATTCAATGAGTTTGCCGCTTATTTTTTCCGCTTCTATCAGGAGTTCATCTTTGTTCTCCATGATTTACACCCGGCTTTCCAATTAAACGTTCATCATCGTTTCGACATGCTGGAACGCCTGCTCAAAATCGTTGATGATGTCTTCGATTTCCTCGATGCCGCAAGAAACACGGATCAAGCCTTCCGGAATGCCCATCGCGGCGCGTTCTTCCGGCGTGCATTCCACGTGGCTTGTCGTACGTGCCGGGCCGACAGTGGTCTCAACCGCCCCAAGATTTGCGGCACGGTTCGCGTATTCGAGTTTCGGCAGCAAGTCGCGCACAGTGTCGACGCCGCCTTTTACCGAAAAGCTCAGCATGCCGCCGAAGCCTTTCATTTGGCGCTTCGCGATATCATGGTTCGGATGCGTTTCGAGCCCTGGATAAAAGACGTCTTCGACAATGTCTTTCGTCTGCAAGTATTTAGCGAGCGCCATGGCGTTCTTGCTTTGTTCGCGGATGCGCAAATGCAAAGTTTTCATGCCGCGCAGCAGCAGGTAAGCGGCCATCGGGTCCATCGTCGCGCCGTTGATTTCGCGGTAATGATAGACCTGTTCGACCAGCTCATGCGATCCGACCAGTACACCGCCGAGTGCATCGGCATGTCCCCCGAGGAATTTAGTAGCACTGTGGAGAACGAGGTCGACGCCATCTTCAAGCGGATTCTGGTTGATCGGCGTACCGAATGTATTGTCGATAATGACCAGCGCGCCTACTTCATGTCCGGCTTTCGCCATGCGCGCAATGTCCGTGATCTTAACGGTCGGATTGGTCGGCGTCTCCAAATAAAGGATCTTGCAGCCTTTTTGGAGTTCCGCTTCAATCGCTTCATGATCGCCGGTATCGACGAGTGCGACATCGATCTGCTGGCGCGGCAGGAATTCCGTGAAAATCTTGTTCGTGCCACCGTACGTATCCTTGATCGACACGATGCGGTCGCCCGGCACTAGGAAGGTCGCGAGCGTATTACTAATGGCCGCCATACCGGTCGAGAAGCTGGTCGCTGCTTCAGCGCCTTCGAGCAATTTCACTTTGTCTTCGAAAGCCTGAACAGTCGGGTTCGTGTTGCGTCCGTAAATATGCCCTTTCTTCTTGCCGATTGCCACATCGTACCAATCGTCCATATCGTCATACGTATAGGCGACGCTCAAAACGACCGGTACTTGCGATGCCCCGTGTGCTAGATAATCTTTTTCTCCGCCCCAGACCGCTTGTGTGGATTGATGGATCTTTTTGTTTGTCATGAACTCACTCCTCAATTTTTTAATGCTTTCAGTTTTTAAATGCCGATGATCAGGCACCGCCTTGATAACCGATCAAATGCCCTTTCGTGAACAAGCCTCTCGGCATATTCGCCAGCGTTTCACAACCGGATTCTGTCACGCGGAACGTTTCGCTTACTTCAAAACCGGAATCATCGAACCACATCGCCGGAATCATATGGAACGCCATGTTCGGTTCGAGCACAGTCCGGTCTCCCATGCGGATGCTTGCGGTATGTTCGCCCCAATCCGGCGGGTAATTCAATCCTACGGGATAGCCGATGCGCGCTTCTTTTTCAAACCCGTAGCGGGCGATCGTTTTTGTCCAAGTTGCACACACTTCTTCCAAATAAATGCCCGGTTTGATCATCGCTAGGCATTCGTTGATGCCTTCTGTCGTCACTTCTGCGAGGTGCTGCAGTTCTGCATCTGGCGTCCCGATAAACACGGTGCGTGCGAGCGGCGAATGGTAACGTTTATAGCATCCCGCGATTTCCACTGTCACCGATTCCCCTTGCTTATAGCGTTTATCGGTCCATGTCAGATGTGGCGCGGCGGTGCGTTCCCCTGTCGGCAAAAGTGGCATGATTGCCGGATAATCCCCGCCGTGCTCTTTTGTTCCCTTTACTTGCACCTCAAGGATCCTTGCTGCAACGTCGCATTCCCTTACGCCTTCTGCAATCATTTCAATCCCTGCTGCCATCGCTTTTTCCGAAAAACGCGCCGCACGTTTCATATAGGCAATTTCAGTATCCGACTTCACTAGCCGGACCCAATTAACCAGCAACGTTGCATCTTGGAATCGGGCGTTTGGCAAGCCTTTTTGCAAGCGTTCGTAGCATTTTGCCGTGAAATAATAATTCTCCATTTCAACGCCAATCGAGCGCCGGTCCTGTCCGATTTGGGTCAAAATTTCCGCCACGAAATCCATTGGATGATGCGTTTGTGATTGCACGTAAATCTCGGGATACGGAATGATATTGTCGTGGTACAGCCAAGTCGTAATCTTGGCGCCGTTCGCATCCATGATCCGCCCGACCCACAAAGGCTGGTCTTCATCTTCAATGACAATGAGCATTTGATGGACATAAAACGACCAGGCATCATAGCCGGATAAATAGTTCATATTGGCAGGATCGGTGATAAGCAGCACTTCAATGCCTTTTTCCGCCATCTGCTGTTTTGTTTTTCTGATACGCCCCTGATACTCTGCTGTTCCAAACGACATGGGGAATCCCCTCCTTATGTTCACGAATAAAAAAGACGGAATAATCAATTTATTATTCTTGTTTTCACTATACCTGCCGGGCTCTTTTTAATGCATCCGTCATAGTGTATGAAAATGCGCACTGCTCTTTAGTCAATTTTTTCACATAAAAAAAGCCTTCTTGTTTAGAAGGCTTTCATTCAAGCATCATTCGGTTCAGTGGCCCGGATGCGATAGGTGCGGACACATAATTCCAATAGAAATAAATCATCAGGGTCGACCAGCGATAATCCAGTCAAAGACTCGATTTTACGCAAGCGATAAAGCAGCGATTGACGGTGCAAGTTCAAGGCGCGCGCCGTTTGGCTGACGTTCCCTTGATAGTGGTTATAGGCCGAGAAAGTCCCGATCAGGTCCATTTGCCGCTGCTGGTCATACTCGACGAGCGGTTGGATGGTCGACAAGATGATGTCTTTCATTCCTTCCGTTTTCGCCAATTGCAAGAGCAGGCGGTCCGCACGGGTATCGCGGTAATCCATCCGGTGCCCTGGCCCTTTTTTCATTCGCCCGATTTCAAGCGCTGCTTTCGCATGCTGGAAACTGCTGCTGAAGCCGTAAAAGTCTTGTGCGTGATCGCCTATGCCCCAAGACAGCACGACCTCCGGCAATAAATTCCCCAGCCGCCGTTCGATCAAATCGAGGAAATTAATCTGGTTCTCCTGCCCGCTCTCAGGCGGCTTTTCCAGGAAAATGATCAAATACCCATCGACATAGCCCGTCATTACCGTGCGTTTCATGGCATGGGCCGCATAATGGATTTCTTCTTCAATATAAGCGACCATGCTTTTCGACCACTCAGTGTATGAGCCATGTTTTGGATTTCGCCGTCCAAATAATTCACGCAAATTCTCGGGGCTGCCGGCCAGGGCAATATACGGAAGCCCTAGGTCATAGCCAAGCGCGCGTGCACGCGAAACCGCTTGCTCTTTGGATGTGAATTCCCCGTTAGCCAATTCGCGGACAAAATCCATGCGCAGCGCCGCTTTCGTTTCTTCGACTGCATTTTGCCTGGAGCGCCATAAGGAAATTGTCGTTGCGGCATGCTCTAGTACGTGTATCGAAAAGACATCAATATGACCATTGCCGGCATCTTCTTGCACCTCGACAAATAGATAGCCTTGAGCTTCCTCTGATACTTGCAGCACCGGGACTTGAAGGAGCATTTGGCCGGCCAACTCGCCGCTGCGGAATTTTTGGATCATCGGGTCGCGATTTCCTTTCGGGGCTGCTTGGCGAATCGGGAAAAGTCCTTTGCCTACTTGCTGTTCCCATTCTTCCAGTTTGGCTCGTGAAAAACCGGCCGCGGCTTGCACGGTCCCGTATGCGTCCGTAATGAGCAGTGCGCTGTCGAGCTCTCGGCGGATATAGGCAGCGATTTTCTCCAATTCCGCATCTGCCAAAATCAGTTTCAATAACTCCTGCTGCACTTGTTCCGAACGTTGCCGCTCTTGCCGGTGCAGATCGTTCAAATCGATCATCACTTCTTCGATGACCGTCGAAAAGCGCAATTCCCAAGGCAGTTCAACGAGTAAAAATGAATGTTCTTCGGCTAGTTGCGCCACTTCTTTCGGAATTTCATAGACATGCCGCCCCATCGCGATCATGAGTGCAGCTGCACCGGAATCGATGATATCCTGGACGAATCCGCGGAATGTCTCCAACTCATTATTGCATCCCATCGCAGTTGTCAACACCAGCTCATTGCGGCGTACGAAATTCTCCACCGGCATTTCCATGACCGACACCCAGTGCACGGGCCGCATTTGTGCATGTTCTTTGGCAGTCCGGACGACCGCGCCTTCCAGCAATTCATAATCCAAGACATCCTGCACGGTCAGCTGCATGTGATCCCCTCCGCGCTACATTGGTTTCTGCCAGTATAGCAAAAACAAGCCTTCCGAAAAAGTAAATGTCCGAATAATCAGAACTAATTATAGGTGAAAAGGATTTTTCCATTCCATCAATAAAGCATAGTCTTGGGATTCTTCATCATCTAAATATCCGGGAACTAGGGTCACCGGCATGCGGCCGCAGCTGAGCAAGAAGCTGATGACCGGATCCCTGAGCTCACCCGCCAGCACATTTTCTATGTATTGTTCAGCGGACAGTTCGTGCGCGTAACGATGATACCCCGGCATACGCCCGCCGCCGATGAGACGCTCGAGCCCGTCTACAACGACGCGTTCATACATCGCTTCCATCAATAACTTGCCAAGTTTCAGTTTGCGGAATTTCGGCTTGATGCCGATGTCGACAATATAAAGCGATTCACCGTCTGGGTCATGTGTTCCGATCGATCCTGAATCGGTCACTTGCTCCCATGTATGTAAAGGGCGCTCAGGATCGAATTTCGTCAGCATCCCTGTCATGGAACCTGCGATTTCTCCATCGATCTCTACACAGATTGCGCCTTCAGGATAAAGGGCGATATGGTTTCCAAGTTGTCGCTCGTTCCATAACAAATCGGGCGGGAACGGCGGCGGGAAACTTTCACGCTGGACTTCGATCAATCCTGAAAAGTCTTCCTCGGTGTAGGTCCTGATAGTAGCTAAAACCGGGCGCCCGTCCTTGAAAACGTATTGCTGTTTTTTATACATTGTGTCGCCGCCTTTCTTTTTGATTAGTTTACCCTAGGAGGATACTTATACACAGTAGCAGGGATGAGATAAATGAGGCGAGGTTTTGGCTTTAGCAACTTAAAATTTGCCAAAAAGGAAAGCTTGCCAAATTGGCAAGCTTTCCTTTTGTTCTATTATACTGGCGGCAATACCTGTGGTCCGTTGATTGTCACGTTTCCATCAGCATTTTCTGCTTGTGTTGCGATTTGAGGCAATCCAGCCGACAAAGTCAAGATCAGCGCTAAGGTTGCACCAACCAATAGTTTTTTCTTTTCCATATTATTCACCGTCGCTTTCCAGAAATTGAGTTTGGTAGTAATATGCTTTCTGCCAATCTTGCTGCTCTTTGTAATGAGCCGCAAGCTCTTCAGAAAGATGTTTGGTGTCTTTTATATAACCATATTTTTTGAAAAATGGAAACATTTTATCTTCTTTATAGTTCAAAAGTTCTTGTTGGGAAAATTCTCGTTTCCCGTAGTAATCACTGTATAACTTAAAGTATTCTTCATCTTTCGGGGTCCCGGGCATACGCAATTGTTCGATCAGGCCAACTGTTTCTTCTTCACTTACGCCTTTTAGTTCCAGCAGATTGACGATGACCGCTTTGTGTATATAGCTTCCTGGCTGCAACACATCTTTGAGCTCCGAAAACAGCTCGAATGCTTGGCTGTCTTGCTTCTGGCTTTTCATTAATTCCGCATAGTTGTAAAGAACAGATTGATACAATTCATGCTGATGGGTCAAATGGGCGTTGCGTTTTACCACTTCATACAAGCTGGCGGCTTGAGTGCTTAGATTGCGCCTTGTGTAGTTGATCGCAAGCAGTAATTGCGCATGCAGCAGACGGATATAATTATGGTGCATCTCGTAAGAACGCACTGCCCGCTCTGCAAAGTATGCAGAAAGCTCCAGACGGTCATGTACTATCAAAATTCTAGCTTTTTGGTAATAAAATTCCCCTTCCAGTTTTTGCGGAATGCTTTGAAGCCCTTGGTCCAGCCTGTACATTAAGTCCATGGCTTCTTTTTGCTGCCCTAAAGTCGTGAAATAAAGCGCTTGGAAAAATCGGCTCATCCATAACTCTGGTGCTGTAAAAGAAGCTTTCAACTTTTCAAGCAGCTTTTGCTGTGTTGACGCTTTATCCATCTGCAAATCCAGGACATAATAGCGGAATTTATACAATTCGTATTGATTCACCAAGTCGGTAGATTGCAGGTAATCGTCTTCATCCAAAAGTTCTTTGTAGATTTTATGCAAATTATCGAGATCGTAATGAAGTGCACAATCGATAAAACGCCCCAATTGCTGTTCAAGCCGCTTCTGGTGTTCCAGTTCTTTTTTCAATTGCACGCCCATTTTGGAAAGCAACGCTTCATAAGTTTCTTCATGGGGCGTATAGGTATTGGATTCGATTTTGCTTAGATGCGATACAGAACAGATGCCATCAGCGAGCTGTGACTGTGTGAGGTTGTGCTTGAGCCGATAGTATTTAATCACAGAACCGATGTTCATAAACTCACCTTTCTTTATCAGAATAGATAAATAATAACATAAAAAAACAAGCCTGGCTGTTACAGCCAGGCTTGTTTTCAGGTTAACTGTTATGGCAAGCGGTAGAATCCGAATCCAGAAGCGGAATCGTCTCCAGACCCTGCGTAATACCCAGATAGAATATCGTTATTAGATGCACGGTTTTGGAGGTCTCCACGGATTTGCGTATGCGTTGCAGATGGGTTTGCTGCCCAGATTTTCGCTGCAAGTCCGGCTGCGTGAGGAGATGCCATTGATGTGCCGCTGATTGTTGCGTAACCGCCGTCATACCAAGCAGAGTAAATGCTTGCGCCTGGCGCTGATACTTCTACATCATATTTCCCGATGGAATAATCGCCAGCGTATTGGCTGTATCCGCGTGAAGAGAAATCCGCTACGCGGTATGTGCCATTTTGCTGTACGTTCTCAAGAGCTGCGACCGCTACGGCATTTTGCAATGCACCCGGGAAGCCGATCGACCCTTGATACGGGCCTTCGTTGCCTGCTGCTGCAATGACAAGAACGCCTTTACCGTATGCGTAGTTGACCGCATTCGTAATCAAGCTGCTTTCTGCTGCAGATCCAAGAGACATATTGATGACAGTTTTCTGATTCAAAGCTGTAGCCTGGTCAGCTACGTGGCGAATTGCTTTTGCAATATTATCGGCAGAACCTGACCCGTTATCGCCAAGCACTTTATAGCCCCAAAGATCTGCTTGCGGTGCTACGCCGTATAAGCCGCCGTTACCGTTCGCAAGGGCCGACCCAGCTACGTGCGTGCCGTGTCCTTGGCGGTCTGTGCAAGAACCGTTGCGGATGCTTGTTCCGACTGTAAAGTCTTTACATTGCTCCACGTTTGCCGCTAGATCCGGGTGGCTTGTGTTGACGCCCGTATCCAGTACTGCAATGTTGACGCCTGAACCGCCGCTTGTTTTCGTGATGGAGCTATTGTTATAAACCGCTTTAATGCCCCAAGGTGTGGACTGGGCTGCTGCCATAGTTTGATAGCGTGCCTGCGGTTCAAGCGTTGTCGTTTCTACTGTATATTCCGGAACTTTTTCGATTGTTACATTTTTGTTTTTCTTCAAAGCTTCATATTGCTTCTCTGTCATATTGGTCGTAAAGCCCTCGCTATTGAAATCCCAGTGGACGCCGTATTGGTCTTTTGCCTTGTCTAGATCACTTTTTCCTGGCATATCTACGAGCACACGGATCGTCTCATTTGCGTTTGCTTTTTGTGCATCTGGAGTTTCATTTGCTGAAACCCCCATGGCCGGTACGAGCATAGTCGCTGCCAACATGGCTGTTGTAATGAATTTTGCCGATTTTTTCATCTTTCGAATCCCCTTTTCCGAATAGATTTTCATGGCTCTGTGCAGCAAGCGGCGTCCCGCCTGTTGTCCTGCGTCTTGCCATGCTTTAAATCTAGCAGAGAAAGGTGGAATGCGTAATTGGGAAAATCCTCGCCAAGGAGAGGGCGTTTCAACGGAAGCAGAACTTTATACCCACAACTATATTCCTTTAAATGAAGATATAAAAAAAGCCGCTCGCTGCGGCTTTTATTTCAATAAATAGACACGCGCTTCGTACGGCTTCAGTTTGCCATCTGTGTGGCGATCGTAATTCGACAATAGCAATTCACCGTCGACCGGGCTCCACCACGAACATGTATCATCGTCGAGATGCGAAATGACCAAATAGCGTGCTTCCCCGTAAACTCGTGTATAGGCATAAACATACGGGCATTCCAGAAAGGACAAATGCGTGCTTCCATACACCAAGGCTTCGTGCTCTTTTCGCAATTGCAGCATCTTTTTATAGAAAGACAGGACCGATTGCGAATCTTTCTGCTGCGCTTTTACATTGAGCCAATTGAAATTCGGGTTGACCGGAATCCACGGCTTGCCGCCTGTAAAGCCGGCGTTTGCGCCGAAATTCCATTGCATCGGTGTCCTCGCGTGGTCGCGGCTGACTTTCTTGATGGTCTTCATCAAATCTTCGTGAGGGACGCCTTTTTGGCGGTTATAGCGATACATATTTTTCGTCTCGATATCCCGGTACATATTGATATCGTCGAACGGCGCATTGGTCATGCCGATTTCCTGTCCTTGATAAATGAACGGCGTGCCTTGCATGAAGAAATACATGCAACCGAGTGCCGTCGCGCTTTCCCGCCAATGCTCCCGGTCATTGCCCCAAGTCGAAACGGTGCGCGGGCGGTCATGGTTTTCCAAGTATAAGGAATTCCAAGCGATCCCTTGCGCACTGCGCTGCCAACGATCGAGCACCATCCTTAAATCGTCGACATCGACGCCCGCACTTTCTTCATCCCATGCTTCCTCGTGCGCTTCCAAATGGAAGATCATATTGAATTTGCCTTCTTCTTCACTGATCCATTCGCCGATTTCATGCGCTCTTACGCTGTTCGCCTCGCCGACTGTCACCACATCATAGCGGTCAAAAGTTTCACGCCGCAATTCTGCCAGAAGCTCCTGGATTCCTTGGACATTCGTCATCTTCTCCCAGGCCGGCACATAATTCAGCCCATGCGGATTCGGCATATCCGTATAATCTTTTTTCAAATGATTGATGGCATCTACACGGAAGCCGTCAATTCCTTTATCGAGCCACCAGCGGATCATATCGTACAGCGCTCGCCGTAATTCGGGATTTTCCCAATTCAAATCGACTTGGTTCTTGGTGAATAAATGAAAATAATACTGTCTCGTTTTCGGGTCGTATGTCCAAGCCGGCCCGCCGAATATGCTTTCCCAATTCGTTGGTTCGTCGCGCCACACATACCAATCGCGTTTCGGATTGTCGCGCGATGATTTCGACTCAAGAAACCACGGATGCTGGTCGCTCGTATGGTTCAAGACCAAATCCATCATGATTTTCATGCCCCGGGAGTGGATGTCTTCCAGCAGGCGGTCAAAATCATCCATCGTGCCCATTTCATCCATGATTTCCTGATAATCACTGACGTCATAGCCATTATCGACATTCGGCGATTTGTAGACCGGGCATAGCCAAATCATGTCGACGCCAAGTTCCTGCAGATAATCGAGCTGTGCCCGGACGCCGTTCAAGTCCCCAACCCCGTCGCCGTTCGTATCGAAAAAGCTGCGCGGATATATCTGATAGACCACTGCTTCTTTCCACCACGTCTTTTTCAAGCTCATCCCCCTCTTTCTGCTGTTGCGGAATTGATGTGCTCCTAATAACTGCTGGCAATCGTTGTTTTTTTATATAGTATACGCCTTTTTCCATGAAATTCCTCTTTGCTTCCATAATAAAAACCGCCCGCGAGATGCGGACGGTTTCAGTCAATTATTCAAGTAATACTGTTCCATAGCACTCGCGGAAAAGCCTGCGACGTAATCGCTGCCGCCATCATCTTCGATCGATTCGATCATCATCGCCAAAATGAAGTCTTGCTGCTCAGCGTGATAAGAAACGAAGAAGCCATTCTCTTGCCCTTCTTCGCCGAGAGCGCCTTTCAATTCAGCTGTACCGGTTTTTCCGGCAATCGGCACCGCGTCGATATCAGCCGATTTGGCGTAGCCGTCCGTGACGACATTGCGCAGATTCTCTTGAAGCACAGCAGCGTTGCCTTCACTGATCAAGTCTTCTTTCCACACTTGTCCAGCTTCTTCACTGGCGTAAAGCGTCGGCTCATAAATCGTGCCGCCGTTGAGGAATGGTTCGTAAGCCGAGGCGAGGTGCAAAATATTGGCGAGCATCTGCCCTTGGCCGAACGATGTATCCGCCAATTGCCCTTCCGATTTGAGAGTCCCATCATTGGAAATCTGTGAACTTTCCAGTTCGATGGCAAACGGCAATTCCTCTCCGAAACCGTAGGCAGTCAGTCCGTCAATAAATGTTTCCGTCCCCATCTCGAGTGCCTGTCTCGCGAAATAGATATTATCCGAGTAGACAAGTGCCTTGTTCAAATCGATCGGATTTGGTGCTTCTGGATGCAAACGAGATACTCGGTAGGAACCCCATGAGCTGTCTTTTTGCCACGTCTGCCCGTTGATCTCGAGCCCTTGCTGCGGATCGAGCGTTCCAGCTTCCATGCCGATGGCCGCAGTCACCGGTTTAATGGTCGACCCCGGAGCATAACTTGCGGCAAAACGGGTGAACAACGGATTCAACGGGTCTTCCGACAATTCCGTATAGCGTTCTCCGCTGATGCCTGCGATGAATTCATTCGGGTCAAATCCCGGAGAGCTGATGAGCGCCAGTGTTTCGCCGTTTTCCGGCGATACTGCAGCAGCGCTTCCCGGTTCCCCTTGCATCGAATCATAAACGGCCGTCTGCAATTCCGCATCGATCGTCAGTTCGACATCTTCCCCGGCTGTCGGCTCCTGTTCAGCCAGAACGATGTCTTCCGCACCTTCTTCCTGCTTTTGAATCAGGATGCGCGCACCACTCTTACCGCGCAGCTGTTCTTCGAGACGGCGTTCAAGGCCTTGTCGGCCGATCAAATCATTCGCGTCGTAGCCTTGGCCTTTCAATTCTTCCAATTGTTCCGCCGTAATGGAACCGATATAGCCGGTCAAATGGCCGAATGATTCGCCGTAAGGATATTCGCGCATTGCCGTTTCCTGATAAGTCACGACATCGCTCGCTTCAACGTCAGCAATCAATTGTTCCGCCGATTTCGACGCTTTTGTCAGCGGCACGAATTGATCGGGCTGGACCCAGCTTTGGTTCAAGCTTTCTTCAATCGATTCTGCCGTCAAGCCAAGAAGTTCAGCAGCCTCTTCAATATCGGCGTCTCCTTCCAAGCGGTCGGGCACCACGCCCAGATTATAACCAGTGCCATTGATGGCCAAGCCGCGCCCTTCCCGGTCCACAATCTCTCCGCGTTCCGGAGCTTCCGTTCTTACCGCCACTTCATCGCCTTCTTCAAGATCTTTGAAAATCAACGACGGATCCCACTCAACAAACCAATTTTCTCCACTTTCCTGCTCTTCGTGGATCAGTGAAACCGTCTGGTCGAATTCAACTGGTCCGGCCAGTGTCTCCATTTTGATAGTAAGCGGGAATTCGGCCGGTTCCGCTTCATCCCATTCCGCATCTTCCTCTGCGGTATAGCTGACTTCAAGATTCTCGATGCCCAAGTCTTCAATCAATTGTTGCTGCCGTGCATCGAACGCTTCCGGGGGAAACGCTTCTTTCGAGCCTTGCGTCAGATAGTCTTCGTACATGGCCGTGAACTCCTGTTCATTCCAATGGCCGACATATTCATCCAACCGGTCTTCCGGCGTCGGCTGCGGCTGGCATCCTGCTACGGCAAGCACACCCACACCCATTGCCAGTGCTATGTATCGTTTCATTTCCATGACCTCCTGTAGCTTGCTAGATTACGCTCTTGCTTGATGCAAAAGCAGTGCCTATCCAAGCGGAAAATTAATAGTACGCAAAAAAATAGCCAGTCTGACTTCATTAACTGAGCAACAAACCCAAGCTAATTGAAGTTTCTCTTTATTTTACCAATAAGTGGCACTGAAGCAAACCCGATTCACTCGCTTTCAAAGCTTCGCAGTTTTTCTTTCTATAGATGCTATCATTTACTTCACTATGGTAAAATCAGTAATCATAGAATAGGAGGATGCTTATGATCAACTTAACATATTCACAAGCTATTGAGTCTGCAGTAGATTTCAAAATGAAAACCCGTATGCAGCAAATTCAGGAGGATCTGTATGCGAAAAAAGGAGCCGGCTCCGATTTCCTCGGCTGGCTCGACTGGCCATCTACCTTGCCGGAGGAGTTCCTGGCAAAAATCGAAGACACCGCCAAAGCGATCCGCGACAAGGCCGACGTTTTGGTCGTCATTGGAATCGGCGGTTCCTATCTAGGTGCAAAAGCCGTCCTTTCTGCGCTATCGCCTTATTTCCCGAAAGACGAGCAATTGGAAGTGCTGTTTGCAGGACATCAAGTAAGCGGTGAATACTTGAAGCAATTGCTTCAACACCTAGAAGGCAAGGAAGTCGTCGTCAATGTCATCTCCAAATCCGGCAAGACGACAGAACCGGCTATCGCGTTTCGTTTCCTGCGCGAGTATATGGAAAAACGCTACGGCGACGGGGCGGCAGAACGCATCATCGTGACGACCGACGCTGAAAAAGGGGCACTTCGCCAATTGGCCGAGACGAAAGGCTATGAACGCTTTATCGTGCCGGATGATGTCGGTGGACGCTACTCCGTCTTCACGGCAGTTGGGCTTTTGCCGATTGCTGCTGCCGGGCATTCGATCCGCCAGCTTCTGGATGGCGCAAAACAAGCGGAAACGGCTTACCGGGAGGCGGGCCCTGACAATAACCCAGCGATGCAATACGCTGCGATCCGCCACCACCTGTATGTCCAAGGCTATACGACAGAAGTGAACGCCATCTTCGAACCGAAGCTATCATTTGTCCAGGAATGGTGGAAGCAATTATTCGGCGAAAGTGAAGGAAAAGAAGGAAAAGGCATCTTCCCGGCATCGGTCGTCTTCACGACTGACTTGCACTCGCTTGGCCAATTCATCCAGGACGGTCAGCGCAACCTGTTCGAAACCTTCCTGCTGGTGAAAGAAGCACAGCAAGATTTGGAGATTTTCGAAACGCCTGAAGACGGCGACGAATTGAATTATATTGCCGGCTTGTCCTTGCAGGAATTCAACCATATCGCCCATAAAGGCACATCGAACGCCCATTTGTCCGGCGGTGTTCCGCAATTGAGCTTGACCGTGGACCGCATTGATGAATCCCAGATCGGCCATTTGCTGTATTTCTACATGCTGAGCTGCGCATATAGCGCGTATCTTCTCGGCATCAATCCGTTCGACCAGCCGGGCGTCGAAGAATACAAGAACAACATCTTCAAGCTGTTGAAAAAACCAGGATTCTAAAAAAACGCTTTTCCCGACCAGCCTTCTGGCCAAACGGGAAAAGCGTTTTTAAATGGAAAAATGTCCTGCTGCACAACCGTTAAGCGAGCTTATATACCCGAGCTTCATACGGTTTTAATTGATGCAAATCGCGTTCTTGGTAATTGGCTAGCAACAGTTCTGCGCCTTCCGGTTCCAGCCAAGTGCATGTCGTGCTTCCTAGGTTCGAGAGGATGAGCACTTGTTCTTCCCCTTGCGTACGGGTATAAGCGTACACATCCTCGCAATCGGTCTCGGCCAAATCGTAGCTGCCATAAACCAATACATCCATGTTTTTGCGCAAGAAAATCATTTGTTTATAAAACGACAACACGGAGGCCGGGTCTTGCATCTGGTTTTCGACATTGAGCCATTCGAAATTCGGGTTCATCTGCAGCCACGGAGAGCCTGTCGTGAATCCGGCATTCTCCTTCCCATTCCATTGCATCGGCGTGCGGGAATGGTCGCGGCTTGTCGATTTCAACAAAGTCATGATGGCATCGTGTTCCATGCCTTCCGCCAAGTTATAGAAATACAGATTATGCGTATGGACATCGTCATAATGATGGATTTCCTCGAATGGCGCATTGGTCATGCCGATTTCCTGGCCCTGATAAATGAACGGCGTCCCTTGCATGAAGAAATACATGCAAGCGAGCGCTGTCGCACTTTCGCGCCAGTATTCACCGTCATTGCCCCAAGTCGAGACGACGCGCGGCTTGTCATGATTTTCGATAAACAACGCGTTCCAGCCGACGCCATCGACCGCTTTTTGCCAACGTGTCAAGACGGTTTTTAAGTCATTGACGTTGATGCCTTGTTTGACATCGTTGTCCCACAGCGTCAAATCTTCGAATTGGAACACCATATCAAATTTGCCTTCTTCTTCGCTAATCCACTCATCGATATCTTCCGCATAGACGCCATTCGCTTCGCCAACCGTCATGATGTCGTATTTTGCAAAGGTCTCGTCGCGCAGTTCGGCAAGCAAGAGCTGGATGCCGTCGACATTCATCATTTTCTCCCATGCCGGCACCCACGGTTTGCCTTCTTCAATCGGCAAATCGCTGAAGTCTTTCTTAATATGGCTGATGGCATCAACGCGGAAACCGTCAATGCCTTTATCGAGCCACCAATTGACCATTTTATAAAGCTCTTGACGAACCTCCGGATTTTCCCAGTTCAAATCCGGCTGCTTTTTCGAGAAAATGTGCAAATAGTATTGGCCTGTTTTCTCGTCAAGCTCCCACGCCGGGCCACCAAAAATACTCTCCCAATTGGTCGGGCGATCGCGCCAAACATACCAATCGCGTTTCGGGTTATCAAGCGACGAGCGCGATTCCACAAACCATGGATGTTCATCGCTTGTATGGTTGATGACCAAGTCGATAATCAATTTCATGCCGCGCGCATGCACTTCGTCGAGCAAACGGTCGAAATCGGCCATTGTCCCGAGTTCATCCATAATTTCCTGGTAATCGCTAATGTCGTAGCCATTATCGTCATTCGGCGATTTATACATCGGGCAAATCCAGATGACGTCGATTCCGAGTTCCTTCAAATAATCCAGTTTTTCCGTGACACCGTTAATATCCCCGATGCCATCTCCATTTGAGTCATTGAAGCTGCGTGGATACACTTGATACGCCACTGCTTCTTTCCACCATGTTTTGTTCATAATCGTTTCCTTTCAAAGACTTTGACAAGAGCCTCTTTCGATCAATGTAGTCGGAACGATGATGTTCCGGGCAGGTGCCTTGTCATCGTTTATTTTTTCCAAGACGAGATTTGCCGCTTCCATTCCAAGGTCAAAAATCGAGATGTCTACCGTACTGAGCGGAGGTTTCAAATGGCTCGACAAAGTATGGTTGTTGAACCCAACGATCGACACATCGGCCGGTACGGTAATGTTCAAATCCTCCAGATAACTGATCACTTCATAGGCAACCAAGTCATCGTGCGTGACGATGGCAGTCGGTGGATTCTGTTGTTCCATCAAATTGCGGATGGCTTGCTGCTCATGGCCTTCCATCTGTTCCTGTGTGACGACATACTTCTCGTTGAACGGTATCTTCGCTTCATCCAACGCTTGCCGGTAGCCGCTCAAGCGGTCCGCGGACACAATGAAATCGGAAGCTCCTCCGACGAATGAAATATCCCGGTGGCCGAGTGAAATCAAATGGCCCACCACTTGTTTCGCAATGGCGCCATTATCGTTATCAACATAGGAAATGGCGTCAGGACGCGTGTAGGGCCGGCCCACTACTGAAAACGGAATGCCATTTGCCAGTAGGTAGTCCAAGATTTTATCATCAATTTTCGAATACAGCAAGATAACGCCATCGACGCGTTTCCCTTGTGTCATCGCCACCACTTCCTCATAGATTTCCTGCTCAGTCGCGCTTGTCGACAGGTACAGGCCGTACTGGCTATGATGGGCGCTGACGGAAATGCCGCGCAAGACTTCCGGAAAAAACGGATTCTGAAAAGCAAGCGTCGTGGAGTTTTCCATGATGACGCCGATTGCTTTGCTTTTTTGAGCCACTAAATTGCGCGCTTGGAAGTTCGGGTAATAGCCGAGCTCTTCCATGGCTTTTCGTACTTTACGCTTTGTCTTCGGAGTGATCTTCGGATGATCCGCAATAACCCTAGAAACCGTCGCCGGCGAAACTTCCGCCAGTTTCGCGACATCTTTAATTGTGATTGCCATTGCGATTGCCCCCTTATTTTACAGCGCCATCCGAGACACCTTTGATGATCGAGCGCTGCGCAAAGAAATAGAAAATGATGACAGGAATAATCGCTAGCGTTAATCCCGCAAGCGCCAAATGCCATTGTTTCGTATATTCGCCGAAGAAGAAGAACATCTTCAGCGGGATCGTTTCACTGCCGGTCGTATTGATAACAAGCGACGGCAGGAGATAATCGTTCCAGATCCAGATAATATTGAGTATGGCGACCGTGACGGTGATCGGCTTGAGGATCGGGAAGATGATATGCCAAAACACTTGCCAGCGGTTCGCCCCATCAATTTTAGCCGCTTCGTCGAGCGACTTCGGGACATTATTCAAAGCACCATGATACAGGAAAATCGACAGGCTCGCACCGAAACCGATATACATAAATATCAATCCGCCCCGGTTCAGCATATCAAACTGGCCGAACACTGTGACGAGCGGGATCATGACTGATTGAAACGGGATGAGCATCGCCGAGACGAACAGGAAAAACAGGAATGTGGACATCTTACTTTTCGCTCGCGACAAGGCATAAGCAGCCATCGCCGAGAACAAAACGATCAAGACGACGCTGATGACTGTGATCAATAAGGAATTAAACAAAGTCCTGAGAAAATCGAGTTCCTGGAAGGCGGTAATGTAATTATCAAAGCTCCAGGATTCCGGCGGGCTCGTCGTATCGAGGAAAATCTCCTTTTTCGATTTGAAGGAATTGACGAACATTAAATAGAAAGGCAAAAGCCATAAAATCGCCAGGGCGATGCCAAGCACTTCAACTTTTATATTCCAGCGGTTACGCATTACATTTCGACCTCCCGGCGTTTATTGATATACACTTGGACAAGTGAAATGACCGCGACAATCAGGAAGAAAATGATCGCTTTTGCCTGCGCGTAAGCGAACGCATTTTGCACGAAGGCTGTTTTGAAAATCTCCATGGCGACCATTTCCGTCGAATTGTATGGCCCGCCCGCTGTCAGCGATAAGTTCTGGTCGTATAGCTTAAAGGTGTTCGATAAAGTCAAGAACATGCTGACCGTGAAAGCCGGCGCAACAAGTGGGAAGATGATGTAGCGGAAGCGCTGTGGAGTCGAGGCCCCGTCGATTTCAGCCGCTTCAATCAATTCTTTTGGCAAGCCTTCCAAATATGCGATATAGATGACCATGATGTACCCAGCCATCTGCCAGCTCATCAATATGACCAAGCCCCAAAACCCGGTCTCTGTTGTCGACAGCCAAGCCTGCAAGCTTTCCATGCCGACCGCTTCGCCGACACTGGCAAACACTTTCAGGAAAATGAACTGCCAGATAAACCCGAGGATCAAACCGCCGATCAAGTTCGGCATGAAGAAAGTCGTGCGCAGCAAGCTGCTTGTCTTGATTTTAGACGTGACGATCAATGCGAGCGATAGCCCGATGAAATTGATCAAAATGACGGATACGACCGAGAATTTCGTCGTGAACCAAAGCGAATCGAGGAAACGCTCATCTGTAAATAAGTTTATGTAGTTCTGGAAACCCACAAATTCGCCAGTTTGGATGCCGTTCCACGCTGTAAATGAATAGAATAAACCAAGCACCATCGGCACGACAACGACAAGCCCGAGCGCCAATAATACAGGCGCTAAAAATAACCAATAGGAAAGATCCTTTGTACGCATAGTTTAGCCTCTCTTTCTAGTTAAGCCCTGAAACAAACCAAAGCAGCACAATGGCTGCTTTGGTTTGATGGACAAATTACTCTCCACGGCTCGTTTCCCATGCCGCTTTCGCTGAATCGACCACTTCGTCCCAGCTTGCTTCATCGCTCAAATATTTTTGGATGCCAGCGCCGAGTTCATCTTCTCCCCATCCAGTCGGATAGCCCATGAAGACCCATCCGATTGTTTCGCCGGCTTCTGAAGCATCGTAAATCGCTTTAGACATCGGATCGGTAATTTTGGATGTGTCATAGCCTTCGTATGCCGGGATGAATTTAAAGTCTTCCAAAACGGCTGTTTTCCCTGTGTCGGACGTGTAGAGCCAATCAAGGAAATCTTTTGATGCCGCTACGACTTCTTCATCTTGGTTCGAGTTGACGCCCCAGTACATTGGCACGCCGACCGGCAAACCTCCCTCTTCCAAGCCTTCAACCGGAATCGGCATCATGCCAACGCCTGAATCCGCGAGTTCCTGGTCGATTCCTGCAATCGAGCCGTACACCCAGTTTCCTTGCTGGATGATCGCCACGCGCTCAAGCGAGAACAATTCTTCCACTTGTTGTGAATAATCGAGACTCACGGTCGGCTGCTTCGAATATTCGTTTTGCAAATCAAGGATTTTCTTGAAGCCTTCGCCGTATTTAAATTCCACTGCATCCGCGTCGTATGCCGTCAAAACATTATTATCGAATTCAGGCGCGAGGAATGTGTTCGACAAATGAAGTCCTGTTACCCACGTTTCTTTTCCTGGCAATGCAAAGACCGATTCAAGGCCAAGCTCATCTTTTTTCGAATCAAGCGTCTTCACTGCTTCTTCCAAGCTTGCATAATCCGTAATGGCGGCGGCATCAATGCCCGCTTCCTCAAACAAGCGCGTGTTATAGATGAATCCGTAGCCTTCCTGATTATACGGCAAGCCGAGCACTTCCGATTCGACTGTCACACCGTCTAGCGTGCCTTCAAGCGCCGCATCCGCTGCGCCTGTATCGGACAAGTCCGTCAGGTTATCTTTCCAGTCCGCTATGTCCTGTGGTCCGCCGATGTTGAAGATCGCCGGCTCATTGCCAGAAGCAAAACGTGAACGAAGCGCAGCGCCGTAATCTTCTCCGCCGCCGACTGTCGTGATTTCGATGTTGACGTCAGGATTTTCTTCTTCGTATTGCGCGACAACATCTTCAAACTGGTCTTTGAACTCCACTTTAAATTGGAAAATATCGACTGTTACTTGCTCGCCGCTGCCTTCTGCCGTTGAGCCTTCATCCCCCGAACTGCATGCTGCAAGTGCCCCTGCTGACAGTAAAACAGATGCCAATAACCCCTTGCTGAACTTTAATTCCTTCACTTGAACTCCCCCTTTGTATGATTGTGCAAACAATTGCACAATATGGCGAAAAAAATCGGAAACTCTTTAGTAAGCGTTTCCAACAATTAATTAAATATAGATTACCACAATGAAAACGTTTGCACAATCTATTTTTAAAATATTTAAATTTTTTTATAAAGCGTATGTAAATACTCAATAAATAAAGCCCCGCATCCCCTTGCCACCCTTTTACTCGGGTAAGGCACAGGATGCAGGGCCAATGCACAATTGTCTTTATTTATCCAAAACGAGAAGCGCTGCCCCAAGCATGCCGGCATCGTTTTCGAATTGTGCTACTTCCACCGGCAGTGGATTTAACAGCACTTCCGCTAATTGGCGCTTTAGTTCATCGATCCAGGCAGAAGCCGATTCCGACACACCGCCTCCAATGATAAGCATGTCCATATCGAATATGGCTTGCAAGCTGCTAATGTAGATCGCCAAGTCTTCAGTAAATTCAGCGACCAGCTTTTTGGCCTGGGCATCTGTGTCGGCCAGTTCGAATAATTCCGGCGGCGTCATCGTTAGTCCCGCTTCCTTGATGCGGCGAACGAGCGCTGTCCCCGACAGGTATTGCTCCGCGCAGCCGAGTCGGCCGCAAGCGCAGCGTGCGCCGTTTGGATACAAAATCATATGGCCCAGTTCTGCAGCACCGCCGTGCGATCCGCCGCTCAACAACTTGCCATCCCAGATGATGCCGCCGCCAAGCCCCGTGCCGAGCGTAATGCATACAACGCGTCCAAGCCCCCGTGCTGCGCCAAATTTCGCTTCAGCGAGCGCCGCGCAATTGGCATCGTTCTCCACTTCCACGTGTCGCCCTGACGCTTGTTCGAGTGGCGCTTTGACCTCTGTCCC
Organism: uncultured Planococcus sp.; assembly: GCA_947493585.1. Taxonomy (GTDB): domain Bacteria; phylum Bacillota; class Bacilli; order Bacillales_A; family Planococcaceae; genus Planococcus. The sequence goes on along the minus strand of CANLRI010000002.1, from coordinate 377,664 downwards.
AGTCCATCCTGGCAGCATGTCGCCCGCAAAAACGATGCGCCCTTCTTTCGGGTCGACAAACCCGTGCGTTCCGATGCCGATTGCCGACACGTCAGGATGCTCCTCTAAAAACAACAGCACTTGACGCTCCAAATGCGGATACAGCGGAAACTCCGTCTTCAATTGCCGCTCTGCGAGTATCCGCCCTTCTGCATCGATGACCCCCATGCGGATTTTCGTTCCCCCAATGTCTACCCCGATTACTTTACTCATTCTCTCCATCCTTCCTTAAACTCATTCTTCCATTTTTCTGGTGCCATCATAAAAGCATACAGCTTCATATGGCTCGAGCAACACTACATCCTGATTTTCCTGCGGCGTGTAATTCCCGATCAACACTTGGCCCTTTGGCATTGGCAGTTCACGCGGCGTTTCAGAAAAATTGCAGTAAACCGTCAATTGCTCGGCTGCCGTATTGCGTGTATAAGCAAAAATCTCTTCGTCTTCACGGTGTAAAAGTTTGAAGTCTCCTTCCGTAACGACTTCCAGTTCTTTTCTGAACGCGATCAATTTTTGGTAATAACTGAACACCGAATCTTTTTCATGACGTTTTTCCGCATTGATTTCCAGGTAATTCGGATTGACTGAAATCCATGGATCGCCTTTTGTGAAGCCAGCGTTCAAAGAAGCGTCCCATTGCATCGGCGTTCTGGCATTGTCACGGCCTTTTGCGTGAATCGACTTCATGAGCTCTTCGTGTGAAACACCTTGCGCCTGCTGTTCCTCATACATATTCAAGGTCTCGATATCCCGATAATCATCGATCGATGAAAACGCTACATTGGTCATGCCCAGTTCTTCTCCTTGGTAAATATACGGAGTCCCTTGCAGAAAATGAAGGCAAGTAGCGAGCATTTGGGCCGATTGCTTGCGATATTTCCCATCATTCCCGAAACGTGAGACGATGCGCGGCTGGTCGTGATTGTTCCAATACAAGCTGTTCCAACCTTTTCCGTAAAGCTCCACTTGCCATTTTTCCAGGTTTTCTTTCAAATCCGTGAGGCGCAGCGGCTGGAGCTCCCATTTTCCGCTCGGTCCCTGGTCCAGGTTCATATGTTCGAACGTGAATATCATATTCAGTTCATTGCGCCCTGGGCCCGTATACAGTTTGGCGTCTTCCGTCGCAGCGCCTGGCATCTCGCCGACTGTGACGATATCGTAATCGGACAGCACTTTTTTGTTCATTTCCTGTAAAAACTCATGGACGCGCGGCCCGTTGAAGAAGTGTGGTGTGCCATCGCCATCGATGCCATCCGGGAAATCCTGATCTTTGGAAATCATATTGATGACGTCCATGCGGAAGCCGTCAACGCCTTTATCCAGCCACCAGCGCATCATCTTATACACTTCATTTCGCAGTTCTTCATTTTCCCAATTCAAGTCCGGCTGTTTCTTGGAAAACAGGTGCAGATAGTATTGCTGTCTCTTTTCATCGAATTGCCACGCCGATCCGCTGAAAAAAGAGCGCCAATTGTTCGGCTGGTTTTTCCAGATGTAATATTCAGGCCGTTCCGTGAACCAATGGTGTTCGTCAGAAGTATGATTGACCACCAAATCCATGACAAGGCGCATCCCGCGTTCGTGAATTCCGTCAAGCATCCGGTCGAAATCGTCCATCGTCCCGAACTCCTGCATGATTTTTTGGTAATCGCGGATGTCGTAGCCATTGTCATCGTTCGGGGAATCGTAGACAGGGGAGAGCCATAACACATCCACGCCGAGCTCCGCCAGATAATCCAGCTTGCGGATGATCCCTTGGATGTCGCCAATCCCGTCGCCATCAGAATCCATGAAACTTCTCGGATAAATTTGATACACCACTGCTTTTTTCCACCACTCCGTCATAGTCTCGCCTGCTTTCCTGAAGATTCATTCATTTCTTTTTATCATACGGAAAATTGGAAAAGAAACACAGAACTTTTTAAGTAAACCTTTTATAAAAATAAGTTGACTTAAAATAACTCATTCTTTATACTCGGTTTTAGTACATACGAAGTGGAGGATTTTCATGACAACTTCAATAACCAGATCCAGCAATCATTCGCGTACCTTAACACTCGTTCACATCGCCATGTTCGCAGCGCTCATGGCGATCGGCGCCAATATTTCCTCTTTCCTGATCGTCGGGGGCGTGCCGATCACCTTGCAGACCTTCTTCGCAGTTCTTGCCGGCATTCTGCTTGGCAAGCGTCTCGGCGCTGCTGCGATGATCGTCTATGCCGCAATCGGCCTTGCCGGCGTCCCGGTCTTCGCCAAGTTTGCAGGTGGTATGGACACATTGATCTCGCCGACATTCGGCTTTATCCTATCTTATATCTTTACCGCTTTTGCAGCAGGTTGGATTGCAGAAAAAATGCCTTCAAAAAAAGGGTTTATCTTCGCAGCTCTTGTAGCGACAGCGATCAATTACGTGTTCGGCACCAACTGGATGTATGCCGCTTATAAACTATGGTTTGCCGCGCCGGAAGGCTTTACTTACGGGATGGCTTGGGCTTGGATGGCGGTGCCTCTTCCAAAAGACGTGCTGCTCGCTGTCTTTGCCGGCCTGTTCGGCTTCCGGATGCAGCCCATCATCAAGAAATACTTGCCTTAACAGGAACAGCCAGTTGCCGGAATCCCGGCAACTGGCTTATTTTTGTACGGTCGATTCGTCGACGCGCAGCTTGTAATTCTGTTCGATGATGCGGATCAACCCAGCCAAGCTGGCATTGACGGGCGTTTCGATTCCGTGTTTTTTCCCCAGCTTCACGATGCCGCCATTGATGACTTCGATTTCGGTCTGGCGTTTCTTCAAGATGTCCATGAGCATCGATGATTTATTGCCGCCGATATCCTGGCGGCCCATTCTCAGGCATTCCTCTGCGACCGCTTCTGCGTCCGCATCCACCCCTTCCGCACGGGCGACGAGCACCGCTTCTGCCGTGACCGCACGCAGCAAGTCTTCTCCTTCCTGCGTATTGAGGATGTCGCCGTTCTTCAGGCGGGTGAGGGCGGTCACGGAGTTGAAAGCGGCATTGACGAATAATTTATTCCAGATGACGGCGTTGACGTCTGCCGACACTTCCGTTTTCATGCCCGCTGTACTCAATTTTTCGGCAAAAGCTTTGAGTTTCTCGCTGGCAGCTTCTTCTTCGACATTGCCCAAATAGTTTATGCCCCAGCCCCTATGCAGAATTGTGCCATCGTGTTCAACGCTCGCGCCATGGCCAAGTGTTCCGGAGACGACCGTATTCATCGGAAACAATTGTTGGATCGTTTCGGCGTTCCCGATGCCATTTTGCATCGTGACGATCACCGTACCCTCAGCCAGCTTGCCACGCAGTTTGCTGAGCACCGCTTCATTGGCCTGGGCTTTCAACAGGACGAGCAGGATATCCACCTGCTCATGGGCTTTTAAGTCCTGTATGATTTCCAGATTGATTTGCGTAACCGAATTATCTTTTTCGACGATGCGCAAACCTTGCTTATTGATGGTTTCCACGTGTTTATTCATTCGATTGTATAAGCGCACTTGTTCCCCGCTTGTCTTCAGTTTGCCCCCAGTCAGACAAGCCATCGCGCCTGCTCCAACAATTAAAATCTTCATCCCATTCCTCCTCTATGCATGTCTGCTTTCTTTCTTCACTATAACAAAAAGGCCTTCTGCTTGGCAGAAGGCCTTTTCTTAGTTTGTTGCTTCTTTGTCGCGCTTGGCTTTGTCGTTTTTGCCAACTTTGCGGATATCCGCCAAGATCAATGCCCCGATCAACAGCAAGCCGAGATAGCCGACTGCTGGGTACAGATAATTGACCAAAGCAGTGAAGCCGACGAAGCTGAGTGCAAAAGCGATCAATCCGGCAATGATAACAAAAATCCGGAATTTCTTCGTACCGATTTCCGTGAACCGTGCAGAGAACGACAGCAGCATGCTGACAGCCGTATTGTAGATCATCGCGAAGATGACGACTGCCATGATAATGCCGAGAATCGGTGAAATGTCATCCCCGATGGCGAGCATCGGCAAATCCGCTCCGCCGACGACATCCACTTTCGCGAATATCGCCACATAGCTGAGCAGGATCAATACGCCGAAGCCAAGTCCGCCGATCAATCCGCCGCGGGCTGCCACTTTCTCATCTGCTTCGGCGCCACCCATGACGAGCGACATCGAGGCTCCTAGCGCAATCGCAAGCGACACATAGTTAATCGCCGATAATAGCCAGTTTGGTGTAGCGGATAGCTGTTCTTTAGCTACCGGGTCGAGAGCGCTAAAACTGCTGTCCATCGTGACGACGCTATAAATGGCGATGCCCACTACCATTAAAATCAAAAACGGCGTAATGCTGGAAATGACCGTGATGACTTTTTTGACGTTCATCATGATGGTCACGATGACCAATACAATCATGATGCTGCGCCCGAATGCTGGCGCTAGATCGAATTGTTGGGAAAATATTGATCCAGCTCCTGCGATCATAACGACTAAAATACCGAATAAGGTCAAAATCAATGTATAGTCGATTACTTTTCCGAGCCATTTCCCGCTGATTCGGTAGACAACGTCTTCATGTGAGGTGGTTTGCATACGGCTTCCTAGACGGGTCAGAATCATCCCGATATAGCCGAATAATGCAGTAGCGACCAGGACGCCGCCTACACCCCAATAGCCAAAACTGGTAAAATATTGCAAAATCTCCTGTCCGGACGCAAAGCCAGCGCCGACAACGATCCCGATGAAGGCACTGGCTATTTTCAAGCTTCTTTTCATAAAACCCTCTCCCTTTTCCTGATGATGGTTAACATAGATGCTTATCAAAATGTGTTTTATGTAGATAATTTTTCATACCCCTAATTTGGGGGGGATCAAACAAATCCTTGCTTTTCCGGACCTTTTCGCTTATTCTTCCTTATTAGTAATAGAAGCTGAAAGGCGGGGAGAACAGTGGACTTGGCTGAGTTCGAGCAAGCGATAGAAAACTTCATTGGGCATGCGGGACTTTGGGCGCCTCTTTTGTTCATTTTGCTCCATTTGATCCGGCCGCTGCTGTTTTTGCCGGTGATCGCCGTATGCATTGCAGGCGGTTTTCTTTTCGGTTTTTTCCAAGGCGCCATCCTGTCTTTTATCGGATTGACGCTGATGAGTTTCATTTCTTATATGATGATCAATAAATTCCCGCGCTTCCGTGCCAAACTCGCCGCTTTGAAAGACAAATGGTTTCCTGACCGCAACCTAACCGTTTCCCAGGTGATGATTCTGCGGGTCATGCCCTTTGTCCATTTTCACCTTCTGTCGTTTTATTTGATGGAGATGACCAATACACGCAGGGAATACATGTATTATTCCGCACTTGGTTTGATCGCTCCAGCTATCCTCTATACCGCTTTCGGCAGAGCCATTTCGGAATTCCCTTGGTATACGACCCTCAGCATGTTCTTATTGCTCGCTGCGATTTTCAGCTTTATCGATAAATGGCAAAGCCGCAAGCATAAATTGGACAAAACCTGACAAGCGCAGACGGCTTCCCGTTTGCGCTTGTGTTATTGAGGTATAGTAAAATAGTAGATAGAGATGAGAGGAAGAAACTAATGCCTATATTCACCCAAAACGATATTAGCCTGTATTACGAAGATATTGGAAGCGGCCAGCCGCTCCTCCTGTTTCATGGATTAACTACCAGCTCCTCCATGTTTTACCGCGAAATCAATTTTTTCCGTACGAAGCGCCGCATTATCGCACTCGATTCAAGAGGTCACGGCCACTCGGCAAAACCTGATTCCTATACACTCGACAACCACATCGAAGACGCCGCCGCTTTATTGGACCAGCTGGGGCTGGAGTCGGTCGATGTCATCGGTGTTTCCATGGGAAGTTATATTGCACAAGGATTGGCTGCGAGACGCCCTGAACGCGTGCGCAAATTATTGTTGGTCGCCACCAAATCCTACGGCGAGCAATCATCCATGGCTGAATTATTCGATCGCCATGAAGACGAGTTTAACGGCTTATCTATCCACGACAAGCTCGATAAAGCTCAAGCCTATATGTTCCATCGCTTGACGGCCGTTAAGAAATGGCAGGAGAAAACGGCCCAAAATAGCCCCCAACTGACGATGGAGCAGCAAGGCATCGCGTCAAACGCCTTAGAGCGCTTTGATTTGCGCCCGGAACTTTCGAAGATTTCAGCAGAAACCTTGGTCATCAGCGGACGCTATGATGAATTGAACCCACCGGACAAAGGACGCGAGACGGCGCAGCTCATCCCGCACGCCAGCTTTATGGAATTCAAGCGTTCGGGCCATGCCCCCAACGTCGAACAGCCTCGCCTGTTTCTCGGCATCGCCGAAAATTTTCTCGACGATTGAGTTTCATTTAACAGACTATATTAAAATCAAGAAAGCACGGCGCAAAAATGCGCCGTGCTTTACCATGCCATCGAGAAGTTTAGGAAACCGTATTTTCCGAAGCTTATCGCTCGCTTTCCGTGGGCTCGCGCCCAAGCCTCCTCAGTCGCGATGCGCCTTGCGGGGTCTCGGTCGTCTCGCTAATCCACAGGAGTCGAGCGAACGCTTCTCCAAATACTTAGAAAGATCATTGATTTTTGAATGTAGAAAAAACGACTCCATTCTAGTTCGTAATGGATTTATAGACTTCTTCAACACTCTGAAAAGCACGGCGCAAAATGCGCCGTGCTTTTATTGTGCTGTATAGCCGCCGTCAAGGACCGCTGCCTGCCCGGTGATGCCACGGGCTTTATCGCTCGCGAGAAACATCGTGTAATCGGAGATTTCCTGCACCGACAACAAGCGTTTTTGCGGAACCAATGGGTAGATGACTTCTTCTAACACTTTTTCCAGCGAGACATTGCGCGTCTTCGCCAAATCGCCCAGCTGATTGCGCACGAGCGGCGTGTCGACATAACCCGGGCACATCGCATTGACCGTGATGCCATGCTCTGCGCCTTCTAGTGCCGCGACTTTCGTCAATCCGATTACGCCGTGCTTGGCGCTATTATAAGCCGCTTTCCCGGCGAAGCCGACGAGACCGTTGATCGACGCCATATTGATGATGCGCCCGAAGCCTTGTTTCTTCATGATCGGGAAGGCATGCTTGGTCGCGATAAACGGTGCAACCAGCATAATCTTAATCAGCAATTCGTATTTCTCGGTCGGAAATTCTTCGATCGGCGAGACGTGCTGCATCCCCGCATTATTGATCAGTACATCCAAGGAACCGAATGTTTCTACGGTTTTGTCGATAGCTGCCTTGATTTCGGCTTCGCTGGTGACATCACATTTGATGCCGATGCAGTCAAAGCCCTGTCCCTTCAACTCATCTGCAGCTTGTTGCACCGCTCCTTCGTTGATATCGGTCAGCACGATCTTAGCGCCTTCTTTGGCAAAGTCCACGCTGATTTCATAGCCGATGCCGCTCGCGGCACCGGTGATCAATACTACTTTGTTATCTACCATGATGGAGTCCCTCCAAGTGAAAAATTAAATTCCTAGCCCTAAGCTGAATAAGATAATCGCAATCGTCAATCCAATCAGCGGCACGATTACCGTTACAGCCCCTACTGCACCGTAAGCGGCTTTATGGGTCTCTCCGCAAATCCCTTGAATCGTTGTCACAACGTAACCGTTATGCGGCAATGAATCGAGTGCCCCAGAAGAAATCGCGACGGTCCGGTGAAGCGCTTCTGTATTGACGCCCATATCAATGTAATGAGGCGCAATCAATGGCAATGCGATGACTTGCCCGCCAGAAGCAGAACCTGTAAGTCCGGCAATGACACTAACCGCTACAGCTCCGCCGATAAGCGGGCTTCCCGGAATGCTCGTCATGGCGTCTACTGCGACTTGGAAAGCCGGAACTGCTTTGGCAACGCCGCCGAAACCGACGACTGCTGCTGTATTGCCGATGGCGATCAATGCGCCGATCGTTCCATCAGTCAACGCTTTGCCAAGGTTCGTGAAGTATTTCATATTCAATAGATACGTTGTGATGACGCCGCCGAGCAATGCCAAGATCAAGGCAGAAGTTCCAAGTGAATCATGGAAAATGAATGACACGGCTAATACGACCAGCAATGGAATCAAGCCTGTAACTGGGTGAGGCAAGGCTCTATCTGCCAATTGCGGATCTGACTCCCTCGCTTCGAAACGTTCGCCTTTGTTTACAGCTTTGTTGATCATGCGTTTTAACCACCAATAACCGAATACCGCCATGAAAATCGCAACGATGATGCTGACTTCCCAGCCGGCGTACGGGCTAGTGTTCAAATACTCGATTGGGATCCAGTTTTGGATCTCCGGTGACCCTGCAGAAGTCATCGTGAATGTAACAGACCCGAGCGCAAGCGCTGCCGGGATAAAACGACGGGGCAAATCTGCTTGCTTGAACAAGCTCAGTGCCATCGGGTAAACCGAGAACGCCACGACGAACAAGCTGACACCGCCGTAAGTCAATACGGCACAGGCAATGACAATCGCCAACACCGCTTTTGACAAGCCGAATTTTCCGACCAGCCATTTGGAGACGCTGTCCGCCGCTCCTGTATCTTCCATAACTTTACCGAAGATAGCCCCGAGCAAGAACATCGGGAACCACGAGGTGATGAATCCGGAGAAGCCGCCCATATAGTTCGACAATAAATTGGCTTCCCCTTCCCCTACCAATTGCGGAAACAGTGGCAAGCCGCTGAGCACGGCCACGAACAATGCCGATAATGGTCCAGCGATCAACAAGTTGACGCCCCTCATCGTCAACACGATCAATAGAATAAGTCCTCCAACCATTCCAATCATACTTAACATGATAAATCCCCCTTTTGAATGTGTTACGGTTTTTCGAACAAAATGGAAACGCTTACTTTTCTCAACAAAAAGCATGAATGAATAATCTAAATATTTAGTCCTGAAACCTTTTATCACTATACAATGAAGTGATTGATAGGTAAAATGAATAATTATAATACCTTCCATAGATATTAGTTATAGATGAGGAGTTTTTACATGGATATTCGTCAACTTGGTTATTTCATCGAAGTAGCTAAACACCAAAGTTTCACAAAAGCTGCGCAAGCACTCCACGTGACACAGCCGACACTCAGTAAAATGGTCAAAAATCTGGAACAGGAAATGGACGTCTCGTTATTCGACCGCTCTTCCAGGAAAGTACGTTTAACCGATGCCGGCGAAGTGGTCTTCGTCCAGGCACAGAAAATCGTCAATAGTCTCGATGACTTGTCCTCTTCGCTGTATGATGTCATGAACTTGAACAAAGGCAAAATCAAGATTGGCTTGCCGCCGGTCATCAGCACTTTGTTCTTTCCGACCATCATCGCGGCGTTTCAATCCCGCTATCCCGATGTGACCGTTATCCTGGTTGAAGACGGCGCCAAGAAAGTAGAGGAAAAAGTGGCGGATGGCGAAGTGGATCTCGGATTTGTCATGCTCCCGGTCGATATCGAACGCTTTGATGTCGTGCCTTTTGTCGATCAGGAGATCAAGCTGCTCGTCCACGAAGACCATCCGCTCGCGAACGAGGAAACGCGCGATTTGATTGATTTCAGGAATGACCCGTTCCTGCTTCTCAGCAAGGAATTCACGCTCAATGGCCGGACCGTTGAATTTTGCCGAAGCGAAGGATTCGAGCCCAAAATTGCTTATGAAAGCTCGCAATGGGATTTCATCGTCGGTATGGTCGAGAAAAATCTCGGCGTCACCTTGATGCCGAAATTGATCTGCGACCGCGTCCAGGACGGCCCGTTTAAAACCGTCTCCCTGACGCAAACCTTTCCATGGCGGCTCGGGATCATCATGGGCAAAAATCGTTACGTACCCTATGTTTCCCGTGAATTCATCACACTCGTCAATCAGCTCCCGAAAGTTTGATCCACACAAAAAGAAGCTGCCCGATTTTGGGCAGCTTCTTTTACTTGCGGTTATTTTCGGTCGACGAGTGTTTGGATCATGTTTTTCAGTTCGCCGACTTCTTTTCTCAAATCTTCAATTTCCGATGTGTCTTCTTTAATTCCTTCAAGCTCAGCTGTTTCCTTGTCGATTTCATCTGAAATCTTCTGCGCATTATTGACGATCTCCCCGACGATCAAGTTGATCATCAAGAAGGTCGAGACGATGATAAAGGAAATGAAATATAGCCAAGACCAGGGCTCCGCCGCAAAGACTGGGCGGAAAATTCCGCTCGCCCAGGATTCCAAGGTGAAAATCTGGAATAGCGAGATAAGCGAAAGCCCAAGATCCCCAAAATATTCCGGTTCAATATCCGCATAAAAAAATGTGCCGATAACCGCATAGACATAAAAAATAATCGACATAAGCAAGATGACGCTGGTGATAGTCGGAATGGCCATGAACAAAGCCGTTACGACGCGGCGCAGCGACGGAATGGTCGAAACCGTACGCAATACACGCAGAACGCGGAAAATCCGCAAGACGCTGATAAACGGCGAGTTGTAGAGGATGAGGCTACCGACAACGATGATGAAATCGAAATTATTCCATGCATTCCCGAAGAATTTCGCCCGGTACACAAAGAGTTTGGCAAGGATTTCCAAAGTGAAAAACGCCAAGATGATGACATCCAGTATCAATAGCCATGACCCATAATTTCCAGCAATTTCAGGATAAGTCTCCAAACCGACCAGCAATGCATTAATTAAAATTAAAACCGTGATGAATGTATTAAACCGTGCACTTTCGACAATCCGTTTCAATGATTCCTTCATAGGGCAATAGACGACTCCTTATACAATCTGATGTAACAAAAAAAGTTCCACTCAATTATATCATGCAGCTATCCAGAAATAGTCTTTAAGTAAGGTGCTGCCTTCGGTATTGTTGCGAAAATGTGACGGCTCCATAACTTCCTAGAACCTAGGGATGAGACGGATTTCAAAATCAGCCAAAAAAAAAAAAAAGCGCCTCCGAAGAGACGCTTTCCTATTCTTCTACAAGCGAGGCATAGACGATCAAGCGTTCTTCTCTCGTGCCCCGGTCATAATCATAGGTTCCGGAACAAGTGATCAACACCAATTCAGGAGATGAATGATAACCGAAGACCGAATCGACATCCGCCAAATCGAGCGGCACCGACTCCATTGTATGGACCTTGAACCGCAACTTGCGATCCTCGCCAGATACGATGATTTCATCTCCTGGCTCGAGCTCCGTCAAGTCCCAAAATACAGCCGGGCCATCCAAATCATCGACGTGTCCCGCTATAACTGCCCGTCCTCTTTGGCCAGGTTGGTAGCCTGGCGAAAACCAGCTCAGTTCTTCGCCGTTATCCGGCACCGCCATTTCCCCCGTATCGGTTACGCCAAGATGCGTGACTTCTGCTTCCAATTCAATGGACGGAATTGATAACATCTCTGGCGCAATGCCCGGCTGATTCAATTCATTGATCGGATTGACCACCGGCTTCGACTTCGGCTTGGCCGCCGGTTTTTCTTTCTCAACGGCTTTCGCCTTCTCTACTTTTTTTTGTTGTTCTGATTTCGCCGGTTCTGCCTTGACGGCAAAGCCGACTTCCGCACTGCGGATACTCACTTCATCTTGCGGGGCAGCCGTACATCCGGCAAGAAACACTAAAGCGAGGGGCAATGCGAATTTATTGAAATCGTTTTCTCCACACAAACCCACCAGCCGCTAGCATGAACAACGCGCCACCGATCAACAACCACATGGACTGGGACTGTTCAGGTGCGCCAAGTCCAGTTGTCGGCATTTCATCCGGTGAAGCAGCTGCTTCGTAATCGACAAGGGCGATTACTTCAAGCGAATCGACTGTGTTGACTGCAAAGACAGAGTAGACGGTATCTGCAGCAAGTTCAGTTCCTTCGAGCGGCAATACTTGTGTGCCATCCGGCAAGCGGATTTCCAGGTCGTATGTGTCAGGAGCAAGTTCTGCATAATCCGTGATTCCCGGGAACTCAGCTCCGCTGAATAAGGCATCTCCACCGATCACACCAACATCAACTGCAGGAGCATCCGGAGACAAATGTCCGACGCGGACTTTCGATTGCCCTTCTGTTACTTCCATAGAATCTTCAGCGACGACAAATTCGATGGATTCCAAGAGGTTTGCAGCAGCCACTGTATAAGCTTTTCCTGCTTCTACTTCCAGGTCAGCTTGCAATACGCCTTCTCCTGCTGCATATTCAGTGCCTGCAGCAAATACTTCTACATCATGTGTGCCAGCCGGAACTTCCAGATATCCGGAATCCGTTTTGAACGGCACTTCTTCTAGCGTTAAATCACCGTTGACGTATACATCTACTGCAGGGGCATCAGGTGAAGCGTGCAATACCCGTACTTTTGCCATGTCACCGTGTTCATCAGCCATGACCAAAGATCCGAGAAGCGAGAACAGCACCAGCATTGCGACAAGAGAGAGAGATAACTTCTTCATTTGTCCAACCTCTTTCCATATAGTATTTGTATAACTTTTGTACACCTCATTTATACACCCAAAAATAATTATTTTCAATAGATATCACACTATTCTGATAAATTTGAGTGATTTGGCATGGAAAGTGATACAAACTTACATAGAATAGAAAAAGTTGCCAGGAAGAAGCATTCCTGGCAACTCGCATGTAACGCTCTATTTGTCTGCTTCTAAATCAACGAGGCTTTCAATCATGATGTCCCCTAAAGCTTGTGTAGCCAAGCGATCGGCTTCTGTATTTTCTTTTCTCGGGACAAATTCATACTCGGGGTGGATACCGATTTTCTCCAATCGCTGGTCGATGCGGTCAGCCCACCTGGCCAAGCTTTCTTCCGGCACCGCCCATTCACCGCTCATCTGGTTAACGAGCGTCCTCGAATCACCGATAAAGCGAACAGGGAGATGGTGAACGCCGAGCAATTCGATTTCTTGTACTGCCATTGAGAGCGCAGCATATTCCGCCTCATTATTTGAATCGATCTCATCAATGGCCGCATTTTTTCTCAACCGGTAGTCCTTGCCGTTTTGTTTGAAATAAACCACACAGCCAAGACCCGCACGTTTCAAATGGCGGTCAAAACCACCATCATAATAAGCGACGACGTCATGAGGCTCTGTTTCCACTTCCTTGATGTAGTTTCTTAGTTCCTTGATGCTCCAATTGCTGTTATGCCTATCGGCAAATTGTAGGCGCTTCGTGCGTCCTGTGCGCTCCAAATCCTGTGCCACCATCAACGCCTCGTTCGCTTCAAGCTCTTCGGAGAGAAATTGCACAACTTTGTTTTTCGGTGATTTATACGTCCAATCGATCCGTACTTTCATCGAGCCACCGCCTTTATCCATCGATTAGGCCTTCTTTCTTTATAGCCCTTTGTCTTCAAAGCGTTTAAGGTCGTCTTTATGACCCATCGCAATCAAAATGTCGCCTGCTTCCACCTGGTCTTCAAGCAGCGGCGCGATATTGACATCTTCGCCGTGCTTGATCGCCAATATCATGCACCCGTAATCTTTGCGGATATTCAGTTCACCAAGTGTTTTACCGATTACTTTTTTCGAGGCTGCCAGTTCGATGATGCTGTAGTTTTCAGATAAATTGATATAATCGACTACTTTTTCGGAATCGATGTGATGCGCCGTGCGGACGCCCATTTCATATTCCGGCTGGATGACACGGTCTGCCCCGATGCGTTCCAGAATCTTTTGGTGCTGCTGGTCACGTGCTTTTACCCAGACCTTAGGCACGCCCAGTTCTTTCAGCATCAGCGTGCACAACACGCTCGCCTGCAAGTCGTCGCCAATCGCGACGATGGCGTACTCGAAATTCCGGACGCCGAGCGATTTCAGGCTGCCTTCATCCGTCGCATCAGCTGTTGCCGTGTGGCTGGCATAGTCGGACATTGTACTGACTGTTTCCGGGTTGGAATCGATTGCCATGATATCGTGCCCCATCCCGTAAAGTTCTTGGCAGACACTGCTTCCGAAGCGCCCAAGACCGATTACCACTATTTGTTTTTTCACATCTGTCCCTACTTTCCATTGCATGATTCGAACGATTTCCCGTTACCAAAATAGTACGCTACTGCTTGGCATTTTGTCGAAGATTTCACTCCGTTCTGCTTATTTGGAGGAGTAAGGGATGAAAAACTTTCTTCTATTGTTTATAGGGTGTCCCAAGATCCTGAAACAGGCGAATGGCACGTGCTTTCGCTTTGTACTACAATAGAACATAATATCCTTTATATCCGATAGAGAAAGGTTGTTTAGTTGATGAAACCATTTGACTCCATTACAGACCTGATCGGCGATACGCCTATCGTAAAATTGAACCGCATTGTTCCTGAAGGTGCAGCGGACGTCTATGTAAAATTGGAAATGTTCAACCCGACCAAAAGCGTCAAGGACCGAGCGGCTTATAATATGATCAAGCAAGCTGAAGAGTCGGGGGCTTTAAAGCCTGGCTCGACAATCATTGAACCGACAAGCGGCAACACCGGCATTGGCCTGGCGATGGTCGCTGCCGCGAAAGGTTACCGTTCCATTCTCGTACTGCCGGACAATGCCACTCAAGAGCGCATCAATTTGCTGAAAGCGTTCGGTTCGGAAGTCGTCTTGACGCCAAGCGACGATAAAATGCCAGGCGCAATCCATAAAGCGCTTGAATTGCGTGAAACGATTCCCGGAAGTTATATTCCTCAGCAATTTGAAAATCCGGCCAATCCGGACGCCCACCGCGGCACGACAGCACTTGAGATCCTTGAGCAAATGAACGGGCAGCTGGACGCATTCGTTGCTTCAGCTGGTACTGGCGGCACCATCACCGGAACAGGTGAAACCTTGAAAGAACATTTGCCGAACCTCCACATAACAGTCGTCGAACCGAAAGGCTCACCTGTCCTGTCCGGAGGCAAGCCCGGTAAACACAAACTGGTCGGCACCAGTCCTGGATTCGTGCCGGATACGTTGAATACGGCGATCTATGACGAGATCATGGCAATTGAAGATGAAGACGCCATTGAGATGTTCCGCAGCTCCGCCAGGGAAGAAGGCGTCTTTGTCGGCCCCTCTGCCGGTGCCACCATTTATGCAGCCATCGAAATCGCCAAACGGCTTGGAACCGGTAAAAAAGTATTGTGCATCGCGCCGGATACCGGCGAACGCTATTTGAGCATGAATCTATTTGAATAAGTTTGGATTTTAAAAAGAGAGGCTGCTGCCTCTCTTTTTGTTATGTCTGAAAACTTTTTCCCGAGAATTATTGACAATCCCTATAAAACTACTATACTTTATTAAACAATATCCGATTAGAAAGGTAGGTTTTATAGCCGGTGAACTTTTTTGTTTATTGAAATCCAGCACATCAACAAAATTTATACCGATAAAGACAATAATGCCAATACAGTATTAGACGATATCAATTTGGAAATCCCGAAAGGCCAATTCGTCTCAATTCTCGGCCCTTCCGGTTGCGGCAAGTCGACTTTATTGTCGATGATCGCTGGCCTTACTTCCGCTTCGTCTGGCGGCATCATCGTAGATGGAAAAAGCGTCCAGAAGCCCGGCAAAGACCGCGGCATGGTGTTTCAGGAAGCTGCTCTTTTTCCATGGATGACCGTTACAGAAAATGTGGTCTTTCCACTGCGCAAAGAAATGAACAAAAAACAAGCGATTGAACGCGCACGCCACTTCCTGCAGATGGTCCAGCTCAGCAATTATGCCGGCCATTACCCACACGAGCTGTCGGGCGGCATGCAGCAGCGCGTTTCGATTGCACGTTCGCTCGCTATGGATCCGGCAGTTCTCTTAATGGATGAACCGTTCGGAGCGCTTGATGAACAGACGCGCAGCCGGCTTCACGGACAGTTGGAGAAGATTTGGATCGATACACAGAAAACGATTGTCTTCGTCACGCATAGCATACAGGAATCGATCAAACTATCGGATCGCATTGTCGTCATGGGCACGCGTCCCGGCACCGTCATCGCCGATATTGACGTCGATATTCCACGGCCGCGAGACGAACACAAACAACAAGTCGCCGCTCTCGAAGAACGCATTATGGGGCTGTTGAAAGGCGAAATCGACAAAGTCATAAACGAGGAGCTTGCCTATGAAGCCCGCAGTTAAGCGCCTCATCTTTTTTACCGCACTCATTTTATTCTGGGGGCTCGGCTCCCATTTCGAATTCTGGCATGAAACGATCCTGCCTTCCCCGTTCAGCGTTTGGGATGCGCTCGTCGCCGGGTTCGCTGACCTGACTTTAGTCTATGATTTGGTCGCAAGTTTCCGCCGGCTGTTCATTGGCCTCGCCGTTTCCTTATTGATCGGCACCGCACTCGGTATTTTGCTGGCACGCTCGAAAACGGCTGATGAGACCATTGGCTCGATGGTGCTCGCCTTACAAAGCGTACCGAGCATCATCTGGCTGCCGCTGGCGATGATGTGGTTCGGCCTCGGTGAAGGCGCCATTATTTTTGTTGTCATCCTGGGCGGAACATTCGTCATGACACTCAACGTACGGACGGGCATCAAAAACGTCAATCCACTTTACATAAAAGCTGCACGGACCATGGGCTCGAACGGCATTGACTTGTTCTGGAAAGTCATCATTCCGGCTTCTATCCCTTATCTCGTAACCGGCGCACGCCTCGCCTGGGCATTCGCCTGGCGCGCGCTCATGGCCGGCGAACTGCTCAGTGCCGGGCCGGGGCTTGGCTATACATTACGCTACGCTTCCGACTTCGGCAATATGGCGCTCGTCATTGGCGTCATGATTATCATCGGTGTCGTCGGCGCAGTCGTCGACCAATTGATTTTCCAACGCATCGAAAAGAACGTCCTGAAACGCTGGGGACTCGAATCCTAATATCCAAACCATTTGAGGAGGTATTATTTCATGAAAAAATATGGACTTATTTTAACTTCACTTGCAGCTGCAGGCATCCTATCGGCTTGCGGAGCATCTGGTGCCGCGACAGGCGATGCCGAAGATACCATCGTACTTGGCTATTTCCCGAACCTTGACCATGCCACGGCAATGGTCGCAAAAGACCAGCAATTTTATGAAAGCAATTTACCTGAAGGCACGAATGTCGAATACGTCACATTCGCTGATGGTGCAGACTTCATGACCGCGCTGAAAACTGGCGATATCGACGGTGGGCTGGTCGGTCCTGGCCCTGCAATGAACAATTACACGAACGGCGCAGATGTACGCATGATTGCCGGCGGGGCGAGCGGCGGAACGGTTGTTATGGCACGTGAGGGCAGCGGCATCGAATCCATCGAAGACATTCCGGGCAGCACGTTTATCACGCCGCGCGTTGGCTGCACGCATGATGTTCAATTTGAAACGTACATGAAAGAAAATGAGGTCACTTCCAATCGCATTGGCGGCGAGATGATTCACCAAACCGGCAACCCGGCACAATACGAGGCCATGTTCGCCACAGGCAAGATTGATGTTGCGGTTGCGCCTGAACCTTGGGCTTCTGTCCTTGCACAAAATACCGGCGCCAAAGTGATCATCGAACCTGATGAAATTTCGTTTGGCACCACGCTTCCGGCATCTGTACTTGTCACTTCCAGCGAATTGATCGAGTCTGATCCTGAAACCGTACAAGGCATTGTCGATGCGCACGAAGAAGCTACTGCTTATATCGAAGAAAATCCGGAAGAATCCAAAGAAATCGTCATTTCCACAATCGATGATATTACCGGTCAGGAGCTTGAAAAATCCGTTATCGATGGCGCTTGGGACAATATGTTCTTCAGCACGGATATTGACGGAGAAGAAATCCAAGCCTTCGGCGATTCATCATTCGACTTGAAATTCCTGAAAGAACAGCCGGACTTCAGCGAGTTGACGGATACACAGTTTTTGAACTAAATCGCCTACAAATAAAACCCCTCGCCAATCCAGGTGAGGGGTTTTATAATGCTCGCTATGCTTAGAAGCTGTTATTTCATATCATGGGAAAACTTAATTTCTTCGCCGCCCCGGTAATCGACTTCAAGATCAAAGTCCTCTACTTCAGCTGCATCGATTGCCAATGCTTGCAGTACTTCTGCTTTCATGTCATCGACAGAGCGATCCATCGTGATATTGACTTGGCCGATCAATTGTTCCATTTCCTCAAGTGCCCCTGCCCCTTCACTTTCTGACCCATCACGGCGCTCGATTTCTGCTTCCCGCTCATTGCTCTCGAAGTCGTAACTCGCTTCGCCGCCTCCGACAAATGTCAGATCGAGCGAGAATTCGTCGAGTTCTTCAGAGGTTCCGCCGTTTCTCATATCGTGATCGATTTCCATTTCTTCGCCCGAATCGAATTTCACATCCAGCTCAAAGTCCCGTACATCCGCTTGCTCAGCGTTAACTGCCTCCAACACTTCACGCTTAATTTCGTCAAGAGGGCGTGCTGTTGAAAACTGGATGGCTTGGAACAGCTGCGCAAATTCATCCTGTGCTTGCTGGCCGGATAATCGGTCTCCGGAATCACGTTCAATCGACGCTTGTTTGCGGTCGTAATCGAATTCCCATTTACGGTCATCCGTGAACTTCAAATCCAAGTCGAATTCGCGGATCTCGCTGCTGGCTGCTGAAGAGGCTGTTTGCTTGTCTTGCGCTGCTTGTCCGCTGCTTTCCGCTTGGTCGGTCGATTCTTCCTGCGCTTTGTCGCTATTTCCATTCGTTGCATCCACTTGTTGCTGCGTGGCATTTTCAGTGTCAGCTGTAGTTGTTTCGCTCGTCTCTTGTCCTGTTCCGCATCCTGCCAATAAAATCACCGCGGCCATTCCTACTGTCATTTTCTTCATCTTCAAACACCCTTTCTCGCTTTATGATAGTTCTAGCATATCCGCGCAGGCTGAGTGACGGCTGAGGAGAACATTAAAATTCCATGAGAATGAAAAAAAAGCGGAGGCATTTAAGCCTCCGCTCTTTTATGAAATACTGGTTTCTTGATTGCGCCAAAACCAAATGACGACAGGCACCAATAATAATGACAGAACCCCGCCGGCAAGCGATAGCACCACAAAGCTGGTGCCGGCTACAATCATTCCCGACATGCCGCCTCCAGTCGCACCCGCTAGAGCGATCAGGACATCGACCGTTCCTTGCGTTTTTGCCCGCGCACTCGGTTTCGTCGAATCGACGATCAATGCCGTGCCGCTGATCAAACCGAAATTCCAGCCAAGCCCAAGCAGCGCCAGTGCCAGGATCAGCACAAACAGCGAATCTCCAGGGGCGAACACCGCAACCAACCCAGCTGCAAGCAGCGTTATTCCGGCCGCGACGACCATCGCAACGCGTCCGGCTTTATCGACCAGCACTCCGGTCACGAGCGAAGGCAAATACATTGCCGCGACATGGATGCCAATGACCATGCCGATTGCATTGAGCGAATGCCCATGATGGCCCATATGGACCGGAGTCATCGTCATGATCGCCACCATGACGATTTGCGTGATGACCATGACTGTCGCACCGAGGAAAACGCCGCGGCTATTGACCGCAGGTCCTTCCACTTCTTGTTCTCCAGACGCTGCCTGATCGCGCTTTTGCTGATCGCTGATAAAACGCGACACCATGAGCGGATCTGGACGCAATAGCGCAAACAACACGATGCCCGCAAGTATGTAAGCGACTCCCGCTAAAATGAACGGCCCGGCAAGTGCCGGCACTCCAATCGATTCAGCGAAACTTCCCATGACACCTACCAGGTTCGGCCCGGCAAATGCGCCGAACGTCGTCGCCACCATTGCGACACTAATGGCCGTGCCACGTTGTTTTGTGCTTGCCAGGTCTGTTCCTGCATAACGCGCTTGAAGATTTGTCGCCGTTCCCGCTCCGTAGATGACAAGCGATAGGAATAGTAGAAAGACATTGCCCCATATCGCGGCAAAGACGACGCCAATCGAGCCGATACCACCAGTAAGAAACCCAGCAGCTAAGCCTGTCCTGCGGCCGAAACGCTGAGACATTCGCCCGACGACGAGCGCTGCCCCTGCCGATCCCAGTGTAAAGAGAAAGACCGGAAGTCCTGCATAGCTTTCTGTGCCAAGCATATCCCGGGCGAGCAATGCGCCGACTGTAATCCCGGCAGCCAGGCCAGCACCCCCGAAAATTTGCGAGAGCATGACAATCCATAAAGTACGCTTATACAAGCCTTGCAAATTTTCCGGTGACTCGATATAGCTTTCAAGCGCTTGACTGCCTGCTTGCGTTTTTTCTTTAGCCATCGTTCGGCCTCCATTCAATGTTACATAACAGCTTCATTATAGCGTGTTTCCTTTTGCTTTGGAGGGTGAAATTTCAGGCACTAAAAAAAGAGCCAGTCACGGCTCTTTTTTCTCACACAGCCTGTTCGCTGCTTTCTTCCTCTTTCACTTCGCGTCGCCATTTTCTCAGCGCACGTCGTTGCCTCGAATCCCGGATCGTGTATTCTTTAGCACGGCCCAGCAGGCGGATGCGCTCTGCTTCATGTGCGGAATCGATTTGCCCGAGATGAATCGCCAGAAAAAATTCCAAAAAGCGGATCGCTTCGATCTGTTCTCCGGTTGAAGTTGGATTTAACCTGTCCAGGTTCATTTTCATACGCTGCAAATCCATAGCTCCTGGTTCATGGGCCTTGGAAAAGCGTTTATAAAAAGCCATCATATCCGAATATAAACTGCTGGTTTCTTTTCGAAGCTTGCTTCTGGTCATTGGCGTCGTCACGGGAAATCCCTCCTTATTTTCAGTTCGCCCAAATGTACATATACGCTTGGGGCAGTTAATGATTTCTACCCCATTTCGCATTTTGTTACACCTGTTCCACGTGAAAATTATGCAGATGCTTAATTTGATTGTGGATGACTGTCCAAATAAGCCTTGAAGATTTCCGCTGTCCGTCTGCACAGATGAGTATATGCATCATCCATCGACTGTTTTTCTGTAATCTCTCCGCCTGATACTGAATGCACTTCTTCGAAAAAGCGCAACAAGTCCCCGCGGCTCTCCGGATCGATCATACCGGATAATAAGATGGCCGGCTTGCCGTGAACAGCAGCCATTTGGGCAATGCCAAAAGCGGTTTTTCCGGATAAGGTTTGGCGGTCGGATTTTCCTTCACCCGTGAAAATCACATCACTCGACGCCACGCTTTGCGAAAATCCCGAAGCTTCCAGAACGACATCGATGCCGCGCTGCATGACAGCAGGGAAAAATGCCAAAAACGCACCGCCTGCACCGCCCGCTGCCCCTGCACCCGGATAGTCGTGCAAAGATATTCCCGTCTGCTCCTCCACAATATCGGCATAGTGGCTTAACTTTCGATCCAGTGCTTCCACCATTGAATCGGTCGCGCCTTTTTGCGGGCCGAATATATGTGAAGCGCCGTTCAATCCGATCAGCGGATTGTCGACGTCACTCGCGATGACGAACCGGCAAGCCTGGATGCGCGGATCAAAAGAGCCTGCATCTATCGTGTGCAGTTCATTCAGCGCCTCGGCTCCTGGCGGCAGCTCCTCACCCAAAGCGTTGAGAAAACGCATGCCGAGTGCACGCAGTATTCCTGTGCCTCCGTCATTCGTCGCGCTGCCTCCAAGCCCAATGATGAACTCCCGAAACCCAGCGTCGAGCGCATGACGGATCAATTCCCCGGTGCCTTCCGTAGAGGCACGCTCTGGGTTGCGCTCTGTTTGCGAAAGCAAGGTCAATCCGGATGCCTCTGCAATTTCAATGACGCAAGTCTCGCCATTCCCGAGCACTCCGTAACTGGCAGCGACCGGTTTTCCGAGTGGCCCTGATACTTGATGCGCAACCATGCGGCCGTTTGTTGCTGCAACCAGATTCACCATTGTTCCTTCACCGCCATCTGCAGACGGCAACTCGATGATCTCACTGCCTGGAGCGGCGGCCTGTATCCCTTCGGCCATTGCGCGTGCGGCTTGCTCTGCAGAAATACTGCCTTTAAAAGAATCCGGCGCCACGATAATTTTCATCTAACCCCTCCTCTATACAACTACATGCGATCGTTAAAAAATCTATCTATATAGAATGTACAAGTTTTAAAAAGTTGCAGCAAGATGTTTGAGCACGATTGGCATGTGGTAAGTAGTTAACAGAAGCGTTTAGTGAGCTTCCCCTTCACCCCCAAATTTTTTGAAGGCCTGATGCTGTCAACTGCATCAGGCCATTTCTTTTGAGCTCAATTACTAAATCCCCGCAGCCAGATTGGCTGCGGGGATTTAGTGTTTAGATAATGCCTTGCCAACGCAAGATTACTTCAGCGATAAGAGCGGAACCGATGAAGGTCCCAAGAAAGACTGCAATGGCGACCAAAAAGCTTCGAAAGCCCAGCTTGCGGAAATCAGCCCAGTTCGAACCGACCGAAATGCCCGCATAAGCGAGAATTGGCGTAGCAAGCGCCAAAATACCGATCTGGCTCGTCCAGGAAACGACATAATCCGAACCCGGAAACCATGGCAAGGAGATAATAATGGCAAGTATGCCGATGTAGCCAACTGCCGGCATGCTAAAAGGCAATGCTTTCTCCAGCATCAAACCGACGAGGCTCACGGCGATCAAGACTAGCATTCCTGGAATCGCATTCCAGGGCAAGACGTCCATTCCGAACCAATTTCCGATCAAGGCAGCGATACCAAAAATGGCTAAGACCCACGTCCATTCAATTACGCTTTTAAGCATTTGGCCCGCCCCCTTTCGCAGCTTTTCGTTCCGATCTTCTCATCATAATGCTATATAATTTCTCCGTCAGCGGCAAGCCAATGAAAATACTGAAATACAAACCAGTAGACAGCGACAATAGATTACTCGCTCCGGCAAAAGCCACGATCTGTTCTTCGAGTTCAGGATAGGCCCCGATTAGCGAACCACTCGCCGCAGCCATCATCGACCCGCTCCCAACGCCTGAGGCCATGGCAAACGACAAGGGATGAAGCGGCGTCGCCGTCGCCAGCAACCCGGAAATCAAGCCAAGAAAAACTGCGCCAAAAACCGTTCCGAAAATATAGACCGCCATAACACCGCGGCCTTCCGGTGAAGAAAACCCGAACTTGTTTACAATGAGCCCGACATTCGGCTCACGTGCAATCGAATGGGTCATGCCAATGCTTTCACGACGGAACCCAAGCAGTACTGCAAGTGGCAGCGCCAGAAAAATCGTTCCCAAATTGCCAAGTTCTTGCAATAGGAGCGCTGGCCCTGCTGCAATGATCGCTTCAATCTGCGGCCCAATCGTAACGCCGATTTTGGCAATGAGCAAGGTCACCCCTAAAATAATGAGCGGTTCTGCATTTTTAGCGTTTTTCTCAGAAATGAGCGGCGTGAAATACAATCCAAGCCCCAAAAAGAATGCATAAAGCATCGGCAATAATAGAATAACTCCTGGCCCTACAGCAATGCTAAACTGGCCAATTGCTTCGGTAATGGCTACTAAAATGAATGCAATGGCATGCAAACGCCAATCCTTAATGACTGTTTTCAATTCTACTTTCTCCATCTTCTCTCCTCGCTTTCTTCGGAAATGACAGCGATTATTCGATTAAACCGCAATCCATAAACCTAGTCTACGCTATATAACGGACGATTCAATAGATTTTTAAAATTTTGTTCGCTTTTTATTCTGAAGAAAGCATGTCGTTTACAGAAGTGACAGATTTTTCAATCAAAATGAAAAAGCAGAAGCCTGAGCTTCTGCTTTCCAAGCTGCAGAGAAACACTTGATAATCGCATTTTCCGAAGCTTATTGCTCGCTTTCCGTGGGGCGGGGATCGAGCCTCCTCGTCACTTCGTTCCTGCGGGGTCTCTCAAACCCGCTAATCCCACAGGAGTCGAGCAAACGCTTCTCCAAATACTCAGGCAGACCACTGATTATATAATGTCGAAAAGCCAGTTTCTTCGTTGGCTTATAGTGGATTGCGAACTTATTCAACATACTAAAAAGCAGAAGCTTGAGCTTCTGCTTTTATTCCGTTGGATCGTATAAAGTGACGCTTTCGATGTAATTGATGTATTTTCTTAATTCTTTCGCCTGTTGCCGCGTGATTTCAGCGGCATCGTACATATCGTAAATTTTGGCGCGGCCCATATCCATGACATTGATGCGCAACTCTTCTTTCTGCATCTCATAACGTTCGTCGTACAAAGTTTCAGGCTTTCTCAAACGGCTGATCATTTTCCGGTACTCGGTCAAAACCGCTTCGACGATGTCTTTATGGGACGCTTTTTGACGATAAGCTTCTAAATTCTCAAGGGCGGCTTCGAGCGCCTTCAATTGCACCTCGCGGCCGACCTGGTATTCAACTAGTTGGATTTCTTCGTCCTGCCAGTTTTCCCCGCGGAATCTACGCCACGCGCGGATCAATTTCCCTTGCAAATAAATCAAGGTGGACCGGGCGTTATGGGCAATAGCTTCCTCGCGCCGGTTCAGCGAATGCTCGAATGCTTCGTACACTTCCCGTTCCATGCCTTCTGTCTTCTTCAGCCTTTCGATAAAGCGGCGCTCGGCTTTCAAAGCCCGCAGCCGCACTTCCTTCATGCGGCGCTGGTATTTCTTATTTGCTTCTTTCGCTTCCTCGCCTTCAGGTTGAACTTGCTGAAAACGCAAACGGTATTCATCCATTAATTCATAAGCAGCGGTTTCATTCGCTTCGGTCATTTCTGATTTGATACGAGCAATCGATGCCAACAAAATACGGCGCCGCGCTTCTTCCAAATCAATCGTATCGCCGTCATCGCTTCCAGCAAGTTTCCCTTTGCTGAGCAGCGGCAAGCATGCGGTGGCGAGCAGCAGCGTCAATAGAATCGTTCCGACGGCAAGAAACAGCAGCAGGGAACGCTGCGGGAAGATATAGCCGCCTTCAATGATTACCGGCAAAGACAAAATCCCGACCATCGTCACCGTTCCGCGGACACCGGTCAGGCTGACGAATAAGGTCAGTTTCAGGCTCGGTTTTGCTGCATCTTCCATTTTGCCAAAACGGTATTCGTATTGGGAGAATAAATAAGCCCAAATAAACCGGATCCCTAACAGCATGGCCGTAATCGCCAAGACATACGACAGCAAGACGCTTTCATCCAAATCTGGATTCTCCAACGCACCGCTCATCGCTCCCGGGATGTTGAGCCCAAGCAGCAAGAAGATGATACCGTTCAGCACGAAGGTGATAATTGTCCAAATGTTTTCCGTCAGCATCTGCTCTTCTGCGACCAGCGCTTCGGTATCTTCCTGAACGAGCGAATGGACAACCCCTCCGACGACCACGGCGATAACACCGGAAGCCCCCAATAATTCTTCCGCGACAACAAAGATGATGAACGGCGTCATGATCTGGAGGAGCGAATGGAACGTGACGTCATTGATTCCTTGTTTGCGGAACAATAAGCGGATGCCAACAAACAGCAATGCGATTACAGCTCCAAGAAGCGCACCAATCAAAAATTTATAGGAGAAATTAAAAATAGCGGAGTAAAGCGAGAAGGTCCCGGTGACGACTGCGGCGACTGCATAATTGAATGCGACGAGCCCCGAGGCGTCATTGATCAGCGATTCGCCGCGCACGAGGCTCAGGACATTGCTTGGGATGCGGACGCGCTGCGAGATGCCATTGACTGCGACAGGGTCCGTTGGCGACAGGATGGCAGCGAGTGCAAACGCTGCGGCAAGCGGGATGTCTTCAATAAGCCAGTGGATAAAATAACCGCCGATCAAAGTCGTCAGCAACACTAAGATGACGGCGTTGCCGAAAATCGGCCCACGCATGCGCCATAATTCCTCGCGTGGGAAATGCCGCCCATCGTTGAACAAGAGCGGTGCGATAAACAACAGCAGAAACCATTCGGCTTCCAATTCAAATGTAAAGTCCTCGAAGACCAGCACAATGATCATCCCGAGTGCCACTTGGATAAGTGCTGCCGGCACTTGCGGCACGTAGTGGCTCACTACATTGGAGACGAGGAGTGCGATCAGCAGGATTATTATAGTCAGCAATAATTCCATTGTTATTCCCCATTTACTTGTGATGATTTATGTATACCCTGATTAGGTTTTCGGCTATCCATTTCTTGCTCAATTTCTAATTAGAACACATACGTTTCGGGTAAACTAGAAGAAAGCACCGGCTACTCGGTCTAAGGAGGTCCAGAACTTGTCCCGGCAATCCTACCGCAAAGAAAAAAACCAACTGACTTATACACAGCAACATCTGGCGAACGAGCGCACTTACCTCGCCTGGATCCGCACAGCAATCTCCATCGTCGGTGTCGGCTTCCTCGCGACAAGCCTGCACTTCACAATGGGTGCTGTGCGCAATCCATTTGTCGATTTGTTCACGATCATCCTCGGCATTTTTGCCTGTATTTTCGGCTTGGTCATCATTTTCACAGCCACCCGCACCTACCGGGAGAAACGCCAGCAAATCATCCAAGAAACCTTTTACTCATCGAATTTACGCATCAGTTTGATTTCCACGATGCTGTCGATCATGATCATCATGGTTATCATCTATTTCTTTATCATTATGTAAATCTTTTGCGCCTACAGATTATTCGTTTCTTGCCTCTTTCAATAAGCAGGCTATTTATCACAGTAAAACCAGAAAAAGCCTAGTGATTTCCTCACAGCTATAGTATTCTAAAATCAATTAATCTGATGAATACAAGCTGTTCCTGCCTTGCTGTTTGAGGCTGGACGACCGAAAGGAATGGACTCATGGCGACTTTTCAAAAATGGTTTATTGTGTGCTTGGCTGCGTTCGGCACTTTGGCTATCAGTAGTGAACAGCCATCTGCGGCTGAATCTGCCGCGCATGAATTTACTGTGCGCACTATGCCGCTTGCAGTAATGCCCGAGCGAGTAGCGAGAAACCACCGGGTGAGTTTGTCGGCAATCGGTGATGTGCTCATCCACGAGCCTCTTTACGAAGATGCCAGAACAGGCGATGGGTATGACTTTGACTCCATGTTCGCGCCAATCCAGCCCTTCCTTGAATCTTCCGATATTACCGTCGCCAATTCCGAAAGCATTATTGGCGGCAGCGAAATCGGCGTGTCCACCTATCCATCGTTCAATAGCCCATTCGAGCTCGGCGATGCCATGAAAAACGCCGGAATCGATGTTGTTTCTATGGCAAACAACCATACCTTGGACCGCGGCGTACAGGCCATCGAGAACGCCATCTCCCATTGGCGGGATATTGGCATGGTGTCAACTGGTTCTCATTTGTCTGCACAGCAGCGTGCCGACATCCCGGTAGTCGAGCGCAACGGCATCACTTTGTCATTTTTATCCTATACGTATGGCACCAATGGCGTCCCGACACCCGCCGGCCGGCCGTATTTAGTCAATCGTATTGACCGGGAGCTGATCCAACAGGATTTGGCGTATGCACGCAAGAAGTCCGATGTGACTGTGTTAAGCCTCCACTTCGGCAACGA
This sequence comes from uncultured Planococcus sp., assembly GCA_947493585.1. Classification (GTDB taxonomy): domain Bacteria; phylum Bacillota; class Bacilli; order Bacillales_A; family Planococcaceae; genus Planococcus. Next base: position 350,239 of record CANLRI010000002.1, on the reverse strand, counting down.
ATACGAAACGATGCCAACACAAGAACAAACGGAACTCGCCCGCTTTGCCGCTGAAAACGGTGCAGACATCATACTCGGCCATCACCCTCACGTTCTGCAGCCGCCGGCACGGATTAACACTGCAGATGGTCGCAGCAGCTTCGTCTTCTACTCGCTCGGCAATTTCCTCTCGGGGCAAAAAGGAGTCGAACGGCAGATCGGCGGCATCGCCCATTTGGACATCGAGAAACTTGAAACTGCAGAAGGCTCGAGCATTGCCATCACGAACCCAGCCTTCACCCCGACCTTCGTCCAGCACGATGGATTTACGAATTTTGAAGTTTTGTTGTTGAAAGACATCAACGACGAATGGAACGCCAATACGAAAACCCATCTTGCCACTTGGATGACAGAACTGGAATTCCGTGAATAGAGGAGTGAATTGATGATGCAGGACTGGAAAACGGAGGAACGTAAATTATACACCCCTGCCGCCGAGGCACACGCCGTACACATCCCGAGGCAATTCTATTTTGTCATTGACGGCCGTGGAAGCATTGGGTCTGATGATTTCCATGAACGCCTTCGCGTATTAACTGCCCTGTCGGAAGCGGTTCAGACGCTTCCAGGGCACGGCTATTGTCCGCCAGGATTTGCGGATTACTCGCTTTATCCGCCGGAAACCCTTCATCACGCAGAAAACCAGGACGGACTGCCGGCGACTTTCTCGCTGATGATCCGCCAGCCGGATTTCATCGACAACGAAACGATCGACCGGGCGTTCAACTTGATCCATAAAGAGCGCAAGTTCCCGTTACTCCCGGAAGTGGCATTCGAGGAGTTCGAAGATGGCTTATCGGTTCAATTGCGCAGTTCCAAAAAGCTCGAACCGGCCGCAGAAGCATTCAGGAAAATCGATCATTTCCTGCTAGCCAATGACTTGAAACGCCGCAACTCACAGCACCGCGAAATTTATCCGGAACATGACTGCGCTTTGTTTGATGAAGTGGTGTACCGTGTGTTTGTTGAGGAAGCACAATAGCCTTCTTGTGAGCATGGGATTCAGCACATACAGGAAAAGCCGTCCCGAAAAGTGTCTGTGCACTTTTCCGGACGGCTTTTTTCCTTACATCGGATTTTTCTTATAGTTTTCATCTCGCCGGAAGTTCCCGACCACTTCCATCGTCTCGGTGATGCTGACGAAGGCATTTGGGTCGATCTCCCGGATCAAGGGCCGGACAAATGCCAGCTCGTAACGGGTGATGACGCTATGCAGCACTTTCACCTTGGCGCCAGTATAAGCACCTTCCCCGTCCGTGACTGTAATGCCGCGGTATAGATTCGTCAAAAGCTTCTTCTTCACTTCGTCCCCTTTTGCTGTCACGACCATCAAGCTGAGCTTGATATGGCGCGTGTGGATACGATCGACAACGATACCCGTAATATAGATCGATGCCATCGTGTACATCGCGAGCTCCCAGTTGAAGATAAAGCCCGAGATGAAGACGACGCCGCTGTTCAAAGTGAAGACCATGAAGCCAAGCGGAATGTCGCGTTTCATGGTCAGCAATAGACCGATAACATCAAAGCCGCCGGTCGATCCGTAAAAACGGATGATGATCCCGACTGCAGCGCCTGAAATGACGCCTCCAAAGACCGATGACAACAGGGCATCTTCTGTTACTTGGACGATTGGGATATACAGCATGGCAATCGACGTGACAGCTACTGAAAAAATACTGTTGGCGATAAAGGTCTTGCCGAGCTTCATCCAGCCGATGACCAAAATCGGCAAGTTCAGCAAAATCAGCCAAATCCCTGAGTTGACCGGCGTCAGCAAACCGAAGATCATGGCGATGCCGGTGACGCCCCCTGATAGAATTTCATGTGGCAGTAAAAACATATTAAAAGCGATCGCCATCACAATGGAAGCAATGAAAATTGCCCCGAGGCGGTAAAATTTGTCCATTTTTATTCTCCGTTCGTTTAGTGGTAATGTGCGATGCCCGCATTCCGTTGATGGCGATGAGGCAAGGCAGCGATTCATATTATAGGGGGGCTGCTCATAGAAAAGCAAGCACTTCTGGTTGGATTTCCGCTTTCTTGCCATTCTCGGAATATTCCCCATTTGAACGGTGTTTCAAAAGCTTCGATTGAATGCCAGAATAATTAAGACTAAAATAGAAGAAGACAGTGCACGGCAAGGAGAGATATTATGGATCCATTAGACATCATCGACAATATGGACAAAATCATGCCGGTGTTCCAGCCGATTGTCAGCGCCGTTAAACACGACGTCATCGGTTACGAACTGCTCGGCCGCTACATAGAACCGGACGGAATTAAATCACTCGGCGATTTCTTCAACGACCCGGAAGTTCCGGACGAGTTCAAAACAGAAGTGGACCAAAGGCTGCTCGAAATGGCACTCGATCAATTGCTGCTCCAAAACAACGATTGCCTGCTGTTCATCAATCGCAATGCCCGCCAACTGATGGCAGGAGACGGCGAGGATTTCCTGAAGACTTTACTTGAGTACCGCAAACGCGGATTCCCGCTTGAACGCATTGTCCTTGAAATTACAGAGCACGATTTCAATGATGATTTCGACACGCTCAATCATTTGCTTTTGTATTTCAAAACCTACGGAATCCAAATCGCTGTCGATCATGTCGGTGCGAAAAGTTCGAACATCGACCGCATTCGCCAATTGCGGCCGCATATCCTGAAAATCGATATGAGCATCAGTCGCCATCACCAGCCCGATGCATTCCAAGATATTATCCATTCTTTATCGATGCTTGCCCACCGTATCGGCGCCCGCCTGTTATACGAATACATAGAAGATAATCATCAATTGTATTTCGCATGGAAACACGGCGGCCATTATTACCAAGGCTATTATTTGGCCCATCCGGATCCAGAGCTGCTGACGACGGATTCTTTGTCTATCCATGTAGGCGATCAAGTTAAGGAATTTGTCCACCGTGAAAAAGCGATGGTCAGCGAACGCTTAGCTTATACGGCCCGTTCCGAAGAAAAACTCAAGCGCTTAATGGGCAAATGGCAAAGCCCAGACAATGCTGACCAGTTCATCCAGGAAGTGCTGCCGCTTTTCGAAACGGAAAGTTTCCGCATCTATATCTGCAATGGCGACGGTGAGCAAGTTTCCTCCAACTTCCGGAAAACAGCGGGAAGCTGGCAAGGCGAACCGCAGCAAATCGGTTCCCACTGGGCTTTCCGGCCGTATTTCCTCGAGAACATGATGCTCATGAAAGCGAGCCATAAAGGGCGGCTGTCAGACATCTACGCCGATATCGAAACTGGGGAAATGATCCGCACATTCAGCTATCCATTATCGGACGAATGCTTCCTGTTCATCGATTTAAGCTACGACTTCATTTCTGAAAATGACTATCTATTGTTTCAATAAATCACAATCAAAAAAGAACCCGAAGCAGCATGTGCCGCTTCGGGTTTTATCATTTCGCTTCTTTTTCCAGTTTGTCGATATAATATTCGAGCTTGTCTTTTTGCTCCCCGTCGATCTCAGGCAATTCCGGATTGATGCCCTCCAGCATTTCCACCATCACCTTTGCGATGATCAACCGGGAATACAGCTCATCATCTGCCGGCAGTATATACCACGGGGCATGCTTTGTAGAAGTGTGTGTCAGCATATCCCCGAAGATGTCCTGATAATCCTCCCAATGCTCGCGTTCTTCGACATCGCTGAAGGAAAACTCCCAATTCTTTTCCGGGTTTTTCATTCGCTCGAGGAGGCGCGTGGTTTGTTCTTCTTTGGAAATATTAAAGAAGAATTTCACAAACGGAAAACCGTTTTCGAACATATATTGTTCAAAGTCGTTGATCTGGCGATAGCGGCGGTTCCAAACTTCGCCGTCGATCAAGTGATTGGGCAGCGGCTCTTCTTCGAGCAGATTATGTAGGCGCGGTACAATGACTTCTTCGTAATGGGAACGGTTTAAAATACCGATTTGCCCGCGCTCCGGCAAGGCTTTGTGCAAGCGCCATAAATAATCGTGCTTCAATTCCTCTTCAGTCGGTTTTCCGAGCGTCGTCACTTTCAGCCCCTGGGCAGTCAAGTTCGAGAACAAATAAGTGATGGCTTCATCTTTTCCACCTGCATCCATTGCTTGAAGGGCCACCACAATCCCCTTTTCTTCTTGTGCGTGAAGCCGGATATGCCATTTTTTCAGTTCTTCGATCGTTTCTTTTAATTGCTGTTCGATTTTCCCGGATTCGTTGCCTTTACCTTCATGTGTCGGCCAGTCTGCCAAATCCACTTTGCGCCCAGCCTCCACTTTGTATTGTCGTGTATCCATGAAATCCCTCCTCAAGAAAATTATTGTTCCCTATTGCTATACCCTTTTTCAGTATTTGTAACTAAAGGTTTCTTTTGATTTGTTGCTTTAACTTTTCCATAGCAAGCCGGCACTAGTTAAACACGGCCTGTACGAAAAAGCTCCTTTGAAACTCTGTGCGAGTTTCAAAGGAGCTTTCTTTAGTTATGCACTATTCGTAGGCGATCGAACCGTCAGCCTTCTGTTCATACCGAATGTCTTCTTGTTCCATGAGAGAAATCAAAATTTCGGCTTTATCGTCCGCTTTCTCTTTTTGGCGGTCTAAAATCTCATCTAGCCGCTCATGGACTTCTTTGACATGGGTTTTCTGCAAAGTCTTGGTCATTTCACGCGTCAATTCGATTTGGGCAAAATGATAGGATTCCAATTGAGCGAGACGCGGGTCGTCCGTGTCGAGTTCTTTGGACAATTGCTCTAACTTTTCTTCCATCTCATTGATATGGAGTTCCGTGAGCGAGTTGTGGTCATACAAGCGGATGAGTGAATTGCTCACTTCTTTGAGCACTTCCTCGCTCTTCTCGCTTTGGAAAATGTATTGCTGGATTTCATCCTGTTCGGCATCCGCCATCGAGCGTTCATCACTCCACGGAGCGACATAACTCGCGAAGGAATACACATTCCAAAGAATGACCAACAGTAAAATACCGCCACCGGCCTTCAGCCAAAGTTTGCGGCGCTGCGGATCTTTTTTATTAGGTCGAAAATTTGGCGGTTCAGCACCGGTTTCGGCGCCTTTTTCCGCTTCGATTCGATTGGATTCATTATGCGGATTACTGTCTGAAAACTGATTGTAATTAGCCATGTTACCCTCCGGACATCTATTCGTAACACGATTGTAACAAAAAACATTAAAAATAGCATCCGTTTTTTTAATAAACACAGAAATTATGACAAAATTCGACAAAGTTATGGCGTTTATCATGTTTACCGCAATACAGAGAACCCCGCTCATAAAGCGGCGTGAAAGGTTAAGCCTCTACTTTTTTCGGGTAAACTATTTGCAAGTGTTATCAACTGATCGAATTACTTTTTCATTTATCTGCCATTCTTCTTCATGGCGATTAGAAAGAAAGGCGGTCTTTTCATGCGTATTTCCTGTATGGGGAGTTTACTCATTTCAATTATCCTGTCCATTGTATTGACTATTTTGCTGAATATACTATTCTTCTAGCTGCCGGTCCCTTGCCGCGAAAGCTTTCCATGAGTAGAAATGGAGGAACGCCAGATGACAAGAACATTTGTGATTCTGTTGATCGTATCGGCGCTGTTGTTCATCGGATTCTATTTTGTCATTACGCTCTATAATCGTTTTGTCGGAGGGTTTGTTTTAGGGGGGATAGAGTACCCAAGCACCGCATTGTTATATGAAATGCTGTCATTCTCGTAGCGAATGTGAACTTCTTCAGCAAAAGAACCCCCGTCGCTCGAGCGATGGGGGTTCCTCTATTTGGCTGGAGTTTGTTCCGTACTTCCCGCTTCAGATTTGCGGTAATCGAATTGCCATTGCACGCCGAATTTGTCTTCTACAACGCCGTACGCTTCGCTCCAATAGCTTTCTTCAAATTCAAAGATTACTTTGCCGCTTTCCGCCAGCTTCTTAAAATCGGCTTTCATTTCACCTAATTCTTCCGAACGGACGGACACATGAAAATTACTGCCGAATGTCGCCGGTTTCCCAGGCATCGCGTCCGACAACAGCAAGTAATTGCCATAGAGCGGAATCGCTGCTTCCAAGATCAATTCCTTTAAATCCTCATCGAGTTTCGACCCTGGGTTGTCGCCGTAGTGAATAACGGAAGCGTCAGATACGCCGAAGACGCCTTCATAATAAGACAGTACCTCTTTGCAGTTCCCGTTAAAAATGATCTGTGGATGAATCGCCACTTTTACGACCTCCTCTTGCGCTTTCTGTATCGTCCTCTTTTCCCTACTGATTTCACCTTTAAACTTGCGCCTTTATTTCCAATTGGGCAGTTTCTTTAAAAATGAATAGACGATCGGCCCAAGGAAGACTGCCGCCAAGAATAGGTAAAACGAAACCGAAGCGATGAGCACCGTAAAAATACCACTCCATAAGGCTGCCACCGAATACAAGAACAGCAAGAGCAATGCCCAGACGATGCTGATGCGAAGCGCCGCGTTTTTCATGCGAATCCGCCTCAGCGTCGCCAAACCCAATGACAACAGAAAAGCGGGGACCACCATCCACAATAAAGTACTTGTCGCCATTTCACCTCTTACTTCATCGTTCAACAACAACATGTCTGAATTGCCGGAAGTCGCCATCGTCACGAACAAACCGACAACCGTGATCAATGCATAAAGCCCCAAGCCGAACAATAGATCTTTGACCAATTCCACCGCTTTCCAATTTTCCAACGCCCTTCCTCCTTATCGTTCCCTGAAACTTTTCGGCCACACGACCACCAGGGAAAACAATGACTATTCCGATTAGTTCGCCGCCAGCTCTCCTTTCCCCTGCCAAGTTTTCAAATCATCAACAGGGCTTTGCTGTTACCGTACATGCCGTTCCCCCAAAAAACTTCCGCTTCAAGTCAGTTTCCGCTTTGTAGTCTTGCCTCTAATACACTAAAATTATTATGCACCTACGACCTTTTAAGGAGTGACGATACATGAACGAAACGATCCGCCAGTTGACCGATGATGATTTACAGGCTTTACAAGACATGGATACCGGCATCGACGATGATTATGTCATCCGGGTATTCGACCGGATTTCTACAGGGAATAACCGTCTATTCGGTTTGTTCCAGGACGGCCGCCTAGCGAGTATCGGCGGCTATACCATTTTCGCAGGCAGCTATGCCATGCTCGGGCGTATGCGAAGCGATGTGCGCTTCCGCGGCCAAAGCTTATCCTCCCGGCTGATGGCTCATGTCCGCGATGCGGCGCTCGACCATCCAGGCATCCGTTTTGTCGGCGCCAATACACAGGAATTCAATCTCCCGGCACGACGCGTTCTGGAAAAAATCGGCCTGTCACGCCAAGCTGAATTATTTTCTGCAATCGCAAAGAACGTGGAGACTTTCGAAAGCGGCGCACTGCCATGGCGAAAAATCGCCAGTGCAGAAGAAAAAATGCGCTGGCTCGAGTTGGTCTATATCCGTTCCGGGCGGGTGTTTCCTTTCGAATGTTATTACCCGTTTCCCGCGAGCCCTGACCTGTTTTCAGGCCAAGCACTTGAGCAATGGGACTTCTATGAAAATCCGAACGGTGACCGGATCGTCATCACCAAGCATGATGTGAAAAAATACGATTACTTGCATACGCTTTACCCATGGGACGATTTATTCGAACAGCCAGGGTTGTGGGAAACTTTGCACGCACCACTTGAGAATATCCGTCGCGATTCTGAAGAAGGTGCTTTTGTCTGGATGGACCTGACACGCAAGCAGGTTGGTACACTGTCAAATGGCCATCCGTTCGAGCTGCCATCGCCCTGGTTTTTATACGGTACGGATATCCAGTAAGTGATTCTTCTCCCCTTATGATGTTTAAACGCTATTTTAAATAGGAAGACATAGAGTATAGAAGGAAATCAGCCAAGGAGGAGAAACTCATGATACAACAGGAACAGCGCCAAGAAGAAGTAGCAGAAGATTTGAAGCAGGAAATGCCTGCGAAAGAAGTGAAAAACGGTGTCGAGCTTTCGAACCCGCTCGAAATCGTCCAGCGCATGCTTGAAGTAGCGACAGAGGAACTCGATTTGCTGCAATGAGTGTACGAAATTCTCAAAAAGCCGAAACGCATCTTGAAAGTTTCGATTCCGGTGCGCATGGATGACGGGACGTATCGCGAGTTTGAAGGCTATCGCTCCCAACATTTGGACGTGCTTGGGCCAACCAAAGGCGGTGTCCGCTTCCATCCCGGCGTGACCGAAGACGAAGTGGCAGCCTTATCGATTTGGATGTCGATGAAAGCGGCCATTCTCGGGATTCCTTACGGCGGCGGCAAAGGTGGGATCGTCGTCAATCCGAAAGAGCTGTCCAAACGGGAACTCGAGGAATTGTCTCACGGCTTTATCCGCGAACTCGAACCGATCATCGGGCCTGAAAAAGATATACCGGCGCCAGACGTCAACACGACACCACAGATTATGGGGTGGATGATCGATGAGTTTTCTCGCTTGAAAGGAAAAAACGTGCCTGGCACAATCACCGGCAAGCCTTTGATCCTTGGAGGATCAGAAGGCCGTGTCGAAGCTACCGGACGCGGCGTGGTCTTTACCATCGAAGACGCCGCCAAGAAACTGGGGCTTGAACTCGAAGGCATGACGGCAGTTGTACAAGGCTTCGGGAATGTCGGATCGATCACCGCTAAGTTATTGCATGAACGCGGCGTAAAAGTGCTTGGCATTGTAGACGCTGGCGGCGGCATCTACCATAAAGAGGGCCTTCCGATCGAAGAGTTGATCGGCTACGCCCAAACAACCGGCACGGTTGCTGGTTACAATGGCTACGAATCGCTCAGCAACGATGAGTTATTCGCAGCCGATGTGGATATATTGGTGCCCGCAGCGCTTGAAAACCAGATCACTTCAGTCACCGGCCCGACCATTCGCGCGAAAATCGTGGCAGAAGCAGCGAACGGCCCAACGACGCCGGACGGCAATGCCGCGATGGAAAAGAACGGCATCACCGTTATCCCGGATATTCTTTGCAACGCTGGAGGCGTCACGGTTTCCTATTTCGAATGGGTGCAAAATACCACCCATCTGCGCTGGACCGAACAGGAAGTGAATGAGCGGCTCCACACCGAAATGACAGACGCTTTCGATGATGTCTACGAAATGCAAGAACAAAAAGGCTGCACGATGCGCGAAGCAGCGTATTTGGTCGCTGTTGAACGCATCGCACAAGCGATGGAAGCACGCGGCTGGATCTAAACTAAGCTAAGAGGCTGTTCCAAGAGCTCACGCAACAGGGCTTTTAGGGCAGCCCCTTTTTTCTTTTTTTCCGCCGATGTTTCCGAAAGGCTGTTTACAGGTACTGAATAGGAAAGGCCCTCATTGCCAGAAAAGGAGAACGACCATGAAAACACTCGATTACTGGGTCTATTTGGCCTTTTCAGCATTTAAATTATTTCTCTTCAGTTTATACACTGATACCCCGTTCAGCTTCGGCTTTTTCCTGATCAGTTTCTCGAGCGCATTGATTCTTTCGAGCTGGACTTTGCTCATCGATGCCCGCAAACGGCGCTGGATTTTACTATCGCTTTTGGCACTGCACAGCTTCCTGCTGATTTCGGACGTCTGGTATTACCGCTATTTCGGGGATCTATTATCCGTTCAATTGATTCCATCGATGACGCAAATGAATGACGTAGGCGGTGGTTTTTTGAGCTTGATCCGCTGGACGGACTTTTTCTTTTTTGCTGACTTCCTGCTGTTTCTCGCTTTCATTTTCGCCTTAAAAAAGCGCAGAATAGCGCCAAAGCAGGCCAAGAACGGCAAACTGGCAGCGGCGATTGCTGCAATCGGGCTGCTAATATTTGCCGCCCCGCTTCTCACGAGCATCGCAAAAGGAGAACGCTGGCTGACAGGAGATGCCACCAGCAATATGCGTGAATACTATGAGCTGGGATTTTGGGGCTACCATGGCTATGATTTTGGAAAAGGCGTCGTTTCCATTTTCCGCGAGCCCGAACCATCCGAGCAGGACAAAGCCCTGCTCCAAGAAGCTGCCGCAGAAATCAACACTGAAAACACCGGCGAGCAGCCGAATATTATTCTCGTCCAGTTGGAATCGCTGCAGAACTCTGTCATCGGCCAGGAAATCGGCGGCGAAGAAGTGACGCCTTACTTGAACCAACTTGAGCAGGAAATGCTGTACTTCCCTTCTTTCCACCATCAGACCCATGAAGGGCGTACATCGGATGCAGAGTTTGTCATCAACACCTCGCTGCATCCATTACGCACAGGTTCTGTCTATACGCGGTTCCCAGACAGCACATTCGCCCCGCTTCCTGAAACTTTGCGAAAAGACGGCTATGATACCGCAGCCATGCATGCTTATGAAGCGAGCTTTTGGAACCGCAATACCGTCTATGAACATATCGGCTTTTCCCGCTTCTTCAGCGAAAAGGATTACCCCGATACGGAAAAAATCGGCATGGCGATCAACGATGAAGATTTCTTCCGGACGTCGGTCGAACATATCCAAAAATTAGAAGAACCCTATTACGCGTTCATGATCGCCTTGAGCAGCCATATCCCGTTTACGATTCCTGAAGATAAAAAAGAGTTGGCGCTTCCAGGTTATGAAGATGAGCTGGTGCAGAATTATTACCATACCGTCCATTATGTCGATGGTGCGGTCGAAGTGCTCGTCGATGAATTGAAGCAACGAGACATGTGGGATGATTCGCTGGTCATTTTCTACGGTGACCACGACAGCGGATTGACTGAACAAGGCCGTGAAATGGCGAGCGAACTTGACGCCAATGGAACGACGGAGCAATTCGAATTATTCCGGGAAGTCCCATTGTGGATCAAGCCACCAAACCTGCCGGAAGGTGACACGGTCGAGACCGTCGGCGGACAAATCGATTTGGCACCGACAATCCTGGAACTTGCAGGTATCGACCAAGGATTTATGCTCGGCACTTCATTGTTATCGGATACTGAAAGGCCCGTCGTTTTCCGCGACGGCTCGTTCCGAAAAGGCGATGTGTATTTTAAACCGGATTTGACGTCTACACCAGGGTCAGGTGAATGCTACTCAATCGAAAGTGGCGAAAAAATTGACGGCACGGACTGTGAGCCGTATATCGGCGATGCGCTCGATCAATTGCGCATTTCGGATACCGTGATCGAAGACAATGCACTGGACTATATCGAACAATAAAAAAAGCGTTGGACTCTACTTTTGAGTCCAACGCTTTTTTATCTCATGACGCTGCCGCCGGAAATCTTCACCGATTCACCGACGATATTCGGGGCGGCATCCGTTAGCAGAAACGCAATCGTTTGGGCGACTTCTTGAGGAGTCGACAGCCGGTTTGAAGGAATCCCCGACTGCGCTTCCTTCATCGCCTGCTCAACAGAGATTCCCTTTCGCTCCGCTTTTCTTCGGATACTGGCCCTTGCCATTTCCGTATCGACATATCCCGGGCATACAGCATTGACGCGGATGCCGTGCTCAATCGCTTCCAAGGCCATGGATTGCGTCCAACCGACCACTGCGAATTTGCTTGCCGCATACGCCGTGTTTCCGGCCGTGCCGCGAAGCCCGGAAAGTGAAGCGAGATTGACGATATCGCCTCTGCCTTCTTCCATCATGCGCCGGTAGACCAATTGTGTCAGCATGAAGGTCGATGTGTAATTGATGTTCATCAGATGCTCCAAAAATTCCTGGTCCAGTTCTTCCACTTGCTTGCCGCCAGCTGCTCCGGCTGAATTGACCAGACCGCCAATAAATCCTAGTCGCGCTTCAGCGGTTTCGACCAGCTGTTTTCGCTCATGAGAATCCGTTAAATCCGCTGCGTGGACATGCAGCCGGCTGTCATCCATCACGGCCTTCAATTCTTTTTCCAACTGCTTCAGTTTATCCGCATCGCGCCCCGTGACCGTCAGTTTCGCCCCCATCTGCGCAGCTGTCTTGGCCGTTTCCCAGCCAATGCCACCAGTAGCGCCGGTGACCAATATATGCTTTTCTGCTAATGCTTGTTTATCAAAAATACTCATGGATATACGCCTCCCTTGTGTGCAGTCATTCCCTTAAGCGCAGCATCTTTAAACATGCAAAGCAGCTGACTGCTTAGAAGCGACATAAAGGCACCAAATAGTATATACTGGTGGGAAGTGCACAAGTGCTGTCATTTTTTTCACTTCCAGCTATTCTATTCCAAGCTGAAGACGAATTTCATCACTATTTGGAAAATGCGTTATATGGAGGGAAAAAAATGAACCAAAAAATGAGTGATTTTACCGAAACTTTGCGCCAGACCGATTATGCGCATATTTTATACCTGACCGAACAAACAGATCTTTATATAGAAAATGCCGTGTCTTATGTACTGGACGGCGTCCGGAATGGCGACCGTGTCCTGTTCGTCGAAAATCCCCGGATTTATCCACAGATTCAAAAAAAGCTTCAGCAGTTATTGACTGCCGAAGAACTGAAGTTAATCCACTATGTCAATAACTTCGATTTCTATTGGCGCAAAGGGAACTTCCATCCCGAGGCCATTTTGGAATATTTCGAGAGCGTAGTCGGATCTTTCACTGCGGATGGCCGGCATTGCCGGACGTGGGGCCATATCGAATGGGGCAGCCAGGAAAACATCGAGCAGAAAATCATCGAGTACGAAACAGAAATCGACCGTTCCGCTCCTCAGCGGAAAGCCATTTCCGTATGTGCATACGATGCGCAACGCGTCTCCGATAGCCTGCACGAGCGGCTGATGCATTGCCATGGCTATTTGATGAAAGACCAAAGCATTTCTGCATTATCCTTTTACGACGATCAAAAAGCCCGGAAATAAAATTCCAGGCTTTTTTTTTCAGCGCAAAGCTCTTCCGATTTGATGCATATTTCCTGTGTACTCAGGGAATACTGAAACAACTGCCATCATCTGGCAATGCTCGTATAGAATGAAGTGGAGGATACAGCCATGAAAAAAGAAATCACAGTTGGCGCAGCTGAATTAAAATGGGATTTGGAAACAGGTGAAGTGCTCTTCGATGGTGGCGATGTCGTCTTTTTCTGGACTTCCGCTATGGAAACATTTTTCGATACCATCCGGGAAATCACCGGCACAGAAGCGACTGACCTGGTGCTCGAAACCACAGGATTCAGGCAAGGAATCGTCGTCGGAGAAGGATTCCGGGATTTGAAGAATATCAATGCCAGCAATGTTGTCGAATGGATTTCCAATACTTATGCGCCGGCCGGCTGGGGCAAAGTTGAGATCGTTGAGATGGACATTGAAAACTATACATTCACGATGCATATACAGGACGACTGGGAATTCAAGATGAACCAATTGAACCGCAAAGGCACAAAAGGAATTTTTGTCCCTTCCCATTACGCCGGCGTCTTGACAGGATTATTCGGCCAGAATTTCTGGTACCGGACCATCCGCTACCAAAATGATGAACAAGCTTATAGCATTGTGGAATATTATCCATCAGACGTCACCGTGCAGCAAAATATCCGGGAACTTACGAGACGGCAAGAAGACCAACAAATCCGCCAGCTTGAAGAAATGGTTAATGAAAAGACCCAAATGCTTCAAAAGCTGGTGCGTGAACTTTCTTCCCCCGTCATTCCAGTCCTTGAAGGCATTATCGTCGTGCCGATGATCGGAAGTTATGACGAAGATCGGACAGAAGACCTGATCAACAACACATTAAATGAACTGCCAAGACATAAAGCAGAGTTTCTGCTGCTCGACCTGACAGGGTTGAACCGAAATATTTCAGAACACACCGCGCAATTGATCGATAAATTGGCGGCAGCAGCACGCTTGCTCGGCACGGAGACGATTCTGGTCGGCGTCTCGCCGGAACTCGCCATGATCATTACACGGACGATGCAGGACCTGTCAAAATTCGAAACCTTGCAGAGCCTGCAGCATGGTATCTATTATGCACTTGGCCGAAGCGGACGCTCCATCAGCCAAAAAAACAAGTGAAACGAGGAGTTGTCTCGTTTCACTTGTTTTTTTCATGCTCGTTGATAGGCGGCCGTTTCAAAAAACGGCCGCCTGTGTTCATATATAATAAAGCTGTACCGGTAAATCCAAGAAATAAGGCAACGCCGATATAAAACATCCAACTTTTCTCAAGCAGCATGCCGGCAAGCCAAAACAGCATCGTGAATGACAAAGCAAATAATAACTTCCCGATAAAACGGGCCATCGCCGGGCCATCATATTTCTCTTTTTCTTCTTTGGCCATCGTGTTATAGCCAGCGATTAAAAAGCTGCCTTTCCCACGAAGCATATAAAGCCCGAGGAGCAACATCATAAACGCCACCGCGCCGATGACCAATGCTCCCGATTTCATTTCATCCATCCAACCCCCGCCTTGCCGTTTGGAATTCTTATTACTGTTTTTCATTCGGCAAAGACTGAAAAATTCCTTTTCACGCAAAAGAAAATCCCGCATCCGTCTTCCCTGTGCAGGATTTTCTGTCTACCGCTTTCACATTTTCCGTTAATGTGTCCAATTTTTGAATGAGAATACCATCCCGATGATGACAACAGCTATTCCGCCGAAAACGAGCATGGGCAACAGCCCAACAATGTCGGTCATCTCAAGGGCACCTCCTTTTTTCTAATCATACGCCCATATTCATAAAAACGCCACAAAATTGTTTGATTTTTCAGTCACTATTGGTTGCGCCGTTTACTGAATAAAACTAAGATGACAATAAGGACCGCTACTAAGGCTATCAACACGATCAAGCTGATCGGGATCCCAAAATTCATCATCCATTCACCTGCCCTCCTGACCAGAATAAGAGAATTTGGCATGACTGAATCAACCACTCAAGCAAAAAAAGCTGCCGGCAGAACCGGCAGACCTTATGTTTACAATTTATCGACAACGGCTCTGTAAAGCGGTGCCAACACTTTACGCAAAGCTGTAACAGGCGGCACTGGGCTTCTCTGCTGCCATTGAATCCATTCGAGTGCCACCAGGCTCAACACAAGCCAGATGGTGCCGGCGATATAGCCTGCAATGACATCACTCGGGAAATGTGCGCCCAGATAAATCCGGCTGATGCCAATTAACACGATCAACACACTGAGCCCGAAAACCGAGACCCATTGCAGCCACGGTTTCTGCCGGGTCCGAATGATCAAATAAATAAGGAAGCCGTAGAAAATCAGCGAGCCCATCGAATGGCCGCTCGGGAAACTATAGCCGACCGCATCGATCGTTTCATTGATGCTCGGCCGCTCCCGGCTAAAGAAGTGTTTTAACAATACAGTCAACAGCGAGCCGCCGCCGACTGCCACCAAATAAAACAGAACGCCCCATTTGTCACGCATCTTGACACCCAAGACCCACAAGACGCCAAGCGACATCAATACCAAAAACCAAACAGACCCAAGTTCAGTGATGATGAACATTGCCGTGTCCATCCAGTTGCTTCCGATCGTTCCCAGTAATTGAATGGTGACGGCATCGAATACGCCCAATTCCTGATTAAGCATCTCATCCGCCAATTCTGCAAACAGCATAATGAACAATGCTGCAAGACCAAGACCCACAAGAAGTACAATAAAGGCAAAGCCTGATAATTTCGTTTCTCTATCCATCCAACCGCTCCTATACGTTTACTTATCGTCAGTCTACCCGATTTTGCCGATAAGTATGCCAGGTCCGGTTCAAAAGCCTCTAGGTGGGGAATAACCCAAATAGATAGCAATTTAAGCATGAAAACGCCAAACTCTTGCCAATTGCCCTCACCTGGAAGGATGATCACCATGAAATTACCACTCCGGCTGCTTATATTAGCTGTTTTTTTGCTCATTTTCACTTCCTGTTCGGAAGCGTTATCTGAAAACCGCGGCCCCGCGGCTCCTGACTTCGCTTTAACTGACCTCAACGGCACTGTCCACCATCTCGGAGACTACGAAGGTGAAAAAGTCTATGTATTCTTTTGGGCTTCCTGGTGCTCCATCTGCCTTTCCGGATTAAACGAATTGGAGGAATTGGCAGAAAGCGATAAAGACTTCACGATCCTCACCATCATCTCCCCCGGAACGTATGCTGAACGAAATGCCAATGAGTTCAAAGCCTGGTTTTCAACTTTCGATCATGACGGCGATTTTATCGTCCTGCTTGATGATGGAGGCGAGGTATTCGGGCAGTTCGAAATGGAAGCCTACCCCAGCTCTGCCTGGATCAACTCCTCTGGGAGAATCATCGAAAAACGCACTGGCCACGTGAGCAATGACGAAATACTCGAATTGATGAATTCGATTCGCTAGAAAGGCGGAACCACTGATGAAACAATTTTTACTGCCCTTACTCTTATTAATGTTGCTAGCGGGCTGTTCAAGCGAAGCCGTTACCGACTCTACCACCGCCTCTTCTTCTACTTCTTCGGAATCGCGCTTTCCAGACAACCCCAATGAAGAGCTGGAGTTTGATACCGAAAACCTGGAAGACATTTGGTTTGCAGGCGGCTGCTTTTGGGGCGTTGAAGCCTATATGGCGCGCATCTACGGCGTCTATGAAGTGACGTCCGGCTATGCAGGTGGAACAATCGAAGACCCTACGTACGAAGAAGTGCTGACAGGCGATACTGGCTATGCCGAAACTGTCCACTTGCGCTATGATCCGGAACGCGTATCGCTCGAGGAACTGCTCGACCGCTATTTCCTCATCATCGACCCGACACTCGTCGATCAACAAGGCAATGACCGCGGCAACCAATACCGGACCGCGATTTTCTATGACGACCCGTCCGCTGTGGCGGCAATCGATGAGGCCATTGCCGATGAGCAGAAAAAATACGATAAGCCAATTGTGACCGAAGTCGAGCCGATGACGAATTATTATCTAGCGGAAAATTACCACCAAGATTATTTGGAGAAAAATCCCGACGGCTATTGCCATGTTGACTTCACGAGCCTCGAAGACCAAGAAGTCCCACAATTGATCGATCCAGCTGATTATCCAAAACCCGATGAAGACAAAATCCGGGAGATGCTGACCGATGAGCAATACCGTGTCACCCAGGAAGACGGGACCGAGACTGCTTTCGATAATGAATACGATGGCTTTTACGAGCCTGGCATCTATGTCGACATCGTCACAGGCGAACCGCTCTTTTCTTCCAAAGACAAATACGATTCGGGGACCGGCTGGCCAAGCTTTACGAAGCCGATCGATCCGGCAGTCGTGACCGAACATGACGATCTTTCCCTGTTCGGCATGCAGACCGAAATCAGGAGTCGCACAGGCGACAGCCATTTAGGACACACGTCTTTGAAGACGGGCCTGAAGATGCAGGTGGTTTGCGCTATTGCATGAACAGCGCGGCACTGCGTTTTGTACCGCTTGAAGAGATGGAAACGCAAGGCTATGGATACCTGACGGATCAAATAACTGAATGAGCACAAAAAAAGCCGGAAGCCCTACTGAATGGGCTTCCGGCTTTTTTTGACAAGCAATTTTGGTTTATTGGCTTTCGGCTCGCTTGACCGAGCGGCGTTCCAAAATGCCTTCGACGATCATGAAATTTTCATGGCATTTCGGGCGGTATCGGCCTTTAACGATGCCTTCAATCGTCAAACTGCTGACACCATATTTCAAGCTTAAGTGTTCCGCGGGAAATTCTTCAATATGATAGAAATACAAGATGCTGTAGATGGCCTCATCGCTGAGCCTGTTTAACTCGTGTGCTGTTGTCATAGCGTTCGACCTCCCCGTCAGAATGCTGTTGGGCGCGCTCGGCTTTGTATTGCTGATAACCTTGAACAAAGCGCTTATAGCTGGCTGAAAAAGCAGTATTAATTTTTTTCATCTCGTTGTAAGTTCTCATATTGAACACTCCCATCAAAAGTTTACCGCTCAGTAAGTCTCCACCAAATATTTTTCAATCTGGTTGAAGCCCTTATAGCAATCTCTCCTCACATGGCCGGACAGTAAATCTTTCAAAGACCCAACACTGATATGAAAGCGCTGGGCTAACGCTTTCGTTTCATAGCCTTTTACTTTCCACAAGTACAGAATCAGGTAAATGTCTTCATCGCCTAATTTGATCAGGTCACTCCGATTATCCATTGAAACTACCGCCTTCCACTTGATTTGGATTGTTTATGCTGGCTGTTCCAAGCAGCCAATCGCCGAACTTAGCCTTGAAACGAATATTTCCGGTGACTCATGGGAACGGATCCTTACCCAAAACCCATTTTCATGGGGTTCAGCTGTCTGTAGATAATCAGCCGGCAGTGGCATTGGGTGAGTGACAAGCGCCTGGATAAAGACAGGCAGTTCTTCATGGCTCAACCACATATCCACTTGATTGATAGCCGTTCCGCTGTAATCGTAGCCAAGAAACCGGATTGTTCCTCCTACAGTTCCACTGCCGATTCGAGCATTTTCTTTCACTGATGATTGCGGCTCTTGCCAAGTGTTCCCCACCGACTTAACAAGCTCTCCCCTTTCTTCCATAACCTTCTCTCCCTTTTCCATACTAAAAAAAGCACCGGAACAAGCTCCTCTATTCAGAGGAGAATATGTCCGGCGATGTGCACAGCTCTATAGTCTGTCACATTCAACCATTTTATAAGTTTCCGGCTGCACAGAACCGGGAACCGGCAAGCTTCGTTTTTGCCACCCCTGAAACAGTCACTAAGTTCACTTGATGCATCTGCTTATAAAGTGCTAATCGACAAAGCCACCAATTTTTTGTATAAGATAACGTGATAGTATCAGCCTACAATATTTCACATTTCCTGTAAACCCTAAATTACTGAATATTTAAATTAATATTTTATTATCATCTTTCTGTTTATTATTGATAAAAAGTAATTTCCTTTAGTCTGAGCGAATCAAAGGCACAACCGGCTTGCCGCAAATAAAAAACTGTACCACCCACTCACGAAACCGAGCAGGCAGTACAGCCATCAAATTAGATCAGCAAATTGAAAAGCAATGAATCGTTATTGATGTCCTTATACGGGAACCCGTTTTGCGCCATGCGCTCAACGAGTGGCCCGTAATCTGCCGGGTCTTTCAATTCGATCCCCACCAGTACGGGGCCGTGTTCCCGGTTATTTCGTTTTGTGTATTCGAAATGGGTGATATCATCCTGTTCGCCGAGCACATCTCCCATAAACTTCCGGAGCGCTCCTGCACGTTGCGGGAAAGTTACGATAAAATAATGCTTCAAGCCTTCGTAAATCAAGGATTTTTCTTTGATTTCCTGCATGCGTTCGATATCGTTATTGCCGCCGCTGACGACGCAGACGACATTTTTTCCACGGATTTCCTCGCGGTAAAAGTCGAGTGCCGCTACCGATAAAGCGCCGGCGGGTTCTGCGACGATGGCATTTTCGTTATACAGTTCAAGGATGGTCGTACACACTTTGCCTTCTGGGACCGGCACGATGTCATCCAGCACTTTTTGGCAGATCGCCATCGATAGATCCCCGACTTGCTTGACCGCTGCCCCGTCGACAAAGGTATCGATCGTATCGAGCCGCGTCACTTGGCCTTCCTTAAGAGAAGCTTTCATGCTCGCCGCGCCTTCCGGTTCGACGCCGATCAGCTTCGTTGCAGGAGAAACGCCTTTCAAATACGTTCCGACTCCAGACGCCAATCCCCCGCCACCGATTGCGCAAAACATATAATCGACCGGTTCCTGCATATCATTAAGCACTTCGACCGCGACCGTCCCTTGCCCTGCGATCACAGCTTCTGTATTGAACGGATGGACGAAGGTCTTGCCTTCTTCCGAGCAGACTTCCATCGCTGCCGCAAAGGCATCATCGAAGCTGTCGCCGATCAAGACGACTTCTACATACTCGCCGCCAAAGCGCTTCACTTGAGAGACTTTCTGGCTCGGCGTCGTAAGCGGCATGAAGATCTTGCCTTCGATCCCGAGCGCCTTGCAGGAATACGCTACACCTTGCGCATGGTTGCCAGCGCTCGCGCAGACGACGCCTTTGGATCGTTCGGACTCGGTCATGCTGCGGATGAAATTATAGGCGCCGCGCAATTTGAACGAACGGACCACTTGCTGGTCTTCACGCTTCAAAAAGACATTGCAGCCATAGCGTGCCGAAAGAATCTCGTTGCGCTGTAAGGGCGTCCGGATGATGACATCCTTCAGCGCCTGATTGGCGACCATAATATCGGCCACGGTCACCTCTTTAGCAACGACTTCCCTTTCCAGCTCTGTGATGTTTTTTGCCATCTGATTCACCCTCTTCATTTTGATTATTGAATTACTCTAACACATCAGCGAGCTTTGTTGTGTAAAAATTTAGACAATTTGATGATCTTTTCACAAGATTTTCGTTTTTTCTTGAATGTATGCGGTTTCAATTTTCAAATGGGGTAAACTAGATAGAAAAAGAAGCTTTACGCAGCATTTATTTTTGAAAAGGGGAGATGATTTCTTGGAGGACGTCCATCATAAAATCGCCATTATCACAGGCGGCAATAGCGGCATCGGATGGGAAGCCGCCAACATGCTCGCCGGTCGGGGCTTCTCGATTCTACTGGCAGTCCGCGACCTGGTCAAAGGCGAAAACGCTAAACGGGAGATCCTCGATTACCATCCGGAAGCGACGGTCGCCGTTCTAAAGCTCGACTTGGCCGATCTCGCAAGCGTCCGTCATTTTGCCGACAGCTACAAAAAGCATTTTCGTTCACTCGATTTGCTGGTCAATAATGCGGGGATTATGATGCCGCCTTACGGAAAAACCAAAGACGGCTTTGAATTGCAGTTCGGCAGCAATTACCTCGGCCATTTTGCGTTGACCGCCCACCTTCTGCCGCTGCTCGCGAAAACCCCAGGCTCGCGCGTCATCACGCTCGGCAGCCTGGCGCATAACCGCGGCACGATCGATTTCGATAATCTTGACGGCTCGAAAGGCTATCGCCCAAAAAAATTCTACAACCAAAGCAAGCTCGCCAATATGCTATTTGCGATGGAACTCGACCGGCGGCTGAAAAAGCACCACATCCAGACGATCAGCGTCGCCTGCCACCCTGGTGTTTCCGCCACCAATATCTTCAAGATCGGCAAATACGATGCGCCGGTCTTGCTGAGGGATTTTGCCAACCGCTTTCTGCAGCCGCCGGACATTGGAGCGCTCGCTACCGTTCACGCCGCAACAGAACCGGATCTCACTGGCGGCGAATACATCGGTCCTGCCGGAAAAGGGCGCAGAAAAGGCTATCCCGCCCTGGATACGCCCCACCCGACGGCCGTCGACGAAGCGCTTGCCCGAAAATTATGGGACGTATCCGAGCAAATGACAGGCGTCCGCTTCGACTTTGAAACAGCAAAAAATACAGACGTTTCCACTGGCGACTAACGTGTACGATAATTCTGAAATCTTTTTTTGATGAAAAACCCGATTATTGGTACACTTAGCAGGGAACAGGATTAATGGAGTCAAAATTTCTTAATCTAAGGAGCTGAGACGATGAACACAAAACAATTTGAGGTAGTCAAGAACGGCAAAGGCTTTATCGCTGCACTCGACCAAAGCGGTGGCAGTACGCCAAAAGCGTTAAAACTTTATGGTGTTAATGAAGATGCTTACTCCAACGAAGATGAAATGTACGACCTGATCCACGAAATGAGAACGCGCGTCATGACGGCCCCGGCCTTTTCGTCGGATTATGTGCTAGGCGCCATCCTGTTTGAACAGACGATGGACCGCGAAGTATACGGCAAATATACAAGTAATTATCTATGGGACGCGAAAGGCGTCGTTCCCTTCCTTAAAATCGATAAAGGCTTGGCTGATGAACAGAACGGCGTTCAATTGATGAAGCCGAACCCGAATTTGAACGAACTGTTGAAACGTGCGGTTGAACGCAATGTCTTCGGCACGAAGATGCGCTCCGTCGTCAAAGAACCGAATGCGGAAGGCATCAAGCAAGTCGTCGACCAGCAATTCGAAGTAGCGAAAGAAGTCATCGCTGCTGGACTCGTGCCGATCATCGAGCCGGAAGTTGACATCAACAGCGCAGACAAAGAACGCATCGAGGCTATGTTGAATGATGAAATCCTCAGCCACCTTGACAAGCTCAGCGACGACGAGTACGTCATGTTGAAATTGACGATCCCGACGCTGGCGAATTTCTATAAGGAATTAATCGACCACCCTCGCGTTGTGCGTGTTGTGGCATTGTCTGGCGGCTATCCGCGTGAACAGGCGAACCAGAAGCTTGCAGAAAACAAAGGCTTGATCGCCAGCTTCTCCCGTGCCTTGTCAGAAGGCTTGAGTGCCGATCAGTCGGATGAAGAGTTCAACACGACGCTCGAAAAGTCCATCAAAGAAATCTACGAAGCATCCATTACCTGATATGAAAAAAGCGCTCCCTTTGTGGTGCGCTTTTTTTCTTATGGATTAAATCTAGACTTTTAATTTTGTGGAAATGTGTGTCGTGGAGATTACGCTCCAAGGGGCACGCTTGAGGCTCGCAGGATGCGAGTCATGCAGCTGATGCGACAGGACGTCGCGCTTTCAGCTGCCCAGGAATAGGGCGGGTGTTGAGCCAATGTGCCGCAAAGAACGCGGCACATTTGTCTCGCCAGCCCGCGCGGTCCCCCAGGCGTCGCCTCCCTTCAGCTTCATCTCTAGCTTTAGAATGGAAGCACGTTTTCTTCCATTGGTATTTGTGTCAATAATTTTATACATCCTTCCAAGATGAAAGGTAAAAGTTATAACATTTTTATAATTGCCATGTCCCAATAAGTGTCTCCCACCAGTGGATGAACATGAAAAAAAGATGCTTCATCACTCAAAAGCATTAACGAGATCTATTAGCCGAACCGCGCATACGGGCGAGCCGGAGCAATGAGACAAGTGTTCTTCTTGACTCATTGTGGGAGGCCATCCCCAAGCGGGAGGCGGCTGCTTGGGGATGGAGCCATCAATTAAGATATCTGCTCGCATACCTATTTAACTATTTTCACTTGTTTCATTTGCGAACACCCTACTAAAAAGGAGGAACTCCATGTTATATTTCCTGGTTCCGATCGCTATCGTGGCGGGGCTCGGCTTTATCGTCGACCGCCGGCGCAGAGCTTCCGCCTATTACGACAAACCGACCCATCCTGATGCCAAGCCTGGTGATAGCTCGAATTACACGATGGGCGACAACCGCTATACGAGCGGCGGCGAATAAGCGACAAGTAAAAAAAGCCGCGGCACCCGATTTGGGATGCTGCGGCTTTTGGTTATGGTCGATAATTGAGCGTGATGCCTTTGAGGAGATTGCGCATGAGCTGGTCGCCCAGTTCTTTATAGTTTTTATGCCCTTCTTTCCGGAGAAAGGCGCCGAGTTCGCCTTTGGAGACATTGATCCCGGCCAGCTTCCATAAATCGAGCAAGTCTTCGCTCGTCAATTCCAAGGCGATGCGCAGTTTTTTCAACACCAAGTTGTTGACGTGCTCGCCGCTTACTTCAGGTGGTCCTGAGTCGCCGGGTTTCGGACCGCGGTTAAAGGTAATCAGCCCGTTCAAGAAGCGCTCCAATTGGTCGTTTGCCAATGGAAGATTGGCCTCTGCCCCTTCATCATCGGGTTCAGGCGTTTTTGTTAAAATTAACGGCACATCGACAGCATCCACTTTTTCTCCGCCGAGTGCGAAAATTTCTTTTACATCGCTATTTTTCAAATCCAGCGCATAGCGCAGCCGGATCAAAATATCGTTATTGTCCATATAAAAAATCCTCCTGCCATGTTCTATTCAGATCCTGTTCCATCATAACACAGAGAAATGGCGCCCCGGAGCATCAGGGCGCCATTTTTCAGCGTTCGATAAACGTATGGCGGAACCATGTATATTCGCTGATATGCAGTTCGCGCAATTGGTATTTCAGAATCTTGCCTGAAGCATTGCGCGGCAATTCGTCTGCGAACCGGAATTTTTTCGGCGCTTTATGCTGCGGCAAATGCTCGAGCAAGTATTCAGAGAGCGCTACTTCATCGATCGGTGCCCCATCTTTCGGAACGATGACGACACCTACGATTTCGCCCCATTCTTCTTCTGGAATACCAACGGTCGCCGCTTCCTGGACTTGCGGATGACGATTCAACACTTGTTCGATTTCGATGGAATAAATATTATTCCCAGCAGAAATGATGCGGTCGGATTTACGGTCGACCAGCGTAATGTAGCCGTCTTCATCGATTGTCGCGAGATCTCCCGTCAACAACCAGCCATCCCGGAACGCTTCTTCGGTTTCTTCCGGCATATTGTAATACGATTTCATGATCGTCTCGCCGCGCATGATGAATTCCCCGACTTGGCCTGGCGCGACGTCGTTCATTTCTTCGTCGACCACACGGACATGGGTCATATACATCGACTTGCCGCCGGCTCCCTCTTTATGGGCATGCTCGCTTGGCAGCAAATAGACACCTCCCGGGCCCCCTTCAGTAAGGAAGCATAAATTGTAAAATTGTTCATGGCCGAAGAATTTCATGGCCCGCGCGACAAGGCCACTCGGCATCGGGTCGGTCCCGTACATGCATTTGCGGATTGTGCCCAGATTATAATTTGCGCTCTCAGGTGCTTCCATCAACGCATGGTACATATCCGGCATCCCAAAAAACACGCTACAGCCGTCCTGGTGGATTGCGTCCACTACATCTCTGGCCGCGAATTCACGGAGAATGGTTTGCGGAATGCCGAGCATGACCCCGGTCACAAGAAATAGATTGAGTTGGGAAGGATGGAAAAACGGCGCCGCATGAAGCAAGCGGTCATCATGGTTGACGCCCGTTCCGAGAATGAACGAAGTGCTGACATTGACAATGCGCTGATGATCAAAAAGCGCTCCCTTGGGCGGGCCGGTCGTCCCCGAAGTATAAAGGATTTCTGCATCGTCTTCCGGTAAGATGTCGACTTTTGGCTCGGAGCGATCATCGTCCAGTACTTCGTCCCAACTGAGATGCGCTTCAATTTGTGCTTTCGGATAGACGATCACCTGATGCAGCAGGTCGTCCAATTCCTTCGCTTCAGCCACTAAGCTTTCGAATTCATTGTCGCAAAACACATAAGCCGCATCCGACTGGCCGAATAGATAGCCCGCTTCCTCGGCATTCAGCCTGTAATTGACCGGAACTACGACGCCTCCCGCTTTCAGCGCCGCGAAAAACGCAATCACATAGGCATCCGAATTCTTCATGAACAATGCCACTTTATCGCCTTTTGAAATCCCTTCACGCACCAAACCGTTCGCCAAGCGATTCACTTCTGCGTTTAATTCACGATACGTATAGGACTTCGCTTCAAAATTCAATGCCGGTAAATTTGGCTGCCGCGTCGCATTCATCGTCAACGATGTCGTGATGTTCATTTCCATTCCTCCTTTGTGTGCTCATGAATCTCCCTTTCTGTCTCATCGGTAGTGTTTCAATATTATAATATTCTGAAAATATAGTCAATATACCAATAATTGGAATTAAAAAAAGACTCTTTTCAGAGCCTCCACATTACAAGTTAATTCATCATCAAGTAGATTATATACAAGGGAACCAAGCCCATCGCCATGTATTTGGCGAATGTGAATGTGCTGATGCTGAGGCATTTCATCTTGGCAACCAGCGCTTCGCGGAAATCATCTAATAGTTTGGGCATTACAACGCCCCCTTCAGGGTATAGTGCTAGTATAAGACAGCAAGGGGCCTTGAGAACAGCGCAATGCATTCGCTTCTGTAACTTTTTATGGCCTCTTGCGGTCTACTCTATAGACAAAAAAGGGGGCGAACCCGATGAGGCAAAAGGCCGCAATTGGCTGGCTACTGCTATTGATGGCCGCTTTGATGCTCGCGGCATGCGGCACCGAAAGCGAAAATTCGCCGGAAGATCCGGAGTCAGGGGGTGAAATCATCGAAGGTGAAGTGACATCGACCATAGAAGAGACCGACAATGGAACTTACCGCTATACCGTCAAAAACGATACGCAAGAAGCGGTGACATTCAACTTCACGAGCGGGCAGCGCTATGATTTCACATTGACCGATGAACAAGGCAACGAAGTGTTCCGCATGTCGTCCGTCAGCATGTATACCCAGGCACTTGGCGAGGAGATCCTGCGACAAGGCGAGGAGCTCCAATACGAGATCCAAGTTCCAGAAGCCAATCTTGAACCAGGCACCTACACGCTTGAAGTATGGATGACGCCGACAGAAGGCACGAATTATCCAGCAGAAATTGAACATACGATCGAATAGAAAAACCGAACCGCCAAGCGCGGTTCGGTTTTTTCGTCCATTTAGTATCAAATGCTTTCCGGAACTTTTTCAGCCAATAACTTGCGCAA
This sequence comes from uncultured Planococcus sp., assembly GCA_947493585.1. Classification (GTDB taxonomy): domain Bacteria; phylum Bacillota; class Bacilli; order Bacillales_A; family Planococcaceae; genus Planococcus. The sequence goes on along the minus strand of CANLRI010000002.1, from coordinate 323,873 downwards.
TGACTCCAGCTCAGGCACCGCCTTTTTCGGCACAATCAGTGCAGACATGGCGCTATTGTACAAATAGATGTTGTCCGCATCCTCCCCGTATTTTTCGATGCCCGACCAGCGCACATGCGTCTCGCCATTTTTCGTCACTTCCCGGATTCCTTGTGAATCAATGAACAGCTCATGGGTGCCGAGCAAGCCTTCGTTTTTCCCTTCATTGACCATTTTCCGGCTCATTCGTTTAATATTCCAATGGAAATAAGGCGGAAAGAAAACGATCCACAAAGCCGCGAATAGGATAAAGGGAATCATCAGCCCCCACACCGACCAATCAAAAATCGGCGCCATCACGAACGGCATCATCAAATAAATAACGGGAATGACAAAGCGCTGGATCGTCAATGAACGCTTAACCGCTTCGGAATGTTTGGCATGATAAAGGTTAAAATCAACAAATTGCTGTTCCGTCAACTCGTACGAAAATTCCTGCATCGCGCAGCTCCTTTTGACAAGATAAATTAATCATTGCCATTTTCTTCTATTATACGATGGTTCAGTGCAGAATATATTATATTTTTTTGATACGCTAATACTCTGGAAATGCATTTATGTGAAAGGAGCCTTCTCTTGGAACTTACACCCATACCCGATCATTTGAAAGACCATCTCGACATTTTATTCGTCGGATTCAATCCGAGCATCCGCTCGAGTGAAACCGGCTATCATTACGCTAACCCAAACAACCGCTTCTGGAAAATCCTTTTTGAATCCGGGTTGACGCCAAGAAAATACGCACCCGAGGAAAACCACGATTTGATCGAGCTTGGCTATGGCTTGACCAATATCGTCCCCCGCCCGACCAAAGCGGCAGCAGATATCACAAAGGAAGAATACAAAGAAGGCGCCGAACAATTAAAACGCAAAATTGAACGCTACCGGCCAAAAGCGGTCTGTTTTGTCGGCAAAGGCGTCTACCTCCAGTTCAGCGGCAAAAAATCGACCCACTGGGGCAAACAGCCGGATCCGGTCATTCCGGGAGTCATCGAATACGTCGCCCCTTCCTCCAGCGGACTCGTGCGCATGAAACAAGCCGAAATTGTGGAAATTTATGAAGGCTTGCACCAGTTGATCTATAACAATAAGTAACTTCTTCATATAAATGAGTCACAAAACAGACACTTACGAAATTCACTTCCTGATTGCTATAGTGTTGGAATGGTTGTTGAAACAACAGCTTTTGCCCTGCCTTTTCACTGGGCGCCAATACAATAGAAACGGGGAATATTCATGCTACAAGACAAACGACTGCCTCATAACGGCAAAGAAGGGCTGCTTTACGGCTCGCTTATAGTGACGATGACTGTGCTGTTGATGACCAGCTACAGCGTGCTGCTTCATGCAGACCATTTCACGATGGAGACGATGTGGATGATCCTCAAAATCATGCCGGTCATGTGGATCATAGCGATGGTTCTTGAAGGAACTGTCTTCGGAAGAATCGCCGACTCTTTGACAGGCAAATTGACGAAACACTCCTCATCTTTCCATAAGAAGATTTTATTGCGCATCGTTTTCACGGTTATCGGCATGTCGGTCGCGATGACCTTTATCGGCGACCTGGTCGCCAACGGTTTGCACGGTGAGATCTTCAGCAACTGGCTCGCCAATTGGCCGCGCAATTTCATTATCGTTTTGCTGGCGGAAAGCCTGCTCATCCAACCGCTGGCTCGCCTCGCGATGGTCAAGCTGCACGAGTCAAAAGACCGTAAAACAGCCATCGCGCAATAAGCCCATACTCCTCGTCCCTGCTGATTATCCAGGCTTTATTGCGGGTAAAGAAAACAATGAAGCTACCAGCACAAGGAGGAGATTCTACATGGCAAAAACAGCTATCGTCACAGGAGGCGGAAGCGGGCTTGGACAATCGGCCGCATTGCGTCTCGCACAGGAAGGCATCAATATCGCTGTTGTCGATATCAGTGAGAAAAGCGGCAACGATACCGTCCAGAAAGTGAAAGAACTCGGGCCGGACGCTATCTTCATCAAAGCGGACGTGTCCCAATCAGAAGAAGTCAAAAACTATGTGGACATGACGGTCGAGCATTTTGGCTCGATCGATTATTTCTTCAACAACGCAGGCATTTCGGGGAGCGGCAAGTACTTCCTCGAAACCGATATAAAAGAAATCGAGCAGATCGTCGGCATCAACTTGCTCGGCGCATTATACGGCCTTCGCTACGTCGCAGAAGTGATGGTGAAAAACGGCGGCGGCTCCATCGTCAATACCGCATCGAGCGCCGGCGTCATCGGCCAGGATACAGTCGTCACTTATTCTGCCACCAAGCACGGCATCGTCGGCATGACGAAATCACTCGTCGCCGAATACGCCAAAGACGGCTTGCGCGTCAATGCCATCGCGCCAGGCCCGACGGAAACGCCGATGGTCAAAGCCTATTTCGATGCCAATCCAGAAATGAAGAAAAACGCAGAAGCAGGCATCCCGCAGCAACGCCTCGGCACTGCAGACGAAGTCGCAGAACTCGTGGCGTTCCTGTTGACATCAAAAGCGCAATACATCAACGGTGACGTCATCCGCATCGACGGCGGATTTACCAGCACGAAATAAACAAAAAAGGTTCCGAGAGACAATTCCCTTGGAACCTTTTCTTATGCGCCGATGCCTGCCCCTCCGCATACTTTCAATACTTCGCCCGTCACATAACTCGCAGCCGGTGATGCCAAATAGGCAACGGCTTCGCCGATATCTTCCGGCTGTCCGGGACGCTTGATCGATTGAAGCTCAAGCGGATAATTGACGCCTTTGGTGATGGCGGTCTCAACCGGTCCTGGCGCGACGCTATTGACCGTGATGCCGAACTCGCCCACTTCTTTCGCGACCCATTTCGTAAAGGCGATGATGCCGCCTTTTGACGCAGCATAGGCAGGGCCAGAACGCCCTTGCCGTTCGCCATCTTCTCCGTAGGAAATCGCGCCGCCCATCATGCCGGAAATCGAGCTGATGTTGATGATGCGCCCGCTTCCCTGTTTGACCATATGTGGGTAGATGGCTGCTTGCGTGAACAAGAACGTGCCGCGCAAGTTGGTGTCGATATCACGGCTCCAATCCTCATCCGTCATGTCCTTTAAACTGAGACGCGAAACAGTGCCAGCATTATTGACGACAATGTCGATGCGCCCGAATTCCTCTACTGTTTTGCTGATGGCTTGTTCGACTTGCGCCCGGTCGCGGACATCAACTTGCTGCGCCAACACGCGAATGCCTGGAAACTCCGTTTCGAGTTCTTGCTTTGCTTCATCGCAATCCAAAATATCCGTGAGGACGATCGAAGCTCCGCGTTTTGCGAGTGCTTTCGCGCAGGCAAAGCCGATGCCGCGTGCGCTTCCGGTAATGAGTGCGACTTGATTGTTCAATACATCCTCCATTAAGCCTTCGCCCTTTCTATTCATGCAATTTCTTCAATTCGATTTCCTTCAGTTTATGCTTTTGGATTTTCCCGACAGATGTGCGTGGGAAGTCTTCGACAAACTCGATTGCTGAAGGCACTTTGAACTTGGCCAACTGGCCTTTGCAGTAGTCGATCACTTCCTGTTCCGTTGCCGTTTGCCCTTGCTTCAGGATGACGAATGCTTTCAATGCTTCGTCATGCATCGCATCCGGAATCCCAATGACGATCGCTTCGTAGACGGCCGGATGCTCCATGATGACATTTTCCACTTCGCTTGCCGCGACATTCTCACCGGCGCGCTTGATCATATCTTTTTGGCGATCAACGAAATAATAGAAGCCATTCTCCGATTTGCGCGCCTTGTCTCCTGTATGGAGCCAGCCGTTCTGCAAAGTTTGATTGGTCGCTTCGGGATTATTGAAATAAGCTTTCATGATCGTCTGGCCGGGAATGCCTTCAAGCAAAATCTCTCCGGGTTCCCCGTCTGGCACTTCATTGCCTTCTTCATCAATCAGCTTGATGCGCGAACCTGAGATCGGTTTGCCGATGCCTGAATTGTCTTTAGCGCCTTGCAATGGATTCATCAAAGGCGGTGCAATCGTTTCCGTCATGCCATAGATTTGGTAAAGCGAAGTGTTATAGCGCTGTTCAAATGCCTTCAGTTCTCTTGCTGTCACCGACTGGGCGAAAATGACTGCCCGCAACTTATTATTGCGTTCCTCTTCGTCGTATGGCTGCGCGAGGATCATACGGATCGGTGCAGCGAAGAGAGAACCGAGCGTTGCGCCGAGGCGCTGGACTTGGCGTCCGTAGCGGCTCGCGCTGAAGCGTTCGGTGATGGCGACGCTGCCTCCCGCAACCAAACTCGGCATGATCATATAATATTGGCCGTTGCCATGGAACATCGGCAAGACGACAAGCGCCCGGTCTTGTTCCGTAAAGCCGATATGTTCTGCCACAGCATGCCCAGTGTAGATGTAATTGGCGTGTGTAATGAGGCAGCCTTTCGGTTTCGATGTCGTTCCGGAGGTGTACAAAATCGCAGCCACGTCTTCCGGCTGGATGCTGGCTTCCGGCACTTCGCCTGAGGATTCACCAATCATTTTGTTAACGCTTTCAAATTCGCCCGATTCATCTGTGCGGGCCAGGACAATCTGACGCAGCTTCGGGAGATTCCCTTGAATGGATTTGAACTTCTCGATGTATTCCGATTCCGTGATGAGCAAGACCGATTCCGAATGGCTGATCAAATAATCCATTTCCGCGGCAGCCGACAGGATATTGGTCGGCACCATGATGGCCCCGAGCTTTGCGAGCGCGAACCAGCACACGACAAATTCCGCGGAATTCGGCAAATGGAGCGTCACTTTATCGCCCTTGCGGATGCCCCGCTCATAAAGCGCGCCGCTGAATTTTTCGACCCGCTCCAAAAATTCGCCATAGCTGTATTCCGTCACTTTTTCTTGATTGTCTTCAAAAACCAGGAAGGGCTGCTCGCTGCGTTTTTTGCATTGGGCGTTTAAGAGATCGATCAATGTCCGTTCCGCTGTCAAAATCATCAACATCCTCTCTCGTCTTGTCAATTCCATAGACCGCAGTCTATAATCTATAGACTATAGTCTATTCAATCTAACAGAGCTTTGTCAATTGTTTTCAAACAATTCAGTCGAATTATAAAATACACTCCATTACAGATACCTTTGTTATTTGAAATTCTACTGTAGACGATATTCCGCAAAACAGCTGGCTTTCCTGGGGGCTTGCGCTGAACTAATTCGGGCTTACTGCCCGAATGGATTTCAGCACTTCGCTAATCCCCAAGGAGTCTGCGCTGTTTTGCTCCATATCTATTGAATAGTTCAGATGAAAAGAAGTGGAAGGCGGCGACTCCTGCGGGAATAGCATGAGTCTTGAGACCCCGCAGGAAGCGAAGCGACCGAGGAGGCTCAAGCCATGCCCGCGGAAAGCGTCCGCCAGAAACGACTTCATCACTTTCTTTTACTATACCGATATCTCTCATTAGTGTTATATGCTTAAACTAGAAGAAAGGTGGCCAATATGACGAGCAGACAGGAAAAAGCGATTGAAACGAAAAAACGCATTCTCCGCACGGCTCTTGACTTGTTCAGCGAAAAGGGTTTTGACCGGGTGTCGGTCGATGAAATCGTCCGGAAAAGCGAAGCCTCTAAAGGGGCATTCTATGGGCATTTTACGTCCAAATACGATATCTTCCTTGAAAAATTCAAGGAAATCGACCAATTCTATAGCGATTTCCAGAAAAGCCTACCCGAAAGTTTGTCGGCAGAGCAGAAGATCCGCAAGCTCGCGATCGCCCAAATGGAATATTTGCGGGATGAAATGGGACAGGATGGCATCCGTTCACTCTATGCTTATGCACTCACTCCATCTGTTGATAATTATCTGTCCGATACGGAACGCCCGCTTTACGCCATTCTGGAACAACTGATTTCCGAAGGGCAGAAAAAAAGCGAATTGACATCCTCTGTATCCCCCGGCCGGCTTGCGCTGCTGTTATCACGCAGTATGCGCGGAACGCTGTATGATTGGGCAATTTTCGATGGCGACTTTGACTTGTCCGGTGAAATCGATGGCTGGCTGGAGCTGTTGTTCCGCGGAATCCGGAACTAGCCAATAAAAAAACAGGAAGTGAGCGATAAGCTCTCTTCCTGTTTTTTCGCTTCCTATTCGGCCAACTTCTGGCCGCAGTTTGGGCAGAACTTGGCGCCGCTCACTTTCTCGCCGCAATTCGGGCAGAAATTCGGGCCTTTTTGCCCTTCGCCGCCCGCTGCCGGATGCCCGCCAGTTTGGCTGCTTGCACCTGATGATTCTTTCTGGCCATCCATCATTTCCTTGGCGATGTTCATCCCCATCATCATGCCGGCCATATCGGATGCCGTATTTGAACCTGAGGATTTGCCCATCGCATCTGCGACGGACATCTGCTGGTATTTCGAGACGTCGCCGACCATGCCGTGCGAGGCGTTTTTATTGATCATGTCCTGGATTTCTTTCGGGTAATTAAAGCTCATCACTTGGAAACCGGTCACTTTCATACCGTCGTCCATGATTTCCATATTCAAATCGTCTTGAATCCCCTTGCCGATTTCGTGGGAATTCGACTGCAAATTGAACATGTCCTTGCCTTCGCGCGTGATCCATTTCATCAATAATTGGTCGAGCCGTGCCGTAATGCGCAGCTGGACATCTTCGACGAGGTAGCTGTCTTTGACACCGGCAACTTTGTCGATCAAATTGACATAATCATTCACTTTAAAATGGAAGGTGCCGTTCGCGCGGATCGGCATGCCCCCCGGAAGCTGAGGCGCAGGAATATTGATCGGGCTTTTCGTGCCCCATTTGACGGTGAATTCCTTCGTATTGACGAACAGCACTTCGACCCGCATGCCGCTGTTGAAGCCGAAACGGAATCCTTTCAAGGTCGATAGGAACGGCACGATTTCAGAGACGATGTCGTACTCGCCTTCTTTTTCGAAAATCCCTTCCACTTTGCCGTTATTGAGGAAAATTGCGTCCTGGCCCGGCCGAATGATCAAACGGCTGCCTTTCTTAATTTCCTTATTCGTCCATTTCCAAAAAATCATATCGTCGCGGAATTCTTCCCATTCCACCACATCTGAAAATTGATTGCCGAAAAATGCCATGTTCTTCATTCCTTCCTTCTTTCGATTGCCTAGAAGCTGCGGCCGCCGCCGCTGAATGAACGCCCGCCGCCGGTCATGCCGCCGCCTCCGCCGAACCCGCCGCCATCCTTATTCTTCGGAATCTTTCTGCGGGTTACGGTTTTATTGCGGAAGCGGTCATCCTGGCTGCGCACGCGTGTATGGTCGCGGTCGACATATGTGCCTGGGGTCGTCGTTACCCTGCCGCCAGCGTTATAAAGCATCGATCCGACGATGATGCCTGCGAGCAGCAGCGCTATAGCTAAATGAAACCAGGTTTTCAAAAAAATGCTTTCGGGATTGACGCCCGGCCGGTATTCCATGTATTCGCTTGAGGTCGTCACTGTTTCCTCGAACGCTCCAGCATAATCGCCCGATTGCATCTCAGGGATAATCCGGTCAAGCACGAGATCGACACGCTCTGAATCAAGCGTCCGCTCGGCCGTGCCAAATCCGGCGAGATACACTTCACGCCCGCCGATATCGATCGTCAAGAGTACCGCATCTTCCCGGCCGGTGCTATCTGCGCGATCATCGAAAAAATCGCCCATATAGCCTTCGATCGATTGCCCTTCCGTACTATCGGTCGTCAAAAACAGAAAGTCCACGTTTTGTTCCGCACCGTATTGTTCCGCCAAGGCTTCCAGTTCCTGCGCTTCTTCGCCACTGAGCAAGCCGGCTTCATCGTGAATCAAGTCACCGGCCTGTGCTGAAACAGACAGCCCCCCAATGAAAAACAACAACAATGCTAATACTGGAATCCATGCCCATTTCCAATAAGAATTCCTCACCACAAGACACCCCCTATCGCAAAGGCGATGGCTTTCATGGCCGCAAAACTAGATACAGCGATGCCGGTGAACCACAACGCGACTTTGCCGGCGCTGATCGGCGGCTTGCCGACCACTTTTCCGGTTTGGCCGTTCATCGCAAAGGTATGTTCTTTATTGTCGAAATCGTAATACACCATCCACACTGGAAATAAGGTGTAATAGACTTTCTTTTTTTGTGCATCGATTTGCTTGTTCGTGTAGCTGACGGATGAATAACCGGAAATGGTCGTGCTGATATAAGCGTCGATATACGGGACGATTTTCGATTCGACACGGGAAAACAATTGCTCGTCATCGAAATCGTATTTCTCGGCTAAATAGCCCGCCAAATACGGCATGCGGAAATCCTTTAATTCGCTGTAATCGTAAGGCTCCAGCTTATCCATCAGCACGTCGTCCATTTTTTCGGAAGCATCCGCCGGCACTTTCAAATAGCTCAAATCGATTTCCCGGAACACGTCATAAAAATTCGTTTCCGTATAAATCGTATCGCCGCTTTGATAGGTCCGGACTTGCGTGCCGATCGCCTGGATATGGGCTTCGCCTTCGATATCGTAAAGCCAGAATGGCACATACATGCCGGTCATTTTCTTGATACGGTCGCCGCTCGTAAAACCGCGCGGGGTCAATCGCCCGCCGCGCGTCCATTTCTTGAACGCTTCGACCGCTTCGTCTTTGCTGACGGTAAACGGAATGACTTTGGCCGGGGCGAGATTTCCCGTCAACCGGTCTGCCAATACGACCGGTGCCCCGCAGAAGCTGCAATGGGTCGCGGTCGTTTCAGCTTCTGTCAGGATGATCGCCCCACAGTTTTCGCAATGGTATTCTTTCGCTTCGCCTTCATCGAATTTCCGTTCGATGTTCTGTTCCGGAAAGGTCTCGATGTTTTCTTCGTGGCCGCAGCTCGGGCAGCTTAAATGGCCCGAGTCGCTATCGAACGCCATATCGGCCCCGCAATTCGGGCATTTATAATGGATGACCAAACGAGTTTCCTCCCTTCGTGCTTCAGGATCGCGTCCAGTTGCCGGACATTACTCGTTCTTTCCGATCTGGCTTTTCAGCGCTTCGAGTTCAGCGTCGACATTGGTGCCTGCTTTAAGGGACTCCAGTTCCTCGTCGACGTTCGGACCGTCGTCGTATTTCTTCGCCAAATCCTTGATGCTCGTCTCGGAACTTTTATTGAGCTCAGCCATCGCTGCCGATTCGTCCAATTGCTGGTTGATTTTCTTCTCCATCGCATCGAATGCCGAGATGCGTTCGCCTGCCCCTCCGACACTGGACGCGAAATCGTTCATGCGCTGCTGTGTCTTCGCAACTGCCGCTTTGCCTTTCAGTTCCTGGCGGCGCGATTCAAGTTCCCCAATATCGCTCTGAAGCTTATCGTGCATTTGACGCATTTGCTGCGTATTCGTCGCCGCAAGTTCGACCGCTGTCTCTTTGTCCCTCACGCGTTCCGATAGTTCCGCTTTGCGCTGGAGGAATTTCCGGGCGTCATCTTCGTTGTTCGCTTCAAGCGCTTTGACTGCGTAGCGCTGCATATCATCCATCTCTTTTTTCAACTCATCAAGCTCGCGGCGCTCGCGTTTCTCCGCAGCCATGATCGCGGCCGTCTCGGATTTCACTTTACCGAGGTCGCTATTCAAATCGCGCAAATACTGATCGATCATCTTTTCTGGATCTTCTGCCTTGTCTAGCATTGCGTGGATATTGCTCGTCATAATGTCTCTGAAGCGTTTTAGGATTTCCATTTTCATTCTCCTCTTCCGTCGATTTATTTGGCCGTCGCACAAGCCTTGTTACCTGTCAGATTACCCTTTACGCGAAACACTTAACCCTTCCGTCCAAGTTGATGGCGGAATAGTATGAATACGGAAGAACGGCTCGATTGGTTTCATTTGATTTCGCTGGAATGAAAAGAACCGTCCCCTGGCGCTAGTGAAAAAACGCTGGAGACGGCATGTTGAAATCACACCTCTTTTGAACTAAAGATATTTTAATTAAAGATTATTTTCGTTTTTAAGTTTACAGAAACTTTGAAAAAGGAAATAGAAGGGAGTAGTTAGTCAAAACTCTAGGAGGAACTTTAGTGGGACATTATATTCAAGTTGAAGAAAACGTGAAAATTCATGTAGAAGATATCGGTTCAGGACAGCCGGTTGTATTTCTCCACGGCTGGCCATTGAACAACAAAGCATTCGAATACCAGACGAGCCTGCTTGCGAAGAACGGCTTCCGTTATATCGGCGTCGATATGCGCGGCTACGGAAAATCCGATAAGCCATGGTCAGGATACGATTACGACACAATGGCCAAAGATCTTGAAGCGGTCGTCAATGAACTTCGACTTGAGCAATTCGTGCTCGCCGGCTTTTCGATGGGCGGCCCAATCGCAATCCGCTATTTGACGAAATTCGGCCAAGACAATGTCGCAAAACTATTATTGATGGGCGCTGCAGCTCCGATCTTCACGCAGCGTAACGATTTCAATGTCGGCATGAAGCCTGAAGAAGTGGACGACATCATCGCCCAAATCGAAAAAGACCGCCCGGCGTTTCTTGCAGAGTTTGCGGACCTGTTTTTCGAACAGAAACATTCACCGCAATTCCTGGATTGGTTCCAGTCACTGGCGCTTGAAGCAGGCGCACACTCCACACTGAACTCAGCCGTTGCGCTGCGCGACGAAGACTTGCGCGGCGAGCTGTCATCGATTACCGTTCCGACAGCCATCTTCCACGGCAAAAAAGACCAGATCTGCCCTTACGAACTTGGCGAAATCCTGGACAAGGAAATCCCGAACTCTGTACTCGTACCGTTCAAAGACAGCGGACACGGCATCAATGCAGATGAGCCGGAGCGTTTCAATAATGAACTCCTAAGCTTCCTGAAAAGTTCAGGCATCTGAACATAATTGTTCCAAAACGAAGACCAGCTTTTCCAAGTTAGGGAAAGCTGGTCTTTATTGTTTACACCCAAGACGCCTCACATGCATTTCCGAATCAAATCACTGATAATAGGAAAGTATTTAGTTACGGGACGGCTTTGGCGTACCCGAATTTAAGGAGTGTTACGATGCAATCAATTAAAGGAAAAACAGCGATCATTACAGGTGGAGGACGCGGCATCGGCCGTGCGACAGCCATCGCCCTCGCCAATGAAGGGGTCAATATCGGCTTGATCGGCTTAAAACAGGAAAACCTCGACAAAGTATCCGTCGAACTGCAAGGTGCGAATGTCAAAGTGGCAACTGCCTCTGCCGACGTTACGGATCTCGCTGCGATTGAACAAGCGATCAAGAAACTCAAAAACGAACTTGGCGATATCGATATCCTCATTAACAACGCAGGCACCGGGAAATTCGGCGGCTTTTTGGAACTGGCACCGGAAGAATGGAAAAACATCGTCGACGTCAATTTGATGGGCGTCTATAACGCAACACGTGCCGTACTTCCAGGCATGATCGAGCAGAGTTCAGGAGATATCATCAATATCTCTTCCACAGCTGGACAAAAAGGCGCACCGGTTACAAGCGCTTATAGCTCTTCCAAATTCGCTGTCATGGGCTTGACCGAATCACTTGCACTTGAAGTGCGCAAACACAATATCCGTGTCACGGCGATGACGCCGAGCACAGTTGTCACAGACCTTGCCCACGAGTCCAACCTGATCACCGGCGACGCTGAACGCGTCATGCATCCGGAAGATTTGGCCGACTTGATCGTTGCCAGCTTGAAATTGCATCCGCGCGTTTTCGTGAAAAGTGCTGGATTGTGGTCGACTAACCCGTCCTAAACCAAAATGGAGCTTGAGGGAATTCCCTCAAGCTCCATTTTTTAATTCTGTTGTTCCGGTAAATCGCGCTCGTCTTCTTTTGAGACGTGCTTCGAATACTCTTTCGCGTCTTCTTGCTGGTCTCTGCCTTTTTCTTCACCATAATCCGTTGCTTCGTTATCTCCGTCCAAGGCTTCTTTTGTCTTGTTGATTGCTTTATCGATCGCAGACTCACGCGCCCCGACTTGCTTTTCAGGCGTGCGTCCAGCTGTTCCTTTTCTAGCCATACAGCATTCCTCCTCGTCGTGCATTTTGTATACTGTACCCGCTCATCCCGAACTTACACCTGCTTGAATAGAACCCCTGTCATTACTCTGTTAAAACATGCCGCTTTCGTGATTATTGCGCCCGGCTTGCCGGCTCGCATCCGCAGCAGCAGAATCCTGGTTTGCAGTATTCGCTTTTTTATCTAGGCTGTATTTCTTTTTGGTCATTTTGTCCACTACATAACTGCCGATAAATAAAGCTCCAAAGAATCCCCAGAAGATCCACATCATCCAATGCATAAAATCCTCCCCTTTCATTTCAGCTATTACTCATTCTCCCTTTGCTTTATAATACGTTTACAGCTGCATAAAGTTTCAAAAATCGGTATTTTCAGTAAACTAATGATGTAACAAGCTAAAATCTAAAAATCTCTCATAAATATCCAACACTCTTTAGGAAACTAATGATCATCTAACCTTGTCTCTATTCATACTAATTCCCTGTAAAATTGGAGGCAAAACTATGTGGTTCCTATTCGGGTTGATTGCAATTGCAGCCACCTGCGTAAATCTTTATCTGTATGCAATAGGCAAGGATTATAAATTAGCAATGGCCATAGCATTGTCGTTTACCGCTCTTACCCTTGCGGCTGATTACAGGATGGTAGCCGATTGGGTTCGGGCGGAGGATTGGTCTGCGCTATCAGATGTCGTGCCGATCATGGCAACAGCGTTATGGGTGTTGACGATCATTTCGATTTGTTTGAATATCATCCCCATGCTTTTAGAATTCAAAAGCACGAAAAAATGATTGAGTTTCTGCAAATATCAAAAATCCCCGCAGTCCCTTTATTAAGGCTGCGAGGATGAAAGTGTTTTTATTTAGCATTAATAAATCATCAGCAACTTCTTACCAGATCGATTCCGCCCATTCCGGATAATCGACGAACGGGTTGCGGTTGCCTTGGATGTCTTCGATTTTTTCGTTGCGCTGCTGTTCCCAAGCGCTGACAGGGTCTTGCTCATGCCATTCGAGCAAAACGGAGATCTTGCCGTGGTAAGGGGTCGAGCCATTATTCACCAGGTCATTCAGTTCCAAATCTACCGCGTCACCTGATTCATAGCGAACCGCCATATAAAATAGCATCCGTGCGACATCGCCTTTCACTTCATCCGGCGGCTCCCAGGAAGTCGCTGTGCGCAAGCAGCCATCGCAGCCGTTTACGGCACTGCCGCCGTAATCAAAGTCCAGGTTGCCGCGCAGCCCGTTCACTTGTACATCGGTCGGGCGCAAATGGTGGATATCGGTCCCCGCTCCCATTGCTGTGCCAAAGCTGCCATGAGACTTCGCCCATACGTGTTCACGGTTCCAGTCCCCGACATTGCCGCCGTTCAAGGATTTTGAACGCGACTCACCCGTATACAATAGCAACACGTTGTTCGGATTATTCGGGTCTTCGTCCGTTATTTTCAATGCATCCCATACTTGTGAATAGCTGAGTTGCGTATGGTTATCAATGATTTCATGAAGTTCCGCTTTCAATGCAGATCCTTGCAAACCAGCGGCTGTTTCATAATAACCAGATGGCACAGGAGTTGGATCTGGATCTGGAGTTGGCGTTGGCGTTTCATCCGTCTCCTCTACCGCATGGCTTCCTAAGTATGTAAATGTATCTGCAGGATACGCTGTCCATTCAGCCGAAGGATCAAATGCATCATTCACTGCGCTGTCGCCGGACAGGATATCCGGATTGCGGACCAGTGTCACATCTTTCATGTTTTCAATGCGCGAACCTACTTGGCCAATCGAATCGATAGGAGATCCGGATTTTTCAAGTACCAACGCGTCATCGCCGTTAAAATTAACCACGCTATTATTTTGCAAATCTCCCTTGCCTTGAATCGCTGAATCTGCGCCGCTATGGTAAATAACTACTGTATCACCGTTTGCGACAGTACCGGAAAGCGCCATTTCGCTCTGGGCGTACGTGCTGCCATTTGTATACAGCGAGACCGAATAAGGGTTCAATTCAACGGAAGCACCGGTCCCGTTATAAATTTCGATCGCTTTATTGAAGCTGCTGCCTTCAATGTATTCTGAGATAAAAAGATCACTTGCCGGGGCAGCTGCTTGCACCGTCGTTTGCGAAGCCGGCCCCCAAAGACTCGCCACCAGGCCCACTGATAATAAAGCCTTTGCTGATTTGTTCCATAAGCTGTTGTCCATCTTATTGTCGTCCTCCTTTTTGTAAAAGCGTTTAACTAGGCAGTGCTGGTTTGCTGGTTTTACTTTTGTAAATTACTGGTACTTAATTATTCTAATTTACAGTTTTTTCTTCTCGCATATCCAAGCTTACAGAACGCCTTTTACGGCGTCAATGTTATTTAGTAAAAATTACGTAAAGTTAATAAAACTAGAAACCTTTGCAAAAGTCATTTGATCGGTTTGCCCAAATATATATAAATAAAAAGGGGGAAAAGTTAGCTATAACCAGACTTCTCTTCCCCCCTCTACTTATGTCACTGCCGATAATTCCTAACACGTAAACCTGTTTTTCAAAAAAAGTATTTTGCATATCCACTCACTGAATCGATTTGTCTGGAACAAAAAAGATCATCCAGGAATAGGATGATCTTCTCCACATTACATGAGCGGATATTGTCGTGCTGGCTATGCCATGGCTGCATCGAAAAATTTGTTGCGAATATAGGTTGGTTAAGTGCGGGTTTGGTTTCACAGGCCCTCTGCTGAGCCTATTCGTGACAGAAGGCGCTTTCTAGTAAACTGCGGGAAGTTAAGTTTTGCTGGTCGGAGTTTCTCTTTAACCAGTTGCCGGATAAGTTATTATGCCCTTGTCGTTTACGACGGCTTCGGCTCCCCACATCCCCACTTCGTGCTCGACGATGTCCACTGCCCCTTTTTTGCCATCGATAATGTGAAAAACCCGGTGGCCATTCGCTGCTAAGTAATTGCTGATGAGCAGCCTGTGGCAACGTGATGGATGACGCTCTGAACAGCAATAGGCAACCCGTTTGACTTCCGCTTTTTCCAGTAGTTCAGTGATGCCCTGCTGAAATTCTTCCGTCAATGTGTAATCCGCATAATTATGAAAAGACTGGTTGCGCCAGCCGGCATTCCTGTCTTCTTCAACCTCCTTCGACTTCCGGCGCCTGCCCCCAAGTTTCGGGAAATGCTCATAGTTGATCCCTTCGGCTGCTAGCCACACGGGAAACTCATCCTTGGAAAACTGGGGCCATTTGCGGCTTCCCGGAAACGCCCGGACATCAGCCAGAAGCTCGATTCGGGTTTTCTTCAGCATCGCATCAAAAAATTCCTGTGAATGGCTGGAATGGCCAATAGTATAAATGTCCATAAGCAGTAGACCTGCCTTTCCAATAAGCTTTTACTTGCCTATACCTTTGGAAAGAAGTGCATAAACTTAAATAGGTAATCCATCAGATTTCGATGATTTTCAACGCCGAATTGATTTCTTCCTGTGCCGAATTGCTGCGCCATTCATACGGATAATAACCAAGCGGATTGCAGATGCAGTCGATGCCTTTGAATTCTTCATGATAGCGGGTGTGGATATGGCCGAAAATCATTTTTTTGACGCCATACTTTTCAGCCAGTTTCCCGATTTCTTTGCTTCCCATCATCGCATTGAAAAAATCCCAGGAAGGGTCTTTTTTCACTTGGACAAAATGGGCAAACGGCACAAAATGGCTGACCAGGATGATGTTCTTTTCTTGATGATGCGACAGCCAGCTCTCCAGTTTCGTCAAGTACTTATTGGTTACTGTTACATCATCCTCTGGCCAATGTGCATAGGCTTTGTCTGGCCAGGTAAAATCATTGAAACGGCCTGCTGAAAACTCCTGCTCTGTAAACCCTTCTATTCCGAATGTATAATCGTACCATCCGCCATCGCCGATCACTACCCATTCCTCATTCAAGGAAACCGGGCCATTTCCCAGATTGCCCTCGAACTCCAGCAGTTTTTCATACGCATTAGTAGAATCCTCGTGGTAAAGATCATGGTTGCCATGGACAAATAAAATTTGAAGATCCGGCAATTCATTTTGCAGTTGTTTCAGTAGTGCCAAGCTTTTTTCCGGTCCCGCTGTCATATCGCCGCTGATGATAAAGACATTCGGCGTATTCTGTGTCAGCGACTCTTTCAGCAACCCGACAATATCAGCTCCAGTCTTTTTGTGATTGAGCCCTTCGTGAATATCAGATAAGATGGCGATTTTCAATGTCCTTCCCCCTTCAACCGATTGATTAAGTATGTTATTGATTGATTATTCACTTTATTTATACAGTGGTAGTTTTCCTGTCTTGCACTTTAACTAAACTCGTTTGTCTTGAAGCGACTTGTCTTGGCGGATGAAAAGCAGGAGAAACTTGTAAGTAAAGAGAATCTGAATTTATATTCCGCATCACAATGAACTGCCGCCAGCAAAACCGCCTTCAAAGATGGGAGATAGATGGAATGGCATGATTAAAGCGGCCGGCACAGCTTTACTGCAATATCTGCTTTAGAGCGCTTTCGGTAATCCAAACAGAATCAGCCTGATGAAACCCCTCTTTTTTCCTGCTTCAGTATGAGGGTCATTGCCTTGACCACAGTAATTATCGTCGATTAACATAGTCATAGCCTAATATGTCTGATATGACGTATTGTAAAAAAGAAAATATACATTTCTTTTTCAGAATTAAGTCCCCATACAAGTGTTAGTTTTATATAACTTAAGTTAATAATTTCCAAAATCCAGAAAGGAAAATTATTTATAATTTTAATTAGTGGATTGTCTTTATCTTTCTGCTTGATTGGATTAGGAATAATTCGGTACTCATGATGAAAAAAATTCTAAACAAAAAAACCTTGTTCATCTCGCTTTTCACACTAGCTTTACTCGTCATTCTGAGCTTCACTATCTTTTTTATATGGTCTCAAAATACATTTGAAGCGATAGATGCTGATCAAATCGAAATAGAGAAAGTCGTAGAACCCGAGGATGGGTGGTATATCTATAGGGCAGAAAATGCAGAAAAAGGGTTGATCCTCTATCCTGGCGCAAAAGTTGAGCCTGCAGCATATGCCTATTTAGCACAAGAATTATCAAAGCAAAATATCACAGTCGCTATCCCTTCAGTCCGATTAAATTTATCAATTTTAGATGTTTCAAAAGCTGATGAAATGATAGAAAGCAACGACAGCATCGAGTGGTATGTTTCGGGCCATTCCATGGGAGGCGCAGCAGCCGCTATGTATGCCGATCAGCATTTAGATCGCGTCAACGGGCTCATATTGCTTGGGGCATACGCAGCAAGCAATGACTATTTAAGCGAATCCAACTTACCCGTTTTATCCATCAGCGGTTCAGAAGACGGCTTAAGTACGCCTGAAAAAATTAAGGAAAACAGCTCGAACTTGCCGGAAACAACAGATTTCATTGAAATTCCAGGCGGAAACCACGCTTATTTCGGCGTATATGGGAGTCAATCCGGCGACAATGAAGCGCAGATCACCGTTAGTGAACAACAAAAAATCATCGTCGATTTAATTGTGGATTGGTTAGAAAATGATCACTCCTCAAGTCAGAGTGAGTCGTGAAAACTTTATAATCCACATAAAAACAGCACACGCTAAGCCGTGTGCTGTTTTTTTTCTCGCCTATTATTCTTCCAGTTTCCGCGCAGCAAACTCGTCGTCCATTTTCAGGAAATACTCGCCGCCTTCTTCGATGCCTTTTATGCGAATAATCATGTCGCGGAACATTTTTTCTTCTTCCATTTGTTCTTCGATGAACCAATCCAAAAATGACAGCGTGGCATGTTCTTGCAGTTCATCCGCCAAACTTACCAATTTATATATGTTTGCTGTCACTGACTTTTCTTGCGCCAGTGAAGCTTCCACAACATCCAGGGCATTTGTGTATTCATTTCTAGGTTCTGTCAACGCCTCGAGTACAGGTTGTTCATCCATCGTCACCAAGTAATGATAGAATTTCATCGCGTGTACATGTTCTTCTCGCGATTGGATCAAATAGAAGTTGGCAAATCCGTGATACCCTTTTCCGGAAAAGTACGACGCCATCGCTGTGTACGCATGTGCTGCCTGAAGTTCGTTATTGAATTGAGCGTTTAACGCTTCTGTCAAATTTGTTGGTAACATGTTGAACTCCTCCTCTAACTTGTTTAGCGTCATTATAGCACGTGCATTTATTGATCAATAAATGACTTGAATACTTGATTTTATTCAAAGCAAAAAAGAGCAGCGACGTCGCTACTCTTTTTCTTATTTTGAAAGAAAACCTGATTTACTACTTTTCTCAAGCGAAATGAATGTCATTGTTGCTCGTCGCTTCCATAATCGATGACGACTTTCTTGCATGACTCACACAAAAAAGCATCGACATGATTGATGGAAAAACGGCTTTGTTCTGATAACAACACGGAACCTTTAGTAAGGCTCGGCTCAGCACTCAGTTTGGATATTTTCGGCACCCACGCGAGTCTCGTACCGCTTTGAATAAATCCTTTTTTCATTTGCGATTGGCAAAATGGGCATGTCAGGCTACTGTGATTTTCCATAGTTCCCCTCCTTAAAATTTTGCAATACACTCACTTTCCTACTATTGTTCAATTACCCTCAAAAATTGGCCATATGCCCAGCTCACAAAAATTTCAGCTCCTTCCACTATTTTGTCGACTTATGCTCTAAACATTTTCATTCCCCTCTCCTAAACTCAAACCAAAAGTGCTACACTGAAACTAAGTAAATAATCATGCAGGGAAAAGGTGCTGATTCGTCAGCGTAACAGGGAATCCGGTGAAAATCCGGAGCTGTTTCCGCAACTGTAAGTGCGTATGAAATAAGAGATGCCACTGGGGAGACCCGGGAAGGCCTTAGAGTAAAGCGATGCACAAGCCAGGAGACCTACCTTTTTCTGAACGTATTTTTGCTCTTCGGAAGATAAGAGGATCTACGGCAACTTTTTCCTATGGACAGCTTTGTGCTGGATATTCGCAATCGTGCCACTCTCTTCGTTGAGAGTGGCTTTTTTTGTCTCTTTTTTGAAAGCGATACGTCTGCTGATATTTACGGACATTATTTTGGAGGTGAACAGATGAAAAAAGACATGCGCTACTTGTGCTATCCATTCATGAGGGAAAGCGCTTCAACAGTCGATTTCGAGATCCGCACCGATTCCTTGACGACGCGAATCGGAGAAGCCATCGCAGTCAATGACATTCCGCAAATCATCGACGATTTGCGCTACCTGCAGCCGATGGTTTACCACTTGAACGGCTCAGTGCGCGGGAAACTGGCGATTACCGAACAAGACCTCGCCGATCTCAGTAGTTTGTATGACCGTTACGTGGCGGAAGTGAAGGAAGAAATCGAACAGTTCGTCCTGCCGCAAGGAACGCATGGTGCGTGCATTCTTCACGTATGCCGCAGTGAAGCGAAAAAGTCCGTGCGCGCCCTTCACCACGTGACGCTTGAGCGCGAAGTGCCGGAGCATTTTATGGACTATGCCAACCTGCTCGCCAATGTCTTTTTCGTGATGGCCGTCTATGCCAATAAGCAGCACGGCGTCGATGAAATCCCGTTCGTCAGCAAATCCTATCCAACAAAACGCATGAAGAAAAAGGAGACTCACTCGTGAAAATCAAATCATTTCTTTTACTCAGCATTCCACTCGCTTTAACACTCGGTGCTTGCCAAGATGATACTGCCGAAGCACCGGCTACAGAAGAAACAACAGAAGAAACAACAACTAAAACGGCAAGCGACGCACCGTACACCGTCACCGATGACCGCGGCGAAGAACTTGAATTCGAACAAGCGCCTGAAACGATCGTGTCGCTTATCCCAAGCAACACCGAGATTGTCTTCGCACTTGATGCCGGTGATCAATTGGTCGGTGTTACTGACTATGACAACTACCCGGAAGCGGCGCAAGACATCGAGCGCGTCAGTGATTCCGTGGAATTCAATGCCGAGAAAATCATCCAGCTCGACCCGGATGTCGTTTTGGCTTATTCAACCGGCGAAGCACCTCCTGCCCTTTCCCAACTTGAAGATGCCGATATTCCGGTATTCGTTATCGAATCGGCTACTTCATTCGACGAAGTATACGGCGATATCGAACAAATCGCCTCTGTTCTTGCCAAAGAAGAAAAAGGCGCTGAAGTGATCGAAGGCATCCAATCGCAAATCGAAAATGTCCAGGAGCGACTCGCTGCGGTCGAAGAGCAAAAAGAAGTGTACGTGGAAATCAGCCCGTCTCCAGAAATCTACACAACCGGCAAATCGACATTCATGCAGGAAATCCTTGACCACGCCCAAGTAACCAATGCCTTTGAAGATCTCGAAGGATGGCCGAGTATCTCTGAAGAAGAAGTTATCACGCGCGATCCGGAAGTCATTTTGACGACTGTTTCTTACGTGGAAGATGCGGTCGGTGACATCGAAGCGCGCGACAGCTGGTCTGCCGTAGAGGCAATCGAAAACGACGAAGTGCATTTCATCGATTCCGACATCACTTCCCGCCCTGGGCCGCGCATTGGCGAAGCCGTGCAGCTAGTTGCGGAAACGGTGTATCCGGAAATAATGGAATAAGTCTATTCATTCAAATATGAGCAGACACTTTTCAAGCTGTGCCAGCATTTATAAAATGCCAAGAAAAAAGAACGCAAGTGCTACGACTCTCGCGTTCCAATAAAAATGAATAATCGATTCATCAATAAAAAAGGCGCAACCGATCAAGCCGGTTGCGCCTATTCTTTATTCATAACCCCGCTTCATCGCGGATGTCCTGTTCGGTGATTGCCCCGCCTTTTCCGGTGCCGTTGACGTCTTCGAGTTTGACGCCAAGTTCTTTTGCGAGATGGCGCAGCCTAGGAGACACGCGGGTGAAACTCGCCGTTTCCTGCGGCGTGCCGTTTTCTTCCGCCTGTTCGAGGTGAACTTTCTCGGAAGTCCCAGTATTTCCGGCAACTTGTCCTTTCGGGTCGATGACCGCAAGCAAGGTGCCGGCTTTGGCGGAATCGCCGCGTTTCACATGGATTTTCTTCACTGTCCCGCTCGTTTCAGCACGAATTTCCGATACCGCTTTTTCCGTCTGCACTTCACACAGTGCAGCGCCTTCTTTGACGTAATCGCCTTCTTCGACAAACCATAGGACAATCAAACTTTCATCGGTATCTTCCGATAGTTTCGGTAAGGTCACATCATGCATTCCCTCGCCTCCTCTTACGCTTCATCCATCATTTGTTTGACCGCTTCGACAATTTTATCCGGCCCTGGCAAGACGAAATCTTCGAGTACATGGCTGTATGGAATCGGCACATCCGGAATCGCGAGCCGCTTGATTGGCGCTTCAAGTTCGTAAAGGGCTTCTTCCGAGACGATCGCCGCGATTTCAGCAGTCATGCCATACGACCGGTAGTCTTCATCGACAACGACCAGTCGATGCGTTTTCTTCACTGACTTGAGGATGGTGTCTTTATCAATCGGCGCCAAAGAACGCAGGTCAATGACTTCTGCTTCGATGCCGTCTTGCGCGAGGCGTTCTGCCGCTTCCATCGCATAATGCGTCATCATTTGGATGCCGACGATGGTTACGTCTTTCCCTTCCCGCATGACATTCGCCTTGTCGAGTGGCACCGTGTACGATTCTTCCGGCACATGGCCAACCGCATAATCGAGCTGGTCCATCCAGCCGAGCCCTTGCAGAGATTTGTGGAACATGAAAACGACCGGATTGTCATCGCGTATCGCGGAGGTCATCATGCCTTTTAAATCATACGGCGTACTTGGTGCGACCACTTTCATTCCTGGCATATGGGCGAACGTCGCATATAAAGTCTGGGAATGCTGCGCGGCGTCGCTATAGCCACCGCCGACAGAAGTCATGAGCACCATCGGCAAGCGCACATTGCCTCCGGACATATACGGGATCTTCGCCATATGGTTGTAGATTTGGTCCATGCAGACGCCGAAGAAGTCGACGAACATCAATTCCGCAATCGGTCGCATGCCTTCTGCTGCTGCTCCGATTGCCGCGCCGATAAACGCTGTTTCGGAAATCGGCGTATCGAGCACACGCTCCGGGCCAAACTTCTCCATCAATCCTTGCGTCGACCCGAAAATCCCGCCGTATTTTCCGATATCTTCACCGAGCACGAATACGTTTTGGTCGTTCTCCATCTCCTGGGCAATCGCTTCCGCCATCGCTTTATTGCCCGTCAGCATTCTTTTTTTCGCTGTTTCCATTTCGGACAAGCTCCTCTCTGGATTTAAGATGTAAAGACGTCATCCAATGCGGCTTCAGGTTTCGGATAATCGCTGTCGCGGGCGAATTGGTAGGCTTCATCGACTTGTTGTTTGGCGCGTGTGTCGATGTCTTCCAGTTCTGTTTCAGTTATTTGTTCGGCGTCCAATAGCTGCTGGCGTAGCTTCATGATTGGGTCGCGTGCGCGAAGTCCCGGTACTTCTTGTTTATCGCGGTACAATTCGGGGTCGCCCTGGAAATGGCCGAGGAAACGGAAAGTCTCGATTTCGATGATCGTTGGCCCTTGCCCGTTACGTGCACGGTTGACCGCTTCTTCCGATGCTTTGTACATGGCAATTGGGTCATTGTCTTTCACATAAGCACCCGCAACGCCATATGCAGAAGCACGAAGGTCATTTGATTCAACTGAAGTTGAGGATTTCTTTGGTACCGAAATGCCGTAAGAATTGTCTTCCACGACAACAATCAATGGCAAGTTCCACAATGCTGCCAGGTTCAGCGATTCATGGAAAGCCCCTGCATTTGCCGCCCCTTCTCCGATGAACGCAACGGCGACCCAGTCTTTTCCTTTCATCTTATTCGCCATCGCCGCACCGACCGCATGGGGAATGCCGGCTGCAACGATCCCGCCGCACGAGAATTTCACTTCGGGGTCGAACAAATGCATATGGCCGCCTTTGCCTTTTCCGAGACCGGATTCCTTGCCGAAGATCTCCGCGGTCATTTTCTTCAGATCGATGCCTTTGGCGATGGCGTGATGATGCGGACGGTGCGGCGCGGTCACCGTATCGTCTTTCGTCAAGTGCACCATCATCCCTGCGGCGGCTGGTTCCTGCCCGGTAGCGAGATGCATCTCTCCCGGCACTGGCCCTTCACCGATATTGAAGACCGGCGACTTGCCTTCCGTATACGCCTCCACCATCTGGTCTTCGTAATAGCGGATCTTGACCATTTGTTCGTACATCCACATCAGCTTGTCGACAGATACAGATGGCTGTTTTTCTTCGAACTTAGTCACTGCTACTCCTCCTTTTTTACTCAATCAATTCGGATGGCGTGCGACAAATTCCATAGGCCTAAACACTCTTAGTTTACTCTTCTTCTATAAATATTTCAATATTCAGATAATAAAAGACTGGGAAATTTACAATTAAGGTGATTTTCTTTAATTATAAGGTGCAACCTGTTAGAAACAGTTTAGAAATGCATCTCTTAATCTTTTAAACTCAATATTTAAATATCGCTAAACAACAATTATTTATTGATAAACGATAAATAAATCGCTATACTTTAATTATTAACAAGCAAAGAGGTGTGTTTTATGAAACGGGAGACTTTGTTTTTGAAAGTGGTGCTATTCCTTATGACGCTGCCGGTCATCGCGTTATGTATCTTCGTGGTGCTGCCGCTTTCGAGCATCATCCAGGACGGTCCAGACCAGCTGGCGTTTCTGCAGTATGTCTTTATCGTCATGCTCTATGCAACCGCGGTCGCTTATTTCCTGGCGCTGTATCAGACGTTTAAATTATTGAGTTTCATCGATGACAACATCGCCTTTTCTGTGCGCTCAGTAAAGGCGATCAAGAACATCAAGATGTGTGCCCTGTTGATTACCGGCATCTACTTTCTCGCGATGCCGCTGTTTTACATCATCGCGGAAATCGACGATGCGCCGGGACTCATCTTGATGGGCGCTGGCATCGGCTTTGCGGCCTTTGTCGTCGCCGTTTTCGCAGCGGTTTTGCAGAAGCTGCTGACGCATGCCATCGACATCAAATCAGAAAATGATCTTACGGTCTGAGGTGATCCAATGCCCATCATCATAAATCTCGACGTCATGCTCGCTAAGCGCAAAATGAGCATGACCGAGCTATCCGAAAAAGTCGGCGTCACCATGCCCAATCTGTCCATCCTGAAAAACGGCAAAGCGAAAGCGATCCGTTTCTCGACGCTCGAAGCCATTTGCAAAGCGCTCGACTGCCAGCCAGGCGATGTATTGGAATACAGGGCAGAAGAATAGCACTGCTCAAATCAAAACCAACAGCAAAAGCCTCTTCCATCGTGTATCGATGGAAGAGGCTTTTATAATGTCCGATTCAATTGACGAGTTATTGCTTTTCGATATAGGTCAAAGTTTTCCCGCTCACCCCGAGCAACACTGTCAACAGAGGCGACAGCAAGCAGAAGAATGCAAACGGCAAATACTCCAATGTCGAAACATCCAACACTGACGCGATGAAAATTCCGCAGACACTCCACGGCACGAGCGGATTGACGACCGTCCCCGCATCTTCCATGACGCGGCTCAAGTTCTTTCCGGCCAACCCGACTTGTTTATACGGTTCCTGGAATGCCTGACCGGCCAGCAAGATCGATAAGTATTGTTCCCCGACGAGGATATTCGTGCCGATCGCCGTCAAGGCAGATGCGACGATGACAGAAGACACTTTCTTCAGCAGGCTTTCGATTTTCGCCAGCAAACTTTGGATGATGCCGAGTTTGAATAATAATCCACCCATGCTGAGTGCGAGCAGCACTAGAGCGATGGTGAAGAACATGCTTTCCATGCCGCCCCGCGAAAGCAGCGCATCGATTTCATTAATGCCGGTCGATGATTCGTAGCCGCCGAACAGGATGCCGAGCATCGACGAGACTTGCAAGCTCTGGTGGAACAAGGAAACGACAAGCGCTGCCACCGAACTTGCGGCCAAAGTCAAAACCGCAGGTACTTTGAATACCGTCAAGGCGATCAAGATGACGAGAGGCGCCATGGCGTACCAGTGGATCAAGCCGGTCTCAAGCAAGCCTTCCTTGAACAAGGCAATGTCCTCGGTATGGTCCAAGGTAACTGAAGGCGATAACACACCGAAGAAAATCAGCGTCAGAATAAAAGCAGGAATCGTTGTCCATCCCATATTGCGGATGTGTTCGAAGAGATCCACGCCGACAATGGAAGCCGCCAAGTTGGTCGTATCCGATAACGGCGACATCTTGTCCCCGAAAAATGCGCCCGAGACGATTGCGCCTGCCGTGATCGCGAGCGACAAATCCAGTGCGCCGGCAATTCCGATCAAAGCTACACCCACCGTCGCCACCGTCGTCAACGAACTGCCGATGGACAGCCCGATGATCGCCGTGACGACAAAGACTACCGCAAAGAAAAACACAGGCGTCACCAGGCTGAACCCGGCATAGATCAAGGTCGGGATCGTCCCGCTCATCATCCAGCTGCTAATGAGGATGCCGATGAAGAAGAACAAGAACACGGCACCCATTCCTGCGCCCGCACCTTCAATCAAGCCCCGCTCCAGTTCGCGGTACGATAATTTTTTAGCCAATCCGTAGCACATCAGCAACAAGATCGCCAATAAGATCGGCACATGCGGAGCCGCTTCAAATCCGATGATGCTGACGCTGATGATCGCGACGACCAGTGCGACGAGTGCCGCCGCTTCTTTTGTGCCCGGTGATAAAATCGCTTTAATATGAAACATGTCCAGTTCCTCCTGTATTGTGAAAATAAAAAAAAGAAAACCTATCATCCCTTAAAAAAGGGACGAAGGTTTTCTCCGCGTTACCACCCTAGTTGATCTTCCACTATGGAACATCCACTCAATTGACCGTTGAAACTGCAGATGGCGTAATTCACCTCGATTGCTGCCTGGACTTCCACCTTCCGTCCAGTCTCTTCGTGCTGCGCGCAATGAGCCTACTCATTCATCTTTCAACTTATTCGTCGTTGCTTTTTGCAATTGCTTTAAATCTTAGCATCTCCCCCCGATAAGTCAAGAACGAATTCTTCCACAAAAAACACGCTCTCCTGCTGGATGGCTTTGCAGGGAGCGTGCTTTGGGGTCAAGCTTAGTTTTTCTTGTCGTCATTTTTTCTTGCGTCTTGACCGCTTGCATCATCCATCTTGAATTCTTCTGAGACCTCATCAATGATGCCTTTTGTCGAACTTTTGAATTCCTTCAAAGTCTGCCCTGCCGCTTTTCCTAGCTGCGGCAGTTTGGCTGGACCGAAGACGATCAAGGCAATGATCAAGATCAAAACCAATCCCGGGATTCCTATATTCGGCATGCTGGTCCTCCCCCTTTCGCTAGCGTCATGCTTTCCGTGCTGATTTGTTTTTCGCCGAGCGCTTCATCGTGATGGCTGAAATAATGATGCTGATTTCAAAAAGCGCAAACAGCGGCACAATGATCAGCACATCCGATAGAAAATCGGGTGGTGAAATCAACACCCCGACCACCACCAAAACGAAGTAAGCGACTTTACGCATTTTCCGCAGCGATTGCGGCGTAACGATGCCAAGCTTCGTCAAAAACATGACAATGAGCGGCATCTCGAAGACCAGCCCGACCGGAATGACTAAATTGAATAGGAAGGTGAAATATTGGCTCATCCCATAGGTTTCAGTCGCCCCGATGGACTGATTGATATCCGACATGAAGTTCAGCATCATCGGGAACATGATGAAATAGCTGAAGCTCACCCCGAGCAAAAATAATAAGAACGATGCCGGGATATAGACATAGGTCCCTTTTGCCTCCGTCTCCGATAAGGCAGGTTTGACGAATAGCCAGGTTTGATGCAGCGCCACCGGCAATGTCAACAACACCGCCAGGACCAATGCGCATTTAAAATAAATCATGATGCCGTCGGTAAAGCCGAAAACGTTCCAATCGACATTCACCGCTGTCGGCTGCAGCTTGATGAAATTCAAGATGTGCGCAGCGCTCGCAAATCCTGCGGCGAGTGATGCGATAAACGCCAGCACGGTGATGATCAGCCGTTTCCTAAGATCCGTTAAATGTTCGATAAGCGTGAATTCCTGTTCCATTTCCTGTACCACCTATTAAGGACGAAGCAAAAGCACTGAACGGCCCGCTCTAAAGCTCGAGCTTTCGGCTTCAGTCCTTTTTCGTTTCTTTTGTGTCATTGGTTTTGTCAGTCGCATCGTCATCGCTCATCAATTCTTTTGTTGAGCTTTTGAACTCTTTCAAGGTTTCTCCGACAGCCCGCCCAAGTTGCGGAAGCTTCGCCGGCCCAAAAACGATCAACGCGATCACTAAAATCAAAATCAGTCCTGGGACTCCGATATTCGGCATTTTCTCTCCTCCTGTCTGTAGTTCTTGCCTGCCATCGTGCTTGTATGTGCACGCATCATTTGCTGTTCAGCCTATATGGAAGGTTCTCCGATTTTGGCTGCCGGCTAAAGGCTGCGTGAAAAAATATAGATTGACTCGGCTTTCCAAAAGTCATTATACTCTTAATTAATGATTTGTAAATCATATATTTACGGTTATCAATATTTTTGTAGGCAGGTGAAATAAACATGACGAAATACAATGACGAGGAATTGAGAATGATCAACCAAGTTCTTCTCGGCATCTTCATCGCACTGGACTTCAGTTATTTCCTCTCCCTCTTCTATAGCCCCTTTCCTTGGTTTGCACTAGCTGGAACTGGACTAGGAATGGCAATGATCGTATTCTTTTGGAGCGGAACGAAATACTGGCTGTTCATTTTTGCTTTATTATTCAGCACTGCCTTGTTTTCATTAAGCAATAATTTCCACGCTATCTTTTCTTGATGGCAGCGCCGCTCTTTTTGGGAGCGGTCTTTTTTTATTCTTTAATATAACCATTAGGTTATGTAAATATGTGAAAACAAGTATTATTTTTTTCGTGTCCCTAAGCGTATAATCATTCATTGTGCTAGTTTTACGACTGTATAAACCGGCTTCTGAAGGCGGGATTTTCCTATCATCCCCCCGTGCTTTCTAGAGCCGGCAGTTTCTCATTGATGCTCATTCAACACGATACAGGAGGTTTTACCATGGCAGAAGACGCTAAATCCCCGGCAAAAAAAGGATCGACACGGCGCGAGTTTCTGAGGAATTCGGGACTCACGGTAGGCGGTGTCGTATTAGGCGGCGCGCTCGGCAGCCTGCTCGGCGGCAAAGAACAAGTCGCTACACACGACGTCGCCCCTGCCCCGCAACTGACGGTCAATCCGGCAGAAGCGCTTCAATTCTTCACTCCCGATCAATACCGATTGACCCAAGCCGCAGCCGAACGCATTTATCCGAAAGACGATAACGGCCCCGGCGCGATGGAATTGAACGCGGCCATCTACATAGACCACCAGCTCGCAAGCCCGTGGGGAATCAATTCCAAAGAATACATGGCTGCGCCTTTCTTTGAAGCCGAAGAAACACAAGGCAGCCAAATCCGCATCCTGCGTAAAGATTTATTCCTTCTTGGCTTGAAAGCACTCGATGCCTATAGCCAGAAACAATACGATAATCCATTCATCGACCTCGAACCGGAACAGCAGGATCAGGTCTTGACGGATTTCAGCGACGGCAAAGTACCCGATATTTCAGGCGTCAAATCGCCGCTGTTCTTCAGTTTGCTGCGTACTTTGACGATCGAAGGCGTCTATGCCGACCCATTATACGGCGGCAACAAAAACATGGAGGGCTGGGCAATGCGCAAATATCCAGGCTCCCGCATGGCGTATGTGAAAGAAATTCAACAGGATAAATTTGTGGAATTGCCGCCTCAAGGCTTGAACAGCCATATGGGGCATTGAGGAAAGAAAGGATGAATGAACATGGCTACAAAATTGCCTAAAGTACCCGTCGTCGTTGTCGGCATGGGCTGGGCTGGCGGGATTGTCTCGGCAGAATTGACGAAAGCCGGTATCCCAGTCGTCGGGCTCGAACGCGGGAAAGACCGCAAGACGAGCGATTATTTGATGGCGCACGACGAACTGCGCTATCAGCACCGTGAAGAATTGATGCAGGATCTATCAAAAGAAACGATCACGCATCGCAATAACGAAAAGATGCGTGCTTTGCCGATGCGTGATTATGGTACGTTCATCGTCGGTGACGGCGTGGGCGGAGCCGGGTCGCATTGGAATGGCCAAACTTACCGCTTCTTGCCGTATGACTTCGAAATCAAATCGATGACCGATGAAAAGTATGGCCACGACAAACTCGGCGCCGATTACCCGATCCAGGATTGGGGACTGACTTATGATGAGATGGAGCCGTATTACGATACGTTCGAAAAGATGGCGGGGATTTCCGGTGAGACAGTGGAATCCTACGGCAAACGCTCGAATCCTTATCCGACCGGTCCGATGCTCAAGACGCCCATCATGAAAATGTTTGAAGAAGCGACGAAAAATCTAGGCTATACACCATACGTCTTGCCGTCCGCCAATTTATCGGAAGCGTACGAAAACCCGGATGGCATTTCACGCGGCGCTTGCCAGTACTGCGCGTTTTGTGAGAACTTTGGCTGTGAATACGGCGCGAAAGCAGACCCTGCCGTGACTGTCATCCCCATCGCCAAAGATACCGGACAATTGGATTTGCGCACCCATTCCAATGTCACCGAAATCTTGAACGACGGAACAAAAGCGACCGGCGTCCTCTACATCGACATGATCACCGGCGAAGAATTTGAACAACCAGCCGAAGTTGTTGTCGTGACCAGCTATGTCTTCAATAACGTCCGCTTGTTGTTGAACTCAGGCCTCGGAAAACCATACGACTCAAAATCCAACACTGGCGTGATCGGCAAAAACTATGCTTATCAAGTCAGCTCGGCTTCTTCGATGATGTTTTTCGAAGACCAGGAATTCAATTTATACGGCGGCGCAGGTGCTCTGGGAATTGAAATTCCGGAATACGTAGGCGACAATTTCGACCATGCGGATTTGAAGTTCATCCACGGCGCAGGCATTCGCGTCACCCAATACGGCAACCGGCCGATCGCCAATAATGTCGTTCCAAAAGGCACGCCTGCCTGGGGCGCAGAGTTCAAGAACCAGTCGATCAAATACAGCAATAGCTTCTTCCCGGTCAAATCACAGGGTGCCAGCATGCCTTACCGCTACAATTACCTGGATTTGGATCCGACCTATAAAGACGCTTACGGTAAACCTTTGCTGCGCATGACCTACGATTACACAGAACACGACCGTGAACTGGTGAAGTATATTTCACAAAAAACGCATGAAATTGCAGAAGAAATCGGTGCGGATATCATTGATACAAACGACACTCAAAACGATTTCAACGTCAATAAAGACACCAATACGCACAATACAGGCGGCGTTATCATGGGGACAGACCCTGAAACCTCTGCCGTCAATACGTACTTGCAAATGTGGGACGCTGAAAATGTCTTTGTCGTCGGCTCTTCCGCCTTCCCGCACAATAGCTCCTTCAACCCAACTGGAACACTCGGTGCACTTTCCTACCGCGCATCGGAAGGCATCCTGCGTTATTTGGATGAAGGCGGCTCACTCGTATAAGCTTGGACCGTGGTTCTTCGGAACTGCGGTTTTTTTGGTTTGCAAGCTTTCATGAATCGATTTGCGGAATGGCTTCGGGGTAGGCTAAACTGACAGATAGAACACGCCTCCAGCGAAAGGAGCCCGCCCCATGGATCTATTGCAAATGCGCTATTTCCAGGAAGTAGCCAAACACCAACACTTAACGAAAGCCGCTCACGCTTTGAATGTTTCACAACCCGCCCTCAGCAAAACCATTTCCAAGCTCGAACAGCGCCTGGGCTATAAACTATTCAACCGCTCCGGCCGGAAAATCCAATTGAACCCGCTTGGCGAGGCCTATTTACAAGTCGTCGATAATGTTTTTCGGGAAATCCAAAAAGGCGAAAAGGAATTGGCGTTTTTGGCGGAAAAGCAAAACAATCTCGTCTCTGTCGCCGTGACCATCCCAACCATCTTGCCTGAACTGCTCGCCGGGTTTCTGGATGTCTATCCGAATGCGCGCTTCCGCCAATACCAGGCATTTGCGGAGCGTTTGAAAAACCAACTTGAAAGCGGCGAAATCGATGTCGCCATTTCCACCTTTCCGATTGAAGGAGAAGATTTGGAATGGCGCCCGATCATCGAAGAAGAAATTTTTCTCGCCGTCCCGTCCAGCCATCCACTTGCCGATCGCGAAGACGTCGAATTGATCGAAGTAAAAAATGATCCTTTTATCGTCATGCCCCCGGGCTACGGGTTCCGGGACATGACCGAGCAATTTTGCGGAGAAGCCGGTTTCTATCCTGACTTCGCGTTTGAAGGAGATGAAACGGGTGTCACGTATGAGCTGGTCTCCAAAGGGCTCGGCGTCGCTTTCAGCCCGTCCCTCATCCGAAGCAAGCGCCTTTCGACTCTGCCAGTGAAAGAATTGAGGATCTCCCAGCCCGTCTGTACACGCACCGTCGGATTGGTGTGGCATAAAGACCGTCATCAAACTGACGCAGTCAAAGAGTTTATCCGCTATGCCACCGGCTTTTTGGAACAGGTAAAAGCACAAGCATCGTCATGACGGACGCACTAAAAAAGCTCAAGGCGTCGTGTGCCTTGAGCTTTTTTGGTGTCATGATTTAAGCATCCGCTTGAGAATCCGGATCTGCCCCCGGTGGCTTGTTTCGTCTTCCACGACATGAAACCAGAGATAATACTTATTATAGATCACTCCATTGTAATACTGCCCTTCTTCGTACAACCAGCTGTCGTCAACACTTTCCAATAGCGACAACGTGTGGTCTCGGACCTTCTTTAATTCATCTAAGTAATACTCAAGAGAATGGCCGCGAATTTCATTTTTCGCCTTGTCCCCCAGTTCCAGCGGCACAATCCATTGCTCCAGTTCTTGCTCCGTCAAGTCACGGTTTTCGAATGCGATGACCTGGTGGACAAATTCAATTGCCGCCACGTGCATCAAGAGCGCCCCAATCGAATTCGACTGCCCCTCAGCCAAATAATCAAGCTCTTCGGTCGACAAGCCTTCCACATCCGTCACTGTAACCGCGCGCGTATAATTGAGCATCGAGACAAGTTCACCGACTCTCGGCGAGAATCCTGTTTGCTCTTTGATCCGGTAGTCCATCCTGCCGCCCCCTTTTATATAGAACAGACATTAATAATAGCATAGGGATTTTTCAAGTAATGAACTTATTCCAATTATTGAAGCAAGGCATCCATCTTATCTAACCAGATAACCCGGTCCGCAACCGTCGCGGGTTTCGGATGGCGCGGAAAACCATTGTCAGCTGCCACCCATGCTTTCGCGTGTTCATACGACTTTTCCGGGCTGCCCTCTTGGAACAAGCCGAACTGCGCAGCGAGCCTTTTGGCGACAGTCGATGAGCCCCAGGCAAAAACGAGATGATCTGCGGACGCCAGCAAAGCTTCACGGTCTTGCACATTGTCTTCTTGGAATAGCGAATGGGAGATACCCGTTCTCTTGAACTTGTTTTCAATGATTTTGAAGTTCCCGATATTCCCTTCGCAAATATCCGATAAATTGATGAGCGTAATCAAATTCCATTCTTGCCGCTCCATCAAGTTCATCAACTGGTATTGCGTCGGATTCGGTTTGGTGGGGATCCACTCCGCATCCCGGGGGCTCTTTGCGGTTTCGCCAGCTTGCGCACAATTGGACGGGTTGATCATGACGATCACCGCATCTGCTCGAGTGGTAAAAACGCCATTTCGCCTGATGCGTGCTTCACGACGCATGAGAATCTTTTCGTCCTCTATTTCAGCATGGTAAAACTTTGCCTCGACCGAAAAGATTTGCTTCAAGTGTTCAGCTGGAATCAGCGACACACAATCACTCCTCGTATACGTATTCTTCATTTTTAGTCTATCAAATATAAAAGATCCGTGTTTTCCCTTAGACCAAAAAGCTCCCAAGCCATATACGGCATGAGAGCTTGCTGTTTTTATACTTTCGCGTCAACTTTGACCATGCCGTAAGACGTGATGGCGTTCCACATCGTTTCCGGGATGTCGAGTTTGCCAACCAGTTCTTGCGGGATTGTTTCGTTGATGTCCGATTCGTTTCCTTGCTTCACTTTCTCGGTCCATTCCGGATCGACCAGTGCTTGGCGGCCCATGACAACGATGTCCGCTCCTTCTTCAAGCGCAGCTACCGCATGTTCAGGCTGCGTAACACCGCCGACTACAACAAATGCAACGCGGCCGTTGATTTGTTTCGACAGGATTTGGACGATGCTGTCCCCATCTTCCATGCCGCGCGGCGCTTTTTTGAATTCCATAAGCGATACGTGGATATAATGGATGCCGCCTTCGATCAAGCGCTCAACCAGTTGTTGCGTTTCTTTGATCGTATAACCAACAGAATCCGCATTGTTTTCTTCCGGTGACAAACGGTAGCCGATGATGAAGCTATCGTCTGCATATTTTGCAGCCACTTGTTTCACTTCATCCAAGACCGCTAATCCGAATTTCAAACGGTTTTCCAGGCTGCCGCCCCACTCGTCTTCACGCTGGTTGAACGTCGCTGAGACGAATTGCTGGATCAAATACGTATTGGCGCCGTGGATTTCCACGCCGTCAAATCCGGCTTCGATCGCGCGGCGAGTCGTTTCACCGAAATCCCGGATGATGTCGGTGATTTCTTCTCCCGTCAAAGCGCGCGGTGTGGGCTTGTCCGCCGATTCCGCGATGGCGCTCGGAGCCACTGTTTCGCCCGCTTGGATCAAATCCGGCTGGCCTTGGCGACCGCCGTGCTGCATTTGCAGGATGGCTTTGCTGCCTTTTGATTTCATTTCCGTCGCGAGTTGCTTTAAGCGCGGCATGACGTCGTCTTTGAATGCGACAAATTGGTTCGGGAACGCGATGCCGTTTTCCGAAACCGCGATGCAGGCGGAAACGAACAGGCTGCCGAGATTTGCGCGGCGTTGGTAATATGCAAGTTCCGCATCCGATACGGTGCCGTCTGGATTTCCTGAATAAGTCGTCATTGGAGCAACGCCTAGACGATCGGATAGGACGACGCCGTTCGGCAAGGTGATTTCTTCGAATAATGGTTTGTATTGCGGGTTCATTTAATTACCTCTTCCCTTGAATTAAAGTTAGTTATATTAAAATATCATAGCCTTAGGACAACTACAACAATACGAGCTTGGCGAGCTGAAAATTTTACTTCCTTTCTTTGGGAGTGGTACGCTCTTCTATGCAAACTTATTCCAAGGAGGAATTCACATGACACCAAACACATACAAAGAAATCCAATTGGCGAACCGCCCAGAAGGCACGCCGACTAACAGCGACTTTAATTTTGTCGAAAAAGATATCCCGACAATCGGCACGAATGAATTATTGCTGAAAACTTTATACCTTTCCGTTGACCCGTATATGCGCGGGCGCATGAAAGACCAGAAATCCTATGTGGCACCGTTCGAATTGAACAAAGCCATTAGCGGCGGCGTGCTGGCTGAAGTTATCGAGTCGAATTCCGATGATTTCAAACAAGGTGATATCGTCACTGGCACATTGGACTGGGCACAGTATAATGTCGCGGATGCGAAATCAGTGCAGAAGGTTGATCCATCCATTGCACCGATTACGACTCGTCTCGGGATACTCGGCTTGACTGGCCTCACAGCCTACTTCGGCCTGCTCGATATCGGCAAGCCGCAACAAGGTGAAACGGTCGTCGTATCAGGCGCAGCAGGAGCTGTCGGTTCAGTCGTCGGGCAGATCGCCAAACTGAAAGGCGCACACGTCGTCGGCATCGCCGGTTCGCAGGATAAGATCGACTACCTGATCAACGAACTTGGATTCGACAAAGCCGTAAACTATAAAGACGATAACTTCAAAGAAGCATTCAAAAAAGCCGTCCCGAACGGCGTTGACGTCTATTTCGATAATGTCGGCGGCGAAGTATCGGACGCGGTCATTTTTGAAATCAACCGCAACGCACGCGTCGTCCTATGCGGCGCCATCTCTGCTTATAACAACCCAGAAGGGGATATCGGCCCGCGCATCCAGTGGAAATTCATCACGACGAGCTCGATGATGAAAGGCTTCACGCTCGGCGATTACGCGCATGATTTCAAAACCGGCGCACAGGATCTCGGCAAATGGCTGCAAGAAGGCAAGCTGAAATACGAAGAAACGATCGTAGAAGGATTCGAGAAAACACCGGAAGCATTCCTCGGACTATTCGAAGGCAGCAACCTTGGCAAGCAATTGGTGAAAGTCGCTGACCCTGAGTTCGCTAAACTGTAAATCTCACTTTCTTCTATAGAAATACAAAAGCTGAAGCGGGAACCTGAATGGGTTCCTGCTTCAGCTTTTTATGTTTCGTTCCAGCCGGACGCTTTCGGGCCCACAGGATGTGGGTCATGCAGCTGGCGCGACAGGACGTCGCGCTGCCAGCTGCCAGGGCACAGTCGCTGACGCTAAAAACCTCCTGCTCAACTCTTACAAAGTTCGAGCTTCGCAAACGAATGACTTCGTTCATTCGCTTGCAGGATCTTCGGCTCGTGTCGCTCCTTCGCTTCGCTGCGTCACTGCTCCCGCAGGAGTCGCCGGCTTCCACTTCACTGACATAAGCAGAGGTTCATATCTCATACTTGAAGAATTCTTTTGTACTACGAACCCTTCTTTTCAAGTAAAGGTTCCAAACTTTTCATATCACACCGTTTTCTTTTCAGCGACTTCTCCTGAATAGGCGGCATGGTAGATTGCGTAAATATCTTCTCTCTCAAGCGGCATCGGGCTTCTCGCCAAGATTCTTGTTTGCTTGATGCCATCGTCCGCCAAGCTGTCCAAGGCGTCTTCTCCAATATCGAAGCCTTTCAGCGACACGGGAATATTCACGTCGGCGACGAGTTTTTTCAACTCCTCGACGCATGTATAGGAAGCTTCTTGTTCAGCTAATTGCGTGACGTTGACGCCCATCGCCTCGACGATGTCCTTCATTCTCTTCTCACAGCTCGGGCGGATATAGCCCATGACATACGGAAGCAAGACGGCATTGGATTCACCGTGCGAGATATGGAACTGGCCGCCAAGCGGATACGCCAAGGCGTGTACACCGGCAACGCCGGCATTGAAGAAGGCCAATCCCGCCAAATAACTGCCGTAGCTCATATTCGTGCGCGCTTCTTTGTTTTCCCCGTCTGCTACTGCCGTGCGGATCGACCCGCTGATCAAGCGGATCGCCTGCAAAGCCAGGCCGTCTGTTACCGGGTTGGCGTTCTTCGAAACATACGCCTCCACTGCATGTGTCAAAGCATCGATACCTGTCGCAGCCGTTACTTTCGGCGGCAAGGAAATGGTCAATTCCGGGTCGACAATCGCCACGTCCGGCAATAAATAATCATGAGTGACCACGTCTTTTGAAGATTCCAGCGACAATACAGCAATATTGGTCACTTCGGAACCCGTTCCGGAAGTCGTCGGAATTAAAATTTTCGGGATGCCTTTATCGACTAGCGCCCGTTCACCCGTCAAATTCAGGTAGTCAGCCACTTTTCCTTCATGCGTCGCGAGGACGCCTGCTAATTTCGCAAGGTCTAAGGCACTGCCGCCGCCAAGGCCGATGACTAAATCGAATTTGTTTTCTCTCGTATAAGCGACCAGTTTTTCCCCGACCTCGAGCGGCGGTTCGGGCACGACTTGTGTGTAGATGCTCGTTTTCCACCCTTTTGCTTCCAGCGGTTCGACAATTTTTTTCGTCATTCCCAATTCTTCAAGAAACGGGTCGGTGACAATGAGGATATTGCTGGCGTTCAGGCGTTCCGCTTCGCTCGTTAACTGCTTCAATGCGCCCCAGCCGGTATAGCTGATTGGCATGAATGTGATTTTGCTCGACACATCATCCACTCCTTTTTATAGTTCTTTATGATTGATTCCAGATGACCAACTTCATTTCAGTCATTTCTTCAATTGCGTATTTAAGTCCTTCTTTCCCGTTGCCGCTCTCTTTCACACCGCCATAAGGCATCTGGTCGACACGGAATGTCGGAATATCGTTGATCAATACGCCGCCGACCTGCAGCTTTTTCGATGCGTGGAAAGCTGTCTTGATATCATTCGTAAAAATCCCGGCTTGCAGTCCGAAATCCGAGTTGTTGATTTCGTTGATGCCTTGCTCAACCGATTGGATGGCGTTGACGATGACGACAGGCGCAAATACTTCCTGGCACGACACTTTCGAATCTGTTGCGACATTCGACAGGATAGTCGGTTGGAACACTTCATCTTCGACTGTCCCTCCAGCGATTAGCGTGGCCCCTTCATCAACCGATTCCTTCACCCACTGCACAGCCCGCTTTTGTTCTTGTTTGGAGATCATCGCTGAAAGATCGGTCTTCGCATCCAGTGGATCTCCAATGACCAATTGACTGGCCGCGGTTTTGAAACGGGACAAAAACTCATCCATCAAGCTGTCCATAATGTAAATCCGCTGCAAGGAGATGCACACTTGCCCTTGGTTCGAAAAGGCACCGGCAATCGCCTTCTCCACAACCACGTCCAGGTCGACTCCTTCATCGACGATCATCCCTGCATTTGATCCCAGCTCCAAGGCGACTTTCTTCAGTCCTGCTTTGTCCCGTATCCCTTTGCCGACAGCCGGGCTTCCTGTAAAGGTCACCATTTTTACTTGGTCGCTCTCAACCAATACATCGCCGACTGTTCTGCCGCTGCCCGTGACCAAGTTGAACGCGCCCTTCGGCAAATCTGTTTGATCGAGAAGTTCAGCCAGGTAAAATGCCGAAAGCGGGGTTTGGGACGCTGGTTTCAACACGACCGTATTGCCTGCCGCTATCGCCGGCCCAACTTTATGGGCGACCAGATTCTGTGGGAAGTTGAACGGCGTGATCGCCGCCACGACGCCCAAAGGTTCGCGCATCGTATAGGCTAAGCGATTGCTGCCGCCTTTTGCCGCGTCCATCGGGATCATTTCCCCCGACAGGCGTTTCGCTTCTTCAGCCGCGAATTTATACGTTTCAATCGTCCGGTCAATTTCCCCTAAGGCAAATTTCAAAGGTTTGGCGGATTCTTGCGCGATGATTTTTGCCGCTTGCTCTTTATGTTCGATGAACAGCGAAACCAATTGCTCAAGAATGGCCGCACGCTCATAGGCAGTCAATGCTGCCATGGCGTCCTGTGCATCAGCAGCAGCTTCAATGGCTGCTTCCACCTCGGATACGGAAGCTTTCGGGATTTCACCGATTTTTTCATTGGAGTACGGAGAGAACAACTCTGCATAGTCTTTCGTTTCTTGCCATTGGCCGTTTATATAAAGTTTCTTCTTCATATATGACATCCTTTCATCACTTAAACATTTTCTTTCGTTTCCGGCGCAAGGTCTTTCGTGAATGTCTCATCCGATTCATTCTTAAAGAAATCCTTGCCGTAAATCAATAAGCACAATGCGATACCGACTGGGAATGCCCATGCCGCCCCTTTAATGACCAATACGGCCCCAATGATGCCGGCAATTCCCAAATCGCTTTGGCTTCTCGCTTCCAAGATGCCGACTTTTACGCTGACATATCCTTGGATCAAAAGCGTCAAGGCGAGCGCAATTCCGAGGATCGGCTCGACCAAGCTGACGATTGGCAATAACAATAAACCGGTATTTGTTCCCCAACGGAAGGAGCCTGCGCCCCCGATGAAAGAATCCATCGCTTTTCTGCCGTCTTTATAACGCTGAACGACGACGACTTGCATGGCTGCCCATAATGGACCTGCCATCGTCACGTCCGGCCCGATTACGCTCATCGCCGAGTTTCTTGCACCAAAAATCAAGTGCGCACGGTTCGGGTTGTAGTCGAGTTTTTCATCCGGACGCGATAAATCTGCTTCTTTCACCAAGGCTTTCGTCTGCAATACATCGCCGAACAGAACAATATAAGCCGCCAAGACGGTTGGAATTCCTGTGATAAACAGCATCAATGGAGGAAAGCCCAAACCGAACATTGTATAGTTTGTCCATAAGCCCATAAAGTCAGGCGAGATAAGTCCCCATTCAATAGTCGGCCATGGCGCTTCGCCAAACAGCGGCGCAATGACGATGGCTATAATGATAATCGGGAAAATCCCAAGCTTCCCGATTAGCCCCCAAATCGGATGCGTTGTTTTGAGTTTATCGAAATGCTTCGAGAACAATAAATAGAAACCGATTCCGACAGCGATTGAAATCGTCCATGGGAAGGTTTCGAAACGGCCGCCTACTTCGAAAATCGACACGACAGCGGCAAAACCGGCACCGAGTATGATTCCGGCTCTGATGGCGGAAGGAATGCTGGATACCACTTTAGCCGCTAAACCGGTCGATCCGAGAAGAATCGCCAAGACCCCTAAGGTCATCTGAAAAGCAATTAATGCGTGTACCCTCTCCGGCCCTTCCGGAA
The DNA here is from genome assembly GCA_947493585.1 of uncultured Planococcus sp. Taxonomy (GTDB): domain Bacteria; phylum Bacillota; class Bacilli; order Bacillales_A; family Planococcaceae; genus Planococcus. Next base: position 284,317 of record CANLRI010000002.1, on the reverse strand, counting down.
ATTGCATGCAATACAACATGATCAGCGGAATCGCTGGCGTAATCCATCCTGGTACTGCTGGATCTCCGAGTAGATGGTGCAGCAAATAAAAGGCCCCGTTCAGCAATACGATGGCTAAAGCTACTTCAAAAGGCATCCCGAGCAGTTCGATTAATAGCGGAATCGCCGCCAAATCAACTGCACACATTAACAGGCCTTGCACATAATCCGGCCATTCAAATCGATAATGAATAAAAGGCAAACGAATTTTAAACGGCCCCGCTGGAATAAATGGTGATTCTTCACCAAACTCACGCTCTTTCCACTTCATATACATCCCCCAGTTTCTGATTGAAATTAATACCCCTTTGACATCAGGAAGGATTTTAAGCCATCCTCCCAAAAAATGAAAGCGCCCTCATTAGTTAACAATAAAAAATGGTTACGTAACCATTTTCACGTTAAAAAAAGGGCTCATACCCTCCTTCTTTCAATTGTTGTCTTTCTTTCGAATAGTCTAACAGCTTTTGTGATTTGAATACAAGGTTTATTTTTTTGATGAATCATGTCAATCAGCTTTTCGATGGCTAATTGCCCTAGGTTCGCCGTCGAAGAAATGCCGACCGTTGTTAAGTTAATGGAGGCATGCTGGCCGATTTCCACATTATCGATGCCGATGATGCTAATATCTTCCGGCACGCGATAGCCTGCTGAAATATAGAAATCCATCATTTGGATAGCGATAGCATCTGTCGCTGCATGGATCGCCGTCGGTTTTTCCTCGAGCATTTCCATTTTCAAAAAAGTTTCATGCAGCTGTTCTTTGCTTGTGTCGGTGAGAAAAACCCGCTCTTGCTCCACTGCGACTCCGTTCTTTTGGAACGCTCTTAAAAAGCCGTCGTAGCGGCCTTTGAATGTGCTGATCTCCAGCGGCCCGCCTACCCAGCAAATCGCGTCGTGTCCAAGCGAAAGTAAATAATCCGCAGCCAAAAAACCGGCCTGTTCGTTATCCATTTCCACAAAATTTTTGTTGCTTGCATGTTTTCTGTTGTATGTAATGAAGGGAATTCCCGATTTCTCCAATTTTTCGAAAATGGGATCGTCCAATAAAATCGAAGACAGGATGATGCCGTCCACTTTATTTTCAAATATGGAATGATATGTATCGGTAATATTTTCATTTTTGGAGAAATGAACGTTGATTTTAAAGCCATTTTCGTTGGCGTAATTGACGATCGAAGTCGTCGTTTCCACGAAAAATGGATTGTATAAAGGACCTGAAATCAAAGCAATCGTATCGGTTTTTTGTTGAACAAGCGACCGGGCGTTAGCGTCGGGGATATAATTCAACGCGTCGATGGCAGCCATCACTTTTTTGTAAGTAGGCCCTTTCACTCGGTCGGGAGTATTCAAAACACGTGAAACCGTAGTTTGTGAAACACCTGCATATTTTGCAACATCTTTTGATGAAACCATATCGAATCCCCCGGCTTTCATGTGTCTAAAGTTCTGCGCAGATGCCAGCTGTCTGGCCTCATCTGCGGGTGTTTGCATTGTCGTTATGTCCAGAAAAGAAATTATCTTCCATGGAAATTTTACACGAAAACCGGCATTGGTTAAAGCGTGAGATGAACGGACAACCTCTCTGTATCTATCAATCGGCGATGAAAAACCCGCTGCCCATTTCCAGGACAGCGGGTTTTCTTCCTATAACATCTTCGCTAAAGCCAGTTTCGCTTCACTTGCCGTTTTCCCGTCCACTTGAATACGGTTGAGGACGCGCCCTTCCACCAGTTCTTCCAGGATCCATGTGAAATGCGGCAGATCAATGCGGTTCATCGTCAAACACGGGCACATATACGGATTCAAGGAAACAATGTCGCGGTCCGGGAAATCCTTGATGAGCCGGTTGACGAGGTTCATCTCCGTGCCAATTGCCCATTTCGATCCTGGTTCGGACGCTTCGATCATGTCGATGATGTATTTGGTCGAACCGGCAAAATCGGAAGCGCTGACAACTTCATATGTGCATTCCGGATGCACGAGGATGTTGCGGTCCGGTTCTTTTTCACGCAAATTGTCGACGTGTTTCGGCAGGAAGTTCATATGTACCGAGCAATGCCCTTTCCAGAGAATCACTTGCACGTCTTCTACCGCACAATCGAGTTCGAGTTTTTGCTTGATCGGGTCCCACACCGCCATGTGCTCGAGCGGAATGCCAAGCTTCACGGCAGTATTGCGCCCAAGATGCTGGTCAGGCAAAAACAGCATGCGCTGCTTTTGGGACAAGGCCCATTCGACCATTTCCTGTGCATTTGAGGAAGTCACCGTAGCTCCCCCATTGCGGCCGACAAACGCTTTGATGGCCGCTGTCGAATTGACGTAAGTAAGCGGGATGATGGTATCGCCGAAAAGCGTCTGCAGCTCTGCCCAAGCGCGTTCGGTTTGGTCGATATTGGCCATATCCGCCATCGAACAGCCTGCCCGCATATCCGGCAAAATGACCGCTTGATGCGGTTCGGTCAAGATATCTGCGGTCTCCGCCATGAAATGGACGCCGCAAAACAGGATATAATCCGCTGTCTGCCTTCCTGCGATTTGCGACAATTGCAGCGAGTCGCCGGTCACATCGGCATAGTGGATCACTTCGTCCTTCTGGTAATGATGGCCAAGGATGTACAATCGGTCTCCGAGAGCTGCACGTGCACGTTCCGCGCGTTCATGCAATTCAGTTGTTGATGCTGTTAAATAGCTTGTTGGCATGGCATCTGCCATTTGAAGTTCTTCGAGCAATGAAGTCATGAAATTACTGCCTCCTTCGGGGATATGGAAAGGTTCATGCTGATGTCGAGATTCGATACGCTATGCGTCAAAGCGCCGATAGAAATGACGTCAACGCCGGTATCGCGGTAATTGGAAAGCTTTTGGAGATCTATGCCGCCGGAAGCTTCCGTGCGAATCGTCTCCGGAACAAGCTGTACCCAGCGCCTGATCGTTTCCGGCGTCTGGTTGTCGAACATGATCGTGTCAGGACGCGCCTTGATCGCTTCCAACAACTGTTGTTCCGTCTCGACTTCCACTTCGATCATCGTCATATGGCCGAGCGAGTCGCGCACTTTTGTCACCGCTTCGGTAATCGATCCGGCCGCTGCGATGTGATTGTCTTTCAGCATGACCGCATCGTACAAGCCGTTTCGGTGGTTGAAACCACCTCCTGCTCGGACCGCATATTTTTCGAACATTCGCAGCCCTGGCGTCGTTTTGCGGGTATCAACGATGCGCGTATGGTCCGAGTCCAGCGCCTCTACGCATTTCGCCGTCAATGTCGCAACCCCGCTCATGCGCTGAATCAGATTCAATAAGGTACGTTCCCCCGCTAAAAGCGAAGCGATCGGGCCAGAAATTTTCACAATCGCCTCTCCCGCTTCTACACGGTCTCCGTCTTGTTTCAATAATTCCACTTCGACTGACTGATCGAGCAGGCGATAGCCCCATTCATAGCAATCGAGGCCTGCCACGACGCCGCTTTGTTTCATGCGCACGAGCGCTTCTCCTGTATCCGTTCGATCGAACAATACAGAGGAGACATCACGGTCTCCGATATCTTCAAGTAGAAATTGTGTTAATAATTGTTCTGCTTTTAAGCGATTCATCATATGGTCTCCTTGATCTTCGTTTTTCGTGTCGTCAACTGGACGCCGCTGTTTGAGATACCGATGACTTTTCCGGCCCATTCGGCTTTTGGTTCAGGCGCATCGATCCGGTAATGGCCACCACGGCTTTCTTTCCGCAATAACGCAGCTGTCGCAATAAGGCTGCTCGCCGTTTGGCGGTGGATCTGGGCGATGAGTTTTTCTGAATAATTTTCAAGCGCATATACTTTTAACGGGTTGGCCTGCAAAAAAGCTTTTAATGCTTGTGGCTCTCTTAAGATTCCCGCTGTTTCCGTCATGTGCCGTTTCAGCTGCCTTTCATCAATGGCTCCAAAATATGTACTTGGCACAAGGCCCACTTGCGTTGAGCTTATCTTTTCGGATGATTGCGGCTCTCCCTTGATCCACTCTGCAAGCCGCCTAGCGAATACCAAGCATTCCAATAATGAATTGCTCGCTAGCCGGTTAGCGCCGTGGACACCGGTCGACGCGACTTCTCCGACAGCATAAAGCCCTGGGATGGACGTCTGGCCGCAACTATCCGTCCTTACCCCGCCCATATGGAAATGGGCGCCCGGACGCACCGGCAGCAACTCTTTTGTCGGATCGATTCCATGGTTGCGGCAATTGTCATAAATCGACGGAAAGCGCTGCTGGAAATCAACCAAATGCCTGGCGTCGAGAAAGACCGGGCCTTCAGTTTGCCAATGCCGTTCGATTGCTCTTGCGACAATATCACGCGGTGCGAGTTCCATGAGCGGATGGATGCCATCCATAATCCGCTTGCCATCTCTATCCATCAATACAGCACCTTCTCCGCGCACCGCTTCTGAGATAAGCCCGCATGACTTCCCTTCAAGCGTCAGGACGGTCGGATGGAATTGTACAAATTCGAGATCTTCCAGTTCGGCGCCTGCATAATAGGCTAGTGACAATCCGTCGCCTGTTGAAACGGATGAGTTGGATGTTTCACTGTACAACTGCCCGATGCCGCCTGTCGCGAGGACAATATGGCGTGCGTGAATGACTGACCGTTTTCCGAACCGGTCGGAAACAAGCACGCCGGCGCAGCGTCCGCTTTCCATCCTTAATTCCAAAGCTTGATGAAAAGCGAAGCGCTTGATTTTTTCCTGTGTTTCTTCTATTAGATACTGCATCAGCAGTTTGCCGGTCTGGTCGCCTCCCGCATGAACGATTCGGCGCTGGCTGTGGGCGCCTTCCATGCCGAGTGCTGGCAGACCGCGTTCATCCCCATCGAATGGCAGCCCTTGCGCGAGTAAACTCTTCATGAGCTTTGATCCTTCAGTGACCAAGATTTCTACGCGCTCGGCATCGGCGTGTTCCGCTGAAGCAAGCCAAGTATCCGTGGCGTGGGATTCGGGATGATCATCCAAACTCAGGCTTGCGGCGATTCCGCCTTGCGCAAGCGTTGTGTTTCCCGTCCCGGCATGTTCTTTCGTGACGACTGCGATGGAATAACAATCAGGCAGCGAACGCGCGAGCATGAGCCCGGCGACGCCTCCTCCAATGATGCAAACATCGAACAAACTTTACACCTTCTTTACAAGTGTCTTGACACTATTAATGACATAAAGATACAGTGATTACAAGAAGAAACTCGGCTAGGGAAAGAAGTTGATGGAAAATGATGATTTACTTGGATTCGGCGGCGACTGCCCCGATGAGAAAAGAAGCGATCGACGCATACGTGGAAACGGCGACAAATGCATTCGGCAATACGCAAAGCTTGCATGATGCAGGATCTCTCGCAGCGGACTATCTCGCATCGTGCCGGAAATTATGGGGGCAATTCCTGAACGTGCGGCCAGACGGAATTTATTTCACCGGCAATGCCTCAGAAGCAAACCAGCTCACCATCCGCTCTCTATTAAAAGGACGTCCCGGCCATTGCCGGTCGATCGTATCGACACAACTCGAACACGCCTCCGTCTTATCCGTGCTTCATGAACTCGAACAACAAGGCTATGAAATTACATACGTTCCGGTCGATTGCTTCGGAAGGGTCGATTTGGATGCTTACGAACGACTGGTCAACGAAGAAACGGCGCTCGTCGTCATGCAGCTTGTCAACTCCGAGATGGGAGCTGTCCAGCCCGTCGAACAATGCGCGAAGATCGCCCGCCGCTTTGGCGTGCCGCTTCACTCGGATATCGTTCAAGGTTTCGGGAAGCTGCCGGTCGACATCGGTTTATGGGGTGTCGCTTCCGCTGTTTGTTCAGCACATAAATTCGGCGGCCCCAAAGGCGTCGGCATCGCCTACCTCGACCCGTCCATCCACTGGGAATCGGTGTACGGCGGAACAACACATCAAAACGGATTCCGCGCCGGGACGATCGATGTTCCGGCCATCGTCTCCGCGACTATCGCCGCGAAACACGCTGTCATGGAACAGCCTGAAAGTTATCGATATGCACGAAAACTTCAGGACCATTTGATTGAACACTTGCCGGCAGGCGTCATCGTAACCGGCGACATAAAGTCGAAATCCCCGTTCATCCAAGGACTGGTTTTGCCGCATGACGAAGGGCAATGGATGATGCTTGCCTGCAACCGTGCGCAAATCGCCATCTCCACCGGCACCGCCTGCAAGATCGGCTACGGCGAAGCGATGTCGGCCATGCTTGCGATGGGAACGGAAAGCGACGCTGCGAAAAAGTTCGTCCGAATTTCATTCACCAGACATACATCAAGCACGGAACTGGATGCATTCATTCACGTGCTGAACGAAAGCCAATCGACACAAAAAAACCGCTTGCCCATTTGAGGCAAGCGGTTTTCATTGATGATGGTGTTATATGAGGTTCGTGAAGTTTGTTTACGAGAGTTTGGCCGGTTCTTTTTTGATGCAGCCTTCGATTTCATCCGTATCTTGAATGTAATCATCCACCACTTCGACTTGGTGAAGTTTGTTATTTTCCATGAACTTGAAAATACCATTGTTAAAATCCGTTCCAATTTCCTTGAAGAAAATGCCTTCAATTTGGCAGTCGTTCGTTTGAGAGAAATGGATCTTGTATTTTTCGCCTTCTTGGACTAAGTAGCAGCGGACGCCTTTTTCAAAATCGTCTCCGTCGTTGCCTTTGACTGTACGCGCTACCGACACGACATGGAAATCGACAAACGGGATTTCACGCAGCAAGACGTTCATGAAGGAACCTTTTGTAATCTCTTCCCAGCGGCTTCTCGCCGTTTGGCCAATGATGATCTGGGTGATGTTGAATTGATTCGCCACTTCCGCAATCACTTTAGCCGGCGGTCGCTTTTCATTGTCACGGATGATAAATTCTTCTGCCCCTAGCTCCTCAGCAAGTTCGCCCCATTTTTCGACATAAGATGACTTCTCAGTATCGAACTCATCATATGGCAAAGCATCGACAGTTAAAATATACAGTGGGCAGTCAAGCATGTTTGCCAGCTTGCTTCCTCTTTTTATGAGACGCTCGCCATTCGGGCCATAAAACACACACACCAATATGCTTTCGTCCATGCGTCCTCTGATTTTTTTCATTTCAAACCCTCCTGGGAGTGTATTCTGTCACATCCGAAATCTAAAACTATGAAATTATACTGCGGATTCACGGAAAAATCAAGGAAAGAATCGTCTCCCGTTTTCATTAAATCTACAATTCCTTTTAATATTTCTTATTTATGTATGCGTCTCAAGTGAAAAACACTTTGTTTTCCTGTAAACTTAACAGCATATATTGCATTTTTGCTTTTCTAATAAACTCTGCAAAGCCTTATTTCATTAAAAAATCCGCCCACTTGCCCAAATGTATCGATTTCAGTTTAGGAGGTTCATCGTGCAATTACTTATTTTATCCATTTTATTACCGTTTTTAGCTGCAGCACTTATTCCACTTATTCATAGGCGAATTGGCAACTTCAATATCGGCTGGCTCGTGCTGTCGATCCCCGTGCTGTTGTTCGGATTCTTCGCATCTCAAATCCCTATGGTTTCATCTCGGGAAACACTCTTGACCTCAGTAGAGTGGATTCCTTCGCTCGGTATTAATTTCAACGCTTATTTGGATGGCCTCAGCTTGATCATGGCCTTATTGATTACAGGCGTCGGCAGCTTAGTCGTCCTCTATTCCATCTACTATTTATCCCCGACTGATTCATTCCCGCATTTTTACGCTTACCTGCTGCTCTTTATGGGAGCCATGCTAGGGGTCGTGTTATCAGATAATTTAATGGTGCTGTATGTGTTTTGGGAACTGACCAGTATTTCGTCTTTCCTATTGATCGCATTTTGGTACCATCGGAAAAATTCACGCTACGGTGCCCAAAAATCACTATTGATTACGGTCTTTGGCGGATTTGCCATGTTCGCAGGATTCCTCATGCTGTATGCGATGACCGGCACTTTGAGCATCCGTGAAACTGCGGCTGCCATGGGACAGCTCACTGAGCATGCGCTTTTTTATCCGGCGATGTTCTTGATCCTGCTTGGCGCCTTCACTAAATCAGCGCAATTCCCGTTTCACATCTGGCTCCCGGATGCGATGGAAGCTCCTACTCCTGTAAGTGCCTACTTGCATTCGGCGACCATGGTAAAAGCGGGTATTTATTTGGTCGCTCGCTTCACGCCCATCTTCGGCGGCACTTCCGCTTGGTTCTGGACGATTACCATTGTCGGGCTTGTTACGCTGTTCTGGGGTGCTTTTTGCGCCATCCGCCAGACCGATTTAAAAGCGCTCCTCGCTTATTCGACCATCAGCCAGCTCGGCTTGATCATGAGTTTACTCGGCATGGGTTCAGCCGCCCTTCACTATGGCAATACGGAAGCGGGCGCATTGTATGGGCTGGCGATTTTTGCAGCCTTGTTCCACCTGGTGAATCATTCGACTTTCAAAGGAGCCCTTTTCATGGTGGTCGGCATTATTGACCATCAAGTCGGGACGCGGGACATTCGCCGGCTTGGCGGCTTGATGGCCTTGCTCCCTGTAACCTTCACTTTTGCTGTCATTGGCAGCTTTTCGATGGCGGGCTTGCCATTGTTAAACGGATTTTTAAGCAAAGAAATGTTTTTCACCGCTTCGTTAAACGCGGCTTCAATGCCTGGCCTTTTTTCAACTTCATGGGGTTGGTTGATTCCAGTCATCGCTTGGCTTGCAAGCGTATTGACTTTTATTTACGCCATGATAATCGTATTCCGCACGTTTCTTGGCAACCGCGATTCTAAAGCGGTCGAAAAACGTCCTGTCGAACCTCCAATCGGCATGCTGATTTCGCCGGCCATTCTCTCTATACTGATCGTCGGCTTGTTCTTTGCGCCGAATTTGCTGGGCGACCACTTATTGAAACCTGCCTTGGAGCAGTTGCTGCCTGGTATTTCAGGTGCTTCGCCAGACAGTATTTATGCATGGCACGGCGTTAACACCGAACTGCTGATGACTATCGGCATTGTATTGATCGGCTCTGTCTTATTTATTACCTTCGACCGGTGGAAAGTCATTTTCAAAATCCAACCAGCCGGCTGGACATTCAACGCGCTGTACAATTATGCATTGACTTCGTCTGAAAATGCAGCCTCTTTTGTTACTCGGTCTTATATGACTGGCCGCTTGCATCAATACTTCTTTTATATCCTGCTGTTTTTCGTCGTTTCTACTGGCGGAACCTTGCTGTTGTCAGATGCGCTATCCATTTCTTTTGTACAGGATGCGCCTATCAGCATCTATGAATTGATGCTGGTTATCGTCATGATTATCACGGCTATTTCGATCCTGTTCACCCGTTCCCGCTTATCGGCCATTTTGATGAACGGCGTGCTCGGCTATTCGATTTCCATTTTTTTCGTGTTGTTCCGCGCACCTGATTTGGCATTGACGCAATTGGTCATCGAAACGGTCACCACCGCGTTGTTTTTGCTTTGCTTCAATTATTTGCCCGAGTGGAAACGGGAGCCCCTGCCAAAACGCAAAAAAGCACGCAATGCCGGTCTCGCCATTGCAGGCGGCTTGGTCATCACATTGACTGGCCTATCCGTCAATAGCGCTGATTTGTTTGAAACGATTTCGGGTTATTTCCAAAATTCTTACGAACTGGCCGGTGGACAGAATATCGTCAATTCCATTTTGGGAGATTTCCGTGCCCTCGATACGATGCTTGAAGGACTCGTGCTGTTTATAGCCGGAATTGGCGTTTATACGCTTATCCGCCTTAAGCTGAAAAAGGAGGCTGGAGCTGATGGGGATTAATGATGTGATATTGAAGACCGTCGCCAAAGCGGTCGTGTTGATTATCTTGACCTTCGGCATCTACTTGTTTTTGTCCGGGCACAATAGTCCGGGAGGCGGTTTCGTTGGAGGACTGGTCTTGGCATCGGCTTTTGTCTTGATGTTTTTATCATATGATACCGAAACCGTGAAAGACGCAATCCCAATCGACTTCAAGAAACTATCGGCTTTTGGCGTGCTGCTCGCAGTTCTTAGCGGACTTGGCCCACTCCTGTTCGGCCAGAATTTTCTCGAGCAGTCTTTTGACTATTTCAACCTTCCTATCTTCGGAAAAACGGAACTTGCCACTGTGTTGATTTTCGAGGCAGGCATCGCGTTGACTGTAGTCGGGGTGGTCGTAAACATAATTCTAAGTATAAGTGAGGATGAATAGCGAATGGAATCTTTGATCATCATCCTAGTCGGTGTGCTTAGCACTGTCGCTTTCTATCTTCTGTTATCCCGGAACATCGTCCGTGTTATTTTGGGCACGGCGATTCTGTCACACGCAGCACATCTAATGATTTTGGCGATGGGCGGCCTGAAGATCGGCTCTGCGCCTCTGCTCGGCGAAGAAGCAGAAACTTACGTCGATGCCTTGCCACAGGCTTTGATACTTACCGCCATTGTCATTAGCTTTGCTGTTACAGCCTTTATCCTGGTGCTTGCTTACCGGGCTTATCAAGAACTCGGGACAGACGATTTGGAAGAGATGAGAGGTACCGACAATGAATAATATTATTTTAATTCCCATGATCCTGCCCATTTTGGCGGGAGTTTTGTTGATATTTTTGCGCACATACGGAAGGCTCCAGGCGTGGACGAGCATCGCAGTGATGGCTGTCGTTGCAGCCGCTGCAGTTTATCTATTGAATGCCATTCAAACTGACGGCATCTTGCGGATCGATTTTGGCGGATGGACGCCGCCTTTTGGCATCTCTTTTGTAGCGGATTCCTTTGCTGTCCTGCTCGTTCTGACATCATCTGTAGTGACAGTCATTTGCCTGCTCCATGCTCTCGTTTCGACGGATAAGGAATTGGTGACGATGTATTTCTATCCAACCGTCTTGTTTTTGATTGCCGGCATCAACGGCTCATTTTTGAGCGGTGATATCTTCAATTTATTCGTTTGTTTTGAAGTCATGCTTTTGTCATCATATATTCTGCTTACTTTAGGCGGTTCCAAACGTCAGCTGCGGGAAGCCATTAAGTATGTGTCGATCAATATCGTTTCTTCCTGGTTCTTTCTCATCGCCATTGCTTATTTATATGGTGCTGTTGGAACTTTAAACTTTGCCCATTTATCGGTGCGCGTTGCCGAAAATGGCCAAGAGCCTTTGTTGACTACGATCAGCATTGTGTTCTTGATCGTTTTCAGTTTAAAAGCCGGGCTCTTGCTGTACTTTTGGCTGCCAGGTTCTTATAGCAGCCCGCCTGTTGTGACTTCGGCATTGTTTGGCGCTCTCCTGACCAAAGTCGGTATTTACGCCATGTTCCGCATGTTCACGCTGGTGTTCTATCATGAACCTGAGACGACCCATAATATCATTGCCGTTATGGCAGTGCTGACCTTAATTGGCGGCAGCATCGGTGCCATCGCCCATAACGACATTCGGCAAATTGCCGCCTATAACGTAGTCATTGCGGTCGGCTTTATTTTGACGGGGCTTGCCATTGCCACCCCGGATGCTATCGAAGGCGCCATTTTCTATCTACTGCACGATATGGTAGTAAAAGCGCTGTTGTTCTTGCTAATCGGCACGATTATTTTATTGACAGGCACTGCTCAAATTGGCAAAATGAGCGGCATTATCCAAAACTATCCGATTCTCGGCTGGTCATTTTTCATTGCCATGCTCTCGCTTGCAGGGATTCCCCCACTCAGTGGATTTGTCGGCAAAGTCCTTCTTTCTCAAGGCGCAATCGATTCGGGCTCTTATCTGCTACTAGCCATTGCGCTCGGTTCAAGCCTGTTCGTCCTGTATTCCATGCTAAAGATTTTCAAAAATTGCTTTTGGGGCGAGACCATTGTCAGCAAAGACGACCAAGTCCCGCTGCGCCGCGGCTTTTTAGTTCCTTGCTTATTGCTTGTTGCCCTGACTATCGGCATTGGCTTGGGCGCGGAAGGCTTGTCGGCGTACGTATCTGATGCTGCCAATACGCTCCTCAATCCGCAGGTTTATATCGATGCCGTGCTAACCGAGGACTTCCAATAAACCCTGATGCTTGAAAGGAGTGAACGCTTTTGCCCGCCCAGTTTCTGTTGAATATAATGATCGGCTTATTATGGACCTTGTTAATGGACGAGACTGCATTTTATTTCTCGACATTTTTAACCGGCTATCTAATTGGCCTCGGCATTATCTTTTTGATGCACCGCTTTTTTGGCACCAAATTCTACTTAATCCGGGTCTATTTCACGCTTAAATTGCTGCTGATTTTCATTCGTGAACTGTTCCAGTCAAGCCTCTCCATCATGAAACAAATCCTGAGCCCTAAATTGGATATTAAGCCTGGGATTTTCACTTATGAACATAACATGGAAGGCGATTACGAACTGACAACCTTGGCTTTGTTGCTGACTTTAACCCCTGGTTCCGTCATTCTCGAAGTCTCGCCGGATAATAGGACATTTTATATCCATGCGATGGATGTGGAAAAATCACGTGAATCCCTGCTTAGTTCCATCAAAACGTTCGAGACAGCTATTATGGAGGTGACGCGAAATTGATCTACATTATCTTGACCATTGCCCTTAGCCTATTCGTGCTTGCCATCTTGTTGGCGCTCTACCGCATCATACGCGGCCCTTCAATGCCAGACCGGGTTGTCGCACTTGATATGATTGGCGTTAACTTGATATCCGCCGTTGCCGTGTTTTCAGTGTTCTTAAAAACCCATGTCTTTTTAGAAGTAATCCTGGTCGTTGGCATCTTGGCGTTCATCAGTACCATTGCCTTGGCCCGGTTTGTAGAAAGGGGCGATATTGTTGAACATAAGCACGATTAGTGAATATATCGGCGTTTTCCTTATTTTGATCGGCAGCGTGATGGCCGTCATTAGCGCCATCGGCATCTTGCGTTTTCCAGACGCTTATACCCGTTCGCATGCCGCGACAAAAAGTGCTACGCTGGCCGTTCTCCTATCGCTCATTGGCGCATTTATTTTCTTTTGGGCCAGCGAAAATTTCGTTAGCGTGCGTTTGCTGCTCGGAATCGTTTTCGTCTTTTTGACTGCCCCTGTCTCTGGCCACTTGATCATGCGCGCAGCCTATCGCTCGAATGTGAAACTGACAAGCATCTCGACAGAAGACGCCTTAGCCGAAGCACTCAATAAAAAGAATACGATCGAACAAAAAGAAGGGTGAAACTGCCCTTCTTTTTTTATTGGAATTTTAAGTTCTGGTACTGTTTTTGAAATATTACAGTTGACTTTCTAAAAATAAAGTTATATGGTTATACACACAAGTATATAACCATATTACCCAATCACCCAGGAGGTGTTTTCATGGTCAACCCATCCGATTCAGCGAAGCCTTTATTTTTGCAGATTCGCGAATTGATCGAAGACCAAATCGTCAACGATCAATTGAAAGGAGGCGATCAAGCCCCATCGACGAATCAATTGGTCAATTTCTACAAGATCAACCACGCAACCGTTTCCAAAGGCATCACCCAACTTGTCGACGAAGGCATACTATTTAAAAAGCGAGGGATTGGCATGTTTGTAGCAGAAGGCGCAAAGAAAACTTTGGTTCAGCAGCGGAAAAAGGCATTTGTCGATAATTACGTCACTGGCCTGGTACAGGAAGCCGAAAAACTCGGCATTACGGAAGCCGAAATCATCGAATTGATTAAATCCACGAAAGGGCGTGATGCATGATGGCAGCTTCAGTCCAGCTCGATCACGTAACATTGAAATTCAAGAAGTTCAAAGCCTTGAAAGATGTATCGCTGACACTCGAAGCCGGGAAAATCCATGGGCTCATCGGCCGCAACGGCGCCGGCAAGACTTCCTTGCTATCGTTGATTGCCGCTTTCCGGGAACCGACGTCTGGCGAAGTGTTTGTCGATGGTTCCCCGGTGTTCGAGAATCCTGAGAAAATGGAGCAAGTGGCGTTCGTCTACGATAAGGACTATAAGGAAGAAACCGAGAAAGCGAAAAAGTTAATCGCACTGGCTTCCCATTACCGCCCCCATTTTGATATGGGCTATGCAGAACAATTGATTGAGCGCTTCAAACTTCCGGTCAATAAACCGGTCAATAAATTATCCAAAGGGATGCAGTCTGCGTTGAATGTTGTTATCGGGCTTGCCAGCCGCGCACCAATCACTATATTCGATGAAGCCTATCTCGGCATGGACGCACCGGCACGCGAGATTTTCTATAAAGAGATATTGAAGGACCAGGAAGAACACACCCGGACATTTATTCTCTCGACCCATTTGGTATCTGAAATGGATTATTTATTCGACCACGTCGTCATCATCGACCAAGGCAAATTGTTATTGAACGAACCCTATGAAACCGTGTCATCGCATGGCGCGTCCATCACGGGATCGGCCGAGCAGGTGGATGTATTCACATCTGGAATGAAACGCTTGAATGAACAGCAGCTGGGCGGGACCAAATCCGTCATGGTCTATGGCGTTCTCGATGATGCCAAACGACAAGAAGCGCATTCGATGGGACTCGAAATCGGTCCGGTTTCGCTTCAAGACCTATTTATCCATTTAACCGAGGAGGCGATTTAATATGACATCCCCGCGCTATAGAAGAGTTTCAGCCGCTGTCTTTTCCGATATGTTCAAATGGAGTTTGTGGTTTTTCTCTATCCTTCTCGTGATTCATTTAGTAAGAGTGTTCTGGCTGAACGGCGATACCAATCAAATTGAAGGTTTCTTCGTCTTCTCCCAATACTCTGTAAACATTTTCATGTTGGTGGTAGGGATCATGACCGTGTATGTATTCATGGGCCGCCACATACAGCAAGGCCTTAGCCGACGTGATTCCTACGCGGGCACGGCCATGGCTGCAGTCGGCTTGTCTTTATTCGTCACCCTTGTCCCACTCGTCATCAACGGAATTCAACATTTTCTTGCTGGGACGATGGCATTGCCTGTCACCTTGGACACGGCTTCTGCCTTTGAAGAGACAGGCGGCTGGATTTCCGCTGCCATCGCGCTATTCCTGAACGTTTTGACTTTCTATTTAGCAGGCTGGCTCATTAGCATTGGCTATTACCGCTTCGGCTGGATCGCCGGCTTCGGGTTTATTGCCTTGTCGTTCGTCGTATTCGGCCTGAATGATTACTTATGGAAGCCTACTACGGCCGATGCAATGGAATGGCTGCCATACGATCCGCTCGAAGCGAATTTTTGGCTGACAGCACTTGGATCGTCCTTCCTGGTATTGATCCTTTTCTTCCTGATGCGCTTGTTGACCAAACGCGTTACCATCAAGATGTAAACTCTACAGAAGCCTTGCCCATCGATTGGGCAAGGCTTTTTGACTGCCCGCCTGCTGGTACTGTCTCCTATACCACTTGCTGGCTATGGTATGATGGCTACAGAAATGATCCACAAGGAGCCTGCCCCATGTTTCTACAAAAGACATTCAAGAAGCGCAGCTGGAACGATGAACCGATCCGTGTGCTTTCATTAAAAACCAAAATGGTCGCCTTGATCGCGCTGCTGATTGCGGCAGTGCTTTTGGTGATCGGTTTGTTTTCGAATTATTTTGTGCGCACCGTGACCGAAGACCAGCTCGGGGAACAAGCACTCAGTGTCGCAGAAGCGATCGCTTTAAATCCCGATATTATCGAAGCCTTTGATGCACCAGATCCGGCAGCCATTATCCAGCCGCTCGTCGCCCCCGTTCTGCAAGCAACCGAAGCCGAGTTTATCGTGGTCGGAAACCGCGACGAAATTCGGTATTCCCATCCGAACCCTGAACAGATCGGCGGGCGAATGGTCGGCGAAGACAATGAACGGGCGCTTAATGAAGGCCAATCTTACGTCTCTAAAGCGGCCGGCACACTCGGCGATTCGCTGCGCGCGAAAGTGCCCATCTATTCCGACGGGCAAATCATCGGCGTCGTCTCGGTCGGCTTTCTTTCGACCGATGTCCAAAGCTTAATCGGCGATTATACGCAGGAAGTCTGGCTTATGCTGCTCATCATCGGCGCTGTCGCTTTCCTGATGGCAATCGCCATTGCTTCCTATATCAAACGCAAGCTTCATGGCCTTGAGCCCGAAGAGATTGCCCATCTGCTATTCCAAAAAGAAACCATTCTGCAATCTACCCACGAAGGCATCATCGCTGTTAATCGCCTAGGGCACATCACCTTGCTCAATCACCAGGCAAAGCAGCTGCTGTTCGGGGATGCGAAAGACGAACAGGCATTGATCGGCAAACTGGTCACCGAAGTACTGCCTTCTTCTGACCTACCTGAAATTTTGGCGCATGGCACCAGCCATTTCGACCAGGAACGGCTTTACGGTGAGCATCCCGTCTATGTCAACTCAAGCCCAATCTATTTTGAAGGGGCGCTGGTCGGGGCGGTTTCGACTTTCCGCTACAAAACAGAAATCGACCAGCTGGCAAAAGAACTCGCGCAAGTGAAGCAATACGCCAATGCGCTGCGCGCCCAAACTCATGAATTTTCGAATAAACTGTACACGATTTCCGGATTGCTCCATTTGGACAAAAGACAAGACGCCCTGGATTTCATCCGGACCGAACACCATATCCAGCTCGAATGGTCGCGCCAGCTGATTGGCAAAGTGAAAGATCCGCTCATCAGCGGCTTATTGCTCGGCAAGATCCATCAAGCCCGCGAACAGCAAGTGCAGCTGTCGATCGGCGAGGACAGCAGCCTCCAGCAAGCTGTACCCGAACCGCAGCGCCAAGCCCTATTGACCGCCATCGGCAATCTGCTCGATAATGCCTTTGAGGCTGTCAAACAACAGCCTGTGTCGGAGCGGCTCATTTCACTGACCTTCACCGATATCGGCGATGACATCATTTTTGAAATCGATGATTCTGGCCCTGGGATTTCCCCGGCAATCGCGAATAACATCTTTAGTGAAGGCACATCATCGAAAAGTGCTGCTGGCCGCGGTTTCGGCTTGAGTACGACGAATCGCCTCGCCAAAGCGGCAGGCGGCGAAGTGTTGATCGAAGAAAGTGAACTCGGAGGCGCTTGTTTTGTGCTGACTTTACCGAAAGAAGGAATATAACCATGAATGCACCACTTCACGTATTGATTATCGAAGACGATTTCCGCGTAGCCGGCATCAACGCCGAACTGGCCGGACAAATCGCTGGCTATGCAGCCGCGTCGATCGCTAAAACAGGCGACGAAGCCATAGCCTATTTAGAAAAGGCATCGCCGCTTCCTGATTTGATCTTGCTCGATGTCTTTATCCCGGACCGCTCGGGGCTGGAACTGTTTTGGGAAATCCGCACTAACTATCCTCAAATCGCCATCATCATGGTGACTGCTGCCAATGAAATTGAAACGATTGCAGCAACCGTTCGCGGCGGCGTATTTGATTATTTATTGAAACCTGTCGACTTCGAACGGTTCGCGCAAGCCTTGGAACGCTTCCGCGATCAGCGTCTGTTACTCACCGAGCCGCTAGAATGGCAGCAAAGCGAGCTCGACCGCTTGTTTGGCGTAAGCGCTGCACAAGCAGTCCCAACAGTAGATAGCAGCGAAGAGCTTCCGAAAGGCATCGACCAATTGACTTTGGACGGCGTCCGCGACTTTTTGAACTCTTCTTCACCTGAAGGGGCCAATGCCATGGAGGCCGGCAAAGCGGTCGGTATTAGCCGCTCCACCGCCAGGCGCTACCTGGAGCATCTGGTGGCGAGCAATGAAGCGAAAGCGCAATTGAATTACGGAGAAATCGGCCGTCCTGAACGGCGCTATGTCCCGTGGACAAAATGAACAAAACCCCCAAAACGCTGTTTAGTCGCCTTAAGTGAATAATCTTATTTTTCAAATCTCTCTGTGATAAGTTGTTATTTATAACTTGAACCGGGGGATTTATTTTTTACGCCAAGATGTATGCGTTTACAAAATAATCCTCCGCGCTACTTTGCAACTAGGGGGAATCCAGTATGTTAAGCATTATTGCCTTATTCACGATCATCATCATTGTGGCACTTCTTATCAGCAATAAAATCACGCCGATCGTCGCACTTGTGCTCGTGCCGATTGTGGCTGCCTTTGTCGCAGGCTTCAGCTTTGCGGAAATCGGCGACTTCTTCAACAGCGGCGTCGAATCGGTCATCAGCGTCGTCATTATGTTCATCTTCGCCATTCTTTTCTTCGGCATCATGCAAGATGTCGGTTTGTTCGACCCGTTGATCAATAAAATGATCGCTGTCTCTAAAGGAAACGTCATCGCTGTCGCAGTCGGCACCGTCGTCATCGCTGCGGTGGCACAACTCGATGGATCCGGCGCTTCCACTTTCCTGATCACCATCCCAGCACTGCTTCCGCTTTACAAGCGTTTGAAAATGAATCCTTATCTCCTGCTATTGCTGGTCGGTACTTCGGCGAGCATCATGAATATGCTGCCGTGGGCTGGACCGCTCGGCCGCACCGCTGCTGTTCTTGGCATGGACGTAACTGAATTATGGCGCCCGCTGATCAAAGTCCAAGTGATCGGGCTCATCCTGTTGATCGCCCTGGCCGTATTGCTCGCGATGCGCGAAAAGCGCCTCATCGCTAGACGCGGTGATTTCAATAAAGAAATCTTCGAAGAAGCAGACCCACTCGATGTGACGGCTCAAGATGAAAAGTCACAAAAAGCTGCTGCCTTGCGCCGGCCAAAGCTCTTATGGGCCAATACTCTCTTGGCACTCGCTGTTATCGGCGTGCTCGTATGGGGCGTCATTCCTGCCGGCCTTGCCTTCATGATCGGCGTCAGCATTGCCTTGCCGCTCAACTACCCAGACATGAAAGACCAAATGGACCGCATCAAAGATCATGCGCCCAACGCCCTTCTCATGGCTGCGATCATTTTGGCGGCTGGTTCGTTCCTTGGTATCCTGGAAGGCACTTTAATGCTCGACTCGATTGCCAGTGATTTGGTGACGATCTTGCCGGCATTCGTCATTCCTTACCTGCACTTGATCATTGGATTCTTCGGCGTCCCGTTCGATCTATTGCTCAGCACCGACGCCTACTATTTCGCCTTGTTCCCGATTGTCGAGCAAGTCGTCACAGGCGCTGGCGTGTCGTCGCTGTCAGCTGCGTATGCGATGATCATCGGCAATATCATCGGCACGTTCGTCAGCCCGTTCTCACCTGCTCTGTGGCTCGCACTTGGCTTGGCCGGGCTCGAGATGGGCCGCCATATCCGCTACTCTCTGCCGATCATGTGGGGCTTCAGCATCGTCTTGCTCGCTGTCTCCGTTTTGATTGGGGTCGTCTAATAGAAAAATGCCAGGAAAGAGGAATTTCCTCTTTCCTGGCATTTTTTATATTGTTCAACGAATTGCACCGTGCGGCAAGATGGCGTGCACCCCTTTAACGCCGTTGACAATTTGTGTGATGTGCAAGTCGACTGCGACACTCGCAAGTGCCACTGCTTCGGTTTTCGATAGCGAATGAAACTGTTGGATCAAACCGGCCATTTCATCAAGTGCGGTCGCCGCCGCTTGGTTCAAGTCTTCATTGAAGCCGAACGTCACCCAGCCCGCAGGTGTCTTCGCTTTCGGCATGTTGAGTTCCATGTCTTCGTGAAGGATGATGGTGAAGCTGACGAAATCCATCGGGCATTCGATCGCTGTCCCGGAATTCTCGCCGTCGCCTTGCAAAGCATGCCCATCGCCAAACGACAGCATCGCCCCTTCGACTTCAACCGACAAGAACAGCGAACTACCTTGGACCAGTTCCTTGCAGTCGATATTGCCGCCCGTCCGGTATGGCGGCGATGTCCGGTGCGTGCCCGCTTCTCCTGGCGAAAGGCCGATGAGCCCGAGAAACGGCGATAAGGCGACGCTGAATTCTTTTCCTGACAAGGTGCATGTGCCGGTCATCTGTTCCCGGTCCAGCGCCCAGTCCACTTGCAGGCGCTCGCTGTCTGCGATGCCGAGCATCTGGTTTTGCCAAGCCGGCGTGCCGCCAGCCCAATTGCGCCCGTACCAGCCAGGCACATTGTCGTTGATGCGCACTTCGAGCACCATCCCCGGCTTCGCGCCTTCGACCGCAATCGGACCGATGAGTGGATGGCCCAGCGTTTCTTCGTTCTCTCGCGAGCTGTAGATTGTCCGCTCTTCCCCTGCGTGAGCCGAGTAGCCCCACTGGATATCCGGCGTCTTGGCTTCGATGGTATCGCCTGATTGAATCGACAAAATCGATGCATAGTCTTTATTGAATGAAGAATGGAGGTTTTCGGATTTGAGTTCGATTTTATGGTTCATGTGTTTCCCCTTCCATATGTATGGCTTCATTTGATTATAGCGGAGAATAAAAATTCCTTTGGAAGAAAAAAACCTGCCGTTCGAACTGGCAGGTTTTCACTCATTCTAAGCACCGCGCTTGCGGAACGCCCGCCGCTCGGCATACAGCACGCATTGCCGGCAAACGAAGACCGGCTCGTTGCGGTCATCAAAATACTTTCGCGGTTCACGCGCTTTGTGTTTGCACACCGCGCATTTTTTCTTGAAAAGCGAGAACATGAACGTCAATCTCCTTTGTTTATCGGTATAGTGGCGTTGAACAGTTTAATGGACGACACCAGCATCCACAGCTGCAGCGCACCGATATTGAGCCGTTCAGTCAGCCCGAAATACGGCCAGCCGTTGGCGAAAAAAATCGCCGTCGTGCCTCCGGCAATCAAAATGAAAATCCCAGTAATGATGGAGTAATTCCCATAGTTGCGGAATCCATGGACTTTCCTCAAGCCAAGCCCGATCAGAAGCGGCGCAACAATCGTCAACGGGACAATCAAGGCCGTGACCACCAAATGCATGATTCCGGTAAACGTCACTGGCGCCCCCGCTTCGTCTTGCGGAAACAAACCATACGTGATGGAAACCAAATGCATCGCAAGAAAAACCATCATGCCTATGCGGGAATTTTTTGGCGCAAAGCGTTTGAAAACAGCGTAGGCACTCGCAGCAAAGATAATCGAACAAATGCCATACACAACTGTGATGGCCGTCAATAAGCTGCGGTCCGGCGCCCCTTGAGCCGTCAAATCGCTGATCGGCTGGTGGAGGTGGCGATAGCCTTCCCATAGCCATCCCCCTAGCATGACATGGAGAACATATAAAAGCACAGCAACGGTTCCGAAAATCGTCAGTTTCTGCGCCACAGCCCTTCACCTCCGAACGAATTTCCAACCCGCTTACCCGAATACTACTATTTTCATTATCCACCCTATGATGTGTTTTGGATATCTTTTTATAATATCCATTCTGTGAGGCATGAAATTTTATAGAACGATATCTGTGATCATTCTTGATTGAAAAAGCCGGAATGGGCATCACTGAAAAGTGATATCCATTCCGGCTTTATTTACTAGCTTCTTGGAGATAACATTCACTTGTCATGCTGGAGAAACATATTAAAAACTCAAAACTTTTGCCGCTTTTTTCTGTTTTGCCGCTTTTTTTGTCCGGAACCAAGCAATCACGATTGCCGCAATTAGCACAAAGCCCAAATAACCCATTACAGGATAGACTGTGCCAACCAAGGTTACAAAGCCGACAAAGCTTGAAGCAAATGCCACCACTCCAAAGATGCCAACAGATGCTTTGAATTTTTGAGTGCCCGGTTTTACCAATCTCGCCGTGAAAGCATATAGCATTCCAACGGCTGTATTGTAAATCATGCCCAAGAGGATGACCGACATGAGAGTGCCCATCACCGGACTGATATTGTTCGCGAGGAACAATGTCGGCATCGGCACGGCTGCAATTGCTTTTAATTGCGTCAGCATAGTGACATTGATCAGGAGAATCAACAGCCCAAGCCCGAGTCCTCCGATCAGGCCGCCCCATCCTGCAACTTTCTCATCTTTCACCGTGCCTCCCATAACCGTCATCATTGCTGCGCCTGCAGCTAGGTTATAAGAAACGTATAGGCAAGCGCCAAGCAGCCAATGTGGAGCTGCCTGGCTTCCGGCAGCTGCCCCGAAATCAGCCGTCGAAAAGTCGAACACCGCCAGCGAATAAACCGTCAATGCGATTACAGCCAAAAGCAGGATCGGTGTAAATAGGCTGATGAGTGAAATCACTTTGTTTACATTGAGCAAAACAGTGCCGATGACCAAAACAGCCATTAGAATATTGCCGACAAGGCTCGGAATGCCGAATTGCTGTTCAAAAATTGCGCCTGATCCCGAGAACATGACCACCGTTACACCGAAAAGGAAGAATGTAATGATAAAGTCGACTGCAGTTCCGAAATACTTTCCGCAAATATGATAAACCACACTTTCATGGGATTTCGTCTGCAACCGGCTTCCGAGTTGAGTCAAATTCATGCCCAGAAATGCGAACAATCCGGCTGCAATGGCCGACCCTAAAATACCCCACGCGCCAAAACTAGTGAAAAACTGCAATACTTCCTGGCCAGATGCAAATCCTGCTCCCACAATAACGCCGATGAACGCAGCACCAATTTGAAAACTCTTCTTCATCATTCTTCCCCCCGCTTTTTCATAATGTTATTCCTGCTTTATTGGACCGGTTCTTCCTGTTTCGAGAAATGCCATTTGTCTACCGTGTAGCGTTCCAATGCCTGGCGGTCGACTTCGTAGCCGATGCCATTTCCTTTCGGCACGGTGATATAACCGTCCTCCACCGTCACTTCGGGCAAGATGATATCCTGTTCCCAATATCTTGAAGATCCCGCCGTATCGCCCGGCAATACGAAGTTCGGCAAAGTCGTCAGCGCAACATTATGTGCGCGCCCGATTCCAGACTCCAGCATTCCGCCACACCATACCGGCACATTTTTTTCGAGGCAATAATCATGGATTTTCTTCGCTTCCGTCAGGCCGCCGACACGGCCGATTTTAATATTGATGATTTTCGTACTGCCCAATTCAATGGCTTTTCTTGTATCTTCGAGTGAATGTATGCTTTCATCCAGACAAATCGGTGTCTTCAATTGTGACTGCAGTTTTGCATGGTCGATAATGTCGTCTGATGCGAGCGGCTGCTCAATCATCGTTAAGCCGAATTCATCAAGTTCTTTCAGTAATTCCGTGTCTTCAAGGCGATATGCTGAATTGGCATCAGCCATCATCGGGACGTCTGGAAATTGTTTGCGCAATTCCCGCATCACGCCAACGTCAAAGCCCGGCTTGATTTTCACTTTGATGCGCTTATAGCCTTCCTCCACAAATCCGCGGACTGTTTCGATAAGCTCCTGCATATTCTCATTAATGCCTATGCTGATGCCGACTTCGATTTTCTCAAGCTGGCCACCCAATGCTTGGGCAAGTGGAATCTGTTCCCGTTTCGCGTACAAATCCCAAACCGCACCCTCAACTGCCGATTTCGCCATATTGTTTTTTCGCAAATGCGCAAACAGCCCATTCACTTCTTCTGGGTGAATGATGTCATTCTCCAAGACGATCGGCACAAGGAAATCACGGATGATATGGAGATTGGTCTCGACCGTTTCCTCGCTATACCAGGGTGAATGGAAAGCAACCGATTCCCCCCACCCTGAATTGCCTTTTTCATCTTTCACTTCGACGACAAGAAATTCTTTTTCTTGGAACGTCCCGAAACTTGTGGTGAAAGGATGTTTAAGTACCATTTTCAGTTTTCGCACATTCACTTCCATGATTTTCATACGGCTTCTCCTCTTTCTGCTTTTTCTAATGAAATCATCTCTTTCGGGATGAACTGATAATATTGGACAGCATCTTCAGTTTTCCGGACCCCTATAAGGGCATAGCCTCTGGCGAATAGCGTTTGGAAAATTTCCCGGATTTTCAAACGCCAGTCCAGCGCCAACTCCGGCTCTTCTTTCTTGATTGTTTGGAAAGCTTTAGGAACAGGCACTTCATATGCTTCCGCACGGCCTTCCAGTTCGTTGCCATCCACTTCAAGGGCCGGATGGCCAAGTTCCGACAGATGCGTACGATAAGGGGTTTCGAAATGCATGCCTTCAGGGCGCCATTTATTTTCGACATGGACACTTGAAATCCACCATTCGATTTGAAGGCGATCAGTCGGGAGGCCCCTGTTCAGCCCATCATCCATTTTCCCGTAGCAATTCTCCAAATACGTCGAGCATATTCCGTTAAGCCGGGTTGTATTCAAATAAGCATTGCGGCTCTCCAGCGGATCGAACGTCCATTGGATCAGATCATATCCGATTTCCTTGGCTGCTTTCCGTTGCTCTTCCTTCAGCATTCTGCCGATTCCGCTAGATTGGAAATCAGGATGGATGCCCATCATATGAGAACATAAATAGGCTTTCCCCTCTTTAAATCCTGCAAATCCATAACTATAACCAACCAACTTTTCTTCATGGAAGGCGCCGACGAGAATGCCGCCGTTTTTGGAAGCAGTAAAGGTTTGATGCGTTGGAACCGGATCCATATCCCAAACTTCACGTTCTAGAATTTGGATGAGCCGCATATCGTCGTTTGTTTCCAATTTCCGTATCGTAAACTTCTTTTCCACCTGAATCACCCCTCTTGTTCCAAGCGCTCGAAAGTATGCTGGATAGTCCGGGCAAGAATTTCAATTCCGCCAAATAGGCTTTCCTGGTTGAATGTCATAGCCGGGTGATGAAGCCCCGGAGTCAACCCGCAGCCTAAACCCAACATCGTCGCCTTCACTGCCGGCCTCTTTAGCGTATAGAAATGGAAGTCTTCACCGCCTGGCGTGACGATCGGAGGTTCTAGATATTCTGTCCCTAAAGTTTCCCCGATCGCTTGCGACATGATCTCTACCGCCGTATCATCCACTTGTGCAGCCGCTATTTCCGCTTTGACTTCGATCGGGATTTCCACGCCTGTGAGTTCTGCAACCGACTCGATCGCCTGTTTCACTTTCTCAAACAATTGGTCCATCACCTCATTCGTCTGGGCACGGATGTCGATGCTGAATATCGCTGTTCCCGGAATGACATTGGCCGATTCCCCACCTGACTGGAACATGGTCATTTTAGCTGAATGCGGGACCATCGGATCTACATGGATCGAACGAATCGATTGGACCAGCAGCGCCATCACTTCGATAGCATTCTGCCCTTCGTGAGGGCGGGCGCCATGGGCATCCGTCCCGATGATACGGCCAGACAGCATTTTCGCGGATCCATGCAAAATCGCCGGTGCGGCATAGCCATCCTGAACTTCCTGGGCAGGGCGCAAATGCACGCCGTACAAATAATCCACATCATCGACAATCCCTTTTTCAACGAAAGACAAAGCACCCGTTCCTTTTTCTTCAGCTGGCTGGAAAATCAATTTCAGGCGGCCGTGTGAAGGTACCCCTATTTTTTTCAGCGCAAGGAATGTGCCGATGGCTAATGTCATATGGGCATCATGGCCGCAGGAATGATTGGCTTTATATTCACCATCAACTTCCTGCCAAAGCGCATCGATGTCCGCCCGCAGCCCAATGCAAGGATTTCCTTCCCCTACTACAGCGACCAGTCCGGTCGAATCTTCAAAAGTTTCCACTGCGATTCCTTCCCGTTCCAGCAAATCCTTCAAATACTTGGTCGTCTCGACTTCTTTCCAGCTGATTTCGGGATGGCTATGAAGATGGTCGAATACTTCTTCTACTTTAGGCTTTATTTCATCGATGACTTCTTTCATTTCATTTCCGTCCCTTCTGTAAATAAGAAATCGCTATTCAATTCACGATAGCGTTCCTGCCTTTTTTCGAAGCCGTCTTTTTCTTCTACAATCAAGCCCGCAACCACTGCATTCATGAATGAGAATAGAGAAGCTGTCGCATCCAAAGTGGATTTATTCGGCGAATAGACCGGAAACAAAACATCAGCTATTGCATGGATCGGTGCTATTTGCGAATCACTGATGCCGACGATAAAGCTCTGCTGCTTTTTTGCCAGCTCCGCAATGTGAATAGGTTCTTTCAAGTAACGGTGAAACGAAATAACGACCAATACCGTGTCTTCATCCATTCCACTGACCGTTTGGATAACGTCTTCCGACTCTGGCCGAATCAGCCGTACATCCGGCCTGACAAGTGTCAGTGCATAAGACAGCCAACTGGCTGCAGCAAAAGAAGACCGCATGCCCAAGACGTAAATCGTCTTTGCAGAAGAGAGGCGTTCAATCGCTTTGTCATATTCCTCTTCCTGTATTCCGGCCATCGTTTGTGCAATCATATGCCTGTCCTGCTCCATCACCTGTGAGAGAAAATGCGGCCCTTCTTGAAGTTCCACCTTCGATTGCCGATAAGCAGCCAGGCTGCTTTCCTGGTTCAATAACTGCTCACGGATTATTTTCTGCAACTCTGTATATCCACCTAGCTGCAGGCTATAGCAAAAGCGGATCACTGTCGTTTCGCTGACTTGTATCTCTGCACCCAGTTCCTGCGCTGATTTCAGTGCGACTTGCCGCGGATGATCCAGCACATGGGCTGCCACCTTTTTTTGTGATTTCGATAACTTATTAAAATGGCTGTTGATTAATTCCTTTATGTTCATAATATCACCCTTAAAGTTTAGGCATCTTTTTATGTTTTTCTGAAGTTTACACTTCATTTATTGTTTCGTTAAATTTATCACACTATTCTGACGTATGCAATATATTATTTGTTTTCTAAAAAAAGATGCCCGCCAACCGGATTTTCGGTTAGCGGGCATGTTTTTTCTTATTCATTTATATCTGTCGAGGATTGGTAGTAATAATCCGACGGGTCGATCGGCGTGAATCCTTTCGGCGTATAGAACCTTAACAGATCGCCATTGACCACTCCGTCTGACAACTGCAATTCATATGTTCCGTGCTGCTTCAAGGTTTCCGCTTGTTCGAGCTCTTGTTCACCTTCCAGCGGCAAGCCGGTTTCGGGGTCATAGAATGTTTCACCGATCGAATAGGCACCGGGGCTGACGTAATCGCCGTTTCGGAACATGACCAGTTCTTCATGTTCTTCCGACAATAGATCGGTGCCGAAATGGACGTATTTCTGCGTTTCCACCCCGAGCAGATGCATCACGGTCGGCAACAGGTCGATCTGGCCGCCATACGTATGGTTGATGCCGCCTTCCATTCCCGGCACGTGGATGAACAACGGCACGCGCTGAAGCTTGGCGTTTTCAACCGGCGTGATGTCTTTTGACAGCACTTCAGACATCGCTTCGTTGTGGTTATCGGAAATGCCGTAATGGTCGCCGTACATGACGATCATCGTATTGTCCGCGAGGCCCGACGCTTCAAGCTGTTCGAAAAACTGCTTGATCGCTTCGTCTGCATAGCGCGCCGTCTGGAAATAATTATCGACGCTCGCATCCCCTGTCGTCCCTTTTCCGATGGTCGCCAGTTGCTGGTCCATTTTATAAGGGAAATGATGCGCCACGGTGATGAATTTCGTGTAGAACGGCTCCGGCAGCGACTCCAAAATCGGGGCCGACTGCTCGAAGAACGGCTTGTCCATCAAGCCATATTCTGCCATGTCGGCGGCTGTCGTATTCGGATACGATTCGATATCGAAGAAATGGTCATAGCCGAACGCTTTATAGATTTCAGAACGGTTCCAGAAAGTCCCGTTATTGCCGTGGAATACAGCCGAGGTGTAACCTTGGTCTTTCAGGATCGCTGGCGCCGATTGATACGTATTCTGGCCTTTGGTGATGAACGCGGAGCCTTTCGGCAATCCGAACAGCGAGTTCTCCAGCATGAACTCGGCATCCGAAGTCTTGCCTTGCGCCGTTTGGTGGAAGAAATTATCGAAGTACAATGTGTTCGGGTCATCCATCATCGAATTCAAGAACGGCGTGACTTCTTCGCCCTCGAGTTCATAATCCATCAGGAAGGTCTGGAACGATTCCAAGTGCAGATAGACAACATTCATGCCTTCCGCTGCACCGAAATATTGTTCATTAGGGCTCGCATAATTGGATTTTGTATAGTTCAATACTTCCGTATTGTCATCGCTGTCCGCCATTACCCGCTGGGAAGAGGCTTTCAAGGTCTCCGCCGTGTCATACAGGGCGTAATTGTACATCCCCAAATATTTGACGATGTATGCGCGGTCAAAGCCACGTGTCAAAAGATCGGGGCGGTCCGATTCCGCGAGTGACAGGTTAAAGAGCGAAATCAATAAAGCCGCTGCGATTAACGGCAAGGCCATTCTCTTTTTGATTGTGCTCATGTCTTTTTGCGTCCGCTTGGAAATTACCCATGCACCGAGAAGCAAGACATCCACAAAGAATAGGAAATCCATCGGCTGGATCAAGGTCAGGACACTACCGCCCAAATCACCGAAGTTCTGCGTTTGGAACAAAGTCGGCAAAGTGATGAAATCACTGAAGAACCGGTAATAGACGACATTTGCATACAGCATGATCGACATGCCGAGGTAAATTGCCAGCAGTGCCCAGTATTTCCGCGTTCCTTTAAAGAACAGCGAGAAACTCAATAGCAACAGTGCTGATCCTAGCGGGTTGATCGCTAACAGGAATTCCTGCAGCGCCCCTTCTACTTCAAGCGTGAATTGGTTTTTTTGCGCGATATAAGTTTTCGCCCATAACATGGCAACTGCCAAGATAAATAAGGGCATGTAAGTATTCATTGTCATTTTACTTTTCATTTGCATTACACCTTTTCATCATCGATTATCTGAAAGCAGCACCATATGTCTGCCTTTAAAGAAACAAACTCTATTGTACTCCCATTTTCCGGAAATTAAAAGTTTGAAGCAATTTTTCAGGAAGGTTTCACATGTTCCAGTGCTTTCCGCCATTCGATAAGTTCCTTTTCTTCGATTTGCTTTTCGAGCATCTCGTCCCATGTGCCGAGCCTTGTATTCCAGACACGCGCATAGAACAGGTCCTGCTTTTGGTCATATAGTTGAAACTCAAGGCACGGGATGTGTTCCGTACACAGTTCGTCACAAGATGAAACGTCCGCGACGATCACTTGATAGCCATCTTCTGCACTGTTTTTTTCTTCCGATAGCAGCTCATGAATGCGGCCTTCATTAACATTCTGGCTAATTGCATAGCGATAGCCAGGAAGTTTCTCCAGATCTTCTGCAAGTTCAGCTTCCATTAAACTATAACTATCATGTACGGCGCTAAAGGATACGATGGCTTCCCCGCCTTCCATCGCTTCTTCAAAAATGCCTTTCTCCAAATGGCCATGGCCTTTGTCGGTCAACCGGTAGCCTTTTGCGTCGAGGCGGATCAGCTGTGTGCTGTGCATTTTATCGATCAGATCGCGGATGAACAACTCTTCAACAAACAGCATTTCCGCAAGTGCTGCAGGGCGGCGGATGTCTGCTTCTTGAAACGCCAGCAGCAGCATCTTCATTAAAATGTCCATTTTGAGCCGCTTGACGCGGGCAAACGACACTTCATAAGAAACCAGCGGCAAATGCCACGAAAGTTCTTTAAGGATCGTCACATCCTTGTTCGACGCCAATTCTGCGCGCAGCTTATTGTTCAATTTGTCCACTTGCTCACCCCTTTTGCAGCACTTTTACGCCTTGTTTTTGTTCGGCCACATCGAGTACATGCTGATACATCCGTTTCGTCTGTTCTTTTTTCGCACGCTTCGTGAACATCGCGGAACTGCCGACCAACATGAGTAATTGCTTGGCGCGCGACAACGCCACGTTCAATCGGCGATAATCTTTCGCGAAGCCGATATCGCCGCGTTCATTGTGATTATTGCGCACCATGCTTAAGAGAATGACCTCCATTTCGCTACCTTGGAAACGGTCGACGGTGCCCGTGCGGATCAATAAATGCGGCAAGCGCACTTCCTGGTCGATCATGCGTTGCAGCCGTTTCACTTGTTCGCCGTAGAACGAAATAACCCCGACCGTTTTCAGCTCGTCCGTCGGGATCCGCCCGGCCGCTTTCGCTTCGGCTGCCGCATCGTTGAGCTCCACCAACAGGCGGCTGATTTCTTCAAGCTCCGACGGGTTGTACAAGCTTTTCCCGCCACTCATGCGTTCTTCAAAATAAGCCGGTTCGTTCGGCAAATCAAGCCACATCAAATGGTTGTGTCGTTTGACGGATGGCGACTCCAAAAAATGGTCGCGTTCGGTGTCTGAATCTGCCAAGCCGCATTGTAATTTAACATTCTCATCTTTGTAAAACGGCGAGATCGTTTCCATGATGTCTTTGTGCATACGGTACTGGATGGCGAGCATCGTCTTGTTCGATTCTGGCAGATTCTTATACAAGCGTTCGAACAGTGATTCTTCGAGCAATTTCTCAAGTTCGCGCTTTTCCTCGAAGCCGCTATCTTCTTTGATCATTTCTTCCAAAGTCTCTTCTAAAGTGTCGTTGCCGAGCAATGGCGGCAGTTGGTGATGATCGCCGACCAAAATAACCTTTTTGCCTTTGAGCATCGGCAATAATAATTCCGGAGGGGTCGCTTTCGACACTTCATCCACGATGACAACATCGAATACTGGATAATTGTCTTGGAAATCCTTGCGCGCCGATGCGACACAAGTCGTGCCGATGACATTGGCGTGTTTGATATACAGTTTGCGGATTTCATCCAAATCGTGCTCGTTCGCCGACTCGAGCAGCCCAATCCATTGCTTCTGCACCGATTGCCATAAGGGGAAGTTTTTCTGCTCTTGCTTGAGCGATTCCACATCGAATGACAAACTGGCGAGGTGTTTCGCGGTTTCTTCGTACGCCGCTTGCGGATCCGTTGAAAGGATGGTTTCCAAAGCTTGAAGTTCCTGCTCTTTCTCTGTTAGACGCCGCATCGCCAAGTCAAGTTGCGCTGCAATCTCCACGATTCGCTGTTCGGCTTTCTCAAATGCTGTTTGTTCATCGAGCAAACGGGCTTGCTGTTGCTCCAAATCCGCTGCCGCCCGTGCGGAATCCGCTTGGTCTTTCCGGAGCTGCGTCAAATGTGTTTGCCGGTCGGCAATCGCCTGTTCGATATCTGCCGGCACTTCGATTGAAACGGACAAGCTGGCCACTCTTCGTTCGATGCGTGAATGTTCTTCCCGCTGCCGTTCGAACTGCTCAAGCCCCCGTTCGTCCAAGTCCAAATAGCGCTGTCTGTGCTTTTCAAGTTCCATGCAAAGCGCTTTTTTTAATTGGCCGAATGCCCGTTTGGATTCTTCGATATAAATGTCGGCGGCTTTTAGCATCGCGCCTCTGCGCCACACGTCGTTTTGCCGTTTGTATAATCCGCTCAGCGCCTTCGCGAGAACGCCCGAATCGATGTGCTGAGAACTTTTCAGCATCGTTCGCAGCTTTTCAAGAAACTCATCGATATTGGCTGAGGTGAACGATTCCGCTTGCGACAAGGCGCGTTCTTTCACTTGCGCCGCATCAATGCCAGAACTCGCAAGCATTTTCTCGACATAGCCAATCGCCGACGTGACACTTGTATTATAGGCTTCAAGTTTTTTACGCTCGGCCATCTTGTCGCGGATCATGTCAAGTTTACTCAGTGAAAAAGTGATCGCCGGCACTTCTTCTATTCGTTGTTCGTTCATCACTTTAAGCAAGCTATCGACTTTTTTCATGCCCTCGACTGTCTCGAGCACGGCTTGCTGTTCCTGCGCTTTCGCCATTACTTCGTCGCGCTTTTCTTCGATTAATTTCATCTCTCTGCGGAGTGAATCGAGTTGTTCGTTCAGTTGTTTGGTCTCGCGCACCCGCTTGAGCTGCACGATCGTTTCGATTGCGCTCTGCTGTTGCTGTTCGAACCATTCGGGACCATGTCCGCTATCGAGCAAGCTTTGCGCTTGATCGATGGCCGCTTGCAGGGCGCCCATTTTCTCTTCGATGCTGTGTTTGCGGCTTATTGCTTGATGCTGTTCAAGTTCGACTGCCCGTGTTTTGTTTTGCAATGGTTCAATGTTCGACTGCAATTCGCGCTGTTTCGCTTGGGCTGTCTTTTTATCTTCTACAGCTTGCTTCCATTTTTCAAAAACCGGCTGCACCTCTGCATAGGCCCGTTCCGTTTCTTCAAGCTTGTGGGCGACTTCTTGTTCGCGGGCTTTACGCGCCTCGAACTGCGCCGTGATTTCTTTTAAGGTATGGTCTTTCCAATACTGTCCGACGTTTTCTTCGATGAATTTCTGGCCGTCTTCTTCGATGCTTTCGGTGCGTCCGACGCGCAAAATGCGGATATCTTTGTGTGCAAGCAAGCGCCCGAGCGCATTGTCGACGGCCAGATTCGACTGCGAAGCGACGAGCGTGCGTAATCCTTTTTTTGCGTTTTGCAGGCAGATTTCCGAAATAACCGTCGTCTTGCCGGTACCGGGAGGCCCTTGAATAACGTAGAGATCTTCCGCTGACATCGCTCCTGTCACAGCTTGCTGCTGGAAGTCATTCAAGCGGTTGTGGAACTCGAGCTTTGGCAGCTCTTTTAGCGGCGCTACATTCGGCCGTTCCTCGAATAATAGTCGGTCGAGCTGCGGGTTGACTGCAAGGCCCTTCTCGAGATTGGTGAAGCCTTGGCGCAATCTCCGGATTTGGCTAAGTGCCGCGAAATTGCTGAAGACGACTTCTCTTTTATTCAGGGCATGCGCTTTTTCGCGCAGCTGCTTGATGATGTATGGATTCAGTTCGATTTCGATCGCGCGGTTTTTCGTCTTGAAGACCGTGCCGACATCACCCTCGATTCCGGTCAAGCGCACACTTAAATTGCGCAGGTTTTTCCATTCCTTCTCATCCATGCGGCAACCGGTCAAGGTGATGCGGCTGAAATCGTGGCTGAAGGCCAAATTCGAATAGCCCGTCTTGACATCCGGAATGTCCATGCCCTGTTCTTGGATCTTCAAATAGCCTTCCCAGCTCGAAATGCGTTTTTTCACATAATCCGAACGTTCTTTCGCCGGTGTCATCCGGTTGATCAAGTTCATGAACGCTACCGGGACGGGATCGCGCGAGTTGTTGAACCGGATCGATTCCTCACGCTGCCAATTGGTGCCGAGTGCCTGGTAGGCTTTTCTGAGCGTTACATTGGTTACCAATAATTGATGGTTCGCGAATACGCAATGAAGCACAGCGAGTTGCCCTGATGCCTGCTCCGTCAACCGTCCCGTCTCTTCGGCGTTGAACAATAACGCAACCGAAAGAGAGCCATCCGCAGTCGACGGATAGCGTTCAAGAAATACCTGAAACGGTTTGTCCGCCATAAAAAATGAGCGTTCGCTGATGCCGAACCCTCTCATCTTTTCCGATGCGGTTTTAGTTAAACGTATGGACGTTTGGTATGTATTTGTCTGCGTTGCCATTGTCATCACCTGTTCTGCCAAACTGAAAAAGCCGAATAGCCCGGCTGGTTTTCCGTGTTTTCGCTGTCGATCATATCTTCTAATCATATCACCTGCAGGGCCTTTGTGTTTTCTGAACTTATGTATTTTAAGGAAACCCTTCTTTCGCCTCACCTATTTTCTGCTCGCCATTAGCTCATGACAATTCCCAGGGCTACAGTGAAAATCAAAAAAACACCTGTGTTTTGGACAGACAATCCAAAGCACAAGTGTTATTGAATACTGCTATTTCATTTCCTCATTGCGCGGTATAGCCGCCGTCGACCAAAATCGTCGTGCCGGTGGTGAAATCATTTTCACTGAGGAAAATAATCGCATGGGCGATTTCATCCGCATTGCCGAGACGGCCGATTGGATGCTTGCTGACCAGCTGCCCATAAAATTCTTCGCCGAGCGCTTCACGGCTGACCATGCCGGATTCGACATAACCCGGCGCGACAGCATTGACGCGGATGCCGTGCGGCGCATATTGGAGCGCTAATGATTTCGTCATGAGGTTGACCGCGCCTTTTGATGCGTTATAGGCAAATGCTGCTCCTTCGCCGACACTTCCAAGGATCGAGGAGGTGTTGATGATGGCGCCGCCTCCATTGTTCATCATATGGCGGATGGCGTGCTTTGCGCCGAAAAAGATGCTGTCCTGATTGACTGCAATGACTTTATGGTAATCTTCATAGCTCAGCTCATGGGTTTCCGTCAGCGCGCCGATGCCGGCGTTGCTTACGAGCAGGTCGATTGTGCCGAACTGATCGATCGCGAAATCGATCATGCTCTTCACCGAATCCTCGTTTGCCACATCCACTTTAATGAATAAGATATCGCCGTCATTCTTCAGGCTCTCTGCCGCCTGTTTGCCGCCTTCTTCATTGAAGTCGGCAATGACCACTTTTGCGCCTTTCGCCAAATATGCTTTTGCTGCCGCCAGCCCGATGCCGGAAGCCCCGCCTGTCACTACTGCCACTTTGCCTGCCAATTCCATCTTATCGCCTCCACTTCCATATTTTGTATCACCTCAATATTATCAGAATTATCCATCAATAATAAAGCTATTTTTTTCATTCCAGTTCCTTCATTAGCTTATAAATCTTCCGGACGGTATTCACATTGCGGACGGTGACCAGTTTATACAGCTTGGTGCCTACGATTTTTGCCATTCCGCTTTTTGTTACATTCCCTCTGTCGACAGACCACAGAATGGCGCCTGGCACGTATTGCACACGGTCGATATCTGGTTTTAAGGGCAATTGCGCCAACACATGTTCATCGTCAGCTTGTTCCCATAAAAACAATACATCGCTTTTCAAGTGCTCATCGTTGGCCCATTCCAGTGGGACCGCTTGTACAATGCGGCTGTATTCGTCGAATGAATACACCAGCACCTTGATACGCAGCCCGAAATGTTCAAAGATCGCCTGTTCCGACACAAGCGTCACTTGCTCTTTATTACGGTCGTCTTTGAAGACGATATTCCCTGAGTTGATATAGGTTTTGACGGATGACATGCCTGCTTGTTCGAATGCTTCTTTTAGTTCTTTCATATTGATTTTATTATTGCCGCCGACATTGATTCCGCGAAGCAGCGCTGCGTATATCATGGGCCTCTTCCCCCTTTACAAACCTATTTTTTGACGGAGTTCTTTTGAAAGGCGTACAGTAAAGACAATTACGTGAAGGAGGAGTTCTTAGATGAATGATATTCCATTAATCGTGACAACCGACTGGCTGGCAGAACATTTGGAGGATCCGGATTTGCGGATTGTGGATGCCACGGTATTCATGAAATTTCCGGAAGCCGGTGGGCCGCCTAATGTCGAATCCGGCAAAGAATCTTTTGCCCAAGGCCATATTCCGGGAGCGGTGTATGCCGACTTGCTCGGCGAGTTGACGGACAGCAATTCAGATTTGCCGTTCACGGTGCCGCCGCGCGACTCATTTATCGACAAAATGACTGAGCTCGGCATCGGCGACGGCACGCGTACCGTCGTCTATGATCAAAACGCGCTCGTCGGAGAATCAGTCGCTGCTTCGTACTGGGCGTCGCGACTTGCGTGGCAACTGCGCTATGAAGGATTCGACCAAATCACAATTTTAGAAGGCGGCTTGCAGAAATGGCAAGCGGAAGGCCGTGACTTATCGACAGACCAAGTAGCTTATCCAAAAGCTAGCTTCACTGGAGAGCGGCGCAGCGAAATGCTCGCCACAAAAGAAGACGTCCAAAAAGCCATCGATGACGAACAAACCGTCCTTATCGACAGCTTGTCGCCGGAAGAGTTTCGAGACAGCCACATTCCAAGCAGCCACAATGTCTTTTTCGGTGTTCATGCGGATGAACAGTCAAAAGCATTACACGATGATGAACAATTGCGTGCGGCGTTCGAACAGACTGGTGCACTCGATTCCACCAAAAAAGTCATTACCTATTGCGGGGGTGGTATCGCTGCAACCTGGAATGCCTTGATGCTGAACAAACTCGGGCAACCCAATGTTGCCGTATACGACGGCTCGATGAATGAATGGACAAGCGACCCATCCTGCCCAGTCGTCAAAAGCGATATCCGCTAATAATAGAACACTTCCGGCCAAGTTCTCATGGCCGGGATTTTTTTGCCTGCGCGACCGCTCCATCGCTTGTTGAAAACTAAGTCATTTTCTTCTTCCGCTTCAGCAGCTTCTTCTTTTTCTTTTCGGAAACCAAAGGCTTCGGGGCCGGATTGTAATCATCGGCATACATGCCCGTATAGGATTGGTACCACGTGAACAAATGAACCAACACTACTTTAAGCACAGCATAAGCCGGGATACCGAGAATCACTCCGGGCAGCCCGAACAAACTCCCCGCTGTCAAAAGGACCGCGATGATCGTGACCGGATGAATATTCAAGCTGCTTCCGAGAACAAGCGGCTGCACCACACGCCCTTCCAGTGTTTGCTCAATTGTGAAGACAGCCAATACTTTTAACAACATCAACGGAGAATGCAACACAATGGCAATGACGACAATCGGGATGACGGCGATAAACGTTCCCAAGAACGGAATCAAATTTAATGCGCCTGCCAGTATCCCAAGCGTCAATGCGTATTCGAGGCCAATGATGCTCAAGCCGATCCAGAACATCAAACCGACGAAGAATGCGACGAGCAGCTGGCCGCGGATGTATTGGCTGATCTGCATATTCATTTCACGCAGCAGCTGATACGTCTGCTCCCGCATGCGCGAGGGCACGAATTTCATGATGTGATACGGCAGATGATGGCCGTCTTTCAGCAAATAGAACAAGACAAAGGGCGTCGTGATCAACGCCAACACAGTCGTCGACACGATTCCGAAGACATTGCCGATTCCGCTGACAGTCGTGCCCACCACTTCATCGGCCTGTTCTGTAATCGACGTCGATAAATCGCCTTCCCCTCCAGTCAACTGCACCTGGAGCCTCGATAGCAAATCATTCTGGAAGAACGCGTCAACTTGTGCGATGAAACGGTCCACATACTCCCGCCAATTGTCCAGCAGGCTGATGGTCTGCTCACGGATTACGGGAATCAATGTTGCGATTCCCCAGACGATCAGGCCGATGATCGCAATGAGCACGATGGAAATCGCCCCGATGCGATGAATTTTCTTCGTCTCCATCCAGTCGATCAACGGATTGAGAAGATAATACAGGACTCCAGCCATGATGAGCGGCAATCCCATGACGCCGAACAAGGCCACAAGCGGCTCGAAAATGAAGCTGATTCTCGGCACCAATAGAATATTCAATTGAATCAATAACAAAATGATCAGCACAGATACCGCTTTATTGTTCAACACCCATTTCATGAACCAGGAAGCGGCAAGGCTGAACGCTGTTTTATTGTGTTCCGGTTCCATCGAACCCACCCTCTCCAACAACACAATTGGTTTTGACATAAACCAGATGCGGTGCGCCGGCAGCAGTGGCAGAGTTCGTAATTACAGATAAAGTACCCCCATCCCAGATATTTCACACCGCTTCTGCCGTTGAAAGTCAGAAGTTTTTTATACCAAAAGCTCCCCCAGCGTTTGCCAGAGGAGCTTTTGATTCATTTATTTTTGCAGCCGTCTGACGAATTTTGCCAAACGTTCCAAGCTGTCGGTGTTTTCATTGCAGGCGCCGCTGTCTTGGCAAATATAATTTCCGCGCTTGATGAATTGATCCTGAGTGGACCCTTTCGTTTTCGCGATGAACATGCCGACATCGCTATGGCGGTTGCAAACCGTGCAGATGCCTTGTTTCGAACTGCGCGTGAAGCTTCCATGAATCCCCTGCAATTGCCCCTCTTGTTCCGTTACCAAATACATCAAATTTGAACTTTCAATCCATCCCAAATACGATGTGCGGTTAAAGTCCAGTGACTCTAGATTCGGCCCTTTCAGTTTTTTCGCTTTCGGGAATAGCTTCTTCAATCCTGCCGGCGAGACTTGTTTGAACGGCACAAGATAATGTTCCAACTGTTCCAAATAAGCATCGGCTTGCGCTTGATCTGCTATGTTTTTCAATTGCCCCAACACCGATTCCTGTTCTTCAGTAGCTGCCGGAAACAAATCGAAAACCTTTTCCTGCGCTAAATGCCTCAGCACAGCAAGTACTTCCCGGTCGCTGCTCGTCGCCTTGCCCTGGACCAGAATGCTTGCCTGGTTTTTGATAAAGTTAAACTGGTCATTACGGATAAATGCTTCCACCCGTCTGCCAGCGATGTTGTTCTCAGCACGGTTCTGTTCTGTTTGCGTCATTGTAAGACACTCCTTATAAAGTAGATTCTTTTATTGAATAAGGAAGCCATGTGCTGAAATGACGCGTGATGGGCGATTCAATTCTTGCTTGCCCCACACAAAGGATCGCCATTCCATACAAGCTTTGCGTGAGTTGTTCCTGACGCTGACAATTGATTACGTATTGCCATCTGATATCACCCCTTTCATTGTAATTTTTCTCATCTCAAATTAAGCTATTGAATTTTTTACGCCTTGCTGGAGTAAGCCAATTGGTGATCGACGAACACTTTGCACTCGATCGTGAAAAAACCGCCGACAGTGGCTTTCAAGTCTTTTATGCCTTCTGTGGTTTTCAGTTTGCCGTTCAACTCCCCGCCAAAACTGAGTCCCAGATTTTCATCCTGCAATTGGCCGTCCACAAATAACTTTTCGCCTTCAAACCATCGATTTTCAATGACGATATGTCGGCCTTCATGTGTGAATTCAAAGCTTTTCTTCATTTAAGCCCTCCTTGTGAAATTCAATCCATCTTCCACTATCATCCATTTCTTCTTTAAGTTTATCATAATGGTCCGTCAATAAAAAACAGCATGCCATTAGAAGCGGATGCTGTTTAGTCTGTGATTTCAATTATTTATTCGACTTGTTGAAATCGACGGTATCGTTCAGTTCACCGTCATTATCATCTACGGAATCTTTGCTCGTCAATTTCTGCGCAAACTTCTTCACCGTTTTCAGCGTATTGCCCGACTCCCAATATTCCGCAGTTTCCGGCGTCACTTTGATCAGCACCACGTTCGGGTCGTCGTAGCTAGTCTCCAGCATTTTATCAAAAATCGGGTTCCAATATTTCTTCTTGCGCTCCAAGTCTTCCATAAATTCAGCTGTCCCGCTGACGGAGACGTAAGATTTTCCGGCATACGCCAAATTGACCGTCGGGTTCGACGCAATCTCCTCATATTTATCGGTGTCTTTCAAGGTTACGAACCATAAATCGCCATCGAACTCAGTCTCCTGCGTTTGCATCGGGCGCGACACGGGCTTGCCGTCTACGACCGTTGTCATCATCGCGACTTTGATATCCTTGATGAGGTCTTTAACCGTTTCCACTGCTTCGTCATGTGTATTTTGTTGTGACATGTTATTTTTCCTCCATTCAATAAGTAACTTGCGCTTAACTAAGTACAGTCTCTTAGTTTCCCGCAATGAATTACCGTTAAACTTTGGAAGAAGTACCGGAAAAAAGCATGTCTTTTGATCGGTACGTAAACGAGCTGATATTCAAGTATTGGCTTTTCTCGATTTCCATTTTTCCAGCACCGTGCGTTCTTTGTCGTTATCAAGCCCCGCTTTGCGCTCCCGTGCTTTTTGGCCGAGCTCCCAGTCACGCGTATCGCGGATGGTTTCAGCAAGTGGGCGGAACGCGAGACCGGCCTTAAGTGCTTTATCGATATCAAGCGACAAGAAGCCCTCCATCTGTTCGCTGTCCGGAATCCATAAAGGCAGTTCCATCCAATAGCCGACCTCGTTTTCAAGAAGAAACGCTTCGTCCAGCCACAGAAATTCCGCATTGCTGTTCAATGCTCTTTTGCATTCTACTAAAAACGATTCCATCGTCAAAGCCGATTCAGGCCCGGCGGCGTTGAAAACGCCATTGTTCTGTTGTTCGATCATACGGATGATCCACTCTGCCAAATCCCGGACATCGATAAACTGGATGTGTTTGTCTTTGCGGCCAGGCGCAAGTACCGCGCCGCCCTTTGCGACGCGATTGACCCAATAGCTGAAACGACCTGTGAAATCATATGGTCCGACGATCAGCCCAGGGCGGATTATGAGGCTACGTCCGGGAAATTGCCGCTCGACTTCCTGTTCACATAAAAATTTCAGCTCGCCGTAATATTCATTATTCGGCGGATTGGTCATGCCTGTCGTCATGTCTTCCGCTTCCGACAGGGCCAACTGGCCAACGGGATGATGCTCGTCGATACCCGGGCTCTCCAATTCATCGTAAACAGAAGCACTGGAGATAAAGATATAATGCCTGGCGCGTTCTGCGAGAAGCTTCGCCGATTCGCGGACCACACGCGGCACAAAACCGCATGTATCAATAACCGCATCCCACTCGCCATCTTCCAGCGCAGACAAATCGCCTCCGCGGTCGCCGATCAATTTCTCTATTTCCGGAAAAAGCTCAGGGTTTTCCTTTCCGCGGTTAAACAGCGTGACTTCATGCCCGCGCTTTAGCGCTGACTCTGTAAGAAATCGGCCCAAAAACCGGGTACCGCCGAGAATCAATATTTTCATTGTGTTTCCTCCTGCCATGGTTTTCATTGCGTGTTTGGACTGAAACCATCTTTTCAATCATATTCGAGAAGAAGTTTTTAAAGTCCTTCCTGTCCCAAGTTGAGAGGAGTCGATGCATTCTAATTAGATTGAATATTCTATTAATTAATTGTAATTTAGCTCTCTTTCCAATATAATAGTAGTGCCTAATTTATCTCACAATGAACTCGTATTATTTTCTATCGTTGCGCATTCATCAAATCCTTTTTGAAGAATTGGCGATTGTTTTAGCATCAGTTGTGATCGGCAAAAAGATTTCCCGCATCGTTTCAACACCTATGAGGCGAAGTTTGATTCGAACCTCACTTCCCGTACCCGGAGCACGAATGAGGAGGAGCATGGTATGTGGAATATCAAAGAAAGCGTCTATATTGACCGGCCGATTGATGAAGTTTACCATTACGCAATCAACCCAAACGATTGGTTCCAATGGTACGTCGGCCTTTCAGAACCCGAAAACTTGGTTGGCCAAGGTGAGACCGGCACGACCATGGACATGAAATACACGATGTTGGGAATGCACTTGCCGATTGAAGTTGAAGTCGTGGAAACAGGAAAAGATGGCGGCGGCTATACATGGAGAGGCACCGTCAAAGGAGCGATCACATCCGATCAATTCTGGACCTACATCCCGGAAGGAAAGGGTGTCGAAATCTCGTTGGACATGAATTATGAACTGCCCGGTAAATTGGTAGGCAAAGTCGCCAATAAACTCATCATCCAAAAACTGATGAACAACTCCATGGAGCAAACCTTGAACAATTTTAAAAGCCGTCTGTGAAACGTCCGACACTTACAGCATGAATGCGGACTGAAAGACTGTTCGCTGATCCACCAACTGATCATGGCATTCGCCAATTTAAAACAGCTGCCCTTAAAGGGACAGCTGTTTTTTCGTCTAATTAAGCTTTTCTTTTATAAACAAGCCTGAAATCGTGCTCCCACTGACTACCGTCTGCTGATTGTTCCCAGGAACTTTCGATAAGGTTTCCCGCTCTATTCACTGTGCCGCTGAAACGCTGATGGAAATCGAGCGGTGAGAAATCGGGCGTGGTCCGCCACAACTTCCAGATCCCTTTTTCAAAACTCATTTCATACAAACGGGTCACTCCGCGCGAATCAAAATAATGCTGCACGTATTGCCCTTTCGCATCGTCCCAATCATAGATGATCATGCTGCTCGGAAATTCAGGCTTGTTGATTTTTATGCGTTGAATAACATAGCGCTCGTCCAGCCATTCGAAACTTGTCTCTCCGGTAATCGACGTTGGTTGAAGCTCTGGGTGAAACACTTCGATTGCCCAAGTGCCGATGAAGGAATCTAGGCGGTCCATCATTTCTTTTCGACTCGACGACTTCATATTTTATTACCTCCAATTTAGCTAATAAATGTTAATTAATTATCAATAGGTATAAATAATAGTTTTCAAGAAAGAATTTAAAGATGTGATTTCACTATTAGAAATTCATCCTTTACGCTACAGGTAATTAGATTAGATTTTTGAGAGGAGTTTTTAACACGAATAATTTTTTTGAAAATTTTACTTCTAATTTGAATCTATTTCTAACCTTATACGTATTAGAAATTTAGATAATTATCTGGAGGGAGTCTATTGATAAGAGAAATTTATGAGTATCGTTATAATAAAAATTTAGAACAAAAAAGAGGTTACCATATCATAGGGAAAAAATGGAGTTTTATTTTTTTCACTGTTATCGGATTAATGATAGCAGATACTATCGCTTTCATGATAAATGCTCGCTTAGTATATATCATTGGTTTATTACTATTATCTATTGGACTTTTTTTAGTAATAAAAAAGATAGATTCATTAATGCTATCCCATGAAATTGAAGCCAGACCGAAAGAAAAGGAGTCTATGTTTGAATTTCTTACGAAAGAAAGAAATATCAATCACTCTTCTCAAATTAAAGAATTAGCAATACAAATGGAAATAGCAGGGAGTAAATCAAGAAAGTCATTTAATCTAATTCCTTTTCTCAACTTGGTACTCCCCGTTGTAATTCTCTTATCAACTTTTATTTATCAAGACTATGAAGGAGACTTAACATTAATAGTTGCTTTGTTTAGTATGTTCTTTGTACTAAGTTTTGGACTTCACGTTTTTTTAAATGCTTTTGCTGAAATTTTTATTAATACAAAGGCTGACAGGCAACTCTACTTGGCAAGTTTACTAAACGAAGTATATTTAGATCGGTTAATTTTTGAAAATAAAAATGAAAAGCAACAACTCGTACAAAATTACACTTTTATTTATAATACACTGACTCAATTTTAGAACACTATAACTTTACATCTAGCCTTAATAAAACATAGCTAGATGTATTTTTATGACTTTTTAAAAAAGTTCTTCACCTTAGATAATTAAAAGATGTGCCGATTTATTTACTTCACCTAAACTTTTATTCCCCAACTACTTTTAAAGATTCAAATCACCGAAGAAATTCTACCTATTTGTACTGATAATTTAATAGCGCTCGCAGTATTACTGTCACCTTCGTAAAGGCTAATATTTCGCTAGCCAAAAATCTGATTACATAATGAGTCCTC
The DNA here is from genome assembly GCA_947493585.1 of uncultured Planococcus sp. Taxonomy (GTDB): domain Bacteria; phylum Bacillota; class Bacilli; order Bacillales_A; family Planococcaceae; genus Planococcus. Next base: position 241,339 of record CANLRI010000002.1, on the reverse strand, counting down.
GATCTTATATTTTCTTTATTAAACTATCACTATAAAGCCTCTAATGTATCGCTTTTCAATATTCATTTATTGATAATCGATAAATTTTCTGTTAAGTTCAGTATAAAAACCATGAACGGAGGGATCCCCATGAGAGCTAAACATGCCGCGACGCTGTTTTTGAAAGGGGTTCTGCTGCTGATGACCTTCGGGGTGATGGCGCTATATGTATTCGGATTGCCGGGCATGGCCGAAAGGGATGCGGCGCTGCATCCGGAAACGGCATCTCTTCAATACCCGTTTTTGATATCGGCTTATATCTTCTTTGCCCCCATCCTGGTCGCGTTCTATCAAACCTTCAAACTGCTCGGTTACATTGACCGCGGTGAAGCCTTTTCGGATTCGGCACTTAAGGCGCTGACTATCATCAAATATTGCGCCCTTGCGATTATCCTCTTCATTGTGCTCGGCGAACTGGCTACGATCTTGTTCATCGATGATGACATCACGCACATCATCACGCTCGGAGTCATTGGCACACTCGCTTCTGCTGTCGTGGCGGTTTTTGCCGATTTGCTGCGAAGCTTGCTGAAAGATGTGATTACAATGAAGTCGAGCAACGATTTAATTGTATGACTATCATTCGAATGGCCCGTTCATTTTTATAGCCCGCTTTTCCGACATATGCCATACTGATATCAACAAGGATTAGGGGGAATTCAAATGGCAGAATTAAATGCAATGATGGGCTGGACTTTCATGCAGGAAATTGATGTACCGGACTCGGTCAAGGACTTGCTGGTGGACGGTGAACAAGCGAAAGTCGCCTATAAAACCGTGCGCGATACCGCTGTCGTGACGAACAAGCGCATCATCATTTCCGACAAGCAAGGCTTGACGGGCAAAAAAGTCGAAGTTTACACCATCCCGTTCGCATCGATCAATATGTACTCGACCGAAAACGCCGGTACCTTCGATGCCAACGCGGAAATCCAGCTTTGGACAAGAGCCGGAAACTTCAAACTAAACTTGAATAAGAAAGTCGATATCCGCAAGCTGGATAAGATTATTGCGGAAGCGATTCTGTAACTTTCAACTGGGCTATACCTACACGTCTCACGGGCGGATAGGTGTAGCTTTTTTATCGCCCTCGGACAGAATCCGTACTTTCACAATTCTTTACACTGCGTTTACCGCAGCTTAGCAGCCGTTTGAGATACTGGTGTTATTAAATGCAGAAGGAGTTGTTGAACAGAATGAAAATTGCAGTGATTGGAGATTTGCATTTCCCTTCGGTAAAAGAGAACTATGCTTTTATACGGGAAGATCGGCAGTCATTTTTTGAGTCCTTCATGGAACAGTTTTTCTCGATTCCGGCGGATTTGTATGTATCTATTGGTGATTTGACGAATTTTGGTTCAGCTGACGAATTAGAAGATATATATGGCATGATCCGCCAGCATCAAAAACCATTTGTGCATGTGCTCGGCAACCATGACGTCTATGCCATGACACGGAAAAATGTCCTCCACATCACACAGCAAGAGCGTTTTCATACCATTTCAACAGAACATGCAACATTGGCATTTCTAGATACCGCCCAGGAACAAAATTATGAAGACTGGGGCGGCACTTTGGATCTTGTTCAACAACAATGGCTTGAAAATGTAGTCCATGAATCCGGTGACCGCCCACTTATTGTCTTCGGCCACCACCCTGTACATGGAACAACCAAAAACTCCGAAAAAGAAAAACGTTGCATTGCCCCAGACATTCCGATGTGGGAATTGCTGAAACCAAAGCAGCGCGCTGGATTGTACGTAAATGGGCATAACCATTACAATTCCATCGCGGCAAGAGAACACTGGACATTTCTTCAATTAGCCGCTGTTTTGGATGAACAGGCTGTCCGGATCATTGACGTATCCGAGTCTTTAATTGCCATCGATTATATTCCTTTAGTGGATCCCAAATTAAAATCGGCAGCACACACGATCGGTACAGCCATCGATCACTTTCAACTGAAGCCTCACCCTCTCGGCACCCAGGCCGATGTGAAATACGCGATTCCGCTTTCGGCTTCGTCACCGATTGCTACTGGCGTGGATTTAAACGATATTAAAAAAATCAAGACGAGATAATCTTTTCCAAGTTAAAATGAAATTGAAGAAAAAGGATGGCGCCAATTCCCCACTGGATTGGCGCCATCCTTTTTTTGGAGAGCATGGAAATCAAAACCTATGTATTGATCTGCATGTCTTATTCTCCTTCTTCTTTCTACAAAACTTAACTTTTTTATATGATCTTAAATCACTAAATTGTTTAAATAATCACAAAACTAAATGATTATACTTTATACTAGTGCAAGACGTCCTCTAGATTCTCTGTCGTCCATTGAACGAAAATCCTGTTAACTCACTGCTCGGCACACGAAAAAAAGTTTGAATGGCATAGCAAGAACGATCGACACTTTTCAAGCCGTCCTTCCACGTATACATACTGAATTACGTTGTTTCCTTGTTGTGCAAACAACTATCCAAATAAAAGGAGTGTTTCAATGATTAAACGATCCACAAAAATTCTTGCCCTGTTGACCATGTCCCCTTTTCTCTTGATGGCCTGTTCCGGCGGTGATTCCGGAAGCGAAGAATCCACCGAACAAGATACGCTTATTTTCGCGCGTGGCGGCGATGCCGTCTCGCTCGATCCTTCTGAAGTGACGGATAATGAATCCGAAAACGTCGCGCAAAGCGTACTCGAGACATTGACGACTTTCGCGGATGGCGAAACGACCGTCGAACCGATGCTTGCGGCCGAATGGCAGGAATCAGATGATGGGCTGACCCACACCTTTACGCTTCGTGAAGGCGTGAAGTTCCACGACGGCACCGATTTTAATGCAGACGCCGTCGCCTTTAACTTCAATCGCTGGATGAATGGCAGCGGGGATCAATTCCCGATGTACGGCACGGTGTTCGGGGGCTATGCGGGCGATGAAGCCCATAATATCGAATCCGTCACGGCCGTCGATGAATTCTCGGTCGAAATCCAATTAAACCGTCCGCAGCCGACACTATTGAAAGATTTGGCGTTGACGCCGCTGTCGATTTCAAGCCCCGCAGCCATCGAAGAGTTCGGAGATGACTACCGAAGCAATCCAGTTGGCACCGGCCCGTTCGTTTTCCAGGAATGGCAGCCGAACGAGCGGATCGCCCTAGAGAAAAACGATGACTATTGGATCGACGGCCTTCCGAAGCTGGAAGAAGTCATTTTCCGCACGATACCGGACAACTCTTCCCGACTCAATGCCTTGCTGAGCGGCGAAGTGGATTTGGTCGCTGGTTTGGATTCCGAATCCCATGAGCAGATTGAAGAAGAAGCAGGGCTCGAGCTTTATTCCCGGCCGCCGCTCAACCTGGGATACCTCGGCATGACCTTGACCCATGAACCGTTCGACGACCCGCTCGTCCGACAGGCACTCAGTCATGCGGTCAATAAAGAAGCGATGGTCGAAGCATTCTTCGGCGAAGGGGCAATCCCTGCGAAAAATGTCATTCCACCTTCTGTTGAAGGCTATAACGATGATATCGAACCGTACGCTTACGATCCGGAACGGGCGAAAGAATTGCTGGCTGAAGCTGGGTTCCCCGACGGATTCAGCATGGAACTCTACGCGATGCCGGTATCGCGCCCGTATATGCCAGACGGTGCCAAGGTCGCTGAATATCTCCAGTCCAATTTTTCCGACATCGGCGTCGATGCAGAAATTGTCACGTTTGAATGGGCAACGTATATCGAAAAAGCGATCAATGGCGAAGCGGATACCTTCCTGCTTGGCTGGACCGGCATGAACGGCGATGCCGATAACTTCATCTATACGCTATTGCATGGAGACAATATCGGTTCGACCAACTCGACGCAGTACGATAATCCGGAACTGAACGCATTATTGGATCAGGCGCGGATCATCACCGATCAGGAAGAGCGCAATGAACTATACCGCGAAGCACAAGTCATCCTGCATGACGATCCGCCGATCATCCCGCTTGTCCACACGTCACCATCTCTTGCCGGCAAAGACAATATCACCGGCTTTGATCCGCACCCTACAGGACGCGTCATGACCTCGGAAATCGACTTTGAATAATCAAGAGATCTTAAAACCTCTGTGAAACCGATATTCCACAAAACAACTACGCTTTCCTGCGGGCGAGCGCTAAGCCTCCTCAGTCGCTTCGCTTCTTGCGGGGTCTCAGCTGTCTCGCTTTCCCGCTGGAGTCTCCGTTGTTTTGCTCCATAATCTTTTCATTACTGCTAAAATTGTAATTCCATAGAAGTAATTTCACATGGCTGGTTCTCATTTTTATAATGAATGGGAACCAGCTTTTTTATGTTTATAGACAGGGATTCGAGGAAAGAAAAAATAATTTTCAATTAATTCTTGTCAGTACCTTGCATTGAACTATACTAGATGATATATTGTTCATTAATCACTACTGTTTATAAAACACTAGCTGTGAAAGGAGGAAACCCCATTGAACATCCAGTTTAAAAAAGGCGTGTTGAATTTATGTGTCCTGGTGCTGTTGGATAAACAAGACCGCTACGGCTATGAACTCGTTCAGAAAATCTCGAGCCGCATCGCCATCTCGGAAGGCGCCGTCTATCCCCTGCTCCGGCGGCTCACCAAGGAAGGCTATTTCACCACTTATTTGCAGGAATCAAGCGAAGGCCCGCCGCGGAAATATTACTCGCTCACTGAACTCGGCCGGACGTATTTGCAGGAGCAGCTCGAGGAATGGAAAAGTTTCACGGATGGAGTCAACCAACTAATTGAAGAGGGTGTGCAAAATGACTGAAAACCAATTTTTGCAAGAACTTGAAACAGCGTTGAAACGATTGCCAAAAGAAGAACAAAATGACATTCTCCAGGACATCAAAGAGTATTTTTCAAATGGCCAGGCGGATGGCAAAACGGATAGCGAAATCGCCGATGAACTCGGCTCGCCACAGGAAATCGCCGATGAACTGATCGAGTCCTTTGATTTTAACCAAAATGACAGCAGCGTGGCAGCGAATGAACTGACGGAAGACAAATTCGATCAAGTCGACATCCAGATTGATAACGGCATGCTTACCATCGGCCCTTCGGAAGACGGCAAGATGCATGCAGACATTACCGATAAAAGTTATCGCCAGCAGCTGAATGTCGATATCCTCAACCGGACGCTCGTCATCACCTTGAAAGAAGAGCCGAGAAAATGGGGCATCTTCAGCTTTACCGGCAGCATGAAATCACCGAAGCTCGATGTCCGCTTGCCGAAGAAACTGTATGACAAAATCCAAATCGATTCCGACCACGGCATGATCACTGGCGAGCGCCTCGACAGCCGCCACTTATCCATCGAAACGGATAACGGCCGCATCGAACTCACGCAAATGAATGCGGACCAAGCAAGCGTCAAATCGGACAACGGCGATATCGAATTGGCACAGTTACAGGCGAAGAAACTGAAAGTCGGCACGGACAACGGACAGCTCCAGCTGCGGAACATCCAGGCAGACGAACTTCATGCGTCGACGGACAATGGCGCCATCGATTTGAGAGACATCGAGGGCAATGTGCGCGCCAAAACCGACAACGGACGCATCCATTTGTCGACTGTGGACCTCGACCGCACAATCAGCCTCGAAACCGATAACGGTGCCATCTCGGTCGAGAGCCAGGCGCAACCAAAAAACGCGACGATTCGTGCGAATGTAGATTGGGGAACGGTTTCCGTATTCGGCGTAAAAAACCGCCACAGCGTGTTCGGCAGCGGAGAGCATGCGGTGGATTTGCAGTCGGATAATGGCAGCATTACAGTCGAACTCGTATAGAGAAAAAGCTATCCATGAACCCTTAGAGGATTCACGGATAGCTTTTTAAATTACGGAGATTTCATCCATATTGCTTTATTGCATTCACGATTTGATGCGTGTGAAAAATAAAAATCCGATTACCGCAAGCAAACGGATTTTATCTTCTTTACTAATATCCTCGGACAATTCCACAATATCATTTTGCATGTCTCTGAAAAGATGCGTGTACTCGTGTGGGAACATCCCGTTATAGAAATGAGCCCAGCGCTTCTCCTGCTGGTCATTCCAGCTGAAATTCCCCGAAAAACCCGATGCCTGAATCGGCAGGATCAGCTCTTGTCTTTCATTGTATAGTTTACCTTTGATGTTGATGAGTGCCTTTAATTCTTCCTGTTTGTATGTGCCAAGCATGTTATTCTCCGAATTAAAAATCTCCAATTTTGACTGTTTCAACCACCCTGTTTTCCGGAAGCTCAATCGGGTTTCGCCGTCCTCGCCGAGAAATGCATATGTCATCGGAAACACTGTCAAAAGCGAAGCGTCCCGCAACAGCAATGGGTACATCCACCATTTAATGCTCGTCATCTCCACAGTGCCGACAAATCCACCGCTTTTTTCAAACAATAACAGCCTCGGAACAAAAGCGGCATCTTTTTTAATGACCAACTCTTTCAAGTCCAGCAGTTGCTTGTTGGAATGCGGTATTTCAATGTCTTTCACTTTAAGGTAATGCGAACGGCTGATAACTATAATCACGACGCTCAAGCCGAAGGGCAGCAAAAAGAATAGCAGATCCCACCACTCCCGGTTGCTATCGGGCGTCTGAAAGATCAGCCAGCCGGCTGCTACTAGCAACGTAACCGCCAAAAAGACATAAGCAAGCTTTTCCCTTTTTTTATACATTTCTGCAAGCATGATGGTCCTCCTTAAATCGGCTGTTTTCAAATGAAGCTTTTTAAGACCCTTTTTATCCATTCAATCGGCCGTAAATTTACCATATTATTCCTTAAAAGGTCAACTTTCCTATATCAGTGAAACTTCAATGCCATTTATACGTATAGAATACTATCTTATGAAAATGGTGGTGCACTTTATATGAATGGTCAATCTGTCGTTCTGCAGCATTCCCTCTCCCCTCATGCAGTCAAATATTGGCGCATGGAGGAACTGATTTTCAACATCATTGCGTTTATCGTCCTTGCAGTGCTGTTTTATTTAGATTTTCGCTTTGATTGGTACAGCTGGATTTTCTGGGTGCTAGTAGCGCTAGCCATCTTTTTCGTCATCGGTTTGGTGTGGTCGTTCCTCAGCCCGCCGCTCACCTTTAAAAGCTGGCGCTATGATTTAGACGAAGAGTTTTTGCATTTGCAATTCGGCATCTGGAGCCGCACCGAGCAATTGGTGCCGATGACCAAAATCCAGGCCGTTTCGCTGACCCAGGGGCCGTTGATGCGCAAATACAAACTCGCTTCCCTGTCCGTTGAAACGATGGGCTCGAGCCATGCCATCCCGGCACTGCCGAAAGAAACGGCTGGCGAACTGCGTGAGCGCATCGCCCAGTTCGCCAAAATCAAGGAAGTGGAACAATGACCGACAATCGGCGCCATCATCCAGCACTCGTTCTGTTTAAAGTCGGCAAATTGATCCGCAACTCCATCTTCATCATCTTGATTTTATTCGTCCTTCAAGCCGACAATGATGGACCGCTCCTCGTCTACGGCCGCTATGCGTTTTTGCTGTTTTTCGTATGGTCTATCGTGTCCGCCATTTTGAATTGGCTTACGTCCACTTATGCACTCGACGACCAACGCTTTTATTTAAGGCGCGGCATTTTCAGCAAAACCGACCAGTCGATCCCGTTTTCCAAAGTTCAGAACATCAACCGCCACACGTCTTTTTTCCACCGTGTGCTCGGGCTGACCTCGATCCGTTTTGAAACCGGCATCGCCGGGGAAGACGCCACCGTGAATTTCGAAGTTGCGACGAAAAAAGAAGCGACGCGCTTGGAATCCGCAGTACAGGAATATAAGGAAATGCTCGAAGTGGAACCGGACATGGCGACTGTCGCCGAAGATGGCTCCGAAACTGAATATGTGCCATCTTCGCGAAAACAGCCGGAACAGCGCGTCATCCATTTTCAGCCAACGCGGTGCGATTTGCTGAAAGCATCGATGACCTCGTTCAGTTTTTTGTTACTTATCCCGCTGATTGCTTCGCTTTATTATAATGTGTCCGAATTTATCTCTCTTGAAGAGCGATTGGACGGCATCGGTACCAGCCTGCTCGGTTCACCTTGGATCATAGCTAGTGGTGTAGCAATGATAATTGCGGCTTCGTTCACGTTTGGAATTATCCATACGTTTATCAAATATGGCAAATACGAAATTTCTTCGGATAGCGAGCGCATCTACATCAAAAAAGGCGTTGTGTCGGAAGCGTCATTTTCGATCGCTAAAGAGCGCGTGCAAGCCCTGGAAATTACGCAATCCTTCTCCAAGCGGGTTCTTGGGCTTGCAGAAGTGAAATTGATCAGCGCCGGTAGCCTGACCATGGGCGCGGAAGACTTGAACATCAGCTCGCTTTATCCTTTTTTGCCGAAACAAAAAGCCTATGCACTCGTTGCCGAACTGCTGCCTGGCTATCAAATCCAAGAAGACATGCAGCGTTTGCCGCGCCGTGCGCTATGGTTACGCATGCTCAAGCCGAGCTGGTTATGGCTGTTTGCCACAGCCGCGCTGTTTTACTTCAAACCGAACTTCCTTGGCATCGTTGATACTTGGTGGATCGCCTCCATCCTGTTGCTGATAGTCATATTCGCATCCCGTATTTTGGATTTTTTGCACACCCGCTATTTACTGAACGATGAATTGATCCAGTTGAAAGACGGCGGCTTCACTTCCACTTTATTCGTCACTAAACGTGAAAAGATTGTCGAAGTCGAAATCACACAAAATCGCATCCAGCGCGCATTCGGCCTGTCTTCCCTCAAGACGGTCACACGCGCCCGACCTATCCACACCTCCTATCTCGAAGATGTGCCGGATGCTCTGACCGGTACTTTCCGCCTGTGGTACCGTGGTCGGACCAGGGAAATCAAACTGGATGCCCCCAACTAAAAAGCCTTGTTGGGCCGTTGTGACTTCTTAAAATTAGAATTTTAGTTTATCTAGTTAATTGGCTGACATGAGTTCGGTATTTCACCGGACTCATGTCGGCCATTTTTTGTTTAACGCGTTTGTTGTAGTAATAAATATAAGGTTCGATTCGCTCCTTTAATTCCTCACTAAATTTCGCCATATAAAACACCCCAGAAGTAAGAGTTGAACTTTAACTTTCGGGGTCCCTCCCCCAATCGCCCGCCCTCTTTTATGTTGCTTGTCGTCGCCCGCCAAAATTGCAAAGCTAACTAGAGAAACTCCTAACGACTGTTCAATGCCAATTCATAAATGAAACCTTCTCTCCCCTCAACCGTACTTCTATATTAAGAGGTGATGAATCGTGAAAAATAGAAAAGCAATTGCTTTAGTCGTTCTCGTTTTCCTGCTGCTCATTCCAACCCAAGTTTTTGCAGTTGATTTCAATATTACGGAAGTGCAAATCGAGGCCCAGTTGAATGAAGACGGCACGGCAGATGTCACGGAACAATTCACATATGAATTCGAAGATGAGTTTAATGGCATCACGAGAAGCTTGATTCCGAAAGAAGGAACGTCAATCGAGGAGTTTACCGCGAGCGACAGCCGCCGGGACTTGGAAGTGGAAGTCGAAGATGGCCTGTACAAAATCTACCGCTCTGGCAATGATGGCGATTCGATCCAAGTCGAGTTGAACTACCGGATCGTCGGGGCTGTCGAAAAGTTTGAAGACGGCGCCGAGTTTTACTGGCCGTTCTTTGATGCAAGCAATGAAAGTGAGTATGGCGATATGACGATTACGATCATCCCGCCTGCCCCGGCAGCTGAAACCGAAGCGCTTGGATACGGCGAAGCGTTTGATATCGCGAGCATTACAGAAGACGGCACCGCTATTTTCGATTTAGGCAATGTGCCAGCCGAAGAAAATGCGGATATCCGAGCAATTTTTGAATCCGAATTGTTCCCTGGCGTCACGGCGCAAGACGGCACGGTGCGCGATGAGCTCGCTAGTGACCGTGAAGAACTCGAAAACGAGGCAGCAGCATTTGCCCGCAACCAGCAAATCGTAAAATCGATTGGGATTCCCGCCATCGCGATACTTGGTGCGCTCTTCATCGGGCTTGTGCTATTTGCTTGGCTGAAGGCATCGAGACGCAAACGGAGTGTCCAAAGTGGCACTTATGAATTTTTCGTACCGAAAGACTCGATGAGTATCCCCGCCCTGCTTCATTTCACGAACCCAACCTATGTAGCGGCGAACGGCATGTCGGCGGCGATTTTGGATTTGATGAGAAAACGCAAGATTCGCCAACTCTCGGAAGATCATTTCGCACTGGCTGACCGCAACACCGACCATCCGCACGAAGCGGTGCTGATCGGGCTATTATTCGATACGATCGGGGATGGCCAGGAGTTCACTCTGGAACAGGTTGAAATTTATACGAAAAATGAAATCAATCACGAAGACTATAACGCAGCGACAGCCGAGTGGAATAAAGAAGTGAGAGCCGAAGTGTTGGCCCATGACTTTTATGAAAAACACATCGGCCTGCGTTGGGCGGTCGGCATCATGAGCGCGGTCTTCATCGGCCTCGCCATCGTTTCGGGCATTTATGGGCTCTTGCCATGGATGGCTTTGTCTATTACGCTTGCGATGCTCGCTCTCGGATTTGCGATCGGCTATTCACCAATCACGCAAGAAGGCCACCGGGTGCGCTACGAATGGCGCAGCATGAAAACCGCTATGGAACAATTGCCGAGCGAGCAATGGGAGCAACTGACGATGGACGAAAAGCAGCGCGCTTATGCGTACTTGCTCGGCAGCGACCAGAAAACGGCCGAGCGAAAAGCGAATGCCTTCACAGCCGCTGAGCCGGCAAACGATGTCTCTGGCTTCGCGATGAATCCGATTCTTATGACGGCCGTATTCGTTTCAGCCAGCACCACGACAAGTTCGAGCGCCAGTGCAAGCGGCGGCGGAATGGCTGGGACTGGAGGCGGAGTCGGCGGCGGTGGCGGCGGCTCAGGCGCATTTTGATATGAATACCTAAAACAAAAGGAGGATGGCAGCTGCCATCCTCCTTTTTATTATTCTCTTCCTGAGATATAAGCCCATTTATAGCTGAAGTCGCCCGTGAACGGATGCGTGATGACATCGTACACATACGGTTTTTGCAGCGCCATGCTGCCGAACTGATACATATTGGCAATGGCCGCATCTTCTTCAACGAGGATTTTCTCCACTTCCCCTAAGGCTTGCCAACGTTCTTCCGGCTTCAAGGCAAGTTCGCCGTTCGCCTGTTCCAGCAATTCATCCACTTGTTCATTGGAATACGCCATCGTGTTTTGAGGTGATTCCGTCGCGAACAAATCGAGGAATGTAATCGGGTCCTGGAAATCCGGGCCCCAGCCGGTGCTTTGGATATCGTAATCCTGCGCTTCGTTTTTATCGAGCAGGACGTTGAATGGTACTTGGCTCACCTCGAGCGTCAAGCCTTCCAGATTGCCTTCCATTTGGTCTTTCATATAGGCATCGATTTTTTTCGACAGTTCCGTATCGCCGCTCAAGTACTCCAAGCTCACTTCCGTCAGCCCTTCCTCCTCCAAGCCTTCTGCCCATAAGGCTTTCGCTTCCTCAGCATTGAATGCCATCATATCCCCGTTGACCTGGCGGAAATCTTCATTATTCGCATCAAATGTAAATTCCGTTGGGACCAAGAAATCTGCCGGAATCGATCCGTTGGCGAGAACGATATCAGCCAAATCCTGTTTATTGAAAGACAACGCCAAAGCTTTGCGCAATTTCGGGTTTGCAAGCGGTGTCGGCTCGCCTTCGCGCTCCTGGTTGAATTGCAAATAATAGACGGACGGCTTCAATACGCGCACGACTTCCTCATCTTCTGCATATTGCATGGCAAATTCGCCAGCCAAGCCGGCACGGTCTGCTTCGCCTGTTTCGTATAAATTAACCCCTGTCCCTGGATCCGGGACGATATTAAATTCCACTTTGTCCAACTTCACCGTTTCTGCATCCCAATATTCCGGGTTCTTCTCAAGCTCCCACGACATCGCAGCAGCGTCCCAGTTCGCTAATGTGAATGGCCCGTTCGACAATAGTTTCTCTGAATCCATGGCGTATTGATCTCCAAGTTCCGTGACATATGCTTCTTTCTGTGGATAAAACGTACCGAATGCCATCAAGGACAAGAAATAAGGAACCGGCCGCTCGAGTAAAACAACCAGTGTTTGGTCGTCTTGCGCTTTTATGCCGAGTTCCGATTTGTCCAGCTTGCCTTCTGCAATCGCAGCAGCATTCTTAATCGTTCCCGCCATCATATACGGGCCGTATGTCGATCCTGTTTCCGGGTCGGCTGCCCGCTGCCACGCAAAGACGAAATCATGCGCCGTCACAGCTGTACCATCAGACCAGTTTGCCTCGCGCAGTGTAAATGTATAGGTCAGCCCGTCTTCACTGATTTCAGGCTCGCCTGAAGCCATCGCTGGAATGGCCGTATTGTGCTGATCCAGCCGGTAAAGGCCTTCGCCTGCATTGTTCAACATGGTGAACGATACCGCATCGTCTGCCATTACGGAATCCATGGTCGGAACCCCAGATCCTGTCGTCAAGCGCAATTCCTGGACACTGTCCAATTCGCCTTGTTGTGAAGCACTTTCTGTGTCCGTCGCGGTTTCCTGTTCCCCGCCGCACGCTGCAAGCATCGCAGCCAAACTGGCCGAGATTGCCAGCGCCCAAGCTTTATTTCGTTTCACCATTTATGAATCCTCCTAAGTCTATCGCTCTAGTGCATTCCTCCCCTTATTATATACAAATAATAATTTTCTTGAAAAATATATAAAATTTTGAATTTAATCGAGTGGATATTATCACTTATTTATTTCTATACAGAACAACAGGCTTTCCACTTAAGGAAAGCCTGTTCAAAATGTTAAAAAAGTCTATGAGCTGATATAGATTAAACGGAGATTTTTCTACATTTAAAATTCAATATTCTATCTAAGCATTTGGAGAAGCATTCGCTCGGAAAACATTCTGCTCAATAATGCTACGCATTACTTCGCAGAGATAAGGTCTCACGTAGTTCAACCTTATCTTTCCTGTGGGAATAGCGGGTTTGAGAGACCCCGCAGGGAATGAATGAGCGAAGCTTCGCTGAGTTCATTCATTTGCGACGCTTGAGCATAGCGAAAGTGGAGCAAGCCGAGGAGGCTCGATTCCCGCCCCACGGAAAGCGAGCGATAAGCTTTGGAAAATGCGGCTTCTTGAATTTCTAGAAAGCCTGTTGTTGGTTAAATTATTTCCGGTAATTCAATTGTTTGGACACGATGCGCATGAATTCTTCGAAGTTCGCGGAATAGCGGTTCCAATGGTGGTACCATTTGCGGATCGTGTCGAGCAGCCAGAATGGCACCGGTTTGCCGTCGATGATCGGATAATATTCGTGATACGCTTTTTTCAAGTGCTCCCAGCGGAAATCGTTGCCCGGCTTGATGTACTCAGACACGTCGAGCAATTTCGCGCGCCCATCCTGCAAGATGATGTTTTTTAAGTGGATGTCCCGCGGGTTCAAGCCGATTTCGCGAATATAGTCGCGCGCTTTTTCCACATCCACGATGGCCTGTTCCGGCACGTACACGCCTTGCAGCAAACAATCGAATAAAGTCGGGCCTTGCTCGAATTTCAATACGAGCATGCGCTCGTCTCTTCCGTAGCATGTCGAGAAATAAACAGACTGCCCGATTTGTTCGTACACCTTCGCTTCGGCTTCGAGCTTGTCTTTTTTGCCTTCGGCGTATACTTTAAATGCATATTCCGGAAAGTTCTCAGACTGGAATACGGCTGCGTCTGTCCCAACGCCGATGCAGCGGAATCCTTCGGCAATGCCAGTGATTACGACTGGTTCATTATCGGGCTGTGCTGTCACCGTTATAGTAGATAATGCTTGCGCTGCTAGTTGCCACTGGTCTTCATTCATGGCTATCTCTCCTCTGGTCAGTAAAGCTTTTTTCCATTAAAATAACGAACCGCCATTGCTTGCGGTTCGTTATTATCATAGCATCAGTTTCACAATTAATCCGTTTACGCACCCGGCTTCATTTCCTGGCGGTTGACCCATTCGCGCACGGTTTCCACATAAGCTTCAGGTTCTTCGACCCCCGGCATATGCGAGCTGTTTTCGAATACGTGAAATTCCGCATCCGGAACGAGGCTCGCATACTGTTCTGTCGCTTCAGGTGTCGCTTCATCGTAACGGCCGCAGGTAAACAAGGCCGGAATGTCGATCTCATGCAAGCGCTCCGTCGCATCGAAATGCTTCAAGGTGCCGGTGACCGTGAATTCCGACGCTCCCCACATATAATTGTAGACATTCGGGTTCAGCTGATTGAGATCATCCGAGAACTCGTCAGGCCAAGGATCGACGCGGCACATATGGGTTTTGTAATATTGCATCATCGCCTCGTCGTAGTCTTCTGAATCGGTCGTTCCCAGGCTTTCGCTCTCCTCGATCGTCTTTTGCAGTTGTTCCGGGAATTGCTTCAAATAAGCGCGCTGGTCCCGCTCCCAGCGCTGCGCATCGAGTGCAGGCCCTGAGAACACGACACTGCGCACGCCTGGTGGTTTTGTAAATAAATAAGACGCGGCGAGCATCGTCCCCCAGGAATGGCCGAGCAAATGGATTTCTTCCAGCTCGAGCGCTCGGATCACTTGCCCGAGCTCTTCAACGTAGCGGTCCACGGTCCAAAGAGAAGTATCTTCCGGCCGCTCCGATTTCCCGCAGCCGAGCTGGTCGTATTGGATGACCGGCCGCTCTGTCCCTAATTGCCTCAACGGGTCGCTGTCGCTGCTTTTCATTCCCGGCCCGCCATGAAGCAGCAATAGCGGAATACCGGGTCCTTTGCCGGTGATGCGGTACCATACTTTGCCCCCGGTCACGGGAATGAATCCTTCTTTGACATGTTCCATAAATGCTTGTGCCTCCTTTTCGTCTGTTAACATGCATTTCTCCGTCCAAGCAAAATCCCCTTTATTTTAATGTCCCCAATAAGCAAAACCGCCATCCTGAAAAGGAATGGCGGTTTCTGCTTTGTTTTCATTGATGAACCTTATTCTTCTTCTAGAAATCCATTTTCTACAAGCCAATCATAAGCAACGACTGAAACGCTCTGGCCTTCGACATCGACGAGATAATTCAACTCCCGCATGATATCGCTGTTCAGGTTTTCTGCCAAACGGGCAGTAATTTCTTCGATTTCAGGATATTCTTCAAACACGTCCTCATTGATCGTCACCGCTGCCCGGTAAGGCGGGAAGAACTGTTCGTCGTCTTCCAGTACGACCAAATCGTAGCTGCGGATCGTGGCATCGGTTTCAAAAGCCACCGATACGTCCACTTGTTCATTATTAAGCGAGCGCTGCGTCAAGCCGAGATCCATTTGGTTGACCTGGCCGGAGCCAAATTCAAACCCGTATGTGTCTTCGACGCCCGGCAAGCCGTCGGAACGGTTGGCGAACTCGGCATCGGATGCCATCGACAGCTCTCCTGGATTTTCGTTGATGTAATCGGCAAGGTCGCTGATCGATTCGATCCCAAGCTCACTCGCCTGCTCGCTTCTCATGACGAGTGCATAGGTGTTATTGACTTCGGACATATTCATCCAATGGATACCATTGTCGCTGTCGATCTCTTTCACTTTCTGGAAAGCCGCTTGCGGATCGGCAATCGACTCTTCGCCCATATAGGTGATGAGTGCCGTTCCGGTATATTCCCACATCATGTCCACTTGGCCGTTGACGAGTGCGGAACGGACCACACTGCTGCCGAGATTGTTCATTTGGTTGACTTTGAATCCTTCTTCGACCAGTAAGAACGCGGTCATTTCCGACAAGATGTATTGTTCGGTGAAGTTTTTGCCCCCAACCGTCACTTCTTTTCCTGCCACACCCGAACAGGCGGACAAGATCAGCATGATGATCAGCAAAGGGATTAATTTAAGTAAATTGCCCACAACTTCTGATTCCTCCTATTCGCTATCGCTATGCTTTCTCAATACGCCTTGACCCCTTCGGCACCACCACATACTCGATTTTGCGCAAGATGTAATCCGCCAAAATCGCCAATAAAGTGACCGGGATCGCGCCCGAGATCAAAAAGCCGTTATCGAATAAATTGATGCCTGTGAAAATCCAGACGCCCAGCCCGCCAGCTCCGACCACATAGGCAAGAGCGGCTGTGCCGATATTCAAAACGACGGCTGTCCGGATGCCGGCAAGAATCGAGTAGGCGGAATTCGGAAGCTCGATGCGGAACAGGATCTGGTGGGGTTTCATGCCCATCCCTTTTGCCGCATCGATCATGTTCTTATCGATCGAATCGAGCCCTGCCACGGTGTTGCGGAAAATCGGCAGGATCGAGTAAATGAACAATGCAAAAACGGCGGTTTGAAAGCCGATGCCGAGCACACTGATCATGAGCGCCAAAACGGCAAGGCTCGGAATCGTCTGACCCAGATTGGCGATATTGGATACGACCCATTCCGCTTTTTTGAATTTCGGCCGCGTGATGAGGATTCCTGCCGGCACCGCGATCAAGATGGCGAGCACGGAAGACACCAGCACGAGAACGATATGTTGCCGCAACAGCACCAGGAATGTCTCCGACTGCGTGAAGATATAGCCGAAATAATTATTCGAGACCGCCCAGATGAAAAAAGCGGCGACGGCTGCATATAAACTGTATCTGACTATATTGCCTATCATTTTTTTTCGTTTCACCGGATCACCCTTCCTGGGAGGCGGACATTTTCCCTTTGATTTCAAAATGCAAATATTTCTGGACCAGGTCGATGGTGATCGTCCCGATGTTTTCGCCTTGTTCATCGGTGACAATGACCTGGTCGGCTTCTTGATTCAACAGCATCGATAAAGTATTGCGCAGATCCTGGTGGATATGGATCGTTTTCGTATCCTGTATGGATTCGTCCACGGGCCCGAGCCCGATGACTTCCCGTAGGTTTTCGACTGTGTGCAAGCTTAAGCTTTTAATGGCACGGTCCTTGCCGAAGAACTGGGAAACGAACTCGTTTTTCGGATGCGCCAACATTTCGGAAGGCGTATCGAATTGCATGATTTCCCCGTCGCGCAGCAACAGGATCTTATCCGCCATTTTGATCGCTTCGTCGATATCGTGGCTGACAAAAAGAATTGTTTTCTTCACTTCGCGCTGGATCTGCAGGAACTCTTCCTGGATCTTGTCACGGATGATCGGATCGAGCGCGCCGAACGGTTCGTCCATCAGCATGACCGGCGGATCGGCCGCCAGTGCGCGGACGACGCCGATGCGCTGTTGCTGGCCGCCTGACAATTCATGCGGGTAGCGCTTGCCGTAATCCTTGGCATCCAAGCCGATCAGTTTCATCAAATACTCGAAGCGTGTGCGTTTATCTTTTTTGCTCCAGCCCAACAAGTCCGGTACGAGCATGACATTTTCTTCGATCGTCATATTCGGGAACAATCCGTTGCTCTGGATGACGTAACCGATCTTTCTTCTCAACTCAATGGGATCCAAATCTTTCGAGTTTTCCCCATTGATGATAATTTCACCTTTTGTGATGGTCTCAAGCTGGTTGACCATTCGAAGCAGCGTCGTTTTCCCGCAGCCAGATGGCCCGAGCAGCACGACGATTTTCCCTTGTTCAACTGTGAAGTCGACGTCATCGATCGCCGTTATCTCTTCTCCGTAGCTTTTTGTTACGTGATTAAATGAAATCATAGACTCACCTCTCTGCAGTTACTCCGCTATTGCTTTTTTCGTAAAGCGTTTTTGAATCAGTAGTAGAATGGAATCGGCAATGATCGCCAATATCGCCACCGCGATGGATCCGCTGATGATCAGATAATTGTCGTTTCTGCTGATGCCTTGTGTAATGAGGACGCCGAGACCGCCCGCGCCGATATAAGCCGCGATGACAGCGATCCCGATATTCATGACCACCGCCGTGCGGACACCCGCCATGATGACCGGCAAGGCATTCGGAATTTCGACACGTAACAGGCGCTGATGCGTTTTCATGCCCATTCCGATCGCCGCGTCGCGCATTTCAGGATTGACGTTTTTGATACCGGTATACGTGTTGCGGATAATCGGCAATTGTGAATACAACACAAGCGCCACAAAAGCCGGCACAAAGCCGATTCCCTGGTTGATTAAGGAAAAGATCGGAATCATCACCCCAAAAAGTGCAATACTCGGGATGGTTAATGTAATGGAAGCGATTTGAAGAACTGTGTCTGCAAGGTATTGGTTCGTAGTTAAGTAAATGCCGAGTGGAATTCCGATCAGTAGCGCAACAAAAATAGCTAATGACACGAGCACAGCATGGTCAATCGTCAACTCTAAAATGCGAGGAGCGTTCACCTCAAGAAACCGGGCCCAATTTTCCATTGAAACACCTCCCTTCTGTAATAGAAAAAATGACTGAAATGGCGATTCGGCAATCCCTGTCAATTCGTCGATCTAGACATGCCCAATCCTTCTGGCTGCCTCAAATGCACAGTGCAAAAGGACGCCACGAAGCGCAGAGAAGTGCAAAACACCCTCCCTACTAGCCTTTTCGTCCTCTATAAGCATAACATGTATTTTTCTAATAAAATGATTTCTATGGTATTTATCCGTATTCGCAGTGAATAAGGACGACCAGAAAATAGCGTAAATAGGATCTAAACTGGTTTATTCTCCAATAAAAACCAACTCTTTTTTCCTTCTATACAGATATAAAAAACAAGCCGACTCAATGATCGTTGATCAAAAGCTGGCTTGTTTTTATTTTTGATGCAATAACATTGCTTCGAGCCCAATCAGCTCCCGATCCTCAAAGCACGATCTTTATTCTGCAGCACCGACAGAATACTCAAGGCTGCCAACAAGCTGGTTTTCGGGTTCGCTGCCATCGGATTGTTCTCGACTTGCAGCTGCATCTTGCCGAAATCCCCTTGTGCTTCGACCGTATGCGTATTGCGCTCAATCTCCGGGTCGACAATGATGCGCACTTTCGTCTCGTGCACCCCAATGCCCGCAATGGCAAGCACGAGCGCGACGTTGATATTCTTCGGAAATTCGCCCACCGCATCAAACGCCGTCCCGTCAAACAGCACTTGTTCACGGTCGGTCTCCATCCCGAGTGACATCGGCGATTTTCGCGTTGTAAGCCGGACAGATTTCAATCCGCCCAGCGCCCTTGCCGATTGCAAGACGTCCAAACCGCCGATCGCACCGGACGGCAGATAGATTTGTGTGCCGTTCGTTTCCGCAAGTTTCGTCAGTTCATCCAGGAACGCGAAGTCTTTGAACACCCCGATACTGCTAACGATGAGGTCTTTTTTGCGTTCGGCCACTTGTTTCAAAAACAGCCTCGCCGCATCCACTGTCACAGCTTCCACGACCGTATCGACCGAGGTTGATAGAAATTCGTCGAGGTCGGTGTAAAACTCCATGCCAAAACGTTCTTTTAAACGCGTTCCGGCTTCCACGTTGCGGCCAAACACAGCGGTGATGCGCCCATCCGCCATGCGTTTGTCGTTCACCTGTTCGAGCAAGTAGGTCGCGATATTGCCGGTTCCGATGATGCCGATGTTCATTAGTATTCCTCCCTCCTTGAAAACCACCTTATGTTTCTTTACCCCTAAATAGAAAAATACCACCTTCGAAATCGACTGATTTCATGGAAGGTGGCATTTCATTTATCTCAAATGATTCATTTTTAGGAAGCCGACCAAACGTCTTTCGCAAAACGGCCGGATTGTTCAAGTTCACCGAGCCACGCCAGCGCTTGTTCACGCGTCGCGCCTCGCAGTTCCTGATAGCTTAGAATCAGACTTCCCTCTACGGCTGGCGCCATCTTGCCGCCATCTCCGCAAATATAGAGATGTCCGCCTTGTTCCAACAGTCCAAGAATATCCTGTGCATTTTGTTCCATTAAATGCTGCACATAGACTTTCTCTTGCTGCTGTCTGGAGAAGGCGCTGTGCAACTCAATCAAGCCAAGCTGCTCGGCTTGCTTTAATTGTTCTTCATATAAGAAATCCTCTTGTGCATGGCGGCAGCCGAAATACAGCTGTGCGGCACCGAGCGTGGCTCCTTGTTCTTTCAATACTTTTCGTGCCTGGATAAAGCCGCGGAACGGTGCGATGCCGGTGCCTGGGCCGACCATGACGAGCGGCGTTTCCGGGTTTTCCGGCAATTGGAAGGCGGTTTGGGGCGTGCGGATAAAGCAGGCGATCTTATCGCCCGCTTCGCGCTTCGCCAAATAATTGGAAGCGACGCCTTCGTATTCTCCTGTGCCGCTCCAAGCCTCGCCTTTCACGACGCTGACCGTGATGCTCGCTTTGCTTGATGAGACACGCGGAGAGCTCGAGATCGAGTAGTAGCGGGCTTTCAATGCCGGCAATAAGGCCAGGAAGTTTTCGAATTCCATCTCGCATGACATAAAGCGCTCCAGCAACTCGAGCATCGTCAAACGCTTCGCGAGCACTTCGCGTTTATACGTCTCGTCTTCCACCAATTGTTCGAGTTCTGCTTTATGCGGCGGGCATGGATTGATTTTCGCGAGTTCGCGTAGCTGCGCACGCGTCGCCGGCTCCTGCAACTCGACATAGCTTGCGAGCAATTGCGCGAGCTGGACGGGCTGTCCTGTCGGCAGATGGTTCGCACGTCCTGAGCTTCCTTCCAGAACTACATGCTCTTCACCTTTCAAGCCGAAACGCGTCAACACCCGTTCCACCAATTCCTTTGAATTCTCCGGCAGCACGCCGAGATGGTCACCTTCTTTATACACTGCCCCTTCAGGCAACTGGATCTCAATATGGCGTGTGCTGCGTTCCGCTGTCTTCAATAGTTCTTCATTGCCAGCGACCACCGCAGTAAACGCATCGTATGCACGCGCTGCCGGCGTGTGGCTGACGCCGCTAATGAATTCCATCGACAATTGATTGCTTGCTTGCGTATTCGTTTCCAAGTCAAGACTGAAGCGTTCGGCAAGTGCCGGCCATAGCGCTCCCTGCCATTTCTCAAGCTCGCCGTCGAAGTCCTCGCTGGCATCGCCTTCGCCGCGTTCGACAAGCTGGGATGCACCATTCGCCGAGAGCTGTTCATCGATAATGCTCGGCACGCGTTGATAGGTCGTTGCCCAGTTGCGGTCGCCGCAGCCGAACACGCTGTAAGTGACGCCTTCAGTGGAATCGGCCGTTGCCAGCCAGTCCATAAAGCGCGCCGCATTGTCCGGTGGATTGCCATTATACGAAGCCGATACGATGACGACCGCGCCGTCTGTAGGCAAGTTTCCTGCATAGTCATCCAACGCGGCGGCTTTCGAATCAAAGCCTTTAAAACGTGCCGTTTCCGATAGCTCCCTGGCGACACCTTGTGCTGTTCCAAGATTGGATCCGTAAAGCACCAATAGCGGCGTGCCGTGCGAATCGATCGCTTGCTGCTCGATTACGGTGTCTTCCGGTTCTTCAGTTGCTGGCGTTTGGAACATCTGCACTTTTCGTCTCGGCTTCACTTTCATCGTCAGTCCGTCCGGTTTGAAGGTCAAGGTTTCTTTCACTTCAAGTTGATAATCGGTGTGGTCGATCAATTCGAAATGCTGCAGCACCATGCCGAGCACGAGCACCGCTTCGTGGAGTGCGAATTGCTGGCCGATGCATGCCCGTTGGCCGTTGCCGAATGGCTTGTATGCATGATGCGGGATTTTCGAAATGTCTTCAAAACGCTCTGGCCGGAAACTTTCTGCGTCTTGTCCCCAAACGCTTTTGTCACGGTGAAGCTCCGGAATCAGCAAAGTGAACGCTTCGCCTTTTCCTACCTCATACTTGCCGGCAAGTGTCGTATCTTCTTTCGCGTAGACGGAAAATGCCGGGGCGGTCGGCCACAGGCGCAGCGCTTCATTCAAAATCATGCGCACGTATTTCAATTGCTTCACTTGTTTGAATGAAGGCGTCGCATCGCCAAGCACTTCGTCCACTTCGGTATAGGCTTTTTCAAGTTTTTCCGGATGCTTCAAGAGATACTGGATCGCGAACGACAACAAACCGCTCGTCGTTTCATGTCCCGCGATCAAGAACGTGATGATCTGGAAGCGAATGTTCTCGTCGTCCAAGGATTCACCGGTTTCCGGATCCTTGCCTTTTAGCATATGCGCAAGCAAATCATCTTCTCCCTGGTCGCCCGCTTGTTTGCGTTCTGCGATCAATTCGTCAACCAAGTTGAACATATAATCGATATCTTCCTTGAATTGCTGCTTCGAGCGCACCATCAATTTGTCCTGGATGCCAAGTCGCTGCGTCTGGCTCATCGATTCATCCAAAGCCCTCACCATCTTCTCGATGAACGGATGGGAATCCTCACGGTAAAAGCTATTGAAGCGGTAATTGAATCCACACAAGCCGATCGTATCGAGCGTCAAACGCGTCATGTCATCCGGCACATCGATTTCCTCGTTCGGATTGAGCCGTGCCCATTTCTGCACCAATTGTGACGCAAGGTCGATCATTTTCTCGTGATAGCCTTTCATCGCTTGCTGGCTAAAGCTCGGCAACAGGATATTATGGGCTTTCTTCCAGTTCGGTTCTTCGGTCCCGCTTGTAAACAAGCCGTCGCCGCCAAAAGCACGGACTTTCTGGAGTGCCGGCCCGATCTTTTTATCAAAGCGCGTCTCGTCACAGATTTCCGCGGCCAGTTCCGCACTTGATACAAACGTGCTGGCGCGCCCAGGGAAATGGAATTGGTAGATAGGGCCGAGTTCACGGGCTTGCTTCATGAACGATTGCACCGGTTTTTCTTTATCGATCAATGGCAAATTGCCAAGCGGGCCGTAAGATTTCGGTTGTGGAAGGTTTTTCATTTGGATCATTTATTAGCACCTCTTCTGTGAAATTAAAAGCGGAATGAATATTCATTCCTATAAAACAAGAAAAAAACTGGCATCATCAGGAATGATGACGCACAGCATCCCAGCAGCTTTCCTCGACTCCTGCCAATAGTTCAGCCGAGGCTTCAAGTTCCCCCACGCGGATCAATTGATAGAGTTGCAAAAAGCCGCCGAAAATAATGGCGATGAGCGCCTTGGACGGAAGCTCACGAATGTGGCCGTGCTGTTTTCCTGCCTCGAAGAAATTTTCGAAGATCATCAGCAAATGGCCGAATTGCTCCCGGCTCGAAGCGTCCAAAAAATAAGCGGACGTATGGGTTTTAATGAAATACAAGGCATGATCGTGCTCGTTCGTAAAGCGGATCATCCCCTGGAATAGATGATGGAATTGCTCACGAATGCCCGCTTCCTCAGGATAGTTTTTTTCCAGCGCCTCCTTGAACAAAGTGACATAATGCTGAAACAAGGTATTGACGAGCACTTCTTTATTAGCGAAATAACGATAAATCGTCCCGGCCCCGACTTTGGCATCGGTCGCGATCATCGGGATCGTCGTGGCATCAAAACCGCGTTCGGCAAACAAGGTCAGCGCACTGTCGAGAATATCTTCTCGTTTAGTAGTGGATGTCGGCATCTGGAAAACTCCTCCTTCTGTTGCGGAATGAACATTCATTCTCCGCCAGTTTACTCCTTCCATTACTGAAAATCAACAATTAACCTGAAAGTACATTTCGTCAAAACGAAACGATTTTGCTGTCTGTCCGTATAGGATAGTATCCATTTTGAAGGAGGAATCATTCATGTCGAAGTATTCCATTAAGCAATTTGTCCAGCAAACCAAACAAGAAGAAAGCGCACGCGACTTTTTCGAACTCGAAACGGACCGCTTGCTCGAAGTGAATTTGAACGGCCAAGTGTGGGCCAAGGCAGGCTCGATGATTTCCTATGAAGGCAATATCAAATTCGAGCGCGAAGGCATGCTCGAGCACGGCCTCGGGAAATTCGTCAAAAAAGCGCTCAGCGGAGAAGGCGCACAGTTGATGAAAGCGAACGGCAACGGCAAGTTGTACGTCGCAGACAGCGGCAAGAAAATCACCATTTTGGACCTTGAAGGCGAAAGTATCTTCATCAACGGCAACGACTTGCTTGCGTTTCAAGACGGACTCGACTGGGACATCAAATTGATGCGCCGCGTTGCCGGAATGATGGCGGGCGGATTGTTCAATGTCCGCTTAGAAGGCCATGGCCTCGTCGCCTTCACCTCTCATTATGAGCCGCTCACTTTGCTCGTTACGCCCGATACGCCGGTATTCACCGATCCAAACGCAACTGTTGCCTGGTCGGGCAGTTTGGAACCAGATTTTGTCACAGATGTACAGTTGAAGAGCTTTTTCGGCAGAGGCAGTGGAGAATCCGTGCAGATGAAATTCTCCGGCAACGGCTTTGTCGTCGTCCAGCCGTTTGAAGAAATCTACCACGCACCACAGAGCTAAAAACAATACAGCTAACTAAAAACTGCCCCGGGCGATTAGGAAAATACCTAATCGCCCGGGGCAGTTTATTTTGTCTTAAAAGCTGATGTTCCATTGTTGTTTCAGTTGCGCCAGTAAATCCTCCGGAGGATTATAGAGGAAATACGTAATGCCTTCTTGATCCACTTGAATCGTTCCATCTTTATAGAAGTGAATTAAATACATATGCTCATCTGTGCGATTGGCTGCCGGCATATTGTAAAGCATCATCCGGTAGCTGCCAGGCTGCTCGAGCAGATCGGCCCTTTCTTGCAGTTCCGCTTCACTCGCTTGAATCAGCTCTTCTCCATTCAAACGGTCGATCAGTTCATCGGCTTTTTCCGGTCCTTCGATAAATGTTTCTTCATAGCCTGCGGTTTTGGCCGAAGTATAAGTGCTTGAAACGAGTACCCCTTCATATTCCTCCCGGTGTTCCATTACGAGAGTTTCTGGGCTTTCCCCGACAGTGGCACAGCCAGCTAATAAGGAAATGATGATCCATAAAAATGCTATTGTTGATAAGTTAGCCGAGGTTCTCATTCTTGTCCTCCAGTTCTTGTCTCTAGTCCATAGTATAGCAAATGGTATATTTGTAAAATTAAAGCTAATATAATTCAGCAATAAACGCATATTCTTACACAAACTGCTGTTTCATGCATAACAAAAAGGTTCCGGCCAGCAGACCGGAACCTTTTGTCATTCCCTATGACTATTTTTTCGGCAATACCGCTTTCAGTGAAACGAGGCCTTTGTCGACGAGTTCATCCCAAAAGGCAGACGGGATGTCAGCTGTCATGGCGGCTAAGTCTTCCTTGATACGGTCTGGCCGTGTGGAACCGGTGACGACCGCTTTGACTGCTGGATGGGCCGTTGAAAATTGCAGGGCGGCATCTTTCAAATGCACGCCGTGATTTTTGGCGACGTCGTTGAAACGAGCTACCCGCTCTTTGATTTCCGGTGTGATTTCCGCGTAATCGAAATGATCACCGCCGAGTAAAGCGCCTGAGTTGAACGCCGAACCGATCACTAGGCCGCCCTCTGTTTTCTCAGCAAGCGGCATCATGCGTTCCAGTGCGCGTTCATGCTGAAGCAAGGTATATTGTGTTGCGGACAAGCTTAAATCAGGATGCGCTTCTTCGAGTTCGAGTGCGACTTCGATCGGTGTCGTCGTATTGACGCCAAGCCCCCACGCTTTGATGACGCCTTCGTCTCTTAAGCGGTCGAGCACTTTGAATGCGCCTGTTCGAGCTTCATCGAACTTCGTGACCCATTCATCGCCGAGAAAGTCCGGTGAGATATCGTGCACATAAACCATATCCAAACGGTCCGTCTTCAAGCGTTTCAAGCTGTCTTCGATCGAACGCAATGTCCCTGATTCCGTGTAATCGGTCAGGATTTTATTTTTGCGGCCGAATTCGAATAGGCCTTCTTTTTCTTCTTCTTCGTCCAGCACGATGCGGCCGACTTTTGTGCTCAATAAATATTCGTCGCGGTTATACGAAGGCAAGATCTCACCGAGCCGCAGTTCTGCAAGCCCCGCACCGTAAAACGGCGCAGTGTCGAAATAACGGATGCCTTCATTCCACGCAGATTCGATGGTCGCCATCGCTTCGTCTTCCGGTACGTCCCGGAACATATTGCCGAGCGGCGCTGTGCCAAGTCCTAGTTTATGTTTGATTGTCACATCATGTTTCATTCGTGAACACCTCTTCTTTAGTAGTTAAAACATATATCCATGTCTACCCGCTGAGGAAGGGGTTAAACGAATGAAGCGGCAGCTATCGGCAGACATGACAATAGCCCGATTTCTCATTGCAATAATGAAAAATCGGGCTGCCGGCTTTGTTCTCTACTATATAGTATACGCGAAAGAAAAAATTATTTGCAGTCTATTTTTTCGGCAAAGGCTCCCCTATACTCAGGATACTAGACTGAATATTGGAGGCGAAATGATGAATGAATCAACAGAAACTTTGGACCTTGGACCCTTCTTCCACGGAACGAAAGCACAACTGGCAATCGGGGATTTACTCGAAGCACGCAACCCATCCAACTTCCAGAACAAGAAATCCAATTACATCTATTTCACTGCCACACTCGAAGCAGCGAAATGGGGCGCGGAACTCGCTGCCACGCATTTACCGGAACGGATCTACATCGTGGAACCGACAGGCGAATTCGAGAACGACCCGAACCTGACCGACAAACGCTTTCCAGGGAATCCAACACGCTCCTACCGCTCCAAAGCGCCATTGAAGATTGTCGCAGAACTCGCTGCCTGGGAACGTCATAGCGATGAACAGATTCAGCATATGCTCGACTCGCTGCAATCGCTTCGTGAACAAGGCAAAGCAATTATTATTGATTGAACTCCTGGCTGCGCTTTAGAACATATGGCCAGCAATCTGATAGAGCGCCACGAACAGCCCGAGCACACTGGCTTTCATTTTAGCAGGATGGTATCGTTCTTTTCGGTAAATATAAAAGAACACTACTAGGAAGCCGGCGGGAATCCATAGCTGGAAGTCGTATTCCATCGTGCTGTAAGAAAGAATCGGCATGGCGTAGGCGGCGACTAGAAAATAGATAAAAATTTTGATGCGGCTGGTTTCCAATTCCTTGCTCCATTTGACCAGTAAGTAAATAATGATGACCGCCATCACCGTGATATGAAGCTCCGGCAGCATCAGCGTGCCATTTCCCAATTTAAATTCCACAATGTCTCACTCACTTTTTTGTATGATGGTTTTCCATCTGGTAAATTTCGCCACTTGTATTTCATTCTCCTTCATTCAAAAAAACCACCCAAATGATGGGTGGTTTTTGCCTATATCTAATTCGCTTATTTGGATCCGGAATCTACCGCTGGTTTGACACGAGAGGCAAGTTCCGGATTTTGTCTATCCGGTACAGCGGCTGGTTTTTTCGACCAGATCGTTGCCAAAATTGGCCCGGAAATATTGTGCCAGATGGCGCCCCATACGCTTGGCAGCGCAGCGAGCGGACTGAAATGGGCAGTGGCCAAAGCAACGCCAAGCCCTGAGTTCTGCATGCCGACTTCAAGTGAAATTGCGCGGCGATCTGTCTCGCTGAGGCCCATGAGCATCGCAATCACATATCCAAGCAACAAGCCGAAACCGTTATGCAAGAACACTGCCAGGAAGACGATGAATCCCGAACTGATGACGTTTTGCGCATTGGCTGCCGTAACGGCTGAGACGATGATGAGGATCGCTGCCACCGAAATGAGCGGCACGACCGAGATGCTTTTTGCGACCGCAGCTGGAAAGATGCGCTGGATAAAAATCCCGAGTGCGATCGGCAGGATGATCACTTGGATGATGGATGTGAACATCGAGACAGGGTCAACCGGCAGCCATTGCCCCGCAAGCAATAGCAAAAGAAGCGGCGTCATGATCGGCGCCATCAAAGTCGACAAAGACGTCATCGCGACCGACAAAGCCAAATTGCCTTTTGCCAAATACACCATGACGTTCGATGCCGTCCCGCCCGGCACACAGCCGAGAAGCACGAGGCCTGCCGCAAGTTCAGGAGGCAAATTCAAAACATATGCGATAGCAAACGCCGCAAGCGGCATGACAAGAAACTGTGCCGCTACGCCGACAACGACCGGCAGTGGGCTTTTCGCGATGATCTTAAAATCCACCGGTTTGAGCGTCAAGCCCATCCCGAACATGACGACGCCGAGCAAGATCGTAATATAGGCGCCGAATCCGACAAACGCCTCAGGCAGGAAAAACGCCAGCAAGGCAGCCAGGATGACCCACACAGCAAAATACTTTCCAGCAATGGCACTCAATGATTGCAATACTTTCATTTAATCGTCTCCTTTGTCTCCACTTTAATATTTTTGCCGGGATTCAATAGATTGTGCGGGTCCAGCGCCCGTTTGATTTTCTCCATGACGTCAAGCGCCGCTCCGTGTTCTTGCCGTTGGTATTTCTGTTTGCCGAGCCCGACGCCGTGTTCGCCTGTGCAAGTGCCGCCGCGCTCAAGCGCGTACTCGACGATGCGTTCATTAAACTCCTGCGCTCGCGCCACTTCGTCAGTGTCTTCCATATTCATCATGATGAGGGCATGGAAATTGCCGTCGCCGACATGGCCGACGATGCCGCCCGGAAGCCCGAGCGCCTGCAGGTTTTCACGCGCATGGCCGACTGCGCCTGCGAGTTCTGAAATCGGCAGGCAGACATCCGTGACCATCATCTTCTTGCCGGGATAGCCGTGGATATAGGCATAAGCCAAAGTATGGCGCGCTTCCCATAATTGATTGCGCGCTGCGGTATCGGTCTCAAAAGCAATTTCTTCGCAAGCATGGCCTTGGACGATTTCTTCCATAAACTCCACATCTTGCTTGAGCCCTGCTTCGTTGCCGTGGAACTCCAGGAACAAAGTCGGCTTCTCAAGATAAGCAGTATCATTGTATTCGTTTACTTGCTTCATCGATTGTTCATCGACGAGTTCCACGCGGGCGATCGGAATGCCCGCTTGCAAGATCGAGACGACCGCTTCGACCGCATCTTTCACTGTCGGGAATGAAGCGCGTGCCGCCGTAACGAATTCGGGGATGCCGTACACTTTCAAGGTCATTTCCGTGAAACAGCCGAGCGTCCCTTCAGAGCCGACGAACAAGCCGTTCAAATGAAGCCCGGAAGACGATTTCGCTGCTTTATTGCCGGTATGGATAATGGTGCCGTCAGCCGTGACCACTTCAAGGTCGCGCACCTGGTCACGCATGACGCCGTATTTAACGGAAGTCGTGCCGCTCGCATTGGTCGCTGCCATGCCGCCGAGCGTCGCGTCCGCTCCCGGGTCGACGGTGAAAAACAATCCGTGTTTCTTCAATTCCTTATTCAATTGCGTCCTAGTTACACCCGGCTGGACCGTGACGAGGAAATCTTCCGCATCAACATTCAGCACTTTATTCATCAAGGAAAAATCGACGGTGATGCCGCCCTGTTCCGGGATGACATGGCCTTCAAGGCTCGATCCGAGGCCAAACGGCACAATCGGAATTGCGTATTGCTGGGACAGCTTCATGATTTTCGATACTTGCTCCGCTGTTTCCGGAAACACGACGATGTCCGGCAATTGCATGGCATGATAGGATTCATCCCTGCCGTGCAGTTCCTTGATCGTCTCATTGACGCTGATTTGTTCGCTTGTAAGAAACTCCGCCAAATTGTGCAGGATTTTCTCCTGATGAAGAATCGTCATTTCATTTCGCTCCTTTATGCATAATCACGTGTGAAGTAGGGATATTTTATGTTTTTATAAATTGGTCCTACCAATTAAACCAATTATACATAATAATCTGAAAAGTACAATGTGTATTTTCAGACATTTTGCATTTCTTTCGGTATGATAAAAGGAGAACACAAAAAACAAGTCAGCAGGGAGAGAGTTCCGTGTTATTGAATCCGAAAAAACGCACCTATGAATTAGTCGTCGAACAGATCCAAACGCTGTGCTTGGAGAATAATGTGCCCCCTGGCGGCCGTCTTCCTTCCGAGCGAGATTTGGCGAGTTTGTTCGGCGTCAGCCGCAATTCCGTCCGTGAAGCGTTGAAAGGCCTGGAAAGCAAAGGCTTTCTCGAAATCCGGCAAGGCGGCGGCAGCTTTCTCTCTGAAACGAAGCACGATATGCTCGGCAATGAACTCGGGATCCGCATCGATGCGGCTGAGATTCAATATATCGACGATATGCTCGAGCTCAGGCGGGCATTCGAAGTCGAAGCCGCCTCGCTAGCAGCGCAGCGGGCGACGCCTGAGAACTTGCTGGCAATCCGTGAAGTGCTCGGGCAAATGGCATTGGCGGCAAACGACCCCGAACTTGGCGTCCAGGCTGACGTGGATTTCCATCTGCAAGTCGCCAATGCCACCAAAAATCAGCTATTGATCGACTTGATGGAAACACTCGCGAAGCGGCTGGAAGAAAATATCCGTGCCACAAGGCGCCATCGCTTCACTGACGCCGCTCGCCATCAGGATACGTATAAAGAGCACGAAGAAATCTATTTGGCGATTGAAAGCGGCCATAGCGAACTCGCCAAGCAATTGATGAGCGAACATATCTCACGCATCCGTTCGGAATTAGACCGTTAGACATGAATTCATTTAAAACAAAAACGCGTGGAGAAAGGGATTCGTTTCTCCACGCGTTTTTCAATTCCGAAGGCAAGCTATTTAAAAAGCGCACTCTATCAAACGAGTGCGCCTCCAACTATTTCCCTTTTCTCTCTTTCAATTTGTTCTCTACCTCGTCTTTCATTACCATGGCTTTCTCTTTATAGTCAGCCGCTTTTCCTTTATAGTCATCTTTATTTTCGTCCCAATGGGTTTTGCCTTTTTCGATCGCCTTGTCTTTCATTGCGTTCAGCTTGTCTAAAAATGCCATGTTAATCACCCTTCCGTTTAGCTGATCATTTGACCGGCTTAACTGTGTCCAGCATAACCCTTCTGCATCTCAATGTCTAAGCTAGGCAACGGCCCTAGTCGAGTATGTGGGAATTGGAAATCATTGCATTTTGGCTTTCTCCCTTTTTCGTTCCCCTTCAAAAAATGCAAGACGAACGTTTCCGGTGCACTTGTTTGCCTGAAAAATCCACTCACTCACTTTCACTAATATCCTTCAGGTTTTGCAAAGTCTGTTCCACTGAGTTATACATGAGTTTCTTAATATAGATTGTGTTGGCCAATTTTCCGAGTATGCTGCCGGGAAGTTCATATTCCATTTCGAATTGAATTTCGGTGCCGCCATCTTTCGGCAAATATCGCCAGGTTTGAGTCGCGTCAAAAGCGCCACTAATGAGGCATCGCCAAACGTAGCCATCCTTTACAGCCGCATTCTCCACCACCAGTACATGCAAGGCCAAGCTCCGTCCGAAAAAATAATACTTCAAGTTCAGGCTCGTCCCTTTCTTCCCTGTGCCAATCAGGTTTTCCGCTTCAGATAATCCGGCATACCATTGGTACCAAAGCAGCGGGTTGGTTGCGAAATGATGGACTTCTTTTACCCGCCGGTCGATGAAAACCGTATTCTTCACGCTCCACATATTGGCATCCTCTCCTGCCTAGTCATTTCTGGATCTCTGTTTGACGACGAATCTCTTTGCACTATTGTGTTGCTACTAATATAGCATGATTCCGATTAAATAAACTGACTTTTCTGATATTTATAGTAAAATGTCTTTAGGAAAGTTTTCTCGGCCATTCCCTATCGTTATTTCTTCACATATAAGCCTTTGCGCCTCAATAGCAAAATGACGCATGCAGTGATTGCCCCTCCGATCAATCCCATGATCATATCAATCATTGTGTCGTCAGGGTCCCGGCCTTGTGCTGTAAAGCTGAATAACTTATCGCCCGCAAACTCAAGAAGCTCCCACACTGCTGCCGCTGCCAATGAAAATGAAATCATATACAGGGCGATGAACGAATCCGGCAAATGAGCCGCTCCGCCGTTGCGCAGCAAATACCTTAAAATGATCCAGCTCGCATAGCCGATCCAAATACCGGAAAAGATATGGAGGAAATCATCGAAATGATTGATCCGATAGCCACCTCCAAACGTACCGATGACCACTGAGAAAAGATAAAAAATAGACGATGCTCGCAAAAATGGCCGGCAAGGGATACCCGAAGCGCTTTTGGACGAGTGCCAGCCCAATCATGACCAGGATGGTGAGGGCACCCATAAACATTTTCGTGCCATTGCCTTGCGTGTACATAAAATAAATACCTGCTAGAAGCGATGCCTGGACCGACCACCAAACGACCCGTTCCACGGCAATCGCCCGTTTGTTTTGCATGGATTCCATACAGATTGCTCCTTTCTCTCCGCCCATTTGACTCTTGCTGTATATATTCCACGCCCATCTGACATTGCCTGTCAGCCAAGCCTGCACACTTTAATTATTTATTGGAAGGAGACCGTTTGCATGAAAACTTTTTGGAGGCTCATTCTCATCCTTGCGAGTTTGGCGTTTCTCGGCTTCGTCATCGCTATTTACATTTTTGGCCAAGCAGAGCCTGCACAACAAAATGTATTGGAACAACAGGATTTTTCTGAACCAATTGAAGTGATGGATATCACGGTTGAGAATTCCCGTGTGGACATTCTGGCGAGTGAGGATGAAACCACCCGTGTCGTGTTATCTGGAAATGATGACAATTTCACCTTAAACACCGAAGCTGCAGGCGGGCGTCTCGAGATTAACGTAGAAGACCGCTCCCCATTCTTCAATTTCGACTTTAACCGCTCCTATACTTTGCAAGTTTACGTGCCGGCGAGCGGGCTTGATTCCTTGTCAGCTGAAAGCAATAACGGCAGCATTGAGGCAAATGATATGAAGGCCGACGAGTTCAAGCTTGAAGCAGACAACGGGCGCATTTTGTTGGATGCAGTCGACAGCGAAACGGTTGAGGTCGAAACAGACAACGGACCGGTTGAACTGAAAGACATGGAAGCCATCATCAGCGTTCGTTCATCCAATGGCCGCATTCTATTCAGTGAAGTGTCAGGCGAACTGGAAGCCCAGGCAAACAACGGCCGCATCGAGCTGGAGACGGAGACGCTTGATTTCCCTGTCGATTTTGAGACGGACAACGGGCGAATCGAAATCCGTACTGGCACAGAACCGGCGAACGCCCGCATCGAAGCGCGCGTCGATAATGGCAGCATTGACGTTTACGGCCGTGAAAATGAAGAGACTGTGTTCGGCAATGGTGATGCGCTGATCCGTCTCGTTTCGAATAATGGCAGCATCACGGTTGAATGAAAAATCCTTGACCATCAACAAGAACAAAAAATGCGAGAAAGAAATGAGTAAGTCCAGGCCGTCTCAGGGTATGGAATAAAAAGGAGGCATTTCAATGGATTTACATGACAAAGACGAAACGAAATTATTCAGCCCAGAATTCACCAGGAACCCTTACCGAGCCTACGAACGGCTGCGCGAAGAAGATCCTGTGCACCAGGTGCGTTTTCCAGATGGCCAGCTCGGTTGGCTCGTGACGCGCTATGCGGACGCTGAAGCCGTATTGAAAGACCCGCGCTTCATCAAAGACTTTTCGAAGCTGTTCGGCGGCAGCATGGACGAGATGAGCGTATTCACTCAAAACATGCTGTTTTCTGATCCGCCTGACCATAAAAGGCTGCGCGGACTCGCACAAAAAGCCTTTACCCCGAAAATGATCGAAGGCATGAAAGGGCGCATCCAGGAAATCACCGACGAATTGCTCGATGGATTCGAAGGCAAATCGAACGTCAACTTAATTGACGAATTCGCCTTTCCGCTACCCATCATCGTCATTTGCGAAATCTTGGGCGTGCCCTCACAGGACCGCGATAAATTCCGTACCTGGTCGAACTCGCTCATCGAAGGCACGAGCGGCGAAGCAGGTGTCAGCGTATATGAACATATGAATGAATTTATTCAATACCTCGGCGAATGGTTCCAAAAAGTGCGCCAACAACCGGGAGACGATTTAATCAGCCGCTTGATCGAAGCAGAAGAAGCTGGCGACCGTTTGACGGAAAAAGAGCTGTACGGGCTGGTCTCCTTGCTTATCATCGCGGGACACGAAACGACCGTGAATTTGATCGGCAACACCGTACTCACTTTGTTGAAGCATCCTGAACAGCAGCACGAATTATGTGTACAGCCTGAACTGATCGGGCAGGCCATCGAAGAATCACTGCGCTTGAACGGGCCGGTCGAGTTCAGCACCTCAAGATGGGCCGCAGAAGAGATCGAATTCAGCGGAAAAACCATTCACCGTGGCGATCTGGTCATCGTCGCGTTGAACGCGGCGAACCATGACCCCGAGCAGTTCGATAACCCTGAACTGTTTGATATTCACCGCGAAAAAAGTGCGCATTTGGCGTTCGGCAAAGGCATCCACTTCTGCCTCGGCGCTCCCCTCGCACGGCTGGAAGGCCATACCGCCATCGACGGGCTATTGAAACGTTTTCCTGCCATGGCGCTTGCTATACCAGAAAACGAACTCGAATGGCGTCCGGGCATGATCGTCCGCGGAGTCCGTGAGCTTCCGGTGACACTCGGAAAATGAATTATGCAAAAAGGCGATGCCATTGACTTGTTAAAGTCATTGGCATCGCCTTTTGAATTGTAAACAGCCTAAGCCGTGAGAATGGAAAAGCCGTCTCAGGACTGTAAATTTTTAGTTGTTTTCATTATCGCGTTTGACGATCTTATCGCTCACTTGCTGGCCGCTCAAGGTCACCATCGGCATGCCGCCGCCCGGGTTGACGGTACCGCCGACAAAATACAGATTATCGTATAGTTCGCTTTGCTTCTTGTGCTTGAAGCCGCCGTTTTTGTTCTTATCGGAGACCGTTCCGTAAATCGCGCCGCGGTCCGAACCGTAGACGCGTTCGATATCATGCGGTGTCCAAACATCGCGCACGACGGTATTGTCGCGCAAGCCGTCGAGCCCCATGCGTTCGAGCTTATCGATGACACGCTCTTCGAATTCCTTGTACTGTTCGGGCGTGAACGGGTTGTCCTGGATATACGGGATATGCGGAAGGATTTTAATGTTTTCATGCCCTTCCGGCGCCTGCGTCGGGTCGGTCTTGTTGACGTTGACGAGATAGATCGTCGGGTCGTCGGGCAATTCATGACGTTCGAACACCTTGTCCATCTGCTCTTTTAAATTGTCCGAGAAGAAGAAATTATGGTGGTTCAGTTGCGGATAGGTCTTCTTGACGCCGAGATGCAAAACGAGTCCGGAGCTCGCCGGCTCGTATTTCTTCTCGAGCTTATCGACAAACTCATGCTCCGCCTTGACCATTTTTTGATAGAACGGGATGACTTCCATATTCGATACGTAATAATCAGCGGTTTGGAAGCTGCCGTCTTCGAGTTCGACGCCGGTGATCTGACCTTCCGCACTCGTCAAGGCACGAATCACGCCCATGCCGGTATGGATCTGTACGCCTTCTTCGCGCGCCAGTTTCTCCATGCCGCCAGCCAGATTGTGCATGCCGCCCGGCACATACCAGCAACCTTGCGCGTGCTGCATATAAATCATCATATTGAGCACGGCGGGTGCACTATACGGCGAAGACCCCACGTATTTCACGTAATACGACAGCATATCGCGCAAATGCGGATTATTGATGCGCTTGGAAATCGCGCTGTACATCGTCGAGGTCAAATCAAATCCGGTCAGAGTCGCAAGGATGCCGTTTTGCGCAACCGCCTCTTTCGGCGATTCAAAGCCTTCCTTCAAATAGCTGCGCTCGGTCGTTTCGTAAATCCGCTTCGCGTACTTCAGCAATGCGTAATACTCTTTCATATCTTTTTTAGACAAAGCCGGGTTCGCCCGCTCCATCAAATGAAGGTCGTGGTACAGATCGATCACCGTGCCGTCCGGGAAAAACGAGCGCCACTCACGCTCTAAGCGTTGCATCGGCACATAATCCGTCATTTTCTTGCCGCTGCCTTGGAACAAGCGATCGAAAATATGCGGCATCGTCAAAATCGACGGGCCCAAATCAAACCCAAACCCGTCCCGCTCCAAGCGGTTCACTTTCCCTCCGATATGCTCGTTCTTTTCATATAACGAAACCTCATAGCCTTTTTGCTGCAATGAAATCGCCGCCGACAAGCCCCCAAGGCCGCCTCCGATCACGATTACGGATTTCTTCGCTTCCCCCATATATGTACCGCCCCTTTTTAATGAAATATGTATCCTTCTTTTTTACGCTAAAACCGCCTGTACGGAGATTTCTTCAATGCCTTGCCATTGTCCTTGTTATTCCCTTCATAATAAGCTTAAAAACGCTGATTGTATAGTTTTTGTATAATACTAGACAAACCATTCATTCCAGGAATAAACAGGACATTGACCGGTAAAGTGGAATGGTATAGAAAGGTGCAATACACAAGACAGGAGTTGATCACTATGGCTGGATTTTTACCGCATATATACGACACGGCCATGAAACCGCTCGAGAAGACGCGTTTTGAAAAATCCGCGCCGGACTGGTTCAAAAAGCGCAAGGGCATGTGCTCGAAATCGGCTTCGGAACAGGCGCGAACTTCCGCTATTATCAAAATGCCGAACAGGTCGACGCTATCGAACCAAATCCAGAGATGAGCAAACAGGCCGGCAAACGCATCCGACAGTCGAAGACGCCGATCCGCACGTACGAAGCAGTCGCTGAACAACTGCCTTTTGCCGATGACAGCTTCGATACCGTCGTCGCGACCTTAGTATTCTGCACGATTCCAGACCCGGTCAAAGCGCTCGAAGAAATCTACCGCGTCAGCAAACCCCGTGCCCAGATCCTCATGTTCGAGCACGTCAAAATGGACCAACCGCTCATGGCCAAAACTCAGGAATCCTTGACACCCGTCTGGAAAAAGCTATGCGACGGCTGCCATTTGAACCGTGATACACTCGATTTGGTGAATCGCTCTCCGTTGGAAATCATAAAGGTGGAATCCTATTACGGCGGACTATTTTTGACCATTGAGAGCCGGAAACCGTTGTGAATTGTAGCTGTCCCTGTGCACGGCACAATTATGACTATTTACCTGAAGGCATGAAAAT
Organism: uncultured Planococcus sp.; assembly: GCA_947493585.1. GTDB lineage: Bacteria > Bacillota > Bacilli > Bacillales_A > Planococcaceae > Planococcus. The sequence continues at coordinate 204,304 of CANLRI010000002.1, read as the reverse complement.
ACAGAAGGAATATTACTGATCCTGATTTGAAGATATTTATTATTCACTTTTCCTGCATAGGGAACTACTCGAATTGTGTGGTGCACAGGGACAAAAAAATAATTCCCAATTCCCTTGCAATTGTCCGAAGATTGCTTTAATGTGAACAACATCAACCAGCAATTAACTTAATAATCGATTTCTTATCAAGAGAGACGGAGGGATTTGGCCCTGTGAAGTCTCAGCAACCGCCCTATTTCAGGACAAGGTGCTAATTCCAATAGGCGTAAGCCTAGAAGATAAGAAGAATGCATTTTCCATAAACGGGGCTTTCTTCTTTTCGAAGAAAGCCCCGTTTTTTTATTTTCATCACCTACACTAAAAACAGAAAGAAGGAATTTCACATGACCCATTCAACTATTCAAACAAACCCAAAACTAACAACTGCCCCATTCAAGGCAGATCACGTCGGGAGCTTATTGCGCCCAGACAGCATTCACGAAGCGCGCAAGCAGTTCAAAGAAGGCACCATCACAGCGGAACAGCTGCGGAAAGTCGAGACGACAGAAATCAAGCGTATCGTCGACAAGCAAATCGAAGTCGGCCTTAAAGCAGTGACGGACGGTGAATTCCGCCGCACGTTCTGGCATACCGATTTCATGGCGCATATCAATGGCTTCGAAGGTTACACGCCAAAAAAAGGCTATCAGTTCAAAAACGTCGAAACGGAAGCTTATGACGTGCGCAACATCGGCAAGATTTCTTTTAATGAAAACCACCCATTTCTCAGCGATTTCATTGAATTCAAGGATATCGTCGGCGGCCGCGCTGTGCCTAAATTGACGATTCCAAGCCCAAACCAATTTTTCAACCAAGGCATCCGCGATGAAGCCATCTATCCGGACTTGGAAGACTACGCGAAAGACGTCATTCAAACTTACCGCGACGCTTTCCAGGCATTTTATGACGCCGGCGCGCGCTATATCCAAATCGACGATGTCTATATCGCCGGCTTGTCATCTCCGGACATCCCCTTCAACGATGGCAAATACAATCGCGAGTATTTGATCGACTTGGCGCTTCGCGTCGTAAACGGCGTTTTAGAAGGCAAGCCGGAAGACCTCGCCGTGACAACTCACCTGTGCCGCGGCAATTACCAATCCGACTGGGCCTTCGAAGGCAGTTATGCATTGATCGCGCCGACTTTGTTTGCGAAAGAAAAAGTCGACGGCTTCTTCCTTGAATACGACGATGACCGCTCCGGCAGCTTTCAGCCACTTGAGCACATTCCAAACGGCGGGCCAAGAGTTGTGCTCGGGGTCTTCACTTCAAAAAACGGTGAACTTGAAGACAGAGAAGCGATCAAAGCACGCGTCGCAGAAGCCGCAAAACACGTGCCGCTCGAGCAGCTATGCATCAGCCCGCAATGCGGATTCGCTTCTACTCACCACGGCAATATCCTCACCGAAGAGCAGCAATGGGACAAACTGCGGTACATCGTGGAAGTTTCTGAAGAGATTTTCGGAGAGTAAATGACAAAAGGCAAGCGCAAATTTGCGCTTGCCTTTTTTGCTTGGAATTGTGTCGTGCACAGGGACGATTTCATGTCCGAAGCCACTCACACGGGGGTTTCGCTTGCTCGAATTGTGTGGTGCACAGGGACACAGAAGGTTAGATTTTATCTGTTGACAGAAAAGTCGTACAATAAAAAAGAACGTTCGATAAAGAGGAGGAAATATTTCCATGACAAATGATAAGTTTTTCACTTTCCATAATGGCGTTGAAATTCCCACTATCGGATTTGGCACTTGGCAAATTCCGAATGAAGAAGCTTATGCGGCAGTAACGACTGCTTTAGAAAATGGCTATACTCATATTGATACGGCATTAGCCTATCAGAACGAGGAAAACGTTGGAAAAGCGATTCAAGATTTCAATATTTCTCGGGACGAGGTCTTTATCACCAGCAAGCTTCCCGCTGAAATTAAAGGCTACGAGGCAACATTGGCAGCTTTCGAAGAAACGATTTCAAATCTCGGAGTCGATGTTCTAGATCTTTATTTAATTCATGCGCCGTGGCCGTGGGACGAGGTCGGAAAAGATTGTACAGAAGGAAATATTGAATCTTGGAAAGCGATGGAGAAGCTTTATAAGGACGGCAAAGTTCGGGCAATCGGCGTTTCGAACTTTTCGGAAAAAGATATTCAGGCGCTTTTGGATTCCTGCGACATCGTGCCGATGGCGAACCAAATTCCGTTCTATATCGGCCGCGATCAAGCGAATCTGCTACAGTTTTGCAAAAAATATAATATTGTCGTAGAAGCATATTCCCCGCTGGCAACGGGGCAAATCTTGAACAACCCAGAAATCAAAGAAATGGCTGCTAAATACAGCGTCACCCCCGCTCAATTATGCATTCGTTATTGTCTGGAGCATGGCACTTTGCCGCTTCCGAAATCAACGAACAAAGAACGCATTGTTGAAAATAGTCAGTTGGCGTTCACCATCTCTCCAGAAGATGTTCAAAAGCTTGATGCTTTTGAAGATATTCGCGCCAAATAAAAAAACCGCCTTTGGGCGGTTTTTCATTTTGTCTATCTAACTCAATTCTAACCAAAATAAGATGATCCTTTTTTACGGTACGCATCCCTTCGTCGTTGAGCTTAACCTGCTCATGAACATTGATCGCTCTTGCGTATCTAGGTCAGATTTTCAGTTATTGATTCACCGCATCAGCATCTTGCATCCGGAACAAGGAAAAGTCATCCAGACTTCCCCAAGCCCCGCCGTTTGCCTTCACGCTTCCACCAATCGTCACTGTGCCGTTTTCCACAAGGATACCGTCTAGTTCAGGCTGGCTCCAATTAGCCCACCCGTTAACAGAGGTGTTCATCGTGTAGCGCTCGCCAGCCGTTTCAGCGTAAATATACATCTCGGAGTTCTCGGCATCTCCTCCCTGCACAAAGGCAGAAAGTTTGTAATATCCTGGTTCCAAGCCTGTTATCGTTTGTTCAGCCTGGAAATCGATTGCATCCGCTGAGTAGAAATGAAGCGAATAGTTTCCGGATTTAGCATCTGATGCTTTGTTTTGATAACTCGTATGGGGCGCTGTGGCATTTCGGTAGGTGATATTCCACACGCTTCTGTCACTGTTTTCAAATCCTGAATTCTTCACAAAGTTCTCTGGATTGATCTGCAGATTCGCTGTAACCGACAGGCCGCCTTCCAATTCTCCGTCAATTAAATAACTGCCAGCGCCATTGCTGATTGCCTGCTGTAATGCTTCCTCATTCCATGTAACCGGAACCGAGCCTTCGCTGCTATCGTTGTAAATGACGGTCACCAATTCAGGCAATACAATCGCCTCGCCCGCGACAGCCGAGATGGATGGATTTTTCACATCATCCACTTTCAATGGAGCGACTGCCCCTGTCTCCAAGTACTTGAAAACGTTCAAAGAGGGCAAGGGACGGCCATTAAAATCAAACAACGCCTGATTATCAACTGCACTGCCACCGTACCATTCCCCGGCATCTTCCGGATCGTATTCTGCCGCATAGCTTGTCGCCCAGCCGGAACCGTATTTTTCCCAAATCATTTTGCTTTTCTTCAACTTCTTGTCTGGTGCTACAGGAATCCAAGCCGGTTCCCAGTAAAATACGCCGAGGCCTGCATCTCCTATTTTCGCAACAGCTGCTGCTACATCTCTGACTGCATGCGCTTGCCCTTGGACCGTAATTGGATAGTCCAAAGTTTGGCCAGTGCTTTTCGGTGCGGTGTTTTCATGGCCATCGCCATCTTCTGCAGTATAGGCATATGATGTTTCTGCGACCATGACTTTTTTGCCGTAGGTATCAGACACATTTTTAAGGACAGCGGACAAGTTCGTCAATGTACCATGCCAAAATGGATAATACGAACTGGCTAATACGTCATAGTCGACCTTGTTGTCTTCAAGCGTTTTGGCGATCGATGCATATCTTCCCGTAGTTTCGGGGTTGGTAAAATGCAACGCGACCAGAATTTCCGGATCCAGTGCTCTGACTGCTCGGCTTCCTTCATTGAATAGCTCGCTCATGCGCTTCCAGTCTTTTTCTCCAGCCATGGCGCCGTTGGTTTCATTTCCGATCTGCACCATGCCGATGTCCACACCTTCATCTTCCATCGCTTGAAGACTGTCTGTTGTAAAGTCATGAAGGGCAGTTTTCTTGTCTTCAAAACTCAACTGTTTCCAAGCTTTTGGCGCTTGCTGCTTCGCAGGATCTGCCCAAAAATCGGAGTAGTGGAAATCCACCAGCACCTGCATCCCATTGGCAGTGGCCCGTTTGCCGATTTCAATGGCTTTTTCTACATCGTTATTGCCTCCGCCATAACCGTTTCCTTGCGAGTCGTAAGGGTCATTCCAGACACGCACTCTCACATAATTTACGCCTGATTGTCCTAATGTTTTAAAAATATCCTGCTTTTTTCCGTCTTGATTGTAGAATTTCACTCCACTTTCTTCGAGTGCGAGTATGCTCGAAACATCGACCCCTTTAATAAAATCTTCATCGATTCCAGGAACAAGCTCGACAAAGATATCCGCCTCCACCGGTTCAGGTACCGCAGCCATTGCTGGTGCAGTGCCTAACCCAAGAGAACCCATTACCATGGCAGCTGCAGATACAGCCGCCAGCTTTGCTTTCCATTTTTTACTTTTCGCCATCCTCTTTCCACATCCTTTGATTTTATTGTTAAAAAAGATTTAGTGAAATCCTTTTATAACCAGGAACATTGGGAACTGAATCAAAAAACATCCGCTCAACAGATTTCCTATTAAGAGCGGATGCCAGTGACATTTACATATGGGATTTTTTAATCTTTCTTTCCGACGCTTAGCACTGAAACTCCAATAATCCACTTTGGAAAAACTAGATTTTCCACACCGGAGCAATTCTAAAACTGTTTTAGTTGTTTACCGCTAAAATCCGCACTTCATACTGCGCCAAAGCAATTTCGCCCGATAGATCCTCACCCGTCACCAAGTCTATGGCCGTTGAATTGATTGATACGGTTTGTTTCTGTTCGGTGAAATTCATGACGAAGGCGTAGTCTTGATCGGCGTCCTGGCGCACCTGAACCGAGACACCCGGACCATGCGTCACCGGGAATGCTGCTTCGAGCGACAATTCGCCAATCAATTCCTGATAGAAATCACGGTGAAACTGCTCTTCCAACCGGCTGCCAATATAGTAAGCCCGCCCTTTTTCATAACGATTGCTTGTCACAGCTGGAGTCCCGACATAAAAATCCTCTTCGTAAGTTCCGACGACATCCGCGGAATGATTTTCCACCACCGTTGCGTAATCCTTCAGCACATAGGAACGGTTTCCGTACTGGACCGCATTTCTATCGCTTGGATATAGCGTGTCCGTCTCAACCGGGTTGATACCGAAAACATCCTGCAAATCTTGATGCCACCCTCCCAAATACGTCAGATCGAACTCGTTGACGATTCCGCTAATATAAGTCATTACCACAGTGCCCCCATCAGCCACAAAACGCTTCAGCTGGGCAATTGTTTCTTCACTTACCAAGTACAGCATCGGTACTATAAGCAATTTATAATCCGAAAACTCTTGTGCTTTCGTAATCACATCGACCGGAATGTCCTGTTCCCAAAATGTCCGGTAATGCTCCTGCAAAGTTTGAGGGTAGGATTTTGTTTCGGTCCCATAGCCTTGGGCATCGTTAAGCGCCCAGTTATTTTCCCAGTCGTAAAGGATGGCGACATCTGCAGGGCGATTGCTTCCGACCACTTGGGACAGTTTGCCTAAAGTCTCTCCGACTTTCGCCACTTCTTTAAAGACACGGTTTTCTGCGCTGTTGTCATGGTCGACGACCGCTCCGTGAAATTTTTCCGAAGAACCGCGTGATTTGCGCCATTGGAAATACAGGATGCTGTCTGAGCCATGAGCCACCATCTGCATCGAAGACAGCAAATGCATGCCTGGCCTTTTAGCTTTATTCACTTTATGCCAGTTAACGGCACTTGGCGTAGATTCCATCAACAAAAACGGCTGCTGCTTCAGGCTTCGGTATAAATCGTTGATAAATCCGACCTTCATCGCCAAGTTCGCAGTCGGTTCCCAATCGTTGTGCCACGCTGGATAGGCGTCCCAGCTGATGACGTCCAAATGCTTCGCGAATTTGCTGTAATCCAAGCTTTGAAAAGGAATCAGATTGTGTGTGTCCGCCATGAAGTTTGTCGTGATTGGAATATTAGGTGTCAATTCCTTAATCGCTGTCACTTCATTTTCAAAAAAAGAAATCGTTTGGTCTGTCACAAAACGCTTCCAGTCCAAATTCAAACCGTGCACCATACTTTCACCAATCGGAGACGGTGATTCGATTTGCGACCAATCGTTAAACGTATGGCTCCAAAATGGCCCCCACCAAGAATCGTTCAAGGCTTTCAAGTCGCCCTCGTATTTCTCTTTCAACCAGCTTCTGAACGCATCCTGACATCTGTCGCAATGGCATTCACCGCCGTATTCATTGGAAATATGCCACATGAGCAACGCCGGATGCTTGCCATAGCGTTCTGCAAGCATTCGGTTCATCTTAGCCGTTTTTTCGCGGTACACTGGCGACGTGAAACAATGGTTGTGCCGCCCTCCGTGCAATTGCTGGACACGCGATCCGTCGACCCGCAAGACTTCCGGGTATGTTTGAGACATCCACGCCGGGCGTGCCCCGCTCGGCGTTGCCAAAATCACGTTGCCGCCGATGCTTGCGATGTTGTCAATAATGCTGTCCAGCCAATCAAACTGAAACTGCCCTTCTTCCGGTTCGAGCGTGCTCCAGGCAAAGATGCCCAATGAGAATGTATTGCTGCCTGAAAGCTTCATCAATTTCAGGTCTTCTGCCAAAATTTCGGGATGGTCTAACCATTGGTCTGGGTTATAGTCCCCACCGTGCAGCATGAAACGAGCCGCGGTGGTATAGGTTTTTTCATTTTCAGGCATAATGTTCTCCTTCCAGTTGCTACAGTTTGTGCTATCAGCCTTTTGTTCCGCCTGCCGTCAAACCTGATACAAAGTTCTTTTGCAGCAGGAGGAAAATAATGGCGATTGGGATGCTGATCAAAATGGCGCCGGCAGCAAAGGTCGTAAAGCTTGCCCCCATCACATCGTTGACCAAATTGTAGAGGCCAATCGGCAATGTATAATATTCAGGCGATCGCAGAATCGTCGATGCCAGGATGAAATCTCCCAGCGGTCCTGTAAATCCTGTCATCGCCACGACCGCGATCATCGGCTTTGATAAAGGCATGATGATCTGCAGAAAAATTCTTGTGTTGCTTGCGCCATCGATTTTAGCACTTTCATCCAGATCCATCGGGATGGAATCCATATAGCCCTTCATTAAATACGTGTTCAGTGGAATCAATCCACCAATATAGAGCAAGATCAATAGCCAGTGGCTGTTCATCATTCCAAGAATCTGCGCCAAAACGAAAAGCGCGATCAAAGCAGAAAACTGCGGAATCATTTGTAACAACAGGAACAGTGTCAACGCATTTTGTCTGCCTTTAAAACGGAAGCGCGAAAAGGCATAGGCGGTAAATGATACACAGATGACCGCACCAATCATGGTGAACAAACTGATTTTCAAGGAATTTAAATACCACTGGACATATTGCAAGCTTTCACTTCCTGCAAACAACTCCCGGTAATGGTCCAATGTTGGATTTTGGGGAATCATCGTCGTGCTGATCAAACTATTACCAGGGTTGAAGCTCGCTCCCACCGTCCACAGCAGCGGATAAATAATAATAATTGCCATGAAAATCAAAATTGAATGGGAGACTAGAAGACGAAAAAATTTTCCTTTATTCATTTTCAAGCTCCCTCCTTAAATGCATCGGTCCGCCTGAACTGCCATAGCGCAATCGCGATAACGAATACCGACAACAGAATCGTCAATGCGGCGGCCAGTGAATATTGGCTTGATTGCAAGGTCAGCTTATAGATCCACGATACGAGTATATCGGTCCCTCCGGCAGTGGATCCCGGCACAGCAGGCCCTCCGCCGTTAAAGAGATAGATGATATTGAAATTATTGAAGTTGAAAGTGAACTGCGTAATAATAACCGGTGCCGTGGCGATTAAAATCATTGGCATAGTGATATTGCGGAATTGCGCAAAAATGGACGCGCCGTCAATTCGGGCAGCTTCGTAAAGATCCTCCGGAATCGATTGAAGCACCCCAGTCGTGACCAAGAAAATAAATGGAAAGCCGAGCCATCCCTGCATAAGGATCAATGCTAGCTTGCTCCAGTTTTCATCTGTCAGCCAAGGAATTGCATCGATTCCTACCATAGCCAAGATATCGTTATTGATGGCCCCGAAGCTGTCGTTAAACAAACCGGCAAAAATTAAAATGGTCACGAATCCAGGGACGGCCCAAGGCAAAACCAGCACTGTGCGGTAAAACTTCTTGAAACGAAGATCTTTTTGATTGACCAACACGGCCATAAAAATTCCGAGAGCGACTTGAAGCGTTGAAGCAACAAGCGTCCAGATTACAGTCCAGCCGAGCACACTGAAAAAAGTCGAGCGCCAAATATCGACGGTGAAAATTTTCGCAAAAGTGTCAAACCCAACCCAGTCGGCTAGATTAGCCGGTGGGGAATGATACAAATCGTAATTTGTAAATGCCAGTGCAAAACTGAAGAGGATCGGGAAAATAACCGCAAAAATCAGGATGAACAAGGATGGGCCACTGATTAAATATGGATAGCCTTGCGCAATTAAGTTTTGATAATCTCTTTTCAACGAGCTCAACGGTTTATTTTCATCACGTAATTTGCCGTTTTTATAGGCATCTCTTAAATTTACGTAATAAAAAGCAAGTCCAAAAATCGTCACGATCACTGCTATAAGGCCCTCTGCCAAAAGAAAAATTGAATTGTCGCGCGGAACTTCGGTGCCGAGTGTGGCAAGTCCCCAAAATCCCATGTTCAAGAGATCGCCGAATACTAAAAAGAAAGATATGCCAAAGCCGAGAAACAAGAACCCTTTAATCCATTGCTTATTATAAAATTGGCCAAATCCCGGTAGAATTGATAACAATAAGGCTAATTTGCGTGCTTGCACTTTCTTCACCTCTTTTTATGTATCGCCGGTAAACAACCTGGTTTGCCGGCCTTTACAACAAACGGTGCCAAACCGTCTTGACGTTTGACACCATTTCTTGCTGCTATCACTAATCAGTTGCCGCCATGAGTAGCTTCAATTTGCCCTTCAATTGTTTCAACAGCCTGGTTTAAGGCTTCCTCCGGCTGTGCTCTTCCAGTTGCAATTGTCTGTAATGCAGAATCAGCTGGCGTCCATACTTCATTCATAGAAGGAATATTCGGCGTCAATTCAGCGAAGATCGATTGCTCCGCCACAGCTTGTGCGACTTCACTTTCAGCAACGACTGGATCATTAGCCAAAGCTTCTACTGCTGGGACTTCCTGTGTTTCTTCAAAACGTGCCCGGGAGTTTTCTTCATTCGCTAGGAAGACCAGCAACTCTTCAGCAAGTTCAGCATTCTCCGAATAAGCACTGACGTTATAACTCTTTACTCCAATGAAGGAACTCATGTTTTCTCCATTATCCAACTCAGGCAATTTAGTCATGCCGAAGTTAACACCGGCATCTGTAAACGGATCAACATTCCAAGGACCAGAAATGATGGCTGTTGCTTTCCCTTCAGTGAACAAAGATTCCAACACATTAATGCCCTGCTCCCCCACTATTCCAGCCGGGAACAAATCTTCATCATAAAATTTCTGGATATAGTTTGCGCCTTCAAGAGACCCTTCGTTGTTCAAACCAATATCGGTCGGATCGTAGTTTCCAGCAGCATCCTGTCCAAAGATATAGCCGCCATAACCGCTCATAACACTTTGTGCGTAATAGATCTGGTCAAATAATGCCAGGAATCCAAACTGCTCACTAGTTGCAGTCTCCTTCGAATATTCGTACCATTCTTCAAGCGTCGTCGGCAATTCATCTTCCGCAATCAAATCTTTGTTGTAGTAAAGGATTGTCGACTCTACTGCTTTAGGCAAACCGTAGACTTTACCATCTACTATTTGCGATTGCATTGCCGCATCAGTATAAATGGATTGAACATCTTCTCCTACAGCCACCTCTTTGACTAGCCCTTCAATGACTGCTGTTCCAATCTGATCGCCCGCCATAGTCAACACATCCGGCCCCGTTCCACCTGGCCCATCCAAACGCAAATCTTCAATCTGCTGTGCATAAGGTTTTTCAACAATTGTGATGGTTACATCATTTTCTTCTTCAAACTGGTCAACAGCAGCTTGGATTCCATCAGTTTTTTCGATGTCTTCCCATATAATCAATTCACGGCCCTGTTCTTCTGCAGCCCCTGTTCCAGAGGCGCCTTCCCCGCTTTCCTGCGGCCCACACGCAGCCAAAGACAAGCTTATAGCAACCCCACTCATTAACCCTGCATACTTAGTATATTTCTTCACGAACAAACACCCTCTCAAGTCGTTTTCGAAACTCTCTCACAAGTTTCTGTTGAAAGCGCTTCCTGAAAATTAATATAGCATTGTTAGAAAAAACTGTAAACAATTATTTTACTAAAAATATAGATAATTTTTACGAAAATAAAAACAGCCTATTTACTAGGCTGTTTTCTAGTTGGTGCTTTTTCTTACAATCATGCTTGACCCTAAGTATAAAGTCTTCGTACATTTTCGTTTTTCCACTAATTGTTCGAGTAATAAAGAAATAGCGTTCTTACAGATTTCCGCCATATCAATATGGAACGTGGTCAATGGTGGGGAGATGTATTTAGCGATGCTGATGTTGTTGATGCTGACGACACTGACCCTTTTTGGTATTGAGATCCCCTGTTCATTCAAAGCCTGGAGGCAGCCTACAGCAATTGGATCTGCCGCAATGAAGAAAGCTGTTGGAAGCTGATCACCTAACTCCTCAATGGCTTTGGTCATCAGCTGGTAACCATTGTCCACGGAGAATCCTCTATGGCAATAGACGAAGCGATCCTGAAGCAGCCCCTTTCTCTCCATATGCTCACGGAAAGTTTGTTCGCGAATATCCATCTCATCCCCATCCGTATTCGGATTGTGATAAGTACCGCCGATAAATCCGATGTTTTGATGGCCTTTTTCAATCAGGAAATCAATCGTTTTTCTAGTAATTTGAGCCAAATCCGGTTTCACCGAATCGAAATGTTCTGGATCCGGAGTTGAATCAATAAAGACACCATGAGGCGTAAGGTTTCGCAAATATGCAATTTCTTTGTCTGAAAATGTTCCTACTGCGATAAAGCCCTCAATATTGTCTGGGATCTGACTGAGTCCCCCATCTATTTTATAAGTCGTCAATTCTACATTGGATAATTTGGCCATTTTCTCTATTTCAATTCGCATGCTCTTGAAATAGACGTCTTCCAATTCTTCTCTCTCGGTCAACCAATATAGAAAAGCGATATCTTTCACAAGTGATTTCACTGTTTTTTTACGGTAGTTCAACTGTTCAGCTGCTTCGAATATCTTTTCCCGGGTTTCTTCAGGAACCGACAAGCTTTGATCGTTGCTAAGTACGCGTGAAACCGTAGAAATAGAAAATCCAGTCTTTTCACCAATATCTTTAATTGTAGCCAATGATTCCACCTCCACCTTTAAATCAAGTAAATTATTTTACTTAATTTTTACTCTTTTTTACTTGATTGTCAAGCTATATTAATTCCTCCGGAAACATTAGTATAGTTGATCCAAAGTTTGCCGCTCGAACAGCTATTTATCAGCCCGCAATGTGGCTTCGCCTCAACTCACCATGGCAATCTCCTCACCGAAGAACAGGAATGGGACAACTGCGCTACATCGTGGAAGTTTCTGAAGAAATTTTCGGAGAGTGAATGACAAAAGGCAAGCGCGAATTTGCGCTTGCCTTTTTGTTTGGAATTGTGTCGTGCACAGGGACGATTTCACATCCCACACCACTCAAACCGCGGTTTCGGCTGTTCGAATTGTGTGGTGCACAGGGACACCACTCACTCTGCCGCAAACCGGTACATCGTCTGCGACTCGAAAGCTTCCCCTGCCTTCAAAATCGCAGACGGGAAATGTGGGTGATGGATGGAATCCGGCATGCCTTGTGTCTCGAGGCACAGCCCGAGCTGATTTTGCGCCGCCACGCCTTTGAATGAATACGGTCCGCCGATATGGTTGGCGGTGTATAAGACCACTGCCGGCTCTGTCGTTTCGACCTGCAAGCTGCGCCCGCTTTCCGCATCTTTCAGCTCGATTACAGGCTGAACTTCTTTATCCAATAGAAACGGATGGTCATAACCGCCGCCAACGAGTTCGATTTGCGGGTGCTGCGAGTCTGTCCCTTCGCGAATGGTTCTGCCCTTGCGGAAATCAAACAACGAATCTTTCTCTACCCGCACTAGTGTGCCCGTCGGCAGCATGTCGCTATTTAACTCCGCGTACTGGCTGCTCGGGATGGTCAATTGATGATCGAGTACTGGACGCTTGAAATCACCGCTCAAATTGAAATAGGAATGGTTGGTGACATTCAGCAAGGTCGTTTTATCGGATTTGGCTGAATAGGCAATCGCTAATTGATTTTCATCGTTTTTTATTATGTAGCGGACCGTCATCGTTAGATTCCCGGGAAACCCTTCTTCTCCGTCCGGACTGAAATGGGTAAATTCCACAATTGATTCATGCTCATTCTCAATCAACTTCACTTTCCAGATTGCTGCGTGAAAGCCGCCAGGTCCGCCGTGCAAATGCTGGCCGTTGGAATTCTGGGCGAGCTGATAATCCGTTCCTTCTATTGTAAAAGCGCCTTCTCGAATTCGTCCGGCAAACCGGCCGACAATAGCGCCGAAATAATGCGGATTACTTCCGTATTCTTCCAACGTATCGAAGCCTAGCACGACATTCTTCACCAAGCCGTCTCGGTCTGGCGCCAGGATTTCCGTAATGATGCAGCCGTAGTCGAGACAGGATACCTGAAAGCCCTTGTTATTCGTCAATGTATAGCGCGTGATATCTTGGCCGTTGATCTGGCCGAATGCTTTTTCCGTAATTGCCATTTTGTTTATCTCCCTTCCAATCTTCTTATCATCTCAAACGACTCATTCACTTTATGTCAGTTCAAAAACGTCCACCAATAGCAGCGTCACTGCGCCGATTAACGTGGCGTCGTCGCCAAGCTTGGTAATCTCCACTTTCGTCCGGCTTGCCGATTGCGTCAATGCAGACGCGCGAATCGTTTCACGGATCGCCGGGAGTAGAAATTGCTGTGCTTTGGAAACACCGCCTCCGAGAATGATTTTTTCGGGATTGACGATATGGATCAGATTGGTCAGCCCGACGCCTAGAGCGCTGCCGGTTTGTGACAGCACTTCGATGCATGCTTCATCACCGCCTAACGCCCGTTCAAAGACTTGCTCCGCAGTCAAAGATTCCCCTAGCTGTTCGTTGATTTTCCGTGAAATGGCCGGACCGGCGATAAAAGTCTGCAGGCAGCCGCGGTTGCCGCATTCACATACTTGACCGTGCAAATCGATCGTCATATGGCCAATCTCCCCTGCGATATCAGAAGAACCGTGATACAATTTTCCGCCGATGATCATCCCTGCGCCTACGCCACGCCCGATATTGACCGCAAGCATGCTCTCCAGTTCACCGTGATCGCCGAACCAAAACTCCCCAAGCGCCATGGCGCGTGCATCATTTTCCACTTTGACTTCCAAACCAAACGTATTCTCGAGCTCTTCTTTGACCGGGATATCCATCAGCCCCAAATTTGGCGCGAACAATAATACGCCCGTCTCGATATCCACCACACCATGCATTGCAACACCAATTCCGATAACATCTTTGCCTGACGTTTTCACCAGGCATTCCTGAATCGAGTTTTTCAAGGCATGAAGAAATCCTCCATTATCGATTGGCAATTGCAATTGCGTTTCGGCTCTCTCAAGAACTTTTCCGGAAAGATCCGAAACGACGCACTTGATGGTATCCGGGCCGGCATCCACTCCAAGAATGCAGAAAGCGCCGTGATTGATGACCAGCATGGTCGGTTTGCGGCCGACTTGCGATTGGCCGACATCGCTTTCTTCGACAATGTTCTGGTCGATCAGTTCTTTTACATTGCTGCTCACTGTCGGGCGGGTTAAGTTGGTCTCACGCGCAATCTGCGCCCTGGAGATCGGCCCTTGCGTTCTGATTTTATTGAGGATGATCGATTTGTTCATCGATTTCATCCACTGAAAGCTGCCTTGGCGCATGCTGATTCCTCCGTTTTTAAAGTTTTCAGTTTCTTTATTGAATAGTTTAACAAAATACCATATACTTATGTTAATTAAATTAATTTACAAAGTATTGGAGGGACATGATGACACAGCCAGACTTGCTGCAAAACTACCAGGATATCTTTCAGACCACTGACACACCGCGATCATTCTTCGCACCCGGCCGCATTAATTTGATCGGTGAACATACCGATTACAATGGCGGCCACGTGTTCCCAGCGGCCATCTCACTCGGCACTTACGCGATCGCCCGCAAGCGTACTGACCAAACATTGCGTTTTTATTCAATGAACTTTCCGGATGCTGGCATCATCGAGTGTACACTTAGTGATTTAAGGTTCAATCCCGATCACGACTGGGCGAACTTTCCGAAAGGCATGATTCACATCTTCATCGAACACGGTTTCACGATTTCCTCGGGGATGGATATCCTATTTTATGGCGACATTCCAAACGGCGCTGGCCTCTCCTCTTCCGCTTCCATCGAAATGGCGACGGGCGTTGTGTTAGAAGAGCTATTCGAGTTGGAGATCGATCGGCTGCAAATGATCCGCTTGGGACAGAAAGTTGAAAACGTTTACTTGGGCGTCAACAGCGGCATCATGGACCAATTCGCCATCGGTAAAGGCAAAAAAGACCACGCGATGCTGCTCGATTGCCAAACACTGCAATTCAGTTACGCACCGGTCGAATTGAATGGCTATGAGATCGTCATCATCAATTCCAATAAACAACGGACGCTCGCCGGCTCCAAATACAACGAACGCCGCAGCGAATGCGAACAGGCTTTGATGGATTTGCGGACCGAATTGCCAATCGATAGCCTCGGCGAGTTGACCGGCGAACAATTCGAGCAGCATAAGCAGTTGATCACAAACGACATCAACCGCAAACGCGCCAAGCACGCCGTCTACGAAAATGAACGGACCGTGCGTGCGCTCAGCGAACTCGAGCAAGGCCATCTTGAAGCGTTCGGAAAACTGATGAATGCATCCCACGTATCGCTTCGTGACGATTACGAAGTCACGGGCGCAGAACTTGATAAAATCGCAGAAACGGCCTGGAACCATCCGGGTGTCATCGGCGCTCGCATGACCGGGGCTGGATTCGGCGGCTGTGCGATCGCCATCGTCGAGCGAGCACAGATCGACAGCTTTAAAGAAGCACTGACAACAGTCTATAGCGAAGATTTTGGCTATCCCCCATCGTTTTACGAAGCGAAAATTTCGGATGGCGCAAAAGAGCTTGTAGAGGAGTGGCAATTATGAGCGTATTGGTATTAGGTGGAGCCGGTTATATCGGTTCTCACGCAGTCTACCAGTTAATTGACCAAGGAATGGACGTCGTAGTCGTTGATAATCTGGAGAACGGGCACCGGCAAGCGATTCACCCGAAAGCCGTCTTTTACGAAGGCGATATTCGGGACGCGGACTTCCTCGATTCAGTATTCGAAAACGAGTCGATCGACGAAGTGCTTCATTTTGCCGCCAATTCACTGGTCGGCGAATCGATGGAAAATCCGTTAAAGTACTTTGACAATAATGTCTACGGCACCCAGGTGCTGTTGCAGGCCATGACAAAACACGGCGTCAAGAACATCGTCTTTTCTTCTACAGCCGCGACTTACGGAGAGCCAGAAGCCGTGCCGATCACTGAAACGATGCCGACCCAGCCGACCAACACTTACGGCGAAACCAAGCTGACCATGGAAAAAATGATGAAATGGACTTCTGTTGCCCATGACTTGAAATTCGTTTCCTTGCGCTACTTCAACGTAGCAGGCGCACGGGCGACAGGCGAAATCGGAGAAGACCACCGCCCCGAATCCCATCTCGTCCCGATCATTTTGCAGGCAGCGCTCGGGCAGCGAAAGGAAATCACCGTCTTCGGCGACGATTACGACACGCCGGACGGCACGTGCATCCGCGACTACGTCCATATCGAAGATCTCGTCAACGCTCACTTATTGGCACTCGACTACTTACGCAAAGGCGGAGAAAACGATGTCTTCAACCTCGGCAGCAGCCAAGGATTTTCGGTCAATGAAATGATTTCCGCTGCGCGCTCTGTCACCGGCAAAGAAATCCCTGTCAAAATCGGGCCGCGCCGTGCAGGCGATCCAAGCATTCTGGTCGCCAGCACCGAAAAAGCGACGCGCATTCTCGGCTGGCATCCGAGCCATACCTCGGTGACGAAAATCATTGAAGATGCCTGGAATTGGCATTCCGCCCATCCTGTAGGCTACGGAGAAGAGGTCAATATATGATCCACCACACCCTTGCTGGACTTATTCAAAAAGCTTTGGCCACTGGATTGATTGAAAAAGACGATATCGATTACGCCCGCAACCAAGCGATGCACTTGCTTCAATTGGACGCTTTCCCGGAAGAAGCTGTCGAACCAACAGACGACACCATTCCAAATCTATTGGAGGCGCTCAACGACTACGCAGTTGAAAATGGCGTCATCGAGGACTTATTGGACGACAAGGAAATGCTGTCGGCGAATATCATGAACTGCTTCGTCGCCAGGCCATCTGCTCTCAACGCCGCATTCAACGAAAAATACGCTAAATCGCCAATCGCTGCGACCGATTATTTTTACGAACTGAGCCAAAACAGCAATTACATTCAAATGAACCGGATCCGAAAAAACATTTCCTATCAACACGACAGCCCTTACGGCAAGATGGACATTACGATCAATTTGTCCAAACCTGAAAAAGACCCGGAACAGATCAAACGTGAACGCGAAATGAAGCAAACGCTCAGCTACCCGAAATGTTTATTGTGCAAGGAAAACGAAGGCTACGTGGGGCGAATCGGCTATCCCGCACGCGCTAACCACCGTGTCATCAAAATTCCGCTCACCGGGGAAAATTGGTACTTTCAGTATTCACCGTACGTCTATTATAATGAACATAGCATCCTTCTTTCCGAAGAACACCGCGACATGAAAATCGACCGCGGCGGCTTTGAACGATTGCTGAGATTTACCGAACAGTTTCCTCATTACTTTGTCGGTTCGAATGCCGATTTGCCGATCGTCGGCGGATCCATCCTGAGCCATGACCATTATCAGGCGGGCCGTTACGAATTCGCCATGACCCGCGCTGAAGATGCGTTTACGTTCCGCTTGGATTCATTCCCTGGCCTACGGGCATCTGTCGTCAACTGGCCGATGTCGGTCATCCGCTTGAAAAGCGATCATATCGATGAGCTGGTGAATGCCGCAGATGAGATTTTGCAAATTTGGAAGCAGTATTCGGACGAAGCGGCAGATGTCCTTGCCTTTAGTGGGGATACGCCGCATAATACGATCACGCCGATTGCCAGAAAACGCGACGGGCTATTCGAAATCGATTTGGTATTGAGAAACAACCGCACGACACAGCAGCATCCTGCCGGGATTTTCCATCCCCACGCAGATGTCCATCACATCAAAAAAGAAAATATCGGCTTGATTGAAGTGATGGGTCTTGCGGTTTTGCCGCCGCGCTTGAAATTAGAACTCGAAGACATCCAGGAATTCCTGCTTGGCCACACAAGCCATGTTGAACCCGTCCATCAAGACTGGGCGGAGCAATTAAAAGCGCAATCCGGCCCACTCGCGAACCGCGAACAAGCTGAAGCGCTCGTACAGGAAGAGCTGGGCAAGAAATTCGTACGTATCCTCGAAGACGCCGGCGTGCTGAAAGAACAACAAGCATTCAAACGATTTATCCACGCCGTCAACGAACAAACAGCAAAAACCATTTAACAACGATTACACAAAGCACTTACATACACGGGAGGGATTTAGATGGCAGGCTTGACTTTAACGAATATACGAAAAGAATACGAAAAAGGGGTAGTATCCGTTCAGGACTTCAATTTGGAAATCCGCGATAAAGAGTTTCTAGTACTCGTCGGGCCTTCAGGCTGCGGCAAGTCCACCACTTTGCGCATGATCGCAGGCTTGGAAGAAATCACAGACGGCGATTTGTACATCGGCGAAAGACGCGTCAACGACGTTTCACCGAAAGACCGCGACATCGCCATGGTGTTCCAGAACTATGCATTGTATCCGCATATGAGCGTTTACGACAATATGGCGTTCAGCTTGAAATTGCGTAAAATGAAGAAAGATGAAATCAAGTCACGCGTGGCCAACGCTTCCAGCATTCTCGGCCTTGATGCTTATCTGGACCGCAAACCGAAAGCGCTCTCAGGCGGACAACGTCAGCGTGTCGCTCTCGGGCGTGCCATCGTGCGCGATGCAGAAGTGTTCTTAATGGATGAGCCATTGTCCAACTTGGATGCCAAACTGCGCGTACAGATGCGCACCGAGATCCAGAAGCTGCATCGCCGCCTGCAGACGACGACTATTTATGTCACGCACGACCAGACAGAAGCGATGACGATGGCGACGCGCCTTGTTGTCATGAAAGATGGCTTTATCCAGCAAGTCGGCTCACCAAAAGAAGTATACGACAAGCCGGACAATATGTTTGTCGGCGGTTTCATCGGTTCGCCGTCCATGAACTTCCTGCGCGGGAAAATCGTCGGCGATTCATTCGTCATGGGAGACGTCAAAGTGCTCGTCCCTGAAGGCAAGCTTGCGACACTGCGCGACCAAGGCTATAAAGATAAGGAAATCGTCCTCGGCATCCGCCCGGAAGACATCCATGATGAACCTTTGTTCCTTGACCATTCCCCGCATACAAAAGTGAAAGCTTATGTAGAAGTGGCGGAATTGATGGGCTCGGAAATCATTCTTTATTCGAATGTTAACGAACAGGATTTCGTCGCACGCGTCGATGCCCGATTCAATGTAGAATCCGGCCAGACGATCGACATGGCCTTCGACATGAATAAAGCCCATTTCTTCGATAGCGAATCGGAATTGCGTATTAAATAAAAGGAAACCCGGCCAGAGTTTTGGCCGGGTTTTTCTCATGAAAGTTTTCAACAATAAAAACCCATGCACCCGCCCCGAGCGTTGGATTGATTTCCAACAGCCGGGCGCTGTGCATGGGTTTTCTGTTTGCTTTTATTACAATTGCTTATGCTTTCGCTAAGATGTAGACGCCTTTTGCTTCAAGTTCCACTGTTCCGCTCAATTGCTGAGCAGTCAATAATTCCTGATACTGGCTGTCTTTCAAGTCGATCGATTCTGCTTTATTGTTGTGGTTCAATACGAACAAATACGTCTGTCCGTCTTTAACGCGTTCTGTCGTTTCGACGCCTTCCGGTACCGAAAGCAAGGGCTCGACGCCCGCTTCTTCGCATACGGTTTGCAAGAAATCGACGAGGAATTCCGCGTCTGGGCTCGACGCCACGTACCAGGCTTTTCCTTTTCCGAACTCGTTGACGGTCAGGACAGGCATGCCTTGATAGAAATCGGAGCCGTATTCAGCGACTGCTTTCGCGCCTTCTGTGTGGATCAAGTCGAACAGCAAATTGCAGGAATAGCTGCCGTTCAGGCTTCCACGCGACCCGTTCACGACGATTTCATTCGTTTCGTCCGGATGCAACGCGTCGATTTCCTCTGCCCAGATGCCAAGCACATTACGCAATTCGCCCGGGTAGCCGCCGAGTGTGACGATATCGGTTTCGTTGACGATGCCGCTGAAGAAGGTCGTGATGAACGTGCCGCCGTTTTCGACGAAGCGTTCGACTTTCGCTGCGTAGCCTTCTTTCACCATATACAAGACCGGCGCGATGACGACATCGTATTGGCTCAAGTCTTCTTCGACGCCGACCATATCGACTTGGACGTTCAATTTATACAAGGCGTCGTAGTATTTATGGACTTCATTGACATAATCAAGCGACACGGATGGCCCGCTCGACAGCTCTGTCGCCCAGCGGTTTTCCCAGTCAAAGACGATCGCGACTTTGGCGTTGACGCGTGCATCAAGCAAAGTATCGCCCAACTGGTTGAACTCACTTCCGATTTGCGCCACTTCGTTGAAGACACGCGTATGTTCGTGCCCGACATGTTCAATGACCGCTCCGTGGTATTTCTCGCAAGCCCCGACCGAACGGCGCAGCTGGAAATAAAGGATGGTATCCGCCCCGCGGCCGATTGCCTGGTAGCTCCACAAACGCATGACACCCGGACGCTTCAAGGAGTTGTACGGCTGCCAGTTTTGCTGGCTCGGCGTCTGCTCCATCAGCATGAACGGCTGCCCGCTCTTCAATCCGCGCATCAAATCGTGCGTCATCGCCGTGTAGCTGAACGGCGTATCGATCGCTGGGTAATTGTCCCACGACACGACGTCCATTTCTTTCGCCCACTTGAAGTAATCGAGCATCGGGTAGGTGCCCATCAAGTTTGTCGTGATCGGAATGTTCGGCGTATGCTTGCGGATCGCGTTGTATTCGAGCTTATAGCAATCAAGCAGGCTGTCCGATTGGAAGCGGCGGTAATCAAGAGAAATCCCCTGGAAGTCTGAGACATTGTCTTCGCGCTCTTCGCTCAGGATATTCGGCGCGACGATTTCGTCCCATTCGTAGAACGTGTGGCCCCAGAATCCGGTGTTCCAAGCATTGTTGAGCTTTTCAAGCGTGCCGTATTTATCGCTCAACCAAACGCGGAAAGCATCCTGGCAATTGTCGCAATAGCAATAGCCGCCGTATTCATTGGACACATGCCAAATCAAGACCGCCGGATGGTCTTTGTAGCGCTCGGCTAGTTTGTCGGCGATTTTCTCGGAATACTCGCGGTAAGTCGGGCTGTTCGGGCACGAGTTGTGGCGGCTGCCGAATTTGCGTTTTCTGCCGTAGAAATCAACGCGCAACACATCCGGGTATTTTTTCGCCATCCACGCAGGATGCGCGGCTGTGCTTGTCGCGAGACATGTATAAATGCCGTTTTCGTACAAGCGGTTGATTTTGTCGTCCAGCCAGTCGAAATTGTAGGTATCTTCATTCGGCTGATTGAGCGCCCAAGAAAAGACGTTCAACGTAGCGACGTCGATGCCAGCCAGTTTGAACATGCGTACATCTTCGTCCCAGATTTCTTGTGAATCCCATTGTTCCGGGTTATAGTCCCCGCCGTGCCAAATCTTCGGCAATTTATCGTTGATCATTTGATTCCATCCCTTCTATAATAACCATCACTCAGCTAAGCTTCGGCTCATCCAGCAATTGGATTTGCTCTGTCTCGGTACCTTCCAGTTCCAGTACGACGATTTCGTTGTGTTGTTTTTTCAACAGCGGGCCTGGCAAGTATAGGCGTTGCTGCGGGCCGGCAGTGTTCCAGTAGCGGCCGAGGTTAAAGCCGTTGATGAAGACATTGCCTTTTGTGAATCCGTGCGTGTCGACGTACGTATCCAAGCCTTCTTCGGCATCGAACGAGCCGCGGAAGAATTTCGGGAATCGCGGGTCTTGCCCTGCTCCGTACGTTTCCGGCAACTGCTCGAGCTCCACTTTGAACATGTCCCAGTGAAAGAAATACTGTTCGCCGAGCCATAAATTGTTGACCAAGCCTTTCGGGTCGGTCAAATGCTCTCCGTAATTGGCGCGTCCCATATTTTCCACAATAATCTCGAACGTATTCACCGCTTCGGAGAAATCCAGTGTCAGCATTTTTTCTTCGTCGTTGATATATGTCGTCGCGACGTGGCGGCCGTTGATGTACATAAACCCGCGGTCACGGATATCTTTTGAGCTGACTTTCAGTTCGCCACGCCGGTTGACGGTCGTCCGGTACAGCGTGTAGCCGTAAGCCTGGCCGATATCTTCCATGGACAGCGGCACAATATGCTCGACTTTATCGCTGATCGTTTCCAACACATCGAACAAGCTCGCCGATTCTGCCAGCGTGACAGTTCCGTACGCTGTTGCAGTGACGCTCTCCTCAAAATCAGCAGGTACTTCCCGGTACTCACTCAAGACTTTTTTGACTGCCTTGTATTTCTCGGTGATCGCGCCGCCTTCTGTCAGCAAGCTGTCGTAATCGTAGCTGGTGATCGTCGGGTAATAAACATCGTAATGATTGGCTCCGTTCATGAAGCCAAAGTTCGTGCCGCCGTGGAACATATAGAAATTGACCGAGATGTTCTTTTCCATGATTTCCTTGAACACTGAAGCGACGTCATCCCCGCTGCGAACGGTATGTTCCCCGGACCAATAATCAAACCAGCCGATCCAAAACTCCGCGACCATTTTCGGCGAACCCGGTTTGAAAGCTTCGAGCACATCGAACGACTCGTCTACGCGTGATCCGAAGTTCAAAGTCGTCGTCACATCCGGCATCGAGCCTTGCGTGATAAAGTCCGGGCCATCTGAAGTGAACAAAAAGGTATCGAGTCCGTGGTGTTCGTATTGGGCTTTAAAGAAATCAAGATAAGCGGAATCATTGCCGTATGCGCCGTATTCGTTTTCGATTTGCAGAGCGATGACCGGACCGCCGTTTTGGTACAGATGCTTAGTGAACTTCGGCAGCAATTCCGCAAAATAATCTTCCACATGTCCAAGAAAAGCCGGATCGCTGCTTCGCAACACCAAGTTTTTGTCTGTCATCAGCCAAGACGGCAAGCCGCCCATTTCCCACTCTGCGCAAATATACGGCGCCGGGCGCAAGATGACATACAGCCCTAAGCGATGTGCCAGTTCGATAAAGCCTTCGATATCCGCCATTCCCGAAAAGTGGAAGTGGCCTTTTTTCGGTTCGTGGAAATTCCACGGGATATAGGTTTCGACCGTATTCAAGCCGAGCGCTTTTAATTTCTGCAAGCGGTCTTCCCATTGTTCAGGCACGGTACGGAAATAATGCATGCCGCCCGATAAGATTTGGAATGGCTTTCCTTCAAAATAAAACGATCCATTTTTAGCAGTCAGCACATCGACGCCTCCTATGTAAGATGAAGATAGTTTTCAATAGCCGGCATTGCGCAAAACAACTCCGCTTTCCTGTGGGCTCGCGCCAAGCCTCCTCGTCGCTTCGCGACTGCGGGGTCTCGGCTGTCTCGCTATCCCACGGGAGTCTACGTTGTTTTGCTTCATACTCTAGATAGCTTTTATTAACCTTTTGATAGTAGTTATCCAGCTCGATACGACCAAGGACTAAGCGACAGGTGCGGTGTAAGCTTTCAATATTATCTAAACTCGCGTTAATTTATAAATAATAGAAGAAAAATCAGAAGGATGTTGATTTTGGCGGTAGCGGTTGAGCTGCACGCCCGCTCCCATCAATTCATCCCCGTAAAACGTATCGTCGATCCCGTCGATGGCGTATTCGAATTCGGGGTTGAGCCCTTTGAAGAATGCGCGTGCATATCCAGGGTTCGGTTTGGCCAAGACTTGGTAATAACCGAATACCGCTTCGCTCTGGTCATCTGACACGACCACCCAGCTCGTCACGTTGCCGTCTTCTGCGAACGGGCTGGCTATCCGGTAGAATCGGCCTTTTTGAATGAGCGAACGGTTTTCTTTATAGAAAGCGATTTGCTCTGTAACGATGGCTTTGTCTTCCTCGTCCATCTTCGTGACATCAAGTTCGTAACCGAATGCGCCAAAATACGCGACATCTGCCCGCGTCTTCAGGCTCGTGATGCGTCCCACTTGATGATTCGGCACTGCAGAGACATGCGCGCCCATCGAGCTGATCGGATAGACCATCGACGTGCCGTATTGGATCTTCAAGCGCTCGACCGCATCGGTGTCATCACTCGTCCATCCTTGCGGCGCGTAATGGAGCATTCCTGGGTCGAAGCGGCTCCCGCCTCCTGCACAGGATTCGAACAAGACATCCGGAAATTCCGAAGTCAATCGTTCGTACAAAGAATACACGCCGAGGATGTAGCGGTGGGCGACTTCCCGCTGGCGGTTCGCCGGCAAATCCAAAGAACCGACTTCTGTCATATAGCGGTTCATGTCCCATTTCACATAAGAAATTGGTGCATCGCGCAGCACGCCTGCTACCAAGCCGTGGATATAATCCACCACTTCCTGGCGGGAGAAATCCAACACAAGTTGATTGCGGCCATGCGAGCTTTTGCGATTCGGCACATGAAGGATCCAGTCCGGATGCGCTTTGTACAATTCGCTTGCTTTCGAGACCATTTCCGGTTCGAACCACAAACCGAATTTCATTCCCAAGTCGGCAATGTTTTTCGCCAATTGGCTGATGCCGCTCGGCAATTTGCGCTTGTCTTCAAACCAATCGCCGAGAGACGTCGTGTCCGCATCGCGCTTTCCGAACCAGCCATCATCCAGAACGAACAGCTCCACGCCCAATTCTTTGGACGATTTCGCGAGCTCCAAAATTTTCGTTTCGTCAAAATCAAAATACGTCGCTTCCCAGTTATTGATCAACACCGGGCGTTCCCGGTCGCGCCATGTTCCACGCGCCAAACGGCTACGGTACAGCTTGTGATAGGTCTGGCTCATATCGTTCAAGCCATCCGCCGAATACACCATCACCACTTCCGGCGTCTGGAAACTTTCCCCGCTTTCCAATAGCCAGTTGAAATCAAATGGATTGATGCCGATCATCAAACGCGTCACGTCGTAATGATCCACTTCCACTTGTGCCAGGAAATTGCCGCTATAGACCAAGCTGACGCCATACACTTCGCCGTGATTCTCGGTGGTTGACGGGCGTTTCAATGCCAAGAACGGATTTTGATGGGCACTGCTCGTGCCTCTCGTGCTGCTGATGCTTTGAAGGCCTGGCACCAGTTTGCGGTTGTGGACATGGCGCTCCCTCACCCATGCGCCCGACAGCTGGACCATCTCGAAATCCGAATCCGGCAAATCGATGCTCGCACTCATCACCCGAGTCAAATTGACATTTTCTTGACCGTGATTGATAAAACGGACGGAGCGCGTGATGGCGTTCAGTTTTTCAAAGACGCTATAGGACAGTAGGATTTCCACATCGATCGCTTCGTCGTATAACGAAATCTCCAAAGTCGTCGCTTCTTCGTCATGCTCGACATACGTCGCAGGCAAGCCGGCAAGCTTGTTTTTCCCTTGATGGATAGCGTGGTTCTGATAAACAAAATTCGTGATGCGGCTGCCGCCTTGCTGCAGCACCTGATATGCCGGCTCGCGGAAATCCGTCGTCCCGTAGGCCGGGTATTCCTGCTTGAGTATGTCGAGTGAAAACACCAAATCGCCTTCGTAAACGCAAGCGGTATTCGGCATTTCCTCAATATGAAACAAGCGTTCAAACGAGTCCCGGTGGCGCAATTTTTTGCCGTAATATAGCTGTCCGAGCTGGTCATTTTTCAGGATGTTGAAAATATAGCTGGTCTTCTCGGTTTGAAGATGAAACTCACGTGTGGCGTCGTTATATAAAATCGGCACAATTTACCTCCCGTATCAGCTAAGTTAATAGTTTTGCAGTGACGATATTCCGCAAAACAGCTTCGCTTGCCGCGGGCGAGCGCCAAGCCTCCTCAGTCGCTTTGCTCCTTGCGGGGTCTCGGCTGTCTCGCTTTCCCACAGGCGTCTACGCTATTTTGCTTCATATCTGAATTGGCAGTAGTTGAAAAGTAGAGTTGCTTTACTTTAATGCATTCATTAGCGCCGGCGCGTCCACGGGCTAGGCGAAGCGGCGTTTAAGGCAACACGTCTTTAACTAGTGACATGTCTCCTTAAACTAACTTTCATTTAACCTTTAACCGAGCCCATCATGCCTGCAACAAAGTGTTTCTGCATTAGGAAGAAAACAAGCGCGGTCGGCAATGTTGCGATGACGATGGCTGACATGATGACGCCATAATCCGGCGAGTAGCTCGAACCAAGATTGGAAATCAATAGCGGAATCGTCCGTTTTTCAGGCGACTGCAAAATGACCAATGGCCATAAGTAGTTGTTCCAGCTGTTCATGAAGGCGATGATCGCCGCAGCTGCATAAGTCGTTTTCATCGTCGGCATGTAGATCCGGAAGAACACGCCGATTTCACTCAAGCCGTCGATACGTCCCGCTTCCACCAAATCTTTCGGAAACATTTTCGTGTTTTGGCGGAAGAAGAAAATGAAGAACGCCGTCGTCGCTGTCGGCAAAATGACTGCGCCAAGCGAGTCGATACCGATGAGCGGTGCCGTTTCGCTGATGCTGCCGAACATGCGGTATAAAGGAATCATGATCGCCGCAAATGGAATCATCATCGACAACAGCAAAATAGTGAAGACGATGTCTTTTCCTTTGCTACGGTGAATCTCAAACCCGTAGCCGGCAAGAGATGCTAAGAGAAGCGTCAGGAAAGTCGTAATGATTGCGATAATGGATGAATTGATCAAGGCTGGAACGATATCCACTGTTGCGAAAAGAGTTTTGAAGTTTTCGATCAAATGCGTTCCTGGAAGTAAACGCCCTTGCGTGACATCGACCGATTTATTGGTGATGCTGGTGAGCATCCATAGGAATGGAAAAATGGAAACAATCGCTGCGACACTGAGAAACGTATAGATGAAGATCCGTTTTAATCTGTTCATTTTTTCTCACCCGCCACTCTGAATTGAATAATTGAAAGAATTACTACGAGAATTACAATGACATAGGAAACGGTTGACGCGTAGCCAAAGTCAGGCGAATATTCAAAGGACAAGTTGTAAATGTATTGCGAAATCGAAATGGTCGCATTCCCCGGGCCGCCATTGGTAATGTTGACGATTTCATCGAAGATCTGCAATGTACCGATCGTTGATGTAATTGATGTGAATAAAATGATTGGCTTCAGCATCGGTACGGTAATTTGGAAAAACTGCTGGAAAGAACTAGCGCCATCAATTCTGGCAGCTTCGTAAATCGATTTGTCGACGTTTTGCAATGCCGCCAAATAGAAGATCATGTTATAGCCTGTCCATCTCCACGTGATGGCCAAAATGATGACCACCTTCGCCCAAAACGGATCAGCCAAGAAGTTGACCGTCTCGGAGATAAACCCAAAATTAAGCAAGAATTGGTTGACGATGCCATCGATGCCGAACAAATATTTAAAAACGACTGAATAGGCAACGAGTGAAGTGACACATGGCAGGAAGATCGCGATCCTAAAGAAACTTTTGAATTTTAGTTTCGGGTCATTCAATAGCACCGAGAAGAATAGCGCTAAGATGATCATTAGCGGCACTTGGATCAGCAAGTAAATCGTTGTGTTGGTCAGTGCAGCGATAAAGGTAGGATCGCCGAACAATCTTCGCCAGTTATCGAGTCCCACATATTCCAGGTTCGCCCCCATCCCCGATTGAAAAGACAATAGGAACGCTTGAACCATTGGGTAAAAATTGAAGATGGTGATGGCGATGACCGAGATAATGACAAACAGCCAACCCACTTTTTTCTTGAAAAAGACACCGGTTTTTTGGCGTCTGCTTTCTTCGTATTTAGTGCGAACCGGAAGATCCACTTCGGCTTTTTTTGTTCCTAGTTGGCTCATGCTCCTCATTCCTCCTATAAAAAAACCTTGAGTTGTGCCCAACTGGTAAGTGATAAAGCACTTCTACCAGTTCGTCGGCGTCAACTCAAGGCTTCATGTATTTCCGATCAATTATTTGAGTTGTGCTTCAGCTTGCCCTTGGACGTTTTCAAGTACTGTATCCAGTTCTGCGCCGTTCAAATAATCTTGCATTCCAGTAACCAGGATATCTTCAATCGCGTACGTGTGAAGGCCATAGTTAACTGCTGGAATTTCATCTGTCCATGTAGAGAGGTCGCTAAGCAACTGCTGTCCGCCGAAGAATTCATCTTCCACTGCGTAAGCATCTCCTTCAGCTGCTGGTGAGTATGTCCCAAGAGCGCCGATGTCTTCTACAAGCGTTTGATACAGCTCAGGATTTGAACCGAATGTGTTCAATAGGAAGTCTGCTGCTTGTTCCTTGCCATCCACGTTCAACACGTACCATGAGCTGCCGCCTAGGTTTGATGCGTTAACCGCGCCTTCCATATCCAAGCGAGGCATTGGAACGACTGCCCAGTTGCCAGATTGATCAGCTGCTTGCTTGACGCTTGGCGTAATCCAGTTTCCTGTTGGAACACTGGCCACGTCGCCGCTGTTGAACGCGCCGACAAACTGGCTCCAGTCAGAAACGATTTTTGCGATATCCGCATCCATCAGTTCTTTATACGTTTCAAAACCTTTTTCAAGTGTTTCGTTTCCTGCAATGTTCGGTGTCGAACCATCTTCTTCCACATACCAAGATCCGTTTGTCTGGATCATCATGCGCACTTGCGCCAAATCGTTCGGGTCCAAAGTCAGCATGTTCTTGCCTGTCGCTTCTTTGACGTCTTTCCCGATTTCGATGTATTCCTGCCACGTGATGTCCGTTACGTCTTCGACTGAGTAACCGGCTTCTTCCAAGTAGTCCGTACGTACATAGAGTGCTGCTACGCCTGAGTCGAACGGCAATCCGTATTGCTCATCTTCGAAGCTTGTCGTAGCGATTTTATAATCTGCGAAGTCTTCAGCGTTAATAACGTCCGTTAATGGATGGAATGCATCCGGATACGCTTGCAAGAAGCTTTGTGCACGGTAATCTTCAATCAAGACAATGTTCGGCATGCCGTTTGTTGTCCCTGAGCTAAGGCCCGTGTTGAGTTTTTGGATAATATCGTCTTGTGCATTTTCAATGATGTTCACTTCGTAATCGCCGTCGCCATTGTAAGCTTCTTTTGCGTTTTCAAGAGCGGCAATGTTGAAAGCCGGATCCCAAGCCCATGCCGTAATCTCATCTACGTCAGCTGAACCTTCTGATCCGCTGCCACCACTTGCCTCTTCATCCCCAGAAGAACAAGCTGCTAACGCGGCCATGCTCGCTGCCGCCAAAAACATAAGATTAAACTTCTTCATTTGAAATCCCCCTTTTTGTAAGCGCTTAACTTTTCGCCTTGTAAACAGTATAGCGGCCAAAAAAAAAAGATTGTTAGCACAATCTTTAGGTGTTCTATCCGAAAATTTTTAGATATTTCAATTTTCTCTCTTTTTTCTTGTATTATTGTTAGGTTCTTGGAATTTCGTTGGCTTTTAGTGAACAAATAAATCAGAGATAGAAAAATAGAATGTTAAAATCGCTTCAGGTGGGCGCTTTCGGGTCCACAGGATGTGGATCATGCAGCTGGCGCGACAGGACGTCGCGATGCCAGCTGCCAGGGCACGGCTTCAGCCGCTTCCCTCGCTTACGCTCAGTCCAGGGTCTTCAGCTCGTGCTATTTCCGCAGGAGTCGCCACCTTCCGCTCTTTCGGGTGAACTATTGAATAGATATGTAGCAAAATAGCGCAGACTCCTTGGTGATCAGCGAAGTGCTGAAATCCATTCGGGCGTTTAGCCCGAATTAGTTCAGCGCAAGCCCCCAGGAAGCGAATTAGTGAAGCGGAGCTGAGCCAATTCGTTTGCGATGCTCGATCGCAGAGAGAGTTGAGCAAAGCTTTTCAGCTATTTTGCGGAATATCGTTTACTAAGAAATCTAAATAAATTCGTTCAACTTACACCATTACTTTCTGAAGCGGCAATTCGACTTTCACTTTGGTGCCTTCGCCTTTCACGCTCGAGATGTCTACGCCGTATTGTTCGCCGTAAAGCATCTGGATGCGTTCATGAACGTTGCGGATGCCAATTCCGCTGAACAGATGGCGTTTTTCCTTGATGTCTTCTTTCGTATGGTCGCCTTTGATTTCCATGCCGTCACCATTATCGACGATTTCGCATAATAAATTATCGCCTTTTTGAGACACCAGGATTTGCACAAAGCCTTGTTTTTTCTCATTGAACGCATGGAAAAACGCATTTTCGATAAAAGGCTGCAAGATCAATTTCGGCAATTGGCAATCCAGGCAATCCGGTGAAACGAAGAAATTCACTTTGATGCCATCGCCGTAACGCGATTGGTTGATCAGCACATAGTTTTTCAAATCCGCTATTTCCTGCTCGACGGTAATGGTCTGCTCGACATTGCTGAGGGCATTTTGCAGCAGCGCAATCAGAGCATGGATCATATCGGTCGCTTGCTCTTTTTTGCCTTGCTGGATCATGAACTTGATCGACGCCAAAGTATTGTAGATAAAATGTGGGTTGATCTGGTGCTGGAGCGCCATCAATTCTGCGCTGCGCTGTTTTTGCTGCGCCTGTATCGCGAGATCCACATATTCCTGCAATTCATTGAGCATCGAGTTGAACGCATTGGCGATCTTCTTCGCTTCGTAGCCGCCCGTTTCAGCGACTGGCACGTTGAAATCGTGTTTCGCCATGGTCGAGATTTGCTTGACCAAACGGCTGATTGAATTGGTCATGCGCCTTGAAATGATGAACACGACAATGACCGCCAGCAACACGATGCCGAGGCTGATCAGCAAAATCTCTTTCGTATTGATGAGGTTGGCGAGCACGGCGTCTTTGTCGACGAGATTGACCAAATACATATTATAAGTGGGCAAGTATTGTGCCATCAGCATATAATCCTTGCCGAACACTTCGACGTCTTTGTATTCCAATCCCTCATCGTCCACTTCTTTTGCTAAAGCCATCAACTCAGGCGACTGTTGTCCGATCATTGCCTCTTGATTGCCGGAAACGATCTTCCCTGTGGCATCGACCAGCATGACTTCGTTTTCCTCGCTCGTATAGCCCTCGTAAAAACCTTTGAGCTGGGCTTCACGGATCGGGAAATACAAGACGCCGTAAATCTCGCCGGTCGACCTCTCCATCAAGGCTTTCGTCGCGACGATCATCGGCTCATCCGCGAACGACGTGGATGGCAAGTATTGATACAATAATCGGTTCGGCCGATTGATCGTGTATTGCGAGATCGGGTGATTGCGCAGCGCTTCCCACGATACCGGCCAGTTTGTGTAATTGACATTGTACAAGCGCTCGTTATTGCCGAGCACAATCATATTCGCATCGTACGACTCGACGGTTCGGTAAATGCGCTCGATCTGCTCGCTGATATCGTGATAAGAGCTGTAGGTTTCGAGAGTCGTGGGGTTTGTTTGCGTCAGCACCCGTTTGATGGTGCCGTTGTTTTGCACTTCATTCGTCGCAGCCACGATCGCAAAGCTATAATCCTCAAATTCGTTTTCGATCTGCTCCAAGGATTTCGTGTTCGAAATGCTGAAGGTGTCCATAAACAGATCGGACGACATGCGGATCGAACTGAACGTGATCAATAAGGACACAGCCACAATGCTGATGACCATGATCAAGAACATTTTGATGAACAAACTGTTATTTCTTAAGATGAGAAAGGCCTTTTTCTTCATGTTCATTGCGGACTTGGAGCTCCTTTCGATAACTGCCTGGAGACATCCCGGTTATGCGCTTGAACACTTTGCAATAATAACTGTGCTCCGAATAGCCGACCATGCCGCTGATATTCGAGATGGACACCGTGCTGTTTTCCAATAGCTCCATTGATTTCTTAATGCGCACGCGGTTCAAATACTCGCTGAATCCTTCTTTATGATGTGTGCTGAAATAAGATGACAGGTACGATGCGTTAAAATGGAAATGATTAGCGATTTCCGACAAACGCAGCGGCTCCGTGTAATGAAGTTCGATATACTCCAAAATCTTATCGAGGTTATTGGACTCGTTTGCTTTATCGCCCAAATGGATGACTTGCTTCACTTCTTCCAGGAACTCACCGAGCAAGCCTAACGCTTCATTGACATCAGCGGCTTCGTTGATCGTCGAGAAATAATTGTATTTCTTCTGCTCGAGCTCTTGCGTATCATATTTCATGGCATCCAAAAGCACGACGATATTGAAGACGATATTGCCCAAAAACGATTTGAACTCGAAGCTATCGTTGTTGTAGCGCCCAGCCAAATACTCGACATGGTTTTCCAAGTACGTGAACGCCGCATTGAATAGCCGGTCCTTGAACATCTCAATAAAATGATTCAAATCAAAATTCGCTTGCTTTTCATGTTCCTTCGGCAATTCGCCGAAGATGAGCAGCTTATCTTCCGGCAAATAAAATTCATATTTTTTCATCATCGCGCAGCCGTCGTCGTGCACTTTCTTTAAATTATCGATGGCATCCACAGGCTCACACATCATCCATACGGATTCTGGCGAGTGGCCTGCTTGTAGTTTAATAGCTTGCTTGACGACATCCAATTGATGCGGCTGAAAATTCAACAATAGCAGCGCATCCGCGTCGCTCGAATTCAAGGTAAGAATCGGCAATTCTTCCAGGAACGAACGCTCCAACGTCGTTTTCAGATGGAGCGGATCGATGTTTTTGCCGCGTATTGCGACTAAAGCGAAGTGGCTGTTCGGCAGGTTATCGGATAGCTTGTCTCGGTCGACAGGCAGATCATGGCCTTGAATGACGCCTGCCAACATCTCTTCTATCGTCGGTTCTGCCTGCGCAGCCATCACACAATGCTGCAATCCCGGAATGCGGTTCACCACGCGGTTTAAGATCTTCAATAATTCAGGGCCGTTCAGCTTCGGCTTTAAAATATAGTCGGCAACGCCGTTCTGGAACATCGACCGCACGTAATCGAAGTCTTCAAAACTGCTCAAGACGATGAATTCAGTGTCGGGAAACGCGGTCTTCCCTTCTTTCACCAAATCGATGCCGTCCATGATCGGCATGACGATGTCCGTAATGACGATATGCGGCGTAAATTCCGCAATCAATTGCATTGCTTCTTTGCCATTCGAAGCTTCCCCGACAATTTGAAAGCCTTCCTGTTCCCAGGCAATATAATTAATGATCCCCTGTCTGATCAACATCTCGTCGTCGACAATCAGAACTTTGCACGCTTCTCCCATGATTTTTACCCCCATCATATGAAACTCATTGGTCCATTCCGAGCCCTTACGCCATCTATCTCTCTGTTTGGCACGCTCGACCTGACCATCCCCGTGGCAATTCTCTGAATCTTTTTCTTGTAGATATGTTACCACCTTTTGAGAGGATTGGGATAGTTCCCAGGTTCTGACTTTAGAATTGGAGAACATCTAGACGATTTGTGTCTTGTAGAGTGGAATTGTGTCCTGCACAGGGACGGTTTCATACCCAACTCCACTGCCTGCGCGTTTTTCATCGTCCGAATTGTGTCGTGCACAGGGACAGCACCAGAGTTTTTTCCCTTTTCCTCTAGAGCTTCCGCTCGCTCTGCTGTAGAATATGGCAAAACTTAACTCGCGTTCAATCCCCGATCAAGCATCCAAAGGAGCGAAATCAGCCATGAAAAAAGCACAACTGAAAAACAGAATCGCCGCCGCCAATAAAGAGAAAAAAGCCGACCTCGTCATCCGCCATGCGTCGATCGTCAATGTCTTCACGAAAACCTTGACGACCGGAGACGTAGCGATCAGCGACGGCGTCATCGTCGGAATCGGTGACTACGAAGGCACCG
The DNA here is from genome assembly GCA_947493585.1 of uncultured Planococcus sp. Classification (GTDB taxonomy): domain Bacteria; phylum Bacillota; class Bacilli; order Bacillales_A; family Planococcaceae; genus Planococcus. The sequence goes on along the minus strand of CANLRI010000002.1, from coordinate 170,652 downwards.
AGGAAATCGATGCGACCGGCAAGTTCATCGCACCCGGCTTGATTGATGCCCATGTCCATATCGAATCGTCCATGGTGACGCCTCAGCAATTTTCACAAGTCGTGCTGCCGCACGGCGTGACGACGGTCATCACCGACCCACACGAAATCGCCAATGTCAGCGGAACGACTGGACTTGAATTCATGCTGAAAGATGCGGAGCAGGCCATGCTCGATATTAAAATGATGCTGCCGTCCTGCGTCCCGGCGACGCCTTTTGAAAACGCAGGCGCCCGGCTGTCCGCTGAAGACTTGATTTCTTTTGTCGGGCGCGATTCGGTGCTCGGCTTGGCGGAAGTCATGGATTTTCCCGCGGTGCTTCAAGGAGACGGGGCAATGCTCGATAAACTTCTGCTGAGCCGGCAGATTGACGGCCACGCAGCAGGCCTTACTGATAATGATATCAATGTCTATGGTACCGCCGGCATTTTGACGGATCATGAATGCGTGACGAAAGAAGAAATGACGGCGCGCCTCGAACGCGGCCTTTATGTCATGCTGCGCGAAGGCTCGGTCGCAAAAGATCTCCACGCACTTCTTGAAGGCGTGACCGAGCAAAACGCTCAGCGTTGCTTGTTCTGCACCGACGATAAGCATCTCGATGATCTGATCGAAGAAGGCAGCGTCGACCACAACGTCCGGACAGCAATCCGCTACGGAATCAATCCCATCACCGCCATTTCGATGGCGACCTTGAATGCTGCCCAATGTTTCGGGCTGCACCAAAAAGGTGCCATCGCCCCTGGCTACGACGCGGATTTCGCACTGCTCGATAGTTTGGAAGAATTCACGATTACGGAAGTCTATAAAGGCGGGCAGCTGGCAGCGAAAGACGGGCGCTACGCAGGGCCCATGGACACAGACAGTGACAGCTCATCGGTTCGTGAGACAGTACGTATTGCCGAGCTGTCCGCAGACAAGCTACAAATTCCAATGGGCACAAATACGAGCGCACATGTTATCGGCATCAATCCAAACAAATTGATCACCGAGCATTTAATAGAAGACGTGCCAGTCGCTGACGGCATGTTTGTTTCGAATTCGGCAAGCGGCCATTTGAAAATCGCTGTCATCGAACGCCACCGGGCGACCGGCAATATCGGCCTCGGCATTGTCAAAGGGCTAGGCCTCCAAAACGGCGCCATCGCGACAACCGTAGCGCACGACTCGCATAATGTGATTGTGGTCGGGACGAATGACCAAGATATGCTCGCAGCAATCGAAGCGCTTCATCAACTGCAAGGCGGACTCGCCGTCGTCCAAAACGGCCAAGTCTTGGCGAGTTTACCGCTGCCGATAGCCGGATTGATGTCCAACGAACCGTCCACCGCCGTTTACGAGCAGCTGAAAACAATCGATCACAGCCTGCTTCAGATCGGCGCCCCAACGCATTTCAACGCCTTCCTGACTTTGTCATTTCTGTCGCTGCCGGTCATTCCTCATTTGAAACTGACCGACCGGGGATTGTTCGATGTCGGGAGTTTCCGGCATATTTCTGTTCCTGTTTCTTCTTCTATCCCTGTGCAAGACACAATTCAAACGCCAGAAAACGACTGAGAGTGTTGATATAGCGGAGTTTGTTTGTTGAACACGCCTGAACTCGCCCTGTGCACCACACAATTTAAGCAGAAAAAACATGAAGACCCTCCGAGAATACGGGGTTCTTCATGTTTTTTTATGTATTCTAGCATTATTTGTAAAACGATTCAGCAGCTTATGGTCTCAACTCGTCAACGATACTTTGCAAACCTGTTAAATTTCCTTTTTTGAGTGTGGAGTAATAATTTATATGCTTTTGTGCTGCATCCAATGCATTTACAAAATACTGCTCCCCATAATCTTTTCGAATGCTTTCTAGCAAAAACCTATTTGTCTCATTATTGAACGCCCGCTTGTATTCCTCCCCACCCATCATTGCTAGAAAAATTGTGATATATGCATGTGCAGATCCCTCGGCCATACCTGAAGTTCGATTAATTTCAACTTTCCCGTTAGTTCTTGTCAGCTGTCCTGAAAATACTTTCTTTGCTATTGGAAACGCTTTTCTGCTCATTTCCATCGTAATTTTCATGAATGCTCCCCCTTTATTCAATTAAAATAATTCAAAACTAGATGTGATATTTTGACTATTATTTTTATTACGTAAATAGTATCATAAATAAGGAACTTAAATACAATTATTAATTAAAATCAGTAATTACTACTTAATTTTTTCCAAAAAAATCATATCTTTAGAGGGAGCGCTTTATATGACCATTACCGCATCTACTTTGATCCAAATTCAATGGGAAGGTTCTTATCAATTAAAAGACTTGCCACATTTGATGAATGACAAAACTGATTATGGGGTTTACCAGGTTTACGGAACTCACCCCGTATATGGAAATGATGTATTACTTTATATAGGAAAAGCTGATTATCAAACATTAGGCAAACGGATTCCCCAGGAAAATTGGTTGTGTACCAACGACTCCAACAACCACAAAATCTATATTGGAAGGCTTCATGGGAGTCAACCTTTGAACGATGAGATTTGGTCAAAATATATTGATTTGGCGGAGCGTCTATTAATTTACTCACATAAGCCCGCCTATAACGCTAGAAGCATTTCCTCTTTACCTGAAAAGGAATTGCAGCTTATACATATCTTGAACTGGGGTGATCATCGATCCTTAATGCCGGAAGTTTCGGGGTTGAGATGGACAAATAAGTTAGACCAGATGGAATATGAAATGTTCAAAGTACAGAATGAAGAAGCTTCTATCTGAAAACACCTCTTCGAACAATTAAAACAAAAATATAAAAAATGCATGAAGAAGATCTCCATTCCGGAGCATTCTTCATGCATTTCTCGTTCGAATTGTGTCATGCACAGGGACGATTCCGCACCCAAACCCACTGCTACCGCCATCCACCTCGCCTGAATTGTGCCTTGCACAGGGACACACTACATTCCCCCACGCCCCGAACTTGTTTTTTCTCCCCCATTTCCTGTATAACTTGAATTATGCTTAATACATCGAGGCGTTTTTTGAACGGAGGATATCATGGAACAACTATTGACCATCGAGAAAGTATTGAATAACAATGTCGTGATCGCCCGCCATGATGCCTATAAGGAAGTTGTCTTGATCGGGAACGGCCTGGGCTTCAATCGCAAAAAAGGAGACGTCATTTCGTTTGGCCATGCCGATAAGACTTTCCTATTAAAAGACGAAGTGGAAAAGGAACAATATGTTAATTTGATTCCGCATATCGATGAAGACTTGATCGCGTTTATCAATGATCAGCTCTTATATATTGAAGATCAGATGGGTGCCAAGTTAAATGAACACATCCATGTGGCGTTGACGGACCATTTATCGTTTGCCATCAAGCGCATCCAGCAAAATATGCAGTTCTCGAATTCGTTCTTGTTTGAAATCGAGTCTTTGTATCCGAAAGAATACCAAGTGGCAAAAGGCGTCGTGAAAGCTTTCAAGAATGAAATGGATGTTGTCTTTCCAGAAGGCGAAATTGGCTTTATCGCGCTTCACATCCACAGTGCCGTGACCGACAAGTCCTTGCGTGACATCAATCGCAACCATTCACTCATCTCGCGCCTCACGGAACTGATTGAAGACGGTCTCAATATCGATTTGACCAAAGACAATGTCAATTACCATCGCCTCATCCAGCATTTGCACCGGGCAATCGACCGCATCCATCAAAGCGAATCATTGGGAGATGAAAATAAACTTGAAGCACTCTTGAAAGCCGAATACCCCGTGTGCTATAATCTGGCTTGGAAGCTCATTAAAGTAATGCAAAACCAATTAAAAAAGCCTGTCGACGAAGCGGAAGTGCTTTATCTGACGATTCATCTGCAGCGCTTGACCCATACAAACTGATTCATACGTGTTACTGATTCGATCAGGCATGAGTATGAAAAGGTACAACGGTTAATCCAGGGGAATTCTCCCCTTTTTTACCGATGCCTTTTCCGCTCATGCCTTTTTTGTATGCTTTAGCTTCCGCCAAACACGCTCAATCCCGTTTGATCCGCATTCAGTTTTACCAATAAAGGAGGAAATTTTATGTCTACTAATGTATTCGGTACATTGCAAAAAGTCGGTAAGGCATTGATGCTGCCTGTCGCACTCTTGCCCGCAGCAGGAATTTTGCTGGCATTCGGCACAAGCTTTTCACAAGACACATTTGTGGAAGCGGTACCATTCTTCGGCACCCCTTGGGTCCAGTCATTGCTCTTCATCATGGCTGAAGCCGGCGGTGTAATCTTTGATAATTTACCACTGCTCTTTGCGGTCGGCGTCGCAATCGGCTTAGCCGGCGGTGACGGCGTCGCAGGCCTTGCCGCGATCATCGGCTATTTGATCATGAACGTCACGATGAAAGCAATCGGCGGCATCACAGAAGAGATGGCCACTTCAGACCCTGCGTACGCCATGGTCCTCGGCATTCCGACCTTGCAGACCGGCGTCTTCGGCGGGATCATCGTCGGGATATTAGCCGCAGCGATGTACAATAAATTCTACAAAATCAACTTGCCGCAATTCCTTGGCTTTTTTGCCGGCAAGCGCTTTGTTCCAATCATTACCGCATTCTCGGCACTGTTTCTCGGTGTCGCGATGTTCCTCGTCTGGCCTTTCGCACAGAACGGCTTGAACACCTTGTCTTATTTCATGCTTGAAACGAACCGTACACTCGCAGCCTTTGTATTCGGCCTTGTTGAACGCTCGTTGATTCCTTTCGGGCTTCACCATATCTTCTATTCGCCGTTCTGGTTTGAGTTCGGCTCGTATACGAATGCGGCTGGTGAAATCGTCCGCGGCGACCAGCGCATCTTCTTTGAACAGTTGCAAGACGGCGTCGACTTCACAGCTGGCACGTTCATGACAGGGAAATTCCCGTTCATGATGTTCGGCCTTCCAGCAGCAGCACTTGCGATCTACCACTGTGCACGCCCTGAACGCAAGAAAGTTGTCGGCGGCATCATGGGTTCAGCTGCCCTCACTTCATTTTTGACAGGGATCACTGAACCGCTTGAATTTGCATTCCTTTTTGTAGCACCAGTATTGTTCGGGATCCACGCAGTATTCGCCGGACTATCCTTTATGATCATGCACATTCTTGATGTTAAAATCGGCATGACTTTCTCCGGCGGCCTCATCGACTTCCTGCTGTTCGGCGTCATGCCGGGCAGAACGGAATGGTTCTGGGTTATCGTCGTCGGTCTGTTCTTCGCCGTCATTTACTATTTCGGCTTCCGCTTCGCCATCACGAAATTCAATTTGATGACGCCTGGACGTGAAGACGAAGAAGAAGACGAAGATGGCGATTCAGCCGTTGCCGGTGAACTGCCATACGAAATCCTGCAAGCGATGGGCGGACAGCAAAACATCACCCATCTCGATGCCTGCATCACCCGCCTGCGCGTCAGTGTAGAAGACAAGAGCGTAGTCGACAAGAATAAATTGAAAAAGCTTGGGGCTTCCGGTGTTATGGAAGTCGGCAATAACATCCAAGCAATCTTCGGGCCGGTTTCAGACAACCTGCGCGGACAAATGCAAGATATCATCAACGGCAAAACACCACGCACGAGACAAGATGTATCCCAGATTATCGACCAGGCGAAAGACGGCGGAGACGCGCCAGTCCGCTTGGGCGCACTCGATTTCGGCATCCCGATCACGGGCGACATCCTGCCGATCACCGATGTACCGGACCAAGTCTTTTCCGGCAGAATGGTCGGCGACGGCTTTGCGATCAAACCGTCTGAAGGCAAAGTATTTTCTCCAGTGAACGGTGAAGTCGTCACCTTGTTCCCGACGAAACACGCCATCGGTTTGAAAGCGGATGACGGTACTGAAATGCTCATCCATATCGGCATCGATACCGTCCATCTGAAAGGCGAAGGCTTCACTGCCCACGTTGAGCAAGGCGACCTTGTCGATCAAGGACAATTATTGATGGAGATGGACCTCGCCTATATTAGCGAACACGCTCCGTCTATCATCACGCCGGTTGTCTTCACGAGCCTCCAAGAAGGACAGCAAGTGAACATCAAAACCTCCGGCCACGTCGAGTCGAATACGAAAGACCTGATCGAAATCACTGGCGGGAACGAAGAAGTCTAAAAAGCTTTCCTTGCCAGCTTCACACCCGGACCCGCGTGAATTGCTTCGCTTAGGTCCGGGTTTTCTGTAAAATAGCTATTCTTGGAGGAATGAACCGATGAAACTACTGACTTTGAACTGCCACGCTTGGCACGAAGAAAACCAGCTGGAGAAAATCCGCCACTTGGCACAAGCCATTGCCGAAAAGGAGTATGACGTCATCGCCTTGCAGGAAGTCAACCAGTCGATCGACGATGAACCAGAACATGTCGTCAAGCACGACAATTACGCACGGGTCCTGCTTCAGGAGCTGGAGCAACTCGGCGTGACAGGCTATTCGATGGTATGGGATTTCTCCCACCTCGTCTACGGACGCTACGAAGAAGGGCTGGTGATCTTGACGCGCCACCCTGTCATCGATGAACATAGCTTTTTCGTCAGCCAAAGCACCGACAAGCATTCCCCGAAAACGCGGAAGATTGTCGGCGCAATGATCCATTACAAAGGCCAGCCCTTCACGTTCTATTCCTGCCACACCGGCTGGTGGCACGATGCGGAAGAGCCGTTCCAATTCCAGGCCGACCAGCTGCTTGGGCAAATGAAAACAGATGCCCCTGCTTTTTTGATGGGCGACTTCAATAACGACGCCTCGCTCGAACAACAAGGCTATGCCTACTTATTGGAAAATGGGCTGCACGACACCTACACACTGGCCGAGGAAAAAGATGCCGGCATCACCGTCCAAGGCAAAATCACCGGCTGGAGTGACAACAAGCAAGACTTGCGCATCGATTTGATCCTGTCCACCGAACCCTTCAAGGTCAAATCGTCGAAAGTCATCTTCAATGGCGACCACAAGCCGCTGGTGTCAGATCATTTCGGGGTGGAAGTGCATGTAGAACTGAATTAGCGAAGAGTCAGCTGAACTAATTCAGTTGCAACGCATTTACGCAGTCAATGTGTAAGCAATGGTTTTATGTGATGCGCGAACTCAAATAACTAGACAAAGAAAACCGCTCTTCCCTCCACATATATTGGACGGGAAAAGCGGTTTTTCAGTTGGCTATATTTCATTAAAGCAATAGCTCAGTCACTTGCCGGGAAATTTCGTGCGTATTGATTGGGGACTCTATTTGGCCTTTGTGCACGCAGCGGATAAATTCGTCGAGTTCGTAATACATCGTATCGAACTCATGCGGGACGGAAATGTCTTCTTCCGTTCCGTCGCGGTATTTGATCAGCACGTGTTTCGGGTCGCTGATTCTGTCGATTTCGACGACGCCGTTTTCGCCTTGGATTTCACTCGGCAAATATGAATCCGAAATCTTTGAGTACATGACGATCGCTTCGCATTCGCCGTAATCAAGAATCATGCTGCCTTGCCCTTCCGCACCGGTCGACAACAGGTAGCGGTTGCGCAATACGGCATCCGGCTCACCAGCCAAATGGACGAGCGGCGCCAAGCCGTAAACGCCAAGATCCGTTTTCGCGCCGTTGCCGAGTTCCGGCTTGAACGCGTTCTCGACGATGCCTTCTTTGTATTTATCGTAGCGGGATGAATACTGGTTGTAATGAAACACATACCGGCGAATCGGCCCGATTTTATGGAGCTCTTCTTTCAGCCGCAGGAAAGTCGGCGTCACGGTCGATTTCATCGCTTCCATATAAGTCATGCCGGTTTCTTTTGAAGCCGCAATGACTCTATCCATCTCCTCCAGGCTGACAACGGCCGGCTTTTCGCAAAGCACATGCACGCCGTGTTGCATCGCGAGCAGGCTTTGTTCAGCGTGAAATGCATTCGGCGATGCGATATAGACCGCATCGATATCGCCTTCTTCGAACATTTTCTTCATGTCCGTATAGACCGCCTCCACCCCGTATTTCTCTGCAAACGCGCGGCCCGTCTCTTCACTTCTCGAATACACGGCGCCGATGCGGAAATCAGGATGCTGCTTCGCTGCTTTGATGAATCGATCGGTGATCCAATTCGTTCCAATGATTCCGAAATTCATGATCTATTCCCTCTTCTCTTTATGTACTAGAGTTCAAGCATAATGCAATCGCGCTGATGTGTCACATGCTGACCAATATAGCCAATGTCTTGACTGAACATTTCACTTTACTTTTATCTCAAGATAATGAAATTAAAGATTTTATGGACATATATACGTAGCAATAAAAAGGTCCTTAGCCCTCAAAACCCATTGGATACGCTTTCAATTTCATTTTCCTTATCAACTATCTATCGCTTCACCATAAATAAATAGAAATATTAGTTTTTTCGAAATATTAACTTTTATTTTCTGAAAAAGATGTTATCATGTGTTATACGATATATCACTGACATCAGGAGGACGACGCATATGATTACATTTTTCGCAGCACTTGCACTTTTAATATTGGGATACATGTTTTATTCAAAATTCATCGAAAAGGTATTCGGCGTCGACGACAACACTCCAACCCCTGCCTACGCGCAGGCAGATAACATCGACTATGTACCGATGAGCTGGTGGAAAGGCAATTTGATCCAACTCTTGAACATCGCAGGCCTTGGCCCGATCTACGGCGCTGTAGCTGGCGCACTCTACGGACCCGTCGCATTCATCTGGATCGTCGTTGGCTGCATCTTTGCAGGCGGCGTCCACGATTACTTTTCCGGCATGATGTCGATGCGCCACGGCGGAGCGCAATTCCCAACGCTCGTCGGTCGTTACCTCGGAAAGAATGCAAAAGTCTTCATCAACGGTTTGTCACTCGTGTTGATGCTGCTCGTAGCGGCTGCCTTCACGGCTGGCCCCGCACAATTGATCGCCCAAATCACGCCGATCTCGTTTATCTGGGCGCTTGCACTTATTTTCGCTTATTTCGTTCTCGCGACCATCTTGCCGATCAACCGCATCATCGGACGCATCTACCCGCTACTCGGCGGCATCCTGTTGTTCATGGCCATCGCAGTCGCCGTGGCACTCGTATTCTCAGGAAAACCAATGCCGAACTTGACCTTCAGCAATTTGCATCCAGGCGAATTGCCGATCTGGCCACTCCTTATGGTTACCGTTTCTTGCGGCGCAATCTCCGGCTTCCATAGCACGCAAAGCCCAATCATCGCCCGCACGATGAAAAAAGAAACTGACGGGCGTAAAATCTTCTACGGCGCCATGGTCATCGAAGGCATCATCGCCTTGATCTGGGCAGCGGCCGGCATGACTTTCTTCAACGGAACTGAAGGACTTGGCGCAGCACTTGCAGCTGGCGGACCATCCGGCGTGGTCAATGAAATCTCGATCTCGCTCCTTGGCACTCTCGGCGGCATCCTCGCGATCTTCGGCGTCATCATCTTGCCGATCACAACGGGCGATACCGCACTTCGTTCATCGCGCATGATCTTGGCTGATTTATTGTCGAAGTTCACCAAGACTGACAGCACTTTGCGCATCCTATTGATCACCATCCCGCTCGCCATCCCGACTTTCTACATGGCGACGATCGACTACACGTTCTTGTGGAGATACGTCGGCTGGACCAACCAAGTCGTCGCGACCTTCATGCTGTGGACCGCGACGATGTATTTGCTCAAGAACTACAAAATGCATTGGATCAGCGGCGTGCCGGCCATGTTCATGACAGGCGTCGTCTCCATGTACATCTTCTACGCACCGGAAGGCTTGAACATGGAATACCACATCGCCGCCATGATCGGCTCGGTCATCACCTTGGCTGTCGCTCTCTGGTATATCGCGCAGATCATGAAGTACCGCGCCGCGAAGCAAGTGGATTCGGAAGTGGAACCGGTATAAGCGAAAAAGATGAGCTCTGGCAGTTTGCCGGGGCTCATCTTTTGGGTTTATTCCAGATTTTCGACTGCGTAGTCAGCTTCCTCTTGTGTAAACTGGCCGCCATAATCCGAAGTCAATTGATCGCGAATAGCTTCTTTGGACATGCTCATGCTTTCTTGATACGTCTTGGCTGATTCCAAAGCATTCACTTTCCAATCAGCCTCCACATTGTCGATCGCGTATTGTGCAGCGTCTTCTGGGAACTGGCCGCCGTATTCAGAAGTCAATTGATCAAACACGCCGGCTTTCGACATATGCATAGAATCGGAATAAGTCTGTGCTTGATTCAGTGCAGATTCAAATTCAGTCGACACTTCCGGCTCAGCAGGATCTTCTTCAACCAGCTCTTCAGTAGTTTCTTCCGTTTCAGCTGGTTCTTCAGCTTGTTCCGTAGAAGTTTCTTCTGTCACGGTTTCTTCTGTTGCCGGAGCTGTTTCTGTCGCGCCTTCGCTTTCAGTGGAATCTTCTCCTCCACCGGCCAAAGCAACCAGTATGGCCATTAATACAAATAGGCCAATGATGCCGAGACAGCCAATCTTGAATACTTTTTTCATGATGAACCCCCCTTATTTTCGAATGAATTTCACTTATTATTGCTTTTCTTTATTTCCGCGAGCTTCATAATCCTTCTCAATCTCCTTCTTCCACTCCCGGTCAATCTTTTTCCCGGTCCGGAACGAACTCACCGCTTCGCTCAACACTTGATAATTCAACTTCGTCCCCTCCGCATCCGCATGGTAATCCACCGCAAAATCCTCGTCGACACCGAATTTCTTTGCCGTCGCGGCCGCGTCGATGTTTGCACCAAGGAAGATAAATTCCCAACCGGCCGTCTTCTTTGAAGCGATCATTTCATGGATTTTCTTGTACGTGTATTCACAGCTAGAATTCTCCAGTCCATCCGTAGTGATGACGAACATCACTTGATCGGCCTGGTGCTTTTTCAATGTCCCTTTTTGCGCGTTGCTGATTTTTTGGATCGTCGAGCCGACCGCATCGAGCAAAGCCGTCATGCCGCCTACTTCATAATCCTCATCCGTCATCAGAGAAATTCCTTCAAGCGAAATCCGGTCATGCAGCAATTCATATTCATGATTGAACAGCACCGTCGTCACACGAACTTCGCCAGAGATCTTTCGCTGCTTGTCGATCAAGGCGTTAAAGCCGCCGATCGTATCTTGTTCGAGCCCTGCCATCGAGCCGCTCTTATCGAGAATAAACACCAATTCCGTCGTTTCATTCTTCATCATCGTTTCCTCCTTTGGGTTACTTGCTACACCAAGGATACGATTTCTACATAGAAAAAAGGTCGCTTCGAAAGCGACCTTTTTCACAGTGTTGAAGAAGTCTATTAAACGATTATGAATTAATATATGATCATGTTTTCGACATTCAAAAGTCAATGACCTATCTAAGTATTTGGAGAAGCGTTCGTTCGACTCCAGTGGATCAGCGAGACGACCGAGACCCCGCAAGCAGCGAAGCGGCTGAGGAGGCTTGGGCGCGAGCCCACGGAAAGCGAACGATAGGCTTCGGAAAATACGACTTTCCGGAGTTTCTCGACAGACTAAAAAAGGTCGCTTCGAAAGCGACCTTTTACGAACCGAGAAGCGCTTCGTCAAATACAAACAAGGCTTCATTGATTTCAAAAATATTGTACTGTTCCCGCTCGATGAAATAGCGGACGATCAAGTCAAACTTGTGGCTGTTCGACAAGCGGTAGCCAGCTGTCCCGAGCAATTCCTCTGTCTCGTCGAGGTCCAGTTCGAGCGCGACCGCAAACGCGAGGATAGTCTTTTTCTTCGGTGTGTAGCCAGGTGAATTCCTGATCTTAGAAAACAGCTTTTTGTCGAGGTTCGCTTTTTTATAAGTCTCCGCATCGGTCATGCCCCGCTCATCTATGAACCTAAATAGCCGCTGCGGAAAGGATTCATCCACCACTTCCAAAAACTCTTCGAGGCTCAGCTCCTGTTCCACCACTTCTTTCGGTTCGTACATCGGCATGTCGAGTGGCCGCTGGTCGCGGTAACGAACAGCCTTTTCTTCCAAGACCGATGCTTCTTGTTCTTCGATGAACGTTTCAATCGATGCGTAAAGCTTCTGGCTGATGCCGAACGACTGCTTGTCCAAGACGACCAAATAGACATCCATGTCGTGCTCGTTCAGAAATTCATCGATTTCTTCCGTCGCCACTCGCAACGCTGGTTCTTTCGGATAACCGAAGATGCCGGTCGAGATGAGCGGAAACGCGATCGACTCACAGCCAAGCTCGACTGCAAGTTCCAGCGAGTTGCGGTAGCAATTGCGCAGCAACATTTCCTCATTGCGGCCTCCGCCTTCCCATACCGGGCCTACTGTATGGATGACGTATTTCGCATTGAGTGTGAAGCCGTCGGTATGCACCGCTTCGCCGGCCGCACAATAACCGATTCGGTCGCACGCTTCCTGCAGCTCTTTCGGCCCCGCTGCGCGAAAAATCGCACCGCATACGCCTCCACCCATTTTCAAGCTGGAGTTTGCGGCGTTGACGATTATCTCCGTGTTCATTTTGGTGATGTCGTTGCGCACGATTTGCAGTGGCATGGGCTCATCCCTTTCTGTTTCTTGTCTCTTTTTATTCTACCACCCGTCGTGTCCCTGTGCGCCACACAATTCAGGTCCCTTGCATTCTTAAGAAAGGCAGGCGGAGCAAGGCTTTTCGTGTTCCGTGAACGGCTTGTTGTCCCTGTGCATCACACAACTCACATAGAAAAACACACGCGACGGACGATCGCGTGTGTTTTTTACTGTTGGAAGATTAGTTTTTAAATACTCTAGTCGCTTCAACCGCTTTTTTCCAGCCGTCGTATAATTTTTCACTTTGTTCCTCGGGCATGTCGCTCGTGAAGGTTTTATCCACTTTCCATTGCTGAGCGATTTCTTCCTTGCTTTCCCAGAAACCAACTGCCAATCCCGCTAAGTAAGCTGCGCCGAGCGCTGTCGTCTCCTGGATGACCGGACGCTCAACTGGAACATCCAAAATGTCGCTCTGGAATTGGACGAGGAAATCGTTCGCCACGGCGCCGCCATCCACGCGCAAAGTTTTCAGTTCGATGCCCGCGTCTTCGATCATGACGTTCACAACGTCTTTTGTCTGGTATGCGAGCGACTCCAGCGTCGCACGAATGAGATGCGCCCGTGTCGTGCCGCGCGTCAAGCCGAAAATGGCGCCGCGCGCGTCCGTATCCCAGTAAGGCGTGCCGAGTCCGACAAATGCCGGCACCATGTAGACGCCGTCTGTCGATTCGACGGATGTGGCGTATTGCTCGCTTTCCGGCGCAGTGTCCAAAATCTTCAAGCCGTCACGCAGCCATTGAATGGCAGAACCAGCGACGAAGATACTGCCTTCAAGTGCGTATTCCACTTTGCCGTCAATGCCCCACGCCAATGTCGTCAACAAGCCGTGTTCGGAAACGACGCCTTCTTCCCCAGTGTTCATCAGCATGAAACAGCCTGTTCCATACGTATTTTTAGCCATCCCTTTTTCAAAGCAGGCTTGGCCAAATAAAGCAGCCTGTTGGTCGCCGGCAATTCCGGCGATCGGCACTTCATTGCCGAAGAAATGGTAGTTAATTGTATTGGCATAGACTTCTGATGACTGGCGCACTTCCGGCAGCATGCTTTTCGGCACCGTCAGAATATCCAGCAATTCCTGGTCCCATTCCAAATCGTAAATATTATACATAAGCGTACGGGATGCATTGCTGTAATCAGTAATGTGCGCAGCGCCGCCAGATAGCTTGTAGACGAGCCACGTATCGATCGTCCCGAACATCAAATCGCCATTTTCCGCTTTTTCCCGCGCCCCTTCGACATTATCCAAAATCCATTTAACTTTCGTTCCTGAGAAATAAGCGTCGATCAATAAGCCCGTTTTCTTGCGGAACAGCTCTTCATGGCCTTGCGCTTTCAACTCGCCGCAAATATCCGCAGTTTGTCTCGATTGCCAGACAATCGCTTTGTAGATCGGTTTTCCAGTGTTGCGGTCCCACACGACAGCTGTTTCGCGCTGGTTGGTGATACCGATGCCTGCTACTTGGTTTGCTTCAATGTCCGCTGTGCGCAGAGCCCCTGCCATACAAGCCAGAACCGACGTCCAGATTTCATTTGCATCATGCTCTACCCAGCCCGGTTTCGGGAAAAACTGTTCAAACTCCTGCTGGCCAGTTCCTACGATTTCTCCTTTATGGTTAAACAATACCGCACGTGAACTCGTTGTTCCTTGGTCAATCGCCATAATATAATCTTTAGTCATCAATAATTCCTCCTCGAATGGTGTTGTGATCAATCGTTATTTGTCATCCACTAACGTGTCTTCAATTTCATTCGCTACCGTGTGTCCTTTTTTCAATTCGGCGTTCGCTGCCCCGATCAAGATAACGGCCATGACCACGCTCAGTCCCCAGAACAGCAGGCTGTAATCACTCGTGAAGAGCGCTTTATAGAAAACTGCTCCGTAAATACCGCCGAAGATCGGCCCGACGACGGGAACCCAAGCATAACTCCAGTCCGAACTTCCTTTTCCAGGAATAGGAAGAAAAGCGTGTGCAATACGGGGGCCAAGGTCACGCGCCGGATTGATCGCGTATCCAGTCGTGCCGCCGAGCGACATGCCGATTGCAATGATCAAAGCTCCGACAATCAAAGGATTCAAGCCATCTGTAAAGTCATTGGCGCCGATGAACAGCAAACCCATCACCAACACGGCAGTTCCGATGATTTCACTCACTAAATTCGAAAATGGGCTTCGAACAGCGGGACCGGTCGAGAATACAGCTAATTTTGCTCCTTGATCTTCCGTAATCTTCCAATGTGGCAAGTAATTCAAAAAGACGATTACTGCGCCGATAATCGCGCCGATCATTTGGGCGAGAATATACATCGGAACTTTCGACCACGGAAATTCTCCTACAGATGCCAATCCAAAAGTTACCGCCGGATTGACATGGGCTCCTGAAAAACTGCCCACCGCGTACACCGCCATCGTAACGGCCAGCCCCCACGCAATCGTGATGACGACCCATCCACTGCCTTCCGCCTTGGAATCTTTCAAGACTACTCCCGCCACTACACCGCCGCCGAAAATAATCAAGATCATGGTCCCAATCAATTCTGCTAAAAACTCTGACATTGCTTAACACTTCCTTTCGTTTTAAAGCAACAGTTGTGTAAATGGCCATAAAAAAAATCCGCAATTAATGAAAGTTCTCCTCGATAGAAGTACTCATTAATGTGCGAATCTCCGGGTCTCCAACACAACTCTTAACTTGTTATCTATAAGGTATACTTAAAAGAAAGCGCTGTCAATATATTTTCTGAATTTTTGTTTAAATATTCTTATTCGCTCTCCGACTTTTTTTCATTCGATGCCTTCAATTAATGTCGCTGTCGCGTATCTAGCGTAGAGAAAAATTTCTATAGAAAGCTGGTGCATCCAGTTTTTCATTCAAAAAAACAAGACTTTGCACGAGAACGCTGCAAAGCCTTGCTTATCGAGATGGCGGTATCGCCCATCAATTATTAGTTTTTCTTATCCAATGCTTTGACCAATTCCTCAGCCAATGCTTCAGAAGCGAACGGGTCGCGGCCTGTCAATACTTGCTCATTGCCCCACACAACTTTTTCGTCAGCGGTGTAATTTGCCACTTCATTCATTTTGCCTTCCAGGCTAAACGGCAGAATTTCTGGTAGCCCTTCCGGTTCGACGGCTTGCGGATAGCCCGTAACGTCCAGTCCAGCGATGATGCTTTGGCCGTCTGGGCGCTTCGTCCAGATCAACGGCGCCGGTCCGTGGCAGACAGCCGACACAATCTTGCCGTTGTCATAAACAGCGTTGATGATCCCGTGAAGCGTTTCGTCTTCTGCGAGATCATACATCGCGCCGTGTCCACCGACGATGAAAATCGCGTCGTATTCTTTCGCATCCACGTCCGCAAGTTTCAGCGTGTTATCCGCACGCCCGGACTCGTACATTTTCTTGTACTTGCCTTCCGGGTCATACTCTTCACTGATGCTGACTTCGTCGAGCGTCGGTTTGCCGCCTTTTGGCGAAGCGAGCTCCACTTGGTGTCCTGCATTCTCCAAAATTTCCATCGGTGCGAAAAGTTCTTCCGCCCACCAGCCGGTTTCGTAATTGTTTTCTGTATCTTTATGTCCACTTGATAGCACTGCTAATACTTTAGCCATTGATAGTTCCTCCTCTGAAAATCATTCTGTCACTAGTTGTTCCCGAATGTTTTCGGATTTAAACAAACTTACAATTCCCTCAATTTTTTATCACACAAACTTCTTCATTTAAACTGTCTTATGTTTCGGGAAAAGGGATTTGCCATTTTTAAAGAATGTCCACACTACAGAAATCAAGAAAATGACAATGCCTGCTAGCAGGGCTCCTTGAATAATTGTCGCCATCTCCGGGTCGAGCGTTCCACTCATATAAGCACTATAGATGCCGAAGAACGCCCAGGCAATCGGGATCGGAAACGCCGCGTTTTTGAAACGCGACAAGTAGAACAGGACAAATACGACGGCAATTCCTAAGACGATGAGCGTCCAGACGGAATCGGAAATGCCGAATCCGTCCCATTCCCATTGCACCAAGGATAGCGAAATATTGACAATCGTCGCAATGAACACCCACGCCCCGTATAACGTGAACGCAAGCCCCGCCAGCATCGACGGAAACTCAGAACGGTGTTTGTAGATTCTTTCCACAATGAACAGCAAGGAAAACAACAAGCCTGCAATCAATACTGTCGAAACGCCCAGCCATTCGTATGAAAACACGACAATCCAGCCCATATTGAGCAGCGAACTCGCGATGAATAACGGCGAGATCAACAGCGTCAACCGGCTGACCTTCGCATCTTTTCGTTTGATGAATAAATAAACGAGGGTGATCAACACCAGCGTATAGATAACGCCCCAAATCGAAAAAGTAAACGGCGCCGGCGAAATAAGCGTCATGTATTTATCCGAAATGTCTTTTTGTGTATTGCCGTTAAAGAACCCCGACGAGCCGAGGTAATTAACCCCAAGCGTCGCGAAATAAGCAACCAGGTTCAAGATCGTAAACAATTGGGTTTTCTTCAATGTACGTTCATCCATGATGGTTTCATCCTCCTGAAAGATAATAATCACTGGCAATATATGCCGCTTTCTTACTATCTTCCCGTTTTTACCAGCCACTGAAACGATTTCCTGGAATGAATCAGAGGAATTGTGTCGTACACAGGGACGTTCTACTATCAGAATGCTGCTATATCAAGGTTTCTGGCACTGAAATTGTGTCATGCACAGGGACAGACAAGAGAATTGTGTGACGCACAGGGACGTTTCCGCACCGAAATGCCGCTGCATCAAGGTTTGCGCCTACTGAATTGTGTCATGCACAGGGACAAAACGCTGCCACTCTATCCTTTCACGCCATCTCTCAGCCATTTCGCAGTCAAGGTGTCCGCTTCGAGCATCTGCTCCGGCGTGCCTTCAAACAACACTTCGCCGCCTTTTTTGCCGCCGCCCGGGCCCATTTCGATGACCCAATCGCTCGCCGCGATCAAGTTCAAGTTGTGCTCGATGAGGATGACTGAATTGCCTCTATCGACCAGTCTTTGGAAGACGTCCAGCAGATGGGCATTGTCACGCGTATGCAAACCAAGTGACGGTTCGTCCAATAAATAGATCTGTCCTTCTTTTTTCAAATGGCTCGCCAGTTTCAAACGCTGCACTTCGCCCCCACTTAACGACCCTGTCGTTTGGCCAAGTGTCAGGTAGCCGAGTCCCACGTCTTTCAACGTATCGACTTTTTTGACGATTTTCGGCATTTCCAAATACTCGTTTGTTTCCTCGATCGTCAACTCCAAAATTTCTACAATGTTCTTTCCTTTATAGCGGTACGACAAGGCTTCATCTGAATACCGCGTACCCTTGCACGCTTCACAGGTCACGGTCACGGGATCCGCAAACGCAACGTTCGGCGTGGTGATGCCTTTGCCTTCACAAACCGGGCAGGCACCGAGTGAATTAAAGCTGAACAAGCCCGCCGGCTGTCCGGTTTGTTTTGCGAGGATCGACCGGATGTCGCTCATGATGCCCATATACGTCGCGAGCGTCGAACGGCTGGACGTGCCGATGCTGCCTTGGCCGACCGCAATCGTATCAGGATAGTTGCCGGTAAATGCGCCGAACATCAAGGAGCTTTTTCCGGAACCGGAAACGCCGCACACCGAAACGAGCGCATTCTGCGGAATTTCCACGCTGACATTCTTCAAATTATTATCGGATGCGTTTTTAATTGAAAATGTATTTGCGGCTGCTCGCGGCTGTTTATTCACCGTCACAGTATGATCCAAATCCGTGATGGCGGAAGCTTTCTTCAAGCCTTCCTGCCCACCTTGATAGACCACTTCACCGCCGCCTCTGCCAGCAGAAGGTCCCATTTCGATGATTTCATCCGCCGTTTTGATGACCGCCAGATTGTGTTCAATGACCACGACGGTATTGTAATTGTCCCGCAAGCTTTCCAGCATATGCGTCAACATATTGATTTCTTCAGGATGCAAGCCGGCACTCGGTTCATCGAAAATATAGGTGATGTTGTTGAGGCTGCTGCCAAGGTGGCGCGCGATTTTCACGCGCTGCGCTTCCCCTCCGGACAAGGTACCCATTTTTCGCGACAGGCTCAAATAGCCGAGCCCCAAACCGACCAATTGCTTGACGCTCGGATGCGCCTGTTGGGCAATTGACTTGCCAATCGGGTCGTCGATCTTATCCAGTTCACCGAGCAGTTCCGTTAATTCCAAGCGGGCGTAATGAGCGATGTTCAAGCCGTTGATTTTGCACTCCAGCACTCTTGGATTGAGTCCCGATCCTTCACAAACCGGGCACGGGGTACGCGTCGTCAGCGCCAAGACGTCTTCCTGGGACACGACTTTCAGTTTCGTCAAGTCCCGGTTGATGTACAGGCGAATAAACCTCGGAAGCAGGCCGTCCCATTCGATGTCGCGATTGCCTTCTTTGTAATAATAAGTGCTAAATGCACGTTCTCCTTCCGGCGGCCCGTAGACGAGCAGGTTGTATTTTTCTTCTGTGAAATCTTTGATGGGAAGATCGGGATCGAATAATCCGCCGTCTCTCATCCATCTGCCTTGCCAGCCAGGAGGCGCGAGCGGCTTGAAGCGCACCGCAGATTCCCGGATTGATTTCGTGTGGTCGATCAATTTATGGATATCCGGCGCCACGACTTCCCCGAAGCCATTGCATTCCGGACAATTGCCGAACGAACTTTCACTCGAAAACTCCGTCGCCGAGCCGATCGGCGGGCTACCTATTCTTGAGAACAACAGCCGAATCAACGGGTCGATGTCCATATACGTGCCGACTGTCGAACGTGAATTGCCTCTGACCGGCTTTTGTTCCACGACCACCACCGGGCTCAAATGCTGCATCAAGTCGGCATGCGGCCGCTCATATCTCGGCATCTGGTGGCGAATGTACAGCGGGTAGTTCAAAGTCATCTGCCGTCTACTTTCCGTTGCCAATGTATCGAACACCACCGAACTTTTCCCGGAACCCGACAAGCCGGTAAACACGTTGATCTTCTCTTTCGGGATATTCAAATCGATATTCTTCAAATTGTTTTCACGAAGCCCTCGCAATATGATTTCATCTCGTTTATCTGGCATGTTACCATTCTCCTTTTCCAATCCCATCAGTGGATTACACTACTATATAGAAGCGTTCCCTATTTCGGGGTGATTCACACAACCAGTTTGTCCCTATGCACCACACAATTCCCAAACAATTCGTTGCATCAAGCAGAAAAAAGACGCATCCGTCAGCGCGGATGCGTCAAATTGTTTGGTGCACAGGGACGTTCTTTCACCGAAATACTGCTACATCAAGAATTCGGCCATCCGAATTGTGTCTTGCACAGGGACACAACCAACAGCTCCCCTCGACACGGATGATATACTGAAAATACAGTCATTCCATGAAAAGGAGAAAGTACTTATCTTATGATGCGATCTCTGCGTTTCAACGGCAGTCGAATAGTGAAAACTGGTCTCGCAATCTTTTTGACCGCGACGATCTGTATCTGGTTCAATTGGCCGCCTGTCTTTGCGGTCATCACGGCCATCGTGACGATCGAGCCGACAGTCAGCGACTCGATCAAAAAAGGCCTGGTCCGTTTTCCGGCGTCAGCAATTGGTTCGGCTTTCGCCGTTCTTTTTATCACCTTATTCGGGAATTCCCCGATTACGTATACACTTGCTGCTGTCGCTACGATTCTTGCCTGTTACCGGCTGAAGCTGCATGCAGGTTTGCTCGTCGCGACTTTGACTTCTGTCGCGATGGTGGAAGTCATCCACGACCATTTCCTGTACTCATTCTTTATTCGCCTCGGTACGACGACAATCGGATTGGTCGTGTCGACTGCCGTCAATATGCTTGTGTTCCCGCCGAACTATAGCGCCGATATTTTGAAAAGTATCCACAGCATCAGCGGTCGCGCGGGAAGCATGCTCGAACACACTTTTCAGGCTATCCTGTTCGGAGGCGATACGAGCCTGCAGGAAGATAAGCAAATCGCTAAACAGCTGACGACGGAAATCCGTAAGACCGAGAAGCTGGTTCATTACCAGCGCGACGAAGCGAGCCTGTATCCATGGGTCCGCAACCGAGAAGCTGAGTTGCAGATGGCGGAACGGCAGTTGCTGTTTCTCGATAATTTCGAATACCATTTGAACGCCGTGCTCCGCGTCCCCATCCAAGACATTGAGTGGACACAAGCCGAGCGGGAAATCATCATGGATGCCGTAGCCGCACTCGCGAACGATCTTCAGCATTCCATCCATTTCGACCACGAAAAACATCAAACGCAACTGAAAAGCATCACCGATCTGTTCTGGGAAAATAGCAAACGCGTGCCGGCAAACGACGCGCCGAAAGCGGCTCTGTTCCCGCCTGAATTCACCATTCTTTACGAACTTATCACTATTTATGATTTGGTCGACAAATTTTTCGATCCGAACAGCGTGAAGGCTGTGCAAGAAGCTGAAAAATCATAAAGCACAAAGAAGGCCGCGGCGGAATTCAGCCACGGCTTTTTTTGATAGAATTGTGTGGCGCACAGGGACAATCCGGTACGATACCCCCGCTACGACAAAGATTTGGTTGCTGAAATTGTGTGGTGCACAGGGACAAAGTTGACTTACAGCGTCACTTCCCTTACGATAAAAATGAATGACGTTCAGTCAGTAGGAGGGCATTTATGAATAAACGCGATAAAATCATTACAGCTGCCATCAACATCTTTTCCAAAAAGGGCATAGAAAAAACAACCGTCTCGGACATTGTTAACCAGGCAGGTATCGGGCAAGGAACATTTTATTTGTACTTTTCTTCCAAAATGGCTTTGATGCCAGCGATCGCCGAAGTGCTTGTGGAAAAAATGCACAGCGAGTTGGTAAAGCAGGTCAAACCGGCTGCCTTAGCTGAGCAGCTGGATGAGACGATCGAAGTGATGTTCGCCTTCACGAAAACATATAAAGACCTCAATAAACTGATGTACAGCGGATTGACCCAAACCGAGCACGTCAAAGATTGGGAAACGATTTACGGTCCTGTCTATCAGTGGATGGAAGAATTATTGGCTTCCCACCAGCAAGCAGGCTCGCTGCGTGAAGATCTCAACGTCAGTTACATCGCCAAAATTGTAATCGGCATGATCGAAGCCGCCGCGGAGCAGAATTACTTGTTCAACGAACAAGACCCTGCACTCATCGCGGAGTACCGGAACGAACTTAAGAAATTCGTCAATTACGCTATGGCCGACAACTCATAGCGTTCTCTTTTCGACTAAAACTGAATGACATTCAGTCACTTTTATATTGAAAATAAAAAGGAGCATTACTATGAACAAAGCTTGGATTTTTGTCGGGCTGACCAGCCTGTTTGAATTGTTTTGGATATTTGGATTTAATGTGGCGAGCGTTTGGTGGCATTGGCTCATCATCGTATCGCTCATCCTGCTCGATTTCCTGTTCCTCTCAAAAGCGTGCGAAACCTTGCCGACCGGAACTGTCTACGCCATCTTTGCCGCTGCCGGTACAGTCGGAACCGCATTGATGGACGTCTTCATTTTCGGCGGGGATTTCAACCTCGCAAAAGGCTTCTTCATCGCCGTCATCGTCACAGGCGTCATCGCCTTGAAATTAGCGGATGGGCCCCCAAAAACGCAGACAGATTTGGAGGTGAATTGACATGGGTTGGATCTACGTCATCATCGCCGCCATTCTCGAATTGGTGGGCGTTATCGGCTTGAATAAATTCAGCGAAAAGAAAACCGCGTTCCACGCCTTATTGTTCTTCGGCGGGTTCGGCGGCGCTTTCGTTTTTCTTTACGAGTCGTTCAATCATTTGCAAGTGAGCATCGCCTACGCCGTCTGGATTGGCATTGGCACCGCCGCAGCAGTCATCGTCAACATGCTATTCTTCAACGAATCAAAAAGTCCGGGCCGCATCATCAGCCTCTTGGTTATCATCATCGGCGTCGTTGGATTAAAGGCCGTTTCCTGAATAAAACCAAAAAACGCTTCCCGCGGGAAGCGTTTTTCTTATTTATATCATCGTCGCAAACCATAAGCCAAGCGTCGTGCCGATGTAATTGCCGATCACGTAGCCAATCGTTCCGACCACCAAAATCGGCCCAATCAGTTCGCGCCAGCCTTTCGCAATCGCCATCGCCGCAGCCGTGGTCGGGCCGCCGACATTGGCGTTAACCACCAATAAAATCTCTTCCAGATCGTATTTCAATAACTTTCCGGCAGTCAGCGACACCGTCAAATTGACGATGACAATAACCGCTACAAAGACCAGCAATAGCGGCGCGTTTTGGACGATTAACGGAATCGATGCCGGAATGCCGATGACCACGAAGAATAGATAAATCAAGAATGTCCCGATTTCCTGGCTGCCGTTGATGCCATCGAAGTAACGCGGGAACAACGCGAGCGCAAGGAAGGTCAAAGTTGTCAGCACCAAATACTGGTCGCCGATCAAGCCACTGAGCAAGTTCCAGCCAAACCCGACTTCTTCACCAGACGGAATGATGCCGGCAAAAAATTCGGCGATTTTCGTCGCCACCACCACGAGGAAAAACGCTGTCCCCAGTGACATGGTCATATCTTTCAATGAAATATCCTGGCGCTTCCAGAAGTTTTCGGCGTTGGTCTTGCCGCCGTTCGACTCTGCTTCCCGCTCCACTTGCAAAACGTGCGGATGCGGGTACATTTTCCGGAAGAAACCGAATGTCGGAATCGCCATCAAAGTAATGAACACGAGCGCCATCATCAAATTGTCCGCTACCACTGTCGCAGACACCAAGTCTTCCGGCGCATCGAACTTCGCCGTCATCGCGGCAAAATTGACGCCGCCCCCGACGTAAGAGGCACCCATCATGCCGCCGATGCGGTCAAGAAACGGAATTGTATCTTTCAGCAAGAAGAAGCTGAGGATCGTCCCGGCAACCGTCCCGATCGAACTGATCAGGAAAATCAGCAGCATGCGCCCGCTTTCTTTCCAGATTTTCTTGAAGTTCACATGGAACAACAACAGCGGAATCGCAAGCGGCACGATAAATGCCCACACCGCGTCATACGCAGGCGACACCGTTGGAATGATGCCGGTATTCGATAAGATAATGGCAGAAACGAGCGCAATGACAGCACCGGAAATCTTCCCTGCCCAGCTGTATTTCTGCTCGAGCACAATGCTCATCGCCGCGACGATCACGATGATGCCCCAAAGCGTCAGCAGATCGTCTGCCTGGATCAATGAATTCTCCATATGTATTCTCCCTTCGCTCGCTGCCCTTCAAATCTTCGTGAGTCGTGCGCACGAGCTGTGTTTAAATTGAAATCTTCATCTTCCAGTATCCTATTATTGTCAGATTATGTCGAGTAGTCGTGCAATTCCCCACGCATTTCTGCGCTCACGTAGAAAAGACCGTTCCAGAAACTCAGCAGTTCCCGGTACGGTCTTTTAAATTGTGTCACGCACAGGGACATCCAACATCTGAAACCCTGCTATTTCAACAATCTCATCTCTAGAATTGTGTGATGCACAGGGACACTTAAAGATCCATCCCCAACGCAATCCGAATATGTGCCAGATGATGCTCCTCGTGCCAGGACAGTTTCTCTAGAGTTTCCGAGACGCGAACCTCGCCGTCCGTTTCGTGGATGAAGACGCGGTCCAATTGCGTGCCCGTCACATAGTTTCCAAGTGCGACGATCCGTTCGTTCAACCCTTCTAGCATGCGGATGGAACTTTCCACCGGCAGGCGATTATCCGGCAGATAGGCCCATTTGTCCTGGTCGAACTCAGACACGGTTGGTTGGTATTCCGTCAATGCCATTTTCAGGCGCTGATACAAAGACAATTGCGAATCCGCAATATGGTGCACGAGCTGTCGGACTGTCCAGCTGCCTTCTCGATAGGTTTTGTTCAAGTCTTCATCGTCTAAGGAATCCACCACTTCGCGAAGACGCGTCGTGTAGCTATTGATTTCGTTAAGCCACTTTTTGACTTCTTCATTCGTTACTTGTTCCGGAACTTCCATTTGCCCGATTGGAAATTTTACATCCATTTACGTAACCCCTTTTCTATCTCTTTTATGAAACGTCGTTGTCACGCTCAATATAACAATGGAGACTGGGTTTGTAAACGCTTTACGGCTAAGCGCTGGTTCCCTGAAATCTTCATTTGCAAGTTTCTCGCGCATTCATTTCTCCCATCCCACAGGCAAAATCATGCTAATATGAAATCAAAATCAGATCCGTTTTGCACCTTAATGAAAGGCGGCGATTAGGATGGTCGGGGGGAAAAAGCCACGGTTTATTCTCGGTTTGATGACAGTCGCATCCATCGTCTTGATTTCTTTCTTGCTGCAAATTGCCGGCAACCCGTTCCTGAATAGCATCGTCATGCTGCTCGTTTTCTACATCGTCCTACCCGTCTGGATTTGCAGCTATTACTTCCAAAAGCGCGGCGTGAAACTACGCGAAGTCGTCTTCTTCCGCGGCATCTTTCGCTGGCTATTGCCGATCGCCGGGCTTACGTGTTTGCTCATGGTGTTTTCCATGAGCATCTATTGGCTGTTGCTGCGCGCGCTCATGGTGACGGCACCCGCCCTCGTAAATCTCTTTTTCACGCCAGAGCCGCTCCCCGACGCCGTTTGGTATTTGGCAGCGACCGGTTTCATTGTCGCCATCGTCGCACCGATCGCCGAAGAATTCGTCTTCCGCGGCGTCATCCTGAATCAGCTGATGGGCGTATTCGGCTTGTGGAAAGGCATCGGCATCACCAGCTTGATCTTCGCTGTGTTCCATCTCAATTTTTTCGGCGCTTTCCTGTTCGCGGTCATCGCCGCCATACTGTACATCAAAACCGGCAATTTACTCGCGCCGATTTTGCTTCACATCGCCAACAACACGCTTGCCGTCTACCAAGCATTCGCCGACACTTCGTTTATGGACTGGCTGACGGTGACAAGCGTCAACGACCTGTACACCAAGGCCGCGCCGAACCTTATTGCGCTCATTGCAAGCACCGCCCTATTGTTGCTTATCATTGGCTGGATGGCCCGTGGCTTGAAACAGGGCTATTCGGGGGACAAATAATCTCCAAGAAAATTCCCACACGTTTTATTGATGAATTTAAAAAATGCCCCCGCTTACTGCAGCGCAGGACACAGCTTATCATAATCACATTTCGTTCCTCACAAAATGCACGTGCTCACCCGGCAGCTCCAAGCAATTCAACTGCCCGCCGTACACCGCACCTCCGTCGATGCCGATGATCCGATTGTCGCCAAAATACGCACGATAATCTTGTGTGCCGCGCATCATAAACGTCGGCGTATGTCCGAAGACGATTTTCTTGTCTCCTGAATAGCCTCGGTGAAATTCATCGCGGATCCACATGAGCACGTAAGGATCCGTTTCTTCAACCGGGACGTCTGGCTGAACGCCGGCATGCACAAAAATATAGTCGTCCGTTTCGTAGTAAAACTTCGTCTTTTTCAAAAATTCAACATGCTCCCAAAACAGTTCCGTCACTGGCAGCTTCATTCCTTTTATAGACGCATCGTAACTCTGCAAGGTCGGAAGCGCCCCATTTCGCAGCCAGTTGCCCGCTGCACCAGTTTCTCCTTTAGCTGCTTCCAGCATCATTTGGTCGTGATTGCCGCGCAGCACGATTGCGCCTTGCTGCTCCAATTCGATAACCCGTTCCAGCACCCCTTTTGCGTTCGGGCCGCGGTCCACGTAATCGCCGAGTAAAATCAGCTGATCAGTTGATGCGTCGTAGTTCACCTGTTCGAGCAGCCGATTAAACAGCTCGAGCTCGCCGTGGATATCACTGATGGCCAAGATCCGTTTCATCGCGTACACCCCCTGCCTGCCGTTTTCCATCTTCGTCCAATTCTTTACCCTTCGCTCAAACTGCGAAACCATCATCGCGTTATATGCTTGAACGGTTTTCGCTTGCACTCATTAGCTATAGCTGTTAATTTTAGAGTGACCGTTATATCTAAGTCGATGGAGGATGGAAATCATGAGCACGAAAAAAGAGGATTTATTAGTAGCTGCTGAACAGCTATTCTATCAGCACGGCTTTCATGCCATTGGCTTAAAGGCGATCGTCCAGGAAGCGGATGTGGCGCTGATGACTTTGTACAATCATTTCAATTCCAAAGACGAACTGATTCTGGAGATCTTGACTCGCAGATCGCAAGTCTATATGGAGTACCTCAAGCAAGCAAAACAGCAAGCGACGGGATCGGTCGCAGAACGGCTGGCAATCGGCCATTTGAACTGGCTAAAGCACAATGCTTCCAACGGCTGCATGTTTTTGCGGGCCAAAGAAGAGTTCGTCAGTGAACCTGGCCACCCCATTGTCCAGCTCGTCACGAACCATAAAGAAGAAACGAAGCAATTGTTCCTATCAAACGGACTCACGACTAGTGAAGCGACGCGCTTGTCCTTACTTTTTGAAGGAGCTGTCTCGTTGGCCGAAATTTCTCCGTTGGAGGAAGTCGAAGACGCTTTAATGGCGATGGTGCAACAATTATAAGTAAGCGATCGCTTACTTTTTTTACACAATAAATAGAGTTAACGTTCTATCTATAGAAAGAATTAAGAATGGCATATAACAGTTTATTTTTTTTACCTCAAAATTATAGTGACCGTTCTACACAATAAAGGAGTGAACTATTATGTGGAAAATCGTTTTACCCGGCATCGCCATGATCGGTGTCACGTATGCCTTCGCCAGATACAGTTTCGGCTTGTTCTTGCCGGAAATCAGCAGCGCCTTAAACTTATCCGAAAGCCAGGCCGGATTAATCGGTTCGGTCGCTTATGCTGCCTATACGCTGGCCTTGGTGACAACGGCTGTTTTCATTCACAAAATGAGTGCCCGCCGCGTCGTATTGTATTCGGGAGCGACCGCCTTTATCGGCATGCTTGGAATGGCGGCATCGCAAGGCTTTTACACGCTCGCCATCAGCGCATTTGTCGCGGGGCTCGGGAGCGGCTGGGTCTCTCCCGCCTTCAGCCAAGTCGTTGCATAATCACTTGAAAACCGTAAACGCGACAAAGGCAATACGTGGATCAATACCGGCACGAGCGTCGGTGTCGTCGCGAGCGGCCCTGTCGCATTGGTATTTGCCGAGCAATGGCGCTGGGGCTATGTGCTGTTCGCGATTCTGGCATTTTTGACGCTGTGGTGGAATGCCCGCGCGATCAAGCGAGCGAAACAAGAACCGGAACAATCCACTGGCAGCAAGTTTAAACTGAGCCTGCTCAGCGAAGCGCGCTTCATGATTTTCGCCGCGATCGGCATCGGTTTCAGCTCCTCCATTTATTGGACCTTTTCACGAAGCTATTTGACCGAAACGCACGATTTCTCGACAAGCGAAAGCATGGTCTTTTGGATCGTTATGGGCGCAGCCGGCATCATCGGCGGCATCGCCGGGGCCATCATTCAGCGCATCGGGCTCGGCTGGTCTTACCGTCTCGGTGTGTTGGTCGCGAGCGCTTCTCTCGTCACCTTGACCATTCCGCACTCTGCTTCGATTTTCTTGTCTGCGATTCTGTTCGGCATCTCGTTCGTTTTCATGACCGGCTTATTCCTCGTCTGGGGCACGCGTCATTTTCCGGATACCCCTTCTGTCGGCGTGAGCTTATCGTTCTTCTCGCTCGGCATCGGTCAATCGCTCGGTTCGATTGCAGCAGGCGTCTTGATCGATGGCATGTCCTACCCGATTGCCTTTTTATCATTCGCAGCGATCGGTTTGCTGTTTATCTTCATTAAAACGAATGCCCAGCCGGTTTCGACACAAGAAAACGGTGCGCAGCCGAGTACGTCTGTTTAGAAATGAAGACGGGAATGATGCCGACGCAGCATCGTTCCCGTTTTTTATTAGGGAGGAATTCGCCGCTTTAAAGAGGATGGATTATGAACCATTCGAGAATCCTTAGCCCACCGACATTCCGTTGTTTTTGATAATGAAGCGGGTATACATGAAGCAACTAATCATTCGGGAGGAATCCGCCATGAAGAAAATTTGGCTTCCAATGCTTCTCGCATTCGGATTATTCGCTGTACTTCCCTTGTCTTTTGATTCAGCCGCTGCCGTAAGCCACGGATCGACAACAGAAAACCAACTACCCGAAAACCTCGAGAACCTGATGGACATCGCCCCGGAGCATCAATTCACGCTGCGTCAAGGAAGCAAACGGATTGAAGTCGAGCTGCTGCAATGGACATTGAACGACTATGGATTGAAGACGGAAGTCGACGGCATCTTCGGAGCGGAGACCGACCGCAACGTTCGGCAATATCAGCAGAAGAAGGGACTCGTCGTTGATGGCATCGTCGGCATGTATACGTGGGTCGCCATTTACGCCGAACACCAACAGCCTTCGGATGACAATGAACTGCCGGCAAGGCTGAAAAATTTAATGGCCATCGCGCCGGAGCATCAGTACACCTTGCGTCAAGGCAGCCAGCGCATCGAAGTGGAGTTGCTGCAGTGGACATTGAACGACTACGGATTGAAGACGGAGGTCGATGGCATCTTCGGGCCAGAAACTAACCGGAATGTTCGGCAATACCAGGCCGATAAAGGGCTGAAAGTCGATGGAGTTGTCGGGGTGAATACGTGGACGGTGTTATACGGTGAATATTAGTTTTCTAAAAAAACAAGACCTGCCTATCCCTTTACGGATCGGCGGGTCTTCTAGTTCGTTGCAGAACCTGTTTTTGAATGAAGTTCAGCACAAATCATATTCAAATGGCTTAAGCCACCTATCTTTTCATTAAAACTCTTCATGCGTCGCCGGGTCCATATCAAACAAACGGCCATCCGGGCGGGACAACTCTGAAATTGCCGTCATTTCGCTGTCGCTTAACTCGAAATCGAAAATGGCCAGGTTTTCGCGTTGGCGTTCGGGCGAGGTAGAGCGCGGAATCGATACCGATCCGATCTGGTATTGCCAGCGCAGCACGACTTGCGCGATCGTTTTGGAATGAGCTTCCGCAATCTGGCGGATGGTGTCATTCATCATGATATCCTTCGCCCTCGCGATTGGGCTCCACGACTGCGTTTGGATGTTGTGCTCGGTATGTGCTTTTCGCTGATGCGCCTGGTTGAAGAACGGATGCAATTCCACTTGGTTCACGCTCGGCTTCACGCCGGTTTCTTTGATGATGCGCTCCAAATGCTCAGGCAGGAAATTGCTGACGCCGATTGAGCGGACGAGCCCCCATTTTTGTGCGTCAATCAAAGCTTGCCACGCTTCCACATACGTATCTTGATTCGGCAACGGCCAGTGAATCAAATAGAGGTCGAAATAATCCAATTGCGCGCGGAATAGCGATTCCTGAATCGCCACCAAAGCTTTTTCGTATGTGTGATAACGCCCCGGCAGTTTCGACGTTACCCACAGCTCGTCACGGGGAATGCCGCTGCGCCGTATGCCTTCACCGACCGCGCCTTCGTTTTCGTAATTATACGCCGTATCGATCAAGCGGTAGCCTGCGTTGATGCCGCTACTGACGGCGTTCGCTCCGGCATTGCCCCACAGTCCGTATGTACCGAGCCCTGTCACCGGCAAAGTCGTGCCGTCATTTAATATCACTTCTGGAATTGCTTTTGCCATCTACTTCCACTCCTCTCAAATCTATTTTCAGATTACTCTTACAGCTCCATGAATTCAAATCATTCGGCTTCCGAAATTTCTCTAGCGAATAAAAAGAGATCCGCTCCATTGTCGAATGGAGCGGATCCTGAATTGTGTCGTGCACAGGGGCGGCACGTCACACAAACGCCACTATATCAAGGTTCTCACCCACAGAATTGTGTGGTGCACAGGGACATGTACTATTTCTTCTTCCCTTTTCCTTTTCCTTTTCCTTTCCCTTTCTCCACCACTTCAGCTTCCACACTCACCGCATCGTAAATCGAGTTCGCGATAAAGCGGTAGCTGTGCTCGGTATGGGCGCGGAAAGCGAGTGAGTTCGCGAACAAGTTAAACGTCGTCTCTCCCTGTTCTGCCGTAATGGCCATCGTCTGGCCACGAGCTTGTTCATATCCAGGCCACCAGCCAGCGAGATAGAAATCGTCGCTGTCTTGGAAGCTTGCGAGAACTTCTGCGCCTTCCGGAACGCCAGAAATCCACGAGCCGGTCGTGACGTAGAGATTTTCTTCCTGCTCGTATCCGGCAGTCAACGGATGTTCCGCGACATTGGCTTTTACGAGTCCTTCATGGCTGCCTCTTGTGCTCTTGTACGCGAACCCTGGAAGCAAACCACTCTTACTCACGGCATTCAAAGCAGGGGCACCGATCCCGACAAAGGTTTTGCCGGTGACTTGTGCGGCGTTGAATGAACCGCTATCGCTGACAATGACATCTGCGCCTGCAGCGTCTGTCAGTTCAAATCCAAGCTGGCGCAACGAGAAGTTCAATTGCGCAGAGCCCGTTGCTGCAACGCTCGGCTGCTCCAATACTTCTTTGTCGGCATTTTTGCCGTTGCCGAACACTTGCGTTTCAAAATAATAATCATCGGCATACGGACGAAGATCGTTCGTTGCGACGACAAAATCTCCAGCCTCCGCTTTGCCTTTACCCTCCGTCAGCACTTCCACTGTCTTGCCGTCAGAGAGCAACGCGTTGACGATGCGGATCGCATCGTTCGTGGAGTTCTCAAGAATTTGTTTCGGCGCATTCCCTTTGACCGTGCTTGTCGGAACGACCGCTTCTTCAAGTTCTTGCGTCTTGCCATCGAACAATCCTTCACTGCGTACTTCTTCCAAATCAAAGCCTCTCAAATCCGAGAAGTTGACGACGATTGGGTCATACATCGCATCCCAATCAGAGACATTATCGCCTTCATAGAGCATGGCATTCGCCAAGCCGCGCTTCGCCTGGTCCATCGGCACGATGAATGTGCCTTTCGGATAAGTCACTCCGTCCACTTTTACAGGCTTCACGGTCTTTTCGACTTCCACGCCGTTGCGGATCAAATACTCCGCCATGTTATATGCTTCAAGTGCATTCTTCTGGTTCTTGTCATCAGTCGGAATCACGTAATAATCCGGGAAGAAGTTTTCATTGTCTCCGCGGTCGCGGCCGATCACTTCACCCGCCGCATTGACGTAATATTCATCGACGGCACGGTTATCTTCCCCGTCCACGCCGCGTTTGAAAATCTCCAATTGCTCTTTATACAATTGGTCTTTATTGTCATGCACATAATTCGCCGCACCAAGGCCGCTACCAACCAATGCGTTATAACCGTCTTGGCTCAATGTCGGCACTTCGATCGTATGGCCGAGTGAACCGTGGAGCATCGCGTAAATCGCGGTGTACGCTGGCGTCATATCATCCCAGCCCGAACCATAGCCGTCTTTGGCAATGAAATAAGACGTCAGCTCGGAATTCGCGATGCCCGCCTGCCCCATCGCATTCGCTTGTTCCATCATATTGTCGATCAACAAATCGTATTCAAAGTTCGGGTTATGCGGCGGTGTTGCCGGTTCGATCAAGAATCCGTCTACATAGCCGTGGAAATCCACAAATGATAGTGGCGTCCATTTCGACAGCACTTCATTCACTTGCTGCGTTTCCACTTGCGTCTGGTACGCATTGTCGCGGTTCAAGTCAAAGCCCTCGGCGTTCGCGCGCGTGTTGGCCGCTCTGCCATCCGGGTTGCTCGTGAACATATAGAGGAAAATCGCATCGTCCAAAACTTCGTCCACATTCAAGTTCTCTTCGAATTCCGTCTCGCCGTCTGTATTCATGAATTTCACTTCGTCTTCCAAAGCGAATTTCTCCAATAGCTCAACTTGTACATCCACGCCTTCCACTTCGTCCGGGTGGATATTATTGAACCAGATTGGCACTTGGTAATCGCCCATCGTATCGTTCTCGAGTTTTTCAATTAAACTTTCCGGATCTTCGAGTGCAGTCGGCAAAGTTTCATTCAAATACTGATCGACCGCTGCTTCATCTCGTGCCAAAATGACGAAATGAATATCGCGCCCTTCCACCGTTTTGCCGACGGTCTGATATTCGAGGTAGCGATCGTTGTCCGCATCTTGTTCAGCGGCTTCGAAAATGTCATCGATCGCCGGTTTTAATTCATCGTAAAACTTGAACTCATCGTAGACGTTCAATTCGACAGTCGCTGTCGCTTTGTCGCCGCTTGCCGAATCAACTAGCGCCAGTTCATAGTCACCGATAAATTGCTGGTATTGAGTGCGGATCGTGCGGTTGGATAAATCATCCGTCCCGTACAATAAACCGAATTCCAGCACCGCAGTGATTTTGTTCGTGCCTTCCACAAAAGAAGGCTCTTCAACGACCGTGATGAACGGGTCGCCATTGTATTGTTGGCCTTCTGTCCATTGCTGCCATTCGGACAGCGGCTTTCCGCCAAACTGGAATTCGACATCTTCCAAATCGACCCCTTCGCCTAAATCAGCCGACACTTCAACAGTGCGCGCTTCTGTCAACGAAAAGACCGAACGGCTGACTTCAAGCGCAGTCGCTTGTTCAGTCGCGCTAGACCCCGTTTCATTTGCGGCCATTGTCGGCACAAACGCTGACAATACCAGCACTACCGAGAGCCATCCTGCAAAAACTTTTTTCATCCACATAACATCCCTTCACCTTGAAATTTTTATTACCAGCTCTTAATATAACAGAATATTTCGTAATCCGAAGTAGGCAAAAGGATTAATTATTAAAAATAGGACTTTATTCCAGTTATTGAAATATTGCTTTAGCTACTAAAAACGATAATTGTGTGATGCACAGGGACGTCGCAACATAAAAACCCTTCCACAACAAGGTTTTCACCCGGAGAATTGTGTCGTGCACAGGGACACGAACCAAAACTTTATGCAAAATTAGGAATTCATGTACAATTAAAGAAAGTACATCATTATAGCGAGGAGCCTACATATGGTAACAAGCACATTTAAACTGATCGAAGCGACCATTGAAGATATCCAACAAGCATTTCGTGACCAAAAACTGACCTCCGTCGAATTGGTTCAAGCCTACTTTGACCGGATCGAAAAGTTCGATCAAAACGGACCGAACATTAATTCCGTCCGCGCCATCAATCCGGACGCACTCGAAATCGCAGCCCAACTGGACGAACAACGCGGACAGGAGAGTCAAGGCCCGCTCTACGGCATTCCGGTGTTGCTGAAAGATAATATCGAAACGAAAGATTCAATGCCAACAACTGCCGGTGCCATCGCACTCGAGCACAATTTCGCGAAAGACGACGCCTTCGTGGCGAAGCAACTGCGAAACGCCGGCGCCATCATTCTCGGCAAAGTGAATTTAAGCGAATGGGCGTATTTCATGTCGCAAGACGGTCCGAGCGGCTATAGCTCACTCGCTGGCCAGGTAAAAAATCCGTACGGCATCGATGTCTTCAAACCGGAAGACGTCGGCGGATCGAGTTCGGGAACGGGTGCTGCGATCGCGTCGAACTTCGCGGTCGTCGGTGTCGGCACGGAAACTTCGGGCTCGATCCTTAGCCCATCGAGCGCTAATTCCATCGTCGGCATCAAACCGACCGTCGGGCTCATCAGCCGATCGCGCATCATCCCGATCGCTGAAAGCCAGGATACTGCCGGACCAATGGCACGCACCGTGACAGACGCGGCAATCTTGCTTGGCGCGATGACCGGCGTCGACGAACAGGATCCAGCGACACTGGGGAGCGCAGCATGCGCACTCACCGATTACACGCCGCATCTGAAATCAGACGGCTTAAAAGGCGCTCGCATCGGCGTGGACTCATCGTTTTTGAACAATGAAGCCCCGGAAGAACGCGCCATTATGGATGCAGCGATCGAACAAATCAAAGCACTCGGCGCCACCGTCGTCGAATTGACGATTCCAAAACAGGAGTTTGAATCAGACGTCTTATGGTATGAATTCAAGCGCGGCGTCAACGACTATCTCGCCACGACACCAGATGATGTGCCGGTCAAATCGCTCGCGGACGTCATCGCATTCAACCAACAAGACCCGGAGCGCCGCATGAAATTCGGCCAAGCCGTATTGGAGAAAGCGCAATCGTTAAGCGACGATCCGAACGACTCGACTTACTTGGAACACCGCGAAATCGACTGGCGTTCTTCAACGACTGAAGGCATCGACCTCGTCATGAAACAGCACCAACTCGACGCGCTCCTTTTCCAAAACAACCGCGGCGCGGCGATGCCGGCCAAAGCGGGCTATCCGTCCATCACGGTTCCGGCCGGCTACACAGAAGACGGACATCCGGTTGGCGTAACATTCAGTGCACAAGCATTCAGCGAAGCGCGTTTGATTGAACTGGCTTATTCCTATGAGCAAGCTACGCAGAAACGGATTTCTCCAGATTTGAAATCGCGCTGAATCCAATAGACATGAAAAAACACCCTCCATGGAGCGGCGGCAAATGCCAATCGCTCAATAGAGGGTGTTTTTCGCGATGAATTGTGTCGTGCACAGGGACGTTAGGCAACACAATCCTTTCTACATCAAGGTTTCTATCCGTAGAATTGTGTGGTGCACAGGGACATTCACTCTCTCCGCGGCACATAAGCATAAGCCTTCTCATCTTCCGTCACTTCAACCAACACTTCAGAAGGAACCTCCTGCTCCGCAACTTGTTGCTCGTTAATCTTCACAGGCGCCAGTTCTTTCAAGCTCTCCAAGTTCCGATACTTCAAGGCTTTCAGGCCGAAGTTGATCTTCACTTTATAGTTTTCTTCGATGCTTTTCACTTTCTCTTCAATGCCCTGAATCAATAGATGATTCTCCGCAACGATCTCCGCCAAAGTCTGAGATTTCACGTCGGCTTCCTCGTAATTTCGGATGGTCCGCAGATACGGCTCGTAGCATTCCTGGATAAACTGAACGTTCAACAGCAATAATTCCTGTTTAGCGTTGAAGCGCCCGATGAGTTGCTCGTACTCTTTTTTCACGGGGGCCTCTCCCCATTTCCGCAGCGTTTCGTGCTCTTTCAAGTTCTCGACGTCTGCGACAATGGCTTTCAAGTCTTTCGTTAGCACTTTCAAATCCTGCAGAGTCGCCGTGTAAAAGCCTTCGATTTCTGCGTCCTCTACGCCGCCGAGTGTGATGCCGTTTCTCCGGAAGCGTTCGATGACTTCTTTGAAATAGCCGAAGCGCGCGTCTATCTTCCCTGCGAAATCATGTTCGCGGTGTTGGATGAGCGTCTCGAGTTTTTTCTCCATGCTCTTCAAGGAACTTTGGATTTCCATGAGTTGCTGCTGGCCGACCACGGTCGTCAATAAGCTCATGCTCGCATTGGCCACGAGCCCAGGATTCACGCGTCTCACCAAGACGGCCTGTTCGTATATCCCTTTCACGCTGTCTTTTTTCACCGCCGGCATATAGCCCTTGCCGTTGACCCGCTCAATCAGCGTCATACTCTTATCCTTCAAGCCCTTCACAACTTCCGGGCTGAACTGCACGCGGAAGGTCCGGCTTTGGTGGAAAATCATCGCTCCGTCTTTTAAGGTCTCAGCGATCACAGGAATCATATTCGCAGGGATCTCGATTCGGTTGTAGCCGCTCTTGACGAGTTCCGCGTCCTTCACTTCCGTCACGACCGGGTTCAAATGGCTGTCGTCGTCTTCCGGCTCAGGCTCCTCAACTTCAATTTCTTCCTCCACGCTTTCACTAGGCGTTTCTTCTATTTGAATAGATGCATCTTTATTCTTTCTGAAATAAATAAAGACGCCCACTAATATCACTGCGATTGCCGCAATCAAGAGATAAATATATTCCATGGTCCATTCCTCATTTCTTTGGTAGTTCATATTTTACTAAAGAACTGGCAATAGAGGATAAAAGAAGCTTGTCAGTCTCTTTAAATCTCTTCCCTATGAGTGAGGCGGTTATGACTATTTACGAAAAGATATAAAAATACTGGAAGAATTTTTTATTTCTAACGATACAAATGACAAACGGCAGGTGCTTATATTTCAGCACCTGTCGTTTTTATTGAACACATTAAGATATCGAATATCATAGTATTTTCCAGAAAGCTTTGGTATTGTAAAATCAAAAGCAGAGCGGTATATCCGTACTAGAAGGAAGTGTAGGAAATCCATTATGAAACGCTATTTGATGCTCCTTGTTTACATCACTTTCTTATTCCTGTCGCTCCATTATTTGACTGAACAATCAGCTGATCCGATAGCAAAAGACCAAAGCCGCTTGCTGCCAGTAAAAATGAAAGCGATAAAAGCGACCGACAGCACGGATGAAATCCGGCAAGTGGTTCTTGATGCCAAGTCACAAGGAGATTCCATCGCGATTGCCGGCATGCAGCATAGCCAAGGCGGACATACGGTGTATCCCGACGGCATCTTGCTGGATATGAAACCGTACAATAAAATTCTGAGGTTCGATGCCCGCGAAAAAACCATAACGATCCAAAGCGGAGCAACTTGGCGTGACATTCAAGACTATATCAATCCATATGGGCTGGCATTAAAAGTCAGCCAGTCCCAAAATATTTTTACTGTCGGCGGTTCTTTAAGCGTCAATGCACACGGCCTTGATATCAGGCAAGGCAGCTTGATCGACACCGTTGAATCACTTCGCCTGTTAAATGAAAATGGCGAGATCCTGACACTCAGTCCGGAGCAGAACCCCGAGCTGTTCCAAGCGGTTGTTGGAGGCTATGGGTTATTCGGCGTCATTCTGGACGTGACATTAAAGCTGACAGACGATGAAATGTATGAAATACATTCTGACCAGCTTCAGTATGACGAATACAGCGATTATTTTAACGAGAACGTCAAAGCAGACGAAAGCATGAAGATGCATTTGGCGCGAATTTCCTTATCCCCTGATTCATTTTTGACGGATATGTATGTCATTAATTATCAGGAAATGAACCAGGAAGGCCTTCCCATGGAGCCCCAGAAATTAAAGCAGGAGACCTTGATTGCTGTTCCAAAATTTTTCCTCGGACTTGCCCGGCTGAATGAGCAAGGGAAAAGAGTTTTCTGGAATACCCAGAAAACCTATTCCGTTTCGATTGATGGAAAATTGATTTCGCGAAACAACGTCATGCGGTCGGATTCCGAATTCATGGAATACAGCCATCCCGAAAACACGGAAGTGCTGCAGGAATATTTTGTCCCTGTGGAAAATTTTGAAGCGTATATTGATGACTTGAGGAAAACTTTAATCGATGAAGACCAGTTTAATTTATTGAATATCACCATCCGCTATGTTGAAAAAAATGAAAAAGCGGTGCTGTCTTATGCGAAGGAAGATATGTTCTCGCTGGTCCTCCTGATCAATCAAGGAACAGATACACAGAGCATTGAAGATACCGGGAGGGTCGTCCGCAACATGATTGATGTGACGCTCGACCATGGCGGGAGTTACTATCTGCCATATTTTGGCTACCCCACGAAAGAACAAATGGCAGAAGCCTATCCAAGGACAGGCGATTTTTTCGACTTGAAAAAAGAATATGATCCGAATGGGCGGTTTGTGAATATTTTCTATGAGGAGTACGAGCAATGAACTATAAACGATTCATCGTCTATCAAGGAACCATCGTCATGGCCTCAAGCATGATCTTTCCTTTTTACATCCTGATGCTCAGAAACGTTGGAAATTCCTATTCCCAGTTTGGATGGGCATATGGTCTGTTTGCTTTGACCGCTGCAATTTGCTACCCACTCATCGGCAAAATCGCTGACAAAGCGGGCGACCGTGTGCTGCTTAGCATCTATTCATGGGGGATGGCGCTAATATTGCTGGCCTTTCCCTTGGCAAATGAAATATGGCATGTTTATATTCTTCAAATCTTTATGGGAGTGCTTGGTGCAGTCCAAAAGAATTCCGAAAAAACCGTGCTGGCCAGGCATGTCTTAAAAGAAACCGCCGGAAAAGAAATTGGTAATTACCACATTTGGACGTCAATTGCTGCAGCCGTAGCGGTCATCGCCACCGGCTATTTAGTAGACTTTTTCACGATATCGAGCATTTTCTATATCGCCTCTGCACTATTCGCCTGGAGCGGATTTTCGATTATGAAAAAAGATAAGCCTTTGCCGGAGTTGCAAGCTTAACCTCCATCTAGCGGGTTCCACATTCACCCGACAAATGATGGGACGTCCATCGTTTATTGGCACAGCATTTACTATAACTGAACACACTTAAGCCGCATCCGACAAGCTTTGAGCTTCTCGAATACGGCTTTTTCTTCGTGTTATTGTTGCCGAGCGTGATTTCGCTTATGCGTTTTCTTTTTCCGCAGGCTCCTCTGGAATGATTAGGTTCAATCCAATCGCCATAAAGCAGGCGATGGTGATGCCAGAGCCGCCAAACAATAACTTGATGACTTCCGGAAACCCATTCATCGCATCAGGTACTTGGCTTAAGCCGAGCCCAAATACTAAAGACAATCCGATGATGATCTTGGCTCTTTCATTTAATGGCTCTGAAGTCAAAATGGAGATGCCGGTTAAGGTAATCTGGGAAAAGATAATGACTGTGGCACCGCCAATGACGGCGGGCGGCATGGTGGAAATCAGTGCGCCCATCTTAGGAATCAGCCCGGCCAGGATTAAGAACCCGGCGCCAACAGCTACGACATATCGACTCATTACTTTGGTAAATGCGATCATCCCTACGTTTTGGCTAAAAGATGTGTTCGGCAGGGAATTAAAAATCGCTCCCAGAGATGAGGTAAAACCATTCGCTATGACGGAGCCAGAAAGCTCCTTTTCTGTAGGTTCTCTGCCGGCTCCCCCAGTAGTCATGGCTGTCACATCTCCAACGGTCTCAACCGATGTCACGATAAACATGATCATCATAGGAAGAATCGCTCCCCAATAAAATTCCATGGGGAAATAAAATGGTTGCGGAACTGAGAACCAGCTGGCTTCTCTCATGGCTGTAAATTCGACCATCCCCAGCGGCAGAGCCACTATATATCCAATAATAATACCGATTAAAATTGAGGATGTTTTCGCCATTCCCTTTGCATATCGATTTAAAAAGAGCACGATCGCAAGTACCAGTAAAGCCACCAACCAGTTTTTAGCTGACCCGAAATTTTCAGATCCACTGCCTCCAGCCATCGAGACAATCCCTGTAGGCAACAGCGACAAACCAATCGTCAAAACGACTGTACCGGTGACGATTTTCGGGAAGAATCTTCTTACTTTCTTGATGAAAAATCCTAAGGCGCCGCCAAATAAACCACCGATAAGGCTTGCACCCAATAATCCGGATATGCCGTAGGAACTTGCGATAACGAGGTTGGTCGGCAGAAATCCAAAGCTCGTCCCCATCACGACCGGGAGCCTTGCCCCGACCAGCCATATTGGGTAACACTGGATAATCGTTGCAATTCCGGCCATCACCATGGCACTTTGAATCAGGATCGTCAAATCAGCTCCTGTGATGCCGACCGCACCCGCGATGATGATCGGGACCGCCACATTCCCTAAAAACATCGCGAAAATATGCTGCAACCCTAAAGGTATGGCTTCTCTTAATGGAGGGACGCCATCCACATCGTATTTATTTGTATTCCTAGCCTTTGCATCAGCTCCAACTGCTTCCTTCATACAACACCTCTTTTCCATTTTATTTAGCTATTATTCAATCTCCAATATTTTCTTCACTGCATAATCCGCGCCTCGTTCTCTTGATACGTTGCGCCAATACAGTAAATTGTCTTTAGAACTCTCTTCTAGCTCAGTAAATGCCTGTGCTAATTGTTCTGTGCTGAAATTATTCGGATCCAGCACTTTCCCCAAATTATTCTTCTCAATATCATAGGCAATATTAAACTGATCGCTGGAGAACGGTAAGATGACCATCTTTTTCCCATGGTACATCGCTTCTGTTAAGGTGTTGCAGCCACCGTGAAAGACAACGGTATCGACATACTGCATAAGCGCGACTTGAGGGATAAAACCTTCAATGATCGTATTGGGCGAACTATACTTCTTAAGTTCCTCCGCATGGCTGCCTGCCGAAACAATCAACAGTGCATCAGGATGACTTTCCCTGGCCGACAGGATGAGGTTTTCCAGTACATCTTTTCTATTCGATAAAAAAGTCCCCAAACTGATCATGATTTTCTGTTCTTTCGTCTCTATTTTTTCCATCCATTCTTCATCTAAGGCAACCGCTTGAAATGAATTCCCTATAAACAGTTCCTTCGGGTTTTCTTCACTTTTTTCGATATTGTTGAAATCAAAATAGTTGTAGATCACCGCGATCTCAGAGACCAAGCTGAACGCATTGCTGATTTTTTTAATCGACTTATTTTCACTAATAACATTGTTGAAGACTTCAGTAAACTCCTGTTGTGTTTGGGTGGAGAT
This sequence comes from uncultured Planococcus sp., assembly GCA_947493585.1. Classification (GTDB taxonomy): domain Bacteria; phylum Bacillota; class Bacilli; order Bacillales_A; family Planococcaceae; genus Planococcus. The sequence goes on along the minus strand of CANLRI010000002.1, from coordinate 129,650 downwards.
CTGCTTTAACTTCTTCAAATCTTCTGCCTCGACCGTTATCGCTTCAGGCCAGCTTTTCGGCACATTGAAATACCGTCCATCTCTTGGAATGGTATTGGGATGAGGCGGGCAAAACGTTACAAAAGGCAGCCCCAAGAAATACAAGCTCAGCGTAACCGAGTATGACAATATATCGACCACGTACAGATCAACATCCATGGAATCGTCTATCGTCTTGATCTTACCGATTAGTTCTTGCGGATTATAAAGCATATCCGCCTTCCGGTGGCGGGACTGGGTGATCAGTGTTTCCACCGCCCCTTTTTTGGTCGACTCGAAGAATTCTTCCAATCTCATTCTTTCCGTATCCGGCTGTACGGTGTCTTCACTGGTCCCTGTATTTTTATTGGAACTGATGTCGATTTCATAAAAAGCCAAATTCTCTTTCAAGATTTGTTCCTTGAATTCGATACTGCAGCCAACTGTCACTTGTGCACCCTGTTCCTGAAAACTTTTGGCTAATACGAGCAAGGGGTTAAAATGCGAATAAAATGGCGGACTGACAACAAAGATTTTTTTATATTTCATTTTCGTTTTCTCCTTCTAAAGACAAATAAAATGACACGAACTCGTGTGAAATCTTTTGAATGGAAAAGTTTTCATCTACTGTTTTCTGCCCTGCAGCTTGAATTTGTTGCACTGCGTCTTTATCGATTTTAGGATTATACAAATGTTTTTCCGTTTCTTTGGCAATCGTTTCGCCGTTGCTGGTATCGATCAAAAATCCATTTTCCCCATTCTTCATATAACTCTTAACTCCGCCTTTGATCGGGCCGAGGGTCAGGAAACCTATCGACATCGCTTCCAAAATAGCGATGCCAAACTCTTCTTTCACACTGGAGCACAGATAGATATGGGGATAGTCAAAGTCTCTTTTGATAATGTCCCTTTCAAGCAATCTGATATCCACATTCGACATGGCCCCTTTATGGATGAACCTGTCTTTGAACTCGGGATGCTGTTGTAGGAAATCCTCGAAAAACTCCATCACCATTTCTTCTTCTTTACTCGGCCGCTCCAGGTCTCCGCCGATGATGAGAAGGTTATGGGTTTCCGAAAGCTTGGAGTTTGCCCATGCTTTTAACAGTTCCATCTGCCCTTTTAACACAGCCAATCTTCCGACGTTTAAGATGACAGGTTTTTCAAAAAAGCCTTTATTTGTTTCATTCCATTCGATATGGCGATTGGAATAGGCAGCGATCGCTTCTTCATCAATGGTTTGGCCTGTTTGGATGCCTTCACCGATCATTTTAATTTTCCCATTTACACGGTCATCTTTAAATTGAGGGAAGTAGACCGCAAGTTCTGTTTTCACATCTCCATTCCCGATGCCAACGATTCCATTGCTTGTGTGGATTAATTCGTCACCTATTTTGATCTTGTTCAGTTTTTCAATAAGATCGTTGAATTCAAGTTCTTTTAACTGCCCCGAACCTTCAAACATGTTCCGGTGCGGGTCTGGCGTTAGCGTGAAGACCAATTTGCTATTTAATTCCTCACTTAAATGAGCCACAGCTTTAGACGCGTTGTCTAAAAATCGGATATGAAAGACATCGGGCTTTATTGCTGAGCGTTTTAAATAACTGGCTATCTGCCGTTTGATAAACAACTCTCTTTTGATGAATTTGTCTGATCGAGACTGGTCTAAATAGATCGGCAATCTGATAAAGACGTGTTTCTCTCCATGAGAGCTGATAAAGGGTTTGTTCAATTCTTGAGTGATCGTAATCGTGAATACATGAGCTATGCGGCTGTCTTTCGAGATCTCTTCACCCAAACCTTTCAACAATACGGCTAAGCCTCCATTGTTTCCTTTTCCGCTATCTTCAAAATCTCCATAGAACATCGACTGCAAAATGGAAATGCCTGGCTTTTCAAAAGTAAAATCCGTCTTGAGAAAGTCCATATAGCTATCGAAAAACACCTTGTTTCTCTCATTTCTTGTATGCTTCTCCATAAAGGACTGATCGACAGTTTCCGTTGGATACAAATTCATTAATGCATTAATTCCCTGGATTTTAATGCCATCCGGGTAATCCGAGGCTAATAATTTATAGATCGCGTCTTTAAGTTCCTGTCTGTTAAAGCGATCCATATAGTCCAGCAAGATAGAAACGATTTCTACATCCAGTTCGTATTTCTCGAGCATCACTAAGATATCGTCATCGCTTAACATGTCGAGACCACATTCAATACAAATATCCAAAACATGATAGAGCTTTTGGCTATCATATTGTTGGTTTACGAGTAAGTCTTTTATTTTTCTCTCTGTTAGTTGCTTGTTGTCATCATTGAATAAGTGTAAAACCGCATCTACGATAAAGCGGTCTGTAGTTGGATGCTCTCCCAAAAACGAGAATAAGTCATCTATTTCCTTTTCACCTAGTTGCTTGTCCAGCTCTAGTTGTTTGATCGTTCGAATTTGCTCGATCACTCTTGCTTCATCGGAGTTTATCGGCTTGCTGTTATTTATGTACTCATCTAAAAATTGAAGAGGATAACTATAATTACTTTCCTTGTTATACACACGATTTCTGAACTCAATAAACTCGTTCATTTTTCATCCTCCGATGCTCTCTGTAGATTAGTTTCCTCCTATTCTATACCACCGTTAGTGCTACTATATACGCAGATGCATCTTCATTCTTTTTAATAAAACGAAAGATGCCAATTAATGCCAAAAATATTGAAGCAATTAGGTGCAAATATACTTTATTCCTTATACATCATTTCTCTGTAGCGTTTAGATAACTAACCCATTAGATAGAAAGTATACAATATGCTTCCTTTACTCCTTCAGGCCGTTTGCTGAGTGCGGGACAATAAAAAACACACTTGCCAAGTTGATTCAGCAAGTGTGGAAATCTATTATGTGTTTAAAGAAAAGCTATTCTAGCTCCGCCATGCGGCTAGCTTGCTCATCATTTATGAACAGCCGTGATCTCTTCCATCAAGCCAACCCAGTTGTCTCTCGTGAAATCATACAACTCCAGCTCTGTTTTTCTCAGAACCATATGGATGCTGTCGAATTTATCGTCTGAGCGGAACCGCCACCAACTTTTCGCAGTCGATGTCTTTGCGCCTGGCTCAAAGTAAGTCAAGGTGATTTCGGGATCGACGATGTCTTCCACCCGGTCGATATCCAACAAGTTATGCGGGAAATCGATATAAAGACCGAGCGCCGCTTTATGGGGCGTGATGGATCCGATTTTGTATTCCGAATGCGCGTCACGCTTCTCAATCATGTCACTCCAAGGAACGGGGGTGTCGCTTAAGATCAATACCTTGCCGTCCTCACTTGTCTCAACCCGGCAATTCGGCAGGCTGTTAAAGACGTCTGTCATCTCGTTCATTTTTTGTTCGACCATTTTGTTCATTAGGCTATCCATCCTTTCAACTCATCTATCATTTATGGTTGCTACACTTCCGATTAGACAAGGCAACTCCGTTTATTTTCTGTTTCACTACCTGTTATTCTATCACGCCCCCGGATTGCTCCGCGGTTAAATTTTATTTCTCCGGAACGGATCAATCCTCCCATCCATTTAAACTAATTAAAGACAACGGATTCGATCCTTCATCAACCCGCTAAACAGTGTCGGCTTTTATTGGTTTTGACTTCGTTTAAAGGGTATGGTCATAGAAAGGATCAAGTCATATAAACAGAAAAACAGGAAGGAAGTGATCGCCTAATGACTTACCTTTTATTATTGGTCGGATTCGCTCTGTTAATCAAAGGAGCTGACTATTTTGTAGAAGGAGCTTCAAAAATAGCGCAAAGTTTGAGGGTTTCGCCGCTATTGATCGGCTTGACGGTTGTCGCTTTCGGCACCAGCGCGCCGGAAGCGTCCGTCAGTTTTATTGCCGCCTTGGAAGGAAGCAGTGAAGTTGCGATCGGGAACGTCGTCGGCAGTAATATCTTCAACATCACGCTCATCTTAGGAGCCACTGCTCTGGTTTTCCCGTTGATGGTCCAGAGCGACACAATCCGTAAAGAAATACCGTTCGCCTTGCTCAGTGCCGTGGCATTGCTCGTGTTGATCAGCGATCAGCAGCTCCAATCCTTGGACAGCAACCTCATCACTAGAACGGAAGGTATTGTCCTGTTATTGTTCTTTGCCATCTTTCTCTACTATATCTTCGAAGTGGCACGGAAAGACCGTCAGAACAACGAAGAAATTCCTACTGACACTGCGAACAAATCCAGGCTAAAAAATTCGCTGTTAACCATCGGCGGGCTTGCCGGCATCATCTTCGGCGGCAGCCTCGTCGTCGATAACAGTGTCCAGATCGCTCTTTCACTTGGCATGAGCGAAACCTTGGTCGGCTTGACGATCGTCGCGGTCGGCACCTCGCTCCCCGAGCTGGTCACTTCGATAACGGCCGCGCTGAAAAGACAAGTCGACATCGCTTTAGGGAATATTATCGGCAGTAATATCTTCAACATCTTTTTTGTGTTGGGCACTTCGGCCGTGATTCACCCGTTAACCGTCGACTCGAAAATCTTTACGGACATCTTTTTGATGATTGCCGTGACCATTTTGTTGATGATTCTCTCCAGAACCAAGTACACGGTTTCGAGGATCGAAGGTGGGCTCTTGGCCGCCATCTATATCGTTTATCTGGTTTATATCATTTTGCGCAATTAACCGGGTCAAATAAACAAGAGCAGCGCCTAATTTTTCGGCGCTGCTCTTTCTTCTGTGACTTCACCAATCAGGAATACAAAAAGCTCCATCCTGAATCCTTCATGCATAAACGATAAATTGTAGCGTATTGTCAGAATCGTTTAGAATTGTTTCTTGCACAGGGACATTTTCTCATCCGATTATCAAAAGCTACATTAGGGTACATTCAAGTAGAATCTATCAGAACTAGGAGCTGAGCTTGTGGAATTCCATACAATGACAGGAAAAACGGCCATTATTACAGGGGCCAATAGCGGACTCGGACTGGAAACAGCTAAAACCTTCGTCCGGTTGGGCGCACGGGTCATCTTGGCTGTCCGTGATCTCGAAAAAGGACAAGCCGCTGAACAAGAAATTAGAGAAGAATTTCCTCAGGCAACTGTCGAAGTTATGAAACTCGACTTGTCCGATTTGGACAGCGTACGAAATTTTGCAGAAACGTTCATCAGCCGCTTCGACTCGCTCGATTTGCTGATTAACAATGCGGGCGTGATGACGCCCCCTTATGCGAAGACGAAAGACGGTTTTGAGCTGCAGTTCGGCAGCAACCATCTTGGACATTTCGCTTTGACTGGCCTATTGCTCCCTTTACTGATTCATACCGAGAATTCACGTGTGGTAACACTCAGCAGTCTCGCACACCGAAATGCCGCCATTGACTTTGACAACTTGGACGGCTCCAAAGGCTATAAAGCGATGAAATTTTATGGCCAAAGCAAACTGGCGAATTTAATGTTCGCCACAGAGCTCGATAAACGACTCAAGCAACATGGTTTATCGACGCTCAGCATCGCTTGCCATCCTGGGATTTCTTCGACCAATCTGTTCAAGCTCGGCAGCCGCGAAATGCCCCGCATTTTCAAAGGGCTCATGAACCGCTACTTGCAGCCCGCCGCTATGGGAGCACTTCCCACCGTCTATGCCGCAACGGACCTTAGCATCACAGGCGGCGAATACATCGGGCCCGACGGCAAAGGCCAACGCAGAGGCTACCCGACTTTAGAGAAACCGGATCCGGCAGTGAATGACGAGGCATCCCGCCAGAAACTGTGGGACGTGTCAGAAAAGCTGAGCGGCGTCACGTTTGATTTCGATAAATAACACCTTTGAAATGAACCTATTCAAGACAATAACAAGAAGCGTATGCGGGCTCCTTCCGGGGGAAACCACATACGCTTTTCTGGCATTTCGTTTATTGCACACGCTGATGCTTGAAACCCCTCAATTAAGGATATAGTAGCTGTACAAGGTTTTTTGTTCGGTATCACGTGCTTTCAATTTTTCTTATACCTAATTATTCAGCTTCACCCGATACTGGAAACAAAATTCATCAACAGGCGTGATACTCATTAGGAGGTCTATATCATGAACCCACAAATCTTAATCGTCGGAGCGGGCCCCACTGGCTTGGCTCTGGCCTATAGCCTGGCGCGTCAAGACGTGCCGTTTCGCATCATCGATCGAAATTCTGGAACTGGCACCGCGTCACGTGCGCTCGCCGTGCATGCGCGCATCTTGGAACATTACGAGCAATTCGGCCTCGCTGAACGCAATATCGAGCGCGGACATCCGATTTTATCGCTCGATGTCAGCGATGGCAAAAAAGTGAGAGCTAAAGTGAAATTCCATGAACTCGGCAAAGGGCAGAGCCCGTTTCCGTTTATCCTGAGTTTGCCTCAAGACGATCACGAAGAAATTCTCGTCGACGAATTAAGCAAAATTGGCGTCGAAGTGGAATGGAACACCGAGTTGATTTCGTTTGAAAATACAGAAGATGGCGTGAACACCGTCATGCAACAACTGGGAGAGCCGGTGGAAATAGCAGAATTTTCCTATTTATGCGGATGCGACGGCGCCGGCAGCATGGTCCGAAAAGGACTGGATCTCGACTTCCCGGGCGGCACGTACAAGCAATTGTTCTTTGTCGCCGATATCGAAACCGAGAAACCGGTCGACGACATGGAAAAAATGGACATGTACATGGACAATGACGGCTTCATGCTCTATATGAACGTCCGCAACGCCCACACGAAACGCATACTCGGCATCGTCCCCGAAGAATTCAACGAACGCACCGATGTCCAGTACAGCGAAATCACCGATTATGTTGAAAATAAAATCGGGGTGAAGGCATCCAAGGTCAATTGGTTTTCAACTTACCGCGTCCATAACCGCGTCAGCGAAAAATTCACCAAAGGGCGTATCTTCATCCTAGGCGACGCCGGCCACTTGCACAGCCCAACCGGCGGGCAAGGCATGAACACCGGCATCGGGGACGCCATCAATCTCGGGTGGAAACTCGCAGCGGTCGTTCAAGGAAAAGCCGCTCCCATGATACTCGGCACCTATGAACAAGAACGTATCGCCTTTGCACGGCGCTTGATCGCGACGACTGACAAAGCATTCCAAACAATCGTCAATCAAAAACTGCCTGGCACTTTGCTTCGGGAGTACGCCGTCCCTTACGTCTTGCCGTCGGTATTCCAATTTCCGTTCGCTTCAAAAAATGCATTCAAGATCTTATCTCAAATCCATATCAATTACCGCAGCAGTCTGTTGAGCAAAGGCAAAGCCGGCAAAATCTTCGCCGGCATGCGATTGCCGTGGATCCAAACCGCCAGTGGCGATAATTTCGCGCCGCTGCGTTCGGTTGATTGGCAAATCCATATCTATGGAAAAGCCAAACCCGAACTCATCGACTTTGCCCGATCTCAATCGATCGAACTCTATGAGTTTCCGTGGGAAGCTAGAATGAAAGATGCTGGATTCAAGCAAGACGCGCTGTACCTGATCCGGCCGGATGGACACGTCGCACTTGCGACTGATAAGCAATGGCTGCGTGTGTTGAACATGTATTTGGAGTCTTTTGGGATTGTCGCGTTTGGAGCAAAATAAGATTAAAACAGCAATGAAAACACACAAAAAAAGCCGCATCCATTAACCCTTGAGGTTTCTGGATACGGCTTATTTTTTATGCAATTGCACTGTTATACACTGAATCGAGTTCGACACAGGTCGTTGATTTATTTGAATCAAGCATTTAATTTGAAGCGTTTTGCCTTGCCGTACATACTTTTTCTGGCTGATAGGTCCTTCAAGTCGGCAATAATGACCTTCGGACTTGAAGGGCCCAGTATGGTCGATATATAACTGACTTTAAATGTATAAGTAGCTTTTAACCGGAAGTTTCGATATTCAGGTGAAGCTTCCGTAGTCGTCCAGTAAAAAACGTTGCCATCTGTATCTATTAAAGAGACGACCCGATGTTCGTCGTTTGTAAAGCATGACAAAAATTCAAGATCCCTCGTATATTCCATTCCTTTTTCAAATCCGTTCACTTCTTTGATCGCTAGCACCATCGAAACGCACCTCATTCCATAGTGATATACTTTTAATATACCAGAACAAACGTTTGATTACTAGTAAAAAGAACAAAAAAATAGAATATTTAGTTAAAAAATGATAAAAGAATAAATTAAAGTAGTTCACACCCTTTATTGCACTTCAAAACAAGCTCTTGCGTGAGCCACAGGAAAAGCGCATACTTAAGAGTCGAAAAAATGATTAGGAGTACGATACATATGGAAAACCAAGCAACAACACTTAAACAGATCACCCCTCAATACGATCCATGGGAAGCGTATATGGATATCGAAGATCACGGGAAACTGACCCTATCCAGCATCGAATTCACCACGACTTATTTATGCAATATGCGCTGTGAACATTGTGCGGTCGGCTATATGCTCGCACATAAGGATCCAGACGCGCTGCCCATCGAGCTGCTCGTTTCGCGCCTCGATGAAATCCCTCATTTGCGGACCATCAGTTTGACGGGCGGAGAGCCGATGTTTTCGAAAAAATCGGTCGCCAATTATGTCTTGCCCCTCCTGAAATACGCCCATGCACGCGGCATCCGCACCCAGATGAACTCGAACCTGACGATGCCGCTGGACCGCTATATGGAAATCGCCCCTTATTTGGACGTCCTACACATTTCTCATAACTGGGGTACCATCGATGATTTTGTCGATGGCGGATTTGCCAATATGGAACGCAAGCCGTCACGTGAGCGGCGGGCTGAACAGTTCCAGCGCATGATCGACAACAGCCGCGCACTTGCAGAAGCAGGCGTTATGGTCTCAGCAGAAACGATGCTGAACAAGCGGACATTGCCTCACCTGAAGAACATACATAAGCAAATCATTGAAGAAATGAAATGCGCGCGCCACGAAGTGCATCCGATGTACCCAAGCGATTTCGCCAGCCAATTGGAAGTGCTGTCGCTCGATGAAACGAGAACAGCAATCCACGAACTACTGGATGCCCGCGATGAAAATGTCTGGATGCTCTTTGGTACATTGCCGTTTTACCCATGCAGCCAAAACGACGAAGACACTCAACTCCTGAACCGTATCCACTCAAGCAAAAACGTCACCGTCCGCAATGACCCAGACGGACGCTCACGGCTCAATGTGAACATCTTCACCGGCGAAGTCATCGTCACCGATTTCGGCGACACACCAGCCATGGGCAATATCCAGCACGATTCCCTACCAGCGATGCTTGACCGCTGGCTGGAGCGGCCATTAGCCAAAACGATCGCCTGCCACTGCCCAGCAGCCAAATGCCTCGGACCGAATTTATTGGTGAAAGGTGCCTACTACCCGGACATCGATTTCACCGTCCAAAAATCAAAAATTACCGTTTAAATGAGAAGCCCGATTCAGTGAGAAGTTTCCACTCCGGATCGGGCTTTTGCGTTTCAAGAGCGCGAAGACGTCCTAAAGAAGGTTAGAGGAATGAATCCGTGATGAATCACTTCTCTAGTCTCCTTCTACTTTATCCGGATGAGTAAGAAAAGCTACAGCATAAATACTGATGCAGCGGGTATGATATTGCTAATCTTCTCCTATGCTTTTGCTCACTGCGAATTGTCTACAACTTAGTGTCAAAATATTACTTTACGGTAGCTTCGTCAGTATTCCAATCAGTATTTGTCTCTTTCCACAACTTGAATTTCTCTAAGTCTTCAGCAATCTGCTTAATCGCAAATGCTATAACCGCTGCATCATCAACATAGCCAGCTCCCACAATAAAATCAGGTATTAAATCTACAGGGGACACAAAGTAAATGATTGAAGCGATGATCATAATAATCGACTTTTTAGGTATTTCTTTATACGTCCCTTTGTACCAAGCTTGAAGAACTTCAAGTAATAATTGGAGTTTTTCTATTATCTCGTCTAATGCATCCTTATTAGTTTCTGCTTTTTGAGTAGCTTCGTTAAATAAGTCTTTCACTTTTTCTTTATCATTAAAATATTCACGAGCTTTGGATTCATATTTTTTATATCCCTCTTTATACTTCTCCCTATTTTCACTAGCCAACTTAAAAAAAATGAAATTTCTTTTCTTACTATCTTCAGTCATATGAACATCTCCTTATTTTGAATTTCCGCAATTTAATACTTGAATTAAATATAACACTTAAATAAAGGGATCTATTAATATTTTTGGATAAAATTAGCAGTTCTTTATAGACATGCGTTTCACTCGAAAATGTTACTTAAAAAATACTCATACTGAAATCGGCTGAAGGAAAAGAAAAAGGCCGGAATTTATCCGGCTATAATGGGGAAAATTAAACCGGCGTTGACAAAGATGCCCTTATTGATTTTTGAGATGCATCATCACAACTTGGCACCTATCTACTTTAGAGTACAGATTTAAAGATTAGTTTTTTCAAATGAATCTTTAACCATTAGATAACTTTTATAGTAATTATCCATTTGCTTTTTATTTACATTTAAAAACTCTCTTAACGTTTCTCTTTGTGTTTGAATTTTGTCGACAGCTTTTTCATACTCTTCTTTAGAAATTACTCGCTTATTATAAAAATTTCTTTCTACTCTATAGTCTTCTTGGAGTTTACTTTCGAAAAACATAACTCGAAAAAAATCATCGGCTGAATATTTATTAACTGCATAAGCTATTATTTCTTTAGCTTTAGCTTTTTCTTGATAATTATTGAATATTAGAAGAGGTATTATAATAACTAATAACAGGAAAATCACACCGATAAACTCACCCATTGGCTATACTACTCCTTTTATTAAAAGCATTCTTCATAATTCTTTAATAGACATTCAATACTGTAAGAAAGGCATAACTTGCAAATATACTATCAAACTTAGACTATAATGTTTTATTCATTTTGAAGTGAAATAACTTTAAAGACCAGGCGGCTAATTACGTCCTTTTGATTAAGCCTCGAGAAATATTTAACCCATTTCTCCAATGACCTGTTTTGTTCTTACTTTAAAGATAAAAATAAAGAACGACTTGTCACCTCGCTTACTTTAAGCATTCATTATCTGCTCATATACATTTTTCAAAATCGATCCTGAAATAGGATTAAATTCAATCCAATTTCCAAAGTCATTCCTGTAATATACGAGGCCATCAACTCCATATACATTCAATATTATAATGTTGTTTTCTACCAGTTCCACAGTTTCTCCATGATTAATTTTTTTAACCAATCTGAAAGCTTTTCGTTCCAAAGCGGTAAGTAGTTTTTTATCAGTAATGGATTCAGTTAACTTATCTACATGTTTATAAAACTTCTCATTGTCTCGTGTTCGACTGATTTCGTATTCAATTTGATTCATATTAGTTAAAACTTCTAATTTCACTTTTTGAACTTTATCAACTCCCATTCTTAAAGATTCTACTCGCATTTTAATCCAAGCAAAAAAGGTATATCCATTAGTATTGTAAGGAGAAAAATATCTATGATAATCTTTATGCAAATCATGATTTAATACTATTGAATTTGCAGGATGATATGCTACTTCAGGAAACATACGAATACTATAAATATGATGAACGTCTACTTTTTCATCTTCTCCTAAGGATGATAATCCATTTGCTTTTTCTAATGCATTCTTCATGAACAGCTTATAATCTAAAGATTTTCTATTTATATTTTTATCAATTTCACAAATAGGGCATTTCAAATAACTTTCAAATTCTTTTGGGAGCATGTTAAAAATATGAGCTGCGTTACAACTATAAGTAGCTTTTTCCAATTTCTTTTTAGGATATTTTAATACTGCCCATCCATTTCCCAAAGTTTCTTCCAAAGATTCAACTATTTCTCTATGCTTTTTAATCAGACTCAAATTGATCAACTCCTCTATTATTTATTGAGGTCTATTTCCACAAATACCCCATATTAAGTTTTTAGTTTAAGGTATAGGAATACGACTTCCACCGATTTATATATTTGAGTAATACTTTAAAGCCAGGAGTGTTAAAGTAAATTTTTACGAGTAACTAATCTCTGCCATATATATTGCAGAGGTTCACTCACAATATGGTATTGGTAAAATCAAATTGTAGTTTTTCAACCTAGTCATGATACTTCTCAGGGCGTGGAATTGATTAAAGGAATTTAATCTCCCTAAACCTTCAACGCCCGAATAATAACTGCTCCAAGCTGCCGCGTATTATAAGGATTACCGTTTCCATTCACAATCGGAATCGACAGCGCCTCCGCAATCTTTCTTAGCACCGGTTTCACCACTTGATGTTTACGGTCCCCTTCGTATACTTCGATACTGCCGCTTTCGAGTTCTTTGATCAGGTAGTCATGATAATGGGCTTCCTTAGACACTTTAATCTGCTCGTCACTGCGGACTTTCTCATCAACATTAAATAGCTTCGACATCGCGATGGAAAGTTTTCCGTCTGGCCGTTCCATCATCAATCGCTTTGCTTCATCAATCGGAGCATCGAGTAAAATCTCGAGTTCCATTTCTTCCTGGTTAAACCGCAAAATGATAAAACGGTCTGCTAGATCCAAAGTATTAGGATTAAATGCGACGAACCCTGTGCTGCCAACTCGTGCAGTAGTCTTCACTGAAATTCGCTCATTATCTTTCGTCACTACGTCATAGCCACGCTCGTTCACTGCATCCGCCATATTGCCGTTCGTGTACATGGCGACATACAGCTCGCCCATGCGGCCGATCAAATGGCGCAATTCTCTCGGATCTGCACCCCAGCTGATTTCCCGCTCGAGCCAGCTCATCGCTTCACCAAGTGATTGGATGATTTGCATTTGTGTCAGTGCCATTTCGTATCCCCCCTAAATGTCCGAACTCGCCATGCTCACCACTTCAATTTTTGCCAATAATTCCTGATGACGCGGATGTTGGAAGAGCTTTGTCATTTCCTCAGCCACTTGCTGCAGATCTTGCCAGTCTTCGATTACTTTAGTGTTTGAATAAAGTCGTGTATAGGCAGCTGTTCTTAACTTTGAAACTGCCTTGAAAGTTACTCCTAGCATTTCCAACTCACTGATCAATGCCACTCGGTCCTCTCCTTGCAGTGGACCCAGTTCGAGTATGAGTTTTAGCCTTCCATCTCGCAATTGATCAAACCAGAATATCAGTGCGCCGTTGTGCCACCACCAGTCAAAACGACTCATGCCATACCGTTCTTCTATTCTCGTAAAGGCTGGCACCACAAATGATGGATTTCTCCAATGATAGTTCCGCTCTGCCTCCGCAATATTGTGCTTAGCGCAAAATAAGTCGAAAGCTTCTTTTGGTATTGGCGAGACAGCTGATTTAGTCAAGACTTTTCCCAGCGTGGATTCTGTTACTTCTTCTACTTCCTCCACCGCATCTCTCATGACTTCAACAGACTCTGCAATCTTCCGGAATAAATCATTCAGTTCCGGTGCATCATACAACACGAACATGCTCTTGAGCACTTCCTGCTTCGATGCCCAGTCGCCCACATCGGTCCATGCCGTATAAATTCTTGTATACCGCTTCCCTTCCTCTTTGCCACTCTGCTGGAAGCTAACGCCGCGCTTCTCTAACTCTGTCAGTAAGCGATACCTCTCCGCAAAAGGAATTGGTCCCACTTCCACAGTGATCTTCAAACGTTCGCCGACTTGCCGTTCGAACCAAATGATGAACGCCTGGCCGAGCCAATACACTGATGCCGGTTCACCGAGTGTCTCCTGGAAATCAAACCAATCTGGCAAGATGAAGTGCGGGAAACGGATATGCGCGGCATAGGCTTCTTCCGGCATGTCCGCTTCTTTAACAAAGTCGAGAAAGGCTTCCCGGATGACGTTGCCGCCTATATTGAAGACAAAGTCGATTGTCTTTTTCTTGGCGCTATAGATCTTCTGAAGCGCCGCTTTCTCCGACTCATCCAGTTTGGCAAGTTGCTTATACAGGCCTTTATAGACCGCTTGTTTCTTAAAATTATCATTTTGGCTCAAGAACAGGAAATCGATGACGTTTTTATTTTCCTCATACACTGTCAGCGCCAGTTCCACCGATTCCACGTCATGGACCAATTGTTCTTTCAGGACTTCTATGTAAAACGATAAAAAATCATAAATGGCATCCGCGGTCGTTTCTTTCGAGAACTCGAGCTGCTGCTCGATGATTTCGAGCACGTCCTCATAGCCCAGAAGTAAATAGCTATCATCCGACGGCTCCTCATTTGCCAATGTTAAAAAGATTGGCAACACTGTATAACCAGGCACCTGGAACTCGGCTTTCGCATAAGCCAAATAATCCGCCAGCTGCCCGTCCGACTCTCCGGCATGGAATTTATTTTCAATAACGAGCACCAGTTTCTGAGACGGCACATGGACAAGCAGATCGATCATCCGGTTCGTATGCGTCCTCACTTCCCGCGACACTTCCGCATCATGGAATGAACTATAAAGAAACGATAAAAAGTCGATGCCGTCCCCTTTCCCTTCATTCTCCGCACGCATCACAAGACGCGTCAGCAATTTCTTCAAAAAGAAACTGCCGAGCTGATGTGTTTCATTCGGGTCGAGCAGCCATGCCAAAATATTCGAGTGGCGGATTTCAAACTGATCCACCCGCAACACTTTCAGCGGATTGAATTGATGAAACTTCTGGTGCAGGCGGGCGAATTCTTTTGAGTGTTCGAGTTGTGCGATTTGTTCTAGTGAGTGGATCATTGTATGCCCCTTGACTTCCTAATACTGAGCATTATCTTTTTTCCAGCTTACCATTAACAGGGAGTATTTAGAATTTAAGTTTAAGGATTAGAATATTCGTTTCGTCGAATGAAAATTATTTTTACACAGAGTAATGATTTTATTTTTCTCGCAAGGAGAAGTGCACTTCCATTTCCAGCAGTACTTGGATGGTCTCTATATGTCGTACAATTCTCATGAATTTTATAATGAATAAAATAAAAAACACACCTGCGATTTTACATAGCGGGTGTGCTAATGTATGGAATATAAGTTTTCGTTAAAAGTTAGAATCGTTATGAATCGTTTTTTATAAAAGGAAACGATTTAGAAACTGTAATTTCATTTTTTCTGATTCGCCGCTGAATTACTACTCAGAATCGATGAATTCTTGATACCTTTTTTTTAATAAACTTTTTCTATAGTTATGAAATTCCTTAAGGTATTTTTTAACTATTAATTTTTCTATCGGATCAGTTAAATGATCATATAAATACAAACAAATAGATTGATAGATGGAGTTAAATAATAGGTTCTCATCATCTTTCTTTATTTCAGTTCTATTAACATTAGGCTTTATTTTTTTATTTTCAATATTTATATTTAAATATTGAATTCTGAAATTCAGTATAGAATTTGGCACAAAAAAATTTAAGTGTTTAACGAACACTCCTCTAATATAGAGATTTTCATTATTTTTTTTCAAAGAAAACCATTTATTCTGCTCGCGATTAATCGGCAGATACTTCTCATAGTTATCAATTGAAAAGAAATATTTTTCTTCTTGATTAAAAAAGGTTCCTGATTGATTATCGTGATCGTGACCAAATTCTCTTAACTCTTCAAAAGTCAAACCTTCTATAATCTCTTCAACTCTTACAAATTTATCAGGCGCTGTTTCCAAAAATTCATGATTAGTAATTAAAGAAATTGTTTGGGCTAAATGAATATCCTCATATTTTTCTTGCGCTTCTTCATGGTCATCAATATGATCCAATACTTTTTCCAAATCATCGGCATTTTCGATTAGCATAAAATTCAATATTCTTAGTTCATTATTATTGATATAATCAGATATCTTAAATTGATCTTCTTCATCAACATTATATAAAGTTTCATCTTGATAAATAAGTGGTATCCCCCTGAATGGAATCTCTTTAATTTCTTTTACAAACAATTTATTTTTAATATCATGATATGTTGATAATTCTACTTCTACACCTTCTAAATATTCCGTTAAATTGATTTTATGTTTATCAGACTTTATTTCAAATGTATTTGCAACCACTTTAATTGAATTGGCATTCGATGTACTTACTATTGATATTGTTATCTGATCACTTAAAAACTCTTTCTCTAAATATGCTGTTAAATCTTCTTCAGTTTCCCATACAGAAAAAAACTCAGTATAATTTAATTCGATTTCAGTACCTTCGAATCCATAGTCCTCACTCTGTTTGATACAAACATATTCATCATCTTTAAGAATATCTACTTCTTTTAGTGAAGATTCATTATAATATTTCGTTTTTACTTTTATAGTGTTAGATAGCATAAAGCTTGCTAAAAATCCTATTCCATAATTACCAATTGGAATATAATCGAATTCTGACATTAAATAGTCATCTGAGTTATAGTAAGATGCTCCAAGTTCTAAAAAATACTTTTTTAAAATTTGAATATTCATTCCCAATCCATTGTCTTTAATTCGCACTTTGTTATTGCCTTTATCTAAAATAATTGTAATCTTAGGAACATAGCTTTGTTCCCATAATTCTTTATTTTTATTTAAGATTTCTTTTTTTAATAAACAAGCATCAATTGAGTTTTGGACTAATTCTCTCAAACCTAACTCTTTTTTTCCGTATAACTCTTCTCCCATCAACAAAGTAAGCATTCGTTTATAATTAACTTGAAATTTTAAATCAACAATTGAATACTCTTCTGAAGTAATAAAATTATTAACTTTATAATAGAACTCTAACCTATATTTCTCTCTAAAATCTTTGGACACATCATTTACATTTTCTATTTCTTCATTTATCCAATCAAAATAACTCAAAATTTTCCTGTGTATAAAGGGCTCATTACAAGTTCCATAAAATTCTATTACTTTAATTCCTCGTTCATTTACTGTGACTTTATTGTCATTTTCTATAGCATAGTGCTGTAGCCATTCTCCATTACTATATCCTTTTGGCGATACTGCTTGATATAATCTCCATGGTGTTCTCTGACTATCAAAATCTAATATATCTGCAAGTCGTAACACTAATGCACAGAACTGAGGATTATATTCATAACTTCCTTTCATGTCATGTTTTCTTAACTTTTCTTTAACCCATGAGATATCTTTGGTATGAGCTTCACAAATAAGTGCTAGTTCTTTTTCAAAAGTGACGCCAATCATTTCTGGAATTATTAAATCACTTTTCAGATTCTCTTTTATAAAAATAGCTGAACGTTCAGCATGAACTCTTCTCAAAAAATCTTGAATTGCTAGATTTTCATCATTAGAAAATTTATTTAAAATTGCAACATAACTTACACTTTCATAAACTAATTTATTATTTTTTATTTTATTTATTTCGTCTTTTGTTGCAGCCATCCCTATGTCATGTAGTAGTGCAGCATAAATAAGAAGTGTAAGCTCTAAATCATTTATATCTGAAATTTTTTTTACTATCTTTTCCATATGATTAATTATTCTTATAGAGTGTTTACTATCATGCTCAGTATACTCTGAAAAGACTTGGGAAATTCTATTATCTAATAAAGGCTTAATTCCACCGTATACTCTTAAAATGTCATAATAGAATTTGGAATTTCTACGAGACAATTCTTTCATAAATTCTGTTGACTCTAATGTTAACTCGTTCATGATGCCACCCCTTTTGAAATGCTAATAGACTATAAGAAATTTTATCGTTTCAGCTACTTGTACCCTTTTCAGACTTAGTGAAAAAATGAATTATATTGATTAGTTTTTGCAAATTGGAGCACTTATACAAATATTCCTCGCATAATTCCCTTCTTCTGCTCCTCCAAATCCAGCAATTTCTCTCTTTCTTTTTCTATTTTCTTTTCAAATCCATTTAAAAATTCCGCAATTCTTATTTGTTCTTTTAAGCTAGGCAATTTAAACCTATAGCTTGAGTATTCCTGAGCATTAATTCCAGGTTGACCAGATCTCATGGACATCACTTTCACCCATTGCTCATATTCTTCTAATAATGTTTGATAATAAACAAACCTTGAGTCTACGCCTTCTCCTACTCGCATTCTTATCAAGAAACCAGCATAGTATATTTTTCCATCAGACTCTCTGTATAAATAACTCTTTCCAGTACTTGCTCCTGTGCGAGCGAATAGAATATCACCCTGTATAATACGATACTCTTCTGATAACTTTCCTAATGGAGAAACTTTTCCATCTTCAATATATCTTCGAGTTACCTCATCAATATCTGTAATTCTAATATATTTATTTTCTCCATCAAATGCTTTAGCTGCTGCATTCATACCATATTGCATCGATATGCTTACCTCTCCAAAAGTGGTTTCTTTCCACTCCGGAAACTCTCCACCATCCTCATCCTTAAACCGCAACTCCTGCGAGAAAATCTTCTGCATCATCCCTTTTTTAAACTGCTCAAGCTTTTCGATTTTTTCTTGTTGCTTTTTTATTTTATTGTCCAGTAAATGAAGGAAATGACTAATCTTTTTTTGTTCGTTTAATTCCGGAAATGCTAATTCAAGTAATCCTAAATTTTTCTTTGAGAGACCTAATACAGAAATCCCGGTTCCTACTCTCCTCATAAACATAGAATATCTTGGACTTTTAGTAAAATACATTAAAAATTTGCCATCGATATTTTCATAAGGTCTAAAAAGATGTGTATGGAGTCCAGCAATAATAGTCTGTGTACTTATATTTTCAAAAGCTACTGCTTTACCCAGATCCTTATAGTCTTCAGAAGCGTCTGCAAATACAACATCTCCACTCTGAATAACTTCAAAATCTTTTTTCTCTACTATTGTAGGCAATCTATCTACTTTTGTTAGAATCCCATTGAATTTAGAATGAATATCCCCGTAATGAAGATGTCTATATCTTCCTTTTCCTTCGGAGCTTCTTGAAAAAGAATAACTTCTCTTAAATTCTCCCAAGTTCGATAATTTCTCAATATTCCATTCCGCTTCAAACCCTTTAAATCTCAACTGAGGTACGTTCATTGCCCATGACCCCCAATTCCTTAAAATACTCCTCTAGCTCTTTGTCAATTTCAGCGATTTCCTGGTCGATTTCCGTTAGGCGCGCTTGGACTGCTTCCAAGTCGACTGGTTCTTCTTCGACGAAGGTGTCGACGTAGCGGGGGATGTTCAAGTTATAATCGTTTTCTTTGATTTCCTCTAAGCTCGCTGAGTACGAATATCTATCGATCGTTTCGCGCGAGATGTATGTCGCGATGATTCTCTCAACGTTTTCGTCGGTCAAGTTGTTTTGGTTTTTTCCTTTTTCGAATTCGTTCGAGGCGTCTATGAACAGGACATTATCGTCTGCCTGCCGATTCTTTTTGAAGACAAGGATCGTCGTCGGGATCGATGTGCCGTAAAAAATGTTCGCTGGCAAGCCAATGACCGCATCGAGGTAGTTCTTTTCTTCGATCAAGAACTTACGAATAGTTCCTTCCGCTGCTCCCCGGAACAACACACCGTGCGGCAAGACGACTGCCATCGTGCCGTCATCTTCTAGCTGATGGATCATGTGCTGGACGAATGCGAAATCGGCTTTTGATTTCGGCGCGAGCTTGCCGTAATCACGGAAGCGGTCGTCATCTAAGTATTTTGCATCGGCACTCCAATTCGCGGAATAAGGTGGGTTGGCGACAACTGCATCAAAACGCATATCGATGTGGTGCGGGTTCTCCAAGGTATTGTCATTTCGGATATCGAAATCCGTATAGCGCAAATCGTGCAAGAGCATGTTCATACGCGCCAAGTTGAACGTCGTCGTCGTGAGTTCTTGGCCGTAGAATTTGCGGACTTTCGCTTCTTTTGCGACACGCAGCATGAGCGAGCCTGATCCGCAAGTCGGGTCATAGACGCTCTTCATGTCGGTCTTGTCATGTGTAACGATTTTCGCGAGGATTTTCGAGACTTGCTGCGGCGTATAGAACTCGCCCGCTTTTTTTCCGGCGTTCGCTGCGAACTGGGAGATCAAGTATTCATACGCATCCCCAAGCACGTCGATGTCGACATCGTCATGCAGGAACGGAATGTCGTTGATGCTCAGCATGATTTTCGCGATCAGCTGTGAACGTGATTTCACGTCACGTCCGAGTTTTGTCGAAGTGAGGTCCATATCGTCAAACAAATGCTCGAAATCTTGCTGGCTCTCGGTGCCGAGCGTCGATTCTTCGACTGCCTTGATTGCTTTATGCAAGAGCTCGACGTCGAATTTCCCTTTGTCGCCTTTTGGGATTTCGCGGATCATGTGGGAGAACAAATATTGGGGCTCGATGACGAAGCCGATTTGCTCCAGAAGCATTTCCACTAAGCCTTCGCGGTATTCTTCGTCTTGCCACGCGTCTTCATAGGTGATATTGTCTTCTTCCAATAGTTTCGCGATGCGCGCTTCGGTTTTCTCGGACAGATAACGATAGAAGATCAACCCGAGGATGTAGTTCTTGAAGTCATACGCTTCCATTTGGCCGCGCAGGTCGTTCGCCATCGTCCATAGTTTTTTATGCAGTTCCGCCTGTTGCTGGCGCTGTTTTTCGGATGTTGTCATGATGATTCTCCTTTGGTGTTTTACTTGAAGTTACGGAACAGCCGCACCTTGTGGATGCGGCTGTTTGCCTGTTTACGAATAGCGTTTCGTGTTCGACAGGATAAAGTCTTTCAATTGCTGGACGCGTTTGCGCTTTTCCTTGAACGGCGCTTTCACGGCGTCGCTGATTTCCCGGTCCGGCGTGACGCCCGTATATTCATATTCTCTCACGAAATAATCAATTGTGCCTTCCGCAACATGTGTTTTTTCTGCCATCGCGCGGATTTCCTGCTTGCGCCGCTCCTGTTCGAAATCATGGAATTTCTTGTCGACCGAATCGTCGTTCGTGAGTGTCGGTGCGACGCCTTGCAGGAACTCCAGCAGCAAGTCCCGCTTCAAGCGCATCTCATCACTCGACGCTTCGTTGACTTCCTTGATGGCGCGCCTTACCGCCGAGTCGCGTTCTTTGGCGTTCGTAAAGTCGGTTTGTCTGAGGAGCGCCAAAATATAGTCAACATTAATGCGGTCGGTCTGCATCAATTCGATTTCAAAATCGACATCGTTGATGACCGACACTTTGTCTTTTTCATTTTTCTCTTTTTCATAAAGCGCAAGGTATTTGCTGCGGAAGTCGGTGTACATTTGCGGCGTGATGCCCATGTCCTCAAACGTGAATTCGTATTCGACGAAGGTCTTCAGCTTCGTCAAAATCCGTGTCAAGTCACGAAATGCAATAACGAATTCCTTTTGCTTCGACTCCCCTTCGAGTTCATCGACTGCTTGCGGGTCCACCGCGACATCAAGCAGTTTATCGAGCTGGCCGCGGAAGTCGGCTAGATATTCTTCATACTTCTTCATGAGGACGGTCGACGTGTCACCGGTTTGCGAGAACAAGCGGATCGCCGTATCAGTCTCGTCTTTCAAATTGCGGTAACAGACGATATTGCCGTAAGTCTTCTTCGGCCCTTCCACGCGGTTCGTGCGGGAATACGCTTGAATGAGACTATGATGCTGCAGCGGCCGGTCGATGTATAAAGTGTTGAGCTTTTTCGCATCGAATCCCGTTAGGAACATATCGACGACGATCACTAGGTCGATTTGTGCCGCCTTCACTTTTTTCGACACATCAGAGAAATACGACGCGAAATTATCTGTCGAGTGGTTCGTGCCGAATAATTGGTTGAAGTCAGCCATGATCCGCTCCAGCGAATGGCGGGAATGCTCTTCGTTTTCATCACTTTCTTCATTCGGGGTATACGTGAAGATCGTTGCGACTTTCAGCTTACTGTCAATTGCTTTAAACAAGTCATAATATTTCACTGCCGCTTTGATGCTTTCGACAGTGAACATGCCGGTATAGGTCCGGTTATGGGTTTTCTTGTAATGGATGTCGTTGATGTGTTCTGCAATGAGGCGCATGCGGGCGTCCGCCATCCATAATTCGTTCTGGTCGATGCCTGGCACTTTCGTGACATCGTCGACGCCTTCTCTTTCTCTGATGGTCCGGATGTATTCGACCGAAAAGCCTAGCACGTTGCCGTCTTTAATCGCGTCTTTGATCAAGTAAGTATGGAGGCATTTATCGAACAGATCGGTCGTCGTCCGGCCGTCTTGGCTTCTGTTATCGACAAAGCGCGGCGTACCGGTAAAGCCGATATATTGAGCGCGCTTGAAATGGCGCTGGATAAGCAAATTCATTTCGCCGAACTGGGAACGGTGGCATTCATCGATGACGAAAATGATTTTCTCGTTTTCATACTTCTTTAAAATGTCTTGGTAACGTTCCGTCTTTACCGCATTCGCCATCTTCTGGATTGTCGTGATGATGCGTTTTTGCGACGGGTCATTCAGCTGCTTGACGAGGACACCTGTTTTCGTTGTCCGGTCTACCGAATCTTTCTCGAATTTATTGAACTCTTCCATCGTCTGGGCATCCAAGTCTTTCCGGTCGACAAGGAAAATGACTTTCTTGATGCCTTCTTCCTGCGCCAAGAGCTCACTCGCCTTGAACGAAGTCAAGGTCTTGCCGCTCCCGGTCGTATGCCAGACGTAGCCGTTCTTCTCTTCTTCAATCGCCTGCTTCAGAATGCGCTCGACCGCATAGATCTGGTACGGCCGCATGACCATCAAATGCTTATCGGTATCGTTGATAATCATATAACGGCTCAGGATGTTCTGCAGCCGCTCCGGTTCAAGGAACGAATCCGTGAACTCATCAAGCTTCGTGATGCGCTTGTTCTCTTCATCAGACCAAAAGAACATATGGCTCTTCAGCGGCTCTCGGTCAGAGTTCGCGAAATACTTCGAGTCGACACCGTTCGAGACGACGAACAGCTGCAAGAAGTTATACAAGCCCCCGTAGGAATCCTTCCGGTAGCGCATAATTTGGTTAAAGCTCTCATTATAATGAAGCCCGCGCCGCTTCAATTCGATCTGCACGAGTGGCAAGCCATTGATGAGCAGCGTCACATCGTAGCGGTTCGTATAGCGCCCGATCACCGTCGTCTGGTGAGTTACTTGCAACCGGTTGTTTGTGAACTCTTGAGTATCAAACAAACGCAAATAAAGCGTGCTATTGTCATCGCGACTGATAGTCTGCTTAATGCGCAGCAGCTTCGCTGATTCATAGACGCTCTTTCCTTCAATCACCAACAGTAAACGCTCGAACTCCTTGTCGGACAGCGGTGTGCCCTCCAAGTTCTCCTCATTCAGCCGATTGACCTGGTCACGGAAATTCGCTTGTAGCTTTTTGATATCGGGTATCTTTACTTTTTTATAATCCAACCTTGTAAGCTGGTCGATCATTTCTTTTTCTAATTGTGCTTCGGACTGTGTCCGGGACTCGTAAACCATGCTAATCCCCCTTTAAGTGCCGACCTGTGTAATTAATGTAATTTTATCACAGGATACGCGTCTATTTCCTTATTTGAAGAGAAATAGGTGGGATTTTCCAAATAAAAAACTCGAATGATTTACACTTTTGTAGTGTTCATCATCCGAGTCAATTAAAATTTAAAACTATCTTTCATAAAAATTCATCTTATCTAATGCATACTGTTTAGAACGAAATTCTATATGCATTAACTAACTTCTCCAAAAAACTTACTTTTTCTTCCCGGTATTTTTCTTAATTAAACCAGCACTAAACCCCAGGTCGAAAGAGTAATTATTTACCTCTTCCCCTATACTTATGAACATATCTTTTCTAAACATTTCCTGAGAAGTATAGCTATCCAAAATTGCTCTAGCACTCAAAAAAGCTTCCAAACTATCAAGTTTGCTATTGTATACATCTTTAGTAGATTTAATATCAAAGTTATCAAAATTATAATCAAAGAACTTATTTAACGTTTCTTCCGGTAAAAGTTTCATAGATTTTTCAAACTTACTCATTAATTCCAATTGATCTCCTACTAAAAAATTTTTTTCATTTGGAGAATTGAATTTCGCTTGATTGAATGTTAAATGCAAATAATCAACAAAATCTTCTTTTGATTCTATCCATTTTTTTATAAACTTCCTTATCTCGTTTAAACCAAAATATTTATCCCAATTTTCCCAAAGAAATACTGCTTCATTTTCACTATATTCGTCTAAAAAATTATTATCGGAGATCTTCTTATATGAGTATCTCAATGCTTCCTTTAAATATTTGTATTGTATATCATTTTTTTCTTTCGAATTTTTATCCAATTCTAAAAGCAGAAAAATATCCGTATCTTTCCAAAAATCAAATGTAAAGTCATAATCCCTAAAGTACATCTTTTTAGCTATTTTATTTATAAATGAGAATAAACCTGTTAACTCCTTTTCTTCTTGATTGATATATAACTTCGTTAATACCTTAAATAATTTTTCTAATGAATCTTCAATCTCTTCAATTCTGTTGTAGAGTCTATCGTTTAATTCATACATAGTGTATTTCTCTACAAGAATTAGGTATTCTTCCTCGACGTCATTAACTCTATCATTTTTTATAAGATTGATTAAATTTGTTAGGTCTTTTTGTGACACCTTATTTGTAGGGGTTGTGTATTTAAAATAATGATCAAAAAATTCAAATGTGCATATTCTTTTCTCTCGTTCCCATTTATCTTCGTTGTCCTCGTTCTCCTCTTCATAATCACTACTATTCTTTAACAATAAAGTCGCTGATCTAGGAAACAGACTTATTACTACTTCACGCATTTCTTTTATTTGATATATATTATTAATGTGACTTATCTCTTCCTGTAAAGGATTAGTAGTAGCTTGTAAAAATAAATGTTTGTTCTCGTAGATAAAATTATACAGTTCTGAGGATTTAACCTGGATCATAATTATTTTGAGTAAATCTTTCTGGTTAACTTCTTCCTTTAAAAAAGGTAAATAAAACTGTACCAAGTGTATGTATCTATAAAAATTTCTTGGATAGAACTTTAACTCTATTAAACTATCTACAATATCATCGACATAGGTATCCATTACTTTATTTTCTAGCAAAATTGCATTAAGTCGCTTCTTATAAAGTTCTCTTAAATCAACATTTTCAAGTTTTGGAAGATAAATCGGAATTTGAATAAACTTTTCTAAGTACCTTTTTCCTTCCACGATATTATTTTGTCCTTCATTCCCATATATATCTATTAATGACTTAGCAACAATTTCTTCATCTAGAGCAATTATGTAGGTTACTTTGGGGAAATCTGCAACTAACCTTACTAATTTAAATATCATTCTTATTTCTGAACCTTCTAAGCGATCCATATCATCTATATAAACTACAATTTTTTTGGGAGATTTATTTAATAAACTTTCAATTTCATTTTTTAGGTCTGCTAAATTAATACTTTCCTCACCAGGAGAAAATTTATCTGCGATTTCTTTAAAGGTGAACGTAGTACCCATACTTCCAATACTTAATGAAGATAATACATTTGCGTATTGTTTAATAGCCCTTTCAATCTCCAAACTAAAAGCATCTGTTTTTTTAATTTCCTCAAGAAACTGGAATAGAAAAATTCTAATAATATCGTGATCATCTTTCCCAAAATACCAAGGTTTAAAATCTATATATATTATATTGGAATCCTTATAAATGTTTTGAGTATGTTCTTTCACCATATTATAAATTGAACTCTTACCACTTCCCCATTCTCCGAATAGACCAATAGTGATACTGTCATTTCCTTGCTTCTCTAATGAATCTCCTAGCTTCATTGCAAAGTCTGCTCTATTAAGCTGATCATCCTTCAGCGATTCTATCGGATTATCTGATCTTGAAATTGATTTTTTTTCATCGGAAACTTTATGACTTTTTCTTTCAAAAAACTTAATGAATGATATTATAAGTAAATAAAAAAGTAAAAAACTTGAGAATATAAATGCAATATCGAATAAGTCTGAAAACATATATCCATTAAAAAAATCTGAGGGATCTCCAAGCAACTGATGATTAGCTATGATGCTTGTAGTTAAAATCAGCATAATAACTTCACTTTTTGTGGAGAATGGTTTTAATTTACGAGTTATGGTCGAGGCTGTAATAATGCAAAAATAAACAGTCCCTAATATAAATAAAGATATTATAAGAGAATAAAAAAAACCTATAGTTGAGTTATCGTTAAGTTGCATAGGAGTATTCTCATTAAAAAAACTTCTTATCAATGTGAAAGTTATATTCAATATCAGAACGGATAGAATCGCAAGAATAAAATAGTGAAGTCTCCTTAACCATTTCTCTCTACCTTTACCTCTCTCATTCATTCTGCTCCCCAACTCTCTAAACTTTTTTCGTGTTTGTTAATTCCTGTATCTTAATTATTTTCAGTTTAGCATTATTTAACTAATCTGAGGATACTTTTCGCAATATTATTACAATTATTGACGGATTATTAGCTTGAGAGCATATTTAAACAAAGAGATGATAAGGAGATGATTCGAGTGTTTCCCGAATCGGGACCCAAACCTTCTATTACTTCCAATCAAATCACACCTATCTCTAATGCTGCGAAGAACTTTTCCGACTTGAGAAAAGCAGCTAAAGAAAAACCACAATATCTTTTCGTTCATGGTCAAATGGATTCTGTGGTGCTGGGTTACAGAGAATATGAGACATTGTATCGGAAGCTCGAGTGTTATCGGGATCTGTTTTGGAAGCTTGAAATCGCGGATCGCGTTTCGGAGCTTCAAGTCGCCCCTGAAAAATTAGTATCGTTAGAAGAAGCTGTTGGAGAACAATCTTATGCACGGATTTTGGCTATGGATCCAGATGAGATAGCTGATAACGAGTTGTTCGATGTTGAATAATTCATTGCTATTAACCACAAAGAAGCTCGCAAGCTTTGCGAGCTTCTTTGAATATCATTTATTCTATTCCTCACTTACATGTTCCAACACTTTAAGATAGGTGATTGTGCATCTTAAATTAATGCTGATATCCTATCAATCCTCTTCTTCCTCTTCACCATCATCTGTATCCGTCATCGTATCATCGGCGCCGTCATTTTCTTCGAGCGGTTCTGTTTCCGGTTCGCTGTCTCCTGAACATGCGGACAATGCCAGTCCGCTTGCGAAGATGATTGCTGCGAATTTTTTCATTTCAACCATTCCTCTCTAGTAAGGATTTTGAGGTTTATTCCTCCGTGTTAAACATCCGGACCATTTGCTGTCATTCACCAAGTTGTTCCTAGTTGCCAATTAAATGGGTGTTACTCTCTGCCTACCCGCCTATCGCAAATACATAACATATTCAGCCGAAATTCCAGTAACTTTTGTTGGCTCAATTCCGTCTATCTGCCAAGGGGGTGAAGCCATGAAACGCTTGAGTTTGCTCGTATTATTCTTAAGCTCTCTATTATTCGGCTGTATGCAAGAACCGCAGATTAGTGAATCCGAAGCGATCACGATCATCAAAGAGCTTCATACAAATTCGTTCGGAGACGCAGAGGTCTTATCCATCGAATACAGCTGGGGCCGTTATGAAGTAGAGTGGGAAAACGAAGGGAATTGCGAATGGGGCATCGATCATGTCGATGGGGATGACGGCAGCGTGGAAATGAAACAAGCGTCGATCTGTTAGCGATCGACGCTTGTTTGTTGATATCTATTAATAGCCTTGTTCGAGCATTTCCATGAATTCCGCTTCGGAACTCGCACCGATTTCATCCATGGCGCTTAAGCCATCCGGCCCTTCGAGTGCTGGATCGGCGCCGTTTTCGACGAGAATTTTAGCGCTTTCGTAATCCCCGTAAGCGACGGCTGTCGCGAGAACCGTTCCAAAATCATCGGTCGTGTTTGGGTCCGCTCCTGCTTCGAGCAGCGTGGTGACAACGTCCGTGTCACCTGAATACATCGCGTACATCAAGGCGTCTTCATTCCCGCCATTGCGGGCATCGATGTCTGCGCCGTTTGCGAGTTGGGCTTCCACTTCAGCGACATCGCCTTCGGAGGCTGCGACCATGAGCGGCGTTTCACCGTCGACTGAAAATCCGTCGGCAAAGCTCGCTTCTGAAAATTGCATGAAGCTTGCGAAAGCTAAGGTACCGGCTGTCGTTAACGCGATGAGGCCGATATAGCCTGCAGTGACTCCCGCAATGAGCAATGTCGCACCCAGGGCGATTTTGCCATTGTTCGGTTCGTAGTATTTCACGTCGCCATCATGGAAGCGTTCGATGGACTGGATGCGTTTCGGCAGACGCGGGTGCGTCGACAATACTTCGGCAAGCCAAACGAATGCATTCGACTCGGTGTGGATCTGTTCGCGGTACGCGTCTTCGTTCACTTCTGCGTAGGTTTTCTTGCCGATGCCAAGAAGCGTCAATGCGCGTTTTGCGGCTGCCGCGTTTTGAATGGCGTAAGCGGCGTGGCGGTCGCACGTGTATTCACATGAGCGGCTGTACGCCGTGCTCAAGAACGGGATGAACCCGGCCGGCAAAATCAATAGATTTTTCCAAACGTGGCGGCGTTTTACGTGAGCCAATTCGTGGGCAATGATGAAATCGAGTTCGTCTTGGCCTTGCTCGCGTGCCAGTTCAAACACTTCCGAATACAACACGACCATGTCGCGGCCGAAAAAGCGTGTCGCAAACGCGTTGAGCGCGCCTTCGGACTGGATGACGAAAACGTCCGGGACTTTCTTTAATTCCATTTGCGCAGCTAAAGTCTGCACGCGTTCATAGACATCTGGGAATTGACGCTCGTGGATGCGCACGCCGTTGCCGCGAATCGTGCCGAGCATGACGACATTGGCGAACAAAAGAATCGCAAACACCGTCAAGGCGATGCCAATACCGATAATGGAGACAGCTGCCAAAATATAAATAAGAATGCTGAAGATCAGGCTGATTACAAAATACACGGTCTCTCTATTGGATTGAATCTGTTTCTGGTTCATCATTTACTCCCTCTCAATTTGGAATATCTTACATATAATAGCACTTACTGCTCATTTGGAGAATAGGGTTTCGGCTTGTTGGAAAAATTATTTATAACTCAGAGGCTAGCTGGTTTTCAGTGTTTAAACGCATAAGAAAAACGCCGATCTATTGGAGATCGACGTTTATTGAATGATTTATTTTTTGTTTTTCGCTCGTCTTTTTTTAATCCATACAACCAATAGAATATAAAGGATAGACACAACGATGGCTACTGGAATCATCCATAGTATGTATTCAAGATACGAGATGCCGCTTCTTCGGTAGACCGCTGTTCCGATCCAGGCAGCGAAAAAGACTAAAGGGAAAAAGATCAACGGGTCTTTCTCCTTTGAAATGATTGGTTCTGTAAGATGTTTCTTCATTTCCGGCCAGTTCATATGCGTTCACCTGCCCGCTGTTGATTCTTGCTGCGCTTGTTCTGGACGATTGGCCGCAGCACACCAGCTATAATGAATCCGGCAATCAACGATCCGAAAAAGAAGACCCATCCCGGTTCGCCACCGAATATGTAACTCGTCAAAAACGCGATGGCCGCGTATGCCACTGCCCATGAAATGGCCTTTACTGCATAGTTAGTCATTTCAGTTATCCCCCAAGCTGGTTTGTGCCTTCTTTTCTTTTTCTAGCCGCTTCTTCTCCATGCGCGGCCAAATAAATACAGAAATAAGAAATCCAGCAATAACGGAACTGAGCACCAGATTCCAAACGGGTTTTCCTTCTATGATATAACCCGTAATAAAGGCGACTACGCCATAAATGGGTATCACAAGTAAGGCATTTTTCAATCGTTTATTCATTTTTTCTCCTCCTAGCTCTATTCTCCTGTTACCCTCAGGGAATACCTGGAAAACTTTCCAGCAAGATAACTGAACGCTATTCAAGAAGATTTCCGAAAATTGGTATTTTATGTTAAACTGAAACCAACTAAACAGAAGCTCACCTTAGATTGTCGTCTACCAGAAGGAGGCTATCCGACATGGAATACGCTGCAGCCACTGGCATTTTGCTCGTCTCGCTGCTTCTCGCCTATCAGCTCAGTAAGGGCTATTCGCGGAAAGGCAAATACGTCATTTGGGGCATCACGACAATGTTTGTCATTTGCCCATTGTTTTCCTGGCTCGTCAGTATGGGCTATGCTCATTACGAACGAAACGGTTGGGCTGCAGTGGCGATGCTCGCCATCCTCTACCCCAGCACGTTTATTACTGGCTTGGTGTTATTGCTAATAGGAATCTTCCGTAAGAAAGACGCCGTTCGCAGAATTTAATTCTCTATACAAAAAACGCGCTCCGCCAATCGGCAGAGCGCGTTTCCTTTATGCATTTTCCTGTTTCAAACTCTCAATGATGTTGTCGTTCTTAATTTTCGCTATCGAGTACAGCATGGCCGCTCCGACAATCAAGAAGATGACGACGATGACAAAGGCAACACTGCCCCATGGGACGATGAATCCGTAATCGAAGGTCTGGCCGAGTGCGAAATGCATCGCAACCATTGCAGCGAAACTGATCGGCAAGCCGTATGCGAGTGCTTTGACGCCGTAGAATAGGCTTTCGTAGCGGATCATTTTATTGAAACCTTTTGGGGTCATGCCGACCGAGCGCAGCATGGCGAATTCGCGTTTTCTGAGTTGAACGCTGGTCGAGATGGTGTTGAAAATGTTCGCGATGGAAATAAGCGAAATCAAGGTAATGAACCCGTAGGTGAACACTTGCATGAGCAAGACGAGTTGTTCTTGCTGTTGGCGCCGCTGGAAGACATTCGAGATGTCAATACCCGCTTCGTTGATTTCCAGAATCTCGGCTTCCGTTTTCATTGGGTCGCTCGATGCAAGCGTGATGGACGGGTACGTGTCGTCCGCGATAAAGCCGAGTTCATCGAGCGCATCCATCGGCACGATTAAATCCAAATTGCCGAGATAGGAAGTCGAGACACCGGCTGGCGCTTCGTTCGTCTTTGCGGCGATTTCAACATTGGCGAGCACTTCCGGTTCGATTTCCTCGCCCATTTCATTGATGGAACTGCCGAGAAGTTCTAAGGTCTCGCCTTCCTCTATTTTCACGGTCTCCGTTTCTTTCAGCTTGCCG
This sequence comes from uncultured Planococcus sp., assembly GCA_947493585.1. Classification (GTDB taxonomy): domain Bacteria; phylum Bacillota; class Bacilli; order Bacillales_A; family Planococcaceae; genus Planococcus. The sequence continues at coordinate 98,601 of CANLRI010000002.1, read as the reverse complement.
GACGGGCCGTCTTGATAGACCACTTCGTCAATCAGAATGGCACGCGGCGTTTCCTGGCCGAAATTGGCTGGATCGACGCCGATCTGTCCTGCGTATTGCGCAAAGTTTTCACTGTCCATCGCATAGACCGACACATAATAACGATAGCGGTCGTCGACAAGCTCCGTTTCGCCCCGTTCAATTTCTTCGAGCAAGGCTTCCGGCAAGCGGTCTTGCGGGATATGTGCTTCGCCTCCTGCCTGGCGCATCAAGCCGACCTCCGTAACGTCCGGCAAGTTTGCGTATTGTGCGAGACTGTCTTCGTTCAGTTCGCCGCCATACAATTGGATATCGTATCGCAGCTCGCTTTGCGTCATTGCGAGCGAGGTTTTCAAGTTATTGGTGAAATACGTCACCGACAAGAACAAGACGATTGAGATGACCAGTGAGAACACCGTTGCCAAATAGCGCTTGCGGTTGCGTTTCAAGTTTTTCAAGCCGATTTCAGCTTCCAAGCCGAATAATTTGCGCACCCATTTCGAAGTCTTCACGGCTTTCCCTGTCAGTTTGATGTCTTGCGTTTGGCGGATGGCGTCGATTGCGGAAATCTTCGATGCTTTTTGCGCCGGCACATAAGTCGAAATCAAGATCGTCAGTGCCGAGACGCCGATTGCAACGACGAGCATCATTGGCGTGACAACGACTTCTAGCTGTTGCTCGACATTGAGCGCGCCTTGCAAGAAGGTGTTGACGAACTGAAAGGTTACCCAAATGCCGCCAAGCCCTGCGAGTATGCCGAGTGGGATGCTAATGGCGCCGATGATGGCCCCTTCGAAAAATACCGAGTTGCGTTTCTGGCGTTTCGTCGCCCCGACGCTTGCGAGCATGCCAAGATGACGCGCGCGTTCAGAGACGCTGATGGCGAACGCGTTGTAGATAAGGGCCACGGAGCCGATGACAACGATGCCCATCATGATGCCGGCGAGCGAGAACAAGGTCGACCGCAAATTATCGTTTTGCGTCGCGCCGTATAAGCGCAGGAGATCCGAGTTGAAGTCAACCGACGGAATGCCTTGTGCTTCGGCAAACGCTTTGGCATCATCGAATAAATCATTGTTGATTTTTGAAGCGACAACGTAACCGTCAAACGTGTCATCCACTGCGGCCGTGTTGGTGTCAGTAAATCCGATGACGCTCACGACCGGCAGCCAAGACACTTCCCAGCCCGGCTGCTCGATGATGCCGACGATGTCGAAGGTTTGCTCTTCTACATTAACCAGTTCTTCATTGAAGGTTTCGCCTTCACCGAATTGCATGGCATCGAACTCTGACAGCTTGCGGTTTTCCAAGCTGTGCATGCGTTCGCCTATGCCAGCGGTCAAAGTGTCGCCGACTTGGTACGTTTCGTCGGAATTGGTGTTTAAAGTTTCCGAGATAACGACTTCATTGGCGTTTTCAGGCAAGCGCCCTTCTGTGAGCGCAAGCGGGAAATGATCCATGCCTTGTGCTTCGAAGTTGCGAAAATAAAGATAACGTTTGTTTTCCGTTTTGGCGCTGTCGAATGCGGCAAAGCCATCGCTCGTGACAATAAGCTGTTCGGTGTTGTCGTCTTTAGCAACCGCTTCGAGCTGTTCGATATTTGCGTCTTGATACTGCACATGCCATTCGCCGTTTTCTTCGATGTCTCCGCGAATCAACAGATCGAGAAACGACACGCCGAGCGTTGCGACGGCGGTGATCATGGCAACCGATATGATAGCACCGATAATGGTGACAAGTGAGCGCCGTTTGTTTTCCTTCAAGTGGCGGACGGTGACTTTATTGACGATGTTCATGAGCGGATGACCTCGTCTTTGGCGATCTTGCCGTCTTCGATCGAAATAACGCGGTCCGCTTGCAGGGCAATGCGCTCATCGTGCGTGATGACGATCAAAGTCTGCTTGAAGGTTTTGTTAAACATCTTCAGAAGCTCCATAATTTCCTCGCTGTTTTTGCTATCCAAGTTACCGGTGGGCTCGTCCGCCAACATGATCGCCGGGTTGCTGACGAGCGCTCGGCCAATTGACACGCGCTGCTGTTGGCCTCCGGATAATTGGTTCGGTAAATGATCCAGCCGTTGGTCGAGCCCGAGCGTATCGGTGATTTTGCGGAATTGGTGTTTGTCGACGCGTTGTTCGTCGAGCAGCATTGGCAACGTAATGTTTTCTTTGACCGTTAAGATTGGGATTAAGTTGTAGAATTGATAGATCAAGCCGATTTGGCGGCGGCGGAAAATGGCGAGCTGCGTTTCGTCGAGCTGGTAGATGTCCGTGCCGTCGATTGATACATTGCCGCTGGTCGGGCGGTCGACGCCGCCAAGCAAGTGCAGTAAAGTCGATTTGCCGGAACCCGATGGCCCGATGATGCAGATGAATTCGCCTTTGTTGACGGTGAACGATACGTCGTCTAGTGCTTTGACCGCCATTTCGTCCTTGCCGTATACTTTTGATAAGTTTTTTACTTCCATGATTGTCATGAGTGTACCCTCCGTTTGATTACTGTTTATAAATTAAGTTGGTTTTCATCACATTTCGCAAAACTGCTGAAAACCACCTGCTCAACTCTCACTTTGTTCGAGCTTCGCAAACGAATGTGTTCAGCGTTGCTTCGCACATTCGCTTGCAGGGTCTCGGCTGTCTCGTCGCTTAAAAGAGCGCTGCTCCCTTGGGAGTCTCCGCAGTTTTGCTTCATTCTTCGTCGACTTAAAAGGAAAAATAATAAAACTCACCAAAACTTAATGAGATAGTCTACCAAGATTTCAACTCTTTATCGTCTTACATAATCTTAGTATAGAGAGCGTTCATGACTGCCCGGTGACTTTCAAGTGACAGTCTAGTCACTTAACGAAAATTTAGTGGAGATCTGTTTTAGTCCGCTCGAAAGTGGAAGGCAATTTCCAGATATTGATTTCATGTTACAATTTAATTATAAAACTCCTATTGAACTCAGTTTAGTTGCATAGGTTTAGCGTGAACAACTCATCCATATAAAGGAGGGGGAAACGTGGATTTCTTATTGTGGTTTATGATCGGATTTATTCTCATCGGATTGCTTGTATTACTTTTAATGAAAAGACGCATGGAGGCGAAGCTTGCGTATGTCAAAGCGAACCCGGACAGTGGGGCGACTTCAAAAGATACCAAGCACTTGATTTGGTGGGTATGGAGCGTGACGGCTTGGGGCGTTGCCAGCATCGCACTGGTCGCCTGGTGGTTTAACAGCACTTCGGGATAAGCGTTGATGCTAATTAACAATACTGAACAGAAATTCCGTTGAAGCGGAGTTTCTGTTTTTTCATTCCACAGAAAAAAGCAGGCGCTAGATCACCTGCTTGTAGAATTTGATATGGAAGCGGGTGCCATCACCCGGTGTGCTGGCGACTTCGATGTCGCCGCTTTGGCTGGTGATGATGCTATAGGCCATGGCGAGCCCGATGCCGACCGAGTCGTCGCCTGCGTTTTCGCCTTTATAGAAGCGCTTGAAGATATAGGGCAAGTCTTTTCTGGAAATGCCGCTGCCATTGTCTTCGATGTGGATATCGGTGTAGAGCGCGTTTTCGCTGTAGCGGATGGCGAGCTTGCCGCCTTCCCTAGTATGTTCAACGCAATTCTTCAAGATATTGATGAGTGCTTCGGTCGTCCAGTTGAGGTCGCCTGTAAACGCTGCGTCCGGATCGCCTTCGATGTGGAGTTCCTGCATTTTAATGTCCATCGGGATGAGCAAGGGTTCGACCGCTTTTTCGATGAGTGCGGAAACGGAGATGCGGTCTTGTTTGAATAAAATCGTACCCGCGTCAATCTTCGACAATTTGAGTAATGACGCCACGAGCCAGTCCATGCGCTCGAGCTGCGTGTGGAGATTGCGGATGAATTCGCTGCGCTTTGCGTCATCCAAGTCACTGTCGCGAAGTAGATCTGCCATGACCATCATCGAGGTGAGTGGCGTTTTTAATTGGTGGGAAATATCCGAAATGGCGTTCGTCAGCTTGCCTTTATCTTCAGTGAGCAGTGCGCCGTGTTCCGACAGCATTTTCGTCACTTTGTAGATTTGGGTTTTGAGTAGGCTCAGCTCGCCTTCGCGGTTGTCGCGCACATCGAGCTGGAAATCGCCGCTGCTGATTTGTTGCAGGAAACCGGACAAGCGCTCGATTTCCCGGTAGCGCCACCAGGTGAAGATGATCGCCGTTGCACTCAGCAATAACGCGACGCCGAGCACGAACCACGCGGCTGAATAAGAAACGAAAATGGCAGAGAGGATCGTGCCAAGTGCGCTGATTGTGATGAGTGCGACCAGCAGCCAGCGGATTTCATTATTGCGCAGCATCCTACTCACCTGCCTTATAGCCCATGCCACGGACGGTTTTGATGAGCATTGGCTGTTGAGGATCGTCTTCTAGTTTTTCGCGCAGCCGTTTGATGTAGACGGTCAGCGTATTGTCGTTGACGAAATCGCCGCCGACGTCCCAGATGCGGTCGAGCAATTGCGCTCTTGTCAGCACTTGGCCGAGGTGATTCGCGAAAATGAGCAGCAGGCGATATTCGAGTGCAGTGAGGAGAACTTCATTGCCAGCTTTATGGACTTTGCCGTCCGCAGTGTTGATGTGGACGTCGCCGAGTTCAATGACGGTTTTCGGCTGCGCATTGCGCTGGTAGCGGCGCAGTACCGAATTGATGCGCGACAAGAGTTCACGCACGCGGAACGGCTTGGTGATGTAATCGTCCGCACCCATATCGAGCCCCATGACGACGTTCACTTCATCGTCAAACGCCGTCAGGAAAATGACCGGGATGTCGCGTTTCTTTTTGACGAGCGCGCATAAGTCATAGCCGCTGCCGTCAGGTAAAGACAGATCGAAGAGGCAGAGATCGATGGCGCCGAGTTGCTCTTCGATCGCCGCGGTGGCATCTTTTGCGGTGTGGCGCAGCACCGTGGTGAAGCCTTCTTGCTCAAGAGAATATGTCAGGCCGGAAGCTATCGTCCGGTCGTCTTCGACTACGAGTATGTTCATCTGTATTCCCCTATCCTTGTTGAAATGAAAAAAGCCGGTACCGGTAGATTTATTATCATCTACGATACAGGCTTTCGCTGAAAGTGACTAGCTATTGAATGGAAATAGTGGAAAATCTTAAGAATTGCTTTCGTCCTTATCGTCTTGTTCGTCCTCATCTTCCATAAAGAAATAGGTGATGCCGACTGATATGAAAATGAGGCCGAGTGCCGGTGACTGATCGCTCGTAAAAGTGAGGATAGAGAACACGAGGCCCAGCATGAGAAACGTATATCCAATTGTCTTCATCGACTCATCCCTTTCGTGTGGACCGATTTTGATGCGGTAATATATTCTACGGTCGAACAGGAATTAAGTTTCATTTCTTTATAAGAGGTCTGACGTCTATTGTATATTCTCTTGCATAAACCCTCTCTATGTAGTAAGCTGTTCAAAGTGAATAACCCCCATAATCTATCTGTATAACCTTAAGAATACGGCTTAAGGGTCTCTACCAGGAACCGAAAAATCCTGATTACAGAAAGCGATCTTTCGTTTTCTGTAATCAGGATTTTTTTATTTTCTGAAGATACTTCTACAAGTTGAGCTTACAAAGCCTAGAAATGAGAAGAACACTTAGTTTACAAGCACAGATATGGAGAAAAACAGCGAAGACGCCTGCGGGAAAGCGAGACAGCCGAGACCCCGCAGGAAGCGCAGCTTCTGAGGAGGCTTGGCGCTCGCCCGCGGCAAGCGTAGCTGTTTTGCGGAATATCTGGTAGAAGCACGAAAAAGATACTCTCTCCATCAAAAGGTGCCAAACAGTAAAACTTGTATATATGAAAGGAAGCGTATGTTATGAATTTGAAAGTTTATATTTTAGCTTTGGCCACGGTGGCTGTCGGGCTTGTGGAACTGATCGTCGGCGGCATCTTGCCAACTATTGCCGAAGAGTTCGATGTGTCGGTGAGCGCTGCCGGCCAATTGATCACCTTGTTCGCATTGATTTATGCAATCGCAGGCCCCGTGCTATTGATTGCGACGAGTCGCTTTGAGCGCAAGAAAGTGTATTTGATTTCCATGTTCATCTTTTTCCTCGGGAACATCATGACTTTCTTCAGCCCGGACTTTACGTGGATGGTCATTGCGCGCGTCATTACCGCGGCGAGTACCGCGCTCATCGTCGTGTTGTCACTCACGATCGCTGCGAAAATTGTTGAGCCGCCTTACCGCGCGAAAGCGATCGGCCTGATCTTTATGGGGATCAGCTCGTCGCTCGTGCTCGGCGTTCCGCTTGGCATTTTGATTGCCGATGCATTCGGCTGGCGCGTCATTTTCCTTGCGATCGCAGCCCTTTCGCTCGGTTCGATGGCGTTGATCGCGCTCTATATCCAGCCGATTCCTGGAGGCACGGCGATTCCACTTAAACAGCAATTAAAAGCGGTGGCGAGTGCAAAGATCGGTACGGCCCACCTCGCGACGCTATTCATGCTCGCTGGACACTACACGGTTTATGCGTACTTCACGCCGTTTTTGGAAACGACGATGCAGCTCAGCCCGTTCTGGGTCAGCGCTTGTTATTTGATCTTTGGCATCGCGGCAGTGAGCGGCGGCGCGATCGGCGGCACCTTGTCCGATTCGATCGGCTCGAAAAAGAGCATCTTGATCGTCATCTCGGCGTTCGCCGTCAGCTTGTTCGTGCTTCCGTTCACGACTTTCTCGCTCGTCGTGTTCTTGCCGGTAATGGTCATTTGGGCGGCGCTCAGCTGGGCACTTGCCCCGCCGCAGCAAAGCTATTTGATCGAAACCGATCCGGCCACATCCGACATTCAGCAGAGCTTCAATAACTCGGCACTGCAAGTCGGCATCGCGCTCGGCTCCGCAGTCGGCGGCCTCACCTTGACGCAAACTGGCTCGGTCACCAGCACTGCTTGGGTCGGCGCCGTGATCGTACTCGTTGCGCTTGGTTGCGCGGTGTTCTCGATTACGCGCCCAGCGATTGAACGCAGCATACGCAGCTACCAAAAATCACAAAGTCTCTAATATAAAAAAGGCCTGGTCCGCGGACCAGGCCTTTTCTTATTCGCGGAATCCCGCCTCTTTCATAATCCACACACACGACCTTTCCGGCAACGCTTCTTCCAAGCTCCGGACCAATTCCAACAACTCTCGTGTAAACACTTCATACTCATCCGGAGGCGACACCACTTTCAACAACTTGATTAATGAAGCCGTCGTACCGCGTGTAATATAGCCTTTTTCCTGATGCAATTGCACTTCAAGTTTCCCCAGTTCAAGCGGAGACCTTAACCGGAACGAATACAGCACTTCTTCGTGCGCCGCCTTGTTGCGAAACGGAAAGACGATCGACAGGATCTCATCGAGTTCCACAACGCTCAGGTTGATGCCTTGTTCTCCTGCGTCGTCTGCGAAATCCTGCGCGATGCGCGTGCGCAAGTCTTGGTCGATGACCGTGTAAAAGTTGGTAATCTGGCCAAGCGACAGGAAATTGACGAGCACCCAGAGCGGCAAGTTCTTGTGCTTTTCGTAGAACTCGCGAAGCTCTGGATAGCGCACGCGGTGGCGCTTCCGGTGGCTTTCGATCAGGTTGTTGAGCGTTGCTGTAATGCGGTCGCGTTCATGGAAATGAATTTCATCCAGGCTGTAGTTCGAGCTGTCGAGAAAGCTGTCGACTTCTTGGAAGCGTTCGGAAAACCGGTACGCAAGCTTCGATTTGATGCTGCGCTCGAACTTCAATAATTCCCCAAGCAATAACAAGCGTAATTTTCGGTCGAATTGGTACAGCGCGAGAATATGGCTGAAGGTCGTGTCAGCTTCGTACAGTTCCTCACCGTACGGATTTTTGGTTTCATCGCGCTCAAGGAACGGTTCCTTGTAGCCGTCAATGAGCGCGTAGTAATTATCGCGCGACAGCACCCGTCTTGCGGCCGCTTCGTCATCAATAATGAGTCCACGGCTTTTTAAGATCGCGAGCTGTTCGTCGTGTGTCGCAAAGCTTTTCATGTCCACCTCTCCCTGTTTAGTCATCGCTGAACAATGCGCCCGCGATAGCCGCTGCGTCTTCCTCGTCTTCCATCATGATCGCAGCGGACAGATTGCCGACGTTCGGGTCGTAGCCGGCGAACCAGCCCATATCGCCGTCATCGGTTTTGATGACAGCCGATTTGCCAGCAAGGCCGTGGCCATCTTCTTCACCGGCTCGGGCGAGTGCCGCGCGGACCATTTCTGCTTGTTCGGCGCTGAGGAGCTCTTGCTGCAAGTTTTCTTCTTCAGCGTCTCCGAACAAAATCGGCTTTTTCATTTCGCCGTCTGCTAAAAATGTGCCATACATAAGCGCCGCATGGAGAACATTTACACGCACTTGGCTCTCGCCGGATGCAGAACTCGCGAGTTGGCCTTCTGAGCCGAACGTTCCGCTTTCTGAGATTTCAGAGGCCGCAAGCGGCACCGGATAATCAAACGCCTTACCAAAGCCAAATTCGTTCAAGCCTTCTAGGAAGCTATCGTCTGGCATATTGGTCGCCTGGATCGCGAAGTAAATGCTATCGGAATGGACGAGCGCCTTTTCCAAATCGATTGGGTTTTTCACGCCCGGGTTCGGACGGGTAATGCGGAAATCATTCCATGACGGGAATTTCTGCCACGTCTCTCCCTCAATCTCGATGCCTTCCGCCGGATCCAGTGTCCCTTCTTTCATGGCAACGGCCGCAGTAATTGGCTGCATCACATAAGACGGCGGGTAAGATGCGGCTGCCCGGTTGAAGAACGGCTGGTCCGGATCGTTGGTGAGCTGACGGAAGCGAGTTTCCTTGATTCCTGGAATGAAATCATTCGGGTCGTAAGCCGGCGAACTGACCAGCACATGCGTCTCGCCCGTGTACGGATCGACCGCTGCTGCAGTGCCCGGATTCCCGCCCATTTCCTGATAGATGTCCCGCTGCAGATCGGCGTCAATCGTCAGTGTGACCGTCTCGCCAGCTGTCGAAGAGTTATCGACCGCGGTGATCGTTTCGTTCTGTGCGGTCTTTTCAATCAAGATCTTGCCGCCGCGTTTTCCGCGCAGTTCGGTTTCGAAGATTTCTTCCAAGCCTTCACGGCCGACGATATCCCCTTGGCCGTAGCCTTGGCCGCTGCGCTCTTCCAATTGTTCAGCGGTGATCGGCGCGATATAGCCGGTCAAGTGTGCCATCGATTTGCCGTACGGATAATGGCGCATCGTCACTTTCGTGCGCTTCGTTCCGGGAATCGCAAACAACCGGTTCAATTTCTCACGGTCCGGCCCGACAGTTCCGAGCGGCACGTAATGATGCGGCTCGACCCACGGCTTTTCGAGTTCTGCGTCAATGTCTTCGACGGACAAATCCAAAAGCCCGGCGAGCCGCTCCGTGTAATCATCGCGATCGAAATTCCCCGGCACGACCCCGATTTCGTAAGCATCCGTATTGCCTGCGATGACCTTGCCGTTGCGGTCGACGATTTCGCCACGCTCGGTATCGCTGATCTGCACGGACACGTTATCGTCTTCAGACAGATTCGGCAAAATGAACGAAGGATCCCATTCCGCGAACCATTCGCCTGCTTCGTTTTCTTCTGTCTCCTCGTATACAAAGCTCAGCGTCTTATCGAACTCAATCTCGCCAATGACGCTGTCCATCGAAATCGTCAACGGAATATCCGCCGGCTCGTTTTGCAGCCACGGCTCTTCGCCCAACTGCCAATCGATTTTTCGCTCTGATAAAGACAATTGCTCTTCAAGTTCCACTTGCCAGTCGATGAAGGTTTCTTCCCCGAATGCTTCCTTGGCGCGCTCTGTCAAAAATTCGTCGTACAGCGTTTCGTAGTCGCCCGCTTGCCACAATTCCATGAACTGCTCTGCACGCGGTTCTGGCGATGCGACCGTCTCCGGTTCCGCCTCTTCCGGCACTGGCACTTGCGCTTCCTCGTCGGAACACGCCGCAAGCGTCAGCACAGCGCCCATTCCGATCATCCACAGCTTCCCTCTGCTCATTTCTACCCCTCCGTCTCCTTAGCCCTTTTTACCATCTTACCCTGAAACCGCTTGCTTCAATACGGAAATTTTTGGATAAGGGGCCCGATAGCGCGATATTGACGCCTTTAATTATGAGGAATCTCATTCATAATGAAACAAACCGCCCTATCTTCCGTATAATTAAGGAAGAAAAGGAGGCCATTTATGTTCGCTGAAATGAAATCGCGTTATTTAATTCTCTTTACCATCCTCGGCGTCATTGCGACCTTGATCATTTTCATGTTGATCGGCGCAGATCCCGTCACGACCGAAATCGCGGTGCAGATTGCCTTTTATATTGTTGTCCCGTACTTTTTCTTTCATTATTATTGGAGCAAAAACCCCGATTGGTCATTCAGTGAAGTTTTAACCACGAAAGGCGTTAAGCCTTGGCTTCCTGGCATTACGGGCATGGTCATTGTGTCGATTGCATTCTCACTCACAATGTTCTGGCTGCAGCTCGCCATTCTTTACCCCGCATTCCCGTGGCTTGCAGAATTATTGCTCGAGCCAGTTGAGATGCCGGGTGGTATTGGCTATGAGTATTTCATGCTGGTGACGCTCGTGATCTTGGCACCGATTGTGGAGGAATTCGTCTTTCGCGGCGTGTTCTTGACACGGATTGCGGCGAAAACTTCGATGTGGGGCGGCATTTTGATTTCGAGTTTGATGTTCGGTGTGCTGCATCTCGATTTTGTCGGCTCGTTCTTGTTCGGCATTATCGCATCTCTCTTGTATTTGCGCACCGGCAATTTGTTGCTGCCGATTTTCTTCCACATGCTCAATAATGCGCTTGCCGCTTTATCGATCTATGTGCCGATCGATCAATTTTTCGCGATCGACTGGTTTATCGTGAACACCGCTGCGGATATTGAAGCGAAAGCGGTCGCGAATATCATCGTCCTGATCATCAGCACACTGCTCACCGCTTGGATCATCTACCGCCTTGCGAAGGACTTGAGGGATAAAACCGACACACGCGAAATCGCTGAACCTTTGACCGAAAGCGACACGCCGTAAAGCAAATTGTCGATGATCTGTCACGCCCCGTTCATATAGCGTTTATATTCGTGCGGTATGATACAGTCATACGAACTCAGGGATATTCCAGCGGCCCATTTTGCCGCGGCGCCCTAAAGCTATAGGAGGATTTTCATGAACAACACAGCTACACCGCGCAACAATTCTTTGGAGAAAAAATGGAGCTTGCGCTTAATCCAGTTTTCGGCCATCTTCGGATTTATCGGGACCTATCTCGGGTCACATATGGCGGGCCAGATGGATTACGCGCTGCGCCCAATCCACGCCCACATCCTGCTCGTCGGTTGGCTCTCAGTTTTTGCCTGGGGCGTGTTCTACCGCTTGTATACGGTCAAGTACAAAAAGCTCGTCACCATCCACGGCTTCCTTGCGATGATCGGCGCAATCGGCTTAACCGCCGGCATGTGGTTCTACAATTTGAATCCGTTCAACATGAACGATACGTTCGTTTTGATTTTCTTTATCGCAGGCGGCACGCTATTGCTGCTCGCATTCTTATTGTTTGCGGTCATCACGTTCTTGACGGAAAAAGACTGACGAAAACGCCCGGGCGCATCCGGGCGTTTTGTTATACAATCGATAAATTTGGTTTTCCGAAGCTTACCGCTCGCTTAGCGTCGTTTTTTCATTTCCCTCTAATCAATGAAATACCGTATAATGGAAGCATCGTGAAACGGAAGGGGAAATGGTGAATGACCCTGAATAATTTGATCCAAAAACGCATGCTTGTGCTGATCGGGCTTGTGCTCACCGCAGCGTTAATCATTGCGCTCGTATGGAGTTCGGATACCGCCGATACCGCAGAACAGGCCGTGCGCGATGGCGACGATGACCTTGTCTTGACGCCGGTCTATGAATTAAACGGCCGCGCCTTGTTTTTCTTTATCCGCGGCGATGATAATTTCGGAGCAGCGACGGCGACGGAATCCTGGTTCGGCTGGCGACTCGACACCCGAAGCGAAGCCACTATCCCCTCACTCGACGACCCGGACCGCATCGACAGCTACATGAGCAGCGATGGCTTGGTCTACGGCCTGTTTGACCCGACTGACGGACGGCACGTGCAGATCGGCGAGATACCAACTGATCAACTATTGCTCGGCGAACGCTTCCCTATTGAATTAATAGAAGAAACCGGCCTTGCCGGAAAAGCCGTCTGGTTTATTGAAAACGCGCCAAAAGAACGCCCGATCCCGCTCCAATTGCTCGATGCAGACGGGCAGGAATTGCAGCGTCTGGAAATGTATTAATAAAAAAAGCCTACATCGTGCAGATTTCTCATGCACGGTGAAGGCTTTTTTATGCCGAAAATTTCCAGGAAACTTTTACGGCCTTGATTCGTATCTGACATTAGCACTTATTATAAAGCGGGAGGAATAGCATTTGACGATTAAATCGGATTATCCAATTAAATATCCTACCCAACGAACAAGTGGGGTTTGGCTTCTCTACATCGGAATGATTATTATCGCCGCCGCATTTGCCGGAGGGCCACTGCTCGTTCACCCTGTATTGCTTGGGTTCGGTTATGTGATCGGATTCGTATTGATTTTGGTATTGCCTTTTGTAAACCAGAAACTGGCATACGGTAAAAACTCCAAGTTTCAAGATCGGCTGGATAACTGGGCAATTTTTCTAAATGTTGCTTTATGTACAGCTTGCGGACTCGTCATCGGCTTTTCGGACCTTAGAGTATTTTGGCTGAGCCTGTTCATTGCCGTCGGAATCCATTTCGTCCTTTTTTATTTCTCTCAAGGCAGTTGGATGGTAGTGCTCGCCATTTTGACAATTGGCAACGGTACGCTTGGCTTACTGCTTGTGGATGTTCCTTTTCTTGTGTTTGCTCTAATCGATGGCGGATTAAAGATGGGTGTCGGATTGAAATTTCTTCTGCAAAAACAACCGGCATTGGAATCGGCAAAACATATTTCCGTGTGATCTCCAGAGTTTAACCACCTAGGCACAAGATCAGTGTTTTCAACGCTAAAAATGCGAACAACCTATTCAACTTTCCATTGCCCCACAATAATCAAGTAAAACCATTGTTTTATGAAAGATATTGTGAATATTTTCTGAATAATAAGGTAGAATAATGCAGAACAGGAAATAGCCCCCATTAAGTAGAACTTATATCAAAGATTGTAGGAAGCTTTATGAAAAAGATAATTGGACTTCTGGTTCTTGCGTTCGTTTTAAGTGGATGTGTAGATGGCGATAGATACAACTTCTCGGGCAGCAGTGAAAACTGGGATGTGTTTTATGTTGTGGACGTTTCTGATGGGACAAATCAAGAAAAAAGCGGAACAATTAAATACGTAGGAGAAGGCAATGCACCTGAAATGATAGATTATGAAATAGAAGCCAGTGGAAGCGGTTCAGAAGGAACAGGAATTACACTAAATGAAGGAACCGCGGATACCGGGAGAAGTAGTTGTGAAGGATGCGCTGTTATTCAAGAGGACGAGGAAATTGAAGTAGAAATTACATGGAATGGCCAAACTGAAAATTTACTATTAACTACTGACAACTAACATCGCTTTTAGCGGTGTTTTTTTATGAAAGCTCTCGGTTAATATAGAAAGGTTTTATTTATTTTTATATTAAAATTCGCCGTCCTAATGTTCACTGGACGGCGAATTTTATTTCATTATAGACGTACTTGATCGAATAATTGTAAGCCCTGTGATTAAGGCACCTTGAGCTGCAAAGCATGATGCTCTTCTACATCTCATATTGAGTATGCTGAAGCAGAGATCCTATACTCTAAAACTAGAGACGAAGTGGAAGGGGGCTGACGCCTGTGGGACCGCGCGGGCTGGCGAGACAAACGTGCCACGCTCTTTGGCACGTTGGCTCAACACCCGCCCCACGGCAAGCAGCCCTCTGCAACGCAGTCGAAAAGCGAAAGCTTTTCCTATCACTTCTTTTTTTATAATGCATCTACTATTCATACGAACTAAAATCTTCACTCCTCATTCAAAATCACAACCTTAAAGCTTCTCCGGCTTCCTCTTAGCTTCTGCTTTACCGATCGAAAACCCATCGAACAAGCGGCCGCCGTAAGGCTCGAGGACGCTTTCGACAAATTCGATGATATGCGCCGTTTCGTCGGTCCGGTAAAAATGCTCGAATGCCTCGACAAAACGGACCGCCAGTTCATGGTCATGCGCTTCGAGTGAGCGAATGACCCATTTGGACGAGCCGATCCATTTTTGTTCTGTACGCAAAATGAATTCGCTCACCAAATCCGAAAGCGTGTTGACGCAAAATAGCCGTTCTTTGCGGTCGTCGCTGCCCCGCAAATCGTCCAGCACATCGGTGATGAAATAGCGTTTCGTGCGGATCGTATCTGCGCTCCACGCTTCCGGGCCTGCTTCAAGCAAGGCTTTTGCTTCTTTCTGGATGCCTTCCATGATGCCCGAATCTTTCAAGATAATCCCTTCACTGACCATGCGCGGCATGCTTGGCTTCGCGGCTTTTCGGTCTTTCTCAAAAAAGTCCTTGTAAGAACTCAGGTTATAGACAAATACTTCGATCGGCCAGCCATAAAAAATCATCGATTCACGATATGAACTCATCAAAGTTTCATCGAATACGACAATGTCCAAATCCGACGTCGCTGTCTCTTGCCCGCGTACCACGCTCCCAGCTAGCAGCGCCCCGCGGCAATGGCGGAAATTCGTTTCGACAAATACTTTCGCTGTGTGAATCGGTTCCCAACGCTGTCTCATTACTTTCTCCCACACTCTCTTTTATTGATCTTCCCTTAGCATACCCTACATAGTGCACTATTGCGCATAAAAATGCAGACATTCTTTTGAATGCCTGCATGTCCTTTAGTTATTTAAGTTAGCCAGTGCATTTTTGAGCGCCGGATAGCGGAATCGGAAGCCTTCTCGTACGAGCCGCTCTGGTACGACCCAGCGGCTTTTCAAGATCAATTCGGTTTCGGTCCGAAGCGCAGCAGCCCCAGTTTCAAGCATCCATTTCGTTGCCGGAAGACCGGCCCGGCGATTCATCGATTGCCGCAGTTCGTTCATCCATTGTTTATTCGCCAGGGGATTCGGTGCAGAAGCGTTAAACACACCTGACAGCTCATCGCGGTGCTGCATGAAACGAATGGTCCGGTACAGATCTTCGATATGGATCCAACTGAACATTTGCCGGCCATTGCCTTGCTTGCCGCCGAGCCCATATTTCACAAGTTTGCGGTACGGCTCCATGACGCCGCCGTCTCCGAGGACAATCGCGATGCGCAATGCCACTTGGCGCGTATCCGGCAATTGGAATGAAAAGAAGCTATCTTCCCAGGCTTTTGCGACGGCTACGGAAAATCCGCGACCAATCTCTCCGCCGTCTTCAGTCATCGGGCGGTCTTCGGCATGTCGGTAAATCGTCGCCGTGCTAGCATTGATCCATAGTTCCGGGGCGGTGCTGCACGCTTCGATCGCCCGCCCAAGCGCTTCGGTTGTCTCAGTGCGGGAATTAAAAATCTCGCGTTTATTTGCTTCCGTATAACGGCAGTTGACCGATCTTCCCGCCAGGTTAATCACCAGTTTCGCCCCGTCGAGCGCATCTTTCATGCTATATGTGTCGTCCCATTGAATATGCTCTGATTGACGTGAAATGATGTAAACGCGGTAGCCAAGACGCTCGTATTTTTCTTTTAAATACGTTCCGATAAACCCTGTACCGCCTGCGATGACTGCTTTTTTCACCATATTTTTACCTCTTTTAGCCGTAATTCTACCATGTTTGACGACAGACCTATGGTAATAGTTGCAGTTTTTAGGAAATCACTTTCCAAGCAAAGCGGTCTGTTGAAACTGTTACTTTTGTTCCGCTTCGGTTACACTTATTTTTATGCGTTTCCTTAAATAAAGAAAGTTGGTGGATGAATTGAAGAAAAAGAGAGGCTTAACATTTAAAGTTATCAGTGCTTTGATCTTAGGTGCGATCACAGGGCTGCTTTTAAATCTTTTTGCGCCGGAAGTTTTCGCAATACTCAATCCTTACGTCTTCGTGCCGGTCGGGCAGATTTTCCTCGCCCTCATCAGCATGCTCGTCGTACCGCTTGTGTTCTTATCAATTGTCCTCGGTACCGCAGGGCTCGGCGATCCGTCGAAGCTCGGACGCATCGGCATCAAGACGATTTCGTATTTCCTTATTACGACCACCATCGCCATTGTCATCGGCCTTGGGCTTGCAACGATCGTCCAGCCGGGCACAGCGGGTGATTTCGATATCGACGCGGCCACATACAGCCCGGAAGATGCGCCGTCAATCGCTGACACATTGCTTAACATCATTCCGAAAAACCCGCTTGAAGCCATGACTGAAGGCAATATGCTCCAGATCATCGTCTTCGCAGTCTTCGTCGGACTTGCCCTTACAGCGCTTGGCGACAAGACAAAAGGCATTTTAAGTCTCGTCGAACAAGGCAATGACGTGATGATGTATCTAGTCGGCATCGTTATGCGTTTTGCCCCGTACGGCACATTCGGCCTGATCGCTACGGCCATTGGTTCGCAGGGCCTCGCCGCCATTCAAGCGATGGGCTCGTATATGCTCGTCGTCATCGGCGCCTTGTTGATCCACGCTGCCCTTACATACGGCGGCACGGTTTATTTCCTGGCAAAGAAAAGCCCAATCTGGTTTTTCAAAACCTTTATGCCGGCCATGACGGTCGCCTTCAGTACATCAAGCAGCACGGGCACGCTTCCGGTTTCGATGGAAGTGGCGCAGCGTGACTTGAAAGTACCGAAGTCGATCAGTTCATTCGTCCAGCCTCTTGGCGCAACAATCAATATGGACGGTACAGCGATCATGCAAGGGGCAGCGACGATGTTCATCGCGCAAGCCTTCATGGTCGACTTGACGCTCGGCCAATTATTGACGGTCGTCTTGACGGCTGTTCTTGCAAGTATCGGGACCGCTGGAGTTCCAGGCGTCGGCTTGATCATGCTCGCGATGGTCTTATCGAGCGTCGGGCTCCCTGTCGAAGGCATCGGCCTTGTACTCGGAATCGACCGCTTGCTTGATATGTCCCGCACAGCAATCAATATTTCCGGTGACGCAGCTTGCGCATTGATGGTCGCAGAATCCGAGAAAAAGCATGGCTTGGAAACAGAAGAAGCCTTGAACCCACAAGAAGCATAATCAACAAAAGCCTCCCGGCGATGTCGGGAGGCTTTTTCTGTGGAGAAATGATTGAAGCGATACGCATAGAAACGTGAAAGGAGGTGATAGGAAAAGCTTGCGCTTTTCGACTGCGTTGCAGGGGGCTGCTTGGGGCTCGCAGGATGCGAGTCATGCAGCTGATGCGACAGGACGTCGCGATTTCAGCTGCCCGTGGATGGGGCGGGTGCCCGGCCAACGTGCCTAAGAGCGCGGCACGTTTGTCTCGCCAGCCCGCGCGGTCCCACAGGCGTCAGCCCCCTTCCACTCCGTCTCTAGTTTTAGAGAGGAAGGAAATTTCTTCTGTCTACTCAACAGAAACTGTGTAATTGTGTCAAGTTTTGTAGCTTCAGTCAGCTTGACTGTGATATAGAGGTTAGTTCGTTCAGATCCATCTCCAAGATTTTCAGCTCAAGCACAAATGTGACTGATGCTATTTTCGGGAAGCGATTCCTCCGCTAGCCGGCAACTGACTACAGAAGCAGAATAATTTAAACAGCCTATATGCAATGAAATGTCTCAGCTGCCTAGCGTCAAGGGTGAGCCGATGCAGTAAGACAGGCGTCCTTCCTGGCTTGCTGCCAAAGGCCAACCCAAAGCAAGGCAGCGACGACTCACATGACACCCAAATCGAATGCCAAAGCAGTTTGACATGCAAACTCTCACTATCTACTTCAAGCTTGTCCCGGGAAGCGATTCCCCCACTAGCCGGCAACTGATTCGTGAAGCAGATCTATTTAAACAGTCTATATGCAACGAAATCTCTCAGCTGCCTAGCGCTAAGGGTGAAGCGAAGCCGTAAGACAAGTGTTCTTCTTGGCTTACGGCGGGAGCTCAACCCAAAGCAAGGCAGCGGCTATTTTGCGCAAGCATCAATAGAAACCAAAAACACTTCCACACCCAAACCCTAGCTACCTTCATTCACATACCACTCAAGAAGCATGAAACCACTCCTCTTAAATCGCTGTCCAGCCACCGTCGACTTTAATCGTCTCGCCGGTTACGAAATTCGACAGGTTCGAGGCCAAATACAATACTGCGCCGGATGTGTCTTTCGGCTGCGACAGGCCGTCGAGCAGGATGCGGCGGTTGACGTCTTCTTTGAATGCCGCGTCCTCGAATTGCTTCTCCGTGAATTCCGTCTCGACAAATGTCGGCGCAACAGCGTTGACACGGATGCCATGCTTGGCCCATTCGACCGCGAGCGCTTTCGTCATCTGCACCATGCCGCCTTTACTCGAGCAATACGCGGCGCGCTTGATATAGCCGACAAACGCCATTTGCGACGCGATGTTGATGATACGGCCGCTGTTTTGGGCGAGCATGTATTTCGCTGCCGCTTGGCTCGCGAAAAACGCCGACTTCAAATTCAAATCGAGCACCGTATCCCAATCTTCTTCTGTCACGTCCATCGCCGGCTTCGCGATATTGACGCCAGCGTTATTGACGAGCACGTCGATCGTGCCGAACGCCTCGGCCGCGGTATCGATTAACTTTCTCACTTCACCAATATCGCTCAAATCCCCGGCGACCGCGATGCAGTTCGGGTTATGGGCGCGCAGTTCTTTGAGCGTGGCATCGAGCGCTTCCTGGTTTCTTCCGGAAATCGCGAGGTTTGCGCCGAGTTCAGCGAATGTCAGCGCGATGTCTTTGCCGAGGCCTTTGCTGCCACCGGTGACGACGACGGTCTGCCCTTTCAGTTCCGAGAAATAGCTGTTCATCCTAGCCCTCCTGTCCCAAATCGTTTTTCAAAAACTGGATCAAGGTCTGTTCGCGTTTGCGGTTGATTTCTTCGGAAACTTCCGGTTCCCAGTTGTAAAAGCCTTCACCAGTTTTATCGCCGAGCTTTTGCTGCTCGACCAACGCTGACAAGATTTTGCCGGAGCGCTGATCGTCCGATAACTCTTCGAATAAATAATTCGAGATGGCCGAGAACACGTCGAGTCCGCCCATGTCCGCTGTCATCAACGGCCCCGTCACCGGAAGCCTGCGCCCGATGCTGTAGGTGACCGCGGCATCGATGTCTTCCTTGCTCGCAGCGCCCGCGTCCAACAGCGCTTGCGCTTCACGAAACAGCGCGTATTGCAGGCGGTTGCCGATGAATCCCGGCAGTTCTTTGTTCAACAAGATCGGCTTTTTATTCATCAATGTCAATAACGCCATCGTGCGCTCGGTCGTCTCCGCTTCGGTGCGTTCTCCGTTAACCACTTCGACAAGCGGAATTAGATGTCCTGGATTCCAGAAATGGGCGACGACGAAGCGGCCTGGATAAGCCATCTCCTCTGCGAGCAGCGAAGGCTTGAAACCGGATGTGTTGCTCGCGATGATGACGGCCGGATCGACGAGGCTTTCCAATTGCTTGTACAAGTCTCTTTTTAATTGCAGATTTTCAGGAACGACTTCCAAAATGAACGTCGCCTCTCCTACCGCTTCTTCAAGCGATGTCGTAAAGCGGATTCTCTCGCGGATTGCCTGTGCTTCATTTCCATCAAACAAGCCGTTGTCTGCCATGACGGCCAGTTTCTGCGCCAAGCCTTTGTCTGCATTTGCCACGTCTTGGTCGTTGATGCCGTAGACAATCGGCGTGTGGCCGGACCAGGCGGCAGACAAGGCGATCGAATGACCCATCGTTCCCGCTCCGAGTATTGTCAATTTCTCCATATGAGTTCACCTCTTTTTAGAATGGTTAATACAAGGAAACCCAACAACTTCCGGTTGGGACAGCTGTTGGGCATGTAAATCTTATAGACCGATTGAGAATAAAATCACAGCGAGTACAGCTCCAAGCAGCGGTACAACCACAGACAATGCGCCAAATGCCGGGTAGGCGTCGCGGTGGGTTTCCCCTGCGATCGAGCGGATTGTCGTGACGACATAGCCGCCTTGAGGCAAGGAATCAAGCGAACCGGACGAAATCGACACGGTCCGGTGCAAAGCTTCCGGGTCCACGCCCATATCGAGATAATGAGGCGCAAGCAAAGGAAGGGCAATCGCCTGGCCGCCGGAAGACGATCCGGTGAGACCCGCGATGACCGCAACAGCGAGCGCCCCGCCAATCAACGGGCTGCCCGGGATGCCGGTCATGACATCGACGGCTGCTTCAAAAGACGGCGTCGCTTTGACGACTCCGCCAAAACCGACTACTGCAGCGGTGTTGGCGATCGCAATGACTGCCCCCATTGCGCCGTCGCCGAGCGCTTTGCTCAAGTTGCGGATGAATTTGATATTGATCAAGCACGTGGAGATGATTCCGCCGGTCAAGGCGATGATCAACGCAGAAGTACCAAGCGAATCATGGAAGATGTACGAGAAGACCAGCACAATCAGAAGCGGAACCATACTAAGGAGCGGGTTCGGCAATTCCTTGCGCGTTTCGTTGTTCGGGTCGGTCGAACGCGACTCGAACTGTTCTCCTTTTGCTTTCGCTTTATTAATCATTTTCGTCAGCCACCAATAGCCGAAGACCATCATAAAGACCGCGACGATTGCGCTGACTTCCCAGCCGGCGTATGGCGAAGTGCCTAGAAATTCGATCGGGATCCAGTTTTGGATTTCCGGAGACCCGGCAGACGTCATCGTGAATGTCGTCGAGCCAAAAGCGAGTGCCGCTGGAATGAAACGGCGCGGCAAATTTGCTTGCTTAAAGAGGCTGAGCGCCATCGGATAGACCGAGAAGGCAACGACGAACAAGCTGACGCCGCCGTATGTAAGGACCGCACAGGCGAGAACAACCGCAAGCGCTGCGCGTTTCATGCCCATCTTGCCGACGATCCAACGCGATACACTGTCGGCCGCGCCTGTGTCTTCCATCACTTTCCCGAAAATTGCCCCGGTCAGGAACATCAAATACCAAGACGCGATAAATCCGGTGAAGCCATCCATATAATTCGTCAAATAATTGGCCACTCCTTCTCCCGCAAGCTGCGGGAATAAAGGCAAGCCGTTTAATACTGCCACAAGCAATGCCGTCAGCGGCGCTGCAATCAATAAATTCATGCCGCGCATCGTCAAGACAATGAGTAAAATCAATCCACCAAACATGCCGATTAAACCGAGCATTTGTTATTCCTCCCATACCACCCAAATAATATTAGTTCTTGCCGTATCTTCTAACGCGCAGGAGCGCCTGCTCGGCATGCCCTGCAAAATTCTCCAGCTGGCATAAGCGCGCCGCATATTCCCCAATATAGGCACTCGCTTCCGGTGTCGTCACTTTCTGATAGGTCACGGTCTTGATGAATTTTCCTACCCACAAGCCGCCAGTGTAGCGGGCTGCCCCTTTTGTCGGCAAGGTATGGTTCGTGCCGATGACTTTGTCGCCGTATGCAACGTTTGTTTCCGGCCCAAGGAACAAGCAGCCGTAATTGGTCATGTGCTCAAGGAAATAATCCGGGTCTTCTGTCAGGATCTCGACGTGCTCAAATGCCAAACGGTCTGCTTCAATGCGTGCTTCTTCGATGGAATCGACCAGCAGGATCTGGCCATAATCGTCCCACGACACGCGCGCGACGTCTGCTGTCGGCAAGGTTTCCAATTGACGTTCGATTTCTTTGACCGTTTCATTCGCCAATTCTTCAGAAGTCGTGATCAATGCACCTGGTGAGGTCGGTCCGTGCTCGCCTTGGCCGAGAATATCGGTTGCGACCATTTCCGCATCTGCTGTGTGATCGGCGACGACCAATGTTTCAGTCGGCCCTGCAAACAAGTCAATGCCAACGCGTCCGTATAGCTGGCGCTTCGCTTCAGCGACAAACGCATTGCCTGGCCCGACAATCATATCGACTGCTTCGATTGTTTCCGTGCCGATTGCCATTGCCCCCATCGCCTGGATGCCGCCGAGCAAGTAAATTTCATCCGCCCCAGCAAGAGACATAGCCGCGATCGTCGCGTGCGGAATCTCGCCGTTAATTGGCGGTGTGCAGGCGATGACGCGTTTAACGCCAGCGACTTTCGCCGTCAACACACTCATATGGGCTGATGCGACCATCGGGTAACGGCCTCCTGGAATATAGCAGCCGACGCTATTGACCGGGATGTTTTTATGCCCCAAAATGACGCCCGGGGTCTGTTCCACTTCGATATCGTTCAAGGAATCCAGCTGCGCTTCTGCGAAGGCTTTAATATTCTTCTGTGCAAATTTGATGTCTTCGATCACGCTGTCTGGAACTTTGGAAACGATTTCATTTATTTCCGCGTCTGATAAGCGGAACGATTCAGGCGCCCATTTATCGAATTTCTCGGACAGTTCACGGACCGCCGCATCGCCGCGCGTTTCCACGTCTTTTAACGCCTCTGCAACAATCTGCGAAACTTTCGAATCGTTTGCGCTCACTTCTTCTGCTGATTTACCTGCTTTCAATACTTTGACCATTATGAAAACCTCCATCTCAGATTTACTGCATACGTATTCAAAAATAAATAAAAGCGCTTACTTGAATACGTATGCAAATACCTTGTTAAGAACAAGAATATTTTAATTATTGCAGAAAGTCAACCACTGATTATGTGGTTGTCCTCTCCACAAAGCTTCCTTCCACTTCGACAGCCCGCGCCTGGCCTGTGTATTCACTGATTTCCCCCAGCAAATAATTAACCGTTTCATCGACCATTTTTTCGATCGGCTGTTCCCACGTCGTCAGTTCATACGCCGGCCAGGAAGCCATGTCGATATTGTCGAAGCCGATCACTTTCACTTGTTCCGGAATCTTCACGCCTTGCTTGCGAAACGCATCCATGACGCCGAGTGCCATGATATCGTTTGCTGCAAACACGGCAGACGGGATTTCGTCTTCTGACAGGATGTTCTGCGCGGTCTCGTAGCCTCCGGTGTAGCTGAAATCCGAACTGTATTTTTTGTATGTGATGCCTCGCTTCTCAAGCACTTCCGCAAATCCCTGTTCGCGCTCGCGGCTCGTCGAGGTATCTTCGTTTCCGGAAATATAGACCATTGGCCCCTCCCCGCGTGCCGCTAAGTATTCCGCAATTTTGCGGCTGGCGTTCAAGTTATTGCAGCACACCGAGTGGAATTGGCTGCTTGTTAGCTTGCGGTTGAAGAAAACGAGCGGAATGTGGTTGGCTTGAAACGCTTCTGCGACGTTCATCGACATCGACGCATCCGTGATGATGACTCCCGCCACGTTGTAATTGAGCAAAGTGTCGATGTCTTCGCTTTGGATTTCATCGTTGTTTGTATGGACGAACAACACGCTATAGCCATGCTTTTTGAATGACGTGGTGAATTGCTTGAGGACTTGCGGATAGAAGGGATTTTGGACGCCCTTCATGACCAGCCCGATGATTTTTGAGCTGTTGGTGATCAGGCTTCTGGCGTATTCATTCGGCCGGTAGCCAAGTTCTTCGGCTGCGGCCAGCACTTTTTGGCGCGTTTTTTCTGTAACTTTCGCTCCGTCGAAAAATACTCTGGACACAGAAGACTGCGAGACCCCTGCGAGCTTTGCGACATCCTTGGCATTGACAGTCGATTTCATACAAATTCATCCTTTTCCGTTGATCTGCTTGGCTTTCAGATTACACCATCCCTAGCGATTTTGCATCTGTTTGCTGGGGAATGAATATTTGGGGAATGGAAAATGATAGCAAAACAAGTGATTGAAAAAGCTTCCGCTTTTCGACTGCGTTGCAGGTGGATGCTTGCCTAGGGGCGGGAATCGAGCCTCCTCTTCGCGCAAAGTACGCGCTCATGCGGGGTCTCTCAAACCCGCTGATCCCACAGGCGTCAGCCCCCTTCCACTCCGTCTCTAGTTTTAGAAGGAAAGGGAATTTCTTCTGTCCATTCGATAAAAAATGTTGAGATGCTTCATGATCTGTAGCTCATACCATTTAGATCCAAGAGAAGGCGATTATGAGTGCTAATTTCTCCACTAGCTTCTTGACTTAAACACTGTAGGATTAGATGCTCCCTCCCAGGAAGCGATTCCCCCACTAGACGGCAATCCGTTACAGAAGCAAATTCAGCGAATCACACTTCTCCCAGTGAAATCTCTCAGCCGCCCGGCGCCAAGGGTGAGCCGACGCAGTAAGACAGGCGTTCTTCCTGGCTTAGTGCCAAAGGCCAACCCAAGGCACGGCGGCGGCTATTCCGATGACACTTTAATTGAATACCGGAACAATTCCACTGTTAAACTCTCACTATCTACTCAAAGATTGTCTCAAAAAGCGGCTTCTCCATTCTTCTCATCTACATACCACCGTAAAAGCAGGAAGCGATTCCCCCTCCACCGGACGAAAAGTATACATGCACAAACAGACGCTGCAATTTTCATCGCAATGAAATCATTAAGCTGCCTAGCGCCAAGGGTGAAGCGAAGCAGGAAGACAAGTGCCCTTCTTGGCTTACTGCGAAAGCTCAACCCCAAGCAAGGCAGCGACGACCAAGTTGACTAAGCATGCAATCATCTTAATTCCACAAAAAAACCGCACCCGATTGGATGCAGCTCCGCTATTGTTGCTCGCCATTTTTCTTGAACACGTCCCAGCTGCCGTCTTGCCGTTTGGCGAGGAGCACGTCAGGGTCTTCGTTGCTTCTGTAAATTTCAGCGCCTTCAGCGAGGAAATTGGAAGAAAAGTCAGCGCGCGGCATGACTTCCGGTGCCGTCGACTGGGTGATGGCTCCGACTCTTGTCGACTCGGTGTATTCACCACCGTCCAGTTCGCCTTCCCATAAATACTCTTCACCTTCAACGATTAAAATGCCGGCATAGGACCCGGTCTCTTCGCTATTACTGAACGTCTGTTCATTGCATGCCCCGAGCACCAGCAGCGCAGCGCTCAAGCCAATCGTTTTCCAGAACCGATTCATCAACATGCTCCTCCTTTCATCTCGTTTATTCGACGTTTGATGAGCGCCTCTGTTTCACACACGAACCGCTTCAGCCATATTTTTTCTGGTGTTCTTTTTTGCGGCGCAAATAATCTTCGTCTTCGCGGATTTCGTCCCAGCGCTTTTTGAAGATGGCAGCGGATTCCGCTTTTTCATCATCGATCTCGCGGTCCTTGATCGAGCCGTCTTCGTTGTATTTGCGGCCGCCTTTGTAATTGGTGTAGCGCCGTGCGCGGGTGTAGCCCATTTGGATAAATTTGCGGGCCATGTCCATGCCGACGAAATCATCCTTTTTGCGGTAGTCTTCGAACAGCTCGGAAATTTTGTCGCATGATTCCTGAGCGATGTCCGGTGTCTTGAATCGCCAATGGGGCAGGATCTCGCTTTTATACGGTTCCACCATTAAGACGCCTTGTTCGCCTTTGCCGACGCGGTACAGTTCGGGGTTTTTCCGCAAGTCCAAATTCTTATAGTCCAGATCGTAATCGAATGCCATGATGCACCCTCCTTTTGCAGAAACTATACCCCTTCGCGCCGCTTGAAAAACGGCATAGCAAAACCGCCTCGAGGGCGGCTGTTCATTAAGCGTGTTCGATGCTCTTTTTCGAGAAGGCGTGGATGTCTGTGATAACGTCTTTCAGGACATCGATCGATTTCAACGGATCGCCGATGAAATCCATGCCGTGGTTGACGTCTTTTAAGACGTGCGAATCAAGCTGGCTATTGGCTTGGAGTTGTTCCATCCGGCTGCGGTCGTAATAATGGTCTTTGTCACCGATAACGCTCAGCGCCGGATTTTCGCACGCTTTCATTGCTTCGAAAATGTCCTCATGCTTGATGAGCGGCGTCAGCCAGACGGTTTTCGCGCCTTTGAATTTCTTGCGCTCGAGCTCATTGGCAAGCGCGATCGTGCCGAGTGATTTGGCGACAAGGAAGAATTTTTCGTAGATACTGCCTTTCAACACTCGGTCGATGACTTGCTTGACGTCGTATTTGACCGCTTCTTCAATTTCCGCCATCGTGTACTCGTCGTAAAGCGGGTTGTTGTAATCATAATTGATGCGCAGGATGTCGTATTCCTGTTCCGCAAGCAGCCGCTCCGTGTAATGGAATAACGGGCTTTTTGCTGTATAGCCGATGCCCGGCAGAAAAATCGCGAGTTTTCTCGTTTGGTCTTGATTCAGGACGAGGCTGTAGTTGATTGCTTGGCCTTTGTCCGTTGTAATGGTTCGGTTGATCGTTTTCATTGGTTCCACTCCTTTCCTATATTATAAAGTCTTTCTTGTTAATTGCATGTAAATATTTCAAAGAATTCGAAAACTTCATGACGGCTCGTTTTTCTATTCTGTTATAATATCCATATCATGAACAAATGGAGGCGATTCTATGTGGAAAGGCATTCGCTGGACTGCGTTTTCGGTCCTGCTGGTCATCAGCATTCTGTTTGCCGTCAAAGGCGTCCAAGTGTGGCTCATGCGTCATGCCACAGAACCGGTCGCGATCCATTTTTATTTTTTTGAAATTGCTGAATCCGTGCTGCCCGGCAATCTCGTGTCTTATGCCGTGGCGTTTTTTGTCGCTGCGTTCATTACCGCAGTTGCGGCATTCGCCTTTATCGCGAGGCGGTTATTCGACTTTTAATTTGAACGGGAAAGAGGGATTGGGATGCATACAGAAAAAGACAAAATGCTGGCCGGTGCGCTTTACCGGGCGGACGATCCGGTACTTGTGCGCGAGCGCGTCAACGCGAAACGGCTTTTGCGCTTGTTTAATAAATCGATGGAAACCGATGGCCAGGAGCGCAAGCGCTTCATGAGCCAATTGCTCGGCTCGAGCGGCGACCATTTGTATATCGAGCCGAATTTCCGCTGCGATTACGGCTACAATATCCACCTCGGGCATAATTTCTTCGCCAACTTCGACTGCGTCTTCCTCGACGTCTGTGATATCCGTATCGGCGATAACTGCCTGGTAGGACCTGGCGTTCACATTTACACAGCGACTCATCCGCTCGATATCGAACAGCGGCTCGCCGGCGTCGAGTACGGCAAAGCGGTACGCATCGGCAATAATGTGTGGATCGGCGGGCGCGCCGTCATCAACCCGGGCGTCACGATCGGCGACAATGCCGTCATCGCATCCGGAGCGATTGTCGTGAAAGATGTGCCGGCAAATACGGTCGTTGGCGGCAATCCGGCAGTTGTCATCAAAACGCTTGAAAACTGATCTGAAGTCAATAGGAAAGGGAAGCAAATCGATTGGATTTGCTTCCCTTTTTTTCATGCCTCTATTGATTGGACGTTCCGGACCGCTTGCTCGTGCTTTAATAGCCATTCTTTGCGCGTCAGGCTGCCGGCGTATCCCGTCAACTTTCCATTCGATCCGATGATGCGGTGGCACGGGATGATGATGCTGATCTTGTTTTTGCTATTGGCGTTCCCCACTGCCCGGACGGATTTTTCGTTGCCGACAGCCCGTGCGATATCACGATACGAAGCCGTTTTGCCGTAAGGAATTTCAGGCAGCGCCGCCCATACTTTTTGCTGGAATTCAGTTCCGGAAGAAATGCAGGGCACGGTGAATTCCGTTCGTTGCCCTTTGAAATATTCATCCAATTGCTGTAAACAGTCTTTCAGCACTTGAGGCGTATCCGATTGCAGCGCATGCAGCGGCTGCTCCCGTTCGCTGAAATAAAGCGACACGATGCCTTGTTCGGTGCCTGTGATTTCAACGATCCCAATCGGTGATGGGTAATCCACGTGATGCAGTTCATTCATAATAACACCCTCCATAAATAAAATGTCGCGTACGCTTGCCAGCCTGCCCAGTTTTCCGCCAACTTCTCAATCTCTGCAATCGCCGGTTTTTGCTCCATCCCCAATTGACGCTTCAAGGCATTGTGCAATCCGACATCCGATATCGGAAACGCAGAAGTGAAGCGCAGGCATTTCATCATGACGTAATGCGCCGACCATGGCCCGACGCCTCTGATCGCCACCAATTGTTTTTCGACTTGCTGCTCTGTTTTTTCGAGCAGCTCGTTTTTCACGAGACGCCCGTCCGCAATCTCGCGGGCGATGCCAATGATGTATTCCGCTTTTCTCTCCGAAAATTGCAGCTTTCTTAAATGCTCCACTTGCAGCGAAGCGATGGTTTCAGCGGATGGAAAGGCCCAATACTCGACTCCGTCTACTGTATGCGAAGTGCCGAAATGTTCGATTAAGCGCCTTTTCAAGGTATAGGCGAAAGTCAAATTGATCTGCTGGCCGGTGATGGCCCAAACGAATGCTTCAAATAAATCCGGCATGCCCATTATCCGCAGTCCGGCATGCCGCTCCACGACCTCCCGGAGGACTGGGTCGCTTGCCGCCATCGCGTAAAACGGCTGCAGGTCTGTTTCCAAGTCGAACCACTCCGCCACATACCGCACAACTGCCTGTTTCCCTTGTTCAGTCGGCGCATGATGAAGAAATTCGATATGTAAGGACTCGCCGGAATGGCTCAAATCGAATAAGACCATTTCATCTTCAGTCGCTAACAGCTTGGTGATGCGCTCATCCTGAATTGTGTGAAGCAGCTCTTGATCAGAACGCCCGAGAATGGCTAGGCATTCTGTGAAATTAAAATCTGCTAGCGTGGGAATTTCCAGGCGTTCTGTTGATGTTCTACTATCCATCCCGTCTCGCTCCTTTCTCTTTCCGGTAATGGCCCGGCGATTGTTGTTTCAGCTGCCGGAACACTTTATAGAAATGAGACGTGCTTTGAAAGCCAGTCTCCAGGCATATCTCCAAATTCGTTTTATCGGTGTTCGCAAGTAAATGCGCCGCTTTGTCGATGCGGATTTTCTCCAAATAAGAGCGCGGCGTTTCGTCTGTTTCCTGCTTGAACAGCCGGTCGACATAAGATGGGCTCATCCCGACATGGGCGGCGATTTCTTCCAAGCCGATTTTTTGCTGGTAATGATCGGTTAAAAAAGCGATAACTTGCTGGGTGAATTCCACATAAGGCGATTGTTCAATTTCGGGCTGGCACCTTTTACATGCCCGAAATCCGCGGTTCTCCGCTTCTTCAATGGAGAAACAGAATTCCACGTTGCGCTTTTTCGGCTTGCGCGATCGGCAGGACGGACGGCAATAAATCTTCGTCGTTTTCACGCACGTGAAAAACAAGCCGTCGTATTTCCGGTCGCAATCCAGGATTTTCTCCCACATCTCATCGAACGTGAACTTCGCTTGAGCTTCCATAGCCGCCGCCTCCCTTCTTTTCTCTATCTTAGCTCTTCTCATTTTATCATTACAGTTTCCAGCATTCGTCCTCGTTTTTGCACTTATGGTCGAAAGCTGTGTGATTGCGCTTGTTGTTGATTGGCCAAAAGCTTATTGACACCCTCTCACCCGTTCGGATATTATTAAGTTAACTTATTTTATAAATTAGTTAACTCAAAAAAGAAAGGGCGTTTTTTCATGACAGAATCAAACAAAAAACTGCGGATGATGATTGTGACGGCTTTGTTCGCGGCTATTATCGGCATACTCGCTCAAGTCACCATTCCTTTGCCGCTCGTGCCGATTACCGGGCAGACTTTGGCAATCGGTCTTGCCGCCACGATTTTAGGCGCGCGCTACGGCACGCTTTCCATTTTGGTTTATCTCGCAATCGGCGCCGCCGGAATTCCGGTATTCGCGCAAATGTCAGGCGGATTGGGCAGTTTGTTCGGGCCGACGGGCGGCTATTTATTCGGGTTCATCCCGACCGCTTTCGT
Organism: uncultured Planococcus sp.; assembly: GCA_947493585.1. Lineage (GTDB taxonomy): Bacteria > Bacillota > Bacilli > Bacillales_A > Planococcaceae > Planococcus. The sequence continues at coordinate 68,726 of CANLRI010000002.1, read as the reverse complement.
CATCGGCTATTACTTGGAGAAGATGGGCTTTACGGTCATGAACGCCATCATCGCCAACATCCTCGGCATGTTCGTAGCTTTAACGTTCGGGACGGTTTGGCTGAAGATCTTCGCGGAACTTTCCTGGACCGGCGCCTTTATGGGCGGGTTTGCGCCATTCGTCCTCGTCGGCGTCATCAAAGCCGTGCTCGCTGCATGGATCGGTATCTCGGTGAGGAACCGTTTAGCATCGGCAAGGCTTTTGCAAGGTTTGGAAGTTTGAAATCAAGCTTGACTACCATTCGCTTCTAGCTCTCGGACTTTCTAAGAGACGAACCTATGACGGTTTGTCTCTTTTTGATTTGCTAAATTCCGTTTAAGCCGGGGTATGTCCCGGGTATGCATTGGAAGTATAAGTAAACACTGTGCAACAAACAATCCGAGGAGGAATTTACAATGGCAAACGAAAAAATCCTAATCACCGGTGCCGGCACCGGATTTGGCAAAAATATTGCGTTCAGCTTGGCGGAACAAGGCAAGTCCGTCATCGCAGGCGTTGAAATCATCTCACAAGTTTCCGCGTTGGAGCAGGAAGCAAAAGAGCGCGGCGTGTCGATGCAAATCGAGAAATTGGACGTCACGAACCCGAAAGACCGCGAAAAAGCGTGGGGCTGGGACATTGATGTCTTAGTAAACAATGCGGCAGTGTCTGAAGGCGGATCGCTTGTCGACATCCCGGAAGAAAACCTGCGCCACCAATTTGAGGTCAATGTCTTCGGCCCGGTCCTATTGACGAAAGGCTTTGCGCGCCAGATGGTTGAAAAACGCTCTGGCCGTATCGTCTTCGTCTCTTCTGTTTCGGGCTTGATGGCAGACCCGTTGATGGGGCCTTATTGCAGCACGAAACACGCAACGGAAGCTTTCGCAGATTCCTTGAGCAAAGAACTGCAGGAATTCAATGTGGAAGTAGCGACCATCAACCCAGGGCCGTATTTGACCGGCTTTAACGACCGCGAGTTTGAAACGTGGAAAAACTGGCAGTCTGATTCGGAAAACACGGTCTTCGACTACGAGAAAGCCGCTTTCCCTTATGAACAATTCGATCCGAAAGAAGTCACCGAACCGTCGGTAAAAGTGATTCTCGGCGAAACCAATCAATACCGCAACGTCATTCCGGAAAAAATGATTCCACAAGTGAAAGAGCGTATGGAAGCCATGTGGAGCAAGACAACTACTGAAGGCTTGGGCGAGCGCGACGAAACCGTCCAAAAATCATACGAGATCGAGCCTGGCACGCCAGCTGAATAATATATGAATATGAAAAGCCCAGAGATTATGCCTCTGGGCTTTTTTCCTGTCTACTGGCTTTCGCTGATTAAGTTCGAACCCACTTCCAGATTTCTCCTGGTGTCGCATTTTTCCCGTACATCAAGATGCCGATCTTGAAAATCTTGCCTGCGAGTTTCATGAACACCCATACGCTGATGGCGAGAATTGCGGTGGCGATCACGATTTCCATCCATGGCCACTCTTCCAATAACGATAAGCGCATGATGAGGACGCCTGGTGCGGTAAAGGGAATATAGCTTCCGATTTGCGCCCAAATGCCGCTTGGATCACTGAAAACCGGACCGATGAACAGAAATGGGCTGAACGGAAGCATCATGACCATGCCCTGGAAATTCCCGGCGGTCGAGATGTCGGCCATCGTCGCGCCGATTCCGACAAATATCGCTGCGTACAATAAGTAACCAAGAATGGCGATGAGCAAGAGCACTAGCAATTCAGGAACAAACAAATACTCGATGATTGGCACATCGATGCGCCAGATGAGCACCGGCAGCGCAATCAGCACATAGACGACCACCTGAATGAGGCCGAGCACGAAATAGCCAATGATTTTACCCTGCATCAGCTCTGCCGGCGTCAATGATGACAGGATAATTTCTGCTATTTTGTCTTTCTTCTCCTGCGAAGCACTTTGGAATATCGCCATGCCTGTAAAGACGATCGACAACATAACGACCGCCGCAAAGGCCCCTGGCACGACGCGCTCGAGCATCGCCTCACTGAACAAGCCAGCTTGTTCCGGTTCATTCGATGCGTCTTCAAAGACGATGCCTTGTGCGACTGTCCCTGCTTCTTCCGCCGTCAGGCCGAGCTGCTCGATTTGCACCATTTGCAATGGCCCGCCGAGCTGCTGGACTTCATCCATGAAGGCGTCACTGGTTTCGTCGTTCGTATAGACAGGCACCGTGCCGCTTTCGACCGATTGTTCGCCGATGAAAATATAGGCAGCGTCCGTGCCTTCTTCAAGTGCCTCCTCGGCTTCCTGTGGGGTACTGTTAGTCAGTTCCATGTTCCATTCGGTGTTCGCTGCAGCTGCTTCCAATTGTTCGTAGACACCGAGTTGGTCGTTGACATAAACCGTCGTCGTTGCCGGTTCATCGTCTGAACTGAACAATTCAGGCAGTAATAAGAATGCCAGGAAAATGAGCGGAGTCAGAAACAGGCCGATGATAAACGATTTGCTTTTCAGGTTGCGTTTGATTTCCCATTTCGCGACTTTCTTCGTGTTATGCATGCAACTCACCCGCTTCCTTCAATAGGTTTTTGTCCGTGGCGATGTCGATGAAGATTTCATGGAGGGAAATCCGATCGATGGACAGTTCCTGGACGTCGAGTTGTTCCGGCAGATTTCTCAACCAAATCGCGGGTTGCACACGTTTCGACAAGTACAGCACCGCCGCTTCCTCGCTATGTTCGATCCGTTCCACTTCCGGTAAGCTTTCCAACACTTGATGGCTATTGCTTCCATGGATGGTGCATTTAAAATTGGCGTATTCCTTTTTCACTTCGCTTAAGCTTCCCGAGATGACTTTAGTTCCGCGATGGATCAAGAATAAGCGGTCCGCCATTTCCTCGACGAGATTCATCTGGTGCGAAGACAATAAGATCGCCGTGCCGTTTTTGGCCAACGAGCGAATTTCATCTTTGAATAACTCCTGGCTGACCGGGTCGAGCCCTGAAAACGGTTCATCCAAAATGAGCAGTTCCGGCTCGTGGAGAATGGAGGCGATAAATTGCACTTTCTGCCCCATCCCTTTCGACAATTCCTCGACCGACACATTGTCCTTGCCCTCCAAGCCGAATTTCTTCAAATATTCAAGCGCACGCTGTTTGGCACGGTTCAGCGGATAATCCTTGAGCTCGGCCAAGTACAATAGAATGTCCATCACTTTGACGTTTTTGTACAAGCCCCGCTCTTCCGGCAAATAGCCGATTTTATTGCGGGGGATTTCGTTATTTGTGCTATTGCGGAATGTGATGGCCCCTTCATCCGGATACATGATGCCCATGATATTGCGGATCGTCGTCGATTTTCCTGCGCCGTTTGGCCCGAGCAGCGCCATGATTTCCCCTTGTTTCACTTCAAACGAGATATTCGAGATGATTTGCTTGTCTTTGAAGGATTTCCCCAATCCTTCTACGGTGAGCATCGTTTCCATTTCCCTCATCCTCTCTGTTGGTTCATGCCAATAACAGGCTAATGACTTCTTCCAGTTCCAGCGCTTTGTTGTCGACAATTCCGATTCGGTGATCTGCCAAGTAGTTTTCCGTGGCCTCTAAATGATCGGATACAAGTTGCCGGCCGGAGCGCGAACGTTCACCAGGCACTGCTTCAGCAGGCATTTCCTCCAACCAGTAGCGGCGAAACCCGCTGGTGAGCTGGTCTTTTTCGTAATGGCCGATTGCCTGCCCATCTTTCATCAAAAACAAGTAGTCCGCCAGCTTGCGGAGGCTTTCCGGCTGATGTGTCGTCAAAATGATCGCCCGGTCTTCCCGTTCCATCCAGTCGACCAATAAATCCATCACCAAATTCTTAGAAGGAATGTCCAAGGAAGCGGTCGGTTCGTCCAAAATCAGAATATCCGTATGGCGTGGCAAGGCCAGCGACAAACTTAATTTTTGCTGTACGCCCGGTGATAATTTGCCGAAGCGCTTATCGAGCGGGATGTCCAAGAGCTGTATCATCCGTTCAAAAAGAACGTCATCCCATTTGGCATAGAGCGGAGCAATCAAGTTTTTTAAGTCGTTTCCTGTATACGCATTCCAGCCAACTGGAGTTTGCGGCAGGAACGTGACATGCCTTTTCCAACTTTCGTCTTCTCCGTCCACCGGTTCGCCAAAAACTTGGATGTTACCTTCGTCCATATTGGCCATGTTCATAATCAGCTTCAACAAGGAGCTTTTGCCCGAACCGTTATTCCCTACAAGCGCGGTAATCGTGCCAGGCTCAATAGCCAGACTGACCGGCCCGAGCCGGAAGTCATCGATTTGCTTGTTAACTTGCGTTAATTCAATCCATGGAATCATCCGTTATTTCCCCTCCCTCAGCTTGCTCAATGTCTCTTCAAAAACGCGCTTGATGTCATCAACTGTATAGTCATAGTCCATCGCGTTGCGGATGGCCTGTTCAAATTCTTTTTCAACCGAATCGGTCATCACTTGCTGCTTGGTCGTATGTTGTATTTCCGCTACAAAGGTCCCTTTGCCATGAAGCGTCTGGATAAAGCCTTGTGCTTCCAAATCCTGATAAGCGCGCCTTATCGTGATGACGCTGATTTCAAGGTCTTTCGATAACGCACGAATTGAGGGAAGCGGCGAACCCGCAAGCAAGTGCCCCCCTGCAATCAAGGCCTTCAGCTGCTTTTCAATTTGGTGATAAATCGGTTCACGGGAATCTTTGGATAAACGTATTGGCAGCAAAAGCCAGCCCTCCTCTCACAGGTAATCCGTTTTCTTCATCGTCTTTCTCATATCTACTTGCCAGTATTTCCAACCCGCAATCATGAGGAGCACAGCTGCAACGCCCGTCAATAGTGGCCAATCCACTGCAATCGCCATTGTCCACTCAATAAAACCGCTGCCCGACAGCATAGGGAACAGCAAGTAGACGGCGGCTGCCGCGATTAAGATATAAATGAACGACAGTACAATCTCTTTCATCCTGAAATTCCCTCCCGCTTCACTGGCAGCCATCATAAAGCCGACCGCAATTGAAATGGCCAGCCACATCAACACAAACACAGCGTAAGAAACCGGCGTCATCGCTTCCCGAAAATTGTCCGACATGAGTGGCATGGCAATCAGCAAGATCAATTGGAACGGAAACGAGCAGAATGCATGGATGAGAAAACGGCTTTTGACAATGGTGTTTCTGCTTATCGGCAATTGCTGAAGCATGATGATCGACGGAGACGACCATAGATTGCCATCCATTTTCTGCATTTGAAATTCTTTTCCTTTCATCCAGGCAGGAAACATGAAGAACACCAGCAAGAACATGATATCGAACCCTTTGAAGTCGCCTTCCAGATACACATCGAACGACATCATGAAGATGAGGCTCATGGCGATATAAAAAGCCAGGATCAACAATAAGTTGCGCAGCGATGCTTTTATTTCGAACGCTGCCAACCGGTACGCTTGATTCCAGTCATTCATTTATATACACTCCTTCTCAACTGTTATACTGTTTATACTCATATACACAGTAACATTTGTATATTATTTTTTCAAGAGTATTTCTAAACTGAAGAATTTCTCAAAAAAAAACTGCCCAGAGGCCAAGCCTCTGGGCAGTTTCGTGTTTTCATTTATAGTTCAATATCCGTTCCAAGCTTGCCGCCCTGCGCTTTCCGGTAAACGCCTTTCGCTACAGCTAAATCGAAATACGCCGCCCCGACACATTTAAAGAACGTGATCTCTTCTTCTGTCTCGCGTCCTGCACGCTGTCCGGACGCGAGTTCCGTCAGTTCTGCATGGAGCCGGTCGAATGACCAATTCCCCGAATTCGCCGCGTGGATCAGCTCGCCTGCTTCGTCCTGGACGCCGGCAAGGTCATCTGCGACAATTTTATCCGCCCGCGCAATGGTCGTTTCATCCATTTCACGCATATGTGGCAAATAAGAGCCGACACCGTTGATATGCGTCCCTGGTTTCAAATCATTGCCGTCAAATACCGGTTCTGTCGAGCGCGTGGCACAGACGATGACGTCTGCTGCTTCCACAGCTTGTTTGGCGCTTTGTGCGATTTCGATTCCGGCCTGGACGCCGAATGCTTCCAATTGTTCTTTAAAACGCACGGCCTTTTCTTCTGTGCGGTTGAATAGCAAAATCGTTTCGATGTCCCGGACTTCGAGCACGCCGAGCACTTGCTCGAACGCCATGGCGCCGGTTCCGATGACCGCAAGCACACGGCTGTCTTGCCGCGCGAGATGATCGGTGGCGATGGCACTGAGTGCGCCCGTGCGGAGCCGCGTCAAATAGGATGCGGTCATCATCGCAACATGTTCCCCATTTGTCGCATCGGATAATAAAATCACCCCTTGCGTTGTCGGCTTGCCTTGTTTCGGATTGTCCGGAAAAATGGTCACCACTTTGACGCCTGCGAGTTCTTCTTGTTTATCGGCACTCGGCATGTACAAAGCGGATGCTTGCCGCTCCGGAAAATCAATGACGGTGCGGTGGGGATTATCGATTTTTCCTTGCTGTTTAGCATGAAGCAATGCAGTGACATCTCCAATCGCATCACTCATTTTGTAGCTCTGTTGGATTTGCTGTTCGTTGATGATTTTCATGAGGCCCTCCTAAAGAAAAAGAGCCGCTTATGCGCGGCTCTCTTTTGCAATTGTTGCGGCTGGACGCGCCGCTTGCTGTTGTTTCAAATCTTTGACTGCCCAGATGGATGCGAGCGAGATCAAAGCGGTGAAGATAATGTAAATTGCCACCGGCACGTACGAATTGTCGAAGCGCGCAAGAAGCGCCGTCGCGACTAGAGGTGCGGTACCGCCTGCCAGCGCAGCACCGATCTGGTAGCCGAGCGTGACGCCTGTATAGCGCACTTTAGCATCGAAGATTTCAGAGAACATCGTGCCGAGAACGGCGGTGATCGGTGCCCAAATGACGCCGAGGCCGATGATCGTCGCCAGCACAAGCATGAAGACGGAGCCTTGGTGGATCATCCAGAAATACGGGAACGCGAATAGAGCCATCGCTGACGCTCCCGCAATATACAATTTTTTGCGGCCGACCCGGTCAGAGAGCGAGCCCATTATCGGAATCAAGATCGTCGTGATAATCGTTGCGATCATGACTGCGCCGAGTGTCGCTGTGCGTGAGAACCCGAGATTGGTCGTGGCGTAGGAAACGATGAACGTACCGAAAATATAGAACGGCGCCGTTTCGACGACTTTTGCCCCGATGGCGATCAACACTTCACGCCAGTGGTATTTCAGAGTTTCGACAATCGGCACTTTCGGGATGTCGCCGGATGCCTGGACTGCTTTAAATTCCGGTGTTTCGTCGACGCCTTTACGGATCCACAAGCCGAACACGACGAGCAAGGCGCTCAAGATAAATGGCACGCGCCAGCCCCATGTCATGAAAGCATCGTTTGGAAGCAAGGTCATGACCCACAAAGCGAGTGTCCCGAGAACGAGACCGATGGTAACACCCATTTGCGGGATACTTCCGAACAAGCCGCGTTTTTCAGGCGGTGCATATTCCGTCGCAAGCAACAGCGCGCCGCCCCATTCGCCGCCGATACCAAGGCCTTGGACGAGGCGCAGCGTGATTAACAGGATCGGTGCCCAAATGCCGATTGCCTGGTACGTCGGCAATAAACCCATGCCGAACGTGGCGACCCCCATTAAGCTCAGTGTAATGACCAAAGTTTTTTTGCGGCCGATGCGGTCGCCGATATGGCTAAAAATGATGCCGCCGAACGGGCGGATGAAAAAGGCCAAAGCAAATGAAGCATACGCCAGCATCAAGCCGACGGTCGGATCTTCATTGACGAAAAATAATTGGTTAAAGACCAGCGCAGCCATCGTCCCGTACAGGAAATAATCAAACCATTCGATCGAGCTCCCCACAAGACTCGCCGTCAAGACGCGGCGTGTTGTTTTCTTATCCAAACTGATTTCCCCCTTTGAGTTGCAAAATTGAAGTGACACTTTAATTTTTCTCCCTGAGCAACAGTTTAGATAACTATCAATTTTCTGTCAATATCAATTTAAAATTAATTTCCGCGGCATTTGCCCCAGTTCTCCAGCCTCCTGTATGATAAAAAGAGCATTTAGAAAAAGTGAGGAATCTGTTATGGCTGACCAATCGATCGGCACGACTTTAAAAAAGCTGCGCAAAGAACGCAAGCTGACATTGAAACAATTGGCGCAAGAGACCGGCGTCTCGATCAGTTTCCTGTCCCAAGTGGAGCGCGGCAAATCGAGCGTCACATTGGAGTCACTCAGGAAAATCGCCGACGCGCTTCATGTCGACCCGAGCGTCTTTTTTGCTGAACAAGATGCTCCCGACTGGACGTCACGGCTGGAACGTTTTTATTACAAAGATTTGACGCATGGCGTAAATGAAGCGAATTTCGTCCCTATCCTCGTCACCTTGCATCCTGGCGACAGCGAGGGAAATCCGTTCGCCCATAGCGGCTATGAATTCCTGTTCGTCGTCGAAGGCGAGTTGACCGTTGAAGTTGCGGGTAAACACTCAACGCTGGCGCCTGGCGATTCGACGATGTTCGATGCGAGCCAAAAGCATTATTGGTTCAATTTGACCGATCAGGCAGTGAAATTTTTATTGGTGTCGTCAAAAACGGTTTGATCAGGCAGCCAAAAGCTCATAGAGTTTTTGGTTGTTTTTTTCGTGTTAATTGGAAGGATTTCCTATAAATACCAAGAATTAATCAAATATCGATTCATTAAAGGAGGGCTACGCATTTCAACTACAAAATTATTTTCACCTACTAAACTGGGAATGACATCTCTGCTTCTATTGCTGATAAGTTCAGGAATAGTGGTTTTTTTAATCTTGTCGCTCGATGATAGCCGGTTTGCCCAAAACCAATTAACCGAGCTATTCCAGAACGATCCAAAAGTACAACGTGAAATGACGCACTCCGAAGCGCAGACTAACTCACAAGTGTTTGCTGCAGATGTAGTAGAAGGTGCGACACAGCTGCTATTCTATCCTTTCTACTTGCTCATCGCAGCTTCTCTATTAAGTGCCGGTGGTTTATTGACGATTAAGATGAATCGCTTTGTCCCTGCCATGCTGTTTTCATTGGCTGGCGTCCTGTCACTATTCACACTGCTGCCCCCGGTCCTTTTGTTTTTCGCTTCAAGTCGTCTATTCGCCACTTCCCCTGCGCTGGAAGTGTAAAGAAAGGATAAGATAATGAAAGATTCAGGATTGCTGTCACAAAATGATTACTTTATAGCCTTTGAGAGTTTTGCAGAACTGAGACTGCCGGGAACAGCATTGCGTATTTCTATACGCGGCAGCAAGAATGAAACAGACTTGCTCTTGAATCTCCCCGGGACGATGGATAAATGGCATATTGATTTCCGTTCATATGCTTTCTATTCTGTGACTTCCGAGGACTTCACCAGCATGTCTAGCGGCGGCACAACCCCTGCTTTTCACATCTATTGCCAATCAGATCTTCTAACTTATTTGGAGAGTCGGTCGAACTTGCAGAAACGTGAAATAGACGAACAAATTAATTACCGGCATTTTTCTTTTGCCTGCATGGAACATCAAGTGGATATTATCTCTGCCGATAACCCAGTTATTCAATTGCTGGGGACAAACTAGAAGACCGCTCTATATCTAAAAAAACCACCTGGAGATCAATCCCCGGGTGGTTTTCGCTTTCGTCACTATTCCAATTCACTTCAGCCGCTATACATGCCTTTCATTTTCTTGCCTTTCCCTTTCTTGTCACAGCGTTTTCCGGCTTGCATGCGTTTTTTGTGCTTGCCGCCTTTGCTGTTGTTTTGGCTCGAAGCCATCAAGAACCCGAGACCGGTCATCATGAGCGGCAGCATAACAATAAGCTCAATCGGGACGATCGGCCGGTAGACGGTTTTTTCGGCCGTCACATCGTAGATACCAATAGGTTTGACAGAGAACGATCCGCCTGCACCTTCCCCGTGCCCGCCTTCGAACTCCTCGAAACCTGGCGATTCTGCATCTTTGTCTTCACGCTCGTAGCCGCCGCCTGCACCCGCACCGACACTATACCTGATTCTCGCGACCGGAATGATAGTCCTGCCTTGCATCTCGATCGGGTCGCCGTAGACGAGCGACACATCACGCGCACTTGAAAATTTTTCGAAAATCGGACGTACCGGAGACGATTGGAACGGAATCATTTCTTTTTCATCCATGTTCTAACACTCCTTTTTTGACGATGAATTCTCATGGCCAAGGCAGCAGTAATGGCAAGCGGCATAGATCCGCACTGTCGATTGTTAGTATATACATTCGCCCCGCCCGTCGCTAACCCTCTAATTATTTTGGGAAGGGATATATTTGGTAAATTAGAGTACTCTTAAGCTTCACTATTCAATAACCACAAAGCCTAATAAAATATTTCCCCAAGCTACCTAAGTGTTTGGAGAAGCGTCCGCTCGACTCCGGTGGATCAGCGAGACGACCGAGACCCCGCAGGGAATGAATGCGCGAAGCAACGCTGAGCGCATTCATTTGCGATGCTTGAGCATTGCGAAAGTAGAGCAAATAAAGGCGCGAAGCAACGCTGAGCGCATTCATTTGCGATGCTTGAGCATAGCGAAAGTAGAGCAAATAAAGGCGGCTTGAATTTGAGCCGACGGAGCCGATGCTTGAGCATAGCGAAAGTAGAGCAAACCGAGGAGGCTTGGGCGCGAGCCCACGGAAAGCGAGCGGTAAGCTGCGGAAAACACGACTTCCAACCACTACTATCAAAAAAAAACGCCTGGATTTATCTCCAGACGTTTTCGGCTAAAATATTCTTCTTTTCCATAAAGAAACGGCGATCACAAGCATCAAAATACCCGACAGGACCAGTGTCGTAATCCATGAACCAGGCTCCTGCCCGGAAACAGGCAATGCGACGTTCATACCGAAAAAGCTGAAAATCAAGGTCGGTAGGGTTAAGAAAACCGTGAAAAGGGTCAATGTTTTCATCGTATTGTTCAATTCATTCGATATGAGCGAAGAATACGATCCTGTGATGCTATCCAAAATTCTGGTATACAACTCAGTTGTTTCAATTCCTTGGTTATTTTCAATTTTCACATCTTCTAGCAAGTCTTCGTCATCTTCATACAATTTGATGGAATGCGTGCGGAACAGCTTCGTGATGACGTCCCCATTCGCTTTTAACGAGGTGAGGAAATACACCAGACTTTTTTCAATTTCCATGATGTTATAAAGTTGCTTGTTCGTTAAAGAATCCTGCAAATTGCTTTCGATCTTGAGGCGCTGTCTGTTCAGTTTTTTCAAATTCACTATGTATTGGGTGGAAATCGACAATAGCACTTCGAGCGCAAAGCGATTTTTCATCGCCGTATTTACGTTTTTCTTGATGACGTTTTCTACGGAGTTCGTCGCTTGGCTGCAAATGGTGACGATAAACTCTCCCCCCAAAATGATGCCGATGGGGATTGTGATATAAGAATCGAGCTGCGGGCTGCTGTCGTTGATAATCGGAAGGTCATTAATGATCAAGGTGCAATTGGTCTCTTCGTCGTATTCAATCCGTGCGCTTTCTTCCAAATCCAATGGATCTTCTAAAAATTCAATCGGGATATTGCAGCGTTCCGCTATTTCCCTGATTTCCGCTTGTGAAGGTGCCACCATATTGATCCAGCTATTCTTTTCGACTGCATCAATTGTTTGCAAAGCTCCATCAGCAGAGGTTTTATGTATGGTAATCATGCTGCTCCCCCTTTTGTTCAGCCCGATAGCCTCGCCTATGTAGACATTTTTAGTGCCCTTAACTATGGCGATTTTACTTCCAGACCTTAACGAGTTTACCCGAATCGCTCCTAAATCTAACCCTTTATGCAGCTATTGTTTCGTTTCAGCTTCCCTTTTTTGTTCAATGAAACAACTTTAGCCAGCTCTATATAGAATTTCGGGCACACAAAAAGCTGTTTGGATTTTTTCTCCAAACAGCTGTTGTTTTCAACTATGTGCGATTGCTTCAAAGGTGACGGCATGCTGAGCGTTTTTCGGGTATTGCCCGTATTCGTAATTGGATGACACGATGATGTCCTCGAAACCTTGGCTGCCAAGCAGCAGCTTGAATTCCTCGACACCGTACCAGCGCATCGGGAAGCGTTCGAGTTCGGTCTGAATCAACTTGCCGCCTTGCCATTTCTCGTAACGGTTATGCGAGACGGAACATTGCTTGATCCAATCGACTTCGACGGTCTTGCTCTCGAGCGTGATCACTTCGCCAGCTTTTGTCTGCCAGGTCCGTGTTCTCGGCCGGTCGATTTCGAAGCCTTGCGGAACGTACAAATCGACGAGCAGACGGCCGCCCGGTGCCAGATGCTTGCGGAAATTCTTCAAGGCTTTGATTGCCTGTTCTCGCCCCGCAAGCAATTGGAACGTTCCGGCTGGTAAAATGATGACGTCATATTCGACTCCAATACGGAATGTTTCCATATCCGCTTCGAATAATTTCGGATGCAAGCCGCGTTCTTTGCAATGTGCGCGGCAAATATCAAGCATTTCAGACGAACTGTCGAAGCCATCGATGTGAAGGCCGTCTTCTAGAAGCGGCACGAGCAAACGGCCAGTCCCGGTAGCAGGTTCTAAAATACGCCCTTCATTGCCGGCGAGCCGCTCCCTGTAAAACTCCACATCACCGAACGATTTGCCGATCGGCTTATCGAGGTCGTACACTTCTGCGGACAAGGAACTATAATAGCTAAGCATGACATCCCCCTCTTTCGTTTAAGAAAGTATGAACAATCCGTAGAGCGCCAATACTAAGTTCGGCAACGCGAACAGCACCAAGTTTTTCACTTTGGCGTTGCGCGCCTGCTGTGCCCGGCGGCGTTCTGAACTCGTGTTGAATGAAGATTTCACTTGCTTGCCTGCCGTGATGGACGAGATGACTGCCCAGACAAGCGCGATAACTGCGACTGCACCCGCGATTGGGAACAACAACGCCCAGTCATCCGCAAAAAAGGCGATGAGTGCGATAAGGCCTGATACGAGAAGGCCGAGTAGAAAATGCTTCATAATAGTATTCCTCCTGTATTTCTAGTTTCCTTCTTATTTTACTAAATGAGGAAGGCTGTGGGAAACATTGCGCAAAAAAAGATGTGTGAACTTTTACGCGTCTTTTTGTGTGGTCGAGAAAATCAGAAACCCGTATCTTCCGAATCTTACCGCTCGCTTTCCGTGGGCTCGCGCCCAAGCCTCCTCGCTCACTACGTTCACTGTGGGGTCTCGGTCGTCTCGCTAGTCCACTGGAGTCGAGCGGACGATTCTCCAAATACTCAGATATTTTATTGGTTTTTGGATATAGAGGGTAATATCATTTTTATTCGTAACGAATTATGACCTTCTTCAACACTTTGAAAAAGGAAGCGTAAATTCATGCGTCTTTTTCAGATGGCCATTCCGATTTCAGCATGCCGTAGACGGCGTGGTCGACGAAATGGTTATAGAGCCATTCCGCTTGGCGGATCACGCCTTCTTCTGTAAAGCCGAGGCGAATCGGGATGTTGCGGCTTTTCTCGTTGCCGACAGCTGCGCGGATCTCCACTTTATTGAGCCCGCGTTCGGTTAGCGCGTAATCCGTCAGCGCTCCCGCTACCCTTGTCATGATGCCTTTTCCCTGGTATTCCGTATCGAGCCAATAGCCGATATAGGCCGTCTGTTTCGCTTCATTGATTTCATTGAAACCAGCGATTCCAGCCAGTTCACCTTGGTAGACGATCGCGCAATTCAAGCTTTTGCCGAGGGCGAAACTTTCAGCCCCCGACTGGATGAAATTTTTCGTATCCTCTACGGTTTTAGTGTGATCGAGCCACGGCAGCCATTCTTTCAGTGCAGCACGCGAACGGTCGGTCAATTCAAAAATCCGTTCCGCATCTTGCGTCTCGACCAATTTCAACGCCAACTCTTCATCAATCTTATGTGTAAACATCCCGCTTCCCCCTTTTTTGAATTATCCATAAGCGTAGCATATCCAGCATCTGACAAGAACTTTTTTTCTCTGAATCAAAAAGGCGAAATTTTCAGTCTAATAGCGTACACTGGAAGAAAAGGAAGCGAACGGAGTGAACGCTTATGTTCCGGATCTTTATTGTCCTCGTCGCTTTAATGGTCGTGCTCATCATCCTCTGTCTCGTCTTGTTTTTCATTCGCCATAAACCGCATAAACTGCCACCTCCCCACCACGAAGCGCAGTTATTGAAAGAGCGCTTTTCGCGCGGCGAGCTGTCGGAAGACGAGTTCCGCAAGCGCATGAAAGAACTTGAGCAAAAGCCGGGGCTGCGCAAAAACGGATAGAATCCACTGGCCTTTGTTTATTTTCCTGCCAGTCGGGAAATCCAAGGAATAAGCGAATGAACATAATTCTTATAGGAGGTTTTACGGAATGGTAGAACATGCAAAACACGCAGAACTGTCCAAGACGCTCCATGACTGCATGGTGGCGTGCAATCATTGCTTCGATGCTTGCCTGAAAGAAGACGATGTAAAAATGATGGCTGAGTGCATCCGGCTTGACCGCGAATGCGCAGACATGTGTGCTTATTTGGCACAAGCCATTGAACGCAACTCGCCGTTTGTCTCACAGCTCGCGAAAGTATGCGCGGAGATTTGTGAAGCATGCGGAAACGAATGCAAACAACATGACCATGACCATTGCCAAAAATGCGCGGAAGCTTGCCTGAAATGCGCAGAAGCTTGCAGACAAGTGGCATAAGAGACAGGCGTCCGGCTGAGTTGCCGGGCGTTTTTTCATGGGAGAAATGAGGGGACATGATGACAAAACGCATATTGGTCGTCGGCGCCGGCATCGGTGGATTGACGGCTGGATCCTTACTAGCAAAAGAAGGCTGTGACGTGACCGTGCTCGAAGCTGCTGCAGAACTCGGCGGCTGCGCCGGAAAATACAAGCGCCATCCGTATTTATTTCCAGTCGGTGCGACGCTCGGCATGGGACTCGAGCCCGGCGGCATTCATGAACGCGTCTTCTGCCACCTCGAAAAACCGATGGAACTCAAACCGCTCGAGCGAGTGATGGAGATGGTCCATCCGACTGGCACTTTCGTTTTCCATAAAGACCGCAGAAAGCATGTACGGGAACTTGCCGACCATTTTCCAGAGCACAAAACTGCCATTCTGTCGTTCTATGCAGAATTATACCGGACGGCGCGCATCACCCGCACTTTGATGGGGCCGCTGCCTGCGTTGCCGCCTGCCAATGCGCGGGAATGGGCGGCGCTCACGAAAGTCTTGCGACCAGTTCATTTGCGCTTGTTGCCGAAATTTCAGCTGACACTTGGCAAAGTGTTGAAAAAGCACGGCCTCCACGAACTCGAAGCGTTCCGCCATGTGCTCGACGGGCTATTGATCGACAGCATGCAGACGACAACGGAAGACGTCTCGTATCTGCTTGCGGCAGTGGCGCTCGATATTTACCATGAAGGGGCATATTACGTTCCGGGCGGCTTGTACCGCTTTGCGGAATTAATGGCGGAAAGCATTCAAGAAAATGGCGGCAAGGTGAAAAAGCCGCGCACCGTCCAGACGCTCGAATATAAAGACGGTGTTTGGCATGCCAGCGACCAGCGCGGCAATCACTATGAAGCGGATGCCGTCGTCTTCAATGCGCCGATCCAGTTGTTAACCGAGCTAGTGCCCGCTGAGCATCATCACCGCTTAAAGCGCCCGCTGCAAGAAGGCATCGAAGGCGAAACTTGGACGACTTTAACTTTGTACTTAGCGATCGATGCAGAGAAACTCCCTGAGCCGCTCCCTGAATTCCGCCAGCTTTCAAGCGGCGCTGCCATGGACGAAGGGCATCATTTTTTCATGTCGGCATCACGCATGGATGACCGGCTGCGTGCGCCCGAAGGCTTCCAGACTGTGACCATCTCAACGCATTCGAAGCCGCAGCAGTGGCACTCGCAGGAGGATTATGAAGTGATGCGCACCGGGCTTTCGGAGCGCATGCTCGACTTGATCGAGCAGCATATCCCGGGATTCCGCTCGGCAATCGTCCATTTTGAAAGCGGCGCGCCGCTTGCTTGGCAACATTATACCGGACGGCCGAACGGCTATGTCGGCGGCTTCGCGCAGACTTTGGATGCGGCATTGTTCAATTCCATTTCGCATCACAGCGGATTGCCTGGGCTGTATTTGACAGGCGACCACATCTTCCCGGGCGGCGGCACGATCGGCGTCGCCGCAAGTGGCATCCATTGCGCACGGTCGATTTCCGGAAAAGCCTTGCTCACATAAAAAACACCCGCACTCAAAGCTGAGTGCGGGTGTTCCTCATTTCGGATATGCTATGCGGTGATATCTCTAAATTTCCGTTTACTGCACTTGTCCTGCATTCAAAATTTGCGTCCAGTTTTCACCGGCATCCTGTGTTTGCCACGCATGGCCCTTGACGGTGTAAATCGCCAACTGCTCCGGATTTTCCGGATGCTGCGCAACATAGACAACTCCGTCTTCAGTCATCTCCGGCAAGGAAATCTCCTGCTCCTCGCCTGACAAGTCGCGTTTCACCAGTTTTGCCTGTTCACTGTACGTGCCATAATAAAGCGCGTCTTCACTGAAGAATGCGGCCGTTCCGAGTTCACCTTCCGTGATGCGCGTGAAGCTCTCTCCGCCATCTTCAGACAAGAAAATTCCTTGGTTCGACGCCGCTGCGATCATCATCGAATCATCGGGATGCATCGCAAGATAGGTCACTTTTCCCTCAAGCCCTTCTGCTGCTGTCTGCTGCCAAGACTCTCCGGCATCGTCGCTGCGGTGGAAGCCAGTTTCCATTTCGGAGTTGGCTTGCGGATTGAAGACGAATAAATTATTCGTATTGTAGCCGACTGCCATTTCATGAAAATCCGTTTCTCCTTCAAATCCGAGGTCTTCGAAAGTTTCTCCCCCATCATCGCTGCGTTTGATGCCGAGCGGATTTTGCATGCCGGATTGCATATCAGGATGCCCTGATGACACAAAACCGGTTGCTGTCGCATTAAAGCCCATGAAATCATGGTATTGATCTTCGATTTCCGTCCACTTTCCGTCGCGGTGCACTTTCAATCCATGATGCGAAGCGAAATACAATCCGCCGTTTTCTTCGATATAACCCATGCCATGGACATGGTCCATCACGCCGTCAAACGGGACTTCAAGCTCCATGGCTGCACTATCCACAGCCGAAGCGGTTTCGGTTTCTTCAGCGGATTCAGTTGCCGTGTCGGTTGGATCTTCTGTTTCCTCTTGAGCCGTTTCTGCGCTGCAAGCTGAAATGAACAGCCCGGCTGCCATGACCGGCCATAACCAGTTCTTTTTCATCGCTCGATCTTCCTCTCTGTTGTGCTATTTCTATAGTTTCATGGTCCGCATAAAAGGTCAACTAATTGCGCAAAATGATGCATCTTTGTCACAAAATACATACTCCGCCACGTATCGGGTATGTGGCAAGTAGAACAAGATTTTCAGGAAATGAGGGAATTGCATGATTAGGAAAAAACTCATGATGGGCAGCGCATCACTCGCAGCAGCCCTGACACTTGCCGCGTGCGGAGGCGAGGAAGCTGATAATTCATCCGCTCCCGAAGAACAAGCCGAAACGACCAACGAAGCAGGTGAAGTGCTCGAAGAGATCGATGACCCAGAAGAGCGCGAAGAAAGCGATGGCCATGAAGGCATGGACCACTCGAGCGATGGCGAAGTGCCAGACGAGTTGATGGAAGCCGATAATCCAACCTATGCCGTTGGGGATACGGCGACCATCCAAGCAAATCATATGCCTGGCATGGATGGCGCCACAGCAACCATCGCCGGTGCGTATGACACGACTGCCTACAGCGTCAGCTACACGCCAACTGACGGAGGCGCACCGGTCGAAAACCATAAATGGGTCATTCACGAAGAACTCGAAGACGCACCAGATACCCCTTACGCTGAAGGCGATGCCGTCACACTCGACGCCGAGCATATGGAAGGCATGAAAGGCGCAAGCGCAGCGGTCGACAGCGCTGAAGAAACGACCGTGTACATGGTCGATTTCGAAAATACCGAAACCGGAGAATCAGTCACCAACCATAAATGGGTTACAGAAAGCGAATTAGCCGCTGAGTAATGAAAAGAACGCCTGGGATTTTCATCCAGGCGTTTTTTTATTGGATGAAAAAGCGATATCTCTACGGCATACAGTCACTTCCTTAATCAATTCTCTGCGAAACCGTGGGTTAAGCATGTCCGCCCCCACTACGCTCGTTCTAGGTTCGCTTTTCCTTCAGCACAATCATTAAGTTTCAAGGTAGCCATTCAGGGAATAAAACTACGTAAACTCTTAATTTTTTTTTAGAAGGAAGGCACAGATTATGAAGGAAATTATCGGGTTGCTGAAGTTCGGCACGAAATCGGCTTTGTGGGCAGCTATCGTAAACACAGTGGTCGCCATCATAAAAACCGCCGCTTACCTCATTACCGGCAACGTCGCGATGTTTGCAGAAATGATGCATAGTTTCGGTGATGCTGCTAACCAATTTTTTGTTTTTATAGGTTCTGCACTCAGTAAAAAAGAGCCTACAGAACGGTTTCCGGGCGGATTTGGCCGGCTAGTGAACCTTGTTTTATTAGGTGCGGTCCTGGTAGTCGGGGTGCTTGCCTATGAAACGATTGTTGAAGGAATCCATCACATTTCAGATGCAACACATTCCGAGGATTGGTTTTGGCTTAATATCGGTGTCTTAGGAACAGCTGCCATGCTTGAAGCCGCCGTTCTTTATAAAGCAATGAAAGAAATCACGGAGCATTTACCGAAAGATCAAGTCAGCGGATTTAAAATCATCCCAATGAGTTACAAGCATGCCAAAGAAGCAAAACCGGCCACCAAACTGGTCTTTCTAGAAGACAATGTGGCAGTCGGCGGAGCCTTATTGGCGTTATTGGCTATTGTTATTTCCACCTATACACCATTTCATAGCGCAACTGGCTATGCCTCCATCATCATCGGGATTTCGCTTATTGTAGTCGTCGGCCGAATTTTCCTCGACAATGCGGCTGGTGTGCTGGGCGTGGCAGATGTCGGATTACAGGCACGCATTGGCAGCAAAATCATGGAGCACCCACAAATAATGGACATTCAAGATTTATATGCCATCAAAGAAGGAGACAGCCTGCATATCGAAATCAAAGTGGAAGTAGATCCATCGATGACGATTGAAGAAGCAGACGATATCCGGGATTATATCGAACAACAACTCAAAGAAAAGATAAAGAATGTCACAGACGTCATCATTGAATTTGATGAAGACGATGGAAAAGTTACTTGGATTAAACCGCAGGAGTGAGAAACAACCGCTTCCTGAGATGGCACGTCTGAAAAGCCGACCGTTGAATGGGTTAAGTTTGTTGGTTTGTTTAACGGATCGAGATATCTGATACTTCATTCTTCGAGCTGTTTGAAGAAAACTATAGAATATGATGCACTTCCACAATTCACTTTAAAACTGAAGAAACAATCTTACGCTCTAAAACTAAAGACGAAGTGGAGGGGGCTGACGCCTGTGGGACCGCGCGAATGAATAAGTGAAGGGGAGCTGAGCTTATTCATTTGCGACATATCTGCTTGCAGATATGTCGCAGGCTTTTTTTCTTTGGCACGTTGGCCGGGCACCCGCCCCATCTTCGGGCAGCTGAAAGCGCGACGTCCTGTCGCATCAGCTGCATGACTCACATCCTGCGATCCTCAAGCAGCCCCCCGCAACGCAGTCTAATAGCACAAGCTATTCTACTTACTTCTCTTAAAAGATTTGACACCATATCGCAGAGCATACAATCGAAGCAAAAAAACCGCCAGGAAAATTCCTGGCGGTTTCATTTTCTTCATCAGGCCGTGTTTGTGGCTTGATTTTTCTTGCGTGCATTCATGTAATTCAAAGCGAAGATGCCGAGCACGATGATTAGGCCGATCGTGTCCGTCAAAGTTTCGGGAACAATTGTCATCAATGCCCCGGCACCAAGCAGGATTCGCGTCACGACATTCATGCGTGTCTGGAAATAGCCTTCCACCGCAGCACTGAGTGCGATGATTCCGATAATCGCCGTCACCGTGATCATGACGATCTCAATTATCGGCGGCAAGGCGAATTCTGTCGCGTTGACCGCCACATCCGTCGTATCGATCATCAGCATCGCTGGATTATAGACAAACAGGTACGGAATGATGAACCCGGCGATGGCAAGCTTCAATGCATTGAAGCCGGTGCGCATCGGATCCCCTCCGGACACCCCGGCACCTGCAAAGGCTGCCAGTGCGACAGGGGGCGTGATGTTCGCAAAAATCCCGAAGTAGAACACGAACAAATGCGCGACGAGAACTGGAATGCCGAATTCGGCAAGTGCCGGTGCTGTCATAGTCGCTGTGATGATATACGCTGGGATGGACGGCAAGCCCATGCCAAGCACGATTGATGCAAGCATTGTCAGGAATAAAGTCCAGAACAAGGAGCCTGCACCGAATGCCGTGATGGCAGATGTCATGACTGTCCCGAAGCTTGTCAGGCTGACGACGCCGATGATGATCCCGACGACCGCACAGGCTATCATGACGGAAAGCGATTGGCGCGCGCCGTTTTCGAGCGCTTCGAGGATGTCGCGAACGCCCATGCGCGTCGATTTGCGGAACGCCGCGACGACGACTGTCAAGACAATCGTATAGAAGGCCGCATAAGCGATTGGCATGCCGGTGTAGAGCATGAACACAAGCCCAACGATCGGCAATAGCAAATGCCCTTTTTCTTTCAATACTTCTTTCGTGCGCGGCAAATCGGCTTTTGGAATGCCGCGTAAGCTGTCTTTACCGGCGCGGAAATGGACTTGCATGATGACGCCGAGGAAATACAGGACCGCTGGCAACAGTGCAGCGAGCGCAATCGTGCCATAAGCGATGCCTGTCGTTTCCGCCATGATGAACGCACTCGCCCCCATGATCGGCGGCAGGATTTGCCCGCCGACCGAAGCACTCGCTTCGACGGCGCCTGCAAAGTTCCGATGGTAGCCGATTTTTTTCATTAAGGGAATCGTGAATGCGCCGGTCCCCACGACATTGGCAATTGCGGATCCGTTGATGCTGCCCATAAAGCCAGACGAGATGACCGCGACTTTCGCCGGGCCGCCCTGCTTGGATCCGGCGAGTGCCATCGCCAAGTCGTTAAACAATTGGCCCATTCCCGATTTCGCAAGGAAGGCGCCAAACAAGATGAACAGGAAGATGAATTGCAAGGAGGCGGAAATCGCCGTCGAATACAAACCTTCCGTCTTCAAATACAGCTGGCCGAAAATATCGCCGAGGTCAAACGGCCGTGTCATGAGCATATCCGGCATCCACAAATTGTGGCTGATAAACGGATAGACGAGGAACACGAGCGCGAGAATCGGCAAGATGATGCCGGTGACGCGGCGTGCCGCTTCGAGAACCAGTACGACGGTCGCGATGGCCATGATGATATCGAGCGTGTTCGGAATCCCGCCGCGCGTCGTCATGATCGCTTCGTATTCATAGATCAAATACCCGGCGGTCGCCAGGCTGAATAAAAACAAGAGCCAGTCGTAAAACGGGATGCGTGTTTTGTCCTGCTTTTTGAATGCCGGATAGACCAAGAACACAAGCCCCATCCCGACGGCTACGTGAATCGAGCGCGCCTGAAGTGCAGGCAGCGGATTAAACGTCACCCACAAGTGGTACAGGGAATATGCGATGGCGATCGCCGCAATGGTCAAGACGATATTGCGGTTGCGCAATTTGCGGACTTTGGCGTCCGTATCGTATTTCTCCAGCACTTCCTGGCTGACGTTTTTGTCTTCTGTGTGCGCCGAGACGCTTTCAACATCTAAATCCCGGTTGTCTTTGGTCATAATGTCTTCCCTCCTACATAGTTCCATAAATGAATATACTCAACCGAAATGCGGAATGTTTCATAATCATCGGCTAAGGCATAAAGGGGGATTTCCCGGCCGCCTGCTCGTATTAAGGTGTGGGCATTTTCCGAAACGGTCAAATTCAGTTCTTCAAATTCCCGATCGATCTGCATATGGACGAATCCGTCATCGGATGGCAATATTGTGCCATCTGACGGCACCCCTGCGCCGAATGTCTTGAAATGGGTTTCCGTCAACAACAGCTTGTGTCCGTTGCGTTCGTAGTATTCGCGCCATTCTTCCTTTTCGACCGAATGAATCCACGACAATTCGAATCCCTCTTCCTTCAAATAAAACCGCTTGCCATCTGTTTCAAAGGCAATGACCGGCAGTTTTATTAGCAGGAAAAAAAGGAGCACCGCAATGAATGCCCCTCCCCCCAAAAGCTTTTTATTGCTCACTATAGTAACGTTCAGCGCCTGGGTGCAATGGCGCCACTAAGCCTTCTTGTGCGGCTTCAAGCGTGATGTCGGTTGCTGCCTGATGGGAATTCCCCAGTGTTTCCAAATTGTCGAAGAAAGTCTGCGTCAATTTGTAAACATCGTCTTCACTCATATCCGAACGGACGACCAAAGCGTTCATGATCGCTGCAGTCGAAACTGCTTCTTCATTTCCGTATGTATCTGCAGGAATATCAAGCGCGACAAAATAGCTCTGATCTTGGGCAATTTCCTCTACATCAGCAGGATCGATCGACACCATGCGGATATCGAGTGTTTCAGAAAGCTCCAAAAGCGATGCGTTCGGCAAGCCGCTCGTCAAGAACGCTGCGTCCAATTGGCCGGCACGCAACCCGTCTGCTGCTTCTGCATAACCGAGGTAATCGACCTCGATGTCGTCATATGTGATGCCATGTCCTTCGAGAAGGGTACGGGCATTGACTTCAACGCCTGAGTTTTGGTCTCCGACTGCGATGCGTTTACCGACCAGGTCATCGAAAGTTTCGATGCCGGATTCAGCTGTCGTTACGATTTGCACATAGTTCGGGTAAAGCGCTGCAATCTGGCTGATTTTATCAGTCGGCTCCGTGAAGCTTTCCTGTCCTTCAACTGCTTGGCTGACAACGTCACTCATCGTAAACGCCATTTCAATTTTATCTTCCTTCATTAAGTTAACGTTTTCGACGGACGCACCTGTCGTCTGTGTCCGTGAGTTAACGCCATACTCATTGCTGTAGACATCGGCAAGTGTCGAACCGATGATGTTATAAGGGCCGGATGCACCGCCTGTCGCAATTGTTACGATGTTCGAGTCAAGGCTTTCGCCGCCGCCCTCGCCGCCGGCTTCTTCTTCACCGCCGCCGCAAGCAGCAAGCGTCATAGCGCCAGCGACCACAGCCGTGAAAGCGCTTAATTTATACTTGTTCATGTTTTCTCCTCCTAATAGCTTTTTCACTATTATAAAGGACAATTTCCTTAAATAAAAGGCAATATTGCATATTATCAGTTTTTATAGATCTTTCTGAATACTTATCCACCTAAACTATTCCATTATCAGGAAAATACTAAGAAATCCTGACTTTTATTGGATTTCTTAATAGTTTCATTGCATATTGAATGTTTCCCCCAGCAACCGCACCGTGTCCATGCGCGCTTGATGGCCGGCGATGTTCGGGATGATGGTGATTTCGTCGGCACCGAATTGTTCGGCGACCGCTTCGATTTGCTGTTTGACTTGTTCCGCTGTGCCGACGAGCATGCGGCCCCTGTTGCGCTCGACTCGTTCTTGTTCCGCTGCACTGAGGCGCCGCTTTTCAGCTGTCTCGACCGATGGGTAATACGGCGGCTGGAAATCGGATTCGACGAACAATAGCCATAAATCGAATGCTTTAGCGAGCTGTTCGGCTTGTTCTTCCGTCTCGCCGACGATGGCGAAAACAGCGATCGCGACATGCGGCTGTTCCCGCAATCCGGACGGAATGAAAGTTTCCCGGTAACGGTCAATTGCATCCATTCCCGCTTTTTCAGGGCGCGCAAAATGAGCATAGGCATAAGCCATGCCGCGTTCAGCCGCAAGTTTTGCCGAGCCTTCGCCGGTGCCGAGCAACCATAGTTCAGGCGCTGTTTCTGTGATCGGCGTCGTTTTTAATTTCTGGAATCGGTGTTCACTGTCTACATCATCGGTGAAGTATTTCTCCAGGTCGATGAGTTGCTGAGCATAAGGCACTCGTTTGCCTTTTGATTCATTGAGCGCTTGGTTGACGAGACGGAAGCTCGGCGACCGCCCGATGCCGAGGTCGATCCGGTTCGGGTGCAGCGCTTCAAGCAACCGGAAATTCTCTGCTACTTTATAGGCGCTATAATGCGGCAGCATGACACCGCCCGAGCCGATACGCAGGCGTTCAGTCAGTGTCGCAAGGTGCATCATGAGCATTTCCGGTGAACTGCCGGCAACTGAAAATACTTGATGATGTTCTGCAACCCAATAGCGTTTATAGCCCAAACGATCCGCCAGTTTCGCGAGTTCCGCAGTCGAGCGAAGCGCGGAAGCTGCCGTTTCGCCTTCATCGATCGGCGAGTAATCCAAAATATTCAAGACGGTCATCCGTCCCCACCTCCTGTAACTCTCTATCCTTCATCATACCACTTGAGTTCATAGAAAAACGGATCGGAGACCTGGCCCGTTTTTAGAGATTGGAAAAAACCTCTACCTTTCACTTTCTAAATGTTACGAGCGTTGGTACAAATTAATTATTATTCAAACTGAAAGTAGTTTGTAAAAAAACTGATAACTTTAGTGAAGTGGAAGCCGGCGACTCCAGCGGGTCATAGCGGGGTTGAGAGACCCCACAGGCAATGAATGAGCGAAGCATCGCTGAGCACATTCATTTGCGATGCTCGAACGCAATGAGAGTTGAGCAACGTTGTTAGTGACGAGGAGGCTCGATTCCCGCCTCGCGGAAAGCGTCCGGCTGGAACAGAACGTGAATAAGCTGATGAAGTTTCTTGACAAAGAAAAACGGAGCCAGGGTTTACCTGCTCCGTTTCCATTATTCTACATTGAAATAACGCGCATCCGGATGGGCGAAGACGATCGCTGATACCGATGCTTCCGGGTCCATCATGAATTCTTCGGTCAAATGGACACCGATGTCTTCCGGTTTGATGAGACCAAATAGCTTCGCCTGGTCTTCCAGGTTCGGGCAAGCCGGGTAGCCGAACGAGAAACGCTGGCCTTGGTATTTTGCCGCGAACCGGTCGCGCATCGAGAAATCCGTCGCGTCTGGGAAACCCCATTGGTCGCGGATTTCCTGATGCATGCGTTCTGCGAAACCTTCCGCCAGTTCCAAAGCGGTCGCTTGCAGCGCATGGCTTTCCAGGAAACGCCCTGCCTCTTTCAAGCGCGTCGCTTCCGCACGGACGCCGTGTCCTGCCGTCACTTGCATGAACGCGACGTAATCCATCTCGCCGCTTGCGGTTGATTTCAAGTAATCGGCTAAACACAAGAACGGCGCTTTAGCTTGGCGCGGGAAGGTGAAGCGCTCGATTTCTGTCTTCGCGTCTTTCGGATCGTAGATGATGACATCGTCTCCGTCCGATTGCGCCGGGAAGAATTGATACATCCCTGCAGGCTTCAAGAATCCAGACTGGAGAAACTTCGTTGCGAGTTCATGCAATTCCACCGCCCGCGTGTCTCCTTGCTGCAATAGTTTGTCGCTATAACCGCGCAGCCCCAAATGATGGCCGATCAATGTGCGCATATTGACGTACGGGTACAAGTGCGCCACTGAATACTCTTTCGAGACATGCCTGCGCAAATCGTTCGGCACGTAAACTGGCGCATCTTCGCGAACGGTCTTGACCGGTTTTTCCAAAATGGCGACAGTGCCTTTTTCGGCGCGTGCGGCATCTTGTGCTTGGCGCTTTTCTTTTTGCGCGCCGAGTTCTTCGAGCAGGACCGCTTTTCCAGCGCCGCTTTGCAGGCGGTTCGCAAGGTCCAGCCCTTGCATCGCGTCTTTCGCGTAAATGACCGGGCCGTTGTATTCAGCAGCGATCTTCGTTTCAGTGAAGCGCCGGGATAAGGCGGCGCCACCGACTAAAATCGGGACGTCAATATCGGCTTCACGAAAATCTTGTGCCGTCAGCACCATCTGCTTGGCAGATTTCACGAGCAGCCCCGACAAGCCGACGATATCTGGCTGTTCTTTACGGATCACTTCGATGAGTGCAGCAGGTGTCACTTTGATGCCGATGTCGATCACTTTAAAGCCATTGTTCGACAAGATAATGTCGACGAGGTTTTTGCCGATATCGTGGACGTCGCCTTTGACGGTGGCGAGAATGACCTTGCCTTTTCCGCTATCGTCCGCTTTCTTTTCCATAAAGCCTTCGAGATACGACACGGCAGCTTTCATAACGCCGGCTGATTGTAGCACTTCCGCGACGATCAGCTGGTTGTCGTTAAACAAGCGCCCGACTTCGGCCATGCCTTCCATGAGTGGGCCGTTGATGATCTCGAGTGGATCTTCATACATCTCCCGCGCTTTTTCAAGATCAGGGATGAGCCCTTCTTTCGTGCCTTCTAAAATATAGTAAGCGAGACGCTCCGGCACGGTATCCGGAATATCGTCCTCGGTTTTTTCCTTTTTCTTATCGCGGTAGAAATCCGTGAAGTCCGCCAAGTTCTTATCGGTCGTCTCGAACAAT
This sequence comes from uncultured Planococcus sp., assembly GCA_947493585.1. Taxonomy (GTDB): domain Bacteria; phylum Bacillota; class Bacilli; order Bacillales_A; family Planococcaceae; genus Planococcus. Next base: position 42,066 of record CANLRI010000002.1, on the reverse strand, counting down.
AGCTCTTCCGCCATCTTCACTTCTTCTTTCGGAATCGACGCAAAGCGCTCGAGCTTCTCGGTATTGACGATTGCGTAATCAAGTCCTGCTTGCGTGCAATGGTATAGATAAACGGCGTTCAATACTTCGCGGCCGACCGGCGGCAAGCCGAACGACACATTCGACACGCCGAGTATCGTCAATGCGCGCGGCAGCTTTTCCTTGATGAGGCGGATGCCTTCCACCGTTTCAACCGCCGAGCCGATGTATTGCTCGTCGCCTGTTCCGACCGGGAACACGAGCGGATCGAAAATGATGTCTTCCGGGGCGAGCCCCCATTTTTCCGTCAGCAATTGATACGAGCGTTCTGCAATTTCGAGTTTGCGTTCGCGCGTGACCGCCATGCCGACTTCATCGATTGTGCCGACGACGACCGAAGCGCCGTATTTTTTCACGAGCGGCATGACTGCATCGAAACGTTCTTCACCGTCTTCCAAATTGATCGAGTTGATGATCGCTTTGCCTTGCGAGAATTTCAGCGAAGCTTCGATGACGTCTTCGTCCGTAGAGTCGATGACGAGCGGCACTTTTACTTTTTTCACGACTTCCTGCATAAATGCTGCCATGTCTTCAAGTTCGTCGCGGTCCGGGTTCGCCAGGCAAATATCGATGACGTGCGCCCCGTTCTTCACTTGGGCGCGTGCGATTTCCGCTGCTTCCTCGAACTTCCCTTCGATAATGAGCCGCTTGAATTTGCGCGAACCGATGACGTTCGTGCGTTCGCCGACAAACAGCGGGCGCATCGACTCGTCGTATTCGAGCACTTCGATGCCGGATACCGCATGGCCATGGCTTGTTTCATTGCGCTCGCGCGGGGCCAGCCCGTCGACCGCTTCACGCACCGCCGCGATATGCGCTGGCGTCGTGCCGCAACAGCCGCCGACGACATTGAGCCAGCCTTTTTCAGCAAAGCCGCGCAGTTTTTTCGATAAGGATTCCGGCGTCTCGTGGTAATGTCCTTCTTCGTCCGGCAGTCCGGCATTTGGGTAGCAGCTGACATAGCCTGTCGACAGTTCAGACAGCGAACGCAAATGATCGGTCATGAATTCCGGCCCTGTCGCACAGTTCAAACCGACAGAAAGCGGCTTGATATGTTCGATCGACACGTAAAAGGCTTCAATCGTCTGTCCCGCAAGCGTTGTGCCCATCGGTTCGATCGTCCCTGAAATCATCACCGGCAATTCCACTCCGGTTTCTTCAAAGGCATCGCGTATCGCAATCGTCGCCGCTTTGACATTGAGCATATCCTGGCTCGTCTCCAGCAATAATAGATCCGCGCCACCTTCGATCAAGGCTTTCGCCTGTACCTGGAAATCGGCTTTTAATTCGTCGAATGTAATGCCGCCTGTTACCGACAAAGTTTTCGTCGTCGGGCCGAGTGCGCCCGCAACAAAGCGCGGCCATTCCGGCGTCGAATATTTTGCTTGGCTGATTTTGGCGATTTCGACCGCTTTTTGATTGATTTCCGCTGCACGATGGCCGAGCCCGTATTCATCCAAAACGACTGGGGTGCCGCCGAATGTGTTCGTGCAGATGATGTCGGCGCCCGCTTCCAAATAAGCGTCGTGCACCCCTTCAAGCACATCGGGACGGACGATGTTCAAGTATTCGTTGCAGCCGTCGTATTCCTCGCCGCCGAAATCTTCCGGTGATAAATCCGCATTTTGAATCATCGTCCCCATTGCGCCGTCGATGATCAGAATGCGTTTTTCGAGTTGCTGTTCAATTAAATGTTTAGGCATAGGCACGATCGCTCGCTTTCTTTAAATCTAGTTGTCGGATGTGGCGGATCAATTCCACCGTCATGTCGTAGCGCACAAATGGCGTGATCAAATAAATGCCGTTGAACAGTTCCGCTGCGGTATCGATCAATTCTTTCGCGATTTGGATGCCTTCCGCCGTCGCTTTTTCCTTGTCTTCTCCGCAAGCCCGCATGCGGTCAAGTGCTTCTTCTGACAATTTGATGCCCGGCACTTCGTTATGCAGGAAGTCCGCGCTGCGTATGCTCGTCAGTGGCATGACCCCAAGGAAAATCGGCGTATCCAGATGCTTCGTCGCCTCGTGGATTTCGATGATTTTCTCTTTCGTATAGACCGGTTGTGAAATGAAATAATCCGCCCCGGCTTCAATTTTCTTCTCGAGCCTTTGAACAGCCCGCTCCACGACGCGAACGTTCGGGTTGAATGCTGCGGCGACAGAGAAGTTCGCTTTTTTCCGCAATGGTTTCCCGGAGAATGAAATGCCTTCGTTGAGCTTTTTGATAAGCTGGATCAATTCCATGCTCGATACATCATAGACGCTGGTAGCGCCCGGGAAATCGCCGACTTTTGTCGGATCCCCCGTGACGGCGAGTATGTCGTGGATGCCGAGTGCGTCCAGCCCCATAATATGCGATTGCAGGCCGATCAGGTTGCGGTCTCTGCAGGTGATATGCGCTAGAGGTCTGACATCTTGCTTATGCTTGATGATCGAACCCATCGCCATATTGCTGATGCGCGGAGAGGCGAGTGAATTATCGGCCATCGTGATGGCGTCAATGCCTTCTGCATCCAATGCTTTTGAACCTTCGAGGAATTTATCGATATCCAAATGGCGCGGCGTATCGAGTTCGACGATAATGGTCCGTTCGGTTTTCGCTTTTTCGTGCAAAGGCTTGTCTTTCAAGGCTTCTGCTTCGCGAATGACGATCGGTTTTTTCTCTTCGACTTTCTTTTCGGTAATCGGCTGCAGATGGCCGATGCGTTTTTTCACCGCTTCGATATGCTTCGGCGTCGTGCCGCAACAACCGCCGATGAGTCTCACGCCTTCTTCGCGCAGCAATAGTGCCGCACGGCCGAAATAATCGGCTTCCGATTCATAGACGATGCGCCCGTCTTCGATATCCAAAAGCGAAGCGTTCGGATAGGCGGACAAAAAGGCTTTTTCCGGCAGTTCGACACCTTCAAACGCCTGAATTGTATGGTGCGGGCCAAGTCGGCAATTGACGCCGACGATTTCCGCGCCGAGTGCATCGAGCCGTTTCAACCCTTCGTTCAAGCTCATGCCGTTTTGCAAAATGCCTGGTTCATGCATCGACAATTGCGCAATGAGCGGGGCATCCGTCAGTTTTTTCAAATGGCTGACGGTCGCCGCCAGTTCCTCGAAATCGTAATACGTCTCGAGCAACAAACCGTCCGGGTCGCCGGACAGTAAATGTTGGGCCTGCTGGTCGACCATGGCGACGATTTCATCCAAAGTCGCATCGCTTTTGCGGATGCCGCGGATGCCGCCGATTGTTCCGACGACAAACTGCCCGCCGTCTTTTGCGGCTTTATTGGCGATGGCGATCGCTGCTTTATTGATTGCTTCGGTCTGTTCTTCAAGCCCGTAGCGTGCCAGTTTATGGGCATTCGCGCCGTATGTGTTTGTTTGGATAATGTCGGCCCCGGCCGCGATATAGTCGCGGTGGATCTTCTCGATCACTTCCGGGCGCTGGATGTTCAATTCCTCGTTGCAGTATTCGATGCCGTACGAGTACAATAGCGTTCCCATGGCGCCGTCCGCCGTCAGCATCCGTTTCTTCAATTCATCTAATAACATGATTCGTCCTCCTCTGTCTGGTTTTGCCGTGCAGCTGCGGACGCATCGATATGAAACAAAAAAAGCCTTCCATGAAAAAGAAGGCTTTACGATATCGGACTCGTTCCTTTTCATCTGCCAGGCGTGTGCCTGCTGGAATTAGCACCTGACCTTAGTGGCTGGTTGCTGAAGCGTCATCGGGCCAGTCCCTCGACTTCTCTAGATAAGAATTCACTATGCAGTTTTCAGTATTCCCACATGATACCCCCTGCGGTGATTTGGGTCAAGGTGATTTATCAAAAAACAAAGAACTTTCTGTTACATTTCTGACTTGCTCACCAGGCATCCGGAACACGCGGATTGAATTTAGCGGCTTCGACGGTGAACTTATACCAAGTGAACGCTTGGCCGTCGATGATCCATGTGATGTCGATGCGCCGTGGGATTTCGATGCCCTCGACTTCTTGCCATTCATGCACTTCCGCAATGCACGGCAAGCGCTTGGCATCTTCGCCGACATCTTTATAGCGCATCGCGCGCGCCCGCTTCATGCGCCCTTTTTCATCAAATTCAAAGGTCACATTGGCAGTCGACCCGTTATAAGTCATTTCCGCTTCCACAGAACGTTCGTTGCTGTTCAAAAACCGCACGTACGGGCTGAACACCAGTCCCGGCAGCCAGGCCATCTCCATTAAAAAGCGCTGCAAGGCCGATTCATCGAGTTTGCCGTCCGGAATCGACCGATTGATCGGCACGAGCCCGGCAAAACGGATGCGCATGCCCGCGCGGCCGTCACGGAAACTGTCGGAGCCCGTGACGAACAAGCCATCCACTTTCATGCGCGCTTTCCAATAGAACGACGGCGGTTCAACAAAGCTGTATTGCTCGGCCGTCGATTCGCTCCATTCTTCCTGATCGGGTTTCATTTTCATCCAGCCTACTTGCTTTACATAGACGCCCATCACCTGTTCACGGCCGACCGCGCCGATCGTCTCCAGCCACTTGGCGATCGGTTTCGGGAGATTTTCCGTTCTTGCCTCTTCCACTTCCCCGGCGTGCCGGACTTCCGGCCACGTCGGCTTGACGAGCCGCGTCATGTCTTTGTATTTTCGGTAAGCTCCGTATGCCCCAAGCGATGTCAATGCTAAAACCGGCCATCTGCGTTTCATGCCTCATACCCCTCTCCGATTTTGCTGCGCACTTTGTTCCTTGCTATTCTCTTTCGACACGGCATTTATTTTCCCTGCTGGGCGCGGCAATAGAAAACGCCTCCGGAAGAGTGTCCTTCCGGAGGCGTTCGGTATTCATCAGTTTAGATTTTCAAGAGCCGGTTCAAGATGTTCCTTCAATGCCGGCCCCATCGTTTGCGAATAAAGTGTCGTCAAATGATGCTTATCGCGGTAGACGAGCACATTGCCGATCACCGGCGGGCATGTATCATCCGTGCAGAAATACTCGGACATATCGGCGAACGTCACATTATCCGGAATGCCTTCCGTATTTTCCCACGGCACGACATCCGCTAATGCTTTATCGCGCTCGACCGAACAATTGTCGACGCTAAATTCATCGAGGCAAAGCGTCGGGTCGACTTTCATGCGCGGATTGTCGCGCACGGCGAAAATCTCCGCGATCCCTTCGAACTCTTTCCATTTATTGATATAGCCTTTTGGCACCGTATCGCCTGAATTCACCGTCGCTGTCGTGAAAATTAGGTCTGGTGGATCTGCCATTAGCCGTTCCTGCAGATTATCGTTCCAGGTCATGCACGCTTCGTCCAACTGGCCATCGAAATCACCGCTCGAGAAACGGCAGGCGTCTTTATTGTAGACATCGATACGCATGTTCATTTCTTCTGCGACCGCTTCAAGCGCCGGGAACCAATGCCCCGAATGCGAGCCGCCGACCAGCGCGACGACATGCTCTGGATTTTCCGTTACGCCGAACGAACATTCCTTGAGTTTCGAGCTGACACTGCCCGTCAAGAAGCAGTCTTTGTCGCTATAGAATGTCGGCAAATCTTCCTTCGCTGACAAAAAGTCCGGCTGCAGTTCCGCATCTTTTGCAGGCTGGACGTTTTCCAATACGGCGCGTGCGCCGGGGTTATCTTCTACCGTCGCCGTGCCGCCACTGCTCGCCTGGACGAAGACGCCCCATGAGACGCCGACCAAAACAGCGGGCATCATTAAAGCGACAAGCACTTTCGCCAAGCGTTTTTTCGAATTCTTGACCGGCATCTCGCGCACCGGCTTTTCCACGAGGCGGATCGTCATGATCGACAGCACAAGCGTGATCGCCAAAATACTAAAGCCGCCGAGCGCCGTGACTGTCTCTGTATTGAAATAAGCATAATAGAATACCAGCAGCGGCCAATGCCATAAATAAAAGCCATAGGAAATGCTGCCGAAATACTGAAACGGCTTCGAACCGAGCAATTTCTGCACGCCGAATGCCTGCCCGTTTTCACTGGCGATGATGACCAAGATCACCCCGCCGGTCGGCAGCAATGCCGCAAAGCCGGGGAATACGGTCGATACAGGAAGCACCATGCCGGTGAAGGCTATGATCGCAAGCCCTACCCAGCCCATGATGAGATGTGCGCGGTCCGAAAAGCGTAAATACGGAAGCATTAGCGCAAGCATCCCGCCGAGCGAGAATTCCCAAGCGCGTGCGAAGGTATCGAAATACGCCCACGGCTGATTGACCGCTGTGATATAAACCGAATAGCTGAGTGAAGCGAGGAAAATCACCGACAGCACGGCCAGCAAAGTTTTGCGCACCGGCGTCTTAAGGATTTTCGTCGCCAACAGGTAAACGAGCGTAATGACGATTGGCCAGGTCACATAAAACTGTCCCTGGATCGACAATGCCCAGAAATGCTGGAACGGGCTCGCCGTGTTGTTCTGTGCCAAATAATCGACGGCGCTATTGGCGAGCTGCCAGTTCTGGAAATAGAACATTGATGAAAACAATTCAGCGATCGTCTGGCGCCATGTGCTGAGCGGCAATAACACAATCGACAGCACTGCCGAGACGACCATTACCGTAAACGCCAGCGGAAACAGCCGTTTCGCGAGCCCCAGTAGATTTTCCGTGTAATTGATACGGCCATCGCGCACCATCCGTGACAAAAGAGACGTCGTGATCAAATATCCCGAGACGATGAAGAATACATCGACGCCTCCGGATACCGACCCGATCCAAATATGATAGACTGCCACCAAAAGCGCCGCAACCGCGCGGATTCCTTCCAACTCAGGCCGGAAGCGCTTTTCGGGCACCCGTAAATCTGCCATTTCGAGTACCTCGCCATTCTTTAATTTTGTGGGGAAGGAATAGCTGAATACAAAAATACTTCTAGCTGTATAATTATTGTTAAAGTGTAAATTTTTGAATAATTAAAATCCATTCCTTGCCATTTTCAGTGTACCCCACTCACCCGCAAGTCTCAACAGCTTATGCGATAGTCGAAATATTCTTTGCAACAAAAAAACCTTGCCATGTCCGGCAAGGCCCTTCATTAAAATAAGAAACTGAACATCAATCCGGTGTAAGTCGCTGCGATGAACCCGAGGCTGAAAATAAACGACAGCCATTCGGGCAGCTGCTTGCGATATCCCAGCCATTGCAAACCCAGGAATATCAGGCCGATTGCCATCATCAGGAATCCATCGATATTCGGCATCCATACTGCGTGGACGGGAATATACTGCGGCCCAGCGAACCACTCGACAAACGGCGCGCCGCCTTCCATGCGGAACGTTTCATTGATATTATGCGGTGGAGCGAGCTTGCTCATGAATGCGGTGATCAATAACACCAATAGCAAGAGCCAGCTCTCCACTTTGAGCCAAGAACGGTTCGGGGCGTCGCTTCTGGATAAGACAGCATTGATGAACGCTGCGAGCAGGAGCGGCACGATACTCAAATGCTTCAGCAGCAAGAGCTGTCCGTAAGGCAAGATCCACGAACTTGCGTAATCTTCCGGCGCCAAGAAAAACAGCATGAGCCAGATGCCGCTGCCGATCAAAATGATCATCATGGCCACGGAAAACGGCGTAAACCATTTGAGAAACGCGCGCCAATTGCGACCGTCGCGCAAAAACCAGGCGATGTGGATCAATACGCCTGCCCAGAGCACAAGCGCCAGAAAATGAAGCGCATGCCCGGCAAATCCTTGCCAGTCCGCAATTGACGCAGCGTGGCTGGCATATGCCACATTGAGCACGCTGAGCACGAGCCAAAACGCACGGAGCACCGAAGATCCGTCGCGCCAGACCACGACCAACCACGCCAGCGCCATCAAGACACCGAATACATAGCTTTGGCCAGCGCGAAATTCCGTCGTGACATCAACGACTGCCTGCATCAGGCCGAAGCTCTCCCCCAACAATAAAACGAGCTGAATAACAGGGGGTGCAAGCAAGAGCGCAATGAGCGCGAGCGCAATCAAGACAAGTTTTTTCGGGACTTCAATAAGCGGCTTATTTTCCGGCTTGATGAACCGCAAGACGGCATCGCCCGCAAGAAACGCCAACACCACATAAAGGAGGAAATCCGACAGCGCGATCAACCAGCTCATCGTTTTCTACGCATCAAGACAACGGCAGCGATCAACAGGATAATGGCGATTCCCGCAATGATCAAAGTCATGCTGGAGCCGCTGTTTTCTGCTGGGGCTTCCGGATCGTTCGCTGCTGCTTGTTCCATATCGGAAGCTTCAGTTTGTTCAGCTTCCTCGGCTTCGGCCTCATCGGCCTCCGGTTCAGCTGTTTCTGCCGCTTCTTCTGTCACTTCTTCTTCCTCACCTGCCTGCAACTCAAAAGCAAGAGAACCTTGTATCGGATGGCCGTCTTCGCTCAATACATCATATTCCACGACATAAGATCCGTCTGCGAGCTCCTCGGCCGGCGTACCGATCAATTGGTCGTCCATGACGGCCACTTCACTGAAATCGACAGCGGTCCCATCCATTGTCATCGTCATTCCACTGCCTTCTTCAATGCCGGCACTGAAATCGAGCGCAACGGCTACTACCGGTTCGGTTACGAGCTCCCCTTCAGCCGGAGTCGAGGCTTCGAGCACAGAATGCGCTTGTGCTGAAATCGGAAACAACAGCAATGCGCTCAATAAAATCATCGTTTTCTTCATCGGAATAATTCCTTCTTTCTTATTAGGTCAAATCAATTTTTCATCAACTCTTTTCAGCCTATTTCATTTGAACGGAAGAAACAAGAGCGGCGCACTTGGATTTATGAAATTTTCCTGAAGATTGATGGGATAGGAAAAAGCCCCGAATGATTTCGGGGCTTTTCAAAGTGTTAAATAAGTTCATAATCCGCTATAAGTCTAAAATGAACTTAGCTTTTCAACATTTAATAATCAATGGCCTGTCTGAGTATTTGGAGAAGCGTTCGCTCGACTCCAGTGGTAAAGCGAGACGACCGAGACCCCGCAAGTCGCGCAGCGGCTGAGGAGGCTTGGGCGCGAGCCCACGGAAAGCGAGCGATAAGCTTCGGAAAATACGATTTCTTAAACTTGTCGACAGCCCAAAAGCCCCGAATGATTTCGGGACTTTTGGGCTGTTTCTTTACAATCCACGAACCGCTTCCTGCGAAGTCTTTTCGCGCTTCTTCACAGTTTCGGCAATCAGGCTCACCGTGATCATCGACGTGAAGCCGAGGATCGAACTGAAGAACATCGCTTGGAAAACGTGTTCGATGACACCGGTGCCGGTCAAGATCATATAGCAGCCCGCTCCGCTGACGACAGAGGCGATGGCGCCGGATTTATTGGCGTGCTTCCAGAAATAGCCGAGGCTGATCGGGGCTGCGATGCCGCTGATGATGGCGGAGGTCCCGAAGTTGGTCAATAAAGCTAAAGATTCCGGCCGGTTGATCGACATATAGAGCGACACCAGGCCGATGAAGACCAGCGATACTTTCGATGCCCTCAGCACCTTGGCGTCGAGTTCCTGTTCCGTCAAATTCTTGTTTTTGTAAAGGACCGGCACGGCCAGCACTTTGAACAAATCGTTGCCGATGCTGTTGGTAATGCCGAGATACAAGCTGTCGGTCGTCGACAGGATCGCAGAGATCAAGCCCATGACAAGCAGCGCGACGATGACAACCGGGAAAGCTTCCATGATATACGCCGGAATGGCGCTATCAGCCGATGCGAGCCCCGGCAAGATGATGCGCGCCGCGAGCCCAGCGAATACCGAGAAGATCGACAAGGTGAACAAAGAGACGCCTGCGGATAAAGTGAAGGTCCGCAAGTCTTCCTCTTTTTCGACCGTCAGCACTTTATTCATCAAATGCGGCAGCAGCACGAATGAAAACAGCAGCCACTGGATGCTCAAGATAGCGAAGCCGCTATAGAACGGCCCGCCTGTCGACAGCGGCGAAACGAGTGCCGGGTCGATCGCGCGAAGTTCCGCTTGCAGCGTGCCGAACACATTCCATCCGCCGCCGATTGTCCACAATAACGAAACGAATAACAATAGCGACACGACCGCCATCGTCGCTCCTTGGATGCCGTCGCTGACAATCTGTGCGAATGCGCCGCCGAGGCTGACGTAAACGACCGTGATGATGACGCCGATCGCAATGCCCCATAAATATGGAATGCCGATGACCGTTTCGAACATCGTAGCTAAGCCGACGTTCTGCCCGACGATGTAATAGATATTGAACAGCACTAGTAATGCGACGAGCACGCGTAAGGCTTTGCTGTTATAACGGTTGCCAAGCCACTGGGGAATCGTCAAGCTGCCGCCATTTTTCTGCCCATAGCGCCAGAAGGTTTTCGTGAACAGCAACAGGCCGAGCCACGTAACCCCGAAGCAGCCGATCGTGTACCATAAAGTCGATAAGCCGTATGTATACGCCCAGCCTGGCACCCCAAGAAACAAGTTCGCACTGGCGTATGAGGCGCCAAAACTCATGCCGACGACCGCTGGATTGACTTTGCCTTTCGCGATGGCAAAGCCTTTCATCGATCCGCTATGGGCTTTGCCTTTTTTCCCGAGCCATGTCGTCAAGGCGAAATAGCCGACGAGCATCGCACCAATCAGCGGCAATAGCCAAGTTGTTTCATCACCCATTGCGTTCGCCTCCTTTCGGTTTCGGTTTTGGGTATAGTTTATTCCATAAGGTCAGCCCGACGATCCAAAAGACGGCGACGGCGATCCAGTAAGCTGTCAGCATGCCCATTCCTCCTTTAATTTCTGGCCGGTTCGTGCAAGTGCTTGAACGTTCTGCCCGGATGATTGTCTTTCAATTGCGCTTGGCCTTTGCCGTAAATTTTCTCGCGGTATGTGCCGTCTGCGTATTCTTTCTGCACAAGCCCGCGTTCCTGCAAGACGGGAACGACCAGTTCGACAAAGTCTTCGAAGCTACCCGGTGCAAGCGTATAGGCCAAATTAAAGCCGTCGACGCCGGTTTCATCTCTCCAGCGCTCGACTTCATCCGCCACTTGCTCCGGCGTCCCGACCGCGACCGGCCCTCTTCCGCCGATGCCGACAAATGTCGCCAGTTCACCAATGGTCCATTTTCTGTCCGGATCGGCACGCGTGAACACTTCGACTGCCGATTGCATGGCGTTGCTTTGGATGTATTCAAGCGTGTCATCCGGATCGTATCCAGAAAAGTCGATGCCGGTCCAGCCGCTAAGCAGTGCGAGTGCGCCTTCGTAGCTGACATGGCTTTTCAAAGTTTCGTATTTCTCTTGCGCTTCTTGTTCCGTCTTCCCGACAATCGCGGTGAAAGTTGTGTACACCAAAACATCCTCTGGATTTCGGCCGTTTGCTTTGATGCTTTCACGGAGTGCGTCGACACCTTTTTTCACAACAGGAATTGTCGGCCCTGCCGTAAACACCGATTCGGCGTGCTTCGAGGCGAATTCGCGGCCGCGCGGCGAAGCCCCGGCCTGGAACAATACAGGCGTGCGCTGGGGTGATGGTTCCGATAAATGCGCCCCCGGCACTTTGAAGTATTTGCCTTCGTGGCGGATATCATGGACTTTCGACGGATCGGCATAGACATTCGCCGCCTTATCGCGGACGACCGCCCCGTCTTCCCAGCTGCCCTCCCATAATTTATAGCAGACGTCCAAATACTCGGCTGCGAATTCATAGCGTTCGTCGTGGCTCATCTGGTCATCGAGCCCGATATTGACTGCGGCACTTTTCAAATAGGAAGTGACGACGTTCCAGCCGATGCGCCCTTTAGTCAGATGATCCAAAGTCGACATGCGCCGTGCGAAGGTGTATGGATGTTCGTGGCTGACAGAAGCCGTGACCCCGAAACTCAAATGCTTTGTCACCGACGACATGAGCGGCACGACTAGTAGCGGGTCGTTAACCGGCGTCTGGACCGCATTGCGAAGCGCGGCATCGCGCGTTCCGCCATAAACGTCGTACGTTCCGAGTACATCAGCCAGGAATACTGCATCAAATCGACCTTTTTCCAATAGCTTCGCCAGTTCGATCCAATATTCACTGTCCTTATATGTATGTGAACGATCGTCCTCGTGCCGCCACAATCCAGGCGACTGGTGCCCGCCTCCACACACCATTTCAAATGCGTTCAAATAAATCCGTTTTTTCGTCATCGTCAAACTCCTCCTTTTGAAATCGTAATTTCCGCAGCCCTCAGTGGAAAATAAAAATAGCCCTCTTTTCTCAACAAACGAGAAAAGAGGGCTATGTGAATTGTCGGGTCCGCTCTCTTATCTCCCAAGGAATCTCTCCTTGCTGGAAGTAGCACCTTCCTGATTGATATCAGGGGTTGCTGAAGCGTCATCGGGCCAGTCCCTCGGCTTCTCTGGATAAGATTATTAAATTAATCCCTATCTTAATACTAGGAAATAGAGAAGTCAACCGAATATTTCAAAATCTCTCCCTTTTTTTCAACTCTGCAAAAAAAAACGCCAATTCCCGGCAATGGGAATTGGCGTTTCCGTTATTGTTCCTGCCCGCGTGATGCTTTCGGCGGCTGGCACGTATCGCATTTGCGCTGGTTGCTCTTATTGAACTTCGTGAAGGTCTTCTCGAAATTATTGCCGCACGCGCATTTGAACAAGAGCTTTTGGGAGAAGCCGTGGTATTCGGTCGACAATAATGTGCTCTCGGAGTTATTGTTGACGAATGTCCGGATTTTATCGATTGTCCATCGTTTATTCATTCGGTTACACCTCAATTTAGGATTGGCTGGAGGCTTTCTAGTCCCCCTCTTTCATTGCCTTAAGTCAACTATTATACCATAATCGCTGCCATTCCCGGGCATAGTTCAACCCGAGATGGCAAAACATCTTCTAGTCAATAAAGAAACTGTAAAAAAAATTGAATCTTTTTTATCTATTCCCTCGTATAATTCAAACGATAGCCAATTACACATAATCCTCTTATGAAAGGCATGATTCCATGGGCATCGTCACATTAGTCATCCTGATTTTCTTTTTTCCTTACGGCTGGTTTCTCTGGAGCAGCATCAGCAACAAAACCGGCATGGTGGAGACCTATCGCTGGAAAAAACCGATGGCTGCCCTACTGCTTCTGGTTGTCATCAGCGCAGTGCTGAATTTTTTCTATTCCGACGCATACAATCTCGCATTCTTCCAGAACGGGTTCGAGTTGACGGTCGGATTGATCGTGATCGGTGCCTTCCTGGTGATTCTGTCGATCATCAATATCATTGTCAGCATCGTCTATAGAGGGGCGCCGAAATCGTTCCATAACCCGAAAGTCGTTTGGGCATTCACGGGGGTTTTCTGCACGACGCTCCTGTTTTTCATCGTCTGGGTCTACCCTTTGGCAGAAAAAGCATCCTATATTGTCCGGCTCGATTCAGCAATTGCAGCTGCGAATGAAAAGCAAGACGGCGAAGAAATTACGGTCGTGTTCATGAGCTCCGAAAAAAAATGCATCCGTCGCCGCTACGAGAACTGCAACTCGAGCGATTACCAAAACGCTTTTTTTGTCCAAAATAATTTGGATGAGACGAAGCAAGTGCAAGTGCAAATACGTGCACTCGACCGCCAGCAAAACGAACTGAAGTTAGTGGAGTCCAAGATCATGACGCTTGGGGCAGGCGAACTGAAACTAGTCGAGACGGATGAAACATCGGACCAACAAAGCATTTGGAGCCGATCTTCATTTGAAACCGAAGTCCGCACAGTTTCTTACCAGTCCATCTACCGCTACCGCGACATCAACTAAAAAATCCCTTTCCGCTTGTTACGCGGGAAGGGATTTTGCTTTTTATGATTCCGAATGTGTACTGCTTCCTGCAGCAACCAACTGGAATGCATCCAGCAAAGCTCGCACTTCGTCAGTCGTCTCAGTGTGCATCAAATCATTGCGGAGTTCACCGGCACCGCGTACGCCGCGCACATAAATCTTGAAGAAACGGCGCAACGGCTTGAAGGCGATCGGCTCGGTTTCCGTCGAGTATTTATCGTGAAGGTCCAAATGCAATCGTAACAGGTCGAACAATTCCTGCGTGCTGTGCTCACGAGGCTCCTCCTCGAATGCGAACGGGTTATGGAAAATTCCACGCCCGATCATGACGCCATCGATGCCGTATTTATCTGCCAGCTCCTGGCCGGTCTTGCGGTCCGGGATATCTCCATTGATGGTGATCAAAGTATCCGGTGCGATCTCGTCGCGAAGCGCTTTGATCTCAGGAATCAATTCCCAATGCGCAGGCACGGCGCTCATTTCCTTTTTCGTACGCAAATGGATCGACAAGTTGGCGATGTCCTGCTCCAAGACATGCGTCAGCCAGCCTTTCCATTCGTCGACACTTGTGTAACCGAGGCGCGTCTTGACGCTGACAGGCAATCCGCCCATTTTCGCGGCCTGGATGATCTCCGCTGCGTTATCGGGATAATTGATCAAGCCGCTGCCTTTTCCTTTGGCTGCAACGTTCGGTACCGGGCAGCCCATATTGATGTCGACGCCTTTAAAGCCTTGCGCCGCCATGCCGATGCTCATCTCGCGGAAATGCTCCGGCTTGTTGCCCCAGATATGGGCGACGATCGGCTGCTCATCTTCCGTGAACGTCAAACGCCCGCGCACGCTGTGGATGCCTTCCGGATGGCAATAGCTTTCCGTATTCGTAAACTCCGTGAAATACACATCAGGGCTCGCCGCTGCCGCTACGACATGACGAAACACGACGTTCGTCACATCTTCCATCGGCGCCAATACAAAAAATGGCTTCGGCAATTCACGCCAAAAATTCTCTTTCATAACTCAATTCCAATCCTTTCATTACGGGATGAAGCAGTCCTTCATCCAAAAATTCACTGTCATCTATAATGGAAATCCAAAAATGTCCAAATTCACAACATGCTTATCTTTTCTTAACCCTATATAGTTTACACGATTCAAGCAGCCATGGAAAGTGAGCCGTTTTTATCGCATATAAAAACGCCGCCCCATGCTGGGACGGCGCTCTATTGATCAGGATCCAAAAAAATGATGCCGGTTCTTACCGGCTTTCTTTGCACAGTATAAAGCTTCATCCGCCTGTTTCAGCAAAGCCTTCAACTCACAATCGGCACCGTTCGCGTAAGATGCAATCCCGATGCTGGTGGAAAGCGCATAATCCGCATCCCATGTGCTCATACTCTCGAGCAATTGCCCAGCAAGCGCGTTCATTTCCGCTTTGCTCAATGGAGTGGCGAAATGTACAAGAAACTCATCGCCGCCTAAGCGAAACGCCAAAGCATCTTTTCGTTGTGCGATAAACCGCTCAAGCTTCAAAGCCACCTCTTTCAACACCAAATCGCCCGCATCGTGGCCATGCACATCGTTGACTTTCTTGAAGCCGTCCAGGTCCAGGTAAAATACCGCACCCCCCGATTCCGGATGCTTATCGAAAAATCGCGCCAAAAAATGCCGGTTATACAACTCTGTCAGTGAATCCCTGTACGCAAAACGCTCAAGATCCAAGTAATAGGAAAACATCCGGACAATGCGCTGCAATAAGGTGATGCTTTTCGGATCGAACTCGCTTTTCTCATCGTTCACTGCGCATAGGGTGCCAAACCGTTCCCCATTGATTAAGGAAATCGGAACTCCCAAATACGAGCGCACGTTGGCTGCTTCGAGCTTTTCTTCAAACACTCCAAGTTCGTGACCATCTTTGACATCCTCATAGACCAATGGCTGCCTGTTCTTGAAATCGATGCGGCTGCACAGCGAATCATCCAAGTTCAATACCAAGCCCTCCGCTATGGGGATCGTCGTATCATTGGGCGAATGCTTTAGAATTAGTTGCTGGGCTTCACTGATTGAGCTCACATACAGCAATTGGTCCGGCAAAATCTCTTTTGCCAAATCGATCACGTCTTGCGCCAGTTCATCGAAGTTCTTATACATCTCCAGCTCACGAAATGTCACCATCATCCAGCACCTCAATTGTTGTCAGATTAGTAAATTCCATATTTATGGAAAATTAACTTATTTAGTAATAGGCAATTTTTAACTATATTTATTAAAGCTTAACATAAAATGACAGAGTATACAGCTTTCTTCAATCATCATAAAATCAGAAAAACCTTGGATCGTAGCGCACAACATGCTAGCCGATCCAAGGTTTTTGATGGTTCTCTAATTTTTTAATAACTGACCCAGCTCAAGCCGGTCGTGCCTTCGCCGGCATGGACGCCCACACAGACGCTCAACGGAATAACTTCCACTTTCAGCCCGGAAAATTCCTTCATCAATTCGTTTTTCCATACTTCGGCGCCGGCTTCATTATTGCAATGAATCACTGCCACTTCCGGGACCATGCCCGTCTCCATATCCGCGCGCAACGCCGTATTGACGCTTTCCTTGGCTCGTTTGTTCGAACGCACTTTCTCTTTCATGACCGTGACGCCATCAACGAAGGTGATGACCACTTTGATGTTCAGGATATTGCTGAGAAATGCCTGCGTCCCTGACACCCGGCCGCTTTTATGCAATTGGTTCAAACTCGATGGAATGAACGATAAATGCGATTTGGTGGTCAATTGATTGATCGTTTCCACGACTTCTTCCGGTTCTTTCCCGGCTGCGAACAATTCATTGCCGATTTCGATCATTTTCCCCATCGGGAACGAACCGATTTTTGAGTCGACCGGATACACCTTGAAATCCGCCATTTCGGCAGCTGATAGCGCGCTATTGTATGTACCCGACAGACCGCTCGATAAATGAAGCGCCACAGCTAAATCATATCCTTCAGACTGTAATTTTTCGTATAAGGCCGTCATTTCCCCAATGGCCGGCTGTGAAGTTTTCGGCGACACTTTTGCCGCCCGTAATTTATCGTAAAATTCTCCTTGTGTCAGGTCGATCGACTCGCGGTACGACCCGTCGTCAAACACGACACTAAGGGGCAATACATAGACATGATGCCGTTGAATGAATGCATCATCCAATTGCGCTGCTGTATCCGTGATCCATGCGATTTTTTTCATTCTAAAAATTCCCCTCTAGATGCGAATTCCGTATCGGAAGCAGTTGTCTGCTGTAGTTAACGTACAGGAGGCGCGGCCCCAGCGGCTAGTGACAGATGTCACATAAGGAAAAATTAATGTAAGCGCCGACATAATTTGCACTTATATTCGTTATATCTTTCCAATTATAAAAAGCAAAAGCCGCCGATCCCTTAAGATCAGCGGCTCTTTCCTATTTAACCGTTTGTTTCGCTTTCGCTTTACCGATCGCAAAATCAGCAAGCGATGGAATGAGCATATCCTCCATCGGCGGGTTGTGAAGACCTGCCCGCACATCCCGGTAATAGCGCTGCAAAGGTGATTTTTCCGAAAGGCTGTGTGCGCCGGCCACCCGCATCGCGAGATCCACGATGTCGACCGCCGAATTCGTCACCGCGACTTTCACGGCTCCAAGTTCAGCAGCCATGTGCGAGCGCTGTTGTTCGTCCGATTCGTCCCATTGTTTCGCGACGGAATAAAGGAAATGACGTGCCCGCTGCAATTCCAATTCGATTTGTCCGATCTTTTGTTTCACGTTCGGCAATTCGATGATCGGTCCGTTCAAGCTATTCGGCGAATAATCTTGCGCAAAACGAATCGCGTAATCCTGTGCTGCCTGAGCGATTCCGAGGTAACACGCCGGAATATGTAAAAGCCATCCCGCTGGCTGCTTTTTGCCAGGCACACTAATTTCGACCAACGCCGATTCTTCGACCTGAACACCCGTCAGTACCAAGTCATGGCTACCGGTTCCGGTCATCGCCACACTATCCCAAGTTTCATCGATCGCTACGCCCTCAGCCGATCGTGGCACGAGGAAATGACCGACTTCTCCCGTTTCTTCGATGACCGCAGTGACGTTGAAATAATCCAGCACCGGCGCCATCGATGTGAACGACTTGCGCCCATCGATCACCCACGAACCGCCAACTTTTCTGGCTGTCGTCGACGGTTTCCCGCCTCTTGTAGGGCTGCCGGTCTGCTTTTCGGTCGCGCAATTATTGATTAACGCGCCGCGTGCTTTAATATCATCAAATAAAGCCACTAGCACCGATTCATCCCATTTATTCGTTTCGCCCAAGTCTTGAACAATGCCCATATGCCAGCCGATCGATAATCCCGTCGATCCGTCCGCCCGGCTGATTGCTTCTTGATAGCGCAGCAACTCCGACAAGGAGATACCCGCTCCGCCGTATTCTTTTGGAATCGTAAGCGCTGGGTAATTGATCGCTTTCAGCTCCTTGAAATTATCGAACGGAAATTTTCTCTCCAGATCGTTATGCGCAGCCCGTTCCGTAAACGGCGCCACCGTCTCATTCAATATGTCCATGCGTTCTTCAAATGTTTTCGCTTTTGTGATATCCATCATTCTTCACCTTTCTTCTATCTATTGCGTCCATTCCTCTGTCAAAATGAAGCCGTCGTACTGCTCATTCGACTCGATGTATTCCTGGAATTCCTCGGATTCGTAAGCGTCCTTCAAATCTTTCGCCCACTGGGTATCCGCGTTTTCTTCCTCGATCGTCACCACAATCCGGTGCTGTTCCGGTGTGTTCTCGATTTTCAAGGCGTCGGTAATCTTGCGGTCCGGTGCATTGGCGATGTAATTGCCGTTGACGACGCCAAAGTCGATGTCCTGCAGCGACACGAGGATTTGCGCCGGGTCCAATACTTTCAAGTCCAGGTCGTAATCCGCAGGTTCTACGGCATTCAAATTAAAATCCGTCACGCCGGCCTCATCCGACACCGTCACCCATCCCAATTCTTCCAGGATGCGCACTGCGCGTTCCTGATTGACCGGATCGTTCGGCAAGCCGATAGTCGAGCCGTCCTTCACCTCATCCAAGGATTGATGATTCACCGAATACAAGCCTTGAGGCGCGCTCGGCACAAAGGCGATGCCGGTCATGTCCATACCCAGTTCCTCGTTGATCCCTTCCATATATGCCGTGCTCTGGAAAATGCTCGCATCGATCGAGCCTTCTTGCATCGCCGGGTTCAACTGCATGTTCTGGGAAAACGTCGTCGTATCCACTTTATACCCTTTATCCTCTAAAATAGGCAAAATGCCTTCTTTGAATTGCTGCTCATACGTCCCGACGCCAAAGCCGACACGCACCTCTTTCTTATCATCTCCTGAAGCTTCCCCGCTATCGCCACATCCCGCAAGCAGTAACCCCGAAATCCCCAATACACCAATCCAACGCTTGTTCATCTGCCATCTCTCCTTGGTCTTTTTTATTTTGAATGAAATGTAGCCCAATAGAAAAGTCCCTCTTCATAAAAAGAAGAGAGACTCACCGTCCGGCTCTTCTCATCTCTCAAGCGCTCACGCACCTGCTGGATTTGGCACAGTTTCAAATTGGAATCCAATCTGTTCCGCTGCCGAAGCTTCAAAGGGCCAGTCCCTCCACTTCTCTGGATAAGAAATTATGTACTCAGTATTAATGCCGAGTAATTTGATATGATTAATACAATAGCAGAGCTTTGATTTTATGGCAATACAGGATTTCTAAATCACACTATAAAAATACTACTAAATTGGAAAAGGATATTTCCATGTACTACTTCTCGCTAAGATATTCTGTATGTTTCTTTACCAGCAGGAAAATAGTGTATAATCTTCATTTAAGAACTCTCATAATTCCAAACACTCTAATATTTAAAATTCCAGTTTATAAAATGCTGTTTCTTCCACTTCAAGAGCCAGCATACTTTCATGAAAGTTTCATTGTTTGTGTACACTTGCTATCTATTCATTTCAATGGAGGGATTCACATGAAGTACACGGTTATCACAGGCGCCAGCTCAGGAATCGGATATGAAGCGGCTATCGCTTTCGCAGCACGCGGCAAAAACCTGATTCTTGTCGCAAGAAGGGAAGCTGAGCTCAATAAGCTTAAAGAGAACATTCAAGGCATGAACGCCGATCTCGAAGTCGTCATCAAACCGACAGACCTATCTGAAAGCGAGCAAGTCCATGCGCTGTACGAAAGCCTGAAGGAATACGACATCGAAACCTTCGTGAACAACGCCGGCTTCGGAAACAGCGCAACTATTGCTGAACAAAATGTACATAAAACGGAAAAGATGCTTCGCGTAAATATAGAAGCACTCACCACCCTCTCCACTCTTTATGCACATGACTATGCTGACCAAAAAGGTGCGCAGCTTATCAACGTATCCTCTGACTTGGGCTACAGACTCGTGCCAAATGCCGTGACATACGCTGCGACCAAATTTTACGTCAGCGCATTTACAGAAGGACTGGCCCAGGAATTGCAGGATAACGGCGCACTCATGAAAGTAAAAATACTCGCACCATCCATGACCGAAACCGAATTCGTGAAAACGGCGCGGGAGCTTGACGATTTCAGCTATAGCGACAATGTGCAGAAGTTCCACACCGCAAAAGAGATGGCACAGTTTATGCTGGAGCTTTATGATAGCGAACAGGTTGTTGGCAAGGTCAATAGTGAGAGCTATGAGTTTGAGTTGATCGATCCGGTTTTTCAGTACACTTCGAGGAAGTAGAATCCCTATCGTTCCAATATCAAAAAATCCCCTCTCACATGATGTGAGAGGGGATTTTTCTAAATGGGCTGATGACTTACATCATGCCGCCCATTGAAGAGTGGCTATTATAGCTTTTTACAGCATCTTGAAAACCTTGTTATATAGAAGGTTTTCGTTTTTTGTTCGTATAGGTTTTCATGGAAAATCAATTCATTGTTGCCGGATTGTTGCCCACAAAAAAGAGAAAATTATGATTCTCCTTTAAAAAAATCATTTGTTTTCTTCTTCAGCTCTAGCTTTCAACATTGCGGGGATATTAAGGGTCGGCAAAATTATTGGTGATTCATCACCTTTGCTAGTTAAATCAGAAACTATACTTCTTAAATACGGAAATAGAATGGCTGTTCCATTTACTTCGTAGTATTGATAAATCACGTCTTCGCTCACTTCTTCTGCTTCTGATTCAAAAGTGAAAAACCCAGCAATTATTACTTTCAAATAGTCTGATTCCTGATCTCCTTCACCTATTTCAACCTCTAATCTTACAATTGCCTGTTTTGAATTTTCTTCATTCAAACTCACTTGAATTCCAAAACTAGGTGAAATTTCATCTTCAAAATCTGTAGTAAAACTAGACTTATATTGCATTTCAATAACTTTAAATTTTTTAAACTGTAACATTGCTTTCATAATAACTACCTCAAATCGTTATGTCTTAGCCAGCCCATGGATACGAATAATCGCCAAAGTATAAAAATTCTTTTAGATTTCCCTCGTTCTTCTTTGGTCGCTTAATACTCAATTTTACTTCTCTCAATGCTTCTACTTCAACCAACTCTTCTGATTCTCCATCATGAAAGAAATCTTCGAAGTACTCCTCTAAGTCTTTATGTTCTTGAGTAGTAGTATTTAAAACTCCAGGTTTCGGAGAATTAAAACTCACTTTAAGACCTAGTTCTTCTGCAATACGTTCAATCTCAAGATTGCCAACGGAATACGTCATCTGAAATCTTCTCCCTTCTTTTAGAGCCCAAAGATACTTTACCAACGTTTTTCTTCTCAGAGCCCTCTTCCATATTCATGTTTTTTATCGCTTCATTATTCCGCACACAAACTTGCGGACCTTGTAAACCAAAGCTCATTAAAACACCTTTATGTTTAAAGCTTAAACTCTTTAAATTTTGATCATTATCAAATCTTCTACTTTTTACCGGAAAAGTTTTGAATATTACCCATTTTAATTCTTTATCTATAGCTGAAAAGACTAAGCATGCTATCGCTGGTCCTTTTAGTTTTATATCCTCGCCCTCGATTTGAAGACCTTGTTTTTTTAATTCCTTTAAATGATCAATTAGAAACCTTACTCCTGCTCTTGAATCAAGATTCAAATAACGTTCTTGGGGTATTTCAACATTTACGCCTATAACTGCAGGCTCTTCTTGATATCTATTTTTCGCCCAAATAGAAGCTTGTTCTTGATCTTCTCTAAAGAAGTAAGACCCATGTCCTAACCAGTGATCATCTCTTGTTTTTACTGGTGCAAACTCTCCTGCTTCTATAATGCTCCGAGCTCTAGTATAGGATGTCCCATGATAAGCCTCAAAGTTTATCATTTTCATTAGATCAACTCTCAACTTCTGTGAATTTAATGCTGTGGTCTGTACAATCCCGTACAATCCCGTACAATCCCGCACAGTCCCGTACAGTCAAATATAGGCACGTATTTATTATATTATCCTACTTGCTATACAAATGTATAGCAAAATCGTTTACAAAACTGTTTACAAAAACAAAACTCTATGATAACAAAAAAACTTAATTAAAAATACAAATATAATGGTATTTAAAATCGTTATAAGCTAATCTAAGCGACTTTACACTCAAGTTAGACATATTTCCTTTCTATTTATTATCGTTCAAATTAAAGCCCATAGAACACTTGTAGTTGCATTAATGTTTAATAAACTATTAATAAAACCCACTTTATTTTATTTATAAAACTAAACTTATCCTCTGCTTCATTATGTGTCTGCCCACGCGTTTATTTTAAGTCCATTCTTCAATTGCACGATGTGAGACATCCGTTTCAAACTCCAAGGAATACAAATACATATTAGTTCTTTTCAAAAAGAGCGGCAGGACAAGGGTTTTCAGATGTTTTAGCTGTCATTTTTGTAATTTTTGTCGAATTAAAAACACTAACATTTTCTAACCTGCTGACATCCGCATTCTAAGCTATTTATCTTCGCTCCTATGAATACTGACCTTATAAAAATCTCCAGGATTCCATTCTTTGAAGGGTTATAGGCAAAAAAGAAAAAGACATGCACTAATTCACATGTCTTGTGTTTGTATTTCGGTCAATCTATGCAGCATTCTATCGGAAAGGTGCTTTAGATCCCATTCAATTGAGCAGCTCGGCAATTTCTTCTCATCATTGATGTATTGTTCCATTTCCTCATCCGTTGGCGTGAGAAGCGTTGTATGGACAGTCAAGGGCTTTAATTCCGCTTCCAGCTTCCGTATACGATTCAAGTTACTCATTCGGCCATACCTCCCACAATCTCATCGGAGAAGCTTATTTCATCGCTTTGAATCTGCTTCTTGACGATATTAATAATAGTGTCTTTTTCCTGGATCTTAATTTCCTTGTCGTGAATCTTTACGAGAACCGATTCACCTTTTTCTAAGGATTCGACTTGCTGCTTGCATTGTTTCCAATCCAATTTATTGAAGATGTGAATTTCCGGGAGGTTTTGCGCTTCTTGGATCTGCTCCAATTTGTTCAATCGACTAATTAAAAGTTGACTCATTGTCCATCATTCTCCTTTCAAACTCTTCTCTATCGCTGTGATCCGCTCTTCCAGTTCGCCATCCTTCATGGCCGTTAAAGCCACGCTGGACAGATACCCTATAGCACGTGCTTTATCAATTTCGCTTTTATCAGGAAACTCACTTTTTCTTAATCCGTTGATCTGTTCGCCAATGATTTGCCGGATATGTTGCGGCTTTTGAATTCGCTTGTCTGCCATACCCCTACCCCCTCGCTATAAATGTTGTTATATCAACGCCTAAGACCTCTGCAAGCATACCTAGATTAGACGAAAAGCACGGAAAGGTCATCCGTGCCAGTCGTCTATTAAACCTGTTCTGCGGCTTCTTTGCTGAGTTTTTCAGCCATCTTAAATAGCTCACCTTCAAAAACTTGATAGTTCGCTGGCCCTCCTGCAATCCCTGATGGATAAAGCATAGGGAAGCCAGGTTTCTCCGCTGCATGATATTCTCGGGCGTTGTCGTGAAACTCGTTGAACAATGGCAAAGTAGAAATTGCTAAGCGCATGTATTCCTCACGGGCGGCCATTACTTTTTCATGCTGCGTTCTATGTGCTTCAATAATTCGTTCTTTTTCTTCCATCAATGCAGACAAGTATTCATCCTTAGCAGCTACACGGCTCGGGTGATTCTTGTCTTTTAACATTTTTATTTGAGTACCTCGGATCTCTGCTGATCGCTTCAATCGGTCAATTTCTGCATGAATAGCATCAGCTCGTTCGATTTCGATAGCATCAATCTTCTGCTGATATTCCTTTTCAAGTTCAGGAATTCGACGGATGTCGGCTTGGTTCGCTTCTTCCAGGGCTTTGACTTTCAAGTCGATTTCCTTAATCTTGGCATTGTACTGTTCTTTTGGTGTCGTCATTGTGATCTCTCCATTCGTTGTTTTTGTCGTGTTAATGCGGCTTGGGTGGCTTTGGGCAAGCTTTCAAACTTCTTCTGTTCCTCTTCTTTAGCAAAGTCGGGGAAGTGCTCAGGATGCCGTTTCATGGCTTCTAGTTTGCCCATTTCGTATCGTTCTTTCTCGGTCATGTGTAGACCCTCCTTTATGTATTGGACAAAGTTAATGGCTGCATCGCTGCGTTCATTCGTCCAGTTGTCAATAATCAAATATTCTTATTGAAATAGTGTATTCCCATGCTTCCGGCCATGTATCTTCCGGTTTGAATCCCGCTTCATCCAAGGCAACTTTTAATTGGCGATTCGTTATATAAAACCCATCTTTTGATTCTTCAAATAGATGTTTAATTGCATGAGAAGTAACACCTCTATAGGTTTTGATTCGGTGGGGTTCAACGTTCTGCTTGATCCACCTTTGAATGGTTTCTCGCTTTCTTGCGGATAGTTTTTCGTATTCCCATGTATAAGCAATTTTGATAGGATCTTCTTTTACAATGGTCATCCGTTTTGCCTCCTCATTTTATTGACATACGCAATGTACTTTTCGTATTGAGTGAACACATAGTCAAACGTGTTCCCCTCACAGATCACCTTGCAGCTATTCGCCTTTCTCTTCCCAGGGACATAGCTTTCACGGTAGGCAATCCATCCTGTAGCCGTTTCTTCCATATATGCAGCACTGGAATGGCTGACTGTCCAAGCGTAAAGCATCCCAGGTATTCCGATTTGTGCGCCGATTGAGCGGATTTGTTTATCTCTTTTCAAGGATTCTACTAACTCCGCTTTATGCTGAATCAATTCGGCTTTTAAGTCATCAGGGAGAGAAGCGGCGTTCTCAATTTTGATGTGGCCGCTTTCTTCTTCCAATTCATGTCCCATGCTATTGCTTTTGGAAATGAGATCAATCATAGCAATCCGCTTCCATCTTCATTAATTTTTATAACTTCCTCAGATTTGACCCCTAATTCCCCTAATCGCCGTTCGTCCCTACTCTCCGTTGGTGTTTCGTTAGGGATACTCTCGCCCCTAGCTTCCCCTAGTTCCCCTAGTTTGCCCCTAATAGGGGTACTAGTAGGGGCTTTAGGGTCTACTAGGGTTTTACTCCCCCTTAGTTCTACCCCTTGTCCCGCTTGGGTTTGACCATCATTAGGGGTATTAGGGGGTGTTTTTGTGGCTTTATGAAATGAAGGGTTAATTTGAATGACTTTCCTTCTTCCTTCATAAGCAATTCGGATAAAATTTCGTCCCTCTAGTTGTGATATGGCATTATCCATTACCGCCACTTTTTTATATTTCTTTTTAAGTAATTGCCATAACTCTTGATGCTGGACAACCGCTTCCCCCTTGAATCTTTCAGAAAGCTTTTTGAAAATGTATTTCTGCTCTTTCTCATCATCTGTTGACTCCATCACTCCATAAGCTTCTTTTGCATGAGCTATAAAGTAACTTCTCAAAGACTTGGCCGCTTCAAATGTTTCTTTGCTGACCTCAGACGGGATGTTCGGGAAGTGCTGGATGTTATCTGCAAAATGGAGAAGGCCAGTTATTCGGATAATCTGCCCGGCTAGTTTAGATCCCCATTCCCGGATGCCTCCCAGCTCCCCATCGTCTTGTAGCATGACTTCGATTTCTTCCCGGTTCTGAATCTCTGCGGCTACCGCTTCTCTCGAAAGATTAAGCATCAATGCCGTGTCCGGTTGGTACTCAAGCAATCGCTTCATATTGCTTAAATACGCCGCTCTCACGCTCTCATCTATCGACTTAGGGGTAGACAACCGATAACCCACCATCGACTCAGGGAAGGCATACAGAAAGCGTTGCATAAGGCCTCTCTCGTTAAATGAAGCGGGCAAACTACGCACGGTTTCCGGTTGGATGAATAGACCAATAGTTAATGAAGGTTCATCCAAATGAATGGACTCTCGCCCCATGCGGTCAATGGTCACTGTGTCGCCTGGGTGCGCTTCTAGGTAGAGGTTCATGCTGGCATCTACTGACCCTTTGTCATAGCGACCAGCCATGCTATTTAATGCGCCCGCTCCTTCTGCTGACAGTACAGACATTTTTTCATTGTGTTCTGCCATGAGCAGACCTAGCTTTTCCACTGTGACATCATTCGTAATCAGGCGGGGGATTGTGACAATCTCTTCCGCTTCAATCTCACGAGCCAGGACTTCAATATCCTTTAAAATGCTCTCATCGCCCTTTTTACCGTACTGGCTATTAAGACTCTCCAAGCGGCTTTTCTTTGCTTTCAAGATAGCCTGCTGCTGTTTGACTTGGGGAAGCAAACGCTCCCTCTCTTCTTTCTCGAAAAGTGTTATCGGATCGGTTAGTAATTTGAACACGCCCGACTTCCTGTTACCTGGGGGAAGCCCCATAATCGCATAAGTGTTAAGCGGTTCTTTCCATTCTCTCGACACTTTGACATACGATTTTTTTGAAAGTATAGTAGAAAGAACAGATATAGTTGCAATGGCGGAAGCGTCCACAGGGGTTTGTGTCGTCTCCGCTACGCCGTCTATATACTTCTTAACCCACGGTGCAAATACATCTGTATTAAAGGCTGGCAACGCCTTACTATCAAAATTGATTGGCCTTTCCCATTGTGGGGAAGGTTCTTTTTTTTCTTCAAATTCTTTGAGCTTTTCCATATACCCGGTCATTGTATCCCTCCTTTCTGTCTGCGTTCTAATTCAGATTTACCAATGGAATCGAAGACCCTTTCTAATTCGCTGGGATCTAATGGCGGTGTATTTCGGCTATTCCAAAGGTGAACCAATTCAACAACAATGTCGGGGTGAACATAGCGTCTCAGTAAGTGGCCGACTAAAGAGGTTGCAGCTTGGTTGCGTCCCCCTTCTGAGATCCCTTTCATCAAGTCGCTCCAATAGCTGCTCTCGTGTCTTTGTGGCGTTTGTCGTCCACTACGCTCATTAATACTTATTAAGGTTATAAGCCATTCGGGAAGCTTTGCTATGGGCGTTAAAACGGGCTTGCTGGACTCTTCAAATTCATAGCTTCTTCCATTCGGATGAATGCTCCCAGGGGCAACAATGTACTTTCCATTGCTTTGAAAGTCGATGCCTGGGTACTGTGGCAATCTGCTTTTTTTAATGCGTTCATCGTATTTAAAATAGTAATGATCGCCCCCGCCCCCTGTTAAACAATGGACTGTGTCGGGAAGTTCGCCATATTCAGTAATTAAGCGTTCCAATGATATATCTCCGCCATTCCTCGGATCTACATCTAATACGATGATTCCGCTAATCTCTCCGGTTGGGATACCAACCCCAGCTTTCGGGGTTTTCGTCCACCATTCTTGTATTTGATCGAGATTCTTTGTTGCATCTTTAAAGCCATTCTTAGTCAGAGGTGCTTTACTCTTCGGAACGATAGGAAACACAGACCACCCCAGCTTTTCTACATATGCTTTCGCTAGTATGAAATTCCGGTTATCCATCGTTTTCACTTCCTCTTATGTTTGATAATATCTCCGCCACTATCCCGAACCGCTTCATAGTATCTTTGAAGATATTTCTCCACTTCTTGCCTCGGAAAAAGCCAGCGATTTCCGTTTCTAAGCTGTGGAAAGTTCGGGTCACTTAGTAAATGAGTGACAATGCTATTCCACCCCATCCCCGTAAACTTCTGAAGCTGCTTGCTGTCCAGGAAGAAGGTTTCCGCTTCCAATTCGGTTAGCCGCTGCTCCACCATCTTGATATATATATCCTTCAATTCTTCTTCATTTAATTCGATGTGAATCATTCAACCCCACTCCTTCCATCAATTTCATGATTTCAAGCAGCAAAACCTTCATTTCCCCATAGCGCATAACGTTCACATAAGAGGCTTCAAGCAACTTGGCATCCCGGACAGGCTCACCTGCCTCAAAGCGATACAAGCGCCCGGGGCTTACTTTTAAAAGCCAGGCCATGTCCGCTACGCTGATACCCGCTCTCTTTCGCATATTTTTTAGCAGTGCGCCTTTTTGTCGCCATACTCTTTGGTGCTCTTGGATATGCAATTCTTTCTTTGAAACTAACGGATGGTGAGTTTTGAATAGCTTTTTAATCATTGGTTTTCCTCCTTTTTTTATTGGACGTTATTTTCTTCCTTAACTTCACGAATAGCATTTAAGACAGCTTCTTTTCTTTCATCCGACAAGTCGAAACGCAACCATGCATATAAAGTTTTTTCGTGAATGCCCATCTTCTCTGCAATGATCCATGCAGGAATCTTGCCCTTTGCTTTCCTTACTTCGGGATTACGTTTAATCATCAAGATAACCTCCCCTCTATATATTGTAAGAAGATAGTAACGATGTTATTATTTGAAAAAGGGTTACTACTTCTTTTCTTAAACCTAATGTTATCTTTTTTGCCGTTCTAGGTCAATACGGTAATACCGTAGTAAAAACCGTTACTATTTTAGAAAGGAGTATCTTAAATGAAATTTGATGGGTTTGAAGAATCTATAAAAGCCGGATTCGCATCCGGCCTTCCAGTTATGTCAAAATATGAGTTTGTTGATCACCCTTTAGATAAGACGAATGGGAGGGTATTAGTAGCCAGCGGTGAACCTGTTAGTTATTTTTATCATGCGTCAGTAACTCAATTGCCCAGTATCTTTGGAAAGTTAAATCCTGAGAAGGAAAACGAAATATTAAAGTTCGTTTCCCGCTATGGTGTATTAGGCAGCAAAAAACTTCCTCGTACAACTAAGATTGCTATGGAAAAAGCACACGAAGAAGCAAGTCAGCACTTTAAACATAATTTCTTGTGGGAGAGATCTAAATACCTTGATGAATTCGCCCCCGAAACTCTTGAATGGATTCAGCAACACATAAAGACAGTACGCTTAGTTTTAGAATTGTTGACCTCCATTCAAGAAGAAGATGAATCTTCAATAGTTAAACTAATAAAGGGTCATGAAATCGAGGTTAAAGAATCGCCAATCAATAGGCAAAACCCTTTGGCAACTCTTGGAGAAGTTAGTATGAATGGGTATCCTTGGTTAGAGTTAGAACCAATGCGCTTTGGAATCGAGTTAGTTGAAACAGTCTTGAACAAGAATATGAAACCTATTCGTAGAAAAGTAACTTTTAAAGATAAACATTTTCAGTCCTACTTCGTTAATGACACATTAATAGAAATTATTTACTGGCAGATAGCTAACATAGCAGAAGGTGGCGAATTAAAGAGATGCCTTCACTGCAACACGCCCTTCTTAAGCTTGAGAAGCGATCAGAAATTTTGTTCTTATGATCCAGTATTTGAAAAAGAAAGCCGTTGTGCATTAGCCCATAGACAAAAACAGTATCGAGAAAGAAAAAAGAACGAGAAAAATGACTAAAATTCTAGGGGAGGAATTAACATGGCGCATATTCGAGAAAAGAATGGCTCTTGGGAATACGTTATCAGTGCGGGGAAAGATCCGGTTTCCGGTAAGTATACAAAAATTAGAAAATCCGGTTTTCGTACAAAGACCGCTGCTAAGAATGAAGCCCGGCGAATCGAAGAAGAATTGAAACAAGGCACATATTTGAAAGAATCAACTATGACTTTCGGGGACTTCTTCAAGCAATGGGTAGCGCATTACGAGAAGCGGGCAAAGGTTTCCAGTGTTAGAGCACGCTCCATAGCCGCAAAACGCCTCCTGGATGAATGGGAACATCATCCTATTAGCAGCATCACTATGAACATGTATCAGTCGTATATGGACGACCTAAGTAGCTCTATAAGTGCCAATTACTTGGATAGCATACACACTACTGGCCGCATGATCTTTGCTCATGCCCATAAACTGAAATTGATTAGATACAATCCTACTGAGCATTTTGAGAAGCCCCGCATGGTAAAAGACGAAGTGAATGAAGAAGCGGAAGAGATTGAAAAGTTTTTAGATCGGGAGGAATTGACTGAGTTTCTTCTCCTAGCAAAGAATGAAGGATTGAAAGGAGATCTCGAAATATTCTCCACTCTGGCTTATTCGGGTGTGCGGATTGGTGAATTGGTGGTCTTGAAAGAATCAGACATCAACTTCAATACAAACGAAGTAAGCATAACGAAAACATATTTTAATCCCACAAATAATAAGAAGGACTATAAAATGCTGACTCCAAAGACAAAGGGTTCTATCCGTAAATTTGAATTAGATCCTTTCGTAATCCAGCTAATTAAAGTCCACTTAAAAACGCAAAAAGAAACGAAAATGAAAAATAGAAGAGTGTATCACGATCAAGGGTTCATCTTTGCGGATGAGCAAGGTTACCCGCCGACAATTAAAAAAATCGCTACACGTTTGCAGCGACTCATGAAAAAAATGGACACCACGAAACACATAACGCCTCATAGCTTCCGGCATACCAATATTTCATTGTTGATTGAAGCCAATGTCCCTATTGGAGAGATTCAAAGAAGAGTAGGCCACTCAGATATTAATACCACAATGAACATTTACACTCATATGACCCGAAATACCAAAGAAATATCTTCTCAATTGTTCAGCAGTCACCTTTCCACTTTGACTGAAAAACTGCAATAAATGAGCGGTTTTAATTTCATTATTGCCCAATTGTTGCCCGAAACAAAAATAAAACTCCCGAAACCCTGTATTAACAAGGTTCGGGAGTTCTTTTTACATCATGCCGCCCATGCCACCCATATCAGGCATGCCGCCGCCTTGTCCTGCTGGTTCAGGGATGTCAGCGACAACTGCTTCAGTTGTCAGGAACATCGCTGCAACAGAGGCTGCGTTTTGCAATGCAGAACGCGTCACTTTCGTTGGGTCTACGATGCCTTGTTCAAGCATGTTGACCCATTCGCCTGTTGCTGCGTTGTAGCCGATGCCGACTTCTTCCGTTTTCAGGCGGTGAACGATGATCGAGCCTTCAAGGCCAGCGTTCGTTGCGATTTGGCGAACCGGCTCTTCAAGTGCACGGAGCACGATGTTGATGCCAGTCGCGACGTCGCCTTCTTGCTCTGTCGCAATTTGCGCCACTTGGTTGTAGACATTGATAAGCGCTGTACCGCCGCCTGCCACGATGCCTTCTTCAACCGCTGCGCGTGTTGCGTTCAATGCGTCTTCAATGCGCAGTTTACGCTCTTTCAATTCTGTTTCAGTTGCTGCGCCGACTTTGATGACTGCTACGCCGCCAGCAAGTTTCGCGAGGCGCTCCTGCAGTTTTTCGCGGTCGAATTCAGAAGTCGTTTCTTCCAATTGGCTGCGGATTTGCGCCACGCGTGCGATGATTTTCTCGGAATCACCATTGCCTTCAACGATTGTCGTGTTGTCTTTCGAAACAACGACTTTCGCTGCGCGTCCAAGTTGTGCGATATTTGTGGATTTCAGGTCAAGACCGAGATCTTCCGTGATCACTTCAGCGCCAGTAAGTGCAGCAATGTCTTCAAGCATCGCTTTTCTGCGATCGCCGAATCCAGGAGCTTTCACAGCTACTGCGTTGAATGTGCCGCGCAATTTGTTCACGACAAGTGTTGCCAACGCTTCGCCTTCAACATCTTCAGAGATGATGAGTAGCGGTTTGCTTTGCTGAACGACTTGCTCGAGTACTGGAAGGATTTCCTGGATGTTGCCGATTTTCTTGTCAGTGACAAGGATGAACGGGTTTTCCAGAACTGCTTCCATTTTATCGGAATCCGTCACCATGTAAGGAGACTGATAGCCGCGGTCGAATTGCATCCCTTCCACAACGTCAAGTTCCGTCGTGAAGCCGCGTGATTCTTCCAATGTGATGACGCCATCGTTGCCGACGCGCTCCATTGCTTCTGCGATCAATTTGCCGACTTCCTCGTCGCCAGAAGAAATGGCCGCTACTTGCGCGATCGATTCTTTGCCTTCGATTTGCTGGGAAATGGATTGCAATCCAGTAACTGCGCTTTCCACAGCAAGTTCGATGCCGCGGCGGATGCCGACAGGGTTGGCGCCAGCTGTGACGTTCTTCAAGCCTTCACGGATCATCGCTTGTGCAAGAACTGTCGCAGTTGTCGTACCGTCACCTGCGATATCGTTTGTTTTGGAAGCCACTTCCGCCACAA
The DNA here is from genome assembly GCA_947493585.1 of uncultured Planococcus sp. Taxonomy (GTDB): domain Bacteria; phylum Bacillota; class Bacilli; order Bacillales_A; family Planococcaceae; genus Planococcus. Next base: position 9,670 of record CANLRI010000002.1, on the reverse strand, counting down.
GTTTCGCGCCCATGTTTTCAAACGCGTTTTCAAGTTCGATTTCTTTGGCGATCGTTACGCCATCGTTCGTAATAAGCGGCGTGCCGAATTTCTTCTCAAGCACGACATTGCGCCCTTTTGGCCCAAGCGTTACTTTGACTGCGTCCGCTAATTTATCTACACCTTGCAGCATCAGGCTGCGTGCATCTTCACTGAACTTAATTTCTTTTGCCATGATTCGGTTCCTCCTATATAAATAGAATTTATGCTTATTTAGCCGACAATCGCAAGGATGTCGTTTTCACGTAAAATTAAGTATTCTTTGCCTTCGTATTTCAATTCTGTGCCCGCATATTTCGAAAACACGACGCGGTCTCCTTCTGTTACGTCCAGCTCTGTGCGCTGTCCGTTTTCACGGATAAGTCCATTCCCTACCGCAATCACTTTGCCTTCCTGCGGCTTTTCCTGCGCCGATCCCGGCAAGACGATTCCGCTAGATGTCTTTTCTTCCTTTTCGACGAGCTCAATGATGACACGATCTCCTAATGGTCTTAACAATTGAAACACCCTCCTCAAATTAAATAGCTTCTAGTCGTTTAGCACTCTCTAGTCTTGAGTGCTAACCCATAGATAAGTTTAATAAAATGTTCAGTTAATTGCAAGCAGAAACCTTAGGGCGTTTTGAATTCTTTGCGCCTTTTTCCGTTAAGCCCTACAATAAAAGGAGCACGCGAAAAGAAAGGAATTTGACTACATGACCTCAACCGATAAAACCGCCTCTTCTTCGAAAGCGAAAGGCTATAAGCGCAAAAACATGCGCACGCCGCTCCTGGTCCTGCTCGTCTTCGTAGCCGTCCAACTCATGCCGATCCTCTTTATCGGCCCGACGCTCGGCTATTTCCGCGATCAGGGGCTTGACGATGCCACCGCCCGCGCTTCGACATCTGGCTGGCTGATTTTCTTGACGATGGGCGTCGGCTTTTTAGTTACGATGGTTCTCATCTTACGTGACCGCAACTTCTTCAATATTTGGAAAGGCAAAAAATCAAGCCTGCCCGCAGCAATCGGCTGGGGCATCCTCGGCTTTTTGCTGTTGATCATCGGGCAATCAATCGCGGCCATGATCGAAATGGCGATCGGCATCGACCCGGGATCCGCCAATACCCAGACGCTCGTACGAATCGCTGAAGTCGTGCCGTACGCAATTATCGCGGTCGTCTTGTTCGGCCCGATTCTGGAAGAACTCGTCTTCCGCAGAGTTGTCTTCGGCTCCTTGAACCAAACGATGAACTTCTGGATCGCGACGGCCATCTCGGCACTCGTCTTCGCACTCGTCCATCTCGAGTTCACGCATCTCTTGCTCTACTTCACGACTGGATTGATTCTGGCAGCCCTTTATCAGCGGACCAAGCGCATCATCACCCCGATCATCGCGCACATCCTACTGAACGGCTACGTCATGCTCATCCAGCTCAATATGGACAAGATCGAAACCTTCATCAAACAAATGGAAAATCTGCAATAACCCAAAAACCGCCACTCCCTTATTGGAGTGGCGGTTTTTATGCCTTCACAATAAGAAAGCAATAAAAATCAAAAATGTAAGTCTGCTTTACTTTATGATAAAGCGTAGAAGGAGGTGAGACATTGTGAATTACGAACACTTCATTCAGCAGACCATCCAATGGATAGAATCCCATTTGCATGAGGGCATTTCAGCTAATGAGATCGCAGCGGTTTCCGGATTTTCTCAATATCATTTTCACCGCATATTTCAAAAAACTGTTGGCATATCCGCTATTGAATACATACGACAAAGACGTCTTGCCAATGCAGCTAGCCAGCTTTTGTATACCGATGAACGTATTATCGATATTGCCTTTTTCTATCAATTTGAATCCCAAGAAGCTTTCACGCGCGCTTTCAAGAAAGTTTATCAACTGCCCCCTGGACGTTACCGCAAAATCATGAACGCCCTGTACTTACAAAAGGAGGAAACAAAAATGACTGAACATCCTAAAGGCTGGTTCATCAGCGGCAGCCATCCCGACCATTACGTAATCGGCACTGACCGAAAAGAAATCCATCAAGGGCGAGCATCGGGATACCTAAAATCAACCGATTCCGCAGATGATGAAGAATTCGCCACGATGATGCAGCAGTTTAAAGCCGACCGTTACCGCGGACAGCGCATTCAACTGTCCGGATTTATCCAAACGAAAGACGTCCAACATTTCGCAGGCCTATGGATGCGTGTCGACAATTCATCAGAAGACGTTTTACAATTCGACAATATGAGCAACCGCCCGCTCATCGGCACCACCAAGTGGAACCGCTACGCCATTGTTCTCGATGTCCCGGACAGCAGCGCAGCTATCTCATTCGGGGTGTTGCTATCCGGCAAAGGCAGTGTCTGGATCGACGGGCTGTCTTTCCAAACAGTGGATGCCAATACCCCAACAACCAATATGCAATTGGAAAATGAGCTAATGGAAGAACCGATTAACCTATCTTTCGAAGATTGATTTTCATGAGAAATCCTAATCATATTCCCATTCCCATAAATCCCCCTCCGCGCCAGTGTTAAGAGCTGACGCGGTTTTTTCTGATTTAGATACTTTTCATTCCAAACAAAAAACCTCCCGCCATCATTTCGGCGGAAGGTCTTCTGTCTGTTCTGCAATGGCCTGCTGCTGTTCTGCCCGCAGGAATTTGCGATATCCGATGCGCGCAATAACTACACTGAATTCATACAATAAAATCAGCGGCAATGTCACGATCATATGGGAAATAATATCCGGCGGCGTAATGAACGCGGCAATCGTCACCAGCGCCAAATACGCATACTTCCGGTACTTCGTCATCATCATCGGCGTCAAAATGCCAAGACGCGTCAGAAACAACATCAATACCGGCAGCTGGAAGATAAAGCCGAACGGCAAGGTAATTTGGAACAAGAACTGGAAATACTCATTGATCCCGATCGTCTCCTGGATATCCAGGTTCTCCGAAATATTGAGCATGAATCCGATGACATACGGGAACAACACCAAATAGGAAAACGCAATCCCGCCGATAAACAACGACAAGGAAAACGGGATATACCCAAGCGTCACTTTCCGCTCCCGGTCAGAAAGTCCGGGGCTGATGAATGCCCAGAATTGGTACATAATCAATGGCGACGTGATGATCAATGCCAAAATCATCATGACTTGCATATATATCTTAATCGGATCGGTAATCTTGAACGCATTCAAGGTCAGATTCCGCGCCTCTTCGCTAAATTGCAAATAGCGGATCAGCGGCTCGGCGAGGAAGAATCCCGCAATGAGCGCGAACAGAAAGAAAACGACTATCAAGGCCAGCCGTTTTCTGAGTTCACCTATATGTTCAACTACCGTCATTTCATTTTGTTGGTTCATCGGACAAACATCCTATCGTGTTACTTGTGCTCGTCTTTCTTATCTAGATCGTTTTTGACTTTCTTATCGTCTTCATCGTCGTCAGCCAATCCTTTTGTCGCGTTTTTGAATTCGCGCAGGGAAGAACCGAATGCTTTGCCTAGTTCCGGCAATTTTTTCGGGCCGAAAATCAACAAGGCGACAATCCCGATGATGATTAAACTTAGTGGACCTGGAGCCATATCAGACACCTCCTGTAGTATGCTTCTAGTGTACATGAAACGCGGCTCTTTGGCTATTTCCAAAGGCCGTTCAAATGTGAAGGTTTTATGTTAATCATGCTTGATCTGGTAGATCAAAGTTTGCAGTTCGACCGATAAATCAATCGTCTGCACGCGGATATGTTCCGGCACGGAAATGCGCACCGGCGTGAAGTTGAGGATGCCTTTAATGTCTGTCTGGGCGAGCCGGTCAGTGACTTCTTGGGCCGACCGGGATGGCACCGTCAAAATGACTACTTCAACGCCATACTGCTTGATCTTCTCTTCAATCAAATCCGGATGGTACGTATCGATGCCGCTGATTTGTTTCCCTTCATGAGGGCTATTCGTATCAAAGGCGAGAATGATTTTCGTATTATGATTGCGGTGGAAATTGTATTTCAAAAATGCGCTGCCAAGGCTTCCGACACCGATCAAGGCGACATTGGTCGCTTCGTCTTGGTCGAGCGTCTTGCGGAAAAACGCCAAAAGCTCCTGCACGTCATAGCCGTAGCCTTTTTTGCCGAGTGCCCCAAGATGGGAAAAGTCGCGCCGGATGGTCGCTGAATCGATTTTCATCGCTTCACTCAACTCCTGCGAGGAGATGCGTTTCTGGCCAGCGTTAGCGAAATTCTGGAGAAATCGGTAATACAGAGGCAGCCGCTTTGTTGTCGCTTGCGGGATTTTGTGGGATTCGTCAAGCATGGGATCGCTTCCTTCTAAACTGTTGTCAAATCGTTTCAATCTTACATGACAGGCCTTGATATGTAAAGGCTTGCGCAATTGCGAAGCGCACGCCCATCAGCTACACTTAAGAAGAATAGAGGTGACCCTAATGATCGTATTGCAAGTCAATCAAATCCATAAATCATTCGGTGCCGAGGAAATCATCTCAGGCGCCAAACTTGAAGTCCAGCATCGCGACCGGGTTGCACTCGTCGGCCGCAACGGTGCCGGAAAATCCACATTATTAAAAATTATCGCTGGGGAAATGTCCTACGACAGCGGCGATTTGATCATGCCAAAAGATTTAACAATTGGCTATTTGGAACAGCAAACCGACTTGAATTCAGACGCTACGGTATGGGAGGAAATGATGAAGATCTTCGTTCATTTCCGCGAACAAGAAGCAAAATTGCGCCATCTTGAAGCCGCGATGGCTGACCCCGATGTCTACAATGACGCAGAACGCAACGCCAAGGTCATGCAGGAGTATGACTTGCTGCAAACCAACTTCAAAGATGCCGGGGGTTATCAGTTCGAAGCCGATACCCGCGCAGTCCTTCATGGCATGAAGTTCTATCCGGAAGACTACGAAAAGAAAATCACTTCCCTGTCAGGTGGCCAGAAAACCCGCCTCATGCTAGCGAAGCTTCTGCTTGCCAAGCCGCAGCTCTTGATTCTCGATGAGCCGACCAACCACTTGGACATCGAAACCTTGAGCTGGCTTGAAAACTACTTGAAGAATTACCCGGGCGCATTGCTCATCGTCTCCCATGACCGCTATTTCCTCGACCAAGTCGTCACGCTCGTCTACGAAGTGTCGCGCAAGAAGGTCCGTAAATACACCGGCAACTACAGCCGTTATTTGAGCGAAAAAGCGAAGCAATATGAACTCGACCGCAAACATTATGAGAAAGAACAAAGCGAGAAAGCCAAGCTCGAAGACTACGTTGCCCGCAACCTGGTCCGTGCATCCACCACCAAAATGGCACAAAGCAGACGTCGTGTGCTCGAGAAGACCGATTGGATGGAAGCTCCGGAAGGCGACGAAAAATCAGCACGCTTCGGCTTCGATATCCAAAAGCAAAGCGGCAATGACGTCTTGAACGTCCAATCGCTGTCAGTAGGCTATGGTGAACATGCGGTGTCAAATAACATCTCACTAAAACTTTATCGCACCGATAGCCTCGCACTTGTCGGGCCGAACGGTGTCGGCAAATCGACGCTGCTCAAAACCATCATGAAGGAATTGCCGGCACTCGCTGGCGATATTCATTACGGCACCGGCATCCAATTCGGCTATTACGATCAGGAACAGGCCAATTTAAAAGGCAATAAGCTCGTCCTCAACGAATTATGGGACGACTATCCTCAAGTGAATGAAAAAGACATACGCGGCATCCTCGGCCGATTCCTGTTTACAGGCGACGATGTCTTAAAGCCGGTATCAACTTTATCAGGCGGCGAAAAAGCCCGTGTGGCACTCGCCAAGCTCATGATGCAAAAAGCTAATGTCTTGCTGCTGGATGAGCCGACTAACCATTTGGACCTCGATAGCAAAGAAGTACTCGAGAATGCCCTCATCGATTATCCAGGCACGCTATTATTCGTGTCCCATGACCGTTACTTTATGAACCGGATCGCTACGAAAGTGGTGGAATTATCCCGTGACGGCACAACTGAGTACTTGGGCGATTACGATTACTATATAGAGAAAAAACTCGAAACTGAAGAACTCGCGGCACTTGATGCACTCGAGGCAAAAGCGAAACAGCCGGAAACACAAATTTCTACTTCCACTTCGCAAATCGATAAAGAGGCAAAGAAACTTGAACGCCAGTTAGTCAGGAGAAATACTGAAATTGAACAAGCCATGGAATCTCTAGATGAAGAAATCGCAGCGATTGAAGAACAGCTATGCGAACCGGATATTTTCCAGGACCATGAACGCGTCATGCCGTTGCAATCACGTCTCGAAGAGCTGAAGCACTCACATGAAGAAACCATGGCCGAATGGCTTGAACTGCAAGAACAACTTGAAGAAATGAATTCTTAACCGCATACTGGGTATGCGGTTTTTTCTTTTCCCTACATATAGGTCAATACCATTTGTCGAAATAAATATTTCAACAGATTTGTACACAATAGAAAAGTTGTAAAATCAACTATCAACAGAGTTATGAACATTATCCACAAGAACTTTTTCTTTTATCCACATAGTTTTCCACCTCTACCCCTACAATATATAGGAAATCCACTATTTATCGATAGGTTGTTAACAGCTTATTCACAAATTGTGCATAAGTACAAATGTTCTCTATTGACAGAAAATACATTTCTATGTCCTTGTAACATTTGGATATTATTCATAAAAAAAGAAGCATTACCGCAATTCTCAATAAATTGCGGTAATGCTTTCAGCTAAATCCATGAGCTTAAAGACATGCCTGGGCGCCCGTTCATGGCCATATTTCCTGTTAATCCTTTTTCGTACATCACCGTTCCAGCTGCGGCGATCATTGCGGCATTATCTGTACAAAGCGGCAGTGGCGGAATGAAGAAAGGGATATTCTCTTTTTCAAAGGTCTCGGTAAGGGATTTGCGAAGCCCTTTATTGGCTGCGACACCGCCAGCTGCAATCACTTGCTTCACGCCGAATTCCCTTGCAGCGCGCAAAGTCTTTGCCGTTACGACTTCCACGACACTGTTTTGGAATCCTGCAGCTACAGCTTCAGGCACAGGGGTTTCCCCGCGTTGCTTCATATTATGCATATAGTTCAACACGGACGATTTCAATCCACTAAAGCTGAAATCATACGATCCTTCTTCCAGCCAAACCCGCGGAAAATCGACTGCTTCCACACTTTGATGCGCCAACCGGTCGATATGAGGTCCTCCCGGATATGGCAAGTTTAATGTTCTCGCTACTTTATCGTAGGCTTCTCCTGCGGCATCGTCTCTGGTTTCGCCGATCACTGTAAAATCACCATGTTCTTTCATGAGGATCAACTCCGTATGCCCTCCTGAAATGACCAACGATAACAGCGGAAACTCCATTTCCTGTTCCAGTCGATTCGCATAGATATGACCTGCGATGTGATGCACGCCCACCAGCGGCAAACTATGCGCAAACGCAAACGCCTTCGCTGCATTGACACCAACCAGCAAAGCCCCGACAAGACCCGGGCCTTCTGTTACCGCCACCGCAGATAATTCAGCTGGCGCTAGATTCGCCTGCTGCAGGGCTTCTTCAATCACAATCGTGATTTGCTCAACATGATGTCTCGACGCAATTTCCGGTACCACACCACCAAAGCGCTTATGGCTCTCGATTTGAGATGCAACCACATTGGAGATGATCTCTGTCCCGTTTTTCACGACTGAAGCCGCAGTTTCATCACAACTCGTTTCTATTCCCAACACGAAAATATCTTCATTCATCAAAATTCACCCACATTACTATGGCATCTTCCTGGTTATCCGTATAATACCCTTTTCGAATGCCACCATTTTGAAATCCTAATTTTTTGTATAAATTAAGCGCAGCTATATTGCTGACACGTGCTTCCAAAGTCATCAGTCTCGCACCTTGCGCTTTTGCAGTTTCCATTGCCTCTCTCATCAATGCTTCCCCGAACTTCTTGCCGCGTTCTTTGGGTGAAATAGCGATATTTGTAATATGGGCCTCGTCCATGACAAGCCACATTCCACAGTAACCGACGATTCCCTCTGCCGTTTCGGCCAGCACATAATAAGCAAATTCATTCTTCAGCATCTCTTGTTCAAATGCCTCTTTTGTCCATGCGAGCGTAAATGACTGCTTTTCAATCTCATAAACTGCATCCACCTCGTGAATGGTCATTTTCCTGAACTTCACAGATTCGCTCATTGATTTTGTCCTTCGATCGTTTTTGTAAGATTCGCTTCTGCCTCTGTAATTCGGCGATACTCAGGAACCGTATGGTGTACTTCTTTCGCTTCTTCAGCTGCTCCCAAGGCAATCAAATTCGATGCTCTCGGCAATCTATTTTGGAATGGCGCAAAATGTGCCAAATCTCCGAGCACTTCCTCGATCGCTGGACGGTGAATTTCAAGGTCAACTCCTGTAAATAAAACCGGCTGCCCATGGGTCTGGACTTGTTCCAGAAACTCTCTAAAGTCACTATGGCGATCTGAAATGACTGTCGCCAGATCAACACCGTCATAAAGTGCTGTAAAAGCAGTACCGCGCCTTGCATCCATGATAGGGCAAACCATACCGTTAAATCCTTGTCCGTTCGCTGCAAGAGCCTTCAAACTTGATACTGTGATCAACGGAATTTTTAACGACCATGCGAGAGTTTTCGCGATTGTCAGGCCAATTCGAACGCCTGTATAAGATCCAGGCCCTTCCGCGACAACAATCTGCGTTAAATCCGCTGGAGCAATTTTTGCTTTTTTCATCAATTCTTCTACTGCAGGCATAGCAGTTAAAGAATGATTGATCTTTAAATTTTGAGTTTCTTCTATTAATACTGTATCGTCTTTCACCAAAGCGATAGCTAGCGGCGAATTCGATGTATCGATTCCTAAAATCATTGCATTAGCTCCCTGCATAAGTTTTCGTAACGGACACCGTGCGGATTAAACTCCACTTCACGCCCCTCTTCAGACAAGCGGCGAATCACTATATCCAAACGTTCCTCCGGCAAATAATCTTCTATGAACTGAGCCCATTCAATTACCGACACAGCATCTTCTGCAAATAATTCATCAAAACCGATATCTTCATCACTATTTTCCAAGCGATATACATCGAAATGATTCAGGTTTAATCGGCCTTCATATTGCTTAAGAATAGTGAAAGTGGGGCTATTGACGGTCCGTTTGATGCCGAGTCCTTTGGCCAATCCTTTAGTAAAAGTCGTCTTGCCTGCCCCTAAGTCACCTTCAAGTGTTAGAAGATCTTGAGGCTGTAAAAGCGAAGCCAGTAGAATGGCAAGCTTCTCTGTCTGTTCCGGCGATTGCACTGTAATTGTAAAGCCCATGTCTCTTCACCTCGTTTGAGTCTTTTCATAGTTTAGCGGAGATAGCCTTGCAAATCAAAATATATTGTTTCCATAGAAAAAGAGCACAGCGGGTTCGCTGTGCTCACTTTTTGGAATGACGGTCCCGACCGGGATCGAACCGGCGATCTCCTGCGTGACAGGCAGGCATGTTAACCGCTACACCACGGGACCAAAATTATAGACCAGCGACGTCCTACTCTCACAGGGGGAAACCCCCAACTACCATCGGCGCAAAAGAGCTTAACTTCCGTGTTCGGGA